>NZ_OY781616.1:2365000-3577500 GCF_963677005.1 Maridesulfovibrio sp. | reverse complement strand
GTCGTCAGCAGGGAAAGAACTTCTAGGGAATTTGATCCGCAGAGTCAACTGCTTTTTGAATTATTGTTTATGTAATCGAGCTTTTCTTGTTTGTTGCGTATTATTAACGCGTGTAATTGCTGATCTCGAAGAAGATCATCCGTATACCAGAGGGACTACCTCCCTTATCCAGATCGAGAGCAGAAAAGCACCCACGACATTCAAAAGCATTCCAAGCAGCAGCATGGCCCGTAACGAAACCCCGCGCATCTCCCCCACTGCCAGACTGTTGCATGGTGTAGCTACAGGGGTCATAAAAGCGCAGGTCGAGGCTGTAGAGACCAGAATCAACAAAGGCAGCTGCTCCAGCGCACAGATTCCTGCCATATGGACAACCACAGCAAAAAAGGCTGTAGATACAACCGTATTGCTTAGAAACTCAGTTAACATGATTACTGCAAAGGCAACAGCGAGATATACCGTAAACCCGCCGCAACCATCCTGCTCAATGTATTTGAGCAGCAGGGAAAAGCCATCCGCGGCATGTTCATCCAGCCTGAAAAACCCGGCCAGGACAAGAAGAAGTCCCAGCGCACCAAGAAGAACAATACCCCGCTTAGGCAACCGGTGTATCAGATCACGCGGACGGACCAGACCAGTCCCGAAGACATAGCCGCAAAACAACAGAGTGAAAATACCTGCGCCAAGCGGTTCATATTTCCGAAGGACAGGACTGAATTCTGCTGCAATGGAGGAAAGCAGCCAGTAACCGATGTAGACGGCCAGCACAGCAAGCCCCCTTGCATGACTCGGGCGAAACGGCAGCACAGCGATTTCTTCAGTGTAAAATCGCATTTTCCGATCATTAAGAGCCACGCAGGCAACACGCCAAGCAACAACGAGGAACAGCAGCACCAAAGGGAGAGCCCATTCAAACCAATTGAAAAAAGAGATTTCGCCCCTTCCCGGCACATCAAAATAATCAAGGACACCAATGAGCAGCATATTCGCAGGGCTGCCTATCAAAGACCCCATGCCGCCGATATTGGCCCCGTAAATTATCGACAGGGTCAAGGGAGTTGTCAGATCAGGAGATTTTTCCGCCAGCCTGCGGATAACCGGAAGCATCGCCAGCACTGTGACCGCATTGGGAATAAACATGGAGAGCCCTGCGGAAACAGCTATGAGTGACAGCAGTAACGCATCCGCCCTTCCCCGGCTGAAGCGGACTGCCCTAGCGGCCATATAGCCGGGCAGACCGGCTCCGGACATAACCAGATAGAGCAGGTAACCGGTGGCGAAAAGCAGTATCAGGGGTGTTCTTTCATATATATAGATGGCCGAAACTTCCATGCGGACTCCGCCTTTGTATTTTCTTCACATTTTTTTTGCATGTGGATATGCTTTCGTCAACGATCCGATAACGCAAGATTTTTTCGTATTCCGATGCCGAGCTCATCTCGTCCGGTGAATCTTCGTTGTTGACGTTTGCCCTGAAAAATAAATAGGACCGTTTCTTTACTCATATATACTACAGGTCAGGATACCATGTCTGAATTTGTTCATCTCCACGTCCATACCGAATACAGTCTGCTTGACGGAGCCATCCGCATCAAGGACTTGTGCCAGCAGGCCAAGGACTTCGGCATGCCGGCAGTAGCCATAACCGACCACGGCTCCATGTTCGGAGCGGTTAACTTTTACATGACCGCCATGGAAATGGGCATAAAACCGATCATCGGATGCGAAGTATATGTCGCCCCCGGTGACATTGATGACGAAAACGCACACAAGAGCAAGGAAAAGCGCGAGCGCTACCACCTCGTACTGCTGGCCAAGAACCAGCAGGGCTACAAGAACCTGATCCGACTTGTCTCGCTGGGCTATCTGGAAGGGTTCCACTACAAACCGAGAGTCAGCAAATATCTGCTCAACAAATACAGTGAAGGGATAATCGCCCTTTCAGCCTGTCTTGCCGGGGAAGTGTGCCGTTCCCTGACGCAGCAAGGTCTTGATGCAGGTGTTGATATGGCCCGGCAGTACGCTGAAATCTTTCCGAACAACTTCTATCTGGAAATCCAGTGCAACGGTGTACGTGAACAGGAACAGGCCAACGACCTGCTCATCCAGTGCGCCGAACGCACCGGGCTTCCTCTGGTGGCAACCAACGACTGCCATTACCTGACTCAGGATGACTACGAAGCCCACGACCTGCTGCTCTGCATCCAGACCCAGAACAAGGTGGACGACGTAAAGCGCATGCGCATGGAAACAAACGAACTTTACTTCAAGCCGCCCGAAGAGTTTGAGCAGTATTTCGCCCATGTACCGGAAGCCATTGCCAACACCCAGCGCATTGCCGAAATGTGCAACCTTGAGATTGAGCTCGGCAACTACTACTTCCCGGAATATGAACTTCCAGAAGGGATGACACTTGATACTGAATTTATACGGCTGTGCCGGGAAGGTCTGAAAAAACGCATTGAGAACGCCCCTTACGAAATTGATGAAAAGAAATACTGGGACCGCCTTGAATACGAGCTGGGAGTCATTACCGAGATGGGCTTTCCGGCCTACTTTCTCATCGTGCAGGACTTCATCAACTGGGCCAAGAACAACCGCATCCCCGTAGGCCCCGGACGAGGATCGGCAGCTGGTTCCATTGTGGCCTGGTCTCTGCGCATAACCAACCTCGATCCCCTGCCTTACGATCTTCTGTTCGAAAGGTTCCTCAACGTGGAACGTGTTTCCATGCCTGATATCGACGTGGACTTCTGCGAACGCCGCCGTCTGGAGGTTGTAAAATACTGCTCCGAAAAATACGGATGGGACCACGTTGCCCAGATAACCACCTACGGCACCATGAAGACCAAGGCGGTAATCAAGGACGTGGGCCGTGCCCTGGGCATGCATTTTTCCGAAACCGATCCCATCGCCAAGCTCATTCCGGACGATCCGGGGGTCATCGCCCAGCTTCTTGGGGTAAAAAAGGCCAAGATTACCGTGGAAAACTCGGTAAAGGCCATCCCCGAACTGCAGAACATGGTGGACACCGACCCCAAGATAGCCAAGCTCATGGATATCGCCAAGCGTCTGGAAGGAATGTCGCGCCACGCCTCCACTCATGCGGCCGGGGTCGTTATCTCCGACAAGCCCATGACCGACTACCTGCCTCTATATCGCGGAAAAAAGGGTGAAATCGTAACCCAGTACGACATGAAAAAGGTCGAAAAAGTCGGCCTGATCAAGTTCGACTTTCTGGGACTGCGCACCATGACCGTCATTGAGGATTGTCTGGATATCATCCGCGATCAGGGCAAGGAAGCACCTGATCTGGACACCCTTTCTCTGGATGATCCGACCACATTCGAAATTTTCAGTCAGGGCGATACGGACGGGGTCTTTCAGGTTGAATCATCCGGCATGCGCAAATACCTGCGCATGCTCAAGCCGAACTGCTTTGAGGACATCATCGCGATGCTCGCCCTCTACCGTCCCGGCCCTCTCGGCTCCGGAATGGTTGACGAATTCATCAAACGCAAGCACGGGGAGATTGAAGTAACATATCTCTGGCCCACTCTGGAACCGAGTCTGGCTGCCACATACGGTGTCATAGTCTATCAGGAGCAGGTTATGGCCGCGGCAATGACCATTGCCAACTACTCCCTCGGTGAGGGTGACCTGCTGCGCCGGGCCATGGGTAAAAAAATTCCTGAGGAAATGGCCAAGCACAGGGTCCGTTTTCTGGACGGTGCACGGGAAAACAAGATTCCCGAGGAAACGGCCAACGCCATCTTCGACCTCATGGAACAGTTCGCGGCTTACGGCTTCAACAAATCACACTCGGCCGCGTACGCGCTTATTTCTTACTACACAGCCTACCTCAAGGCTCACTTTCCGGTGGAATTCATGGCAGCGCTCATGAGTACTGAAATGAACAACACCGAAAAGATCATCATGTACATCAATGCCTGCCGGGATATGGACGTAACCGTACGCCAGCCGGACATAAATCTGGGCATGGCCCGTTTCTCGGTGTACGAAGGCGACATAATCTACGGCATGGCCGGAATCAAGAACGTTGGCGAGGAAGCTATTGATGAAATCGTGGCCGAAAGAAAGAAGAACGGACCATTCAATGACCTCGTTGATTTCTGTACAAGGGTCAACCTGCGCCGGGTAACGAAGAGGGTCATGGAATATCTGATCCGGGCCGGGGCCATGGACTCCCTCGGTGTTTCAAGAGCAGGACTGATCGCCTCTCTGGACAAGGCAGTTGCATACGGCCAGAAAAAGACCAAGGAAAAGGAATCCGGCATGATAAACATGCTGGACATGCTCGGCGGAGCGGAAGACAGCACGGAAACGCCGACCATCTCCTTTGAAGAATTCAACATGCCGGAAATGGATGATCAGGAAATGCAGCGTCTTGAAAAGGAAGCTCTCGGTTTCTACCTGACCTGCCACCCGCTGCTCTCCTTCAGACACGAAATGAACCGGTTAGGTCTGGTTACAATTGAAGATTGCAAGCAGATGGGCAACGGATCTCAGGTTCGCCTCGGCATAGTCATCCCCTCCTACAAGGAATACATCACCAAGAAAGGCGACAAGATGGCCTTCTGCCAGATGGAAGACATGACCGGGGCCGGTGAATTGACCATGCTGCCGAACACATATGAGGTTGCAGCCAAATTTCTGGATCAGGACCAGCCCCTGCTGGTCAAGGGCAAGATAGACCTGCGCGATCAGGAAAACGGAGACTCCGATGGGCCGAAACAGGCCAAGGTTCTGGCGGAGGAAGTGACTCTGCTCGAATCCGCCCAGGCTGGTTGCGAGGAAGCAGTCCCTCTCCCCGTTCACCACACTCTTTGCACCCAGGAAGGAATCGAAGAATTAAAAGCGATCCTCAGCGGCTATCCCGGCTCCGCTCCGGTCACACTGCAGCTGTTTCTGGATGAAGCCATCTGCTCCCTGCGGCTTGGACACGGCTACAACATCCGCCCCAACGGAGATTTCTGGCGGGAATTCAACCAGTGGCGCAGAAACGGTAACGGCCGGAAGGCTGCGGTACAATAAAAATACCCGTGCCGAAACGGGATTTGATACCCTGTTCTCTTTAGGGTAGAAGAACCCTCCGCAGGGACTTCCGGACCGGACACAAATTCATGGAGAAAGATATGAGCAAAGGCAAATGGCGCCTCAAGGTGAAAAAGGAATTCAGCGCAGCGCACCAACTGCGCAACTACGGCGGAAAGTGCGAAAACATGCACGGGCACAACTTCGGCGTTGAGCTTGAAGTGGAAGGAGACAGGCTGGACGACCGGGTTGAAATTCTGGTGGACTTCAAGGTTCTCAAAAAAGAACTTGGCGAAGTGCTGGACACTCTGGATCACAAGCACCTGAACAGCATTCCGTATTTCGAGCACCGCAACCCTTCTTCTGAAAATATCGCCCGGTATATCTATGAAGAGATGAAAAAAAGAATCGCCACGGAACATGTCCGGGTGGTTTACGCCTCTGTTTCGGAAAAGGAATCCTCTGTCGCAACTTATTTTGAGGATTAGAAAATGCGGCTTGTCATACAGCGTACCAGCCGGGCCCGCGTAGATGTCGCAGGCTCTACAGTCGGCGAGATCGGTCCGGGGATAATGGTTCTGGTCGGATTCGGGGGCGATGATGACGAGAATCTTCCCGACTCCAAGGTATGGAACACTCTCATAGATAAAATGATCGGCCTGCGCATTTTTGAAGACGAGGAAGGGCGCATGAACAGGTCGCTTGCGGATATTTCCGGCGACATGCTGCTGGTTTCCCAGTTCACCCTTTACGCTTCATGCAAAAAAGGACGCCGTCCCTCCTTTACGGAAGCAGCGCAACCGGATCTTGCCCGCCGGCTTTTCGATCTTTTCGCCGCTCAGGCGGCATCCAAAGCGCCTGGGAAAGTCGCCACCGGAGAATTCGGAGCCATGATGAATGTGGATTTCGTAAACTGGGGACCGGTGACAATCATACTGGATTCAAAAGATTTTTCCTGATTTTCCGGTTTTGGCTTGACATCTTTTGCTAAAACGTGAGGATTAGGTATATTAAATAGAGACGTGTTTCGGGAGTCCTAATCAACAGCAACCGAAAAGACCGGCTGAGCGCCGGGAATTCCATCTGGAGCATTCATGCATAATTTCGTGCTGGCAGCAGTTCCCACCCCGGAGGAAAGCAGGGAGGTTGCGCGCAAGGCCATCCACATTCTCAAACAATACATAGCGGATGAAGACCTGCTTCACGACATAGATCTGGTGCTGACCGAGGGATGCTCCAATGTCGCGCGCCACGCCTATGAAACGGATGCCCCCTGTAACAGGCTGGAACTGGCTGTTACAGTCGTTCCTGGAGAACACGTCATTTTCGAGATTTCAGATTGGGGAAAAGGCATCTGCGCCAAAACGATAGATTTCACCATGCCTGCGCCGGAAGCGGTTGGAGGGCGCGGCATGTTCATAATGTCCGAACTGATGGACTCGTTTGAACTGATCCAGGAAGATGGCAAAAACACAATCAAGCTGACCCGCAGAATAAAGGAAGAACAATGGCAGAGGAAAGAATAATGGTAACTGACGGCACCCTTACTCTGAAATGCGGTCGGGAAATAACAATTGAAACAATATATGATTTCAAGGAGCAGGTTGAACTCAAGAGCGAAAGCCCTGAGGTAACGACAGTCATTGCCGATCTTTCAGAAGCCAGATTTCTGGACAGCTCCGGCATAGGCTTTCTTGTTTCCCTGAACTCCCGGCTTAAAAGCAACAACAAGAATATGTACCTGCTCAATCCCAGCGAACAGATATGCAAGACACTGGAACTGGTGCGGCTGATCTCATTTTTTTCCGTGATTGAAGATGAACGGGAAATTCCATAAAATTCAGCACAGCTCCCGGAGTTCCAAACATGCCCTGCCTGAGACATTATTTTGATCCAGACTTCGACCACCTCAACCTCAAGCCTATAGAAAATGTCGACGGCAGCGTAGACTACTACAATATGGGCTACGTCCAGAGTGTTATCACCGGTCAGGTTCTGGCTCAATGGACACCTGAAAACGAAGACCGCTCCTGTCCAGCCGATTACCGCAGATTTCCAGTAAAAAAATTTCCGAAAGGCCCGAACACAAAGGTTAACCCGGACAATCCCGACCAGCTCATCGCCACCAGAAACGGCTATGTTTTCTACAACGAAAAAGGTCTTATCACGGTCAAGGAACTCCTGAATGTAAGAGGGGATGTAAGTCTTTCCACTGGAAACATATTCTTTGTAGGCGACCTTGTAGTACACGGCTCCATAAAATCCGGGCTTGACGTAAAAGCCAACAATATAAACGTCAAGGGCGTAATAGAGCAGGCCAACGTGCACGCCGCAGGCTTCCTGAAGTGCAATGGCGGAATCAAGGGAAACAGCAAGGGCCATGTCGAATCGAGGGAAACACTGCGGACGGCCTTCTGCGAAAATGTCACACTTGTAAGTGGTGGAAATATTATCATTGATAAAAACTGCATACACACTAAAATATATTGTGAAGGCAAATTTGCAGTAAAAGGTAGATTTGCCGGGGGCAAATGTTATAGTGGACAATATGTCTATGTAGGGGAACAGCTTGGCGGAGGACTCAGTACACAGGCTCAGATCATCGTAGGCTATAACCCTCTGCTTCTGTTGCAGATAGACAAAATTTCAGCCCAGATATCCATCCTCATGGCCGATGTTGAAGACGTGCAGAAGTCCATGAGTAACGGTATCTACACAACTGACGACTTTACGCGAAAGATTGAGAAGAACGAGATGAAAATCAGATTTCTCAAAGGCAAGAAGAAGCAGTTGTGGAACAGGATACGGCAGACGGAAAACCTTGAAAACTGTCGCATCATGGTTGGGGGAAGGATAAAACCGGGGGTGGAAATAAGCATCGGTCCGGCTTACATGCAGGTCGATCAACCTCTGGAAAACGTATTCTTTTACTATAAAGACAATGAAATCAAAGTGGGGTCACCCGCTTTAAAAAAATAATACACTATGGATATTGCAACCTTAATCGGAATTCTGGGGGGCTTCGGCCTCATTGTCGCCACCATCATAATGGGCGGCAACGCCGGCGGTTTCATCGACCCTCCTTCCGTTGTAGTTGTTTTCGGGGGAACATTCGCTTCGGCGTTTATTATGTTTCCCATGGGAGTTGTCCTCAAATCTTTCAAGATTGCGCTCAAGGGCTTTTTTGCCAAACCGAACGACCCCAAAGCCATCATCGACCAGATTGTTGCTCTTGCCGAAACGGCCAGAAAAGAGAGCCTTGTGGCGCTTGAAAAGGTCGCCATAGACAACGAGTACCTGAAAAAGGGCATTATCCTCGTTGCCGACGGAACAGACGGAGATCTGGTCCGCTCAATCATGGAAATCGAGATAGATTTCATGAAAAAGAGGCACTTTCAGGGTCAGGGTGTATTGAAAGGCATGGGGACCATGGCCCCGGCATTCGGGATGATCGGGACACTCATAGGGCTCGTGCAGATGCTTTCAAACCTGAGCGACCCGGACGCCATCGGTCCGGCAATGGCGGTTGCGTTGCTGACGACTCTTTACGGCTCCATTCTAGCCAACGTTGTATTTCTCCCGCTGGCTAAAAAGCTGGAAGAACGCTCGTTTGAGGAATCTCTGTTCATGGAAATAATGGTTGAAGGTGTAGTGGCAATCCAAAAAGGAGAACACCCCTCAATCGTAAAGGAAAAACTGCAGGCATTCCTTGCACCGGCAATGCGCGATGCCTCTTCCTAGCAGAGACACATGCTATGCAGCACACCGGAATCCGGAATAAGCCATGGCTAAAATAGTTGTTATCAAACCCAAAGATGACAGCCCACCGCCGGAAGAGGGGCTCCCTCCGTGGATGGCCACGTTTGCGGACATGGTTACCCTGCTGCTTTGCTTTTTCGTACTGCTGCTCTCTTTTGCAAACAATGACGTTGCCAAATTCAAGGAGCTCCTAGGCTCTATCCGCGATGCTTTCGGGGTAACGGTGGAAAGAAGGGAGGCAGATAACCTGGCCCTTGTTCCTTCCGATCTGAAGAGGAAGGAAATAAAAATGGATAGCAACGACAAGCGGCTGCTGGGACTGGTTCTACGCATCAAGGCCCTCATCAACGAAGATGATGCCACCCGCAAATCCACCGGCGTGAAAGCGGATCAGGACGGTGTTCTGGTAAGCACGGACACAGCATCTCTTTTCCAGCCCGGCACGGCTCAGCTAAAACCGGGGGCAACCAAGGTTCTGGACAAGGTGATCAGCATAATGAAGGACCACAACTACAATCTGGTGGTGCGCGGTCACACCGACAATCAGGAAACCCCTTCCAGAAAATACCCGACCAACTGGGAACTCTCCTCTGCCCGAGCGGCAAGTGCCCTGCGCTACATCATAGAAAAAGGCGGCATAGAGCCCAAACGGCTCAAAGCTGTAGGATATGCGGACACCCAGCCTCTGGTAAAAAACGATACTGAAGAAAACCGCAGAAAGAACCGCAGAGTGGAATTCTATTTCCACAAACCGGCCCGTGATACGTGGTAACTAAAATGGCCGGATACAGTGCAGAACTCCTCACCGATGAATCCGGACCTTATGATGTTCGCATCATTCGAGACGGCAAAACTCAGCATATGTGGGGCAAATTCGGCCGCAGAAAGGAAACGGAACTTGCGGAAACTGTCGCCGAAGACGAAGTCCCCCTGCTGGCCGGGTCCGGAATAGGGATTGCTGCGGAATTACTTGCCGCCCGCAGAGACAGACCGCTGCTCATACTGGAAACAGAAAAAGAGATTCTCGAAGCAACCGGTCTGCGCGGCAGGCTGCCGGATTCCCCCAATGTGGTCTGGATTACAGATTCATCACCAGTTGACGCTGCACGACAGATCAAAAAATTTTCCACATCCGTTGACCGCGGAGTCAGATTCCTTAAAATCCCGTTCTACCTGCGCCTGTCCCCCTTCTATCTGCAGGTGGAAAAACTTCTTCAGGACAACGGCAATGAAGAAAGCGCACCCTTGCCTCGGCCGAAATTCCAAGGCTCTGCTCCACGCATACTGCTATTGACCAGCCAGTATTTCCTTATGGGGGAAATCGTCGCCGCATGCCAGCGCCGGGACATTCCGCACATGCTCATAAATATGGACGCCAAGGAAATGGATCTGGACCATTTCGTGGAGCGTATTTCAACGGCTTTATCCTCTTTCCGACCGGATTTCGTACTCACGGTCAACCATCTGGGGGTGGATCAGGAAGGAGTGCTGAACTCCCTGCTGCATAAATTCAAAATCCCGCTGGCATCCTGGTTCGTGGATAATCCCATGCTCATCCTGCCCCTGTATAAAGCGCAGGCAGACACATCCACCACAATTTTCACCTGGGACGCAGACAGGATGGACGCCCTCAGGGAAATGGGCTTCAACAATATCTTCCATCTTCCGCTGGGCACGGACCAGACAAGATTTCTACCTTCAAAAGTCTGTTCGGAAAGCAAGTGGGCACGAGACATCTCCTTTGTCGGCAACTCAATGGTTCACAAGACAGCCCGCAGACTTGAGGCAGCAAGGCTCAACGGTCCTCTCCTTGAAAAATGGAAAGACATTGCCGGCGCTTTCGGGGAAAAATCGGAGCCATCGGTTCAGAACTTTCTACGCACTGATTTTCCACATCTTCTGACTCATTATGAAAATCTTGTTTCACCCTACCGAAAGCTGGCCTTTGAAACTCTGGTCATCTGGCAGGCAACGCTGGAATATCGCCTTTCATGCGTAAAAAAGACACTCCCGTACAACCCGCTCATCGTCGGAGATGACGGTTGGAAGCTGCTTCTGGCCGGGTCCGATTCGTGGGAATATCACAGTGAACTCTCCTACTACGAAGACCTGCCGCGCTTTTACCCCTGCTCGAAAATTAATTTCAACTGCACCAGCCAGCAGATGAAAGGGGCCGTAAACCAGAGAGTCTTCGACGTGCCTGCCTGCAACGGCTTTCTACTTACCGACCATCGTTATCAGGTGGAAAATCTTTTCGAGCCCGGCAGGGAAATCGCAATCTATTCCACGCGAGATGAAATTCCGGAACTTATCGAAAGATATCTAGGTGACCGGGAAGCGCGAGAAAGAATAATAAAAGCGGCGCGAAAAAGGATTCTGGCCGAACACACCTATGATTGCCGCATAACAAAACTCGTTGAATGCATGCGCCAGGTGTATGCCTGATCAGAATTAATCCAGCATATTTCGTCATAAAGCTCCTTTGGTGACACCTCTGTTCTGATTTATCAGTAGGACTCGAAGCAAAAAGTCTCTCCTACCGGTTACAAATAACCATGCACAAAAAAAGACAGTGTACGGTTTCGCACACTGTCTTTTTAATGTTTAAAATGATCCTTCCTGATCAGAAGAAGCAAAGAAGCCCCTCCCCTCGGGAAGAGAAAGAATCCGCAATCAAAAGCTTCAACATTTCCATTTTAGCAGGCGTCTTTGCTCACCTGTTTTCGCAACTGCAAATGTTACTTGTCTCCGTGATCCTCGTCATTATTCTCCGCAGGCTGCCAACTGCAGCTTTTCTTACCGGAGCCTCACGGGGCAATGCCCAACTTGGGAATAATAACTTTTACGATTAACAAGACTACGGCAAAGACAGCCAGAAGTCCGAGAACATCATTCATATTAAACCTCACAAGACTTATCGGGTTTCTTTTTCTGAATTAAGTTCTACATAAAATTTGTCAATAAGCAAACATCAAAACAATCTAAATTTTAAATACCAGTCTAAATGTATTCCAGTCAAGAATCATCCAAGTTTCACGTAAAAGCTGAATACGGACCCTTCCCCTACTTTGCTCTGCACATTCATTTCCCCGCCCATCAACGACACAAGTTTGCGGGAAATGGGCAATCCCAGTCCGGTGCCGCCGTATTTCCTGCTGGTAGAGGAGTCCGCCTGAGTAAAGCTGTCGAAAATCATACCTATTTTCTCACCGGAAATACCAATCCCGGAATCTCTGACAGAAAAAAGAACTCTACCATCGTCGCGCATGGAAAGCTCCACAGCAACGGAGCCGCCGGAGGTAAACTTGATTGCGTTGCTTATCAGGTTATTCAAAACCTGCCTTATCCTGGCGGGGTCACCCACAACCTTTTCCGGCACATCATCAGCCACCGAAAAAGTAAGGGCTATATTTTTCCGCACGGCATCATTATGAAACACATTAACGACCCGCCCCACCATCTCCCGCAGTAGAAATGTCTGGTGCTCAATTTCAAGATGCCCGGCCTCGATTTTCGAAATTTCAAGAACATCGTTAATGATGGACAGCAGGGCTTCGCCGGCAGTACCGGTTATTTTTAAAAATTCGCGCTGTTCCTCATTGAGATCTGTTTCATTCAAGAGTTCCACCATGCCCAGTATTGAATGCATGGGGGTACGCAATTCATGACTCATATTCGCGAGAAACTCACTCTTCACTTTGCTGGCCGCAATCGCCTTCTCCCTTTCTTCCTGCAACCTCTCAAGCGTCTTATTTATGGCCACGGAAAGATCGGTAAGTTCATCGTTCCCGCTCAGTAGAACACTGCGGGTATAGGGCCCGACAAAATATTTACCTTTCAACTGGGACTGCAGGAACTTCACCCGGGTAACAAAATTCAGGTTTACAAGTACACCGGTGGCTATACCAATGACCACGACAGCTCCCAGAAAGCAGATCACGAAAATTCTGGTCATGGAGCTGCCTATTCTGTATGCGTCCCGGTTTATTTCCAACCGCAGAAGCACAAGAGGCCTTCCGAAAATATCATCCAGGGACTTGAAGCCCTGTATGGTTTTGTCACCGGCTTTAACATCACTGAAAAAGACCGCGTCCGTATTATTCCTGCCGAGATTGCTGAAAGCAAGTTTAAGCAGCAACTCGTCACCAAGGCGGCTGATGGCGGCATCACCAAAAAACCTGCCCATAAGCATAGTCCCGCGTGAAGGCCCCTCTATGTTGCTGTTCAGGACTTTCTGAACCGAAACCATCATGATCTTGTGCCCTACCCGGATCAACCCGGATTTACCCAGATCAGTACACTGATTTATTAACTTCCTGCCGTTGCAGCCATCCTTTTCAAAACATTCAAGCTGAGCTGCAGCTTCATCCGAACTCTTCTCGACGTAGATTCTCCCACCCCGATCAAAAAATACGAGCAGGTCAAGATTAAGGTTGATCATGACATCGTCGGTCAGGTTGGATTCAATGTACTTTTGGCTCCTATGCTCCATGAACTCATAGCTATCGTCCCACCAGGCCCAGTCACGGCAGGAATTTTCCAGCGCCTGGACGTGCGCAGAGATTGCATAGGAGGCCCGGGTCAGGTTTTCTTCCATGAGTACTTTTTCAATCTTGCCGGAGCTGCGCTCCGTAAGCAGCGAGGCCCCCAGCCACGCCACAAAAAAAATAACCGCGCAGAAGAAGAAAACACCGACAACACTTTTACCATTCAGACCTAAGCGCATTCACACCTCATGTTTGTTACCAGTGAAATTCTACCATACCTCCCCGGAAGAAAAAAAGAAACCGGACTTAAGTCCGGTTTCAAAGAATTCCATATGGTGCAGAAAAGCTAGATAACGCTCCAGACCGGTCCCTGAGGGGTGTCCTTCACTTCAATACCGAGCTCGGCCAGTTCATCCCGGATTTCATCCGAACGGGCAAAATCCTTATTTTTTCTTGCATCCTGACGCGCGGCGACAAGCTCTTCAACCCGTGAAACGTCAATTCCCTTGCGTTCAAGCATGCACTGCTTCAGATTTTCCAGAAAGACAGCAGGTTCAGCGGTAAAAATACCCAGAACTTCTCCCCACTTTTTCACATCTTCCAGAATACGAGCCCAGGCGTCACGCCCGCCCTCGCTCTTACGCCATGATTTTTCCTCGCCGATACGCCCAGCCAGACGGATCAGGGTAAAAATATGCCCCAATGCCGCAGCGGTATTCATATCGTCTTCCATGGCCTCGGCCCAGCCCTTTTCGGCTTCCGCGATTTCATCCGTAACCTCTGCAGGCAGGGCAGCCTTGGACCATTTGGTCTTCTGCAGGGCTTCCGCCGTCTGCTCCAGAGCAGTGTAAACCCTGCGGATTCCCTTTTCCGCCTCTTCAAGGGCATCAAACGAAAAATCAAGAGGGCTGCGGTAGTGCATGGTCAGCAGGAAATAACGCAATGTTTCGGGCAGGAACTTGCCCAGAATATCGCGGATGGTAAAAAAGTTGCCCAAAGATTTGGACATCTTTTCGGAATTGATCTGCACAAAACCGTTATGCACCCAGAATCGGGCCATTTCCTTACCGGTAGCAGCTTCGCTCTGGGCGATTTCATTCTCATGGTGCGGAAAGCTCAAATCCTGACCGCCGCCATGAATATCGAAAGGCAGAGGCAGATATTTTTCACTCATGGCCGAACACTCCAGATGCCAACCGGGACGGCCCTGTCCCCACGGACTTTCCCAGGAAGGTTCACCCGGCTTTGCCGCCTTCCAGAGAGCAAAATCCAAAGGATCTTCTTTTTCTTCACCCGGCTGTATACGCGCACCGGACTGCAGGTCTTCGATATTACGGCCGGAAAGCTTTCCATAATCGGCAAAGGAACGGACCTTGAAATAAACGTCGCCGGAAGGAGTAGGATAGGCATGTCCGCGCTCGATAAGAGTGGAGGTGAGCCTGATCATTTCCGGAATGTGCTCGGTACATTTGGGCTCAATATCTGCGCGCAGAATATTCAGCCTGTCCATGTCAACGTAAAATTCGCCGATAAATTTTTCAGCCAGCTCGGTGGCGGTCACACCCGTTTCATTTGCCCGGTTGATTATCTTGTCGTCAATATCCGTAAAGTTCCGAACAAAGGTAACATCATACCCCTTGAAACGCAGGTAACGAACCAGAACATCGAAAACCACGGAAGAACGGGCATGCCCGATATGGCAGAGGTCATAGGCAGTTATACCGCAGGCATACATGTTCACCTTGTTTCCGTCTAAGGGAACAAATTCTTCTTTCTTGCGTTTGAGCGTATTATAAAGGCGCATAGCCACTCCTTATTTTCTTGAATAAATTCGATCGGACCTGAACTGTTACAGATTTTCGGCTTCCACCGTTACCCCGTAGATGCCCAGCAATTCCTCAAAATCGCGGCCCATGAACAGGTACAGAAGTGGAACAGGTTCTTCGGGGTCCACCCTGAACACCAGCTTGCCGGGGTTATCAATAAATTTTTGCAACCCGGCGTAAAAATTTTCCGCATAACCGTTTCCGAGACTTCTGGCTTCCTGTATTCGAAGCTGCAGCCGTTCCCGCAATCTGGCCTTTATTTCCCCTATTCCGAGCTTTTCGTCGGAGGCCGAAAGTTCAAGCACCCTTCCGGTCAGGGAATGATCATGATAAACCAGCCCTCCGTCAAGCATGCTCACCCCGATCATCCCGCTAAGTCCCGGACTTTGCAACTTCATGTCGCCAAGGTCAAATCCTGCGCTTATCCGGCAGATATCCGAACCGTCAAAACCGAGATTCTTAACTGAAAGGCGTCTTGTCCGGTCTTCATATATGTAGTCAGCCTCAAGGTCAAAATTAAGGCTTTCATAACCGAGCTTCCGGATCTCCGAGGCATAGGAACCGAAATTCATGAAATCAACCGGAACGGAAACATTTTTCACGCTTCCCTTGAAAAACAAGGGTACATCATGTTCCCGGTCAAACTTCTCGATTACGATCTCGTCTGCCGAAAGGCTTGATCCCACCGCAAAATCGCAATGAACTCCCCAGATATGAAATGTGCGGTCAAAAGGATTTATTATTGCCCGCTCAAAATCAAACCGCACTACATTGCTGTAGCGCCCGGCAACCTCTCTGACCTTTGCCGCAGAAAAATCCTCAAGAAAAAAATACCCGCCGGCCAGAAGTCCGGATAGAACAACCAGAACAGCAAGCAGTTTCCATAAGGTTTTTCCGCTGCCCATCATCAACTCCGGGAAAAGGTCTTTACCCCGGTCACTGCAGCAACGGCTTTGATGCCTTTCTTCTCTCCGGTAAAACCGAGTTTCTCTTCAGTTGTCGCCTTGACGTTGACCTGCGATCTGTCCAGCCCCATTACCGAAGCCACATTCTTGCGGATAAGTTCCCGATGGGGGGCAAGCTTCGGAATCTGGGCAATTACCGTAAGGTCGACATGAACAATCTCCACCCCGGCTTCCTCGGCTTTGGCCATGACTTCCTTCAGAATAATGCCGCTGGACATGTTTTCGCACTCCGCAGAAGTGTCCGGGAAATGAAACCCGATATCTCCGCCGCCGAACAGCCCGAGGATCGCATCGGATAAAGCATGCAGCAGAACATCACCATCGGAATGAGCTATGACCTGAGGTCCCCCGGGAATCGGCACGCCGCCCAGAACCATGGGACGTCCTTCGCCGTAGCGATGCACATCGTATCCCCAGCCCACGCACGGCAGGGTTCTGGTTTCATCCTCAATACGTTTCAGGTCTTCAGGATTGGTTATTTTCACGTTTCCTTCCTCTCCGGGGCATATTCTTACCTCCCGACCGGCCATCTCCACCATGGACGCATCATCGGTTACATCCCAGCCTTCTTCCTCCGCCTGTCTATGTGCGGCGTAAAGGACCGGCAGGGAAAATCCCTGCGGGGTCTGCACGGCTTTGAGCCGGGAACGCACCAGAGTCTTGCGGACCACATCACCGTCAACTTCCTTGACCGTATCAGTGACCTCTACAGCAGGGACCACAGCTTCAGTTCCGTCCTGCAGCATTTCGACTATTTCAGTAACCATTGCCGCCGAGGCAAAAGGACGGGCCGAGTCATGCACCAGCACATGGGTACACCGGGAAGGAAGTTCGTTCAAGCCGTTAAATACCGAGTCCTGACGGCGGGCTCCGCCTGCAGTGACTCGCCAGGGAAGTCCCAGGGAATCACTGCCGTCCAGGCCGGCGACTGTTTCACGCATTTCCTCAACCTGATCGGGAGGAAACACGAACACAATCCCCTTAATGGCGGGTGTCTTTGAAAAAGTGAGCGCTGAATGCCAGAAGAGAGGGAAGCCCTTCCAGCTGAGAAACTGTTTTTTTACCCCGCCAACTGCCTGCGCAAGTCTCGTTCCACTGCCCGCGGCAAGAAGGACGGCCCAGACTTCACCGGATTTGCTCATTATATATTTTCCTCGCTAGCCTGAAATATTGTCACACAGTTTTCAGCTAAAAAACTCGCCGGATAAAACAAAGGCAGCCCGAAGGCTGCCCGAATATTCTTGAACAGAAAAAGGAGTCGGACTGTAAGCCGGGTCCTGTATCCGCCTTGCGGCGGACGATCATCATTCCTCTAGGATGCATGTTACCATACACCTCAAGCAACCTACCCGAAAGCTCGGCCGGGCCGGCCTCAAACACTTCCCTATTTGGTCTTGCTCCGGACGGGGTTTACCTGGCCGGACATGTCACCATATCCGCCGGTGGGCTCTTACCCCACCTTTTCACCCTTACCCCGGCGCTATGCACCGTGGCGGTCTGTTTTCTGTGGCACTTTCCCGGAATTGCTTCCGCTGGGAGTTACCCAGCGTCCTGCCCTGCGGAGCCCGGACTTTCCTCCCCGGCCATAATGGCCGCGGCGATGATCCGTCCGACTCCAAAAATTAAACGTTGCCCCCCGAAAAATCCTCCGGCCGGGCAAGCCGAAGACAAAACACCCCTGAAAGGCTCAAACGGCCTGTCAGGGGCGATTCATTCAAATTATTCAGCAGCTTCTTTCTGAAGAGCCTTGGGCTTTGCAGCCTCGGGAATATGCTCGATCCAGTAAATAAGACGCTGACAGTTGGGGCAGCTGAGAATCTGTTTCCCTTCCTGAAGCACGTTGTACTCCTGCGGCGGAATCATGATATTGCAGCCGGTGCATACTGCTGCCTCAACCGGCACGATAACCGGGTGGGAAAGACGGGAACGAATAAATTCATAACGTCCGAGAATAGGTTTGGGAACAACCTCGCAGGCTTCATTGCGACGCTTGGTGAGTTTGTCCAGCTCCCCATTGGCGGCAGCAAGTCTTTCCTTGAGTCCGGCACGCTTTTCTTCAAGTTCATCGTTGAGGGCGCTCATCTTGGAATTGATTTCTTCAAGCATCTCGGTCTGGCGGGCTGTTTCCTCCAGCACGGTTACTTTCTCTTCCTCACGCAGTCTGTTGAGCTTCTCAAGGCTGTCCATTTCACGCATCATCGCGTGGTATTCCTTGGTGGTACCCACCAGCATCAGCTTGCTCTTGCTCTTTTTGACCTTGACGGAATCTTCTTCAATCTCGAGTTCAAGCTTTTTCTTCTGATCCTGAAGAAGCTGAAGTTTTTCATCAAGCTGCTGCTTGCGCTTCATCAGAGATTCATAGCGGGCTTCCAGAGCCGCAACGTCTTTAGGTGCCTGATCTATTTCCGCTTCAAGAAGGATAATTTCATCATCAACCTTCTGCAGTACAACAAGCTGTTCTATCTGTTTTTCGTACATTCTGGGGTCCCCTTTTGCGGACGGCCTGGTACGGCCTCCGCCACATCGATGTTCGGAAACTCGGTTTGCCGCAAAGGGCGGCATTTCCCGCAATAAAACATAGTGACAGTTCCGTAAGGCCTCTGCGGAACTGTTGATTTCTTATTTTAAGATCCTTTTCAGGACCTGCGGACACCTTCCCCGCGCAGATGAAAGGCAAAGGGATTGCGTCCGCTGAAAAATTTGACCTGCACTGTATCGCCCAGTTCTGATCCCAATATCAGGGAAAACCGGCGCATCATTTCTTCCTCAAGGGAGAAATGCCCTACGTCAAGAATGGCGACAGGAGTTTCCTGCGCAGGATGATACTTGACGTCTCCGGTAATAAAAACATCCGCCCCCGCCGCATGAGCGTCTTCGATAAGGGACGAGCCGGAACCGGGGCAGATGGCAACCCGACCGACTTTTTCCGGCTGCGGACCGCAAACCGGTATAAAATCGCACCCCGCCAGAACGGCAACCTGTTCGGCAAATTCCCCGAACGGGCGGGAAACGGAAAAATTCCCGATGCATCCGAACCCCAGGACATTTCCTGCGGCATCTTCCGCAACAGGCTCCAGGACCTGCATGTCCTCAAGGCCAAATTCCCGACCAAGCCAGGAGACAACTCCCCTGAACTGTACATCAAGGGAAGTATGCGCGGCAAAGAGAGTCACCCCTGAACCGAGCACCAGCCGCATCACCTCGTGGAACCAGTCAAGCCTTGCCGGAAGCTTTGCTTCGATCGCCAGCGGATGATGGGTAAGAATAAAATCAGCACCCCATCCAAGGGCCTCGGCAACAACCTGCGCAAGCGGATCAAGCGCAACGGCAACCCTGGCGACATTCCTTTCCGCTCCGGCAATCTGGACACCGCAGTTATCCCATGAAGACGCATACCCTGAAGGCACCAGCTTCTCTATCGCCCTGATAACTTCCGCCGTTCTCATGAGGTCCACCTTTGGCCCTGTCTTCGGCACAACTTCAGACAGAACAGGTATATCCAATTATTACCACAATTAACAGATTTCAACACATCCGGTCCCGATAAAATAATATGCTCCCGCAAGGGCTGTCCCCCGGGAGCACATCGGCCTTTCTACAGGAAAGGCGGTAAGGTCAGGATTATATTCTGATATGTATCCATATGATAAAATGGTGGGCCAACCAGGATTCGAACCTGGGACCATCCGGTTATGAGCCGGGGGCTCTACCAACTGAGCTATTGGCCCGTTTCGCCAAGCGAGTCGAGTCTACTACCGCAGACGACTCGCCGTTGTCAAGCATCAAACCGCAAATATTTAAATAAAAGCCGAAATTATTCTTTAACACACAAACCGACACAAAGAAACAGCGTAGAGGTTCACACCCGCCCTATTCTATTTCCTTATCCCGGATATGCCTGATGATGCCGGTGGTGGAATACCCGGGCAAAAGCGGGAGAGAAAGCACCTTTCCGCCATTCTCCTCCACAACATCCCTTCCGACGATCTTTTCCACCGCCCAGTCTCCGCCTTTGACCAGAACATCCGGGCGCACACGCCGGATAAGGTTATACGGCGTATCCTCATCAAAGAAAATCACATAATCAATGCAGGACAGCCCGGCCAGAACAAAGGCCCGCTGCTGCTGCCCGGTAACAGGTCTCTTTTCACCTTTTATGGAGCGTACGGACTTATCACTATTGAGCCCCAGCACCAGACAATCACCCTGTTCGCGTGCTCTGGAAAGCAAATCAACATGCCCGGCATGAAGGATATCAAAACAGCCGTTGGTGAACACTATCTTCCGGCCTGCCGGAAAATCCGCACGCACTTTTTCAAATTCCTCGGCTGACATTATCTTTGGACTGCAAAGGCCGATATTCAATTCCTGACTCAAATAAAATCTCCGGGTTGTGGTGATGATGAGCAGATGATAATCAGAAAACAGGACTTTGCAAGGAGCAATCACCATGAACAGCAAGAAAAAATCAACGATTCTGATAATCACCGCCCTACCGTTCTATCTCAATGATTTTTCGAACATATTTATCAGACACGAACTTCTCTGGCTGACGATAGATTACGGATTGAAACTGCTCCCGCTGGGCTACCTATTCTTCCTCACCGGGCAGGGAACTCTCAGTCGCGCGGACCTCGGCCTCGTCTCCCTTTCCAAGGGGAGATTTCTCAGCTGGACCGCCGGAATGACAGTTCTCGGGCTCTGCCTTGACGAACCGGGATTCGCCTTCTGGAACGGCATACTGCCCTCCCTGAGACTCGGCTCTATCCCGATCGGTCCGGACTCCCCTCTGTACATGCTGGATATGACTATCGGACTGGCACTGGTTGCGGTCGCAGAAGAAATCATCTTCAGGGGGCTTGTTTTTTCGGCATTAAAGGAAAAAGGATACTCCACCCCGGCTGTTTTCATGACCTCGGCAGCCATCTTCGGGCTGATACACTGGTCACAGGGCCCTGTTGCCCTAGCGGCGACAGCAGTTACCGGTTCCGGGCTCATGCTCTGCATGTGGAAGACAGGATCGGTATACCCTACAATAATTGCACACTTCATAATCAACGTACTTTCCTTTACAGGACTGGCATGTGAATTCTGGGGGCTGTAAAATGAAATGCACATTTCTGGGAGTAGGTTCGGCTTTTGATGCCGAGCGGACCTCAACTTCCATACTGATTGAATCCGGCAGCAGATCCGCCCTTCTGGATTGCGGATTCAACGCGGGTCACGCTTTTGCCCAAAAAGCCTCGAATCCTGCTGAACTGGATATGCTCTGGATTTCCCACTTTCACGGAGACCATTTTTTCGGAGTTCCTTTCCTGCTGGGCTTCCTGTTCAGTACAGGGCGACAAAAAACTCTGCACATATGCGGACCTGCAGGGCTTGAACAAAAGATAC
The DNA here is from genome assembly GCF_963677005.1 of Maridesulfovibrio sp. NCBI lineage: Bacteria > Pseudomonadati > Thermodesulfobacteriota > Desulfovibrionia > Desulfovibrionales > Desulfovibrionaceae > Maridesulfovibrio > Maridesulfovibrio sp. The sequence continues at coordinate 3,556,014 of NZ_OY781616.1, read as the reverse complement.
GCGACCTTACAGCTCTTGCATATCCGCACCTGATGGACAAAATTCCTTTTGATATATTATTTGAAGAATTCAATTCCGGGGACATGAAAAGTGTTGCCGGATTCCGGATAGGAGTATGCAATGTTGAGCATTCTCCCCCGGCACTGGCCGTTCGCATTGAGATAGACGAAAAATCAGTTTTCTACAGTGGAGACGGCTCCGTAACGGCTGAGTGTGCGGCCCTTGCATACCGTGCCGACCTGGGCATCATGGAGGCCCAGCAGCTAAGCACGCCTGTAAAAGGACACTCTACTGTAACACAAGTCATTGAATTTGCATCTATTGCAAAAATAGGTCAGGTTGCTCTTGTACATCTGGACCCTTTTATGCGAACCTGTAAAAAAGTTGACCTGCAACATATTCTTGATACATCCGAATCAGTTGAATTTTTTCTTCCAGAAGACGGCCAAAGAGTCACGCCGGGCAAGGCAATGTGACTAATGGGGGACAAGTGGCAACCAGTTACGATCAGATAGTGCGCAATTTTTTTGAAGGATTGTCCGGACATGCTATTCTGTTGAGCGATGAACCTTCATTCTACAAACTTCTGAGGGGCACTCTCTACAAAATTCTGGCAATAAGACGTGATTGCCTCAGTTTCTTTCAGGAACAGCCCACGGCGATGCTGGAAATCAAAGACAAAGCCGGATCAGGAGTTCCTGTGCTGGTCTTTGTTGAACGCATTCTGAAAGGAAAGCCTTCAGCCGATTTTATCCTGAATATCCGCAAACTTTATCCCGAAATAAAACTCATTGTTCTCACCGGTGAAACAGGCGAAGAGGAACTTATCTTCCTGCACGAACTTGGCGCGAACAACATCATTACCAAACCTGTTTCAGTGGACAGTCTTGTCCAGAAGCTGGCCTTCACCATCAAGCCCCAGGGCAAACTCAACCAGTTGGTGGAAGGAGGAAAGCAACTTCTGCGGCGCGGAGAGCTAGAACAGGTTATGCAGATCAGCGCCAAGATACTTGAGATCAAACCCGGCAGCCCTGCCGGACTGATGCTTTTGGGCGATGCTCTAAGCGGAATGGGCAGGCGCGATGAAGCGTTAAAAGCTTATCTCAAGGCACATGAACAATCCAAGGTGTTCATGGAGCCGATCAAAAAACTGGCCGAGTTCTACAAGAACAATGATGACGTTGAATATCTGCGCTATCTGAAAAAACTGGACTCGATCAGCCCGCTCAACACCGAACGAAAATGTGAAATCGGCAGGGTCCATCTTGAACGCGATGAACTTGAGGATGCCGAATCATATTTCGATCAGGCCGTGAAATGCGCTGTGAAGGAAGCACACGGCTATCTTTCGCAGGTCATGAGCGGTATTGCGGAATCCCTTTTCGAGATTGCCCCGGAAAAGGCGGAAAAATACTATTCCAAACTTCTTTCGGTAAAAGCGGCGAACCTGACGGCGGACGATCTGGAAACATACAACAGGCTGGGCATAGCCCTGCGCAAACAGGGAAAATGGCAACGCGCGGTGGAAAACTATCAGGAAGCGCTGAGAGTAGCTCCAAACGAAGCAGGCCTGTTCTACAACATCGGATTGGCCTATTCGGATGGCAAGGAGTACTCCCTGTGCGCCAAATATTTCAAACGGGCAGTCCGCTCGGAGCAGATGATTCATAAATCCGCCCCTTCGGTCGCCCGCAATATTGCCGGAATTTTTCTTAAAATGGGCATGACCGATGAAGCCAGAATGGTTATAGAAGACGCATTGACCGAATTCACGGAAGACGCGAGGCTTAAAGCCCTTCTGAAAAAGGTCGTACCCAACAGCTGAACTGTACAGACGGCAAAACCATTCGTGACCACGGCAATGCCCTGCATATATCCTGTGAGAATAGTCCCTGCAAACGGTTTTGAAAAAATGATCGATGCGGTATACAACAGCACCCTGTCGATATTTCATGCTTTTTATATGGAGTCGATATGTTATTTTTAGGGCTTCTTGTTTTCTGTTTCATTGTTTTCGTTGCGTTGTATGCCCGCTACATGTTTGCAGAAAATGATATTTCAAAAAGAAGAACTCATCTTGAGAACAAAAGAGAAAAGGCGGAGCAGAAAATCAAGCGGCTGCAATCCGGTACCGGGCAGATAAAAAAAGACATCAACAGCGTTTCCGCAAGGCTTGAGGACTTGAAAAGAACATTGCGGGAAGGAGGCAGAACCGACCATGGCTTTTGAACTGCTGCTTGCAGCGGCAATTCTCGTATCCGGTATTTTCGTCAACAGGATGATCGGGAAATGGCATGATGAAACAATAAAGGCATTCAGACGGGAAGAAGAGCAACTCCGCAACAGTGTGACTTCTGCCCTGCGTGAACAGAAAAAAGCCCTGATTACACTGCGCAATATAAAAGCCCAGATCGTAAATTGCGAACAGCAGATCTACGACCAGAAATTATAAATCCTGCCCGGCCTCCAATAAGGCCAAAAAACGTTCAGAACTTCCGGATACAAATTTCCTGCTCAGGAGCGACCTAAACAGATCAGAAAGAAATGTCTGTTTGCACCACATCATCGCTGTTTGTTAACTGTGCAACCAGCGTCGCCGCAGAAGAAGAATTTCCATCCGCGTCATAATAAAGTTCGTGAGTCACATCATCATAGACAAAGTACGCCTGAGAATCGGCAAGCCCGGTACTGCCGTCAAAATTGGAAATTGTAGTAAACCGCGAAAGAGCTGACGAATCAAAATTAGTGCTGTCAAACTTGAAGACATCCTGACCGGAAGTGAAACTATCGACACTATCACCGCAATCGCTTTGCGCCGTATACATGAGCAAAGAAGACTGCCCGGTCTGGAGATAAATCTTATCCGCGCCGCCGCCGCCGATTATGGTATCAGAGGCCGAGGTACTTCCTGTGATCGTATCAACATGGCTGGAACCTATTACCGCTTCAATACTGCTGATCGTATCCACATCCGTTCCGGCCGCTACGGTTGCGCCGGAGTTGAAATTAAAATTGACCCCCACGCTTCCAGTATCCAGATAGGTGTATGACGCGGTATCATTACCGGTTTCGCCGATAAGCTGGTCGTTACCGTCTCCACCCATCAGGAAATCGTCCTCGCTTCCCCCGTTAAGGGTATCATTTCCATCGCCGCCATAAAGGGTATCGTAGCCGTCGTTAGATTCGAGTGTATCATCACCGGCACCGCCAACCGATGTATCGTTTCCGGCGCCGCCGACAATCTTGTCACCTCCGTCCATACCCATGAGAGTATCACTGGATGCGCTGCCAATGATGACGTCGTCATTGGCTGTTGCGATTAAAGCCTGAAAATTGCTGACCGTATCGACATCTGTTCCGCCGACCACTGTTACAGTGTTGTAGTAGAGGTTGGCGTCTATACCGACAGTGGCATATGAATAGTCAAGGGTGTTGACCCCTATTCCGCCGTCCAGTGTGTCCAGCCCGTCTCCGCCGGAAATTATATCATTTCCGGCACTGCCAAGTATGCTGTCCGCACCGTCTGCGCCGTAAATGGTATCATCTCCATCGGCACCGTCTATGGTGCTTCCGGCACTGTTGGCCGTAATCATATCCGCGTAGTCTGAACCAAGGGCATTTTCGATTCCGCTGAGCACGTCCTCATCCGTTCCTGGAGTAACAGTGGCAGCCGAATCAAGATAGGCAAAAATTCCATTTGCGGCATACGCATAACTTACAAGGTCAATGTCGGTTCCACCGGTAAGGGTATCCATACCAGCACCACCGATTAACGTATTGCCACCGGACTGGCCGAGTATAACATCGTCCCCGGCACCACCATCCAGATAGTCATCACCGGCACCGGCATAAAGGACATCATTATCTTCATTGCCGTAAACGGTATCGCTCCCATCATTACCCCATATCGTATCGAGTCCGGTTCCGCCGCTGATGGTCGAATTTCCGGCACCGTCAGATATACGGTCATCTCCTGCATCTCCGGTAATCGTGTTGTTACCATATGTGGAAGTAATGCTGTCCGCTCCGTCACCGCCTATAAGGATATCATTACCGTCATTGCCCTGTATGAAATCATCATCAATACCACCATCGATATAATCATCACCGGAACTGGAGGTAATAGTATCCTTGCCGGCGCCACCATAAATAGTATTTGTTCCGTTAGATCCATCTATATTATCGTCACCGGCGCCACCGTAAACGGTATCGTTACCTTCGTGGGCGTTTATGGAATCATCACCGTCTCCACCCTCGATATAATCGTTGCTCCAACCGCCCAGAATTGAGTCATTCCCGCCGCCACCGTAAAGCGACTGAGCCACATAGGTTACCGCGGAAATGGTATCTGCGTTATCTGTTCCTATGACAACTTCGAAATCTATAAGGGTATCTTCGTCAGTCCCGCTGACCACCGTGGCTGCCTCGGCAAGCAGATCTACGTTAACGCCGCCTGCAGTGTAGTAGGAGTAGTCAATGGTATCCACCCCGTCACCGCCGACAAGGTAATCAATCCCGGAACCGCCGACAACGGTATCGTTACCTAAGCCGGCATCAACGGTGCTATCGCCGGAATAGTCCGTAATGTGGTCGGCATAGTCTGAGCCGAGAACGTTCTCGATGTTTAAAAGAACATCGACATCCGTTCCGGCAACAACATTGACTGTGGTTGAACCGGAACTGAGATCGACGGTCACTCCGTTTGCAGCATAGGTAAAATCAACCCAGTCAATACCGTCACCACCATCAAGGGTATTGTATCCTCCGCCGCCTGAAAGATAGTCAATCCCGAGACCTCCCAGCAGAAAATCCGTTCCGACATTCCCGGCAAGAATATCTGACCCGGCGCCACCGCTCAGGCTACTGCCTCCCATATAGGCGCCAAGAGCGTCATCATAATCAGAACCGATGGCATTCTCCACACCGTCAATAGTGTCAATGTCCGAACCGCTGACAGTAACAACAGTACTTCCCATACTGAGATCAACGGTTACACCGGTGGTAGCGTAATCATACGAGACCGTATCAAAACCGGTTCCTCCCTGTATGGAGTCGTTTCCGTCACCGCCGGAAAGGGTATTGTTGTCGGTTCCGCCATCGATATAATCAGCGCCCGCACCACCGGAAATTATATCCGATCCGGCCTCACCGTACAGGGTGTCATTTCCTGCGCCGCCGTCGATACTGTCACTGCCGCTTCCACCATAAACAAAGTCGTTTCCGTCATCGCTGCTGATGGAATCATTGCCGTCTCTGCCCTTGATTGTGTTTGCTGCCGTAGAACCGTAAAGCTCATCATTTCCGGAGCCGCCGACAATATTTTCTATACTGTCCAGACTGATGGTGTTGATTACTGTCCCGCCACTTTCAATGGAAGCGGAACCTGTTGAGGTACTGATAGTTACATTGACGTCGTTACTCAGGGTTTCGAATGCAACGGTGTCCGAACCGGCCCCGCCGATTACGACATCGTTCCCCAGCAGGGGCTCAAATTTGTTGTCACCGGAATCTCCGGCCAGATAATCGTCATAATTGGAGCCGATTATACCCTCTATGCTGATCAGGGAATCCTGACCATCGGCACCGGTTGAAGTCCCATCTGTGAGACAGACGGATACAGATCCGGTAGCATCGGCATAGGAAGCAAAATCCACCTCATCGGCCGCCCCGGTCCCGCCATCCAGATAATCGTCGCCGGCACCGCCGTTGAGAGCATCCTCGCCTTCATTTCCGTAGAGAGTATCGTCCCCGGCCTTTCCGTAAAGCTCATCGTCACCCTGCAGTCCGGTGATGGTCTGCGACCCGTCGCCTCCGACCAGGGTATCCGCATTCACTGTTCCGGTTATCACACTGGGCACGACAGGAGTATCATCGCCACCGGTATCACTGGTGTCATCTCCCGTGCTTCCGGTCTGGGTATCATCCCCGGTATCACCGGTTCCTGTATCGCCGGTATCATAATAGTCATCGCCATCGGTACTGCCGGTCAGCGTATCCCCGCCGGTACTCCCGCCCAGAGTATCCGTACCTGATCCACCTATCAGGGAATCTCCGTCATCTCCTTCCCCGACGCCATCGCCGTTGTCAGTGTTGTCAGCTGCCTGCTGAACTACAACAGCCTTTCCGGGGCCCTCATTTTCAACATCCTTCTCTTTTCCGGGAACTTCAGGCTTGTCTATTTGAACCGGATTAAAATCTCTCTGATCAGCCAGCGGAGAATTGCCGCCTTCAAGTCCGCCTTCGGGATGGAGCACTCCGCCGAGCTCCTCGCCTTCCTGTCCTGATTCACCGCCCGGAGAAACATCCTGAGGAAGCTCACCCGGCTGTTCCTGACCAAGCTCTCCCTGTTGGTCCTGAGGTTGCTCGTCCGACTGCTGCCCCTGAGCTTCTTCGCCCTGCTGCTCGTCTGTCTGATCGTCAGCGGGAGCGTCATCATCTTCATCTCGCTCGTCGCGACGCTGCTCCTGAATATCCTGTTCCTGCCGTATATTTGACGGAGCTATTTCCCTAAAGGAATTGAATTCCTGCATTGTTAAAGGACGGACCGAACTGAGCGCACCGGAACTGCTTACATCAACCAGTCCCATGGACTGACCTATCTGCCGTACAGCCCCGGTGATGTTACTTTGGACAACCAGTGCCTTTCCTGAGTGGATCTGTTCAACACCGTGCTTCTCCCCCTGTCCGGGGATGACTTCGTGAACAGTAGTGGTTCCACGGATTCCGATCGTGGCAAGAGGGGTGCCGACCTTGAACCGCTCGGGGTTCTGTTCGGCAATTTTGCCGGTAACCATGCGGAAGGTGCCCTGCGCGATATTGACCATAAAATCAGAGGCACCGGAATCATCGAAAACGTAATCGTCAAGGGAGATGCGGGAATCTTCGCCCTGAGAAAGAAGGGTATCGTCAACAAACCTGATTTCCACATTACCGTCAGCGCCGGTAACCAGTTCCTCTCCCTGATAAATGGGAGAGCCCGGCTCCAGTGCCCGCATTCCGGAAGCGGATTCTGCGTATACGTCTCCTGAAAGACCGGTAACAACACCGATCTCGGCAGGACCGTTGGGATTGTCAGGCATGTCGGCTCCTGTGAAAAACAACCGCTGTCTGGCGGCAGATACATACTGCCATTAAGAATTCTTTATTAAAAAATAAGCATTTTTCCTTCTGCCCGCAAGTACAAAACTGTTTTCGGCATTTATAAGCATAAGTTTAGCATTTTTTATGCCCTTTATTTGAATTCGTTTACAGCAATTGACAGAAATATCACGTACCCATTGGTTTTTTCATAGTTAATTAAATTTCAAAGTTGAGGTTCATAAAACGTAACAAGAAAAAAATGCCGCCCCGCATGTACACGGAACGGCATTATACGCTGATTTATTAAGGCTGCTGTCAATTTACCGAAAGGTCTGAGTCATGCAGATCGCCAACACCGTTAAGGGTCGCAATCAGAGTATCTCCCCGTTCTTCAGTTCCGTTGGAATCGTACCACAGCTGCCCGGTACTGTCGTCAAAGATAAAACAGGCATCGGTTGTTTCCAGGCCGGAATTGCTGCCATCATATTCCTCATGAATCACCTTGAAATTGGATAACGCGGAAGAATCAAAATCGCTTCCGGTAAAAAACAGGTGATCCTCTCCGGAAACAAAAGAATTGATGGTGTCTCCGCCATCGTCAAGGGACGTATAGACCACAGCAGTGGATCTTCCCGTAACAAGATTGATTGTATCTACACCTTCGCCGCCCTGAATGGAATCATGATAGCTGCTTCCGGAAACAGGGTCTCCGCTGTTGCTTGCGGTAAGCGTGTCATCATGTCCGGAACCTATGATGGATTCGATTGAGCTGAAGATGTCGGTTCCGGCCCCCCCGGTGGCGGTTCCGCAACTCAGACTGACTGAGACTCCAGACGAAGCGGATGCATAGCTGACCGCGTCAATCCCGCCGCCGCCGGCGATGGAATCGTTACCCAGTCCGCCTTCAAATGTCTCGGAAGCATCACTGCCGGTAAACGAATCATTGCCGCTGCCGCCGATAAATCCTTCAATGCTGTCAAACGTATCAGTGTATGTGTTTGTGTCGTCACTGTATGTTGCCGTATGGGCATCGACCTTAAGGGTTATGGAATTGAAGGCATGGGCCAGGGACAGGGTATCCAGACCGTCCCCGCCGCTGACGGTATCACTGCCGTCACCCACAGCAAATGTTTCCGAGCCGCTGCTTCCGGTAAAGGAATCGTTCTGCTCGGAACCGATGAAACACTCCACACTCGTAAAAGTTGCAACACCGTCATTGGTTGTTGCCGTTCCTATCCCGGACCCGATGTCGGCGTTCAAATTGATAGGCCCTGCTCCACTGAAAGAGATCGTATCGAGCCCGTCTCCACCGTCAAAATAATCTGCACCAAGGTCACCAACGAATGTATCGTGGCCCTCCCCGCCGTAGAAAGTATCATTTCCGGTGTCGCCCAGAAAAGTATCACCGCCATCGGAGCCGTGATAAATTTCAAAACCGGACAGTGTATCCGTTCCCGAACCATGATGAGCGGTTCCCTGTCCGGAACTGATCGTTACAGCGTCCGTGTTCTCCAGATCGGCATACGAAACAATATCGACCCCGTCACCGCCGAGAAGAGAGTTGGATCCTTCTCCCCCGAGAATGGTATCGTTACCGAGCATACCGTAGATGGTATCATCGCCGTAAAAGCCCGAAAGAATATTGGCGGCCGAAGAACCGGTAAGGGTATCTCCATAACCGCTGCCCTCGGCATTCTCTATATTTCTCAGAACATCGGTATCGGAACCGGAAACAGCACTTCCATCCGTTCCTTCTGAAAGAGTAAGGGTAACTCCTCCGGAAGCCCCGTCCGTGTAGGAAACCCAATCGATATCGGCTCCTCCGTCAATTGTATCCGATCCCGCACCGCCGGACAGGAAATCATCACCGGCGCCGCCCTGTAATGAATCATTCCCGTCTGCGCCGTAAAAGGTGTCGCTATAAGCGCTTCCGGTAAAAATATCCGCGTAGCCCGATCCCCTGAATGATTCGACACGGACAAATGTGTCCACGGACTCGGAGGTATGGTGCGTTGCCGTTCCGCTGCCCGCCGCAGTGAGCACAAGGTTGACCACATCGTCGGATTCCGCAAAACTCAGCAGGTCTGTCCCGGCACCTCCGTCTATGGAGTTTGTACCCTCGCCAGCTGTGATAAAATCCATTCCACCGTTGCCGAGCAGATAGTCGTCTCCCCCCAAACCGCTGATATCGTCCGCTCCGGCTCCACCCATTATCGTGTTATCCTCGGAACTTCCGGTAATCATGTCGTTTCCGGAGGAGCCTTCCACATTTTCAATACTGAGCAGATCAACAACGCTAAGCAAACTTTCCATCTGATAAAAAACCGACGCGGTCCCTGTTTCAGAAGAGAGGTCCACCTCGACGTGATACTGACCGGACAAGGAACTGAATTGCACCCAGTCGGAACCGCCCTTGCCGTCAATATAGTCCTTGTTCTCATCCGGAAATTCTGTTGAATAGTTTTTACTCAACATAGGATCGAATTTATTCGCTTCATCATCCCCGTAAAGAGTGTCCGCGTAGTTGGAACCGATTATTCCTTCCAGATTTACAAGGATATCATCCCCGTCGGCACTATGGGCCGTTCCTTCGGCAAGAGAGGCCGTCACTCCGCCGGAAGTATCAGCATAGGAAACAAAATCAAATTCATCTGAAGTATTGCTGCCGCCGTCAAGGTAATCATTACCGGCACCGCCCTTGAGCAGGTCCTCTCCGGCTCCACCGAAAAGAGTATCGGCTCCTTCACCGCCGGACAATTCATCGTTTCCGGCATTACCGGTAAGGGTATCGTCCCCGGCCAGTCCGCTGAGGGTATCCGCCAGTTCCTGACCTATGATTATGTCCGCTCCGGACGTTCCGGTAAGGATATTATTTATCCCGACAGTACCGACTATCGCGTTGTCCGGAGTATGTTCATCTTCGCCGGAATCTTCGTCACCACCGGACTGTGCGGAGGACTGGTCATCAGTATTCCCTGTTCCGGTGCCGGTATCATCTATATAGTCGTCTCCGGTATTAGCTGCTCCGGAAGTCTGGTCCTGCCCCTCTTCCATTCCTTCGTTCTGAGGCGAGCTATCACGTTCGCCCTGCCCGTCAGGTCCTTCACCCGGCTGAGAACCAGCCCCTTCCTGCTGCCGTTCTTCAGCGGTAGGAGGATTGGATAATTTGGTTCCGTCCAGTTCCTGCTGTTCGGGAATAACACCGGCGATATCCTGGGTTCCGCCGTCAGGGAAAAGCACACTTCCCATCCCGGAACCAAGGGGAGAGCTTCCTTCTCCGGCTCCACCGCCCTCTACTTCTCCGCCCTCTACTTCTCCGCCCTGAGCGGGAGGGGCTTCACCGGATGCGGCTCCCTCTTCTCCTCCCTGACCGTCCTGTTGCTGATCACCCTGCTGTCCGCCATCATCCTGCTGCCCGCCGTCATCCTGCGGCAGATCATCCTGATCTTCATCAGACCCGTCATCACCGGAATCTTCCCGGTCGGAACGGATTTCATTCTCCTGAAGAATATTGGATGGAGCAATCTCACGAAATGAATTGAATTCCTGCATCGTCAGGGGACGCACAGGAGAAAGAGCCCCGGACGACCCCACATCGACCAGCCCCATGGACTGACCTATCTGGCGAACGGCCCCGGTTATATTACTCTGAACCAGCAAAGCACGCCCGGAATGAAGTTCTTCGACCCCGTGTCTTTCGCCCTGTCCGGGAATTACCTCATGGACGGTTGTGGTCCCCCTGATACCTATGGTTGCCAGCGGAGACCCTATCTTGAAACGCTCGGGATTGTTCTCGGCAATCTTTCCGGTGACAACCCTGAACATCCCCTGTGCGATGTCCAGCATCAGTTCGGAGGAAGAACCGTCACTCGCATCATAGACATAATCATCAAGGGCTATTCTTGAATTCTCACCCTGGGAAAGCAGGGTATCGTCTACAAAACGAACTTCAACGTTGCCACCGGCTTCGGTAATCAACTCTTCACCCCTGTAAACAGGTCCGCCCTGCTCAAGAGGTCTGATTCCGGACGAAGATTCAGCGAAAGCTTCCCCGGCAAGCCCGGTGACGACTCCTATTTGGGAAAGCGGCTGCTGACTGGAAGGCATTATGAACTCCAATTAAATGTCATTAAATTATATTAAAAACAACAACTTCATATTAACAAAGATGCACATTAGATGAAGAGCTTTACACAAACAAGTATAATAATCCGATTATCAATAGATTAACTGCAATCAACTTTTCCGCCAGTTGCCCGGCTCGGCCGTATATCTCTTGAATCCTATTCTCCCCAGCCCGGTAAAGTTACATGCAGGAGTTGCCCGTGCAGCAGGCTTCTTGCACTTATTTGCTGTGAAATTTCCGGAGAGGCAGACGGTGTCCCGGTTGGAAGAACGCCTGAACGGGATCAGGACTTTGCTTCTTGTGTTATCTTCGCAAAATAGTGTAGGCTCAAACGAGGCATAGGCTTAAAACATGTGCGCCGAGCGGAGGGAAGATGGGAATTTTTACCAGCAAAAACAGGCCGGGACTGAACATACCTGTCTGGCTAAGGGTTACTGCCCCGACTATAGTCTCGCTTGTGCTGTTCATAATAGTCATATTCGCAGTACACATGCCCGCTGTGCGCGAAGCCATGCTTTCCCAGAAAAAAACGGCCCTCAAACACATGACTCAGGTTGCCACGGGAATTCTTGAGCAGATGTACGAGAAAGAACGGAAAGGGCTTCTTACACCGGAACAGGCCAGAAGGGAAGCTGCCGCACTGATCGGTAAAATGAGATTCGGTACCGCCGGAAAGGACTACTTCTGGATAAACGATACGAACGCAAAGATGATCATGCACCCGTACATGCCGGAGCTGGACGGCCGGGACATGTCCGGATTCACCGACTTCAAGGGAAATGCTATTTTCCGTGAAACAGCGAAGGCGACGAAAAAAAACGGCGAAGGCATCATTACCTACTATTGGCAGTGGCAGGACAAGCCGGACAGGATTGTACCCAAACTATCGTATGTAAGGCGATTTGAACCCTGGCACTGGATTGTGGGAACCGGGCTCTATCTCGATGACCTGGAGAAGGAGGCCCTGGCCAGAAGCAGGGAACTGATAATGCTTACCCTGATAGTCCTCGCGGTGATAGGCTTTCTTTCCGCATACACCATCATCGAAAGCAGAAAAGCCGGCGATAGGATTCTTGAAAGCGAGGCTCTCTTCAAGGGGGTTTTCAACCACAGCCAGCAGTTTATGGGCGTGCTGACCCCGGAAGGTGTGCTGCTGCTCATAAACAAAGTGGCCTTGGACTTTGCCGGTATTGAAGAAAAGGACGTCCTTAACACCTACTTATGGGAAACTCCGTTCTGGAACTACTCCATAGATGTTCAAAGGGCTTTGAAGGAAGCTATCCAGATAGGATCCCTTGGCGGCATCGGGAGAGGTATTTTCCGCCATTTCGGCAAAAACGGAGAATGCATCCACGTGGATTTTTCAGTTAAACCGGCCATATCTGAAAACGGCTCGGTACTGTTCCTGATCGCCGAAGGGCACAATGTCACGGAACTCAAGGAGGCTCAGGAGCGTCTGGCGGTGAGCGAGGCCATGTTCAAGGGGATATTCAACCAGTCACTGCATTTCATGGGAGTTGTAGCTCTTGACGGCACCCTGCTCGAAATAAACCAGTCTGCTCTGGAAATCAGATCCGCAACAGCTGAAAATGTTGTAGGGAAACCGTTCTGGGAAGGTCCGTGGTGGCAGAATCCCCCCTCACTGGTTCAGGAACTCAAAAAAGATATCCGCAATGCGGCTGACGGCCGGGTTATACGCAGGGAAATAGAGAGCTACGATGGTAATAGCCCGGAGGCTATATACGTCGATTTTTCCCTTAAGCCTGCATTCGGGTCTGACGGAAAAGCAATATTTCTGATTGCGGAAGGAAGGGACATAACCGAATTGCGCACAGCGCAGGAGCAGTTGCGAAACATCAACAGCAGGCTTGAAGCAAAAGTGGAGGAGCGGACCTCGGAACTTAAAATGTCCATAGAACGGCTGGAAAGAGCCCAGAATCAGCTCATCCAGTCCGAAAAAATGGCGGCACTGGGAGACCTTGTTGCAGGCGTGGCCCACGAAATCAACACCCCTGTAGGCATAAGCGTCACCAGCATAAGTTATCTGGAAGAAAAAATTACAGAGATAGACCGCAAGGTTGCCGCTGGAGAACTCCGCAAATCGGACTTCGACAAATTTCTGAATGTGGCCAGGGAGGCGACAAAATCCAGCATGCTCAACCTGCACCGGGCCGCTGAGCTGATCGGCAACTTCAAGCAGGTTGCCGCGGATCAGGCTTCGGGCCAGAAACGCACCATTCAGTTCGGACACTACATAGACGAAATACTTCTCAGCCTGCGCTCAAAATATAAAAGGACCAAGCACAAGATCAACGTCAGCTGCCCGGAAGACCTGCAATTGAACACTTATCCCGGAGCGTTCATGCAGATTCTGTCCAATCTGATTATCAACTCCCTGCTGCACGGTTTTGAAGGCATAGAAGCAGGCAACATCGATATCGGGGTTGAGGTTACGGACACTAACGTCATTCTCCGTTACACTGATGACGGAAAGGGCATGAGCCCGTCCGACCTTTCCAAGGTATTTGAACCGTTCTTCACCACCAAGAGAGGAGCCGGGGGAACAGGACTGGGGATGAGCATAGTCTACAATCTGGTGACCAGCAGACTCGGCGGCACTATAACCTGCTCAAGCAACGAGGGTCAGGGAACCGCTTTCACCATTCTTCTTCCTCTGGATATGGTGGTTGTGTCCTGATTTTCTTGCGCTATCGCCCCTTGACGGTTTACATTGAAGTAATATGTTTGAGACAGCCGCATCTTCAAGGTGCGGCCGTTTTATATTTTTCTGCATTTCAGGATAAAGCATAACAACAAGGTAATTACAGGAGCCCGAAATATGACAAGCCAGATCAAAACCTTTTTTCTGCTTGCCGCGCTGACGGCAATCATCCTCTTTCTCGGAAGCATGATGGGAGGGCGGACCGGACTGGTCATAGCCTTTGCATTCGCCATATTCATGAATGTCGGCAGTTACTGGTATTCAGACAAAATAGTATTGTCCATGTACCGTGCCCGCCAACTGTCCGCATCGGATGCGCCCATGGTTCACTCCATGGTGCAGGAACTGGCCGCCAATGCCGGAATTCCCGCTCCGCGCCTGTACGTCATCGAGCAGGATTCACCCAATGCCTTCGCCACCGGACGAAACCCTGAAAACGCGGTGGTAGCCGTAACCAGCGGGATAATGCGCATACTGACCCCGGAAGAACTGCGCGGAGTAATCGCCCATGAAATAGGCCACATCACCAACAGGGACATACTTATCCAGTCCGTAGCCGCAGTGCTGGCCGGAGCCATAATGATGATCGCCAACATGATGCAATGGGCGGCCATTTTCGGCTTCGGCAACGATGACGAAGAAGGCTCAAACCCCATTGCGGCCATAGCCCTGGCAATAGTGGCCCCCATTGCAGCGTCACTTATCCAGATGGCCATATCCCGGTCCCGCGAATTCCTTGCGGATTCGACAGGAGCACGTATTTCACACGACCCCAAGGCCCTCGCCTCGGCCCTCTACAAACTGGATGCAACCGTGCGCAACCTGCCCATGGACGCCAACCCGGCCACTGAAAACATGTTCATAGTCAACCCCTTCAGCGGCGGAAACATGGCCAACTGGTTCAGCACCCACCCCACCACCGAAGAACGCATATCCAGACTCATGGCCATGGCCGGAAAATAAACCGACTTCGCCATTACCCTACCCTGAAAAAACCAAAAGGCCGTAACTCCAATAGGAATTACGGCCTCTTATTTTGATGCGCTTCGCGCTTTCAGTCATTTGATTTCGCCGCCGGCGGCCAAAGGAGATAATCCCCTTTGGAAACCCTGATAATTTAAAACTGTTGCTTTGATAATTATCTCATTAGCAAAAAATTATGCGGAGCTGATGCAATAACCATATTTGCAAAATGGTTTAAGGCCATCGGATACATCCTGATAAAATGTTCCTTAATCCGCAGTAATGACTTCCATTCCGCCCATATAGGGACGCAGAGCCTCGGGGACTACGATGGAACCGTCCTTCTGCTGGTAGTTTTCAACTACTGCGACAAAGGTGCGTCCCACGGCCAGACCTGATCCGTTGAGAGTATGCACAAACTGGGCTTTCTTGGCTCCGGCTGCCTTGAACTTGATATTCGCGCGGCGGGCCTGAAAATCCATGCAGTTGGAGCAGGACGAAATCTCGCGATACTTGTCCTGGCCGGGCAGCCAGACTTCAATGTCGTAGGTCTTGGCCGAGCCGAAACCCATGTCCCCGGTACACAGGGTAATTACCCGGTAGTGCAGGTTCAAACGCTTCAGAATCTCTTCGGCATGTCCGGTCATTGCTTCCAGATCTTCAAAAGACCTGTCCGGATGAGCAAAGCGGACCATTTCCACTTTGTGGAACTGATGCTGACGGATAAGGCCTTTGGTATCCTTGCCGTATGATCCGGCTTCGGAACGGAAGCACGGAGTGGGCGCGCAATAGGCAACGGAGAGATCTTCCTCGGCAAGCACTTCGTCCCGATGCAGGTTGGTCAGCGGGACCTCGGCAGTCGGGATCATGAAGTAATCCCAGTTTTCCAGCTTGAAGAGGTCCTCGGCGAATTTAGGCAGCTGCCCGGTTCCGAAAAGGGACTCGCGGTTGACTATATACGGAGGGATCACCTCGGTATAGCCGTGTTCGTTGGTCTGGATGTCCACCATGAAAGAGGTCAGAGCCCGTTCCAGTCTGGCGCCCCACTTTTTTAGCACGGCGAAACGAGCACCGGTAAGCTTTGCGGCGCGTTCAAAATCAACTCCGCCCAACTCCACGGCCAGATCCCAGTGTTCGCGGGGAGTAAAATCGAATTCAGGCTTTTCGCCCCATACTCTTATAACCGGGTTATCGTCCTCGGTTCTGCCGAACGGCACGGACTCGTGCGGCATGTTGGGAACAGAAACAAGCCAGTCGCGTTCTGCGGATTCAATATCCCGGAGATCTTCATCAAGAGCCTTGATCCTTCCGGAGACTTCTCCCATTCTGGCAATTATTTCGGATGCATCCCCTTTTTCCTTTTTGATACGGGCAATCTCGGAAGAGGTGGAGTTGCGCTCCGCTTTCAACGCTTCCACTTCCTGCAGCAGTTCCTTGCGGCGGGAATCAAGACTGCTGAATTCGTTTACATCAAGTTTGGAACTTCTTTTTTCAAGGCTTTCGCGGACAGCATCCAGATTGTTCTGAACAAACTTCAAATCGAGCATTTCCTTCTCCTCTTCATGATCAATATATAAAAGGGGCTGTTTCCACAGACCTGCAAAACATGTTTCAAACACACCGCACACACAATAAACATACGGATCGATATGCCAGTAACCGATGTACGGACATTTATAAAGGGGCAGCCGCCATGGAAATTAAAGATCGTCCACACCCATGGCCTTGTTGGAATATACGCAGCCGATATTGACGCAGATACCGATGAACAGCAGCAGCGCCATAGTGCTCCCCGCCCAGCAGGAAACGAAAAGATAGCACGTCCCGACAAAAAAACCGAATGTCTGAAGCCATTTTTTCCTGTTCCACGGCTTCCTGAGCCAGACGCGTTCCTTTGCAATCAGGAGGTCTATGCTTTTGAACGGCGGGACAGGGTCCGGAAGCTCGCAAAGCGAAATAACCGCGACTCCGGCACTGGCAAAAAACATTATTATCGAATGCAGCCAGAGCGCGGCAAGAAAGAGCACCACGAAACAGACCATCAGAATCCAATTCCAATGAGCGCAGTGCCTTTTCCAGATGTATTCAGCGGCATTCCTGAAATTCACGGCAGCAAGTCCGTCATCCCGATTTAAAGGACCGCACCGTCCCGGTCCCGGATTTCATAGAAAGCGGCTGCGTCACATTCACAGAACGTACGCGATTGTCACGCCGGGCCGCCCGACACATTCGGCAGGAGCATCATACACCCTGCCGGGTCCGCTGCCAACGGTGTATAGCACGATGTAGCAGGGGGCAACCATTAATATCTGTACCGGACCTCTTCAAATGTGCCGGAATTAGGTATAGAGTGCCTGCATGATTGATAACATTGTACCCGCCATAGGCAAAATACTGATAGATAAAGGCTGGACTCTCGGAACCGCGGAATCGTGCACCGGGGGCCTTGTTGCCGCTACGCTGACCGATTTTTCGGGCAGTTCCGCATGGTTTTCCGGGGCGGTTGTAGCCTACTCCAACCAGATTAAAATGTCCCTGCTCCATGTGCCGGAAGCCACTCTGATTGAACACGGCGCGGTAAGCGAGGCGACCGTGCTGGCCATGGCCGAAGGGGTCTGCAGGACTCTGGGCACCGATGCAGGCGTATCACTGTCCGGAATTGCCGGGCCTACAGGGGGAACCCCCGACAAACCGGTAGGCACAGTCTGGATAGGCTGGTGTGTCAACGGAACCTGCCGGGCCGAAAAATTTCTGTTCCCCGGCGACCGTGCGGCAGTTAAAAGACAAAGCCTTGAAACGGTTCTCACCGGTCTTCTTGAACTCCTGAAAAAAAACTGATCCGTATATGAAAATAAAAATTCTCCCGCTGCTGTTATTTCTTATCCTCGCTACAGCCAGACCGGCCTTTTGCGAAGACTCTTTGCGCGACTATCTGGGGCTGCATGGCAATTCGGAACGGACGAAATCAGTACTGCTGCAATCCATACGCAAGCAATGGGACGAATTCCAGAATGCCACCGGTCCCATGACCATAGACGGCGATGTGCTGGCCTACTGGGACGGCTATTCAGACACCAGAATAAACGGCGAAAGCAAGGAAGGGAAGGATCAGGGCGCGGTCAAGGCAAGGGTCAGACTGAACTGGCAGCCCTTTGGGAACGGCGCTTTCTTTCTCCAGATGCAGGGAGGATATTCCGACACCGGCAGCAACCCTTCCAGCAGAGGATTGGTAGCTTCTCCACTGAACGGGCAGGCATCCCGCACCACAGCCGGCGGACAGGTATCCATTTCCGACCTGCTTTATACCCAGCACTTCGGCAATAAACAGGCATACATATCTCTGGGTTGGACAGACCCGGAATCGTTCATTGACGAAAACCGCTTTGCAGGCAACGGCAGAACTCAATTCGTAAACACAATTTTCAATAACGAACCGATCTTCGACTCAATTGACGAGTCTCTGCCCATTGTTGCCGCCGGGTTGCAGCCGGTTGAGCCGTTACGGGTAACAATTTTCGCCCAGTCAACACGACGCAGCGCCCTTGACCGCGACCAGCAGAAGGAAGCTTTCGAAGATATGACCGACGACCCGCTCATCGGCGGACAGGTCACCTACGCACCCAGTTTCGGAGCATTGCAGGGCAACTACCGTTTCTTTTTCTGGACCAACACCTATGAACAGCCCCGGCTGGACAACAGCGAGGGAGCGGAGAACTGGGGACTGGGTTTCAACATGGACCAGGACATCACCAAAGAATTCGGAATCTTCGCCAGACTTGGACGCGGAAACGGCGCCGTGAACTCTGTTACATGGACATGGTCGGCGGGCACGCACTGGCAGGGACCGCTTCCGGGACGTTCCGAAGATGTCTGGGGGGTTGCGGCAGGCGGGCTGCAGGGCAACCGGCACACTTCAGATAATGATATGGAATTCCACTATGAATCCTACTACGAGATCAAACTTGCTGACAACTTCTCGATTATCCCCGATATTACTTATGTAACAAACTCAAACTGCAACAGCGAAAACGATGATATCGTGTTCGGAATGTTGAAATTCTTCTTCACTTTTTCCACACCCTGATCAAAAACACTTTAACGGGCTGGGATACAATGAAAAAGATAAGAACATTTATTGCACACCCTGTTCCTGAACACTGGAAAAAGATCATCGGCGAAGCCATGGACGGATTCAGCGAGGGGCTTGAATCAAGGATATCCTGGGTCCGCCCTGAAAACATGCATTTTACCCTCAGATTTATCGGAAATATTCCGGAAACGGATATCCCTGCCCTGCATAAAACTCTCTCCGAACTGAAAACCGCACCCTTTGAAATATCAGCAGGAAAAGCTGGATTTTTCCCCGGCATGGATAACCCGCATATAATCTGGATAGACCTTGAGCGCGGAGCAAAACAATTCTGCGCGAATGCGGAACTTGTGGACAGCAGCCTTGTAGCTTTGGGATACGAGCGAAACAGAAAGACGTGCCACGCCCACCTGACTCTTGGACGCATAAAAAAACAGGCGGCTGACGACTGGGCGGCACTGGCAGAACGAATCGGACGGCTGGAACTGGATCCGGCACAACTGGACAGCTTCGCCCTGTATAAGAGCACACTTACTCCGGAAGGCCCTATCTATTCCGTGCTGCATCGCTACGGTGTAATGCCCGGCGTGCAATCGGGCAACTGACCGGGCACCCATGAAAGTACTACACGTCATCAGCCAGACACCCGATTTCACGGGCAGCGGCAAGTACGTACTGGAAATGATCAGGCAAAGCGGCAGCAGAGGAAATGAAAATTTTCTGGTGGCCGGTACCGAGCACGATTTCAGACTGCCGACAACCGTGCTCCCGCCGGAGAATTGTTGTTTTGTCCGCTTCGGGCACGATCTGGATTTCCCTATTGTAGGCATGAGCGACGTCATGCCCTATTCAAGCACGGTCTGCTCATCCCTGACCCCGCAACAGATCGAAAGCTACAAAAACGCTTTCCGGCGGGAAATAGGCCGGGCGGTCACATCCTTCAAACCGGACGTGGTCCACACAAATCATTTATGGATGGCTTCGGCGGTGACCCGTGAAGTCGCACCCCGCCTTCCCATGGTGACAACCTGCCACGGCACCTGCCTGCGGCAGCACAGACTCTGCCCGGAACTCGGCCGTTCCCTAAAGGGATCACTATCCGGAATAGACCGGATAATAGCCCTGTCCGAAGATCAGAAGCAGGCTGTCTGCGGATTGCTGGATTATCCCGAAGACCGGGTATCCGTAATCAGCGGAGGATTCAACAGCAGTTGCTTCCATCATGACTGCACCAAGAGGCGGTCTGCGGAAGTCCGGCTCCTTTACGCCGGAAAACTGGGCGCCAGCAAGGGTGTTCCCTGGCTGCTGAAAAGCCTGACGCGGCTCAAAAACAGAAAATTCCACCTTCATCTTGTTGGAGGCGGAAGCGGAGCGGAAAAGAGGCTTTGTCTGGAACTGGCGGCAGAGCTTGGCGACAAAGTGACCGTCCACGGAATTCTTTCGCACCGTGAACTTGCCGACCTGATGCGGGAATCGGATATTTTCGTGCTGCCGTCCTTTTACGAAGGGGTGCCGCTGGTGCTGCTGGAAGCACTGGCCTGCGGCTGTCGGATAATAACCACTGACCTGCCCGGATCGCGAATGCTGTTCACGCCAGCGCATCCGTCCATGGTGCGCATGGTAAAACTGCCCGCGCTCATGACCGTGGACCGCCCCTACCCGGAAGACGAGCCCGCGCTCGAAAGTAAACTGGCGGAAACTCTTGCCGAGGCTTTTGAGGACATTCTGGGAGGAGCCGGGCCGGATCTTGATTACATTCAATCCGTTTCCAAGCCCTACACATGGGAAAAAATCTTCGACCGCGTGGACAGAGTGTACCGGGAAGCAGCCGACACTCGCCGATAACCTGAATAATTAGACATTAAAAGCCTCGGCGACATCTCTGCTTTCAACAGGTCGCTAAAACTCAAAGCAAAGCTCTTAGTTAAGCGACGGCAAGGCCTGCCGGGGCCTTAAACTATTAGGGATTCCAAAGGGGATTATCCCCTTTGGCCGCTGGCGGCGAAGTCAAATTCTCAAAAGCGCTAAGCGCATCAAATTCAATACCTTAAATGTATTTTTATGAATTAAGCTTCACGTAATAGAAATTCCGGCCCCGCTGAACCTTGAGCATTACTTTATTGCTCATGCGATAGCGCAGGAAGGAATCCAGAAAGTCCTGCTGAGAGCCGACCATGCGGTTGCCGATCTGATGAATCTTGTCACCCGGCTGAAGTCCGAGTCTGGCGGACGGGCTGTTGGGGGATACTTTTTCAACCAGAACGCCCCTTCCTCTGCTGTCGCGGTTCACAGCCATTCCCCAGCGCCCCCAGGCCAGACCGCGCAACTGTGCGGAGGAAAGGGACTGCGGATAAAGACGCACTTTGGAAACCGATCCGGCATGGAGAGCTTCAAGAACAACTTTTTCGCCGCGGGTCTGCCCCCGGAGCAAAGAAAGATAACTGTCCTTGTCCTCTACTTCTATACCGTCGATCGAAAGAATCACATCTCCGGGAACAAGTCCGGCTTTGGATGCCGGAGTCCCTTTGTAGACTTCGGTCACCAACAGGCCGTGCACATGGGACAAACCGAAATAACTGGCGGCACCCTGATCAAGATCCTGCCCGCTTACTCCCAGCCAGACCGGAGAAACCCTGCCGGAAGCAAGCAGTTCCTTGACAACTCTTTTGGCCCTATTGACGGGAATGGCAAAACCGATGCCTTCGGCTCTGGCCTGGATGGAAGTATTGATACCGATCAGATCGCCCATGATGTTGAGCAGCGGCCCTCCGCTGTTGCCGGGATTGATGGCCGCATCGGTCTGGATGAAATCCGTGAAAGTGCCCTGCTGGGATTTGACGGTACGCTTAAGCGCGGAAACAACGCCGGTGGTAACCGTATGGGTGTATCCGAACGGGTTGCCGATGGCGATGACTGTCTCGCCGATATAAATATCCGATGAATCGCCCATCTTTACCTGCGGAAGATTTCCAGCACCTTTTATCTTGAGCACGGCAAGATCGAAATCTGCATCCGAACCGACAATCTCGGCCTCGTACTCGTGTCCGTTTATCGTGCGGACCTTGATATCGCTTCCGCCGGCCAGCACATGCGCGTTGGTCAGTATAAGTCCGTCATGCCCGTTGATGATGACGCCCGAGCCGGTGCTGGTGGCCCTGAACTTCTGCTTTCTGGTCTGGAAACCATTAAAAAATGAATCGAACGGATCACCGCCGAACATCTGCCCGAAAGGCGAAACTCCGCGTTCCACCACACTGGTTACTGTTATGTTTACAACTGCCGGAGCGGTCTGCTGCACGGCCCTGACCACTGGAGTTATGCGCAGGGAATCTCCGCCTGAAGCGCAGACTGTAAAAGAGGAAACAAGAACAAACAGTAAGGCAAAAACCGGGAATAGGATTAACTTCTTCATGGCAGATCAAAGGATTGTCCCGGACCGGATTAATTCCGTGATCCGGGTGTGTATTGCCCCCCGCGGGGAATGAAAAGACAAAACGGTTACAGGTCCAACCCCTGCTTTTTGTAGTCATTAAGCTTGTTGCGCAGGGTGCGTACGGATATGCCCAGAAGTTCTGCTGCCTTGGTACGGTTGCCCTGCGTCTGATCAAGACTTTTTATTATCATCTTCTTTTCCATCTCGGAAATGGGCATAAGATCGAATGAAGCGGCGACGCCGGCCTCGCCGGACGCAGAGTCTCCATCACCCGAGAGCCCCATAGCGGAACCGGGCTCGGCGTTCACAAACTCTTCCTCGGGCATCCAAGCATCGGGATCGTTCAGGAAATGTCTCGATTCAATGGGACCGCTGCCGGCCAGAAGAACCGCTCTCTCCATCAGGTTCTGCAACTCGCGAACGTTTCCCGGCCATTCATAGCCGAGAAGCCATTTAACGGCTTCATCGGAAAATTCCAACGGTTTGAGCCCGTATTCAGAGCAGTTCTTATCCACGAAAAATTTGGCCAGCAACAGGACGTCTTCACCGCGCTGGGCCAGAGCAGGGAGTTTCAGGGGAATGACAT
The DNA here is from genome assembly GCF_963677005.1 of Maridesulfovibrio sp. Classification (NCBI taxonomy): domain Bacteria; kingdom Pseudomonadati; phylum Thermodesulfobacteriota; class Desulfovibrionia; order Desulfovibrionales; family Desulfovibrionaceae; genus Maridesulfovibrio; species Maridesulfovibrio sp. The sequence continues at coordinate 3,533,014 of NZ_OY781616.1, read as the reverse complement.
TGAGCCGGTAGAAAAGGTCCTGCCGAAATTTCCCTTCCTTTACCGTCTCCTCAATGGCCCGGTTGGTGGTCGCCAGCACGCGGACATCCACTTTAACCGTATCCACACCGCCAACGCGGTCTATTTCCCCTTCCTGCAGCACCCTCAGCAGCTTGGCCTGCAACCCGAGGTCCATTTCGGTTATTTCATCAAGAAGAATGGTGCCGCCCGATGCAAGCTCGAATTTTCCGAGCTTACGGCTGATTGCACCGGTAAAGGCTCCTTTTTCATGGCCGAAAAGTTCTGATTCCAAAAGATGTTCAGGCAGGGCGGCGCAGTTTATGGCGACAAAAGGCTTGTCACTGCGGTCGGAATGATGATGCAGAAACCGCGCGAACATTTCCTTACCGGTTCCGGATTCACCGGAAATGAGCACCGTGGCCTTGGATTTGGCCACCTGTCTGGCAAGGCCGAGCACACGCATCATCGCCGGGTGACGGCCGATTACCTGATACCGCCCCTGCGTTCCCTGCGAACCAGCTCCCGGCTGCGGGTCTCCCAGATCCTCTTCGGATGGCATGGCCGGAGGACGCTCATCCGGAAGCATGAGCTTGATTTTCTCCCAGGACAGGGGTTCCAGCCAATAATCACGAGCGCCGAGCTCCATGTACCTGCGCGCTTCGTCTGCTGATCCGCTGCGGGAAAAGACAACAACCGGAGGGAAATTTTCAATATTGACAGCTTCGGCAAGAAGAGCCTGTGCGGAATAGCCCTGCATTACCGGTCTTGTAAAGATCAGGCACGGTTTCGATTTTTTTATGAAATTAATGGCTCCGGCCAGATTATCGGCAAGCCCGGCCTGATATCCCGCCTCCTTGAGGGGGGAAAAAACGGAGGTAACGGACTGAGGTTCGGCTATGAATAGTAATGTGCTGTCAGGCATGGCTTTTTCATATCTCTAAGTCGAAACCTTTTCAACTTAATATATATTGCATGTTGATAAAAGTCGCAGGTTGCTGTTTATTGGAATATATTTGGCAAGAGCTACCTGAAACCGAATCACATCAGCGGATCGGGCTGAAATCATACACAAACACTTTGGGCCCTTTTCTTTCACTGATGTTGATTAAAATGGACAATTTCTAGCGAAAACGCAAAGAAAACAAAATTAATTTCGTGATACGCAAAAAACAAAATTGTGTGGTTTTGCTTATCGCAGGAAAAGCGGGGGTGTTTTTTAACAAAAATGATTTTTATCAGGATACATAATTCGCGATTCTGCAAAAAAACGCATTTTAATCCGGAATGAGTGAAAACTTGCCGAATTTTGTTCCATTTGATAACCCGTTTTCGTCCGCTTCAGAATAATTTTTTACGGGATTTGTACAAAAGTGATAAAATTTAACAGCGTCAATAAGTACTACGGTGAATACCACGCCCTGAGAAATCTCAATCTCACAATTGAGAAAGGCGAGGTGGTGGTTGTCTGCGGCCCTTCAGGATCCGGTAAAAGCACCATGATCCGGTGCATAAACCGCCTTGAACCCATTCAGGAAGGTGAAATTCTTGTAGAAGGCATGAACGTGAATGACCCGAGAGTCAATCTTCCTATGCTCCGCGCCGAGATAGGGTTCGTCTTCCAGTCTTTCAACCTCTATCCGCATATGACGGTTTTGGAAAATATCATACTGGCACCGACAATGGTGCGGAACATGAAGCGCAAAGAAGCGGTTGAACTGGCCATGGAGCTCCTCTCCAAGGTCAACATTCCCGACAAGGCCGGGGATTATCCCTCCCAGCTTTCCGGAGGCCAGCAGCAGCGCGTAGCCATTGCCCGGGGACTGGCCATGCGGCCGAACATCATGCTCTTTGACGAACCGACCTCGGCTCTCGACCCGGAAATGATCAACGAGGTTCTGGATGTAATGAAAGCGCTGGCTCGCGAAGGCATGACCATGGTCTGCGTAACACACGAAATGGGATTTGCCAGGGAAGTCGCCGACAGGGTGCTGTTCATGGATGAAGGGACCCTTATCGAAGAGAACACACCGGAAGAATTTTTCAACAACCCTCAGCACGAGCGTTCCAAACTCTTCCTGAGCAAGATTCTATCACATTAGGCAGCAGGCGGTGTTCCGGTGTCGGAACTCCGCTTTTTTGTATACTCTACGTCTACTTCCACGCAGGAGGAAAGAATGAAAAGGTTTATGACTCTGGCTCTCACAGCCGCTCTGGTTATGGCTTTTGCAGCAACTGCCATGGCAGGTGCCGCCTATGACAAGATCATGAAGGACAAGGTAGTACGCATCGGCATCATGACCGACTCCATTCCCGGCGCTTTCTACAACGACAAGAAAGAATGGGTCGGCTTCGATGTTGACATCGCCAACGAAATCGCAAGACGCATGGGCGTTAAAATCGACCAGGTCCCGGTAAACAACAAGACCCGTATCGGCTTTCTGCAGCAGGGCCGCATCGATATGTCCGTTTCCAACATGACCCATAAACGTTCACGCGACAACTCCATCGACTTCTCCATCACCTACTTTTTTGACGGACAGAAATTTCTGGCCCCCAAAGGCAAATACGCTGACCTCAAAGACTTCGTAGGCAAAAGAATTGCCGTTATGCAGGGCACAACTTCCGAAATCAACGTCAGAAACCTGCTCAAGAAAATGGGTGACCCCAATCCCAAAGTTATCTCCTACCAGAAGGAATCCGAATGCTTCCAGGCACTGCAGATGGGTCGCGCAGACGCATGGTCCACAGACTCCACCATCCTGCTCGGCTACGCAGCACAGGTTCCCGGAAAGTATGAGCTCGTAGGCGACTTCTTCTCCAACGAACCCTACGGCATCGGCCTGCCCGAAAATGATTCCAAACTTCGCGACACCGTCAACTTCGCCATTCAGGATATGTGGAAAGACGGTACCTACGAAAAAATCTACAACAAGTGGTACGGTCCCGACACCAAGTACTACTTCCCGCTCACCGAAAAAATCGAAATGTGGCCCTAGGGCTCACCGGAAGACCTGCGGGTTTTCCTGATTAAAGCATTCATGCTGATTCCGGCAGGGTTTTTGAGAATCCTGCCGGGATCAGTTCCATACCGGACAGACAGAGCTTACGGAAACGTTTGCCGTATCAACGTCCGGCAAACAAAAAAGAGACAGTTTTCGCGATGATCAACCGTTATCTGGAAAAAACATGGGTTCAATACCTGTGTCTGGCATTTGTAACAGGGCTCCTGGTCTATTATTTCGGGTGGGTCTTCGACTTCGGCTACAAGTTCGACTGGACCGTACTCTACAAAAGAGATCCGGCCTACGGAGAAGTCCTTGGCGACATGCTCATCAACGGCTTAGGACTCACAGTAAGCATCACCCTGATGAGTTCGGTCATCGCCCTGGGACTGGGCATACTTTTCGGGCTGGGCAGACTCTCGCAGTTCAAGCCGGTATACTGCTTCTGCACCTGTTACGTGGAATTTTTCAGGAACACCCCTCTGCTGGTGCAGCTCTTTTTCTGGTATTTCGCGCTGCCCATGGGCCTGCCGGAAAACGTGCGCAACTTTCTCTTTGATCAGAACTTCGAAATGCTCTCCGCAACTGTCGGTCTGGGAATTTATACCAGCGCCTTCATGGCGGAAGTCATCCGTGCCGGAATCCAGTCCATCCCCAAGGGTCTGCTTGAAGCAGCCTATTCTTCCGGCCTCAGCACCTTCCAGACCCTGACCAGAATCATCCTGCCGCTTGCGTTCCGGGCCATAATCCCGCCCCTGGGCAGCGAGTTCCTGAACAACATGAAGAACTCCTCTCTGGCCATGGTCGTCGGCGTCGCCGAGCTGTGCTGGTCCTCGCAGCAGATCGAATCACTGACCTTCAAGGGCTTTGAAGCGACTTCTGCCGCAACGGTAATCTACCTTTCGCTGTCGCTTATCATTGCCGGCATCCTCACTCTGGTAAACTGGCGACTCCAGATACTCCCCAAGAAAAGCTGGAAGGCCGGACACCACATCGCGCACATGATTTTCTGGCCTTTCGAGGCTCCGGTGGCCTTCCTGGCCAGGATGCACCGGCGGTTCATGCGCAGCCGCAAGGAAAATTTCAGCCTTACCAGCAGCCAGGCCGCACGAAAGGCCTTTTTCTCAGCCGTAATGAAAATAATGTCCTACCTGTGGAAGGGCGTCTTTCTCGGCTGCCTCGGTTTTCTGCTGGTCATGGCGGCCTACGGTGTTTCAAAATTCAATTTCCAGATTATCTGGGATAACCTCGGGACCATGCTCTGGTGGAAATTCCCCAACGGCGATCCGAACGATATCCTCTGGGGACTGGGCGGACTCTCCTTCTCCATCCTCATGTCCGTTATAGCAATCTCGGTAAGCTTCTTCATCGGCCTGATCGTGGGCATAGGCCGCACCTCCAGGAACAAGCTTTTCCTCATACCTTCCACTCTGTACATTGAACTAATCCGCGGCAACCCGCTTATCATGGTCATTTTCTGGATATACTTCTTCATCCCGATCCTGACCGGGCAGTTCATGAACGTATTCTGGTCCGCGACTATTGCGCTGACCATCTTCACCGGTGCATATCTGGCGGAAATAGTTCGTTCCGGCATCCAGAACCTGCCCCCGGGACAGTTCGAGGCAGCAGTTTCCACCGGACTCACCTACTGGCAGACCATGCGCAAAATCATCCTGCCCCAGGCATTGAAGCAGATGCTTCCGGCCATTGTCGGACAGTTCATCGCCATCTTCAAGGACACCTCGCTGGCATTCGTCATCGGTGTTCTTGAACTCACATTCGTAGCTCAGGGTCTGAACAACAGACTGATGATATACCCCTTCGAAATCTACACCACGATAGCATTTTTGTACTTTATTTGTTGCTACCTGATGAGTCTCGTGGCAAGACGACTCGAACGGAAGCTGTCAACAGACACTTTCCGTCTGCAGATGTAATCCATCTTCCTCCCCCTGCCCCGGCGGGGGGAGGACAGTTGAAATAGAAGCATTTCGGAGTTGTCTCATGCTCGGTAAGAGTGTCCCCGTGTTCTGTTATCACGCCGTCTGCGAAGAAGACGGCCATTCCCCCGCCCTTTTCGCATCGCACCTGGACGCAATGCTTGAAATGGGCTTCAAGACCATCACCGCCGACCATCTTTTCGAAATATGCATGGGTCGCAAACCCATTGACGATAAATATGTGGTCCTGACCTTTGACGACTGTCACATAAGCAACTGGATCAACGCCGTTCCGCTGCTGGAAGAAAGGGGTATGACCGGTATATTTTTCGCTGTCAGCGACTTTATCGGCAGCGGTAAAATCAGGACCGAAGCGGATGTCCCCCGAATGCTTTCCATGCGCGAGTCGTTCATCAAGGCTCTTTCGGAAAACGACACCTCCCAGTTCATGAACGAAGCCGAACTGAAATCTCTGGTCCGGGACAAAGGCATGGAAGTCCACGCCCACACATGCAGACATCAGGGCTGCTTCAAGGATTTCCGGTCCAAAGGAACATTTTCGCTCGCCTCCCACTGGTCCACATGGGGAATCTACCGCAAATTCAATACGGAACTGCCGGTCTTCGACAACGGCAGCGCGTTTGCCTACAACGGATTCTGGCCGGTCTTCCGCAAGGGCAAGGTTTCCTTCAAAAGACGCAGCGATGAAGAAAGACGTGCATTCTGCCGAAAAGATTTCACCCGCTGTCTGGAAAAAATAAGCAGCATCAACAACGCCCGCCGTCAATATTTTTGCTGGCCGTGGGGGCACTTCGACCCGCTTTCCATGCAGGAGGCCGCAGCAGCCGGATTTTCCGGCACGTTCACCCTTGAGCGCTCGGCAAATATGCTCGGAACGGACCCGATGCGCTTCAACCGTATCGGTGTGGGCAAGGAAAAAGACGCTGCCTGGATAAAAAAACGGCTGCTCATGTACTCATACGAAGCACCGGCAATGGTCTGCTTCAAATTTTTCAGCAAGCGCAATGATATCGGCAGGGTATTATACATCACCGATACCGGAAAACTCTCCGGCGGCAGCCGTCAGTTGATCAACAGTGCCAAGGCCATGCTGATTGCCGGGCTCGAAGTAGTTGCCGTTCTCCCGCCTGAATCAGGATTGATTCCGGAATTGAAAAGCATGGGCGTGGAAGTGATCATTCTGGATGATTTCAAAAACATGCTCGCCGCAGCGGGCTTTCTGGCCGAAATCATTGAGGAGCACCACATTGACGTGGTCCATACCTTCCACAACAGGGCAATCAAGATCGGGTGCATCACCAAAGGTCTTTCCCTGCTCGGCGGACGGAATTTCAAGCTGTTCTTCAACCGGGGAGTAATCTACAAGCCCAACCCGCTGGCGCCTATTTTTTCACTGATCGGCAACGGCTTCATCTGCAACTCGGCCAAAGGCCGCGAAATGCTTCTGAAGCACGGAGTACCGGGAAAACGTGCCCAGGTGGTCTACAACTCCTTTGCCGGTGGCGGACGCAAACCGCGGCGTTCCGTTTCCACCAGCGTAATCTACGTGGGCAATTCAGGACATGCCAAAGGCCCGGACGTATTCATCCGGGCTGTGGACAAACTTCTTTCCAGTCAGAACTGTGAGGGGGTACGTTTCATTGCCGTAGGATTGGAAAATCTTTCCGAATACAGCAGCATGGCTTCTCCTTCAACACTGGAGCGCATTGAGTGTCCCGGCTACATCAGCCATGAAGAAGTGGTAAAACTACTCGCCATCTCCCACATTTACGTAATGAGTTCCCGTCAGGAATCCATTCCAAACACCCTGCTCGAAGCCTTTGACGCAGGTCTCGCAACAGTATGCACGGATGCGGGCGGCACACCGGAACTGATCCGCGACGGAATAAACGGATTTCTATGCAAGGTGGAAGATGTTGACGCCCTTGCAACCGCCATGGGCAGGCTCATTGAAGACGGAGAACTGCGCAAACAGATGGGCCGCATAAACCGGAAGATAGTGCGCACCTACTTGAGCAGCGCAGCAAAAGCGCAGGCCCTGCTCCGGGTCTATTGTTCGCTGCCCAAGGATGAACCGCTTACCGAGCTGCCCGATATTGATGCCCTGACCGGCAAATAAAACCGGCACAGAAACGTATTACAGTATTCCGACATCCCTTCGGATTCAGCCTTGTTGCGTACTTATAAAAACCGCTGTATTTGCTTATGAAAGAATAAAGCGATACTAAACGGAACTGTCCTGAAAATATCAACAATGGACAACGCATAAGGAGGCACGGATATGGAGACCTCTTCCGAAAACGGTTTCTGGGATGAAATGAATCCGCAGATACGGCGCAGGCTGCTCATGGGCTCGGTCGGCTCCACCCATCTGCTCGGAACAGGTATTCGTTCGCTGGAATCTGATTCCGGACTAGGTGCCGAACTCCTGTTTGCCGCATATGCGGCAAACCCGCTCGACGGGAACCTCGCCCGTTCAATCCTCAATCTTGAAACAGCTCCCGGATTTTTCTCCGGTCCGGCACTGACCTGCCTCAGGCATGTTGCCGCGGCATGGGTGCGCCCGGAAAACCTTTCGTATTTTCTGCGTATCACCGCACGGCGGGACAACGACAAAATAAGGCATTACATTGAGTCGTGTCTTGAAAAAGAACCGGGGAACCTGTTCTGGCTCCAGCAGGGACTGATCCATGCCGGAGCAAGTTCCGATTTCAGATACGGCCTGAAGCTGCTCAGCATGGAACAGCACGAAGCTGTCCGACCGGCAGTCAATGCTGCACGGGCCTTTTTCCGCCTCATGAACACAGACCTGCAGGAAGCGGCAGACCTGCTTGAAGATGTTTCCGCTGTTTTCGGCGAAACCGAAACCGCCCAGCTTATCGCTTCCTGTTCTCTTAAAATGGGGGATCGGAACGCAGCCATACGCAGTCTTGCCGCATGCGTACAAAAACAGCCATGGCGTGTTTCGGAAACACTGCGCCTCCACGATCTGGCTCGCGGCCTTGATTCTGAAAAAAGACCGCTGCCGGGCAGAACGGCCATCCTGCTCTATTCCTACAACAAGGCCGAAGAACTGGACTCCACGCTCAAATCCCTGCGTAATTCGGAACTATACGAAAGCAGGATATTCGTTCTCGATAACGGCTCCACAGATGAAACGGCCAACGTCATGGACAGATGGCAGCAGGCTTTCGGGGAACAGATGGCCCGCATCGACCTTCCGGTAAATATAGGTGCCGCTGCTGCCAGAAACTGGCTCATGAACCTCCTGGAAGTACGCGAGTGCGATTTTGCCTTATATCTGGACGATGACGTGGAGGTCGAGCAGGACTGGCTCTCACGGTTCGGAACCGCCGTAGCGGCCTACCCGGATGCCGGAGTATGGGGCTGCCGGGTGGTAAGCCAGTCATCTCCTGCGGTCATGCAGTCCGTGGACCTGCACATTGTCCAGCCGTCAGGAGAAGAGGGCAACGGCCCCGAAGTGGACCTGACCAGAATTTCCCCCAACCCGTTCAGGGTTTCGGACCTGCATCATCAGACACTTGATGCCGGTTATTTCGCTTTCATGCGTCCTTGCGCCTCGGTTACAGGATGCTGCCATCTTTTCAGCACCAGGAAGTTACTTGACAACGAAGGCTTTTCCCTGTTCCTTTCTCCGTCGCAGTACGATGACATGGAACATGATCTGCGCAGTTGCCTGAAAGGGCAATTCGCGGTTTATCAGGGACACCTGCGCATTCTGCATCGCAAGAACACCGGCAACGCCAGCCATGTATCAGTGGAACAGGAAGGCAATGCACTCGGTAATAAATACAAGATGCAGGCCATGCACCCAAGAAGCGAAATACTGCGGATAATGGCCGATGAAGAAAGTCTTCTCCGGTCCGACATCGAAAAAAAGACACAATATCTGCTGGATGCCGGTTTAATCGGCAGCAAAGTATAAAGGGAGAGTGAAAATGTCAGAACAAGATCAGACACAGGAATTCCTGAACAGCCTGCCGGAGCTTGAACCGGGCAAGACCTTCGGCTTTGCCTGCCACCCTCAGGTCCGCTGTTTCAACGCCTGTTGCGGCGACCTGAACCTGATGCTCACCCCCTACGATGTATTGCGTCTGCGCCGGGCTCTGGGACACGACAGCAAAAAATTCATTCACAATCACGCCGACATTTCCCGCACTCCCGGAACAGGATTTCCCATGTGTCGCCTGCGCATGCTGGACAATGCCAAACGCAGCTGTCCATTTGTTCGCGCGGAAGGCTGCTCCGTGTATGAAAACCGTCCCGGTGCATGCCGCACCTATCCCCTCGGACGGGCCTCCCGCATGGGCGAGAACGGAGAGGTGATAGAACAGTTTTTCATCGTTCAGGAGCCGCATTGCCGCGGGTTTGAGGAAAAAAAGGAATGGACCAGCGATGAGTGGCTCAAGGATCAGGGGCTGGAGGCATACAATGCTGTAAACGACCGTTACATGCGCATCATGAACCGTACACACCAGGCCGGAGCCGTTCTTGACGAAAGAAAGCTGAACATGGCCTTTCTGGCTCTCTATCAGGTGGACAACTTCACCAATTTCATAAAAGACATGAATGTATTCTCCCGCCTCGATGTTTCCGAAGAACGTCAGCAGGCTATCCTGACCGATGAAGAAGAATGTCTCAATTTCGCCCTCGACTGGGTGGAACTCCTCGCTTTGGGCAGCAGCGAAAACCTGCAGCCGAAATAATACATGCAACAGCCCCGCAGGATTCCGTAAAATATTCAGCGGGGCTGATTCCGATAATGTCGATGACTTTTCCACAGAAGCGAGGGAGTCTCAACAGCAGGCTTAGATAAACTGGAATAGTAAGGACGATCCTCCCGCGTCTGACACCAAACCTATTTTACCTGTACCGATCATAAATACCTTCGATTGTTCCATTACTTATAAGCTTTTGAAGGGCTTTATTTAAACGGGGAAGTGCATCCTTTTTATCAGGATGGACGCGCATCATCATATCAATGGCAACAAACGGTTTTTCTGCGACAAGCTTACCCTGCAAATTTTCTTTTTTTATCTGATACTGGGCATATTCCTTGTCCAGAATGGCCTGATCCAGACGTCCTGCAACCAGCATCTGTATAAGCTTGCCGTCATTCTCCATCGGATAGCTCCTTATACGCCCATCCTCAAAATACGGTCCGTATACTAAGTAACTATATCCCCTGACAGTGCCGACGGTCTTGCCTATTAAATCATCCGGAGAGTAGGTGGGGGTGTATTTATCTGCATTGAACAGGAGAATTTCATCGGAAGTTGCGAAGGGGATACTGTATAGCCCCTGAACTGAAGACTTTTTCCTCCATGCAGGATTGCACATGGGTTCAATATCTATTTTTCCGTTATCAAACTGATATTGCCCCCTGTTGAAAGGGACATCAATGAACTTGAAAATATCACCGGTCTCCTTTGCAAGAGCCTTGAACAAATCCCGTATAATACCGGTTTCGGAACTGCCTTCTTTGAAAGAGTACGGCGGATAGCTGCTGGAATAAGACAGGACACGGAAAATTTCCGCATTTCCAGTCTTAATGAAAGGAGAAAAAAGGCTCAAAACAAATGCCGTCAGGACAATAATCTTTTTCATCACGCCGCCCCTCCGCGGATTGATATGCAAAATCCCCAACAAGCACTTACTCTATTATAAACTATTTATCAAACATCTATATTGTTAATTTAGGTGCTCTGAACCCATGATAATTTTTCGCAACAATACACTATGCATGCCTTTGATTTCTTAATCATTTGGCATGACACCACCCCGGTTCTACGCCGGAGAAAATTGATGTCGGAAGGGACAGGTTATGAAAGGAAGGAATTCTGTGAAGGAGAATTTCTGCTGAAACACCCCTCCCCAGATAGAAAATGATATCAGAAAGAAAAAATAAGACCGTCTCCGGTAGCTGTTCCTCTGGGTTCAAAGCCGAGGTATCCCAGAATTTCCTTTAGAAGCGGCCTCTCCTCCTCCGGACCTTCAACAACCGGGACATCGCCTTCCAATCCGCAAAGAGCCTTGAGCAGTCCGACAGCGTCTTCAAAACCGCCAAGCCGGTCAACCAGCCCCAGTTCCTTGGCTTCACGCCCGGTTACGGCCCGGCCGTCGGCAATCTTTTCAACATCCTTGCGATCCAGCTTGCGTGCTCTGGCCACATCATCAACAAACTGGTTGTGGATATCCATGATAAGACCGGTAAGATATTCACGCTGCTCGGGAGTAATCTCGGAATAAGGCGATCCCGCGCCCTTGAGTTTGCCGCTGGTGATTATGACCGGTTCCACGCCCAGCTTGTCCATGAGCTGGCGGAAACTTGCATACTCCGCCTTGACGCCGATGGAGCCGGTAATGGACCCGGCGCTGGCCAGTATTTTGGTTGCCGGAGCGGCAGCGTAGTACCCGCCGGAAGCGGCAACAGTCCCGAAGGAGGCAACTATGGGTTTGACCTCTGCAAAGGCCTTGACCGCGTGATACAACTCCTGGGAAGGCGCAATGGTCCCTCCGGGAGAATTCACACGCAGCAGCACGCCCTTTACGGAGTCATCCCGGCGCAGTTCGCGCAGAAATTTTACCGCCGGCAATGATTCGGTGATGGTTCCCTGTATGTTGACTATGCCTATCCTTCCGGAGCCGAAAAGTCCTGAGCTGCCATGAAAAAAGGCTGTGGCCCCCCATATGAGGGCCACAGCCATAAACAACAGACTTAATCCGAAAAGAAACGGATGCCTGACAGAGAACCCTTTCTTAGGATTCTTCATCCTCGGACTCTGCGGCAGCCTTGGCTTCGGTAGCGTCGGCAAGTTTCTGTTTCAGCAGTTCACCCAGAGAGTTGCCGCTGTCGGCAGGACCGGAACGGAATTCTTTGGGTTTACGTTTGTCTTCTTCTTCCTTGAGCTGCTTGATGGACAGGCCGAGACGGCGTTCGTCAGCAGACACATGGATGACTTTGGCCTGAATGGTCACGCCTTCCTTGAACATTTCGGAAGGGTTCTTGATCTTCTTGTGGGAGATTTCGGAAACGTGAACCAGACCTTCTATGCCTTCTTCAACCTCAACGAAGAGACCGAAGTCGGTGATATTGGTGATAAGTCCTTCAAGGGTGCAGCCCACTGGGTACTTGGTGGGAACCTGAGACCAGGGGTCTTCGGAAAGCTGCTTTACACCGAGAGTGAACTTTTCGTTTTCCTTATCTACAGTAAGTACCTTGGCCTGAACGGTATCGCCCACGCTGTATACTTCTGAAGGATGGCGAACCTTGCGGGTCCAGGAGATATCGGAAACATGGATCAGGCCGTCAATGCCGTCTTCAATGCCGATGAACACACCGAATTCGGTGATGTTCTTGATCTGGCCTTCAAGGATGGTTCCTTCGGGGAACTTCTCTGCAACAACATCCCAGGGATTGGGTTTAACCTGCTTCATGCCCAGGGAGATGCGTTTCTTGTCGGGATCAACACCCAGCACAACTACATCTACTTCATCGCCTACACGCACCATCTGGGAAGGATGACGCAGTTTGCGGGTCCAGGACATTTCGGAGATGTGAACCAGTCCTTCAACACCGGCTTCAAGCTCAACAAAAGCACCGTAATCAGCGAGGTTGGTAACCTTGCCGGTGAACTTGGAACCTTCGGGGTACTTGCCGGAAATGTCTTCCCAGGGATCGGGAACAAGCTGCTTGAGGCCGAGGGAAACTTTCTGTCCTTCCTTGTCGAAGTTGAGGACTTTCAGTTCCAGTTCGTCACCGAGGGCAACCATTTCCTTGGGATGCTTGATGCGTTTCCAGGACATGTCAGTGATATGCAGAAGTCCGTCCAGACCACCGAGGTCGATGAATACACCGTATTCGGTGATGTTCTTGACCTTACCTTTAACGGTCTGCTCTTCTTCAAGAGTACCGAGCAGCTGAGAACGCATTTCGTTGCGCTGTTCTTCGAGAAGAACACGGCGGGAAACGATAACGTTGCTGCGGCGACGGTTGATTTTCAGAATTTTGAATTCGTAGGTCTGATCTACAAGAGCGTCCATATCGGGAACGGGACGCAGATCGACGTGAGAACCGGGCAGGAATGCTTCCACGCCGCCGAGGTCGACGGTGTAGCCGCCCTTGATGCGGCGGACGATTCTGCCTTCGACAACGCCTTCCTGCTCCTGCATTTCTTCAAGCTTGTCGAAGAGCTGCATGCGTTTGGCCTTATCACGGGAAAGGTGGATGGTGCCTTCGCTTTCGTTTTTGTTTGCAACAAAAACATCTACTTTGTCACCGACCTTCACGGTCAAATTACCGTCAGCATCCGTGAATTCGGATACTGCGATCTGGCCTTCGGACTTGAAGTTTACGTCGATAAGAACGAAGTCCTTGTCAACTTTAACAACTTCACCGGAAACGATGCTTCCTTCGTCCAGATTTCCGAAATCGGCATTAAGGTAATCTTCGAGGGCTGCCTCGAAGTCCATTTCCATTTCGGCGTTCATGTTTTCATTGTTTTCCATGGGTTACCTCCAACAACGATGACCTCGGACAAAATTTCGGCATATATTTCGTGGGAGTGATGCACTGGATTCAACCCGGTCATGCGTTCCGAGGCAGCCGAAGCCCGGACTGTCCGTTGGCCTTAAAGCGGCCGCATCATTCCCTAATGCCCGTTACGGGGATATCTCAGGCACTCGGTTGCACCGCAAAACCTGCGGTTTTTCGCAACTGATTATCAGCTTGAGATTAAGAGAATTGCTTCTATCCTAAAAAAGCATTCGTGTAAACCCAATTAACTCCCCCACTCCCAGACCGGCTGCTCTCTCCCGAACGCGGGACGCAAAAAAAGCCGGAACCGGTCCGGCTTTCGAAAGACTGTCTGCTGAAAAGAGATTAACCACGGCATTGATGCTTAATATTAACGCCCTGAGTGATGAAAATAACCGATTCGGCAATATTGGTAGCCTGATCAGCGATACGCTCCAGATGATTGGCGGACATGATGAGGTGCACACCGCGCTCTACTATTCTGGTTTCCGTCACCATGTTTTCGATCAATCCCTTGAGAATACGCAGGTTCAGGCTGTCCGCTTCATTATCCATTCCGCAAACCTTTGATGCCAGGTCATGATCTTCGTCCGCAAATGATTTGACCGCCATGCTGACCATCTCGCGGGTAACGTTGGACATCTTCTCCAGCAGCTGATTGAAAGGCAAAGGAGGCCGGGTGCTCAGAAAGACGGCCCTGTGCGCAAGGTTCACCGCTTCGTCGCCGATACGTTCAAGGTTGCTGCTGATGCGCATGGAGCCGACAATAAACCGGAGGTCTCTGGCCATGGGCTGGTCCAGAGCGAGCAGTTCGATGTTGAATTTATCAAGCTCGCATTCAAGCTCGTTGATCTTGATGTCATTCATTATGACATCCTCAGCCAGCTCTGCATTGCAATCGCCCAGGGCCTTGACGGCGTTGTGCATGGCCGTTTCAGCCATGCTGGACATACGCAGGACCTGAACCTTCAGGTCGTCCATTTTTTTAGTAAAGTGAGCGCGATGCTCCATGTTATTCAATCTCCTGAAACAAAAACCGTTACCGTTTTCCAGCCCGGACATGCCCTACCCGGAGTCGGGTATTGATCCGCAACATCGCAAAGCGGATCAGCATGCTGCAGGCCGGCTTTCCCCACAACAAACGATATAAAGCCAAAACCACGCTCAGCCCGACTTCAGGTTACTTCCCCAGCATCCCGAAGAACTGATTCCTTTGTGCAGAAGCAGCACATTAAAAATTCCGTCCCTGCAACTGAGACAAATTCCGAACCCCAAAACCTGCGCAACCGGTCTGCTTTTAATGCAACTCTGCAACAGATTACGCAGGTAAGACCGGTCTTGGAAAGACCGCATAAAAAACGGACACGTTGGAAACGGAGTCGGACCAAGCCTAGGCGACTGCCGTTTCCGCACTGCCTGCTAACCGAAACGTCCGGTTATGTAATCTTCAGTCTGCTTGTTTTTGGGTTTGGTGAACATTGTTTCCGTGCTGCCCACCTCTATCAGTCTGCCCATATAGAAAAAAGCAGTCTGATCGGATACTCGCGCTGCCTGCTGCATACTGTGAGTAACTATGATGATGGTAAATTTAACTTTCAGCTCGTGAATGAGATCCTCGATCTTCTGGGTTGCGATCGGGTCCAGAGCCGAAGCAGGTTCATCCATGAGCAGCACTTCCGGTTCAACAGCCAGAGCGCGGGCAATGCACAGACGCTGCTGCTGCCCGCCGGACAGCCCGAGGGCCGATGAATGGAGGCGATCCTTGACTTCGTCCCAAAGAGCGCCGCCCTTGAGGCTTTCCTCAACCTTACGGGCAATGAACTCCTTGTCACTGATGCCGTTTACGCGCAAACCGTATGCGACATTTTCAAAAATGGACTTCGGGAAAGGGTTCGGCTTCTGAAAAACCATCCCCACGCGCCGACGGAGTGTGACAACATCAAGTCCCTGTGCGTAAATATCTTCATCGTCAAGGGTAAGTGCGCCGTCCACCCTGGTTCCGGGGATAAGATCGTTCATTCTGTTAAGACAGCGCAGAAAGGTACTTTTTCCGCACCCGGAAGGCCCGATCAACGCTGTGACCCTGTTTTCTTCAAAAGCCATGTCTATGCCTTCAAGCGCCTTGAAGTCCCCATAGTAAAAATCGAGGTTTTTGGAAGCGATTTTAACAGCTTGCCCCATTGCAAAACTCTCCATAAAATTGTTTCATTCAATATAGATTAAAAGGCCGGAGCCTTCCGGCCCAGGATTCTGCTGACATATGCTAACGCCGCCCGGCAACTGCGGGATGTTCATGTGATATCCGGCACGGGTTACAAGGCAATGACCCAAATGTTACATTTATGTTACGCAGAATAGGAAGAATAAAAACAAAGGTGAGCCCGGCTGGAAGCGTAGACGGAAGCGAAGAAAAGCACACGTAAAATCCAGTTTAAAACCACGTTGCCACACCGTAATACCCTACATTCCCTCATCCCGTGTAATACGGTTCAAAGCAAAATGTCGGGTGAAGAGTAGAAAGCTGTTCCGTCCTGAATCAGAACTTAAGTCCCAGACTAAGCCTGCCCGAACTCTTTTTGACCGAGGGTGCAATCCTGGCAGGAATCTCTGTTCCTTTAAGATAAAAAACAAGACGAAGCTTATCGGGATGTTCCCCGACTACAATTTTTTCCACCATGCAGCTTTTTAGTCTGTAGACCGAGTGGTCTTTGAAATCCCATTTTCCAAGGATATCCACTACCAACCTGCGTGGTTTGTTCAGGTTGAACCACTTCACTCTTCCGCTTTTCGTTGTCAGCGCAATATCTGCAGACATGCTGCCTGCTGAACATGAAACCTTCAGCGGACCGGCTTTTCCTCTATCTGACGCAGCTGCCTGCGGAAGCTTGCCGGATTCCTTCTTCTCCTCTGCAGGAGCCGACTTTTCGGCGGTGCTATTTTCCGCCACGGCTGTCGGCTGGATTTCGGGTGTTGTTTCGGTACGGTTTTCAGTTGTCCCGGCAGACGGTTCATCTGCAGGTTTATCGGAATTTCCCGCGTGAAGATCGGATTCGCGCAGTTCCGCGGCGGAACTATCCGTCTCATTCTGCTGCGATGATTTCAAAGGCAGAACCAGCCTGCTGACTTCCTTGCGCACCACCGGTCCTTCTCCGGCAGGCTGTTCCTTGCGGTCCTGCATTCCGGACAGGATGGAATCGTACACGCCGAAATGATAAAGCCCGGCAGCACCCCCGGCAAGAACCAGAGCGATCAGCAAGAAGATAGTAAGTGGACGTATTTTCATTATGTTTTCCGTGGCTTGAAAAATTCTGATGAGGGCAGCATAGATAATTTCAGCCCGAATGCAAAGGGTGGTGTGGCACATTCGCCTCGGCGCGGCACAATCTTTCGGATAAATGGAACGTTACATGCTTAAAAAAATACGGCTGTTTACTTAGCCTGGCAGAACATTTGGTCAAAGCAGCTGCTTTCAGTGCATTTACCATAAACCAGTAAGGGGTCCAAAGGAGATTCTCATCTTTGGCCGCCGGCGGCTAAAATAAATAACCAAAAGCACGAAGCATATCAAATTCAGACTGTTAAAGGTGCAGCAAATAAGACGGGACGGAGGAAAACATTCTATCCTGTTTCCCCCGCCCCGGAAAGGACGATGACAATAATCCGGAATCAGCTATGCATGGGCCGCACTCCCCAGATGCTTCCAGCATAGTCCATTATGGCCCGGTCGCTGGAAAAACGCCCTGAACCGGCGGTGTTCAGGATGGAACTTTTAAGCCAGTTCTCGCGATCGAGCCAGAGTGCTTCAACCTTGTCCTGCGCTTCAACATAGGACCGGTAATCGGCCAGCACCATGTAGGGATCACCCCCGTCAAAAAGAGAATCGAGAACAGGACGAAATAGCTCCCGGTCTCCATCCGAAAAGGTGCCGTCACCGATATAATGCAGAGCCTCGGACAGTTCGGCATCTTCCGCGGCAACCCGGCGGGGATCATATCCATTGCGTCTGCGGGCCTCGACCTCTTCTGCGTCCATGCCGAAAATGAACATGTTCTCGCTTCCGACTTCTTCCATTATTTCGATATTGGCCCCATCCAGTGTTCCTATGGTCAAGGCTCCGTTAAGAGCGAATTTCATGTTCCCGGTGCCGGAAGCCTCTGTCCCCGCCAGCGAAATCTGTTCGGACAGATCCGTTGCCGGAATGATCCGCTCGGCCTGGGAAACCCTGTAGTTCGGCATAAAGGCAATGCGCAGCCTATGGTTGACTGTCGGATCGGAGTTGACCACAGCACCTACGGAGTTGATCAGTCTGATGATCCGTTTGGCCAGAAAATATCCGGGAGCGGCCTTGCCAGCGAAAATCTTCAACCTCGGCACGGCTACGCTGTTCGGGTCTTTTTTCAGCCTGCAATAAAGAGTGACTGCGTGGATGATGTTCAGCACCTGCCGCTTGTACTCATGAATGCGTTTGACGTGCACATCATAAAGCCAATCTGTTGGCAGATACAGCCCGTAATCATCACGGGCATACTTTACGAGACGCTCTTTCTGTCTCAGGCGGCACTCGTACCAGCGGTTCTGGAATTCGTGATCATCGGCCAGCGGCTTGAGTTCCTGCAACCGGTCGAGATCAGTAATCCAGCTGTCGCCGATCTTCTCCGTAATCAGGTCCGAGAGAGAACCGTTACACTGCTTAAGCCACCTGCGCGGGGTTATCCCGTTGGTCACCGAAGTGAATCGTCCGGGATAGATCTCCGCAAAATCCTGAAAAATGGTCTTGCGTATAAGCTCGCTGTGCAGGGCGGAAACTCCGTTGACGGTAAAACTCCCCACCACGGCCAGCCAGGCCATGCGCACCTGCGGAGCTTCACCTTCTTCAATTATGGACATACGCTTCAACCTTGCTTCATCACCGGGAAAACGGTCTTTGACATCCTCCATGAACCGGCGGTTTATCTCGAAAATTATGGAAACGTGTCTGGGTAGAACACGGCGCATCATTTCCAGAGGCCATTTTTCCAGAGCCTCGGGCATTACCGTATGGTTGGTGTAGGCAAACGTCCTGCGGCAGATTCTCCACGCCTGATCCCAGTTCAGCATATATTCATCAATAAGCAGACGCATGAGTTCCGGGATGGCGATGGCCGGATGGGTTTCATTCAGGTGAACAACCGCGCGGTTGGGCAGCTCGGAGAAATCAAGTTTCAGCTTTTTGAAACGCCTCATCATGTCCTGAATTGTGGCGGAAACAAAAAAATACTGCTGTACAAGGCGCAGTTCACGTCCCTTGCTTAAGCTGTCGTTGGGGTACAGCACCTTGGATATGGTTTCCGTTCGGACAGCATCCTCCATGGAACGGATATAGTCTCCGCTGTTGAATAATCCCAGATTGAAACGGCTGGAAGTCTGAGCTTCCCACAGCCGCATATTGATAACATTGCCGTTCCGGTATCCCGGAATAAGCATATCCACAGGCAGAGCCATGACCTTGGCTGTATCCGCCCAGCGGTGACGCACGGAACCGTCATCGTGCGTGTACTGCTCCTCGCGACCGTAAAGACGAACGGTAAACATGAATCCGCGTCTACGGAATTCCCATGGATTTCCGGAGTGAAGCCAGTCATCGGGCTGTTCAACCTGCTCTCCGTTCTCAATGGCCTGTTTGAAAATCCCGTATTCATATCTTATGCCGTATCCGTATCCGGGAATCCCCAGAGACGCCATTGAATCCAGAAAACAAGAGGCCAGCCTGCCCAGCCCGCCGTTTCCGAGTCCGGCATCGGCTTCCGCGCTTTCCACTTCCTCAAGACTGCATCCGAATTTTTCAAGCGCCTCGGAGCATTCCTTCGCTATCCCCAGACTGAGAGCGTTGCTGGTAAGCGACTTGCCCTGCAGGAATTCAAGGGAAAGATAATATACGCTCTTGGCCCTCTGGTTGTAGTAGGACCGCTGAGTCTTGATCCAGTTACCCACAAGTCTGTCTCGCAACGAATAAGCCAGAGACTGGTAGAGCGAAAACCTGTCGGACCGGCCGTAATCACGCCCAAGGTTGGAAAGGTGATGGCGGCAGATGCTTTCGGCAATGGACTCGACGTCCATGCCTCCCATCTCTTCAAGCAGAGTGCTGGAATCCATTTTGTTCATGATTCATCCTCGCAAGATTTCACATTGTTTTCTGTTCGGCAGCAGTTGTTCCCGAGCATTGACCGTAAACATTGCCATTGCATCCGGGACCGCATTAGTTCCCGTATACCGCACTACAGAAAAAAATGTAATAGAGAGTTTTGATAATATTTCTCTTCCTGATTCCAAAACAGGCACAGGTTATCCTAAAAAAGATGTGACTTCCGATATACAGACAAAAAATCATACCTCAGACATATAATCTCCAATACATCCGGGCACAAAAATAAATAAAAATAATTCAGCAGAGCCAGAAGTTCATGCATAATTTCAACTTGTTTCTATTCAAGAACAAGCATGGCATAATATTTTCATTATACTTATAAACACGACTTCATACAGTAACTACAAACTTTTTTAAACATTCCTCTTCACCTTTATCCCAGGATAATGTTAATGGTAATCTACCATGCCGTGGAGATTTTATTCAAAGAACAACAAACAACAGCAAAACAGAGACAGCACACAGTAATCGTCCCTCTTTAATGTGCATTCGATTCGACACAGCATATACACATACTTAAGAAACGACTTAAGCACAGAAGGAACAATTACAGACAAGAAAAGGGAGTTAAAAATGGACGATCATTTGAAAGAAGCTCTTGAAATCGTAAAAGCGCAGGCCAGCGTACGCACCATGACGGAAGAAGAAATCATCTCAATGGTCCAGACGCTTGCCGATGGAATTCTGAAAATAAATGAAGGAAGTCAGGAACCGAGCTCAAGCGACCCCATACCTGCAGTGGACCCCAAAAAAGCTATTAGGGAAAAATCGATCATCTGCCTGGAATCAGGTAAATCATTCAAGGTTCTGACCAAACGGCACCTCGCCAAATTCGGTCTCACCCCGGACGAATACCGCGAAAAATGGGGATACGCCAAAAAGACCCCTCTGGTATGCAAATCCCTCCAAAGGGAGCGGCGTAAAAAAATGAAAGATATGAAACTCTGGGAAAAACGCAAAAAAAATGCCTGATCGCAATAAAGGATAAGGCCTCAACACGGAGCACATCACCACAGCCTGTTTCTTCGGAAATTAAAACGGGAGTTTTGATGTGCTTCTTTTTTTACCACTTTCCCGAGTCTGAAGGCGGCTGATAATAGAATTCCACCCGGCGGTTGATGGCCCTGTTCCGGTCAGAAGAATTGGGGACAAGAGGCTTTGTGCCCGCGTATCCCACGGCTTTCAGCCTGTTGGGGGAAATACCTGTTTTCTTGAGTATGTAACGCAGGCAGGAGGCTGCCCTTGCAGCGGACAACTCCCAGTTGGAGCTGTAGATGTTGTTTCTGGTAGCCCGGTCATCGGTATGCCCGCGGACAACCAGATTGAAATCCCTATTTTTCATCACGGAGGCCACCTTGTCCAGCACCTTGAGCGCATGGGGATTCACCTCCGCAGTCCCGGGCTTGAAGATGGCCCTGGTGGGTACGCGCACCAGCACGCCGTGCTGATCCGTATTCACAGCCATCAAGCCCTGCATTTTCCCGGCAGCTATAAAATCCCGGATCTCCACTTCAAGGGCCGCCATCTTTTTCTTGGCCGCAGCACTTGTGGACGAGGCTTCATACGGACTTTCGGAAAAAGCCATGTGCTTAGCCCTTTTGTCCTGAAACTGAACCCCGAACGCATCCCGCATGGAGCCCTTCATGGCTTCAAAGTTGGCGATGTCCTGGTTGGAAAACGAAAGAAGAAGAACGAAGAAGCAGAGCAGCAGTGTAACCATGTCGGCAAAGGTTGCCATCCACGGCGGCAACCCCTCCTCCGGTGGAGGCTCGGTCGAGGCTTTCCCGACAACATATATTATTTCTTCATTTTTCTTGGCCACGTAAAATCTCCGGCGGACTCACCCAGTTACGAACAGTCAACTGTTTAACCGCCAACAGATAAAATGACAAGCTCCGTTGGCGGGTATACACATATCAGTCCGAATGCCGCTTTAACCGATAACATCATCCGGCGATACGGTTTTTATACCGAAAGCCTCCCCTACAGCAGCACAGGTCAGTTGTCCCTTTCTCGTATTCAGGCCGAGCATTAGAGAACGGTTCGCCGCAAGTGCGTCCATCCCCTTGTCAGCCAATTGCATGGCGTAAGGCAGTGTCTGGTTTACGAGCGCGAAAGTTGATGTTCTGGGCACGGCTGCGGGCATGTTGGCGACCCCGTAATGCACAACCCCGTCCACCACATATGTGGGATCGGAATGGGTTGTTGGCCGGATGGTTTCAACACACCCGCCCTGGTCAACTGCAACGTCCACTATGACCGCCCCCTCTTTCATTGTGGAAAGCATGCCCTTTGTGATCAGATTCGGTGCCTTGGCTCCGGGGATAAGAACGGCTCCGACCACAAGGTCGGCCTGGGTGACCGCGGCCCGGATATTCGGCTCGGTTGCAGTAATGGTTGAAATTCGTGCCCCGAACATATCGTCAAGATACTGCAGCCGGGCATGATTCACATCGAAAATAGTCACTCTCGCCCCCATGCCGGCGGCAATCTTGGCGGCATTTGTGCCGACTACCCCGCCACCGAGAACCATGACATTGGCCGGAGCCACACCGGGCACCCCGCCCAGCAGGACACCCCGTCCTCCCTTGGTCTTTTCCAGATGCAGGGCCCCTTCCTGCGCTGCCATGCGCCCGGCAACCTCGCTCATGGGGGTAAGCAGAGGCAGTGAGCCGTCCGCAAGCTGGACTGTTTCGTAAGCAATGCCGGTTGTGCCGGAATCCAGCAATGCCCCGGTCAAAGGTTCATCCGCGGCAAGATGCAGGTAGGTAAAAAGAATCAGATCCTTACGCAGGAATCGGTATTCGGAAGCAACCGGCTCCTTGACCTTGACCACCATCTCAGCAGCCCAGGCATCCTCGGCGGAAACCATTCTGGCCCCGGCAGAAACATATTCCTCATCAGCCAGCCCGGAACCGACTCCCGCCCCCTGCTCCACAACAACCGCGTGGCCTCTGCGGACAAGCGTTTCAACGGCTCCAGGAGTCATGGAGACCCTGTTTTCCATGGTTTTGACCTCTTTGGGAATACCGATAAGCATGTTTCTACTCCTGCGGATAAAATTTCGTTGATTTCAGGATGAGCCAGAATAATGAACCTGTTTCCTGCAAACTCCGGCATGAATTCCAGACAGCCGCCAACCGGCACGTAAAAGACCGCGACAGAAAACAAAACATAATTTATGCTGATGAATAGCTCCAAAGAGTCATGATCCGCGCAAAAAAACAAGTGCAACTTACGGAACCGGATCACACTCAAAAATTCCTGCTTTGTTCCCGTCAGCTTGTAATATGTTTACCTTGGTCGGCAGTTTGTTGGCAATCCGTAATAACGAATATTGTACAATTTCGGAAAGATTTTATAATACTTTTCTCCGAAGCACTTATAATTCCGAAGCCGGAACACCCTCACCAGCAAGATTAAAAGGGATACCATCCATGCCTGTTAAACCTGATTTCGTCCCCAGAATTCTCATTATTGATGATGAACCCTTCAACCTGGAACTGCTGGAAGTAATCCTGAGCCAGTACGGATACCGGATAATTTCCGCTATCAACGGCCGCGCCGGACGCAGTCTCGCAGAATCGGAAAAACCGGACCTCATACTGCTGGACATCATGATGGACGGAGAAAACGGATTTGAATGCGCAGCGGCCCTGCGCCTTTCCCCTGCTACCTGCGACATACCCATAATTTTTCTTACCGCCCTGGACGATCCCAAGAACACCGCCAAAGGGTTTGATGCCGGTGCAGTGGATTTCATAGTCAAACCTTTTGAATACAGAGATGTTCTGCAACGCATCAAAATACACCTTCTTCTGTCCATGGGGGAAAAGGAAATGCTCTCTCCCGGAGAAGAAAAAACACCGCAGACCTGCACCGCTGTGCCAAGGCCGGGAACAAGTTCGATATCCACGCCTTCCGGGGCAGAAGGAACATCCTTTATCCACGAGAGTGTGATCCTGCGTGACAGCTCGGAAGCACACCTGCTGATAAATCTTCCCGACCCGGTATCCTCCCCGGAGCTGCAGAAAAAAGTCGGCGACCTCCTGTCCGCAAACACCGGACCGATATATTCGCCATCAGCCACAATGCGAAACATAGGGATAAGGCTGAAACAGACCGTTGGCTGCTGGTCGGGCCTGTCCGGAACTTATGCGGAAATAGACCGGGAAAACAGATCCCTGACAGTAGTCAACTCCGGTGCGCTTCCGGTTATTTTTCTGCACAGAGACAGTGAACCGCTCCTCATAGAACGTCAAAGCGGTGAACTTGGAAGCCTCGGACTTGGATTGCCGCCTTGCTCAACTTATCCGATGTCGATCGGAGACCGCATATTCATGTTCAGCTACGGAATGCTCGCGGCGTTCGATTCTCCGGGGGAAGCCATCAATGAACTGAAGGCAGCTTGCGCTCTCTCCACCGGGGTAGATATAGAAACGGCATGTCAGGCTGTAGGGGAAATGCTTCAAAGGGGTGAAAAAAAACTCCAGGGCGTTCTTCTGGCGGTCGAAGCATAAAAAAATAATTATTGCTTTAGCTCCATAAACCTTAAGCTTGGAGCTACGGTTTTCAAAGCACACCATTAAACTAACAGGGATTCCAAAGGGGATTATCCCCTTTGGCTGCCAGAGGCGAATTAAATTATCATAAGCGCGAAGCGCATCAAACTCAGCCTCTTAAATGGCTTTTGGCGGAGTAAAAAAAAGGCCGAGGCAGCAGCCCCGGCCATAAAAAGACGAATTCGGGTAAAAATCTATTTTACAGATTCCACCTGATTTTTGGCTCCCTTCCAGGCAAAAATTCCGCCGGGGTAGCGCTTTACGTTGGTATAGCCGAGCTTTTTGGCCCATGCGGCACCGTTGTGGCTGCGGGTACATTTTACAAAACCGCAGTAGATAACGATCAGCTTGTCCTTGTCGGGTCCGAGCATTTCAATGAACTGTTCCTTGGTCTTTCCGTCTGTTCCCTTTACATCCCACTCAACCATATCGGGGATGGGGAAAAGAAACTGTTTCGCACCGGGAACATGTTCTTTCTTGTAGCTGGCTTCGTACGGCATGGTGTCGATAATGACCATGTCTTCGTGCTTGTCGAGCAGTCCCTTGAGTTCAGCGGTTGTGATAATATCATATCCACCGCGCTGTACTTCGCGCACCAGTTTTACAGCTCCGGTTTCCTTTTCCACTTCCTGAGCGAATTTATCGGAACCGAGGCATCCTGCCAGGGCGAACATGAGCACACAAACGGCAAGAACCGCACTTACAACTTTCACCATTTTCATCACAACAACCTCCGGAAAAATGTTTGTTTATCGGCCCACAAAAGAAAGCAGAGGCCGGGAACGGAACCCTCTGGTCCTGCGCAGCAGAAAGAGATAGCCGCATCCGCAAAGCAGAAAAGCATCCCGCACCAGAGCTTCGCGCAGGGAATGATATGCTTCCCCCTCAGGGTCTCCCGGCGCAAAACATCCGCAATCCACATCAAGCCCCATGCTTATTCCCCGAACCAGAACCCCCATGAACACAAGCAGCAGTAAGGAATAGGCGGACAAAGCCCCCCGGACATCCCAGATAAGACCGGCGGCAATGATAATTTCCGACACCGGAAGCAGATATGCAGCAACCAGATTAAGCTGATCAGGCAGCACTCCGTACCCACCGATAACCCGTGCAAATCCATGTGCATCAAGCAGCTTCGCCGCTCCTGCATATAGAAAAACAAAGGCCAGGGCGCACCTTATAAGGAAATAGACCCGGCCGGACATTAACTTATCGATCATTATTAAACACCTGCCACTTGTTAATGCTATTCCGGTTACACCGCATCATGAATTAAAATCAAATAGTTATAGGCAATGCATCACCCAGAACAGCATAGATATTATGGATAAATATTATTTGACGCCAAAATATCCTTTGCAAGACACGGTTGTTATGGCGTACAGTTATCTGCTGAATTACAAGAACCAATAGGAAAAAATATGACCATAGAAGACCAATCGACCGAGAAGGCCCAAAGCAGTGTCCACGATGAACCGGACCAGATTGTTGAACCCGAAGAAGCCCTTCCGGAAATCGCCAAAGAAGACCTACCTCCCTCAATTTTAAGTGCCCTGAACAACGCAGGATGGGACCGACTTACCCCGGTCCAGGCAAAATCACTTCCATATCAGCTCCGCAACCGGGACCTCATGGTCCAGGCAAAGACAGGCAGCGGAAAAACAGGCGCTTTCGTTCTGCCAATGCTGGAAAAAATCGATCCCGCAATCAACTACACTCAGGCCCTTGTTCTGGTTCCCACCAGAGAACTGGCCAGACAGGTTGAACGTGAAGCCATGACTATTTTCAAGGACTCCGGGGTCAGAGTTCTTTCCGTATACGGCGGAGTCGGATACGGACGTCAGCGTGAAGAACTGCAAAAGGGAGCGCATATGGTCGTGGGCACACCGGGCAGGATACTGGATCACCTGCTGCACCGCACCTTCGACCTTGAGGATCTTCAAACCCTGATTTTCGATGAAGCCGACCGCATGCTCTCTATCGGGTTCTACCCGGACATGCGTGAAGTAAGACGCTACCTTCCGCGCCGCCCCATATCCACATACATGTTCTCCGCCACCTTCCCGGAACATGTACTCAGGCTTGCAGGGGAGTTCATGTATGAACCCCAGATGCTGAGCCTTAGCAGCAGCCAGGTCCATGTAACAGAAATAGAACACGTCTATTACGAAGTTCCGGCCATGGGAAGAGAGCGGCAGCTCATGCGCATACTGGAAATGGAGAATCCCGCTTCAGCCATAATTTTCTGCAACACAAAGGCCAATGTCGAATTCGTAAGTGCTGTGCTGGGCAACTTCGGGTTCAACGCCGCCCAGCTGACTTCCGATCTTTCCCAATCCAAAAGAGAGAACGTGCTGTCTCAGCTAAGGTCCGGAGAAATACGTTTTCTGGTGGCAACAGACATCGCCGCACGCGGAATAGACGTTCCCGACCTTTCCCACGTAATCATGTACGAACCTCCTGAAGACAAGGAATCTTACATTCACCGTGCAGGTCGCACAGGACGTGCCGGGGCATCCGGCATCGCCATATCCCTTGTGGATGTCATCCAGAAGCTGGAACTGCAACGCATCGGAAACGCCTACAATATAAATTTCGAATCCCGCACCCTGCCGAACGATGAGCAGGTGCTGGAAACCATAAACGAACGGCTGACCACCATTCTGGAAAGCAAATTCCGCACAAAAACAATCCTCGAAAGGGAGCGCATCGGCCGCTACAAAGATCTGGTCCGCCATCTGGCCGAAGACGAAGAACAGTGCATCCTTGTAGGAATGCTTCTGGACGAACTGTACCAGAAATCCCTGCACGCAGGCCCTGAACAGCCTCCGGCTCCCCTCCCTGCGCCTACACAGAGAAGAAGGAAACCCGCCCCGCGCAACAGCGGCGGAGGACAGAAAAATTCCAAGCAGCGGCGGAGCAGCTTCAAAAGAAAACGCAGATAATAAAAAGCCCCATTGTCAGTCCCTTCCATCTGAAGCCATGCTCACAGAAATCAACCGCTGGCTTCCGAAGGCGACTGAAGGCGCGAAATGAAAATACTGGAGAAAAGAAATGAAGCTTCTGTCAGATCAAATTGAAGGATACCTTGAAGGGTCGTCCTGGATTCGTAAAATGTTCGAAACAGGCATGGTGCTTAAAAAGAAATACGGAGAGGACGCAGTGTGCGACTTTTCGCTCGGTAATCCGGACGTGCCGGCTCCCGCAGTGGTGGGACAGGGACTCCGCGAACTGGCCGACAGCGCCGACAAGCCTTTCGCATTCGGCTACATGCCCAACTTCGGATATCCCACCCTCAGGGAAAAGCTCGCTGAAAGTGTTTCCGCCGAGCAGGGTGTAAAAGTATCCGGAAGCGACCTGATCATTACCTGTGGAGCTGCCGGAGCCATCAACGCTCTTTACAGGGCCATTCTGCAACCGGGCGATCAGGTTCTGTGCCCCGCTCCCTATTTTGTGGAATACGGTTTCTATGCCAAGAACTCCGGTGGAGAACTGGTTACCGTACCGTCCAAACCGCTTACCTTTGAACTCGATCTCGATGCCATTGAAAAGGCCATCAATGAAAAAACCCGTGTGGTGCTCATCAACTCCCCCAACAACCCGACCGGAGTCATCTACACCACCGAGGAATTGAAAAAGCTTGCCGCGATTCTCGACAAGGCCAATGAAGGCCGGGAACGCCCGATTTTTCTGGTTGCCGATGAACCGTACAGGTTTCTCGCTTTCGACGGAGCGGAAGTTCCTTCCATCCTGCCACTCTATCAATACAGTATTGTGGTCAGCTCCTTTTCCAAGAACCTTTCACTGGCCGGGGAACGCATAGGCTACACCCTGCTCAACCCGGGAATGGAAGGCAGGGAACATCTCATGGCCGGGCTGGTGCTCACCAACCGCATTCTCGGCTTTGTAAACGCTCCCGCAGTAGGCCAGAAGCTGCTGGAAAAAGCTCTGGGTGCGCAGGTGGACAAAGGCATATACCTTGAAAGACGCAACGCCATGGCCTCTGTTCTGGATGAAGGCGGCTACGCCTACACCATGCCCAGAGGAGCATTCTACTTTTTCCCCGAAGCACCCGGCGGAGATGACGTAAAATTCTGCGCAGCCCTGCAGGAAGAGAAAATTCTTGCTGTGCCGGGAACAGGATTCGGATTCCCCGGATATTTCAGACTCGCCTTCTGTGTAGGTGTGGACGTGATAGAACGTTCCCGCGAAGGATTCAAAAACGCCATGAAACCATTCAAATAATTAATGTCCCCGGCCCTTACGGGCCGGGGACATTAATTCAGGAAGATACGGTTATGCAAAGACTGAACAAGCTGATCGCTCACATCACTTCAAGGGTCAACGCAAACCTGCGTCCTATGGGGCTGGACGTCAGCCAGGTTGTAGAAACAACCCTTGAAAACATTAACCTGATCCGATACTACGCCTATTACGCTCTTTCCATCGATCATCCCATTTACTTTAACTTCCAGGAAAGCAACCTCGGAGGCTCATACTTTCTGGGCAAATGCGTGGTGGACCGCTCCATAATCCACCAGAGCGATGTCCGGGGAGATGAACTGAAAGGCAAGGGAACCAAAATCATGATCGGTGATGTGGAAACGGAACTTTACCGGGACGAGATCATACGCATCGTCAACTGTTTCATGATCAAAACCCTGGTTCACAACCATTCCAGAAACCCGGAAACACCGGAACAATTCCGTATTCTCAATGCCGTGGCCATGCATTATTCGAACATCCACGGGACCACTCTTGAAGGCGCCTATATCGGGCCGTTCGCCACCGCGGACCTTTCGGTAATGCATAACTGCATCCTTGGGAATTTCTGTTACGTACAGGCTGGCGACCTTTCGCGGGTATACATTGATCCGGGCCGCATCTGGATCAGAAAAGAACACACATACGAATTCAATTACCGCTATCCGCAGGCAATCCTCGAAAAATATGTTTCGTGGGACCAGAATGGAGAGTTGAGCGGACTGTTTGTGGATTTCCTGAAAGGGCGCAGAAGTGAATTCCTGCCGGTATACGACTCTCTGGCATTCGACTCGCCTGTTCCGGTTCCGGAAAACGCATTTCTCAGCCGATATTCACTGGTCAAGGGAGAATGCTCGCTCGGGGACAATACGCTGGTCGCACAGAGGGCCTGCATCGAAAATTCAGTACTCGGCAAGGGGTGCAATGCACAGGAAAACAGCTACATCGTAGACAGCATGCTTTCCGATCTGGTTATTGTGGCCCACGGCGGCAAGGTGGGACATACCAACATCGGGGAAAAGGTTTTCATCGGTTTCAACTCGTTCCTGCAAGGTACGGAAGAAAACAAAATCACTATCGGAACCGGCTCGATCATAATGCCCCACACCATCATACATGCCAAAGAGCCGATCACAATTCCGGATGAAACAATAGTATGGGGCTATGTAGCCACTGAAGACGATCTGAAAAGACATTCCATGGCTCTGCAGGATTTTGCAATGCAGAAAAACATGAACATGGACAGGATGACCTTCATTGGCGACGGAGCGGCTTTCGTAAAGGATTTTCAAAAAAGAATCGAACACATTCTGGTCGACAACGGAGCCCGATTCAACGGAGAGAAGGAAACACGCGGGCATGCCCAGAGAACCCGCAGCGTGTCCTACAACCTTGTTCAGCCTTACCTTGGCGGGGAGAAGGAAGGCATGTTCCCCACCATCATAGTAGACGACAGCTAATACGTATTCAGTAAAACAAGGCCTCCGGCAATAATGCCG
The DNA here is from genome assembly GCF_963677005.1 of Maridesulfovibrio sp. Lineage (NCBI taxonomy): Bacteria > Pseudomonadati > Thermodesulfobacteriota > Desulfovibrionia > Desulfovibrionales > Desulfovibrionaceae > Maridesulfovibrio > Maridesulfovibrio sp. The sequence continues at coordinate 3,502,983 of NZ_OY781616.1, read as the reverse complement.
GGGGCCGATCTTTCAACTAATCCATTTCCACGTATTCCACTTCCAGATTTTCCAGAAAAGTCCGCACACTCGCAGCAGATTCAGGGACATCCTCCATCTCTTTCTCCACGGCCCTTTCTTCAATCAACGCACCCAGCCGGGATAATTCGTCCAGCCCGTAAGCGGAACCGGTCCCTTTAAGCTTATGACCGAGCATTCGTATCTGATCAAAATCGCGGTCTCCAACGGCCCCTTCCAGTTCCAGCAGTTCTTTCCACCTTATTTCAAGGTACCGGGGCATAATCGCTTCAAGGTCTGCGTCCACCTGAATAACCATCTTCTTACTCATATCCAATCCTCCGGAGCAAAAGGCGCTTTATCCACAATGCATAACAATATTAACTGCTCCCCGGATTCTTTTCCACTTTTTTCAATTCATTTTTCTTATCTTTCTGCAGATCTGCACCAAGAAAATCCGATGTTTCGGGGAGTTGGAGTAAAAAATTGGTGTACGCTCCGACCTTGGCAGGCAGATTGGCAAAGGAACAATCCAGAACATGACCGCCGGATTTACGATCCTCGGTTATGAAATGCCAATGGAATCCATCTACGCCGATTCCGGCAACATATGCCGGACACCTGACACCGATCAGAGAACCTTTTATCTTGCTGAATTTGAAAACACCCTGCTCCTTAACAACATCCACCAAAGGAGGATAAGGTTTTTTCTGCGGAGGAACACTCCGCGCCCGCACGCTCCCGAATTCACCATCAATGCGCACGACATAAAAAATATTTTCCGATCCCAGAGCGCTGTCTATCTTTCGGTTGAGATCTTCAAGAGATGTAACATTGTCAATTTTAAGGATGGAATCGGTCTTGAACCGGGCAGCCACGGCAAACGGAGTGCGTGAAGCAGATGTCACGGTCTCTGCCTCTCCACGTTTATTTATCCGGTATACAATGCCGTCTACCAGCACCATTTCCCCGTCAAGACCGTTGAAAGTGCCAAGTCCGACATCGCCATGCTCCAAAAGCCCGGCAACAGTAAGTTCGCCGTCGTAGTTACCAAGAAGCAGTGAATCTATTGTGGAATACTGGTAAAGAGTGCCGTCCGCAAAGCACATACTGCAGGACAGCAACAGGAACAGCGCTACGAAAAAAACATTCCGCAGCCGCATCATCGATCTGTTCATTATATAAACCTACCGGGAAAATTGAAATTGCCGGTTTGAGCCTGTAAAGCTATCCCGAGAACCTTTTTCTGGTCCCGGAGCTCTTGGGATGCACATTTTTTTCCAGCCTTTTCAGCCAGATATCTCCACTATGGGTGGCAAAAAGAATCTTTCTCCCGACATTCCCGCCAACATCCATACGGCATGGAGAAAGCCCTCTTGCCTCAAGGCACTCAAGTGCAGCAGCCACATTGCGGTTTCCGATGCCGAGGGCTGACGGTGGCCGGACCTGCGCAGTGGTAAGCCCGGTGGCGCCTCCGAACAACTTTACTTCAAGCTCGTTTTGTCTGACCCCTAGACGCAGCATACACTTTAGCAAATGGTCAACCGCTGTGTCCACATATCTGCAAATCTGAATCATGGACTCGTTCCCGGTTTTAATTTCAGCGCGATAGGGCAGAAACGCGTGGCAGATAACGCCCTGCTTCGTTCGACGGGAATACATGGAGATAGCGACACAGGACCCCAACACGGTGGAAACAATGGTAGGCTTTACCCCTATGTATGCATCTCCGGTATGCAAGAAAACATGAGGTATATCAGAATCATTGAGAGGCATTATGTCTCGCTTTCGCTTTGGGGGCTTTTGTATGAAAAAAGGTGTGAGGAATTAACGTGCTGTAACACTTGTAACACGTAATTTCAGGATACGTAAATGGCGGAATGGGATATTATAATACACAATCAAGGCAGAGAATGCCCATAAAAAAGAATCTCGGAAAAGCCCTACTTACCGGACCGGATCATATCAATAACTTCCTCGAACTCTTCCAGCGGAGCGGCTCCGGTAACAGTTACTCCGTTCACCAGAAATACAGGAGAAGCAGTAAAACCGAGCTTTCTTGCCTCCCTGATATCTCCGTCCACTGTCTCGGCGACCTTTTTGCCTGCCAACTCCTTACGCAACCGGGCCATGTCCACACCGCAGGAAGCGGCCAGCCGGTCCAGTTCCGAGGTTCCGTTTTTCTTGATTTTCAATCTCTCGGTCAGAGCCATGTGGTTGAAACGCTTGGCCTTATCATGATTCTGCAATGCAATGGCCTCATAATAAAGGGCCACCTGTCTGGACATCTTGTGCAGTCCGAGGGGATTATGCCGAAACCGGTAGCTGATCTCCGGATGGGCACCAAGCAGCTTGATTACGGTTCCGTCCGCCCGGCTGCAGGTTGCGCTCTGGAAATCGGAAAAAACAATTATGGAGATGTCTCCGTCAGGATTACCCCACACAGGTCTTTCAGGATGGAGGGCGGCCACTTTGGGATTCTTGAGTTGCCGCAGTCTTCCGGCCCGGATTTTCGCCTTGTTTTTTTTCTCAAGCCCGACCTGAAGCAGATCGTAAAGTCTTTCCTCGTGCCCCTGCAGGGCTTCGAAAAGAAGGTCGGGATTGTCTTTCAGCACCTGACGGATCACTGCTTTCAATTCCGCGCTGTCCTCAGGATTCATATCTGCATGAGCAGGTATTACCCAAAGCACCGCAAGCAGTATAACCGACAGGACAGCCTTGACCATGCTCAGCCCCTGGTTGAAACAGCTTCGGCCGCCGCAAGGGCGGAATCGTATAATTCAAACATGGTCCCGAACCCGGATATTTCAAAAACTTCGCTGATCATTCCGGTTATACAGGAAAATGCAACAGCCCCGTCAATTTCCTTTATGCGCTTGGCCGCGAAAAGTATGGCCCTAAGCCCCGCGCTGGATATATATTCCAGAGAACTGAAGTCAAAGACAATCCTTGTCTCACCACCGTCTATGAACTTACAGACCTTTTCTTCAAAATCAGGTGAAGTTATGGCGTCCAGACGCCCGCTGACGCCAAGGACCAATGCCTTGTCGACTTTTTTTGAATTTATTTCCATCAGATATCTCCGCTAAAGACCTTCGTTCCATGAACTCAGTTTATGAGCATTCTAATTTTGTCCATTTACCGATGTTTGTAAAGGACATAAGCCGCCAGATTTATCCTCGAAAGGATGCCTGCCGCCCATCTACACGCTAAGCCCTGCTTTTCAACCGGAGTTCGCGGTCAATAAACTGGCTGAAAAGAAACGATACAGCGGAAAGGATTGCCGCTCCGATAAAAACGATCCTGTAATCCTGCATCCAGGCCAGCCCCCCGAGAGCGGGAACAAAGACTGCGGCAATGTGGTTGATGGTGAAGCTGACCGCCATGCTCGGGGCGATATCCTTGGGGTCCGCAATCTTCTGGAAAAAGGTTTTGATGGCCATGGTAAAGTTGTAGAAAATATTGTCCAGAACATAGAGAATACCGCCTACAACCGGGCTGTCGGTATATGCATACGCAGTAAAAATGAACACCAGTGCGGCGTACTCCAGACTAAGGACCTTGCGCTCACCGAAGCGGTTCACTGATTTTGCGATGATCGGATTGATGAAATAGTTAATGACGTTATTGAGCACAAACAAGCCCGCCACAGCCTGGATGGAATAATCAAACTTCTTGACCAACAGGAAAACGGCAAAAGCCACGAAAATCTGGCGTCTTGCCCCGGCCATGAAACTGAGGGCATAAAAGAGCCAGTAACGGGCCCGGAAGATCATCTTCTTATGCTGGACAGGAATATCGGTTGAAGACGGATCCTGAAAAAAGCAGTAGATACCGGCAATCACGGTTATAAGCCCGGCTCCGAAAAAGAGCTGGCTGTAGCTGAAATGGTCGGAGATGGACAGGATCACAATGCCCACGCCGATATTCGTAGCCGCTGCCAGACTGCGCAACCGGCCCATGACCAGCGGAGCCTCGGAATAGCCGAAATACTGCAGAGTCAGGGACTGGTTAAGGGTTTCATAGTAGTGGAACCCGAAAGACATGAGCAGAGTTGTGAACGCGATCCCGGCAAAGGACGGCATAAAACCGGTAATTGAAATCCCGAGTCCCATAACGATTACAGCTAAGGCGGCCAGCCGGTGCTCCTTGATAAAAACAAGCACGTAGATAACAAGCAGGGACAGAAAACCGGGAATCTCCCTGATCGAACCGACAAACCCGAACTCACCGCCATCGAGTTTAGCGACCTCGACCGCAAAGTTGTTCAGCAGTGTGCGCCAGCCCTGAAAACCGATAGCAGTGGCTATGGTCAGGACAAGCAGAAAAATATACATTTTACGGGAACTGATGTTCTTGATGGTCACGATTATATCCTTGGAATGGTGATATTGCTAATGGAAGCGGTGCAAAGCAGGAGGAAAAAGCTAAACCCGTGTCCGGTATAAGACAAGTAAAAAAACAGTATGAATCAAACGTCCCCTGATAGCTGGACACAGCCGCCAGGCGGGGACTATGCATGAACCGGAAAGCATACCGGAACTACTCTTTCCATCCCTCTGATACTGCGTTCATGAATAATTCCGGCAACGCCGATACCTGCAAAGGATAATTCCAATGCCCGATTTTCCTCCACCATACTGTGTAAGAATCAGCCCCCGCGCCAAAAACGTAATCATCAAACTCATCCCGGATAAAGGGATAGAAGTGGTGCTGCCCAGAGGAGTAAATCCAAAAGAAGTTCCCGGTTTTCTGGAAAAAAGGCGCGAGTGGATCGAAACAAACATACGCAGGCTCGAAAACAAAGGACTTTTTCTCGAAAAACCGCAACTGGTCCTGCCTGACAGAATCACTCTTACTGCTGCCGAAAAAATTTTCGAAGTAAGCAGAGTCAGAAACAACAAACAGGGCCTGACCCTGCGGGTCAACGTCAACAGGCTTCAACTGAGCGGCAGCGAATGGACCGATGAGGAAGAGCTTTACCTGCTAAAAAAATTTGTCCGCGACAGGGCCAGACTGTTTCTCGGACCTGAATTGCGCAACCTTTCCGCAGAACTGAACCTTCCTTTCGGCAGGATGACCATCCGCTCGCAGCGGAAACGCTGGGGCAGTTGCTCGGCCAGGGGCAACATCAATCTCAACATGAAACTCATGTTCCTGCCCTACAGACTGGTGCGCTACGTGCTCATCCATGAACTCTGCCACACAGTCCATCTGAATCATTCACCCAAATACTGGCGACTGGTCAGAATGATAGAACCGGACGTTGACGCTCTTGAGAAGGAACTGGGCGAGGCAGGTCCGCTGGTCCCCTCCTGGATGAATCATGAACAATAACAACACCGACTTTTCAACATGGTGTACAAAACACAGATAACTGCCTGTATTATCGCCATGTTTTAAACACACATGCTGTTCAAAACACGTTCAGCCGCCCTGCCGGCAGGCCGGAATTAAAATCAGACAATAAATCTGCCGGTCACGGAATCTGGGTTGGCAATGATCTCTTCCGGAGTGCCTTCGGCCACTATCCGGCCGCCGGACTCTCCGCCTCCCGGCCCCAGATCGAAAACATAATCCGAGGCCCGGATGACATCGGTATTGTGCTCGATGACAATGACCGTTGCTCCCTTGTCCACCAACTGTTGCAGAACCTTGATCAGTTTCCCGACCTCGTGCATATGCAGTCCGGTAGTCGGCTCGTCCAGTATATAGAGAGTACCGGGCAGGCTGCGTTTACCAAGCTCGCGGGAAATTTTGATCCTCTGGGCCTCACCGCCGGACAGGGTCGTGGCCGGCTGGCCCAGCTGCAGATATTCCAGCCCGACCTGTTCCAGCACTTCCAGCCTTCGCTTGAGCGTGGGGTGATTTTCAAAAAAAGCCTTGGCCTGCCGCACGGTCATATCCAGAACTTCGGCAATATTACGCCCCTTGTAGTCCACTTCAAGGGTCTGGCTGTTGTAGCGCCTTCCTTTGCAGACATCACAGGTGACATACACATCCGGCAGAAAATGCATTTCAACACGTATCTGGCCGTCACCCTTACAGGCCTCGCACCGACCTCCGCGCACGTTGAAACTGAATCTTCCGGGCTTGTAGCCGCGTTTGCGGGCCTCTTTGGAGGCAGTAAAAACCTTGCGGATTTCATCAAATATCTTGGTGTAGGTGGCCGGGTTTGAACGCGGAGTCCTGCCTATGGGAGACTGGTCTATGGAAATAACCTTCTCGATCTTCTCGATTCCACCGATGCCGTCAATAAGCCCCGGCTGATCCACCTTGACCCCGCGGGCAAGTGCCAGATGCTTGTACAGGGAATCCACCACCAGCGAACTCTTGCCGGAACCGGAAACCCCGGTAAAACAGCAGAGCACGCCAAGCGGAATGTCCACATCCAGATTCTTGAGGTTGTTGGTCCTCACCCCTTTGAGGCTGATCCAATCCTTGGGTTCGCGCCTCTTCTCAGGCTTATCCAGCGACAATTCCCCGCGCAGATATTTGGCCGTCAGGGACTGCGACTTTCCGAGCAGATCATCCACACTGCCCTGAAAAACAATCTCCCCGCCCAGCATTCCCGATCCGGGGCCGAGTTCAATGACGTGGTCGGCATGGCGAATAGTGGATTCATCATGCTCCACCACCAGAACGGTATTCCCGCGGGACTGCAGTGAACGCAGGGTTTCAAGCAGCCGTTCATTGTCACGGGGGTGCAAGCCGATGGAAGGCTCGTCCAGAACATACGTAACCCCGACCAGACCGGAACCGAGCTGACCTGCAAGCCGGATGCGCTGAGCCTCCCCGCCGGAAAGAGTCGCCATGTTACGTCCGAGATTCAGGTAATCAAGCCCCACGTTGACCATGAAGCCGAGCCTATGGGTCAGTTCCTTGAGCAGCGGTTCGGCAATGAGGTTCTCATGCCCGGCAAACTCCAGACCGTTCAGCCACTCAAGGGCCTTCTGGATGGACATGGAACAGAAATCGAAAATGGAAACTCCAGCGACCTTGACTGCCAGAGATTCGGGCCGCAATCTTGCCCCGCCGCAGGCCGGACAGGGCCGCGACTGCCGGAACCTTGCCAGCTCATCCCGCCAGATACTGCCAAGATTGTGACCGATCTCCAGCAGATCAACCACGCCTTCCCATCCCAGCGCTTTGTCACCGTAAAAAAGGGCCTTGCGTGCTTTTTCCGAAAATTCACTCAGCGGCGTATCAACTTTGAATCCGTGCTTTTTCCCCAGTGCCCGGAAATCCTCCTCGTAACGTTCGAACATGCGTGGGGATTTCCACGGAATCACAGCTCCGCCCTTGAGGGACAGTCCCTTGTTAGGCGCCAGCAGTTCCGGCTCGTAGTATTCCACGCTGCCGATACCGGAGCAGAGAGTACAGGCCCCCTGAGGACTGTTGAAGGAAAACAGCTGCGGCGAAAGCTTGGGCATGCTGATCTTGCATGAAGGACATGTCGACATAGTCGAGAGATAGATGTCCTCGCCGCCCACCAGCGAAACGACAATGGACTCATCCCCGTAACGCAGGGCAAGCTCCAGAGAATCGCCAAGACGTTTTTTCACGTCCCCTTTGATGACGAGCCTGTCCACCACAAGGTCCACGGAATGTTTCTTGTTCTTTTCAAGCTCGGGGACTTCATCAATGGAATAAATCTGCCCGTTCACCCGGACACGAACAAACCCTTCCTTTTTGAGCTTTTTGAACAGATCCTTATGTGTGCCCTTCTGGTGATCCACCAGCGGGGCGAGCAGCATGAACCTGGTCCCCTCTCCAAGGGCCATGATTCTTTCCAGTATCTGGTCCGAGGTCTGCGCCTCGATAGGCGTGCCGCATTCGGGACAGTGAAATTTTCCCAGTCTGGCGAAAAACACGCGCAGAAAATCGTATATCTCGGTCACGGTTCCGACTGTGGACCGGGGGTTGCGCGAAGTGGTCTGCTGCTCCAGAGAGATGGCCGGGGACAGCCCTTCGATCTTGTCAACCTGCGGCTTGTCCAGCTGCGGCAGGAACTGCCGGGCATAAGCGGACAGGGATTCCACATACCTGCGCTGCCCTTCTGCATAAACGATGTCGAACGAAAGGGTCGATTTTCCCGACCCGGAAGGTCCGCAGACCACAACCAGCTGATCTCTGGGAATATCCAGATCAAGGTCTTTGAGGTTGTGCTGTCTTGCCCCTTCAATATGTATGGATTTATTACTCATTATGATTGCCTTTGCCGCTGTGTTCGCAAATGCGGCGGCAGTGGAGGTGGAAAAGCTGCTCATGAAAATTATGAGGCTGAAGAAAAGACCATATCCCGAAATTACACTCTATTTTTTGCCACGCCTCAAGCATATGTCTATCTACAATTAACATAAAGTCAATCAAAATAAAACGAACGTTTTTCAGTGCGCAGTCAGATATAAAACCGGCAGCTGTAAAATTAACTCTTCGAGACCGGAAAGCTGAAGCCGATACGTTTTCCAGACCGGAAACCTTTCAGCCCACAAAATTTCTTCATGAAAAATTAAGACGAATGCAGATTATAAACACTGTTCGGTGGCAGGCAAGGCTATCAGGAACAATTATTGATAATTTATTTGTCGCTTTCATCCGGCCCACTGCCGTGGACAGCACAGGTGGTGAAGTTGTTTTCAACATCTTCAAGCCCGTTTTCCCTGATCTCTGAAATGAAAACTTCCACGAAATCAGGATCAAGCGAGGGGCCTGCAAGCCTGCGCAGAATGGCGAAGGCTTTATCAAGGTCCATTGCTTCCTGATAGGAACGAGTTGATGTTACGGCATCAAAGACATCGGCAATGCTGAGAATGCGCGCTCCGGGCAGAATATCATCCCCGCTGAGGCCGTTCGGGTAGCCGGTGCCGTCAAGCCGTTCATGATGGGAGCGCACGTAATCCAGCGCGGAGCCGAGAAAATCAAGCCCGCGCAGCATGTAAAATCCCCATTCCGGGTGCTGGCGGATTTCGGAAAGCATCTCGTCATCGACTTTTGTATCGATATTCTGAATCAGCCGGTCACTGAAGCCGATCTTGCCCATATCGTGCAATGTTCCGGCCACATGTACGGTCCAGACATCGTCCCTGCCCCAGCCAAGTCTCCGGGCCAGACGTTTACAATATATTCCGACCCGCTCACCATGTCCGCGGGTGTAGGGATCGCGCAGGCTGAGCCCCCTCGCAACGGCCCGAATTGTGGCCAGAATATTATTTTGCAGGTCCCGGTTGGCCTGTTCAAGTTCGAATTCACGAGCCTCGATGCGCACCATCATCAGCCCCACTGATTCCGCCAGTTCCTGAATCAGAGGATCATATGCATCCGTGGTCAACTGCATGATGTCGTTTGAATAATTGCCGCCGGAAATCTCCTGTATACAGGTCAATAATTCGGTTATGCCTTTCATCGGTTCTGTCCGGGGTTGCGAGTTGTGGTGCTTTTTTCCGTTTTTCAACCATTACTCTATTCTCACTAACCGCATGTTGTTGTAAAGTCCGTGTACGTATATACAGGTTTGTATCAAAAGCAGGGAATCCTGCTGTCAAACAAGTGAACAGGAGCATATTATGAATTCAACATTCAATTTTTTTATCCCCACGAACATTGTTTTCGGTCCCGGCCGGATCAAAGAACTCGCTACACTTCCCCTTCCCGGTAAAAAAGCCCTGATCGTAACCACTGCCGGCAAATCAGTAATCAAGTTCGGATACCTCGATATGGTGCAGGCCGGTCTCAAGGCACACGGAATAGAATCGGTGGTTTTCAACAAAATCCTGCCCAACCCCATAGTTGATCACGTCATGGAAGGAGCACAGGGTGCCCGTGACAACGGATGCGACTTCATCATAGGACTGGGCGGCGGAAGCCCGATCGACTCCGCTAAATCTATCGCCATAATGGTCAACAACCCCGGCCATTACTGGGATTACATCCACGGCGGAACTGGTAAGGGCCAGCCCGTAACCGAACCGGTGCTGCCGCTTGTAACCATTCCCACCACTGCCGGCACAGGCACAGAGGCCGATCCGTGGACGGTTATCACCAACATGGAAACGCAGGAAAAAATCGGTTTCGGCCTGATTCCCGAAACATTTCCGGTAATCTCCATTGTCGACCCCGAACTGATGGTCAGCGTACCGCCGCGCCTGACTGCATATCAGGGCATGGATGCATTCTTCCACGCTGCCGAAGGCTATCTGGCCACCTGCAGCCAGCCTGCCAGCGACCATTTTGCGCTCGGTTCCATCCAGTTGATCAATGAATACCTGCCCCGCGCAGTGAAAGACGGCAGCGACATGGAAGCCCGTACCGCTCTGGCCTGGGCCAGCACCCAGTCCGGGCTTGTGGAATCCACATCAAGCTGCATCTCCCAGCATTCCATGGAGCACGCCTTTTCCGCGTTCGATCCTTCCGTAACCCACGGTGCGGGGCTGATCATGCTTTCCATCCCCTACTTCAGCTTCATGGCCGGAAAGGTGCCAGAAAGGTTCCCGGCAATGGCAAAAGCAATGGGTGTTGACGTGGACGCGCTGCCCGAAAACGAACGGCCCATGGCTTTTATCAGCGCACTCAAGAATCTGATAAAAAACATCGGCTGTGATGACCTGAACATTAACGACTTCAAGCTCGACAAGTCCCAGTGCGAAGCCCTGGCCGAAAACGCCATGACCGCCATGGGATTCCTGTTCACCCTTGATCCCTACACGATGAGCAAGGAAGAGGTTGTGGGAATATTTAAAAAGGTATTTGAAGGGTAACGGCTGGATTAATTGAGTTGGAATTGTTTCCAATTATATAGGAAGAGTAAAAAAACTCCCTGCCTCGCACGAGACAGGGAGTTTCAATTTCCGAACATAAAATCCTAAAGACCTAAGCTCCGACATGCTCCCGATAAGCCTGTACGGTATTTATAAGAAGCTGGGCTATGGTCATGGGGCCGACACCGCCGGGAACCGGGGTCATGGCGCTGGCAACATCTTCAAGGGCGGCGTAATCGCAGTCGCCGACCAGACCGTCATCCGTGCGGTTGATGCCTACGTCCACAACTACCGCGCCGTCCTTGACCATCTCTTTCTTGATAAACTTGGGGATGCCGATGGCAGCAAAAACGAAATCCGCGGATTTGACTTCCTCGGCAAGGTCGGCCGTGCGGGAATGGCAGACTGTGACCGTGGCGTTGGCGAAATCACCGTACTGCATGAGCATCATGGCGAGCGGCTTGCCTACAATGTTGGAACGGCCTACCACAACGGCCTTTTTGCCGCTGGTGGGCAGGTTGTAGCGTTCCAGCAGAGTCATAATGCCCGCAGGGGTGCAGGAACGGAATCCGGGCAGACCGAGCATGAGCTTGCCTACGTTCATGGGATGGAAGCCGTCCACATCCTTGCCGGGATCGATCAGTTCAAGGCAGCGCTGGCTGTCCAGCCCCTTGGGAAGGGGAAGCTGCAGCAGAATGCCGTCAATGCTGTCATCCCTGTTGAGCTTCTGAATAAGATCCTCAAGATCCTGCTGTGAAACACCCGCATCGATTCTGTGGGCCGAGGAAACAATACCGGCCTTCTCGCAGGCAATTTCCTTGTTGCGCACATAAACCTGCGAGGCGGGATCTTCACCCACCAGAATGACTGCCAGACCGGGTGCCCTGCCGTATTTTTCCTTGAGTCCGTCTATTTCCACTTTCAGCTCTTCACGAATGGTCAGAGCCGTCTCTTTACCGTTAAGAACCTGCATAAAATTTCTCCACTTTTGAAGCCTCCGGCGGCCCTTCGGGGCCAAGAGACTATTTGATGCGCTTCGCGCTTTTGATAATTTGATTTCGCCGCCGGCGGCCAAAAGAGATAATCCCCTTTGGAATCCTTAATAGTTTAAGCTTGTTAACTTATTAAACTATTACACGGATAAAAATTTGTGTTTACCCCCTTCTCGGTGGGTTCAGGGCCCTAATACGTGCCTATTTAAATAAAAACAAGGCGGCAGATTCGGTCAAAAATAACCGAAACCACCGCCTTTGAAAATTGCTTTTCCCCGCCAGACTATCTGAATGGCAATAATCCTGAAAACCGACTCCTGCCCGAATCCCGGAGCGTAAGCCCGATAAAAGGTTCTGAAGGGGATGGGGTCCGGGAAAGGGGAAACTCTTGCAAGAGTTTCCCCTTTCCCGGCCGCCGGAAGCAAATTATTACTCTTCGCCGAAGAAGGCTTCCTTGAGAGCGGGACCGTAGTAGATACCGTCGTCTTCAAGGTCTTCCTCGATGCGCAGAAGCTGGTTGTATTTGGCAAGACGGTCGCTGCGGCACAGGGAACCGGTCTTGATCTGACCGGCATTGAGACCTACAGCGAGGTCGGCGATGAAGTCATCGCTGGTTTCGCCGGAACGGTGGGAAACCACGTTGGTGTAACCGGCGGTCTTGGCCAGTTCCATGGTATCCAGAGTTTCGGTAACGGTTCCGATCTGGTTGAGCTTGATCAGAATGGAGTTGCAGGCTCCGCGTTCGATACCTTCAGCGAGGATTTCGGGGTTGGTTACGAACAGGTCGTCACCTACAAGCTGAATTTTTTCGCCGAGAATGTCGGTCATCTTTTTCCAGCCGTCCCAGTCGCCTTCGGCAAGGCCGTCTTCGATGGAGATCAGCGGGAAACGTTCTACGAAGTCGGAGTAGAAGTCGATCATTTCTTCGGCGGTGAATTCCTTGCCTTCACCGGCCAGAACGTACTTGCCGTCCTTGTAGAATTCGGAAGCGGCGGCATCAATTGCCATGGCGATATCTTCGCCGGGGCGGTATCCGGCCTTTTCAATGGCCTTGATGATGTATTCAAATGCCTGGGCGTGGGATTCGAGGTTGGGAGCGAATCCGCCTTCGTCACCCACTGCGGTGTTGTGACCGTCAGCGGCAAGGATGCCTTTGAGGGCATGGAAGGTTTCTGCACCCATGCGCAGGGCTTCCGCAAAAGTTTCCGCGCCGATAGGCATGATCATGAATTCCTGAATATCGAGGTTGTTGGGGGCATGTTCGCCACCGTTGATGATGTTCATCAGGGGAACGGGCAGAAGTTTGCCGTTAACACCGCCGAGGTACTGGTAAAGGGGAATACCGAGCAGGTTTGCTGCGGCTCTGGCAACTGCCATGGAAACGCCGAGCATTGCGTTTGCGCCGAGTCTGTCCTTGTTTTCGGTTCCGTCAAGCTCGATGAGCAGGTTGTCGATGGAAACCTGCCGCAGGGCGTCCTGGCCTACAAGGGCTTCGGCGATTTCTTCGCGAACGTTGGCAACTGCCACCTGCACGCCTTTTCCGTTGTAACGGTCCTTGTCGCCGTCACGCAGTTCAAGGGCTTCACGGGTACCGGTGGATGCGCCGGAGGGCACTGCGGCACGCCCGGTTGCTCCGGACTCGAGAACTACTTCAACTTCAACGGTGGGATTGCCTCTGGAATCAAGAATCTCTCTGGCCCAAACAGCTACGATAGTGCTCATGACATTTCTCCTTGAAAATAAATCAACATTTTCCGGTTAGTTGGACACACCGGGCTCACTCCCGGCAAAAAACCTACACTAAAACTTTTTTCTCATGTCGAACCAGCCCATGCGCAAACCGTCCAGCAGCAGGGTCGGTTCAACACGGTCAATGGCCCGGCATACATCGGCAATAATTGTTGCGAAGCCTCCGGTGGCAATAAGTTCCACCTCACCGCCGAGGGTTTCGGCCAGACGATCACGCAGCCCTTCGACCATGGCGGCGAATCCGAAAATAAGTCCCTGATTCAGGCTGTCCGCGGTACTTCTGCCCGGTCTTATTACCGGGGACTCGATCTCCAGGGAAATATGCGGCAGCTTCGCGGTTCCGGAGGCCAAAGCCTTTGTGGAGGACAGCACTCCGGGACAGATAAGCCCGCCGAGGTAGTCATCCCCGACGACACAGTCGAAAGTGGTGGCCGTACCGAAATCGACCACGATCAGCTTTTCGCTGCGGCTGATCCTGCGTGCGGCAAAGGCGGTAACCAGACGGTCCGCCCCGACCTCCCAGGGCCTTTCATACCTGTTGTTGAGCTCAAGCGGAATGGATTCGGGCGCAAAACGCAGTTCACAGGGAAAAAAGCGCTCCACAGCGCTCTTCAGAATCGGATTCATGGGCGGCACAACCGAGGAGACCGCCCCACCGGCGATATCCGCGTGGGAATATCCGGCCACCCGGCATATTTCCAGCAGCTTGAGCCCCCAGGAATCGGCAGTTCCGCCCGGGTCTGTAGGCAGTACGAATGAGGGGCCGATGTCGTCCCGACCGGAAAATCCGATCTTGGTATTGGTATTGCCTACATCAAAAAGAAGGATGGTTTCAGAACTCAAAACAAATCTCCATAAAATCCGCAACAGAGCTTGCTCCAAAACTCCCTTTACCACATTAAGGTAAAACTAAAAACAAATTTGCTGTATCATTCAGGAGCCGAACCCGTTAAATTCACAGACCTGAATGACCGCCTACTCTATTATTTAAAAGGAATCAATGGGGCAAATGATCTTTTTCGAACACTAAAATGTTCACTTTCCAACATTTTGTGTAAGAATCTGATACTTTATTGACACAAATAGAAATTAAACATAGTTTAATGACAATCCAGAAATATTATCAAACAACCATTCAAGCCGTACGGGGAGAGCAAAGTGCCGGATAAAAAACTTCTGTCCATAGCAGAAATTTCCCGTCTCCTGGAAGTTCCCGAATCAACTCTGCACTACTGGAAAAACCGCTTTGCCCAGTACCTGCCGAGTTCCGGGCACAACCGGCAGAAACGCTTCCGGCCCGAAGCCCTGGAAGCATTCAGACTCATATCCGCAATGCTGAAGCAGGGACATACCGCAGAAGATGTAATGGCCGAACTTTCACGCAGGTATCCGGTAAATGTGAGCGTTGATCAAGGCGGGACACCGCCGGAACTTCCCGGGCCGACTTCCGGACAGCCTACTATGGAAGCTGCCGTACAGATGGCCGCAGCCATGGGTTCTGAAATAGCAAAATCCATCAATGACGGCCTCAAAGGCCTTATGGCCTGCATTCCCGCCCAGACCATGCTCCCGGATGAGCTGCAGGACAGCATGGATCAGACTGCCAGAAACATTAGTGAGCAGGGAGAAGCCTTGAAAAGTCTGAAGTCCGAAAACACGGAACTCAGAGAAAAGCTCGCCGTAATGGAAGCGGAACTCATCAGGCTGCGCAAAGACCGCCGTGAAATGGAAAAGTATCTCCTTGACAAGCTCAAAGGCGTAACTAATTAAGTCTGGCCTGCATTGCAAGGCATTCCCCTTATAAAATTCCAATTACCTTCCGCCCTTAATGTTCAGGCCGGAAGGGATTTTGTATTACCGGAGGAAAACTATGACAGCACAGACCGAAAAATTCGAATTCAAGGCAGAAGTAAACCAGCTTCTGGACATCCTGGTCCACTCCCTCTACACCAACCGCGAAATCTTCCTGCGCGAACTGGTTTCCAACGCATCCGACGCTCTTGATAAAATGCGTTTCGCCATCAACAGCGACCCGGACCTGAACGACGACGTCGACCCGGAAATCACCATTTCCTACAACGAAGACAACAAATCCGTGATCGTATCCGATACCGGTATCGGCATGACCAAAGAAGAAGTGATGGCCAACATAGGTACCATCGCCCATTCCGGTTCGGCCGAATTCGTGAAAAGGGCTGCGGATTCCAAGGAAAATCTGGACACGCTCATCGGCCGTTTCGGCGTGGGTTTCTATTCCATATTCATGGTTTCGGACAAGGTCGTGGTCCGCACCAAGTCATACAAGCAGGACGAACCCGGTGTTCAGTGGGTCTCCGACGGCAAAAGCGCCTACGAACTGACCACTCTCGACGAAGAAATGGGTCATGGAACGACCGTTGAAATATTCCTCAACGAAGAAAACAAAGACCGTTTCGGCTCCGAGGACACCCTCAAGGGCATTGTAAAAAGACATTCCAACTTCGTTTCCTTCCCGATCATGATCGGCGGAGAAAGAGTGAATACTGTCCCCGCCCTGTGGCGTGAACCGAAATTTCAGATCAAACCCGAGCAGTACGAAGAATTCTACAAATTCCTTACCTATGACTCGCAGCCGCCCATCGACACTCTGCACTTTTCCGTTGATGCGCCGGTACAGTTCAACTCCCTGCTCTTCATTCCGGAAAACGATCTCGACATATTCGGAATGGACCGCGACAACTGGGGCCTCGACCTCTATGTTCGCCGCGTGCTCATCGAAAAGCAGAACAAGAACCTGCTTCCCGAATACTTAAGCTTCATCAAGGGAGTCGTGGATACCGAAGACCTTCCGCTCAACATCTCCCGTGAAACCCTGCAGGACAACCTGCTCATAGGCAAAATCAGCGCCACCCTGACCAAGCAGGTCCTCGGACAGCTGGAAAAACTGGCTGCGGACGATCCGGAAAAATACGCAAAATTCTGGAAAGCCCATTCCAAGATATTCAAAGCCGGACATATGGACTTCATCAACAGGGAAAAATATTCGAAACTTCTGCGCTTCGACTCATCCAATGCAGACGGAGAAACCCTCGTTTCCTTTGACGACTACATCGAACGCGCCAAGGAAGAGCAGAAAGAAATCTACTACGCTTTCGTAGCCAGCCGCGAAGCCGCGAACCTCAACCCGCACCTTGAGATCTTCCGCCGCAAGAACCTTGAAGTTCTCTATCTGTATGAACCCATTGACGAGTTCGTAATGGAAGGGATGCGCGAGTACAACGACTTCACCCTTGTCGCAGCCGAATACGCGGACCTTGAAAAACTGGACAAATTCGAATCTTCCAAAAAAGAGGACGAACCGGCCCCGCTTTCCGAGGATCAGGAAAAGGACATGCAGGCTCTGGCAGACAGGATGAAGGAAATTCTCGGAGACCAGGTTGCCGAAGTCAAGATTTCGGAACGCCTTTCCGATTCCCCCTGCCGTCTGGTAAACCCCGATGGACACATGACCTCTTCCATGGAAAAGCTCATGAAAGCCATGAACAAGGACAGCTCCATCCCGGCCAAGACCATGGAAATAAACGCAGACCACCCGCTTTTGCGCTCCATGCTGGCTATTTTCAAGACAAATGCCGATGACGAATTCATCGCTCTGTCCGCAAGGCAACTGCTTGAATCCGCCCTCCTGCTCGAAGGCTACCTTAGCGACCCCCACGCACTGGTCGGACGTATCCAGAACCTCCTGACCAAGGCCGGTGGCTGGTACGCCGAACTCGAAAAGAAAGACTGATCCTGACAGCCTGCAATTAACCGCACTATTTGCCCACCAAAAGGCCCCGGATAATTCTCCGGGGCCTTTTCTCCGCAGAACTCCACCCCGACTATCCTAATCGGAATACCCCTTGAACCCCTGAAGCCAAAACTCTGTTTCTGCAGGGCCAGCACATTTTTATAACACATTTATACAAACCTTTGTTGAACCGAAAAAGACAAAGGAGTATTATTGCTGGAAGCCTGTACAAAAATTATCCGTCTTCATGAAAAAGCACACCCGCACCTGAACAGGAGATTTACATATGACCGCAAAAGACATGCCCGATCCCTTTGACCTGCCGAAAGCCCTTGCCAGATTTTGCGGCGATACAGAACTTCTTGAAGAAGCCATAGCAATATTCAAGAGTGAAGCTCCGAACCTTCTTGATCTCATGAAAAAACATCTATCCAAAGGCGAAATAGAGAAGGTGGTAGGCTACGCCCATACACTTAAGGCGGAATGCGGTGCTGTTGGTGCGGTTCTGGCATATTCAGTCTGCGCGGCCCTTGAAAAAGCAGCCGGAAACAACGATATTGCAGAGTCCGAAGCGCTTAGTAAAAAGGCTGAGGCAGTGGTACGCGCCGCTGTTGCCGAGTTGCCGGACACAATTGTTTGATTTGACTGAACGGAGAAAAAAGACAACACTTTATACAACAAGTAACATATTTGCATCTTCCAATTGTTACACAGTTGTATTAACTGAGGCAAAACAATCACTTTTAACCGGACATGAAACAAAAATGAAAACAATTCTGATTGTTGATGATGATCCCAAAATGCTGGATCTGCTCAGGCATTATCTGCGTGATGAACAGTTCAATATATTATCCGCTCTTGACGGCGAAGAGGGTATGGAACTGTTTGAGTCAAACACAGTAGACCTGGTCATCATAGATATTTTCATGCCCAACATGGACGGAATACAGGCCATAATGGAAGTTAAGCAGAAAAACGCTTCCAGCAGAATACTGGTTATTTCGGGCGGAGGAGAATACACTGGTCTCGAATACCTGAAACAGGCCAAGGTACTCGGAGCAGGCGAAGCTCTGGTAAAACCTTTCAGCCGACAGGACCTGCTCAAAACCGTCCACACCATGCTGGCCTAGCCCGGGCCGGTATCACCTCCGCGAACAGGCCAGTCCAACCCCCAGGCCGACAAAAGCGGTTCCCAGCATTTTATTCACAGACCGTACCAGAAAAGATTCCTTGAAAACGTCTCTCAGACGCTGTCCCCCGCAGGCGTAAATCATCATGCAGGCAAAGGCTATGATGCAAAGCAGAATGAGCATTGCCGCGAAATGTCCCACCGAAGCCTGTCCGGAACCTATGAACTGGGGAAAAAGAGCACTGAAAAAGATAATCGCCTTGGGATTGCCCGCAGCAACCCAGAATCCCTGCAGAAAAAGCCTGCCTGAGGAAACTTCCCTGTCACTGCTTATCCCGGCTGAGTCCACGTTGAAATCTCCGGCCCTGAACACATTTATACCTATCCAGACAAGATAGGCTGCTCCGGCGTATTTGACGGCCATGAAAGCCGGTTCGGAAGCGGCAAGCAGGGCTCCAAGTCCGGCCATGGAAACCAGAGCCTGCAGAAAAGATGCAGCACAGTTTCCAGAAGCTGTGGCCAGCGCACGTCTTGTGCCGAACCGAATTCCGTGAGTCAGAGCCAGAATCATGCTCGGGCCCGGAACTATGGAAGCCAGAAAAACCGTAAGCACGTATACGGACCAGAACTTAACATCCATCAGCGTACCCCGCGTAAAAAAGCCGCAGCCGAAATATTTCGACTGCGGCGGAATATCATTCATTTTCGGACATCCGACTGGTCGGCTGTCACCTATTTGCTTTCCAGTTCAGCGGCAGCCTGCTCTACGGATTCGATAAATCCCTGCCGGGCTTCGCGTATCTTACCGGCC
The DNA here is from genome assembly GCF_963677005.1 of Maridesulfovibrio sp. NCBI lineage: Bacteria > Pseudomonadati > Thermodesulfobacteriota > Desulfovibrionia > Desulfovibrionales > Desulfovibrionaceae > Maridesulfovibrio > Maridesulfovibrio sp. The sequence continues at coordinate 3,483,779 of NZ_OY781616.1, read as the reverse complement.
AGGCTTTCATCATGCAGAGCAATAATCTGCGCAGCCATCCAGGCAGCGTTGCGGGCGCCGACCTTATCAAGGGCAACGGTGCCGACCGGGAATCCCGGAGGCATCTGAACAGTCGCCAGCAGTGCATCCATTCCCCCGAGAGGAGAACCGCAGATCGGGACGCCGATGACCGGCCTGATGGTTTTTGCGGCAACAGCTCCGGCAAGATGCGCTGCCAGTCCTGCCGCGCAGATGAACACCTCGCACCCGCCCTCTTCAAGTTCCTTGACCAGATTGGCCGTTCTTTCCGGGGTACGGTGTGCGGATGAAACAGTAAACCGATGGGGAACACCCAGCTTGGTCAGCAGGTCGGAACAGGGCTGCATTGTGTCCTTATCCGAAATGGACCCCATGATAATAGCTACTTTTGCACTCATTTTCTAAGACCCTTGTTACCTATATCGCGACGAAAATAGGCTTTGTCAAAAGAAATACGTTCGACAGCCTCATAAGCCTTTTTCTGGGCTTCACCCAGATCGGCTCCAAGAGCGGTTACTCCCAGAACCCTTCCGCCGCTGGTCAGGGTCTTGCCGTCTTCAAATCTGGTTCCGGCCTGAAAGACCTTCACACCGTCTATCTTTTCGGCTTCTTCAATCCCGCGAATTTCCATGCCCTTGTCGTACGAGCCGGGATATCCTCCGGCAGCCATGACTACACAAAGAGTTGTCTCGTCCTTGAGTCCGACTTCAACTTCAGGGAGACGGCCCTCGACACAGGCGAGCATGATTTCAACGAGATCGCAATCCAGACGCATCAGCAGGGGCTGACACTCCGGATCGCCGAAACGGACATTATATTCAAGAACCGAAGGTCCTGCATCTGTATACATGAGTCCGGCGTACAATATGCCGGTAAACGGTTCGCCGCGCTGGGCCAGATGACTGAGGATCGGTCTGATAACCAGCTCCGCAGTCTCTGCATATTTTTCACGCGGAAGAATCGGAGCGGGGCTGTATGCGCCCATACCGCCGGTATTTGGTCCGGTATCTCCCTCGCCGACAGCCTTGTGGTCCTGAGCGGAAGGAAGCAGGGCATAATCCTCTCCGGAACAGAAAGCCAGAAAGGAAGCTTCTTCTCCCTTGAGAGCCTCTTCGACCACAACCCTGTCGCCGGCAGAACCGAAGACTCTCTTGACCATCATATCGTCAAGGGCTTCAACGGCTTCCTCTACCGAGGAGGCAACAACCACTCCCTTGCCAGCGGCAAGGCCGTCCGCCTTGACAACAATGGGAGCGCCCTTTTCTTCCACGAACGCCTTGGCCTGCTCAAATTCATCAAAAACCTGAAAAGGAGCGGTCGGCACGCCGGAATCCCGCATGGTAATCTTTGAAAAAGCCTTGCTGCCTTCGAGGTTCGCAGCATACGCTCCGGGGCCGAAACAGGGGATGCCCTCTTTTTCCAAGGCTTCCTTTATACCCAGCACCAGCGGAAGCTCAGGCCCCGCGACCACCAGGTCTATTTTGTTTTCCTTGGCAAAATTCACCAGTCCGGGCAGGTCGTCATCCTTGATGGGAACGTTTGTTCCCTCCAGGCGTGTTCCGCCGTTGCCGGGGGCGATAAATATTTCGGAAACCCTGGGGCTCTGGCCTATCTTCCAGGCCAGGGCGTGTTCCCTTCCTCCTGATCCGACTATAAGTATTTTCATGAGACTATCCTCTCCACAGATTAAGCTAGGCTTCCCTTAGAAAAATATCGCCATTTTGGCAAGGGAATGCATATCCGCAGGAACGAGTGTACACCATTACCCGTTTATACGCACGTCCGCAGCAATTACTCCCAGCAGATTCCCTGTGGTGCCGAAATACGGCCCGGAAACAGTTATGCAATTAAAACCGGTCGCGCTGGATTTGTATACATCGGAGATATAAATCGTCTTATCCTCCGCAACCCCGCGAAACCATTCCCGGTTGGACCAGTCGGTACCTAAAGCGGCACTGTCTTCCGCATAACCGTCCCACTGTCCGCTGATGTTGCTGACCACCTGTTTTCCGGTATGATCGGTAATATAGAGCAGTTCAAGAAAGCTGCTGTTACGCACAGCTGTACGCATGGCCCTTTCCTGAAGCGATCTGTCCATGGAAAGCACATCCCTGGACTTTGCAAGGGAATCGATAACTTCCTGCACACTCCCGTTACCGACAAGCTTGAAAACCCCGATAAGTTCGTCCAGTTCCAAGACACGACCACTCATATCGGATACGGCTTCAGCGGCCCCACTCATGGCGGAACCGGTTTCATCGGAGATGGTGTGCACTTCCGTGACCGCCTCACGCACCGCATTGCTGGCTTCGGCCTGCTGCAGAGCCTCCTCGGCAATCAGCCGTACTCCGGAAGAACTCTTGGCGGCCAGATCGACAATCTCACCAAGAGCCTGACCTGAACGGGAAGCCAGTTCCGATGCGTCACCGGCAAGCCCGGTGATCATGTTGACGCCGTCAACGGTTTTCAGCACGTGCTCCTGAATGCGGCCTATTTCAGAACCTACATCGCGGGTTGCTTCCATGGTTTTTTCAGCAAGGTTACGGACTTCATCGGCAACCACGGCAAACCCGCGTCCGGCATCCCCAGCTCTGGCAGCCTCAATGGCGGCGTTGAGCGCCAGCAGGTTGGTCTGGTCGGCAATATCGGAAATAACGCTCATGATGCTGCTGATGCCGTCAGCCTGCCGCCCCAGAGTCTCCACCCGTTCATTCAATTCGTTGGTATTGGTCATGACCGAATTGATCGACTCGATGGTCTGGTCCAGAATCTCTTCCCCCGAACGGGCTCTTTCAGCGGCCTGCTCGGCATCCACGGAAGCCGATTCGGCTCGTTCAACGGAGTTCCTTATCGAAACATCAATCTGCTCCATGGAAGTCACAACTGAAGACAGAAAATCAAGTTGCCTGTCCGCACCGGAACTGGCCCTTGAGGAAGCGCCGTCAAGGGTTGCGCAACTGCTCCGAATCCCTTCCACAGCCAGTTCAAGAGTTCCGGCAGCGGAAAGCAAACCCTTGCAGCGGGCCTGTTCGCCGTTGAGCCGGGCTTCCTCGGCCATTTTGTAGGCCTCAAGCTGTTTTGCAATTTCAATATCACACTGCCTTCCGGCATCAGCAAGTTCGGAAGTGACGGTGTTCAGATGCTTTTCCAGATCAGCCGCAGCCGGAGCCAGATTCAGAACGGCCTCGGAATCTCCCTTGAACGATGTCCCGCCGGCCAGACATTCCATCCAATTGTTGAGGGTTCCGCAGGTGTCTTTGATCTTAGCTGCGGAAAGTAAAATGGAAATGGCCGAAACAAGTACAGCGCCCCCGAAAAGTCCGAGCAGAGGCAGCACATTCTTACCTGAAAACATATCAGGGAAAACAATGAGCAGGACACAGACAATGCAAAACAAAGCAACATCTATGACCAGATGGATCATAAGCCTTGAAAACATAAATTCTCCTTGTCAGGTAAAGCGGATTGAATTGCTGCTGAGGCAACATGCCTGCGGCATGCTGAAAGGCGGCTTTGTGCTAGTGGTTGGAAAGTGCATATTCAAGGGCACTGACCAGCTCTTTCACGTGTTCACAATCCTCGATTTTCCCCCCCTCGGGCCCCTCGACATGAAACACATCAAAAACACTCTGCCCGGTGGTTGAAACACGGGCCATACGCAAATCAACATTCATCCTGGAAAAAAGCGCTGCCATATCGTAAAGCAGACCGGAACGGTCCTGCGCAATAACCTCTATCAACGTGCATGATTCACTGGAATCATTATCCACTGTTATCCTGGTCGGCACGCGCACCCTGCCCGGTCTGGCATAGGGCGAGTTGCGCTTCTTATGCAGCCGATAATCCAGAGAGAGCCTTCCGGTAAGCGCGTACATAACGGCCCTCTCCACCCGTGCCCAGATATCGGCAGGTCCGTCTTCAGCCGGAGACTCCACCAGAAAGGTGTTAACGGCTGTTCCGTCCGCCCAGGAGAAAATTTCTGCGGACAGGATATTAACCGAATGCAGGGCAAGCACCCCGCTCTGGGTGGCAAACAGAAAATCCTGATCCCGTGCAGTGATGACAAGTTTGACCCGACTTTCATCATCTGTAGCAAAACTCCTTACAAGATTGATGCCTTTTCCGCCCTTGCCTGACGGCTTGCGAACAAGATCCTTCTCGTAAAGGGCATTGAATTCGCGCACCTGCTTCATATGCAGGACTATATCTTCAGGGTCCTCTGCCAGCAGATACCGTTCAGGCATTGCCGCCAGCATGGATTCCACAACCTGAGGCTCGAAATCCCCGGCGGAGGCCAGCCAGACCCTGCGGACAGCATCATCCAGAATGTCACCGCTTTCTAGGACTGAATAGTTCTCATCGGTAAGAACAAGTTCAAGTCCGGCATAAATCTCGCGCAGTAACGCCTCGCTCCACGAATTCCAGACCCTGGGCCCGGTAGCCATGGAATCGGCCATGGAAAGAATAAACAGCATGCGCAGCCGGCGCGCCGAACGGACTGTCCCGGCTATTGACCGCAGGGACTCCACGGAACTGAGATCAAGGGCGCGCGAAGAGCGTACGAGCAGAAGATGCTCACGGACCAGAAAGACAACATCCTCCTTGAACCGGGCAGGCAGTCCGGTACGGGAAAGGATATCCTCCACAATGGCTGCCCCGCGCTCACTATGGTTTGCCCCGCCCTTGCCGATATCGTGAAAAAGGGCGGCAAGCACAAGGGCATCAAAATCACCTGTGGAAATACACTTTCCACCTTCGGCAAACTCGTCACGGAAGATATCGCAGCACTTATGCACGGTAAGCAGCGAATGGCGTCCGGGAGGATACTGGTGATAACCGTCATAGGGGACAAGTTCGGACACATTGGCAAACTCGGGGAGAAACGACTTGAAGAGTCCGCTGTCCAGCATTTCCAGAGAAGCGCGCCAGCCGTGTTCTCCCTTGAGAATGCCTATTAAACGCAGCAGAGCCTTTTCCACACTGACCCCTGCAGCGCTTTCTACCCTTGATACGGCTCTGCGGGCCTCGCGGGTAAGCGGTTCCCCGGTGCGGGCTTTGATCTCGAAAATCTTCACCCCCCTGTCGAGGTCAACCGGACCGTCGCAATCAATGAAGGAAAAGGAATCCCGCGCAAACGATTCCCGATACAGAGCATCGCCCATTGACCGGATGCGGACCATTGCCCGATGAACCATGGTAAGCAGATCATTACCGCGCTTTGCAGGATTATACCCGGCAACTCCGCACAGCGATGCGACATCCGGGAGCATATCCAGAATCAGCCTGTCCTGCTTGCGCTTCCGCAGGAGATGCACTGCGCAGCGGGTCCGCGTGATCAGCGACTCATCTCTGCACAGATCACCGAGATCATCCTGATTCAGAGGCGAAAAACCGCCCCGGATATCCGCACACCACCGGATGAACTGCACGTCCCGCAATCCGCCCCAGCCGTTCTTGAGCTCCGGCTCCAGAACAACGGAATCCATCCCGATCCCCGTTTTACTGCGGTTTTCCCAGAGAGTGCGGCAGAAGTCTCGACCGCAGGCAGGCAGAATTTTTTCCCTGAGCCCGGCAAATAGCGCCCTGAACGGCTCCTCGTCACCGGCGATGAATCGCAGGTCCAGCAATGAAGCCAGCACCTTGAAATCCTCCCCGGCCAAATCCAGATTGTCCTGTACCGAACGCACGCCATGCCCCACCTCAAACTTCAGATCCCAAAGCGGATGGAAAAGAAAAGCGGAAAGCTCCTCCAGATCCGTACCGGACATGTAGTCGGAGAGCATCAGCACATCCAGGTCCGAGTGCGGAGCCAGTTGGCCGCGCCCGTACCCGCCTACAGCAACTATTGAAAGCCGTTCACCCGGCGAGAGTATTCCGGCTGCAACAGCCTCAGAGACTCTTTCCGTGAAATAGCAGTCCACCAGCCTCGACATCTGCTGCGGAAAATCCTGCGGCATGCTTCTGGAGCATGCCGCAAGAAGTATTTCCCGCGCTGCGAGCAGATTTTCTATCGCACCTCTTGAAACAAGGCCGGCGGTTGAATCCGGGATCATTTCTAGATAGCTTCGGGTCCGGTTTCGCCGGTGCGGATACGCACGACTTCTTCAACAGGGATGACGAAAATCTTTCCGTCACCGACTTTTCCGGTCCTTGCGGCCGCGCTTACCACCTCGATTACTTCGGGCACACGCTCCGCTTCGACCACGATTTCAATCTTGGTCTTGACCAGAAAATCAACCTGATACTCGGCGCCGCGGTAGACTTCCTTGTGTCCGCCCTGGCGGCCGAATCCCTTGACTTCGGTTACCGTCATCCCCTTCAGCCCGAGGGAAGCAACTGCTTCCTTCACATCATCGACCTTGAACGGCCTTACAATTATTTCAATCTTTCTCATAAGAAGAACCTCATTATATGTTTGCACCTGGACCATACGGTCCCAGCCGCGGCCTTACGAGCCACCATGTCATACTTTCCAAACTAAATCTGATATCCGGTTTCGCTGTGTTCGGAAAGGTCGAGACCGGCGACCTCACCTTCTTCTGAAGGCCTGAGTCCGTAAAGCTTATCGATAACTTTAAACAGTATCCAGCTTACAACAAAGCAGTATACCCAGGTGGCGACGCAGGACTTGGCCTGAATCCAGAGCTGCGCGGGATTTCCGTAAAAAAGCCCCTCTGCCCCGATGCTTGCGAACAGCCCCGTTGCAAGAGCCCCGAAGGTTCCGCCAACGCCGTGAATACCCACAACATCAAGGGAATCGTCGTAATTGAATTTGGACTTGAGCAGCACTCCGCCGTAGCAGATTGCGCCCCCGCCCAGTCCGATGACAATGGAAGCCATGGGGGTTACGAAACCGGCCGCAGGAGTAATGGCAACCAGCCCGGCAACAGCACCGGAGGCAGCACCGAGAGTAGTCGGCTTGCCGGCATGCATGGTCTCAACCAGCAGCCAGCCCAGAACGGCGGCGGCAGCGGCAAAATGGGTGGTTACAAAAGCATTGGCGGCAAGACCGTTGGCTGCAAGCGCGCTACCGGCATTGAAACCGAACCAGCCGACCCAGAGAATACCGGCTCCAAGCAGGGTCATGGGCAGGTTGTGGGGAATGAAAGGTTCGCGTCCGTGGCCCTTGCGTTTACCTACTACAAGGCAACCGGCCAGCGCCGCGGCTGCGGAACTCATGTGAACAACGGCTCCACCGGCGAAGTCGAGCGCACCGTCGCTGCCCATCCAACCTCCGCCCCAGACCCAGTGGCACATGGGAGAGTAGACGAGAATCACCCAGAAAGTTGTAAAAATAACCAGTGCGCCGAACTTCATGCGTTCCGCAAATGCTCCGGTAATAAGCGCCGGAGTAATTACTGCGAACATGCACTGGAAAATCATGAAAAGAAGGTGAGGAAGATTATCGGCAGGACTGTTGAGCGTATCCATGCCCACACCGTTAAGGGCGAAGAAATCCATCCCCCCGATGATGCCGCCGATATCAGGACCGAACGACAGGGTATAGCCTATGATCGCCCAGACAATGGAAGCAAGCCCGAGCATGATGAAACTCTGCATTATGGTGGCAAGAACGTTTTTGCTGCGCACCATACCGCCGTAAAACAGAGCCAGCCCCGGAGTCATAAACATGACAAGAGCCGCACATATGAGAATGAAAGAAGTATCAGCCGGATTCATTTTCTACAAACCCCCGTTGTGTTTTTTTACAATTCTGTTTCTAACCCCGGTTTAACCAAGATCGTTTTTTACAAACTTGCAAACAATTACCTTCAAAAATGAACTTTCCACTACACTAAAGCACACTTTATACCAAAATCGGCACCCTTCTAACTCAAAGAGCCACAAAAAGATACCCAAAATACATATTTGCAATTTTCAGATTTTTTATACCTTCAAAAAAGTAGTTTTTATACATTAAAACAAAAATACAACCGAGCAACCGAGAAACAGGACAGGCAAATCGGGGTGAAAAACGCAATTTTATAACACTGTGATTCCGAAAAACACCAACAGACAAAACTGCGTACTCTGCAGAAAAATTTTTTTATAAGGTCTGTACAGCCAGAAAATATGGACTTGATGAAAAAAGACTGCATAAAAAATTTGCAATGACGGTTAAAATGACTTGCTGCCCGAGGGAAGGAACGATGTTCCGGGGAAACTTCGGCTGCAAATCGCAATAAGGTGTAAATAAAGTTGTTTTTTACACGGACGTTGCACTCAACATTTTTTATGAAGTTTGTAAGGTATCTTCCGCTCCCCGGAAACAGTTGGAAACTGCATGTTTGAAAGGAAATTTATTACATAATTGTTGACTTCAACAGAAATGTATTTAAAAACGCTAATTGATATTCAATTTCAACAGAAGGATGATGGAATGAAAGTCATACGCATAATTCCGATTTTTCTGGTTCTCACTGTAATGCTCGCAGGCAGAGGATACGCCGATCCCTTGCAGATCACGGTATCCATTGTTCCCCAGAAATATTTCGTTGAAAAAATAGGGGCAGACCTTGTGCAGGTAAACGTGATGGTCCGGCCTGGAAGCAGTCCGGCGACCTATGAACCGCAACCCCGGCAGATGGCACAACTCAGCAGGGCGGAAATCTATTACGCCATCGGTGTTCCATTTGAACGGGCCTGGCTACCGCGATTCAAAGGGGCCAATGCGGACCTGAATATTGTGGACCTCAGCAGAGAGGTGGTCCGTGTGCCCATGCAGGACCATGTTCACCATTCGGGCGAACCGAAGCATGTACCCATGGACAAAGGGGAGCATCACGACAATTTCATAGCCGACCCCCACATCTGGCTGTCTCCTCCGCTGGTACGCGTTATGGCTATGAAGATACGCGATACGCTCATTGAAAAGGACCCGGTTCATGAATCATTATACCGCAACAACTACATTAAGTTTGCGGCGGAGATAGACTCGCTTGATACCGAACTGCTGAAACTTTTTTCCGATGCCCCCAGGGGAGCAGGATTCATGGTCTATCACCCCTCATGGGGATATTTTGCCAGAAGCTACGGCCTGCGCCAGATACCTATCGAAATTGAAGGCAAGGAGCCAAGCCCCAAAGAGATGGGAGAACTGATCGAAATTGCAAGGAAGAATTCTGTATCCGCAATCTTCATTCAACCTCAGTTTTCACGCAAAAGCGCAGAGGCCATAGCGTCGTCAATCGGGGCAGCGGTTCTGGTCGCAGACCCGCTGGCCGAAGATTGGGCTGAGAACTTAAGGAACGCCGCGGCGGCATTCCACAAGAATGCCGGATAACCGGTCTTGATTTTGCCGCAGAAAACCCTGGACTGAACCGCAGCCCTCATCTTTCCGCAAGGCTTAAGGAAAAACGACCACTCCCCGGCATGACGCAACCAGGCCGCCCCGCAATCTAATGATCGCGGGGCGGCTTTGCATTATCCGGGAAGCAATGTATCCTGTGCCGACAATACGCGGAAAGGAGAAAGCATGCGTTCTTTTTTTATTTCAATGGCATTCATGTTCGGGGCTCTTGCACCCACGCAGGCGGGGGTGAACATGCGCTTACGCGGCTTTGTAGGCGACCCCGTTCTTGCCGCGCTGATTTCATTTGCTGTGGGCACACTGGTCCTGCTTGGATATGCGATAGCTATGCGCATCCCGGTACCGGAAGCTTCCACCGTGTTCAAAGGCCCCTGGTGGATGTGGACCGGAGGATTCATGGGAGCCTTTTTCGTGGCCGCGGCAGTAATAGTGGCTCCTATTCTCGGAGCGGGCACCATGATGTGCTGGATGGTGGCCGGACAGATGGTGGCTTCCATTCTGCTGGACCACTACGGACTCATAGGTTATGCCGTGCGGGAGGCTACTCCGGGCCGCATAGCCGGGGCGGCACTGGTCGTGATCGGCGCAGTGCTTATCGAAAAATTCTAGCTGACAAACCTCTTTATAAGGAGCGGGTTGTGCCGACAATTTTGCGCAAGTATTTCAGGTTGCTTATCCATAATACGGAACTGGTCTGCCGCATGATCAAAATCGAACATTCAATCTTTGCGCTGCCGTTTGCCTACATGGGGCTCTTTCTGGCTGCCGGGGGTTGGCCCGGCTGGAAACCTTTCGCCCTGCTGACAGTGGGCATGGTCGCTGTGCGATCTTTTGCCATGGCAGTAAACCGGCTTTTCGACATCAATATAGACAGCGAAAACCCACGGACCAGAACCCGTCCGCTGGTGACCGGAGAACTCAGTCCTCTGTTCACTTTCTGCTTTATTGTAGTCTGCGGGATAATTTTTGTTCTGGCGTGCAAGGGCATGAATGAACTCTGCTACAAGCTTTCCTTCTTCGCCCTGTTCTGGTCGGCATTCTACTCGCTGGCAAAACGGTTCACCATGATCTGTCACTTTATTCTCGGCTCTGTACTCGGACTTGCACCGGTTGCAGGCTGGCTGTGCGTGGCCCCGGAATTTTCCATGACCGCACTGCTTTTCTTCTGCGGGGTGCTTTTCTGGGTTGCCGGGTTTGACATTCTCTATGCAACTCAGGACCGCAAATTCGACCGGGAACATGAACTGAATTCAATCCCTGCCAATCTGGGGCTGCAGAAATCTCTAAGCATTTCCACCTTCAGCCACGTAAACACCGTGATATTCTTCCTGCTTGCAGGCCTTTCCGCCGGGCTGGGCTGGATATATTTCAGCACCATCGCAATCATCGGAGCAATCCTGATTCTGGAGCATCAGGTCATTTCAGCCGAGGACATGAGCAAGGTAAACATGGCATTTTTTACCTTGAACGGAGTTATTTCCGTTCTTGTCTTCGTAGGGACACTGGCAGACATCCTGCTCTAAACGCCTGCTGGCAGCACCCTGCTTAGGGACACAGCAACTCTTCACCGAACAAAAAACGGAATCGGCACAATTACAGTGCCGGTTCTTTTTTTTAACAAAGACTCTCCGGATAAACCCTTACACAATTTACGCAATTTCTAACCGAGTCAGCCTTCAATGCTTCAGAAAGGTTCCATTTGTTACAGATGTGTAAAAAACGTATCGACAATTTAATTTCCAGACATTAACCTGTGCGCGCGAGGTGTTTGTATTAGTATCGGGATTGAAGGCTTGAATCAGGAGTCTTGCCTGGTCTGAGGGTTTTGAATGGACACCGCCGATATTTTATTACCGGCGGGTCCATGAACAGAACCGAGGACTTGGGCACGGCAACCACAAGGAGAGCTTTCATGACTGGGAACGATGCGCAAATTTTAAGGCCGGTTGCCGGAGTTTATTTCGGCATGCTGGCGATCGCGGGGGCAGCCTGCGTCCTTTTTCTGTATACTTCCGGAGGAGCAGAAGTTTCTGGCTGGAAGCTTACCGCTATTCTTTTTTCCTTTTTTGCAATTCTCGGCGCGGCGTTGCTGTACATGCTGCAAAAAATTATCGCGTGCCCGGTCAAATGCGTTGCCGATCTGTCAGACCGACTCCTTAACGGCACTTACTCCGAAATGGACCGCTGCTCCTCCTACGCCCTTGGCGGATTGATCGAGTCCGTCAACCGACTCGGCGATGAGTTCAAAAAAAATCTCGGTTTCAACAGAAGCATACTCGAAGGGTTGCCCATAGGCTGCTGTATTGTCGACATCAGTGAAAAGATCACCTTTCTAAATCAGGAATGCATGGATATGATCGGATCCCCGAAATCTCCTGAAGCATACTATGGGCGCACGCTTTCTCAACTTTTTTACAATGATGACCGAAAGGCCCTCATTGGATACTGCATGGAGGAAAACCGCAGGGAAACCAACCGTGAGGCAATATTCAAACATACCGACGGCAGCGACATAAACGTACTTGCGAACCTCTTCCCTCTTCATGACATTGAAGGAAACGTTATCGGCGGTTGCTGTCTCTATATTATCACCACCGAACTCAAAAAACGGGAAGCCCAGATTACCAATCAGAATGAAAGGATTTCCGCAGCAGCCGAAAAAGCCGATGAAGTGGTCAACGAGCTCAGCGAGGCTGCAGCCCGACTGCACGAAATGGTCGGTGAAGCCCGCAGCGGCGCGGTTGTTCAGAACGAACAGACAGTCCAGACCGCAGCAGCCATAGAACAAATGAACGCGACCGTCCTTGAAGTCGCCCGCAATGCACAGGAAGCAGCCGGAGACGCTGATAAATCCAAGAAAAAGGCTGAAGACGGGGCCAGAATTGTCGGAGAGGCCATTGAAGCCATCAACGTTGTGGCCGGACAGGCAAAGACACTGAAAGAATCCATGGAAGATCTGGACAGCAGATCCAAGGAAATAGGTAACGTACTCGGCGTAATCGAAGATATTGCCGACCAGACCAACCTGCTGGCACTCAATGCCGCAATCGAGGCTGCCCGAGCCGGAGAAGCAGGACGCGGATTTGCCGTTGTCGCGGACGAGGTGCGCAAACTGGCCGAAAAGACGGTACAGGCGACAGCGGAGGTTCACAAAGCAGTTTCAGGAATTCAGGACGGGGCGAAGGCAAACGTAAGAGCAACAGAAGAAGCTGTCCGGGCCGTAACAAGAAGTACGGAGTTGGCAGGCAATTCCGGCAACGCGCTCAGTGAAATCGTCACTATGTCCGAGTCAACGGCAGACCGTATCCGCCATATTGCCACTGCCGCAGAACAGCAGGCTTCCGCTAGTGAACAGATCAACCAGTCGGCCGTAGAGGTCAGCCGGATTTCCGGAAAAACGGAAAAAGCCATGCTTCGCTCAACGGAAGTCATCGGAAATCTTTCAAACCTGGCCGGAGAGCTCTCCGGCATAATATCCGACATGCAGTAGACCGCAGCAGAAAAGGATCTGCCCGGCACACGGTTCTCAGTCCCGAACTCTTTCCGGTAGTTTTACCACGGTATGACAAGCCCCCGTCGATCATGGCGGGGGCTGCTTAGTTTCCTCACAACCTGAGGAGTTTTTTCTTCTTCAGTCAGAACCCGTAACGCAGGTAGTCCTTGTCCTTGCGGTTGATCATCTGCATGTAGCGGTAACGGCTCTTGACCTGCGCCTCCTCAAGGAGAGAATAACCTGTATTCCGGCATTTTTCGCAGGCATCGTGCGGGATTTCCACACCGAACCCCATGGGCCCGTTTTCCCGCTGCGTTTCCACCTTCAACAGTCCCCGGCAGTTGTCGCACAGAAGCAGAGACTGGGTCTGGGATTCAGTTATTCCTTCGGTATCATAAAAAATATTCCGATGCCGTACCGACCAGTTCCCACTGACAACGCCCTCGCAACTCTCGGCAGGAGGATGAAAATAAACATCCCTGATACCGTCGCAGAGTCTGGCTATGTAATTCATTATTTCATCGGACTCACGCAGAGCATCGGGATTGAAGCCGGGCTCGCGCACATGCGAATAATCTATGCCGGCCATTGCCAAACTTATGCCCAGGTTCACGTACGGCAGTGCCCCCTGAATGGCATAGCCGCCCTCAAGCACTGCAATATCGGGCTTGAGCAGGGAGTTCAGCGCCGCGTAACCCTGAGCCGAAAAATTCATGTTCGTGATCGGATCGGTGAAATGGTTGTCCTGCCCGGCGGAGTTGATGATGATATCCGGCTTGAAATCCTCCAGTATGGGCATGACTATGTTTTCCATGACCAGCATGAAACCGGCGTCGGAAGTTCCCGGCGGCAGAGGTATGTTTATCGTGCGCCCCAGAGCTTTCGGACCTCCGGCTTCCCTCGGGAATCCGGTTCCGGGATAAAGGGTCCGCCCGTCCTGATGCATGGAGATGAACAGGGTATCGGGATCATGCCAGTAGACGTCCTGAGTGCCGTCCCCATGGTGACAGTCGGTATCGACAATGGCAATCCGCTTGTGACCGTACTTTTCGCGGATGTACTCGCACATGATCGCTTCAATATTGATCGCGCAGAACCCCCGTGATCCCTGCACGGTTTTCATGGCGTGATGCCCCGGCGGACGCACCAGCGCAAAGGCCCGGTCACACTCGCCGCTCATGACCAGTTCTCCGGCCTTGATGGCTCCGCCTGCGGAGATAAAATGGGAACGGGTGGCCACGGCCTCGGCCTCCGGAAAACAGAAATGCACCCGTTCAATATCCTCGGTGGAAGCCACTTCCGGTTTATATTCGCGAATGCCCTCAATATCGAACAAACCTTCTTCGCGCAGTTGGTCCTGAGTATAGAGCAGCCGCTCTTCCCTTTCGGGATGGGTAGGTGAAATTGCCCAGTCGAAGGCGGGGAAGAAAATGATTCCCAGTCTGTTATCAGCCTTGAGCATCTTAACTCCGTATTATGAATATGTCCGGACAACGCCGGGTTTGATCTGGCACTTGACCCTGATATTACGCCCTACAGTGCTTACCCCGTTGACCATATTGAATGAGGATGAAGAGGTGACCTGCGCATTCGAACCGTCCGCCGCCACATGCATTTCTCCCAGATGGGCCAGCAGATGGTTCATGGCGTCCCTGCGGGCATCTTCCAGATTGTAGTTGCGGGGGATATTCTCCCTGTGTCCGAGAGAGGGGATGAACATGAGTCCGCGCTCGGTATCGGCGAAGAGCTCAAGCTCTGTTGTTGTTCTGGTCAGTGCCGCACCGATGGCGTTGGCCACATCGTAATTTTCAGGGACTTCGGTGGAAAGGCGGAATTTACGGAAGATATCCATCTTCAAGGACTTGGCGGGACCGCCCATGATGTAGACCTTGCGTGGAACTATCCGCCTGTTTTCAAGAAGCTCGTGAATTGTGTACACGGGCTGACGGTTTATCTCTTCGACCAGTGTTCTGGTGGAGGAATGAATCCTGTCCACGGCATAGGCTATTGCCCGTTCGGCCAGATCATCAGGTTCCAGACCCTTGGCTGCCGCAAATCCGGCAAAACCGCTCTTTGAGCCGTTGATGTTTCCGCAATCGCATGAACCTTTCCAGATAAGCGCATCGGTAAGGGTGGGAATCTCTCCCCCGAAGGCAATGGAGGGCCCCAGTCTGTTGGGACCGGTGCGGACAACTCCGTCAACCACGGAGATAGCCGAATCCCCTCCTATTCCTATGGAATGGACCTTGAGAGCACGGACCAGTGTCGGGTGAGAACCGATGTCTATGCCCTCCTGTTCTATCAGGGGGCTGCCGCCTGCAAAGACGGCTATATCCGTTGTTGTACCGCCGATATCGAAAATTATGGAATCATGGGTAATGTTGCAAAGCGCGATAATCCCCATGACGCTGGCCGCAGGACCGGAAAATATCGACTGAACCGGAACCTGCCGGGAAAGGGGCAGCGGCATGGTTCCGCCATCGGCCTTCAGAATATTCACCTTGATATGCCCCAGCCCCATTTCATCCAGAGTTGCGGTTATGGCATCGGCAAAGGAGTTGAAAACTCTCCAGACCGCGCAGTTGTAAAAGGCGGTGGAAATGCGCCGCGGAAAATTAAGGCGTCCGGTCAGTTGGTGTCCCAGAGTGATGAAATCCGCATTATCACCGACAGCCAGTTCAATGGCCTTTTCGTGGGAAGGGTTGCGGGGCGAGAACTTGGTCACCGCCGCATAGACTTTGATCCCGGATTTGCGGCAGGAGGCAATCGCCTCTTCCAGAGCCAGATTGTCGAGCCGTTTTGTTTCCGATCCCCGGTGATCCAGTGAACCTGGAATTACATGAAAATCCTTGCAGACCATAAACGAATGGGGATCCAGTCCGGGACCGGCGGAAACAATGACACCCACATCCTCAAAATTGCCCTCGACAATCGAGTTTGTGGACAGAGTGGTACTCAGATTAAGTTGTTTTATACGCGCCGGGTCGGCGTTGCGCACAATCTCGCCAAGAGCGGTTCTGATGGAAGAAAGCAGGTTGTCATGGTCGGTGGGGACCTTGACCTGAGCCTCAATCCCGCCGGGACCCAAGGCCACAGCATCAGTGTGGGTGCCGCCCACGTCGATTCCGAGAAGGAGCATCTGATAAATCCTTGAAATTTTTCCCGCATGAACAATCGGGAATTTGAAAGACCGGGTTCAAACCTTGAAATCCGGCAGGAGCAGTTCCGGCCACTGTGCGTATTATCCGGATTTTAAAACAAGCTTTTGAATATCACCCGGCCGTCACCGTAGTAAAGTAGTTTTCCCGTAAGCGGCATAAACTTGTCCGTGAACGGTTCATAAGGCGGATTTGCTGATTCCCAGTTTTTTCATGCGCGAATCGAAAGTGGACCGGTTGAGACCCGCTGCGCGTGCAGCACGGCTTACGTTCCAGCGGAACTTGTCGAGCAGAGCCATAACATAGACACGCTCCATTTCCTGCCAGGAAAGATCGGTCAGCCCATCCGGACTGAAAAGAGCCGGCGGCTCTGATTGAACTGCTGGATGCCTCTTTCTTTTTTCAGGCTCTGCCGGCACAGCATCCGAGCCCGGCTGCACTATGTGGGAAGGAAGATCGGTGATGCGGACAGTATCTCCCGGAACCATGGCCTGAAACTGCTTGATGGTATTTTCCAGTTCCCGGATATTACCGGGCCAGGTATAGCGGCGCATTGCCTCCATGGAAGCGCTGTCCATTTTTTTGGGCAGCATGTGGCTGTGCAACGCCTCCCGGTTGAGAAAATAATCCGTAAGCAGAGCCACATCATCGCCTCTTTCACGCAGGGCCGGGAGCTTGAGAGGAAGGACATTCAGCCGGTAATACAGGTCCTCCCTGAACCTCCCGGACCGCACATCCTCCTCCAGATTACGGTTGGTAGCGGAAATAATGCGTACGTCTATCTTTTTTGCCCATGTTCCGCCCAGCGGCTTAATCTCGTTTTCCTGCAGCACACGCAAGAGCTTGGCCTGCAGATTTATATCCATGTCACCTATTTCATCCAGAAATACGGTTCCCCCGTCTGCCGCTTCAAACAACCCTGATTTATTGGCCCCGGCTCCGGTAAATGCGCCTTTTACATATCCGAAAAGCTCACTTTCAAGCAGATTTTCCGGAATGGCACTGCAGTTCTGGGTCAGAAAAGGCTTATCCGCTCTGGAACTCTGGGCATGAATCTCCTCGGCAAACAGTTCCTTACCGGTCCCGGACTCGCCGTAGAGAATAACGGGGTAGCTGGTTGCCCCGTAGTTGTTAACCAGCTTGAGAGCCTTGTTTATCGAAGGACTCCTGCCGACAATATTTCTCTTGCCCCGCATGGAACTGAGGGCCCGGCTGAGCTGGGCATACCTGTGCTGCTGCCGCTGAAACTCCAGAGAGTTGCTGAGGGTAATCGCACCAAGATCTACGAGGTCCTGAAGCATGGTCAGATAATCGGGGTCAAGGTTCAGCCGATCTCCGGCCGCGCTTGTATCAATAACCTGCACAGCCCCGTACACATCCTTGCCCTTCAGCAGCAGGGGAAAACAAAGAATCAAGCGGCTCTTAACCTTGAAATTTTCCTCTATTACACTGTGATGCCGGGCATCACCGGACTCAGCGATGGTCATCCTGCCGTTCTTGATCACCCAGCCGACAATGCTGTTCTCATCCGGGGAAAGTTTCAGTCCCTTGACGCTTTCACTCTTATTTCCAAGCGATTCGACACATTCGTACATGCCGTCCTTCGCAAGCCATAGGGACCCCCTTTCCACATTCTGCAACTGCAGCAGCAAGGTCAGCATTTTTTTCTGCAGCTTTTCTGGATCGAGTTCCTGCGAGAGGGCTTTATATTCATTGATTGACAAGGTCATGATCTGGATGCTCCAAACTATCTATTCTGACATTTTGTAATATTGACTAAATATCGTAATTTTTTTGAATGATCAACG
This sequence comes from Maridesulfovibrio sp., assembly GCF_963677005.1. NCBI lineage: Bacteria > Pseudomonadati > Thermodesulfobacteriota > Desulfovibrionia > Desulfovibrionales > Desulfovibrionaceae > Maridesulfovibrio > Maridesulfovibrio sp. The sequence goes on along the minus strand of NZ_OY781616.1, from coordinate 3,465,992 downwards.
CGCGATTATTCCCCACACACATAAGCCCTAAAGCCCGACACCAGATAACAGACTGTAAATAAACAATATTTTTTAAAAATAAATATGTGGCACGCAAACTGCTTATGAAGAAGCAGCTTGTTAGTCAAGTATGGACCGGGAAGCCCACTCCACCTCCCCGACCCCTCCGGGCTTTCCGGTCCATAACCATACTCACGAAACTCTTCGATCGCAGTTTTTCCTACTATACATGGAGACGAACCAATGACCGGTGTAGAATCGTTAATATCTATGCATCGTAAGGACATGAGCCTGTTGCGGGATGAGACCCGCAAATCCAATAAAGAAAGAAAAGCCCGCCTGCGCGATATGGATCAGGCGTTTTCCGACCTGCGCGGCAGGCTCAGCGCAGAAATGCCTACCAATTCCTCACCCCTGAAATTTCGCGGCGCTGTGGCATTCATGATCACCCTGCTTGGAGTGCTGAGTTACTGATATTTCCTTATCCGGAACAACCGGCATACCGACGTCAGCCAAATAAGCCCTGCTACTCTAAAAAGTTGCAGGGCTTTTTATCTTCAAGCCACCTCGGGCAAACTCCGTGTAACACTGCCAAGGCTAAAATATCTCCAGCAGATCATTGCTGCACAAGGCCGGAATATCCGCTTTCATTTGCCGCCACGGGATTTAACGAACTGGGCTATTTTATAATCCTCCCGCAGGATGTGCTCTATCAGCCAGTTGGAGATGAATTCCTGCATCTCGCCCCAGGAGACATGTTCCTTGCGGAATCGCGCAGCCTGATAAAACTTAACCCTGTCCTTGAACTGCTTGTGAATCTGCCTGTGCCTGTTGAGATCGGGATAATCGATCTCGGTCATAAACTGTTCCTCGGAATTGAAATGGTGGACGGAATACTCCCGCAGTTGCCCAAGAAGCCGGTCCACTGCAGCATCGCTTTTGCCCTGCCTGACGCTTTCAAGAACACTGTTGACCGCACTGATCAACGCCTTGTGCTGATCGTCTATTTCCGAGACTCCGAGATTAAGCCCGTTGTGCCATTCAAGTTTGCCCATATCGTTCCCCATATAAACAAATTCTGTCATTATTATGCATAAAACCTCACGTCCATTCAACGTGAAAAATCAATTACACCGAAAAGCTGTCAGACCTAAGGAGGCACAGAAACCAACCGGTCAAACGCAACCGCCCCGACAACTCAAAGCTGCCGGGGCGGATGCGTTTTCTGCAATACAAAGACAGGCACGGCCCATTGGCCGGACACAGAAATCTCAAATCTTATGGATTAGAAGGAGTACATAAAAAAAGCCGCTTCAACTGAAACGGTAGTGGGGCTATCACCTGGCCCCCGGACAGAAAGCCGGGGCAGAGGAACGGTTTCGGGCCAGTGGAGCATCCTTGGCTCCGATTGCGGCAAATGTGGGCGCGCAACGGCTGGAGCTTTTTTTCATGGCGATACAAAAAAGATCGCGAGACTGCTCCTCTTCTTTCATGCGCTCCACACTTAGAATATTGAACCCGCTGGACAGACTGCGAATCTTTTCTTCACTGAAAAAATGTACTGCCAATCGATCTGCTTCGAAAAGCTCCTCGCCCAGATGCTCGCCGACCCGATAATTTCCGTCGAAAATACTGCACACGGAATAGAGGGCCAGACCTCCGGGTTTCAAAATCCTGTGCATCTCACTCAGCAGACAGGAAATCTCGCAGGTAGTAAGCTCCATGCACAGCAGCATATGCGCATAACAGGCATCGAAACTTTCATTTTCAAAGGGCATGCACATGCGCAGATCAAAACAGCGCGAATCAATACAGGAAGAAAGACCGGATTCACCGCAGCGCTCATTCAGCGCTCCGATAGCAACAAAGGAATAATCAAGCGCGGTAACCCGGATACCGTTTTCGGCAAAAAGAAATGTGTCCCGCCCCTGACCGCAACCGGCATCAAGAACCGTTTGCACGCCGTTTTCCCTGAAAAGCGCAAGCGACTTTTCAGCAAACAGACTCGGGCTCTCTCCGAAATAGGCCTCTGATTCGGAAAAAACCTCGTTCCAGAGCGCGCGCTGCTCGGTAGTGGCGTTCATGACAGACTTCATTCCCTCTCCTTTTAGCAACCGGTTAGGTAGGTAATATTACACTACACCGGACTTTTCAACCGGATATGCCTGTGAAGAATACGTCACATTTTTTCAAAACGGGCAGAGCGGACTGTGCGTAATGATAAAAACAAACTGTGGTCCCTTCAGTTCCCCTGCCTGTCCATGCTGCGATAACTGATAGCCTCGGCCAGATGTGGAACGGAGATGGAATCCTCTCCGGCAAGGTCGGCAATGGTCCGGGCGATGCGGAGTATACGGGTATAGGCCCGCGCGGAAAGCCCCAGGCTGCGAACAGCCTGTTCCAGAAATCTGTGCTCCGACTCGGTAAGCGCACAGAACTTTTCAAGGGATGATCCAGACAGTTCACTGTTGGTGAGTATGGGCATGTCCCTGTAGCGTTCGGCCTGTATCTCGCGCACTCTTTCTATCTCACATCTCATGGTCGCGGAATCCAGACCGGAAGAATCCCGCAGATCCTTGTAATCCACAGCCGGGACCTCTATCTGGAGATCAATGCGATCCAGCAGCGGACCGGAAAGGCGGGAATTATAGCGGGCCACGGCCTGCGGCGTGCAGGTACAGGTGTGATGCTGATCAGTCAGATAGCCGCACGGACAGGGGTTCATGGCCGCGACAAGCATGAAATCGGCTGGATAGGAAAGCGACATGGCCGCACGGGAAATAGTTACTTCCCCTCCCTCCAGAGGCTGGCGAAGCACTTCGAGAACATTTTTCTTGAATTCGGGCAGTTCATCCAGAAAAAGAACACCCCGGTGAGCTAGTGAGACCTCTCCGGGTTTGGGATACGCTCCGCCACCGATGAGTCCGGCATCGGAAATGGTATGATGGGGAGCCCGGAAAGGCCGGGTGACCATCAGGGCCTCATCCCTGCCCAACATCCCTGAGACACTGTATATTTTGGTGACCTCAAGAGCTTCTTCAAAAACCAGCGGAGGCAGTACGGTAGGAATGCGGCGGGCAAGCATGGTCTTGCCGCTGCCGGGAGGGCCGATGAAAAGTATGTTGTGATTACCGGCCGCGCCAATCTCAATGGCCCGCTTGGCATGCTCCTGCCCCTTTACTTCCGAAAAATCCAACGCATACTTCTGTCTTCCCGCCCAGAGATGAGCCGTATCCACGCACGAAGGAGCAATTTCCCTGCTTCCGTTCAGAAACTCGACAAGTTCGGAAAGGCTGCTTACAGAATAGACCTTAAGGCCCTCCACAACAGCGGCTTCATTGACGTTTTCAGGTCCCACGACAAGACCGGCCGCACCTTTTCGCCGGGCTTCAATCGCCAGCGGCAAGATACCGTGCACGGGCTTCAACTCCCCGGAAAGAGAAAGTTCCCCGGCCAGATACCAGTTTTCAAGATTGGTCTGATCAATAACTCCGGCGGCTCCGAGAAGAGCTGCGGCCAGAGGCAGATCATACGCCGACCCCGCCTTGCGCATATCCGCAGGAGCGAGGTTGACGGTGATTCTTGATGGAGGCAGCCGGAACCCGCTGTTCCTTAACGCGGAAAAAACCCTCTCCTTGCTCTCCCGGACGGCACCCTCAGCCAATCCGACCATAGTAAATGAAGGCATGCCCTGCCGGGTAAGATCAACTTCCAGATCAACCTTGAATGCGTCTATGCCCATGAGCGCGGCGCAGGAAACTTTGGCTATCATAAAACCAACCATTCTCCGATGCTGTTAACGCATCCTTTTAAACCAGCAAGCACATGAATTTTACACGGGATTATTCGGAAACAGAAAAGCCGAATCCAACGAGCTTTACGCCGGAAAATAGCTGTCCGTCTCCGGCAGCATAATAAAATCATACGCCCCGGATACCCGGAAGCCCGAATTCAGGACACGGCATATTTCTTATAATTACAGAAGCTCCCGCATATTCGGGACAATCGCCGGAACATTTTTCTTGTACTCGAAATATTCCTTGCCGAAAACTTCCTCAAGCCGGGCTTCTTCTTCAGGGATGTATTGCAGGAATTTATAGTAGGCCACAACACTCATCCCGAAAAGCAACCATGACTGGGTGGCTATGGCGCTTCCGGGAAAAATGAACACTATCCAGGCGAAATAAAGGGGATTGCGCACAATGGCAAAAGTTCCGGACTTTTCCAGACGATTTTCCTGCACAGCCTTTTTCACAGCCACCCAGGAAATAAAAAGAAAGGCAAGACCAAGGCCTAACAGCATTCCGCCCAGAATATTGAATGCGGCACTGGGCAGAAAAGTCATCAAAAAAATTCTTGGGAAAAACAGTGTGATCGCTAAGACAACTATACCGTAGATTGCGGTAGGCCGGAATATCCTCGGCCCGACTCCGTAGATATCAATTCTCCCGTCTTCCATGATCCCTCCAGCATTCTCCGGTTCAACTGCAGTATCCGCCAGCATGTTACACGCTTAAATACTGAGATATCATTGAAGCTTTTTGCCACGGCTGTCAACGCCATCAAAAAAATGGCCGGGACAGATAAATCCTGGACAATGCGCTACCCCGGCTGCGAGCTTTCACCGCCGGACACGGTCCTGCGTTCAAGCTCACGCCACAGCGCACCGAAGGAAACGGCAGCATCGGACTTGGGGTCGTAGGCGAACAAAGGCAACCGCTCAACGCCCATGCGCTCCACATTGGCCCTGGCCGGGATGCTGTTATCACAGAACACGCCGGGAAACTGCTTCTTACTCTGAAGAATCATCATACGATGTCCGCTCTTCCGCCGGTCGACCATGTTGAAAAAGGGTATGATCTGCGCCGTGGTGTCCGGGATACCCGCAAGATACTCGCTGACCTTTAAAAAAGTCTGTTGCGAAAGCACGGCAGGCACAAGCGGCATGAGGATATAATCGGAAACAGAAAAAACAGCATCCGATAAGTTCGAAATACTCGGCGGGCAGTCAAAAACAAACACGTCGTATTCGTCAGTGAAGGATGAAAGAATCTTGCCCATTTTCTTCTTTGATTTTTTGCTGTCGTCCAGCACCAGATCCATATTGCGGTATTCAAACCCAGCAGGAATTATGGATAGATTGGGGTAGGGAGTCGGCTCCACAAGACTTTTGATCATCTTCTTGTCTTTGACGATCTTCTTGAGCTTTGTATCCTGCAATGTTTCAACTCCCAGGTGAAAGGTCGCCGCACCCTGAGGGTCCAAATCCCATAACAATGTCCGGAATCCGTTTGCAGCGTACAGATATGATAGATTTACTGCCGTTGTAGTCTTCCCGACCCCACCCTTCATGTTGTAGCAAGCAAGTGTTTTCATAAAGAAATACCATATGAATATGTTTTACCAGCAATGAATGACAAAACCATGTTGCAAATCATGCCCAGTCAATTGTTACAGTTGTGTTACAGAAAAACAGATCAAAAAAACAGTCTCATCACACAGAGTTAAGACGCAAACGACCTCCGAATAATCGTTTCTTGTCTACACATAACTCAAATACAACACAAATCAAAGACACACAATGCGTCTTGCACCGGAATACGTTTCATAAAGAAAAACAAAAAAAAGGCGATCCGCATAAACGAATCGCCATTACTGAACTTAAATATTGCTGTTTCGTGAGAAACAATCTTTCTGCGGCCTGTCAGGCAGAAACTGCCGGATCGGGCAGAAAGACAATATCCATTTCCTTGCCCAGCCCTGCCATGAATTCACGGAACTCGCGTTCCTGATGGGGGCTGTAGCGCAGCAGCAGTACCCCCCTGAACCTGTCAGCAATTGTGAACAGGGCAAGATTGTCCTCTGCCTCCAGAAGAAACCGGAACATTGCTATGTCCGAAGGCTTTATCTGTACGTAGGTGCGCCCGGACTGTGCCGGAGGAGGAGGGCATGGACGCGGTCTTCTTTTTCGTGCCATTCTTTTTCAATTCCTGTGAGCAATTAAAATCAATCCGAGTCCCGCTGAAACCGAAAAAGGTGGGCCATGCGGCTCATCCGCTTCTCTTAACTTTATAAAGAATAAGTAATTCGGTTTCCGTGACCACTATACTGCTACATGACCTTGCAGCCGTCCTCGGTAATCAGAACCATGTACTCCCAGCGTACTCCGCCCCAATCGGGATAGTAGAGTCCGGGCTCGACGGTAACGACCATGCCCGGCTTCAGTTCCCCGGAGGCAATCGGGCTGACACTCGGCATTTCATGTGTTTCCAACCCGATGCCATGTCCCAGTGAATGTGTGAAGAACTCCTCCACACCGTATTTCTCGAAAACACTGCGGGCCGTGTGGTAGGCATGCTGGATAGGCAGTCCCGGACGCATGATCTCTATGGCCGCGGCCTGCGCTTCCCGGACCTGATCACGGACGGTCAGGAACCGGTCGGAAGGCTTGTCGCCGACCCAGAAGGCTCTGGTCTGGTCCGAGCAGTAATCACCGAGCCGACCTCCCATGTCCACAAGGACCAGATCGCCGTCCCCGAGCGTATCACTGCCGGGTATGGCGTGGGGAAGAGCCGCATTGGGCCCTATGCCGACAATTGTCGGAAAGGAAAGCTCGGAAGCGCCGTTGTTGCGGAAAAGCTGTTCCACTTCCCACGAAATTTCATATTCGCTCATGCCCGGCTTAAGCCGGGGCTCCAGAAGTTCATAGACTTTGTGGTTGAGAACGCAGGATTCCTCCATCAGCCGAATCTCGTCCTCATCCTTGATCAGCCTCAGTCCCTCGACCAATCCGGAAACAGACTTCATAGCGCATAGCTCGGACAGGTTTTCATATTCAAAAAGATTGAGAGCCTTGGGATCATATCCAAGGGCAGTCAACTTGTTGGATTTGAAAAATCCACGCAGAGCATCGTATTTGCGACCGGAATAGATGAAAATATCCTCCTCATTCCAGACACGGCGGGCAGCGTCCAGATATCTGGGATCGGTGAGGAGAAAATCACGGCCGTCAGGAGAAATTATCAGCCATCCGGCGGTTTCGTTGCACTGGGGATCGTGAAGCTCGAATCCGCTGAGATAATACCTGTTGGCCGCAAAACTGACCAAAAGAGGAGGAAGACCGCGATCCTTCAAAAGTCTGCGGACATTCTCCCGCCTCTGCTCATAGGTGGCGGTGGAAATTGTCATGTGCGTTACTAGATCCTGTATGTGGTTTCAGGCTGACCGTTGACCATCCTTTCAGCCCATTCTACTCCCTGCATTACAGAATGATCCATGTTTGAAACCTCATACTTCCAGCCGCCGAAACGACCGCGGGAATAGATGTTCATGGATTCAAGAGCAGGCTGTAAAATCTTTAACGCTTCATCGCGCCGCAGGCAAGGGACCGGATAGCCGTAATCCACATTTATGGACCAGCGGGAGGTAATGTCTTTGCGGTCCTCATCCTTGAGCATGGTAGTATCGACCAGACCGTCTTCCACCTGACCGAGGATATCGGATTCATTTATTTTCTTGTCTTCGGAATAGGAAACCTCGCACATCAGCGCCCGCCCTTTTCCGGGAACGGGGGTGTTGTCCGGGGAATAGTTATGAAAATTCGTTACCCGGTAGAACGGACTGTCGTCTTCGGGGAAATACATCCAGCAGCGGGAATCCGGACTTGAGGAGGAAAGACCGATACCGGCTACGACAACGCCGTTGTGTCTGAGCATAGAGGCCGCATTGACCATACGCTCGCCGGGATTTGCAAGCCACTGCGAAACAAGAATATCAAGCGGTCCGGTATTAAGCAGGTATTCGTATTCAATGGAATTTCCCGCATTGTCGGATATGGTCCTGCTGCGCGGATCAATGGAAACTATCTCTGTATTGTATCGTATATGTCCGGAGACTGTTTCCGCCAGCCTGCGATAGATAGATCCTGTTCCGCCCTTGAGCGGAAACCGAAATTTGTTGTTGGGCCCCCAACCTACTTCATCCCGCTCAAGCAGAATGTTCTTGAGCACCGAGCGCAGGTCAATGACGCTGACCCGCTCGCCGATCCAGGAATAATCCATATCTTCTGCACGGGTGGCCCAGACCTTGTAATTATACGGCAGCATGAAATGCCTGGCTATGCCTTCCCCGAAAATCTTGAGAATCCATTCCCGGAAATTACGCGGGGTATCCTCGGAGCGTTCTCCGGGCAGAAGACCGCGAACACACTCCCACCTCTGCTGGTTGGGAAGATAGCGGATGTTATTCTGAAAAGGATAAGGCACCCATGTGCTGCAGGAACGCACCCACGATTCACGTTGATGTTCTATGTATTCATCGCCGAGCAGCTCGTCCAACAACCGGTCATAATACTCGTAGTGAGAAAACACCACATGCCCGCCGATATCCCAAGTGAACCCTTTAGAGTCGGTAAAACTCGATGCAAGCCCTCCCGGCCAGGAATTTTTTTCCAGTACAACGAACGATTTTTCCCCCAGTTCGGTCAATCTCCTGGCTGCTCCAAGACCCGTCGGACCCGCGCCGATTATGGCATATCTGGTTTTCATGCTCCCTTCTCCGCCTTGCTGTGATTCTGTGTTTCACGAAGAAAAAGCAAGTTGCATGCCATCTGCCGGGAATATGTTTCAGACCGCAGAATGACTCTGTCACTGACCTTTCTCTTCGCCGTAACAGGTTCGTAACCAAGTTCGGATAGACACTTTCTCAACGATAGAAAACGGACACGGTGAATCTGCGTCTGCAATCAAATTCCATTTTTGGAGGAAATTATGAAAAAGATTATCGCCCTCGTCGCTGTAATGGTTATGGCTTTTACGGGTTCCGCTTTTGCCGGCACCATCCAGGTCAAAGGTTCCACCACTGTTCTGCCCCTTATGCAGAAAGCAGCTGAAGCTTTCATGAAAGCCAACCCCAATGTTTCCATCTCCATTTCCGGAGGCGGTTCTTCCAACGGAGCAAAAGCTCTCATCGACGGCACCACCGACATCGCCATGATGTCCCGCGACATGAAAAGCGCTGAAGCACAGAAAGCAACCGACAACGGCCGCGCTCCTGTACAGTTCGTAGTCGCTCTTGACTGCATCGTTCCTGTTATCAACCCTGCCAACCCCGTAAATGCCCTTACCAAGGATCAGCTCCTCGGAATTTACACCGGCAGAATCACCAACTGGAAAGAAGTTGGCGGAGAAGACTCCAAGATCGTTGTTATCTCCCGCGACACCTCTTCCGGTACCTATGACTGCTGGAAGCACATCATCATGAAGAAAGACGGCAAATCCAACCGTGTATTCCCCGGTGCACTGCTCCAGGCATCCAACGGTGCTGTTGCACAGGCTGTTGCCAAAAACAAAAAGTCCATCGGCTATGTAGGTCTTGCCTACCTGAACAAGGAACTCAAAGGCGTTTCCGTTAACGGAATCTCTGCTTCCGTTGCCACTGCCAAAGACGGTTCCTACCCCATCTCCCGTGGTCTGAACCTCTACACCCCCGGCAAGCCCTCCGGCGAAGTTAAAGCTCTCATCGACTTCATGATGAGCCCCGCAGGCCAGAAGCTTGCTGCCGACACAGGTTTCATCCCTGTAAAATAGTTAGAAAGGCCAACCGGAAAACCGGGTCCGACAATAAATACTCCGGGAGGCTGATGCCTCCCGGGGATTTTACACTCAAAAAAAGCAACGAAACCAAAAATTTCAATCAGGGGAAAAAACCGTGATCACGTCCCGCAACATCTGTCTACTCCTCATAGCGCTTGCTGTTGTGACCGGAATTTATGCCTACAGGCTGGGCAACAAAACGGAAGCAGAACAGATATTCATTTCCGCTGCCGAGAAAGTGGAGCAGAGGGGAGACTATTCCATGAGTGCCGTAGCCGCGCTCAAGAAAGTCATGATGCTTTCCACCCATGAAGTTTCAGAAAGCACTGAAGAGTCGGGACTGACTCAGGCGGAAAAAGAACTCCGGGTGAAAGAACTCAATGCCGAGTTGAACAGAATCTACACCAATGTCCGTACCGACTACGCCGCCATGGGCAAAGACAACGGTGAAAAGGAAACTCTGCAGCAGATCAAGGCAAGCGCTGAAAGCCTGTCGGCATCAAGGTCCAGAGGGTGGACCATATTCAGTATGATCATAGGTCTGGCAGGAGTTCTGATTTTAGCATTGAAAGCTGTCAATCTCAGCAGGAGAAACACGGAACGACTCATTCACTCCTTTTTCCTGGTGACTGCGTTCACTTCGGTACTGGTACTTTTTCTCATTATGATCTTTCTCTTTGCCGAGGGATTACCCGTATTTCACTACGTATCCCTTCCGGACTTCATCTTCGGATTCGAATGGTACCCCACCGAAGAGCCGCCTGCTCTCGGAATCTGGCCGCTTATTGTCGGCTCCGGAGCAGTCACCCTGCTCTCGTCCATCATCGCGATTCCACTGGGGGTCATGACCGCCATCTACCTTGCAGAAATTGCGCCGAATAAAATCCGGAACATAGTAAAACCTGCCGTTGAAATGCTTGCAGCGCTGCCCTCGGTCGTAATCGGATTCTTCGGAATGGTAGTGGTAGCCCCGTTTCTGCAGGAAACTTTCGACATCGCAGTCGGACTGAACCTGTTCAACGCATCGGTAATGCTGGCTTTCATGGCCGTACCAACCATCACCAGCATCTCGGAAGACGCCCTTTATTCAGTTCCCCCGGAACTCAAGGAAGCCTCACTGGCTCTTGGAGCCACACACTGGCAGTCCATCTATAAAGTAATGGTACCGGCCTCCCTTTCCGGAATCTCAACCGGTGTGATTCTGGGCATGGCCCGCTCAATAGGAGAAACCATGGTCGTACTCATGGTCGCCGGTGGAGCGGGAATGCTGCCGACTTCCATATTCGATCCGGTACGCCCCATGCCTGCATCCATCGCCGCTGAAATGGGTGAAGCCCCGTTTCACAGCGAGCATTACTACGCACTGTTCGCAATAGGCATGGTACTATTTCTGTTCACCATGGCCTTCAACCTCGTGGCCGACTATGTGTCCCACAAATACAAGCAGGTAGGCTCCGCCACCCTGTAACCGCAAGCACGGATCAAAACAAACGGGGAATATAATATGAACAACTCCGCCGAAACCATAGATCAAGTGGATTCAATGATGCAAACCAACGAACAGATCGCCGAGACCATGATCGATCCCGGCCGGAACAACTATACCTTGAGAGAAAAAATCGAAAAGATCGTATTTATGCTCTTCAAGGGAGCTGCCGCCATCAACGGCCTGGCTCTGCTGATTATATGCGGCTTCGTCCTGTACTACGGACTTCCGGCCATGAGCTGGGAATTCCTCACCGAAGCCCCCAGAAACTCGATGACCGAAGGGGGAATATTTCCCTGTATCGTGGGAACAATCGTCCTCAGCTACGGGGCTCTGTTCATAGCCCTTCCATGGGGAGTGGCAACCGCAATATATCTCAACGAATATGCGACCTCGCCCAAGCTTGTCCGCATCATCCGCCTCGGCATCAACAACCTTGCAGGCGTGCCTTCGGTTGTCTTCGGACTTTTCGGACTCTCGCTTTTCGTAACTGTAATGGGAATGGGCGTAAGCATCATGGCCGGGGTGTGCACACTCGGTGCTCTTGCACTGCCACTGGTTATCGGAGCATCGGAAGAAGCTCTCAAGTCCGTTCCCCAGACCTACCGGGAAGCCTCTCTCGGTCTGGGAGCCACCAAATGGCAGACCATCTACAAGGTTGTGCTTCCCGCAGCACTGCCGGGCATGCTCACCGGTTCCATCCTGACCCTGTCCAGAGCGGCCGGGGAAACCGCGGCAATCATGTTTACCGCAGCGGTGTTCTTTACGCCGGACATGCCCCAGTCCATCTTTGACGATGTAATGGCCCTGCCCTACCACATCTACGTGCTGGCCACAGCAGGCACGGAAATCGAAAAAACCAGACACATCCAGTATGGCACATCCCTGGTGCTCATCACACTGGTGCTCGGCATGAACATGGTCGCCATCTACATCCGGGCCAAAATGCAGAAAAAAGTCGGCAGATAGAAATTTATCATCCTCACCCTCTTGACCGTGCCGAAACGGCCCGCATTTTACCCTGAATGCGGGCTGTTTCACGTTTGAAAAGCAGGATCAGTGTCCACCGTAAATTTTACAACGGTGCCCAGCAGGGCTTTACCTTTGTCCCGTGGGTCTTCCGGCAGGTCATCCATGTAATTGAGGATACGTTCAGCGGCCTTCCTATCAAGCTTTCTCAGACCCTTCTTGGCCCTTGCAGTGTACTCAACCATCCAGCCCAAGGTCTTTTCTCACTTCTGCACTGGAAAAAGTCTTACCGCTCTTTTTGAGGTGTTCTTCATAAGCCTGAACGGCAAGCAGATGGTCTTCTTTATCCTCAAGAAAGGCTATGATGGCTTGCTTGGCATAATATGATTTGGTGCGACCTGTCTTTTCCGCTAGTTGGGAAAGCTTCAATTCGATTTCTTCGGGTAAACGTACGGATAACATTTAAGCATCCTCCTTTGTCATACAGTTAATACATGTATGACTGACAGTCAATATCAGGATGGACGGAAAAATGAAAAGCCGCTCCGCGTGGTACGGAACGGCTGTTTGTCATTGTAAGATTTGGTGGCAGTATCAGCCGATAACCTACTGCATAGAATTTTCCTTAGGCACAACACGTAGTGAGACCCCAAGAGCACCTAGAACCTTCATAATAGTGCTGTATCGAGGCTGAGATCCGGGACTAAGGGCTTTATACAGGCTTTCCCTGCCAAGTCCGGCATCTTTAGCCAATTGGCTCATCCCTCTAGCCTTGGCAATATTTGCCACAGCCATAAGCATTACATCCTGATTACCGGATTCAAGTGCGGCATTCAAATATTCAGCAAGGTCTAAAACGGGGAAGGAGAATCAGGGCTGAACCATGCAGGAGGCTGCTGTTCAGCATCAGCTCTGGCACAGCCCTGCCAGATCTTGCGGACTTTGAGGGTCTTTTCTATTTCGTTCAGCACGGAGCGCTTTCCGCGGACCCATTCGGGGGCAATCAGCTCTCCGGGAACGGCATCGGCTTTCAACCGGTGGATCACTATCTCCGGCCTTAAAACCGATATGGCTGCGACGAGCATTTCGATATACTCAGCCTGTTCGATAGGCGTATATCCGCCCGCCTCGTAGATTTTCTGCAGCGGTGCGCCCCTGCCCACAAACAGGTTGTGAAACTTTATCCCGGACACGGGCAGGGAATTCAAAAACTCCACGGATGCAAGAAAATCCTTCTCACTCTCACCGGGCAGTCCGGCAATAACATGCGCGCAGACCGGAACACCGTGGCTTGATGCGAGCCGCACAGCCTGCGCAAAGCACTCGGAATCGTGCCCGCGATTGATCCTCTTCAGGGTAAGGTCGTTGGAACTCTGCAAGCCCAGATCAAGCCATGTTTCGCGCAGATCAAGTCCGCGAATAAGCTCAAGCTTGGCGGAATCCAGACAGTCCGGTCTGGTGCCGATGCAGATTCCGGCCAGCCCTTCAAGTCCTTGCAGTTGATCGAAGGCACACTTGAGTTCATCAAGAGAGCAGTATGTGTTTGAGTATGACTGGAGATAGGCCAGATAAAGTCTGGCCTTATGCATTTCGGTCAGCTTGGCCCGCCAGAGTTCCCACTGTTCCGGAATTGTCATGGCCATGGCGTGCATACCGGAACCGGAACCCTGCGGACTGCAGAAGATACAGCCATGGCGGGAAATCTTCCCGTCACGGTTGGGGCAGGTAAATCCGAAATCAAGCGGGATTTTCTGAACCCGCTCCCCGAATGTCTGCCGTAGTCTGGTGGCCAGTCCGTAAAATCGCTGCATTGAACTTAATGGAACTCACCAGATTCTACTTAAGAGTAACCAATCCGTAATTCTTCTTGCCCTTGCGGATGAGCATGCATTCACCGCCGATGAAATCATCTGACGAAGGCACGTAATCGAATTCGGAAACCCTTTCGTTGTTGATGTAGAGCCCACCGGCCTGGATATCCTTGCGGGCCTGTCCCTTGGACTTGGAAAGACCGAGATCAAGAAGTATCTGGGGCAGGTCGGGCAGATCTGCGGCAGCATATTCAACGCCGGGAGCGGCTTCCATGGCCTCGCGAAGAGTTGCGGCGTCAACGGTTTTGATGTCGCCTTTGCCGAACAGGGCGGAGGTTGCGGCCTGAACTTTTTCCAGTTCCTCTTTACCGTGGATCATGATGGTAGTTTCCTCGGCAAGCTTCTTATGCGCTTCGCGCAGGTGCGGAGCCTCTTCAAGGCTTTTTTCAAGAGCATCAATCTCTTCACTGGAAAGGAAGGTAAAATATTTCAGAAAATTGATAACGTCACGGTCATCGGTATTGACCCAGAACTGGTAAAATGCATACGGCGAAGTCATTTCCGGGTTCAGGTAGATGGCGCCTTTTTCGCTTTTGCCGAACTTCTTTCCTGCTGCGGTTGTGATCAGGGGAAAGGTCAGAGCAAAGCCCTCACCCTGGGCCTTGCGGCGGATAAGCTCGCAACCTGCGGTAATGTTGCCCCACTGGTCGCCGCCGCCGATCTGAAGCTGGCAGCCTTTTTCCTTGAAAAGATGGTAGAAATCGTAACCCTGCAGGATCATGTAGCTGAATTCAGTGTAGGATATACCAACATCCTCACGGCCGAAACGGCCTTTGACCGATTCCTTGGCCAGCATCCAGTTAACAGTGAAATGCTTGCCCACATCACGCAGCATTTCAAGAAAAGACATATTTTTGGTCCAGTCATAGTTGTTGACCACTTCCGCCTTTTCGCCGGTATTGCGTTCACAGAAAGCTTCGATCTGTGACCGGATATTCTTTGCCTGCGATTCAATCTTTTCCTCGGAGGCAAGCTCGCGCTCCTTGTCCTTTCCGCTGGGGTCGCCGACACGTCCGGTTGCGCCGCCAAGCAGGAACAGGGGGTTGTGCCCAGCTCTTTTCATGCGGACAAGGCAGAGGAGCGGAACAAGGTTGCCGATATGCAGGCTGTCCGCGGTGGGGTCAAAGCCGCAATACATGGTCTGACCGGGAGTATCCAGATACTCGCGTACCTTCTCTTCGTCAGAAACCTGATTGACCAGCCCCCGCCACTTGAGTTCATCGTAAATATTCATGGTTGAAACCTCTTTATGTTATTTTAGCCTGCATCGGCTTTATTTCAATAATGAAAAAATCGTGGAATCACACGTCCAGCAGCCCTGATTTCCATGCTTCAATGGCTACGGTCCTGCCGCTGTGTTCGTCCACTTCCAGCAGCGCTCCCTGCAACTCCACCGGACCGCCGGCCACTTTCCATTTCTGGGGCAGTCCGGAAACAAATCTTTTAATGACCGGCTTAGGCGTCAATCCGAGACAGGAATCGACCGGCCCGCACATTCCGGCATCGGTAATAAACCCGGTGCCGTTTTCAAAGATACGGGCATCGTTGGTCTGCACATGCGTATGGGTGCCGAAAACTGCACTTACCCTGCCGTCGAGATAGCGACCAAAACACTGCTTCTCGGAAGTTGCTTCGGCGTGAAAATCCAGCAGCACGATTTTTATATCCGGATCAAGCCCTTCAAGAAGCCTGTCCGTGCAGCGAAACGGACATTCCGCGGGATTCATGAAAGTACGTCCCTGCATATTCAGGATTGCAACCGGCACTTCATCACGAACCCTGAAAACAGTCCACCCCTTTCCCGGAGCATCTTCAGGGACATTTGCGGGCCGCACTATCCTCTCGCTGGTTTTCAGCAGCGGGTACAGATTCTGATACTTCCAGATATGGTTGCCGGAAGTAATCACGTCTATTCCGCAGCCTAGCAGATCAGCTGCATTTTTAGCGGAAAGGCCGATCCCCTGTGATGCGTTTTCACCGTTGGCAATCACCAGATCAAGCTTCAAAGAACGGCGCAGTTCACCAATGCGCAGGGCAACTCCCTTGCGCCCGGGTCTTCCCACGATATCTCCCAGAAAGAGAATCCGCATCAACTGCTCCCTGATATTGTCTGCGACGGCAGGTCTGTTCGCATGTATTCATAACGCTTGAACTAAAGCTTCTCGTCTGAGGCAGATAAACCTATCTGAGGCATCAAAGCGGTCATTGCCAAAGCCCCACAAACACTATCATAAGTCACGTTTTTTCAGAGCAACAGACTAAACCATTAAGGTTTCCAAAGGGGATTATCCCCTTTGGCCGCCGGAGGCGAAATCAGATCATCAGCATCAAAAAATAAATAAGTGCTTCCATAAAAATGCCAGCCTGTTGAAAAAGGCTCGATTGCATGGTTCCGGCAAGGGAAGTGCAGTCAGGCCTCTATCGGCAGTCTGGCAGCAGGGGAACGGCCCGGAGGCGGTCCCCCGGGCCGCAATACAGACTATTTATTTTGCATAACCGACGGAACGACGTTCGCGGATAACGGTTACACGGATCTGACCGGGATAGGTCATATTGTTTTCAATCTTGGTGGCGATGTCCTTACAGAGCATATGGGTATTATCATCGGAAACCCTGTCCGCATCTACCATGACCCTGATTTCGCGACCGGCCTGAATTGCGTATGCCTTGGAAACGCCGTCAAAACCGGTAGCCACGTTTTCGAGCTCTTCAAGACGCTTTACGTAGTTCTCCAGCAGTTCCTTTCTGGCACCGGGACGCGCTCCGGAAAGGGAGTCGGCAGCCTGAACAAGTGTTGCCAGAACGGATTTGGGAGGAACATCTTCGTGGTGGGCCTGAATAGCGTGGATGATTTCCTTGGATTCGCCGTGCTTCTTGGCCAGATCGGCACCGATTACGGCATGGGGACCTTCGACTTCATGGTCTACGGCCTTGCCGATATCGTGCAACAGTCCGGCGCGCTTGGCGATCTTTTCATCCATACCCAGCTCCGCGGCCATAATTCCGCAAAGGAAAGCGACTTCCAGTGAATGCTGCAGCACGTTCTGCGAAAAGCTGGTCCTGTACTGCAGCTGTCCGAGAAGTTTTACTATCTCGGGATGAATACCATGGACACCTACATCGAAAGTGGCCTGTTCACCGATTTCGCGCAGCTTGACGTCCATTTCCTGCTCAACCTTGCTGACAATGTCCTCAATGCGGGCCGGATGGATACGTCCGTCATGGATCAAGCGCTCAAGAGCCTGCTTGGCAACTTCACGCCTGAGCGGACTGTACGCGGACAGAACGACTGTTTCCGGAGTGTCGTCTATAATGAGGTCAACACCGGTGGCAGCTTCCAGGGCGCGAATATTGCGGCCTTCGCGTCCGATGATGCGTCCTTTCATGTCTTCGGAAGGCAGTGTGACGGCTGTCACGGTCTGCTCGTTGACGTAATCGCCGGAATAGCGCTGGATGGCAAGAGCCAGAATCTTGCGGGCCTTGCGGGAACCTTCTTCCTTGGCCTCCACCTCGATTGCGCGGACCATCTTGGCGGCTTCGTGGCGGGTTCTGCTCTCGATTTCGGTCATGAGCTTTTCACGAGCTTCTTCCGCAGTCAGCCCGGAGACTTCCTGCAGCTTGCGTTCATGATCATCCTTGCGTTTTTCAAGCTCTTCACGCAGGGTTTCAAGTTTCTTTTCCTGCTTGATCATGCGCTTTTCAAGAGCAACAACTTCGGATTCCTTGTTGGCAACTTTTTCAAGCTTCTGCTCAAGACGCTCTTCTTTTTCCTGGAGACGCTCTTCCTGCCTTTTGAGGGTGCGCTCCATTTCTTTGTACTCGTTTTCCTGTTCTTTCTTGAGGCCGTATACTTCATCCTGCGCCTGAAGCCTTATTTCCTTCTTCATGGCTTCAGCTTCCTTGCGGGCTTCCTGAACTATTCTGTCAGCAAGCCCTTGCGAATCGGCTAGGCGTTTGGAATTAACATACCGGTGCAGGGCATAACCGCCTGCGGCACCCAGGGCCATTCCAAATAAAATCAGAAAAAAATCCCCAAACATGCCATTCTCCTTTTATAGTAACAGGCCGCCCAGGACCTGATTAATCATTGCCGACTCTATCAATCGGAAAAGATTACATGAATCTTCCAAATGAGGAACAGAGAACAGACGAGGCTGAAGGAGAGGATAGCTGAAAAGACAGGCGGGATCAGAAAGATAATTACATTTCACCAGAATTTAGCGCAGTTCTGGGTCCCGCCGGGGAACCCCGGAGATGCCGTGTTGCCTTATTTGTTAGAACCTAGTCTAACAGGTGGGCGCTGCCCCCGAAGTTTCAGGCTTCCCGGTCTGACCGGGCCTGCACACCACTCCGGCGATGCTTGCTCCCTTACTTTTTATATTGGTTCAAAAGCCATAGGGCAATCACGCACTCCCCAGGGAAATTCAGTATATCTTAAAAATTGGCGCAATGCACCGCTTATCACTTCTCTAACAGCGCGTTAATTTTCTCTTCCATTGTTTCGAGTTTGCGACTGTGTTCCAGATAGTCATCGGCCAGACTAAGGGCCAGACATGTAAGCAGCTTCTCCTTGCTCACATCCCTGCCACCCCGTGCGAGTTCGCTGTACCTCTCTTCGAGCACATCTTTCGCGGCTTCTATTCGTTCTTTATCCGCATCGGTCTTGAATGAAATCTCAAGTCCGAGAACGGGCAGAGTATAACGGGGCATGTCGGTCTGACTACCATTTCCTGTATAATTTCGTACAAAGCCCTTCCCCGTTTCTTACAGGGAATCAGCCGTTTAAAACTTAATCGAGCGTTCCTTCAACCTTGTTCAGAAGCACCTCTATACGACCGCGGACTTCATCCTTGCGTTGCTTCTCCTGCTCCAGTTCTTCAAGGAGAAATGCATTTTCCTCTTCGAGCTGTTTTATTTTCTGCAGCATCTTCTCGAAACGTTCTTCCAATTGAGCGATAATTTCCATGTTTTTAACCTAATACCTTCTCATTACAAAATCAAGACTTCTTGGAAGTCCGGGAAATGTTGACCTGCCTGCTTCTTGCTACGCCCAGGTCTCCGTCTTTAACATTTTTGGTGATGGTCGAACCGGCAGCTATCAGCGCGCCTCGCCCTACGGTCACCGGGGCGACCAGCGCGGTATTGCTGCCTATGAATGCTCCTTCACCGATGACTGTCTTGTGCTTGTTTATTCCATCATAGTTGCAGGTGATGGTGCCGGCTCCGATGTTTGTTCCCGCGCCTATCTCACTGTCTCCAAGATAGGTCAGGTGACTGGCCTTGGCTCCTTCACCGAGCACGGCTTTCTTCATTTCGACAAAATTACCTACTCTGGAGCCGGCTTTCATTACCGCTCCGGGGCGGAGTCTTCCGTAAGGACCGACCATGCAGTCCTGCCCGACTTCCGCCTCCTGCAGATGACTGTACGCCTTTATAATCGCACCTTCAGATACACAGGAGTCCGTAATGCGCACATGCGACTCGATAACAGCCCCACGGCGGATTACAGTTTTTCCGTAAATTTCACAAGGGCCGGTTATCTCAACCCCGGGTTCGATTTTCACTCCCGGACCGACAACAACCGACTCCCAGCTATGCAGAGTCACACCGGATTCAAGGAGACTCAGTGCCGTCCGCTCACGCAGGGAGGATTCAGCCATGGCAAGTTCAAGAGGACTGTTTATGCCCATCAGATCACCTGAATCACCGCAATTAACAGCAGAGACTTTCATTCCGCCCGCCACGGCAAGATCGACAAGGTCGGTAATATAATACTCGCCGCCTTTATTCTCGTTGGTCAGATTCCAGAGCAGCCGGTCCACTGCACTCACCCTGAAACAATAGATTCCGGCATTGACCTCGCCCGTGGAGGGCCCGTGGACGGATTCGTTGTAATCTTTCACTTCAACAATCGCAGTTACCCGCCCTTCAGCATCGCGCAGTACACGTCCGAACTGGTTCTCCGCGTTAGGAGTTATAGTGACGAAAGAAACGTCCGCGGGATCGTTTTTTAAGGCATCAAGAAAACGTGCAATGTCCCTCTCTCCTATCAGCGGAGTATCTCCATTGATCACCAGGCAGAACTCACACCCGCTCGACTTGACCCTGTCCCAGCCGACCTGCAGGGCATGCCCGGTTCCAAGCTGCTCGGACTGGAGTACAAAGCGGTCCTTCATGTCAGGGAAAGCGGTCTCTACAGAATCTGCTCCGAACCCGACAATCGTAAAAATGTCTTCTCCAAGCGATGGACGCAAAGCCTCATATACGTAAAAAAGCATGGACTCACCAAGCAGGGTCTTCAAGACCTTGGGCTTGTCAGAATGCATGCGTGTGCCTTTACCTCCGGCCAGCACCAGGGCACAGGCAAAAGAATTTCCCATATCTAAAAATCTCCAAGTTAATTGCTTGGCACTAAGTAACAGTTTGGACGCTCTGAGTAAATGCGTATGAGCAAAAATATATATTTATTTTCACCGTTTTTTCAATGAGATAAGCATAATTTTCACAAATTGAAAATCTCTCAATCAAGTCATCAATGATCATTGAGAAATCTTTATCGCGTGCATTCATAAGAGCATAGAAGGAACAAATAAGGGTGTAGGTGTAAAACAGCTTAAATTCATGAGTATAATAAATATGACTCTTTTTTACCCCGCAAAAATTAATTTCAGGAACTAGATTTTATGCGCTTTGCGCTTTTGACAAACAGATTTCGCCGCTGGCAGCCAAAGGTGATAATCCCATTTGGAACCCCTCGTAATTTAAGGCTACCGCAATGAAAATCGTCACTTAAATCAAGAAAGTTGCTGGGCTAAGGCAATAGCCACATAAAAAAGGAGCAGACTGTTTTAAACAGTCTGCTCCCTGACAGCCATGGGGCTTTAAGGCTGAAACTAAGCTCTAGTGAGTGGTAGTCCCGGCCTTCTGGGCTGCATCTTTACAGCTGAGGCGGGCAATTGCTCTCTGGAGAGCTGCCTGCGCACGTGCGGCTTCAATGCGGTCCTGTGCTTTAGCCAAACGAGCCTTCGCTTTTTCCTGAGCTTTCTGAGCCCGAGCGATGTCGATCTCAACGGCCTTTTCAGCAACTTCGGCGAGGATGGTCACTTTATTGTTTCCTACTTCGGCGAAGCCGCCGGAAACAAAGATATAGTGAGTTTTGGCACCGTCTTTAAAATAGAGGTTGCCTACGCCAAGAGCCGAAAGAAAGGGTATATGGTTGGCCATAATACCAAACTCACCCTCAATTCCCGGGGCGCCGACATAGTCGACTTCCTGAGAAAGGACCTTGCGATCAGGAGTAACGATTTCCAAAAGGAGCTTACTAGCCATAATCGCGTCCTATGCTATTTGTTTTTCTCTTTTTCAATGGCTTCGTCGATTCCGCCTACCATGTAGAAAGAGTTTTCAGCCATATCGTCGTACTTGCCGTCGAGGATTCCACGGAAGCCCTTAACAGTATCTTCGAGCTTTACGTAAACGCCGGGGGTACCGGTGAATACTTCAGCAACGTGGAAGGGCTGGGAAAGGAAACGCTGGATGCGACGAGCGCGTGCAACGGTAAGTTTATCTTCATCGGACAGTTCGTCCATACCGAGAATGGCGATGATGTCCTGAAGGTCTTTATATTTCTGCAGAACCATCTGAACTTCACGAGCAGTGGTGTAATGCTCGGCACCAAGGGTGTTGGGGTCGAGAATACGGGAAGTGGAGTCAAGCGGGTCAACAGCAGGGTAAATACCAAGCTCTGCAATCTGACGGGAAAGAACGAGAGTACCGTCAAGGTGAGAGAAGGTAGTTGCCGGTGCGGGGTCGGTAAGGTCATCAGCAGGTACGTAAACAGCCTGAACAGAGGTAATGGAACCTTTGTTGGTGGAGGTAATACGTTCCTGGAGACCACCGAGGTCGGTACCCAGAGTAGGCTGGTAACCAACAGCGGAAGGCATACGTCCCAGAAGTGCGGACACCTCGGAACCGGCCTGGGTGAAACGGAAGATGTTGTCGATGAAGAGAAGTACGTCTTCACCTTCTACATCACGGAAGTATTCAGCGATGGTCAGAGCGGTCAGAGCAACACGTGCACGTGCTCCCGGAGGCTCGTTCATCTGGCCGTACACGAGCGCGGATTTCTCCAGAACGCCGGCGTCTTTCATTTCGTGGTAGAGGTCGTTACCTTCACGGGTACGCTCACCAACACCTGCGAAGCAGGACTTACCACCGTGCTGCTTGGCGATGTTGTTGATCATTTCCATCAGAATAACGGTTTTACCAACACCTGCGCCGCCGAAGAGGCCCATCTTGCCGCCCTTGGGGAAGGGGACGAGAAGGTCAACAACCTTGATGCCGGTTTCAAGCAGTTCAACAGTGGTGGACTGCTCGGTGAATTCAGGAGCGGGACGGTGAATGGGAAGCTCATCCTTTGCATCGATGGGTCCCAGTTCATCAACGGGACGACCGACAACGTTGAGAATACGTCCGAGAACGCCTTCCCCAACGGGTACGGAAATAGCTTTACCGGTTGCTACAACGTCCATGCCGCGAACGAGACCTTCGGTAGCGTCCATGGCGATGGTACGAACAACGTTGTCACCGAGATGCTGTGCAACTTCGCACACCAGATCCGGTGCATCGGAGTTGTTCGGGTTGTCAATCTCGACAGCAGTCAGAATGTTGGGCAATTGCCCTTCAGGAAATTCGACGTCGACAACCGCGCCGATAACCTGAACAATTTTGCCTATAATTTTACTCATCAGAGTAACCCCCTATATTATCCTTTCAGCGCTTCAGCGCCGCCGACAATGTCCATAAGATCCGAAGTAATAGCTGCCTGCCTGGTCTTGTTGTAAAGTAAGGTCAGAGTTTCGGTCATGTCGTCACATGCGCGCGATGCGTTATCCATCGCAGTCATACGAGCGGCATGTTCACTGCAGGACGTATCCAGCAGTCCGCGATAAACCTGAACATTTACAAAACGGGGCAGAAGCTCTGCGAGAAGACCTTCAACGGAAGGTTCGTAGATGTATTCGGCGGAAGATCCGGATTCCTCGCCTTCCTGCTCTTCAGAAGAGATGGGCAGAAGAGCCATGGAAGTGGCTTCCTGTATGCCGACACTTACGAATTTTCCGAAGATGAGATAAACCTCGTCCAGTTCTTCAGCAAGGTAGGCGTCGATAATTTTGTTACCGACGGAACTGGCAAGGGTAAAGTCGAACGAACTCATATCATCCGCATAGGATTCAACTATTTCGTATTCGCTTTTCTTGACAGCGTCGCGACCTTTCTTACCGACGCAGTAGAACTTGACGGTCTTACCTTCGGCCTGTTTTTCCGCGGCCAGTTTAAGGGCCTTATTTATCATGTTAGTATTGAAGCTGCCGCAAAGTCCGCGATCAGAAGTAGTAAGCACGATGCCTACGGTCTTGATCTCTTCGTGGACTTCAAGCAGAGGATGGACACTGGAGTCGGCACCCGCTGCAAGGTCACCAAGCATTTCATAGAACTTGTCGGCATAGGGGCGGAACCTTTCGATACGACCCTGTGCACCGCGAAGTTTCGCGGATGCGACCATGTTCATGGCTTTGGTGATCTGCTTAGTCTTTTTAATACTGACTATCTGATTCTGGACATCCCTAAGAGAAGCCATCAGTACCTCCCCGGATTAAGCTGTGAAACCTTTTTTGAACTCTTCGAGAGCGGCCTTCAGCTGTCCTTCGAGATCTGCATCAAGAGCGCCTTTGGCCTTGATTCCTTCCAGAATTTCAGGCTTGGCATTCGCGATGAATTCCTGAAGATCATCTTCGAACTTACGAACTGCAGTAACAGGAACTTCGTCCATGTAGCCGCGGGTTCCGGCGTACAGGGAGATAACCTGCTGCATAACGTTCATGGGCTTGTACTGAGGCTGCTTGAGAAGCTCAACCATGCGGGCACCGCGGTTCAGCTTCTGCTGGGTGGCCTTATCGAGGTCGGAACCGAAAGCTGCGAAAGCGGCCAGTTCGCGATACTGAGCGAGGTCAAGACGCAGAGTACCGGCAACCTGCTTCATGGCTTTAATCTGAGCGGCACCACCAACACGGGAAACGGAGAGACCAACGTTGATCGCGGGACGAATACCGGAGTTGAAGAGGTTGGGCTCAAGGTAAACCTGACCATCGGTGATGGAGATAACGTTGGTCGGGATGTATGCGGATACGTCACCGGCCTGGGTTTCAATGATGGGCAGTGCGGTCAGAGAGCCTGCGCCCAGGGAATCGTTTACTTTGCAGGAACGCTCAAGAAGGCGTGAGTGCAGGTAGAAAACGTCACCGGGGTATGCTTCACGTCCCGGAGGACGACGGAGCAGCAGAGACATCTGTCTGTAGGCAACAGCCTGTTTGGAAAGGTCATCGTATGCGATGAGGGCGTGGTTGCCGCCGTCACGATAGTATTCCGCCATGGTTGCACCGGTGTATGCAGAGATGAACTGCAGAGGTGCGGGCTCGGAAGCGGTGGCGGAGATGATGGTGGTGTATTCCATTGCACCGTGCTTGCGGAGAATGTCGGCAACCAGAGCAACGGAAGCCTTTTTCTGACCGATAGCAACGTAGAAGCAGTGGATGCCGGAGTCTTTCTGAGCGAGGATGGCGTCGACGCAGATAGCGGTCTTACCAACCTGACGGTCACCGATAACGAGTTCGCGCTGTCCGCGTCCGATGGGGGTCATGGCGTCGATAGCCTTGAGACCGGTGTACATGGGTTCATGTACGGACTTACGGGCGATGATACCGGGAGCCTTGAGCTCAACGGGACGCTCTTCTTCAGCCTCAATGGGTCCGAGACCGTCAATGGGCTGACCAAGAGGGTTAACAACGCGGCCCATAACTGCGGGACCGACGGGAACGGAGAAGAGCTTGCCGGTACGTTTTACCGGATCGCCTTCTTTAAGTTCGGTATCGTCACCGAGAAGTGCGACACCGACGTTATCTTCTTCGAGGTTGAGAACCATGCCCATCAGGCCGCCGGGGAACTCGAGGAGTTCCATAGCCATTGCGTTCTCAACACCATGAACACGAGCGATACCGTCACCAACGTAGAGCACGGTACCTGTTTCGCTCATCTCGACCTTAGACTCATAATTTTGAATCTGATCTTCAATGATTTTGCTGATTTCTTCCGCTTTAATCTGCATGGCCCTATACACCCCTTTTAATCTGTTCTTTCATCATTTGCAGCTGTGCGCGAATGCTGGCGTCAAGAACTTTGTCTCCGACCTGGAGGACGACACCGCCGAGGATGTCCTTGTCCACACCGAACTCGAGTTCAATCTTGCTCCCGAGCTGGTCTTCAAGACGCGCCTTAATCTCTCCCTGCCGCTTTACGGCAAGTTTGATCGCAGTCACAAGCTTGCCTCGGACGACACCCTGGACCTTGTCCAGCATTCCTGCATAATCGCTTGCGATAGCGGGAATAACCGGAAGACGTCCCTTGTCGGCCAAAAGGCTGCAAAAGTTTTTCACCACAGGTCCTGCCGAGGTCTTCTCAAGCAACTTTTCAAGCACGGCCTTTTTCTCGTCCGCGCTGAAAACAGGATTCTGGAAGAGCCTCAGGGCCTCCGGGGAATCTTCCAGGATCTGGGACAACTCGGACAGTGCCTTACCAAACGCCGCGAGGTCTTTTTCTCCCTGCTTCTGGCCAACAGAGAACAACGCCTTGGCGTATCTGCGTGAGACTATGTTCCCGGTCAATTGAGCACCACCTTTGTTAAGTATTCATCCACAAGATTCTCATGCTGAGCCTTGGTCAGTTTGCTCTTGACGATCTTCTCAGCGGCTTCGATGACTTTATCAGCCATTTCTGCACGCATTTCGTCGAGGGCAACGTTGACTTCCTGCTCAGCGGAGACCTTGGCCTGTGCCTTGATCTGCTCAGCAGTCTGCTCTGCCTTCTGGATAATCGCTGCCTTCATGGCCTCGCCCTGAGTCCTGGCTTCTGAAAGGATAGAATCCTTTTCCTGCTCCAGATTGGCTATACTTGCTTCCACATCGCGAAGCTTCTTCTCTGCTGCTTCCTTACGGTCCTGCAGATCATTAAGCTCCTGTTTGATGCCTGCCTGGCGTCCTTTGAAGAGTCCGGCGATTTTATCACCGGCAAACTTGTAGAGAACACCGAGAACAAGAATCAAGTTAAGTACACGCCATCCGAAGTTTGCCCAGGGAATCTCGTGATGCCCTTCCCCGCCGCTTGCATAGGCTGCGCCTGCAGCAAGCAGTACGGTAAGAGCGGCTGTTGCCATGATCATGTTTTTCCGCTTCAAGGCTAAACCCCCCTTCGATATTGATTAGGCCTAGCCAAGAACCTTGGCTGTAACCTTCTGAGCAAAAGCTTCAACTTCGCCGCCAAGAACATCCATAGCAGCATTTTTCTCAGCTGCCACTTCCGCACGAGCTTCCTTCATAGTTGCTGCGGCAACTTTTCCGGCCTCGTTGATCAATGTCTGTTCCTGAGCAGCGCCCTGTTCTTTGAAGTTGTTCCGGATATCCATGCCTTCTTTGCGGGCGGAATCCAAAGCAGCTTCGTAATCCTTAACCTTTGTGTCGGCCAGTGAAGTAAAATTCTCCACTTTGGCCAACTGGTCGCTCATAAGCTCCGCACGTTTGCGAATGATTTCGCGGATTGGACGGAACATGATAAGGTTGAGAACAAGAAGGGTGATGATGAAGTTCGCTAACTGGATAAAAAAGCTAATATCTAAATCAATCATGCCTGCTCCCGAAAAGGTTGTGAATTTTTGTCCAAAGTCAGTCGCGGTTTAGCTAATTTTAAAGGTTGTGTCAAAGGGTTTTTCGATTTGAACAGCTTCCTTTTACCTTTTCAGCCCCCGTGAATACTGGCTTGTTATTTTTTTAACTTATTTCTTGAGTTTCTGTTTCAACGGATTCCGAAGCCCCCGAAGTCATGGTTACCCGCCCTTCAAGAACAGCTCCTTCCTCCACGACCAGCACCGGGGTAAGCAGGTTCCCCTGAAGATTGGCGGTCTTATGGAGAACGGCTTTTTCCCTGGCGAAGACTTCGCCGGAGAGCTTTCCGCTCAGCACAAGCTGGCCGACTTTCAGCACCCCTTCCACAGAAGCTTCCTTTCCGACGACAAGAGTCCCTTCGGATTCGACTTCGCCCTTGAAATTGCCGTCAATGCGCACAGCTCCCTGAAAGTTGAGCTTGCCCTGATAATCCGTTCCAGTACCTAAAAAAGCATTGATTTCATCTCTTGCCATTTGAGCTCCTTTTCCCCCTGAGCCGTTTTTTGAAAATCCGAACACGGCCTGATTACCCCTGTTTAAAGACATAACGCCTCATGGACACGTTAAGAACGAGCCCCACGAGGCAAAGATTTACAACGGTTCCGCTGCCTCCGTAACTGATGAAGGGCAAGGGAATTCCCACTACTGGCATTAGTCCGAGGACCATACCCATATTGATAAGGATTTGCCAGAAGAAATAAAAGAACACGCCTGCCGCAAGGTAGCTTCCGAACAGGTCTTTTGCGTCCCGCGCAGTGACCACCATCTGATAAAGAAACACACAGAACATGGTCAGCAGGAACATGGCCCCGGCAAAACCCCACTCCTCTCCGAAAACGGCTATGGCGAAGTCGGTATGCTTTTCCGGCAGAAACCGCAGCTGGGACTGGGTTCCGCCCAGAAATCCCTTACCCCAGATCTTGCCGGAACCGATGGCTATTTCGGACTGGATAATGTGGTACCCCGACCCCAGCGGATCGCTGGCCGGATTCATGAAGGAGACTATCCTGCGCTTCTGGTAGTCATGCAGAAAAAGCCAGCCTACCGGGATGATACAGGGCCCGACCAGAGCCAGTGTTTTGAACAGCTTGGGCGTAAGCCCCCTGTACAGAATCATCCCGCCCAGAATGAGCAGGATGTTGAGCCCGGACCCGAGGTCCGGTTGAATAATGACCATACCGGCCGGGATAATACCTACCCCGACAACATAGGCCAGATTCTTGAGGTTAAGCGGATCACTGTTGCGCGAAAGGACTTTCGCGCCGATGATAAGAATTGTGATCTTCGCCATTTCACTCGGCTGAAAATTGAAAAATCCGAGATCGAGCCAGCGCCTTGCGCCATAAATGGTCTTGCCCACCAGCGGAACAGCCAGCAGCAGGACAACCGTGACCAGAAACAACGGCCAGGCTATGGTCTGCAGATGCCGGTAATCGAAAAGCATGAAGGTGATCATTCCGGCAAAACCGAGCAGTCCCCAGATCAGCTGTTTCTGGTAAAATGAACTGACACTCATCCCTTCCTCAAGCCTGAAACCGCTTGCTGAATACAGGTTGAGCACGCCTACGAAGAACAGCAGTGCAGCCAGTCCCAGCAAAAGCCAGTTCATGTGGGTGAGGAGTCTTCTGTCAACGGGAGACATTATTTAGCGTCCTTTTCTTCAGCAAAAAGGTGATCATAGATGGCCTTGACCACAGGACCGGCCCCGGACCCGCCGTGCAGACCGTGCTCCACCATGCAGACCACCACGTACCGTTTGGATCCTTTTTCCGCAAAGCTGGCCATCCAGGCATGATCCCGGTATTTATAGGGGATATCCTTGTCCTTCATCTTCTTCAGTTCATCGGTGAGTTTGACCACCTGTGCGGTCCCGGTTTTTCCGCCGGTTATAACACCTTTCCTGCGCAGTCTGCGGGCAGTCCCGTGGTCGCCGTCAACTGTTTTTATCATGGCCTTGCGAATCAGCTCTCTCTGAGCGTCTGTAAGCGGCAACCGCCCCTGTTCCTCGGCCGGTTCCCCGGCAAGAAGCTGCGGACGCAGCAACCTGCCTCCGTTGACAATGGCGGAAATTGTCCTGGCCACCTGCAGCGGAGTCACCAGCGTATACCCCTGGCCGATAGCAAAGTTCAGGTTTTCACCGGGATGCCAGATCTCTCCGAACCTCTTGCGCTTCCACGCACGGGTAGGGATAAGCCCCGCTTTTTCATGCGGCAGGGATATTCCGGTAAGCTCTCCGTATCCGGATTTGCGCGCAAACTCGCTCATCCTGTCTACGCCGAGTTTCATTCCCAGTTTGTAATAATAGACGTCACAGGACTCAACCAGCGACTTTTCAAGATTTGTTTCTCCGTGCCCGCCCCGTTTCCAGCACCGGAACGTATACTTGCCGAGCTTGACGAATCCGGGGCAGTAAACGGTATCCTCGGGAGTAATCACTCCATAGTGCAGACCTGCTCCGGCGATGGTAAGCTTGAAGACCGAACCCGGAGGATAGACCGATTGGATGACCCTGTTCTGCAACGGAGTTCTGGGGTCATCACGCAAAGTCTCCCATTCCTTCTTGCTCAGTCCGACGGTAAAGGAATTGTTGTCGTAGGATGGCGCGCTGACAAAAGCCAGAATCTGTCCGTTATCCGGATTCATAACCAGGACGGATCCGGATTTGCCTTCAAGAAGCTTCCCGCCGAGTTCCTGAAGATCCAGATCGATGGAAAGGTCTATGTCCTCTCCGGCAGCAGGAGGCGTCAGAACGCGTTCCTTCAGACGCCGCCCGGTGGCATCGACTTCCAGCTGCCGACGTCCCTTGACCCCGCGGAAGCGCTTCTCAAGTACATATTCCAATCCCTGTTTGCCCACATAATCGCCCACAGCCAGGTCGGAATCGGCTTCAAGCTCTTCTTCATCCACTTCAGCCACGTAACCCAGCACATGAGAAAGCAAAGGGCCCTGAATGTATCTTCTCCGCGGACGCACAACAACCTCAAGTCCGGGCCAATGCAGTGAATTAGCTTCAATAAGAGCAACCTGCTCGAATGTAAGATTGGGAACAAGAATGAGGGGTTCGAACGGTTTAACACGCCGCTTGGACTTCTTGAACGTCTTCCTGATCTTTTCAAGGTCTACGCCGGTCCATTCGGCCACCGTGCGCAAAGTTCCTTCCAGATCCTTGCAGTCTTCGCGAACGATACCCAGTGCGTAGGCAGGCTCATTAACGGCAAGAAGCCGGCCGTTCCGGTCTCTTATAAGACCGCGAGGGGCATAGAGACTGTCCTGCCGCAACTGATTGTTTCGCGCCTGCTCCGAAAAATACTCCCCCTTGTGAATCTGGAGATACCAGAACCGCAACGCAAAAATGCAGAAAAGCAGAAGAATCAGCCCCTGCAACAGCAGCAGACCGTTTTTGGGAGGTTCCTGTTTTTTGGATTCATACAGGCTCATTCTTGAACCCCGACGGATAGACAAGCTTCAGCAACAGCCAGACCACGGGAAAAACCACAGCCTGAATAACGCCTTCGTAAATATAACGATCCGGCACAAATGCCATATCGGCAAGCATGGACATGGTAGCGGTAAGGGCCACATGCATCACCCCGAGCATACCCCCGCAAAGCAATGCGAACATCATGGACTGCACATCGAAAAACATCTCTCCCCCGCGATAAAGAGCCAGAATGGAAAGATACCAGGCCACGGAATAGCCGAAAGGCAGACCGCCGATACCATCCTGTATAAGCGACCAGAAAAAGATAAGCCAGAAAAGCTGGGTACGTTTATTAAGCTGCAGGCAAAGCAGGACTCCCGGGGCCATAAAATCAACGCCGGGCACCGTTTTCTGAGCCCAGATAGCCGCGAATGTGAAGACAGCCCACCAGAAGACAGGAAACATCGTCACTCTCCCGCTGTTGCAGTGGAGTTGCCGGACACTGTGGAATTTCCGGATGACGTGGCATTCTGAGCGATGGTCCTGTACAGCAGGAGAACATCTTCGGTATCCTCCATATCCACCAGAGGAACGGCTTCAACCTTAAGGAAGAGGGAGATGTCGGAACGCTCAACAGAAGTGATGCGGGCAACCGGCAATCCGGGAGGAAATATCCCGGCAAGTCCGGAAGTGACCAGGATCTCGCCCTCATCCACGGGAGCGTTGATCTTCATGTATTTCACGCTCAGAGGCTCGCCGTCTCCGTTACCGATGAGCAGCCCTGCGGAACGGTTCAACTGTCCGCGTACGGAAATACGGCTGTTACGGTCGGTGACGAGCATCGCCTGGGAAGCAGTGAAACCGGGCTCCACCACCCGGCCCATTACCCCCTCCGGGGTGAGCACCGGGGCATCGGATTTTACCCCTGAAAATGAACCTTTGGCAACAATGACTGAATCAAGGGCTGCAGAAGGGCCCATCCTATGGGCAATAATTCTGGTTCCCTCTGTCTCCCATCCGTCTACGGCATCCATATCCAGAAGCTTCCTGAGCCTCTCGGCTTCCGCGGCTTTCTCCCGCAGCTTCATGATTTCAAGACGCATGAGACTGTTCTGGGAACTGAGCTTATCGTTAAGTTCTCGCAGACCGACAAGATAGATATACCGGTCCCAGAAGGCGACGGCGTGATCATGAATCCATTCACCGGGCCAAAGAACCCATTTAACGGCTTCAAGCCCGGAAACGCCGGACAACCGGTCCAACTGCCCGGACCTCAGGTTCCATGAATAAAGACTGAGGCAGACGAAAAGGCCGAGGATTACGGCTATGGCGGCACGCTTGAGCTTCACGCTGAGACCTCTGATTAAGGACTGAAGATCGGTAGCCGATCTGATAACAACAAAATCCCGAAGACAGAAAAAGGGGCTACAGGGACGTCAAAGCCATCCCCGCCCCTTCTGTCTGCATCATGATAGCGCCGAACTTCGGTAGCTATGTCCGAAGCCGTCCCGCCAGGGACCGGCGCATCTGTTTTCTCCGCTGTAAACGGAGTTAATCAATAGTTACGTCCTTATAAATATTTATCTCGTCCAGAGCCCTGCCGGAACCGATAACAACAGCATCCAGAGGACGGTCCACCACGGTTATGGGCAGGTGCGTCTCCTGACTGAGGAGATGATCAAGCCCCTTGAGCAGAGCGCCGCCACCGGTGAGAACTATACCACGGTCAACAATGTCGGCCGCGAGTTCCGGAGGAGTCTGTTCAAGAGCTACACGCACTCCCTGAACAATGGAATCCACCTGCTCGGAAATGGCCTTTCTGATTTCCTCGGAAGTGATGAGGATGTTCTGCGGAATACCGGTAACCAGATCGCGCCCCTTGACTTCCATCTCCAACTCGTCTCCCAGCGGAAAAGCGGAACCGATCTTGATCTTGATGGATTCAGCGGTGGACTCACCTATCAGCATGGAATATTTGCGCTTAACATGCTGCATGATGGCTTCGTCCATTTTATCGCCGCCCACACGCACTGACCGGGCGTAAACAATACCGGAAAGGGAGATAACTGCGATTTCCGATGTTCCGCCGCCGATGTCGACTACCATGTTGGAGGTAGGCTCTGTAATGGGCAGGTTGGCCCCGATTGCCGCGGCCATGGGTTCCTCGATGAGATAAACCTCACGGGCTCCGGCGCTTTGGGCGCTTTCCTTTACCGCTCTTTTTTCCACCTGGGTTATACCGGTGGGCACGCAGATCATGATCCGGGGACGGACCAGACGGCGACTGTTGTGCACTTTTGAAATAAAATGGCGCAGCATTGCCTCAGTAACCTCGAAATCGGCGATAACGCCGTCCTTCATAGGCCTGATGGCAACAATGTTGCCGGGGGTCCTGCCAAGCATTCTCTTGGCTTCCAACCCGACCGCAAGGACCTTGCTGCCCCCGTTGACGTCCCTCTTGACCGCGACCACGGAGGGCTCACTGAGCATAACGCCTTTACCTTTCACATAGACCAGGGTGTTTGCGGTACCGAGGTCGATAGCGAGGTCGCTGGAAAACGAACCGAGTATTTTGTCGAAAATCGAAGCCATATTAAAGTGGAAACTCCAAAAAAAGTGGTTCTGAAATAAAACGGATCGACCGGAAACAGGTCACGATCTATCAAAAAAAATTACTAGGAGATAACTAGCAGAAGAAACAGGCACAGGCAACACATTACAATACCCGGAGCAATGCAGGCTGCCAGATTCCGGTTGCACGGGCACTGTTCCCCCTTACTCCGGCCAGACGAACACAGGACAAAACTAAAGCCCCGGCGCGACTGCACCGGGGCTTTCTTATATCCAGATTCAACCTGCTGCGCTAATGGATCAGATCGCCAATGCGCTCCCAGCGGACGGTCTTGGGACCGCCCCAAGACCAATAGATTATCCACGCCTTTCCTAAGATATTCTCGCGGGGCACGTTGCCCCAGAACCGGGAATCATTGGAACCGTCGCGGTTGTCACCCATGACGAAATATTCGCCTTCGGGTATTTTCCGCGCGGGCATATTATCACGCAGAGTTGAAACATGGGCACTGTCCGTATACTGAACGTAAGGTTCGTTCAGTTCCTTGCCGTTTACAAAAACTTTCTTGTTTTTGATTTCAACAGTGTCACCGGGAACTCCGATAACCCTCTTGATGTAATCCTTGCTTGGATCACCGGGATATCTGAAAACAATAATATCCTTGTATTCCGGATCACCGACCGGCACGATAACCTTGTCGGTGAACGGGACTTTAACACCATATGTAAACTTGCTTACAAGCAGGTGATCGCCTATCTGCAGAGTCTGCAGCATGGACCCGGAAGGTATCTTGAACGCCTGCACAATGAAAGTTCTGATAAAAAGGGCCAGCACAAGCGCGATGAAAAGCGCCTCTATATACTCTTTGAGAGTGCTCTGCCATCTGGGGTTCATTATAATATCCTTTGTCTTTTCCTGCGTAGTTTCGCAGGGGGTAGCATTTTTAATTATTCTTCGCCAGCCTTTAAAACGGCCATGAATGCTTCCTGGGGAATTTCAACATTCCCCATCTTCTTCATGCGTTTTTTACCTTCCTTCTGTTTTTCAAGAAGCTTGCGTTTGCGGGTGATGTCGCCGCCGTAACACTTCGCGGTCACGTTCTTGCGAAACGGCGCCACCCTTTCCTTGGCGATGATCTTGCGTCCTATGGCCGCCTGTATGACTATTTCAAACATCTGCCGAGGAATGGCCCGTTTGAGTTTGAGGGCCAGCGAACGGCCGAAAGGATAGGCGGAATCCTTATGCACAATGGCCGAAAACGCGTCCACCGGGTCGGCGTTGATCAGAATATCCAGCTTGACCAGGTTCGATTCACGGTAATCAATAATTTCATAATCAAGCGAGGCATATCCCTTGGTGTGGGACTTGAGCTTGTCAAAAAAGTCATACATGATTTCCGCGAAAGGAACTTCATATGTGATGATGACCCTTGACGAGGTCAGGTAACGCATATCCTTCTGAATACCGCGTTTTTCCTCGCAGAGTTTCAAAACAGCCCCGACGTATTCGTTGGGAACGTGAATCTCCAGCCTGCAATAAGGCTCTGCAAGGGATTCAAGCTCTCCTGCATCAGGCATTTTGCTCGGGTTGTCGATCTCAAGCACACTGCCGTTATTGAGCGTGGCCTGGTAGACAACCGAAGGAGCAGTGGCAATCAATTTTGCCTGAAACTCGCGCTCAAGGCGCTCCTGAATGATTTCCATGTGCAGCAGTCCTAGAAAACCGCAACGAAAACCGAAACCGAGCGCAGTGGAAGTCTCCGGCTCAAAAGAGAAGGCAGTATCATTGAGCTGAAGCTTTTCCAGTGCTGACTTGAGGGGTTCGTATTCAGCAGGCTCTATTGGATAAAGCCCGCAGAAAACCATGGGTTTCACTTCCTGAAACCCGGGAAAAGGTTCCTTGACCGGATCAGCAGCCAGAGTGATCGTATCCCCGACGGGAGCGTCGTTCAGTTCCTTCATGCTGGCGCACAGAAACCCGACCTCCCCTGCGGACAGCGTATTAACCTTTTGAGCTTCGGGAGTGTAGACCCCGAGCGTGGTCACGTCAAATGTCCTTCCGGTGGAATAAATCTGTATTCTGTCACCCTTACTGATTGTCCCGTCCAGAATTCTGAACAGCACAACAACACCCTGATAGGAATCATACCAGGAATCGAAAATAAGGGCTTTGAGCGGCTTATCCGGATCTCCTTCCGGAGCAGGCAGGTCCGTGACTATTGCCTCCAGCACCCGCTCCACATTGAGACCGGTTTTCGCGCTGATCATAATCGGATCGGAGCAGTCCAGACCGATGACTTCCTCAATCTCCTGGGCCACGCGCTCGCAGTCGGCACTGGGAAGATCGACCTTGTTTAGAACAGGCACGATCTCAAGGTCATGATCCAGAGCCAGAAAAACGTTCGCAAGGGTCTGAGCCTCAACCCCCTGAGTGGAGTCAACGACCAGCAACGCTCCCTCCGATGCGGCCAGACTGCGGGAAACTTCGTAGCTGAAGTCCACATGCCCGGGAGTATCGATCAGGTTAAGGATGTATTCCCGGCCGTCCGAAGCCTGGTACGGGATACGCACACTCTGCGCCTTGATGGTAATTCCGCGTTCCTGCTCAAGCTCCATCTTATCCAGATACTGAGCTTTTTTCTCTCGTTCCGTGACCAGTCCGGTCAGTTCCAGGATACGGTCGGCAAGAGTGGACTTACCGTGGTCTATATGCGCTATTATGCTGAAATTTCTTATGTTTTCTCTTTTTGCCATATTAAAATTGTCGACATCCCCAAATCGGCAGTCGGCTTGAAGTTATTTACAAGATGAAGCAGTTGCCCCTCCCAAAAAAATAAAGGGATTTCTTATTACGGTATTTGTTCGTAACTGTCTAATACAGAATGCCCGCCATCCCGACAATACGCCGCGGAATAAAAAGAACCTGCGTAACACTCAGTTATACATATAACATACGCTAAAAAGCTCACTTTCCACCAAAAAAACAAGGCTGCTTCAGCATTCGCTGATGCAGCCCGGTCAAACATACCGTAAATGATACGGATATTACGCCATGAAGAACTTTATTCCATTTTTATTACAAAAACGATTGATTGACCCATCAAATTATATTAATGCAAAGAGGTCTTTTTTTGCAAACATACACCGTACTACACTGAATTCGGGGATAAGCTGTAAACAATTACGGGTGGTTGTCCTACCAGACAAAATATATATCCGTACAGGATTAAAGCTACTGCTTTGGCGGGCTATTCCCTGAAACACTGAATATCAGACTTTGCCAAGCGTGCTGCCCGGAAGAGCATAATCAAGACTGGCAGCCTGCTGAGAATATGCATTGACGGCCCTGGCCCGCATGTAACCGGAAGATCCTGGGTTGAATGTGGCGGAGTCCTCCGAAAGAGCAGCCTGTGTCAACGCCAACTGCTGAGACACGTTTTGAACATGACGTTCTTCGCTCTGGGTTCGGGGGTAGGCTTTTGATCGGAAATCCTGTGAGGCCTTTGCGGCATCACCCGGCTCAAATTCGAGGTCCTTTGCAGTGAAGTTTACGCCCAGCTTACCGATACGAAAACCGAAACTGCGTGTCTTTACACGCGCAGCAACACTTTCGGCTTCCTTTTCGGTCTGCCCGGACCACAACTTCATGTTCTCAGAGTATCTGCTGAGACCCTGCGTAGCTATTTTCATTGCTCACTCCGAAATAAAAACCATCCCTAAAGCACCAAAAAAGGCCGACTGCCGACAAGGGCAATCCGCCGTATCTGCGACTTTCTCGCATTCTTCCATGAAGGATACTCGGGATTTTCGGCTTCCATCCGTGGAAGCTTATGAAAATATAGATCTGCTAAGTAACATAAACATAGTACGCTTCAGCAGGTTTGGCAAGTGCAGAAGACTTAGTCTTGCTTTCCGAGGGGCAAAACAGTAACTTCCCCTTAAACTTAAGCAGTGTAGGAGACTATGAGCAATCAAATTCTGACAAAAAAGGCACTAATCCCCGGCCAGACAAGCATGCTGGTCATTGACTGTCCCCAAATTGCCGCCAAGGCAAAACCAGGCAACTTCGTCATTCTGCGCATCCACGAGAAAGGGGAACGAATCCCCCTCACCATAGCGGACACCGACCCGGAAGCCGGCACAATAACCATAGTCTATCTGGTTGTCGGCAAGAGTTCCGCCCTGCTTGAGAGTCTTAGCGAAGGCGACAGCATTCTTGATGTCTGCGGTCCGCTTGGCAAAGCCACACACATAGAAAAATCCGGCACGGTAATCTGCGTGGGCGGCGGAACCGGAATCGCGGCCATGCATCACATAGCCAAGGGCCACCACAGGGCCGGCAACCATGTTGTCGCCATTGTGGGTGCACGCAGCAAGGACCTGCTCCTTTTCTGTGACGAACTCGGCGGATTCTGCCCCGAGCTGCTGATAGCAACAGATGACGGCAGCACCGGGCACAAAGGCTTTGTAACCGATGTTCTGCGCGACAGGCTGGAAAAAGATAAAGACGTATCAGAAGTCGTGGCTATCGGCCCTGTTCCCATGATGGAAGCCGTTTCCAAGGTAACCAAACCGTTCGGCGTAAAAACAACCGTAAGCCTCAACTCCATTATGGTGGACGGCGTAGGCATGTGCGGGGCATGTCGCTGCAATATCGGCGGCGAAACCAAATTCGCATGCGTGGACGGACCCGAGTTCGACGGTCACAAGGTCGACTTCAACGAGCTGAAAATGCGCCTCGCCCAGTACAAGGAGCAGGAAAACACCTCAATGGAACTGTTCAGGAGGGATCATGGTTAACAAGCAGAATTTCACCCCCACCCGCACCCCCATGCCCGAACAGCCTGCGGATGTACGCAACAAGAATTTCAAGGAAGTAGCCCTCGGCTATTCCAAGGAACAGGCCATGGCCGAAGCCGCCCGCTGCCTGCAGTGCAAGAAGCCCATGTGCCAGAAAGGCTGTCCGGTGGAAATCGACATCAAAGGGTTCATCAAGCATCTGGCGGATGGTGATATTCCATCCGCCTACCGGGTCATCAAGGAAACCAACTCCCTTCCCGCTGTCTGCGGCAGAGTCTGTCCGCAGGAAAATCAGTGTGAAGGGTCATGCATACTCGGCAAAAAATACGAACCGGTAGCCATCGGAAGACTTGAAAGGTTTGTCGCAGACACCTTTGACAGCGATTCGGCCTGTGAAATGATCACCGGACACACCGCATGCAGCCTGCCGAACGATCAGTTCAAAGTAGCCTGTATCGGCTCCGGGCCTTCCAGTCTGACTGTTGCCGGATACCTCGCAGCCAGAGGTGTGCCTGTAACCGTGTACGAAGCCCTGCATGAAATCGGCGGCGTACTCATCTACGGCATCCCGGAATTCCGTCTGCCCAAATCAATCGTTGCCCGCGAAGTTGGTGCCCTCTGGTCCAAGGGCGTGACCTTCCTGCCCAACTATGTCGGCGGAAAGACCGTCACCGTGCAGGAACTTTTCGATGACGGCTTCGACGCGGTCTTCATCGGAGTAGGCGCCGGACTGCCGTGGTTCATGAACATCCCCGGCGAGAACCTTGTCGGTGTGTACTCCTCAAACGAATATCTCACCCGCATCAACCTCGGCAGGGCGTACGATTTCCCCAAATACGACACACCGGCCCCCAAAGGACGCAATGTGGCAGTCATCGGCGGCGGAAACGTAGCCATGGACGCGGCCCGCACCGCCCTGCGCCTCGGTGCCGAAAATGTCTACATCACCTACCGCCGTACTCAGGAAGAAATGCCCGCACGACGCGAAGAACTGCATCACGCCATTGAAGAAGGCGTTCAACTGGAACTGCTGACTTCGCCCATCGCCATCAACGGTGATGAGAATTCGCACGTAAAGTCCATGACCCTGCAGGTTATGGAACTTGGCGAACCGGACGATTCCGGCCGCCGCCGTCCGGTTCCTGTGGAAGGCAAGACCAAAGAACTTGAAGTGGATATGGTCATCCTGGCCGTGGGAACCGGAGCCAACCCGGTCCTGCTGGAAGCGACCCCCGGCCTTGAGCTGAGCAAGCGCGGATACATTGTCACCGATCCGGAAACAGGCGAAACCTCCATCCCCAACGTCTACGCCGGCGGAGACATCGCAGGCGGATCGGCAACCGTAATTTCGGCCATGGGCGCCGGACGCCGCGCGGCCAAAAGCATCGCGGACAAACTCGGGGTATAATCCGGAACACAATTTCAACGGCCTCATCAGCCCAACCAGTCCGGTCTGATGGGAACTCTCGGAATATCCGGTAACACGAACTTCTACGGGAAAAATTTACAGAATCAACCTTCTGAAGTATCGGGAATTCCAACAGGGCATATAATTGAATCATCAAAAGGCGAAGCTGTGCTTTTCGTGCAGCTTCGCCTTTGCATTGCATGTTCTGAAATCCACGTTTTTGTGGACATGATCAGTCCCTGCCCGTAAATTGGTTTATTGTCGCCTGTCCGTAAAAACCGAATAAACCTGAACAGACTATGACCATAGATAAATTTGATTTTGATGCCACCCTGCTTACCGTGAACTTCGCTACCAGGCTGCTGGCCATGGAAGTGGATCGCGATGTGCTCATTGACCGTACTATCGAAGCATTCTGCGATCTCGGATCATGCAAGGATGCCACCCTGATGATGTACGATGAATACAAGGAACTCAAAGGTGTGGCCGCCTCCCTGCAACAGCGCAGGTTCATAATAGATGAGGAGA
Organism: Maridesulfovibrio sp.; assembly: GCF_963677005.1. NCBI lineage: Bacteria > Pseudomonadati > Thermodesulfobacteriota > Desulfovibrionia > Desulfovibrionales > Desulfovibrionaceae > Maridesulfovibrio > Maridesulfovibrio sp. The sequence goes on along the minus strand of NZ_OY781616.1, from coordinate 3,426,572 downwards.
TTCCGCTCACCAAAGCCATGGTCGAGGCCTCGCAATCACTGAAGCCGGTGATTCGCCCGGTCTGCGACAATTCAGTCTATCCCCTCCCGGCGGACTGCTGCAATTCAAGCCAGACCTGCCTGTGCATCCCTCTGGTCGGAGCCCGCGATCACATTCGCGGCTTCGTGACCCTGTACAGGGAAATGGAAAGGCCGTGGGAGCTTTCGGAACTTTTCCAGCTCGGCATAGTTTCCACCGTGGCCGCCATATCATTCGAAAATTCGGAACTGTTCCGCCAGACCATAGAAGACAGCCTCACAGGGTTGTACATGCGGCGCTACCTGTTCATCCGGCTCAATGACGAAGTCCAGCGCTACAAACGCCGGGGCGGTCCTCTTTCAATGGTCATGCTGGACGTGGACCATTTCAAATGCGTCAACGACAGATTCGGGCATGCCTGCGGAGATGCCGTACTGAGATCAGTGGGCAGGATACTCAATGAGAGCTGTCGCACGGGAGTGGACCTGCCGTGCAGGTACGGCGGCGAGGAATTCGCCATCCTCATGCCCGGTTCCGGCAAGGATGAAGCTGAAGCCGTTGCCGAAAGAATCCGCAAGGCCTGCGAACAGCACATAATTTCATGCGCAGAAGGGAAAATAGGAATAACCGTAAGCGCCGGGGTGGCATCCATAGACGAATGCGAAAAAGCTTCCGCCGACGAGCTGTTGAAAAAAGCCGACGAGAGACTCTACCAAGCCAAACAGCACGGGCGTAACACTATTGTCGGCACAGACTGCTAATCATCCGGAATTCAGCTTTCAACCGGATTTTTAGCCCCGGCACATTGAATCACGCCCTGTTTCCGGTTATAGGGTTCATTTATAAATTTTCCTGATTTTTTGGAGATACGCATGCAATCCCGGAAAAATGATCTTACGCGGACTGTCACCGGAGAAAAAAAATACGACCATGGCGGAAACCTGCGCAAACTGGCCGGTCAGGCCGGATGCGGTTGTGCTGATCTGGTCGATTTTTCAGCCAACATCAATCCGCTGGGGCCGCCCGCATGGTTGCGCCGGGAAGTTGCAAAGGCCATTGAAGAGGTGGACCGTTACCCGGACCCGGAATGCACGGAACTGACCCTCGCCGCCTGTGAAAAATATTCCGTCTGGCCCACCGAATGCGTGGCCGGTAACGGGGCTTCCGAACTGCTGGCTGCAACGGCGCGCATCGGCGGATTCAAACGGGCAGTAATTCCGGTTCCCTGCTACGTGGATTATGAGCGCTCATGCAAACTGGCCGGGCTCAAGACCGAACAGATTCCGCTCGATTCCCGAAAGGATTTCACTCCGGACTTCGATACACTCTCGGATTTTCTGGAGGCTTCCCCGGCTCTGGTTTTTATTGCCCAGCCCAACAATCCCACCGGCACGGCCTTTGATCCGCAGGAGCTTAGAAAACTGGCCCTCAGACATCCAGACTCCCGTTTCATAATTGATGAATCTTTCGCGGACTTCGTGCCCGGCCTTGAGAGACTCACCGGACAACGTCCGCCGAACGTGATCACCATCGTCTCACTGACCAAATTTTACGCCATACCGGGATTGCGTCTGGGGCTGGCCTTCGCCTCTGCGGAAATAATCGCGGAACTGAAATGCGTTCTGCCCTGCTGGTCCGTTAACACCCTGGCCCAGAAGGTCGGGCTGCGCTGCCTCCGAGACGAGGAATACCAGCGCAGGACAGTCGAAGAAACAATCCGGCTGCGCGAGGAGCTGGTACACGAAATAAATCTCGTTCCCGGAATTCAGGCGCTGCCGTCACAGGCCAATTTCATGCTCTGTCAGGTACAGCGGGTGGGCATGGATGCCGAAGGGCTCATAAATCATCTGCTGGAAAAAAGAATTGCCGTGCGCCACTGCGGCAACTTTGACGGATTGGACTCCACATATTTCCGCATCGCTGTCCGCACGCAGGAGGAAAACAGAACCCTCATAAACGGGCTGCGTTCTTTCTCCGGCATGGAACCGGAAGCAGCAAAAAAGCCAAAAACTCCCGCCCTCATGATTCAGGGAACATGTTCCAATGCCGGAAAATCAATCCTCGCCGCAGCGTTCTGCCGGATTTTCCTGCAGGACGGATTCCGGGTAGCCCCCTTCAAAGCCCAGAACATGTCGCTGAATTCATTTGTCACCGACGACGGGCTGGAAATGGGCCGGGCTCAGGTTACCCAGGCGGCGGCCTGCAAAATGAAACCGGATGTACGCATGAATCCGGTGCTGTTGAAACCGGGTAGCGATACCGGGTCGCAGGTCATAGTCATGGGCAGACCGGTCGGCAACATGAAGGTGCTTAAGTACGTGGAATACAAACCCACGGCCTTTGAAGCAGCCAAGGCCGCATACGATTCCCTGAGCGCGGACCGCGACATCATGGTCATTGAAGGAGCCGGAAGCCCTGCGGAAATAAATCTCAAGCAGCACGACATCGTAAATATGGCCATGGCCGAATATGCGCAGGCCAAAGTAATCATAACCGGCGACATCGACCGGGGTGGAGTTTTCGCCTCTCTGGCCGGGACCATGGACCTGCTGGAACCGGCTGAACGCCGCATGGTCTGCGGATTCCTGCTCAACAAATTCCGGGGAGATGCTTCCCTGCTCACCCCGGCCCTGGATTTCACCCTGTCCCACACCGGAAAGCCGGTTCTGGGAACCATCCCCTACATAACCGACCTAGGACTCCCGGATGAGGATTCGGTATCCTTCAAAGAAGACATCAGAAAATCAGGCAGCAGGGGCAAACGCAGCGATTGCGTAGACATTGTCTGCATCGACCTGCCGCGGATATCCAACTTTACCGATATCGACGCACTTCGAAATGAACCGGATGTGGACCTGCGCATCGTAGACCGCCCGGAAGATCTGGGCACCCCAGATGCGGTAATCCTGCCCGGAAGCAAATCCACAATCTCCGATCTGGAACACCTCCAGAAGACAGGACTGGCCAAAGCCGTCGCAGCTCTGCGGGATAAATCCGTAATAGTCGGGATATGCGGAGGCTTTCAGATGATGGGAAGCTTCATAGGAGACCCGGAAGGCATAGAATCCGGCGGGACAGCGGAAGGCATGGGGTTGTTGCCGTTAAAGACAACACTTGCGGCGGAAAAGACCCTGAATCGCACAGAAGGCATTCATTCCCAAAGCAAGATGGAAGTGCAGGGTTATGAAATCCACCACGGAAAGACCGAGCCGCTGCTGCCCACCGTCCGGGCAGCCGTAGTTCCCAAAGGGATAACCGGCGGAGTCACGGTTTCCAAAGCGCTTGGTTTCGGCAGCAAGGACGGCAGAATATGGGGAACCTACCTGCACGGAATTTTCGATGCCGACCCGTTCCGCCGCTGGTTCATCGACTCTCTTAGGGCAGAAAAAGGACTGCCCAAACTGGAAAAAATACAGAGTGCATACGGAATGGAAGAAGCTCTGGACAGGCTGGCCGAGACAGTGCGCCAGAACGTAGACATGAAAGCCGTGTACGAAGCCCTTGGGCTGGCCCGGAACGGCTGTTCATAGAATTTTGCTCCGCCGACCTCGCGGAACGCCCTGCCGGGAGCTTGTCTCCGACGGCATCTCTGCTCTCAACAGATCGCTAAAACTCAAAGCAAAGCTTTTCGTTAAGCGACTGTAAGGCCTGCCGGGGGCCTCAAACCCTTTGAAAAGGGTTTAAGGATCCCAAACTTTATTGGCGGGGCTTCGCCGCTTTGAGTGGTTAATCTTCAAAAACTCATCAATAATTTAAAACAAACCGAAAATTCTGGCCCGCAGCAGCTTCAAAGCAAAAACAGTGTTGGTATACAGGTAACGTTTCCACATCCGCCCCGGTTCCTGCAAGAGCCGATAGAGCCATTCCAGCCCGCATTTCTGCATCAGCAGGGGCGCGCGCTTTGATTTTCCGGCCACAATATCGAATGTGCCGCCAACGCCCATGACGAATTTCACTCCGAGCCGGTCTTTCCAGCGGTTGATGAAGTTTTCCTTTTTCGGAGAGGAGATAGCGACAAAAAGCATCCCGGCACCGGACCCGGCAATCTTTTCGACCACGGCCTCTTCATCATCCCAGAAATACCCGTGGTGAATCCCGGCTATCTTGAGACCGGTAAACCGCTGTTCAAGCCGTGCGGCCGCCCGTTCAACTATCTCCTGCCGTGCGCCGAGCAGAAATACGGACTCGCCCTCCAGTGCGGCGCGCTGCAGCAATTCATGGAACAGGTCGAATCCGGCAACCCTTTCCGGCACGGCAAGGCCCAGGAATTTGGCACCCCAGACCACCCCCATGCCGTCAATGTTGATTATGTCGCAACTCTCGACAGACTCGCGCAGAGTTGCGTCACGCCCCATGTTAACCAGCTTGGCAACATTGACGACCACATGCTGAGTGAAAATGCCGTAACGGATGCGGCAGAAAATCTCTTCCACAGTCTCAGCCATGGTCCAGGCATTCATGCGCACGCCCATAAAATTTACGACTCTGCTTTCAATCATAGTCTGCCCGTATGTCTTACACAGTTACATCGCAAAGGGATTGACTTAAGAGGCTGCTTTTAATGAAACCGCCATAAACTATCAGGGACTCCAAAGGGTCGCTGACCCTTTGGCCGCGGCGGCGAAATCAAATAAGAAAAAGCGCAAAGCGCAACAAAATTACCCACGCCTCCCTAAAACAGTGGTTACAGCCCGAAAAACCGACCGGCATTATCAGCGCAGATTTTCCATAGATCGTTAACATCCATGCCCTTCAATTCCGCAACCTTGGCGGCGGTAAAGACAACCAGTGCAGGCTCGTTGCGCTTGCCTCTCCATGGTTCCGGGGCCAGAAAGGGGCAGTCTGTTTCAAGCACCAGCCGGTCCAGAGGAATCGACTTGACCGCTTCCTGAGCAATCTCGTTCTTTCTGTATGTAACAGGTCCGGGAATGGAAATATACCAGCCGCGCTCGATTATCTGCCCGGCAGATTCGGTGTCTCCGCCGAAACAGTGCCAGAGCAGGGGTTTTCCGGCCCAGCCGCAGTCATCAAGAACCGCAAGGGTCCGTTCATGGGCATCGCGGCTATGAATAACCACGGGCAGATCAAGTTCCTCCGCAAGGGCCAACTGCTGACGAAAGACATCCTCCTGCACATCTCTGGGTGCGCTGTCCCAATAAAAATCCAGCCCGATCTCTCCAACTGCCTTCAGGCGCGGATCGGAAGCAAAGGCCTTGCGCATATCGTCTATTTCGGTATCAGGGAATTTTCCGGAATCATCCGGGTGCACTCCGAGCATAAAAAATACTTCCGGGTAGTTGTCGAACAATCCTTTGTTTTTCCGGTAAGCCTCCGACCCCAGAAAAACATTGCCGATTCTCCCGATCCCGCATTCTTTGGCCCTGGCCATTACTTCGGGCAGGTCGTCCTTGAAATCCTCAAGATCCAGATGGGCATGGGTTTCCACTCCGGGAAACGTTATCCCCACACTCTGGGGCAGCGCCCTTTTTTTCTTTTTTGCCATAACTTATCTCATGTCCGCAGCCGCAGGAATAATGCGGTGCGTTTTTTATGGAAGCATTGATTGATTTTTTATTTGTTGCGCTTGCAGGCCATCAGTCCGTCTTGAAATTATGCCAGATATCCAGAACGGCCCGTTCCTGCACTGCGGTGGTGTACGAAAGGATGGTTTGTTGCCCGGATTCAAGGGCCGCGTCAAGGTTCGGTCCGCCGTCTCGCCAGAGAGCAACTGCCTTCTCCAGATTGAATGCCGCGTCCAGAACATCGGCATCCGCGGACCAGAAACCGTTACCGGACCACGCAACCTGCCGCAGCGGCCACCAGGGTTTAAACTGCGCCCCTTCAAGCTGGCGCATGTAATCCCAGCCGCCGAAACCGGAAAAGCCCACCGGAATACAGCCGGAGGCCAGGGCTTCAAGCGGGGGCAGCGGACATCCTTCCGGGAAACCGGACGCAAGGAAAATATGGCAGGAACGCAGGGTCTCGGCCACGCCCTGTGCGTCCATCCCGGCTATTTCAATCCATTTAACATCCGGCCCCGGATTCCGGGCCTCGAAGATGGATCGTATCTGACTGGCCAGAGCCTTGTTCTTGCGCGGCATGTAGGCAATGCGCAGGGGGCCGGTCGGTTTTTCCTCTGGGGCATGAAAAAGGCCGGTATCAATGCCGGGCCGCAGAACGGGGGACTGCCTGCCCACGGTCTGCTGCATGAACCACTCCACCGGATGCGACACGGCCAGAAAGGATACGGGAAGACCGGGCCACGCAACCCCTTCGGGCAATGCGGAAAAAAGATACGCCCAGTTCTGGCAGTAGACCACGCATCTGGCTCCGGCCTTGAGTCCGGGAGCAAGGCTGTTTACCCACCCCTCGGGAACCAGCCAGATATCTTTCGGGGAAGGGATGGCGGAATCCCAGGCGACGGGTGCCGGATAACCTTCCTCCAGCCTCGGCATCCATGCGCCGGAATCGCGCATCACCAGCCGGGTGTTGTACCCGTTTCTTTCAAGTATGGAAGCAATCTGGCAAAGGACCGTGATTCCCCCGGTAGGTTTACGCACCGGCGGTATAAAAATATATGTGTTCATGGATTTTTTCCTTTTCGCGAGCATACAGTCGGAAAAAACTTTTGAAAAGGACTGAAACTTGGCAAACAGGAAGACAGGACAGGTAAAAAATAAAATTACCAACAGATTCCACCAACCACGGCACTACAAAGCGCACAACAACCCCAAAGAACACACTAACCCCCAAATACACTCCCCTAAAACAATTAGGGATTCCAAAGGGGATTATCCCCTTTGGCCGCCGGCGGCAAAATCCGTCTATCAAAAGCGCGAAGCGCATCAAATAAAAAACAGTACGTCCTTAAAGGCTCCGGCATAATTTACGGATTACTGGCAGATGCTGATGACGGACAGGGGCAAGGCATGCTATCGCAGACAGGTGAAAAACGAACACAACTATATGGTAAGCGGTCCCATGGACCACCGATTCTACCTGCCCGACCTGCTGGACGAGGTGCCGGTGGGCATTGCTCTGCTGGATATTGACGGACGTATCCGGACGGTCAACCGGACATGGCAGACCATTACCGGAGCCGACCCGGACTCCATGGCCGGATTGAAATGCTTTCTGGGGTTGCGTTGCGATTACTGTTTCAAGGGCTGCCCGGTAATGGCCGACAAGGCCGACTTCGGATCAATCTCCGTTGACGCGGATATAATCGACCGGGCAAGGACGAAGATACCGGTACGGCTTACCATCGCTCCGCTTTTCGACAGCAACAGCCGAATCTCCGGCTTCGTGGAAACCGTTCAGGACATCCGCCAGGTGGCGGAACTGAGCAGCACGGCCAGCAAGGCCTACTCGCTGGGCGGTCTGGTCGGCACCAGCCCGCAGATGACCAAGGTCTTCAACATGATTCCCTACATTGCGGCCACGGATTCCTCCGTGCTCATCACCGGGGAAACAGGCACCGGAAAGGATGTGCTGGCCGAGGCCATCCACAATGCCTCGGACCGGGCAGGAGGACCTTTCATCAAGGTCAACTGCGGAGCTCTGCCGGAAACGCTGCTGGAATCGGAACTTTTCGGACACGTCAAAGGGGCGTTCACCGGGGCGAACGAGAACAGGCCGGGACGCATCAAGCTGGCTCACAACGGATCGTTCTTCCTCACGGAAATCGGCGACCTGCCTCTGCCGCTGCAGGTAAAACTTCTTTCGTTCCTTGACGATAAAGTGATTCACCCGCTGGGCAGTTCACGCGGCTTTAATGCCAATGTCCGGGTTATCGTGGCCACCCACCGGGACCTGAAACAGATGGTCAGGGACAAGACTTTCCGTGCCGACCTGCTCTTCAGGCTGAATGTGGTGCACCTGCACCTGCCGCCCCTGCGGGAACGCGGCGAGGACATTCTGCTCCTGAAGCATCACTTCCTCATGGAATACTGCGCCAAATTCAACAAGAAAATTAAGGGTTTCACCCAAAAGGCGGCCCGAATACTGGCCACATACGCATACCCCGGCAATGTCCGCGAACTGCGCAACATCGTGGAATACGCCGCAAACTTCTGTGACCGCGACATCATCGGAACCGGGCATTTACCAGCCTACCTGACCGAACAGGAAATACTCAATCCGGAATCGGAATACGTAGCTCCGGTACAGGAGTCCGTTGAAAGAGGCCGCTATGCTCAGGCGGAAAACTGGGGCGGAGCGGAAAAACAGATGATAATGGACGCTCTGGTAAAATGCAGCGGACGCAAGGGCGATGCGGCAGCCATGCTCGGCTGGTCCCGTTCGACCTTCTGGCGCAAGCTCAAAAAACACTCTATCACCGAATAAGCCATGCCCAAAAAGCTGCTCATCCCACTTCTCGATGACGATGTCGCCCCCCGGTTCGATCTGGCCACAGACGTCATGCTTATCCGGCTCGGACGTAATTCCGAAGCCGAGGAGCGCATAATAGTCCTGCCGCAGGCCTCCGCAGACGATCTCTGCGCGCTGGCGACCTCGGAAAAATCGGATACAGTCATCTGCGGCGGCATCGATGAAGAACATTTTCAATACCTCAAATGGAAAGGAATCCATGTTTTCGATGATGTCATCGGCCCTGTAACCATGGTCCTTGAATCCTACAAGTCCGGACAACTCACGCCGGGCATGAACTTTCATACCGGTTTTAACCTCGCTTCATAAAACATTTTCAAGACTTCCCCGCGTCAAAACCTCTTCATTTTATCAAGTATGTTTTATTTTGTTTTATTTTGTTTCTTGAGAAAGTTTTCACAATAGTTCATTTTGTTTCAAACAAAAAGAAACATCACATCTTTCTATATTCTCACCTAACTGTTATACATGGATATATTTCCTGTGGCACAGCAGGTGCTTAATAAATCCGGGAGCTGCATGGGCCGAATCTCCGGCAGGCAGCAAAAACAACACTTCTTGCACATGAAGATAATGATTGTTGAAAAAGATCCCGAATTTCGTGAGCACCTTGCCCAGCGCCTTGAAAGCGCGGGCCTTGACACACTCTCTTCCGGCAACCTTGATGACGCCCAAAGGCTCATGGAGGGAAAAAGACCGGACGGTATTGTGCTCGGTCTGTCCGGGTTCGGGCGGAGTTCGTTGAATTTCATGGAGACAATTTCGACAACCATGCCCGATTTGAAAGTTATTCTAATCAACAGGCACAACAAGATTTCGCTTTCCATTGAAGCGATGAATCTGGGGGCTTGTGCTGAAATTTCAGTTCCGGTCGATATTGCCGCTCTGGTCAGGACGCTGTGCAGGTTCTGCGGGGCAGAAAACGGCAACACGGACATCCAACCGATTCAGGGGGAAAAATGAGCAACCCGAGAGTTAAAGAACTTATGATTCCGGCTGAGGAATACTGCCGGGTGAGAAAGGAAAGCACCCTCCAGGAAGCAATGCTGAGCCTGGTTAAACAGGGGGAAGAAAATGGACTCGCCCATCCGCATCGCGATCTTCTGGTAGAAGACGCGGACGGAAACGTAGTCGGCAAGGTGACCATGCTGGACATCTTCAGATCAATGGAGCCCAGCTACTTCAAAATGGATCACCTTGGCCACCCCAGCGTGCTGGCCAAGGATTACGTACAAAAAGTTTATGCCGACTTCAATCTCTGGTCGGAGCCGCTTAAGACGCTCTGTCTCAAATGCGCAGGCATGAAAGTGGAAGAACTGATGCACACACCGGCCAAAAGCGAAATGGTGTCCGAAGACGACAGCATAGATAAGGCTCTGCATGCTTTTGTCCTCGGACTTCATCAACCGATTCTGGTTCACTGCGACGGCAGGATAACCGGCGTACTGCGCCTCGGCGACATATTTGAAAGCGTCAGGAAAGCAATCCTCGCCTGCGAACTGTAACTGACGAAATTTCAAGGAGCGATAAAATGAGTGCTGCAACCGCAACCGGACCCGGTTTCGATTTCAAGAGACTGTTCTTCATGCTGCTGGGCGTTGCCCTGTTTGCCCTGGTATACTACTGCCCCGCCTGGCCGGACGCCATCGATCCGGGAGGGGAACATTTCGTACTTACAAAAGAGGCCAAAGGAGCCATCGGTGTATTTCTGCTCGCCGGAATCTGGTGGGTTTTCGAAGTCGTGCCCATCGGCGTAACCTCCCTTGCCATCGGCGTGCTGCAGGCGATGTTCTTCATCCGCCCGGCCAAGGTGGCCTTCAAGGACTTCATGGACCCGTCCGTCCTCTTCATATTCGCCTCGATAATGATCGGGCTGGTTTTCACCAAGACAGGGCTGACAAAACGCCTTGCATACAAGATGCTTATGGTCGTAGGCGAAAAGACCAGTCGCATTTATCTGGGCGTATTTGTCGTAACCGCACTCCTCACACACATCATGGCCCACACCGCTGTTGCTGCAACGGTCTATCCCCTGCTGCTGGCCATCTACTCCCTGTACGGAGAAGGTGAAAAGCCCACCAAGTTCGGTAAGGGCCTTTTCATCGGCATGGCCTACATCGCCGGTGCCGGTTCCATCGTCACCCTGCTCGGTGCGGCCCGCGGCGCAGTGGCAATCGGTTTTTACAACCAGATCCTCGGCAAGGACATCACATTCTTCGAGCTGACATACTATATGGCTCCCATAGGCTGGGCCATGGTCTTCCTGCTTTGGGGATTCTTCATGGTCTTCCTGAAGCCCGAAAAGGACGTGATTCCCGGATTGCGTGAAAAGGCCAGTGAACTCAACAAGCAGATGGGCCCCCTTTCCAGAAACGAAATCATGGCCGCAGTTCTTGTCGGCGGCGTAATTCTCATCATGAGTCTGCGCTCGTTCATCCCCGAACTCAAGGCCATCGACAAGACCGCCATCATTCTGGTCTCTTCCATCTCCTTCTTTGTCTTCAAGATTCTGGACATCAACGACCTTGAAGACATTCCCTGGAACATCATCCTTCTTTTCGCCGGAGCCATGTCCATAGGCTTCTGTCTCTGGGATACCGGCGCAGCCAAGTGGATGGCGGTAAACTGGCTGGTACTCTTCCAGAATTCCAGCGGATTCGTCTTCATCCTTTCCATTGCATTCTTCGTACTGATCATGACCAACTTCATCATGAACGTAGCCGCCATAGCCATCTCGCTGCCGGTTGCCCTGGTCATAGCCCCGTACCTCGGCGTTGCTCCCGAAGTAATTCTCTTCGCCGCCCTGGTTGTGGCCGGTATGCCGTTCCTGCTGCTGGTCGGAGCCGCTCCGAACGCAATTGCCTATGATTCAAAGCAGTTCACACCGGGAGAATTCTTCATGTACGGAATTCCCGCAAGTATCATGCTGCTGGTGGTCGTGGCGATCTTCGTAAAAATCGTCTGGCCGCTTATGGGCATGCCTGTGTCCTTGCCGGGCTAGGCATATACGGTTATAAGGAACAATTAAATAAAAGGCAGGACGGTCCCGGCAGGCGTAGCCGGGGCCGTCCGGTTTTACAACCCCGATGCCGGTTTCCGCCTACGACTTCCGGTACTTAGAACAAAAAGCGAGAAGGATTTATGAAGCAGTTGAACAGACTGATTGACCATGTCATAAGCAGGGTCAACATCAACCTGCGTGAACCTTTGGTGGATGTAGGTCCATACATAAGGAACCTCATCCCGGAAGACAGTTTTGCGCTCTATTACGCGTTCTACGCGCTCACCTACAACCACCCTCTCATGTTTCATTTCCGCCATTCCAGCCTTGGCGGCACTTATTTCCTCGGGAAATGCAAGGTAAATCACTCCATACTGTATAAAAGTGATATCCGTGGCGATGAACTGAAAAGAAAGGGTTCCATTGTCGAATGCAAAGGCCAGACAATTAAGCTCAGGGATGACGAGGTAATCAAGGTCAGGGACAGTTTTCTGATGAAAACCCTGGTCCACAACAACTCGCATGATCCGGAAAATCTTGAAGCCTTCAAGATTTCCAACACAGTGTCCCTGCATTATGCCAACATTCACGGAACTTCGGTGGAAGGCTGCTTTCTCAAGCCGTTTTCTTCGGTGGATCTCTCGATCTGCCACGACTGTGCCGTGGGGGCGTATTCCTATGTTCAGGCCGGGGAACTTTCCCACAAGCGGATCAAAACAGGGCGGGTCTGGGTAAAGAACGATGGTGCCTTCGAGTTCAATTACCAGTATCCTGAAGAAATTATTGCCAAATACATCCGCATGGAAAACCACAGACCGGTAGGGATATTGATGGACTTCTTTGATGATCGCAAAGAAGACTTCATGCCAATTTACTCGTCTGTAAAGCCCGAGAACATGCTCGTTGTGCCGGATGGGGCTTCGGTAAGCCCTTATGCGGTTATCAAAGGAAAATGCCGGGTAGACAAAAACGTTCTTGTGGCTCAGCGGGCCTATATCGAAAATTCCGATCTCGGTCCGGGAGCAAACGCCCAGGAAAACTGCTACATCATCAACTCCGTCTACGAAGGAAATGATGTTACCGCTCATGGCGGAAAGGTCATCCACTGCCACCTGGGAGAAAAGGTTTTTGTCGGTTTCAATTCCTTCCTGAACGGTAAGGATGACTGCAAGATCAATATCGGTGCGGGTTCCATAATCATGCCCCACACCATTATTGATGCTGAGGAGCCGTTGGAAATTCGCGAAGATTCTCTTGTCTGGGGTTACATCTGCAGACAGGAAGATCTTGAAATGCACTCCATTCCCCTGTCCGACTTCGCCGCCCTCAAGGGGCAGTTCCGTCTGGGCAACATGACTTTTGAAGGAATAGGAGCAAAATTCGTGGACGGTTTCAGACACAGAATCGAACATATTCTGGAATGCAACGGAGCATTCTGGGACGGTTCTGATGAAACCGCAGGGCATGCCCAGCAGACACAGGACATATCCTTCAACATTCTCCAGCCGTACCCGGAAGGAGAGTTGCAGGGACTTTATCCGGAACTGTCTATCGACCCCCTTGTGCCCAGCGATCTCTGATAACCATTAATCGCTGGACGTTACGCCGTACAATATAAACGACAAAAGGAGCCAACAGTGCCAAGAACAATGTCCCAGGCCTTGCAGAAAAATCTCTTAGGCAATTCTCCCGACTGGTATAAACTGACCATCATCGGTTTTCTCGTACTCAACCCCATACTGCTTGCTGTTGCCGGGCCTTTCATTACCGGCTGGATTCTTATCGCTGAATTCATATTCACCCTGGCCATGGCACTAAAATGCTATCCGCTTCCCGCAGGCGGCCTGCTGGCCGTGGAAGCTGTAGCGCTCGGCATGACCAGTGCTGAAACCGTATACAATGAAGCGCACCACAACTTCCCGGTCATCCTGCTTCTGATGTTCATGGTCGCGGGTATCTACTTCATGAAGGACATGCTCCAGTATGCTTTCACCAAAATTCTGACCCGCATCAAATCAAAAGTAACCATTTCACTGCTGTTCTGCTTTGCAGGCGCTTTTCTTTCCGCCTTTCTTGATGCCCTGACCGTTACTGCGGTCATCATCGCGGTTGCATACGGATTCTACGGAATCTACCACCGCTTCGCATCAACGGGTAAATGTTCACTGACTGACGATTCGCTGCTGCGCGGCGAATGTGTAGACCATCTTTCCGAGTTCAGAGGCTTCCTGCGCAACCTGCTCATGCACGGTGCTGTCGGAACCGCCCTCGGAGGTGTGTGCACACTGGTCGGTGAACCCCAGAACCTGCTTATCGGGCATGTCATGAACTGGCACTTCCCTGAATTTTTCGTCAAGGTTGCCCCGGTTTCCATACCCGTCCTTGTCGTAGGCCTTCTGACCTGTGCCCTGCTGGAGATCACCGGTATTTTCGGTTACGGATTTCAGCTGCCGCAGAATGTTCGTGAAATTCTGGAAGCCGAGGACCGCAAAAACGACAGCGAAATGAGCCTCAAGAAGAAAGCCGCCCTGTTCATTCAGGCATGCGCGGCTGTATTCCTGATCATAGCCCTGGCTCTTCACCTTGCCGAGGTCGGTCTCATCGGTCTGACCATCATTGTTGTTCTCACCGCCCTGAACGGGATCACGGAAGAACATCGCATCGGACACGCCTTTGAAGAGGCTCTGCCCTTCACCGCGCTTCTGGTGGTTTTCTTTGCTGTTGTCGCGGTAATCCACGACCAGCACCTTTTCACCCCGATCATCCAGTACGTGCTCGCGCTTGAAGGCAAAACCCAGATGGCCGCCTATTATCTGGCCAACGGAGTTCTTTCCATGATTTCAGACAACGTTTTTGTAGCGACCGTCTACATCACCGAAACTCTGAAAGCCTTTGAAAGCGGAACCATCGGCCGCGAACAGTTCGATATGCTCGCCGTTGCCATCAACACCGGAACCAACATCCCAAGTGTTGCAACACCGAACGGCCAGGCAGCCTTCCTGTTCCTGCTGACTTCAGCCATTGCCCCGTTAATCAGGCTCTCATACGGAGAAATGGTCAAGCTGGCCTTCCCCTACACCGTAACAATGTCTCTTACCGGACTGGCCGCAGTCTGGTGGATTCTTTAAACCATTCTAGAATCACGAAGCCCCCGCAGTCCTTAAGGACTGCGGGGGCTTCTCTTTTTTACCGACTGTAACGGTCAAGCAGATTCAATAATTCATGACCTGGCGGACAGCCTTTATCAGGCCTGCATTCTTGCAATAATTTCATTCAATTCATGTGCAAGCTCGGACATACGGCTTACCGCTTCGGCTGATTCATTCATAGCCTGTGACGTCTCACCGGCTATGGCCTGTATCTGCCCGGTGGAACGGCTTATCTGCTCACTGGCGGCAGACTGCTGTTCCGATGCAGTGGCAATCGAACGAACCTGATCGCTTGTTTCGGAGATGCTGGTCACAATTTCCTTGAGCACTTCCCCGGACCTGTTGATCATGTCCGTGACTTCGCCGATGGTTTTTGTCGTGATTTCGGTGTTATCAATATTGGTTCTGGTGCTGCTCTGTATGGAAGAAATATACTGCCCCACCTCGCTCGTGGCTGTCATTGTTTTTTCCGCCAGCTTGCGGACCTCATCTGCGACAACAGCGAAACCGCGCCCGGCTTCTCCGGCTCTAGCCGCTTCAATGGCGGCATTGAGCGCAAGCAGGTTGGTCTGGTCGGCAATATCGCTGATAACTTCCATTATATTTCCTATGCCTTCCGCCTGCTTTCCGAGTTCAGCCATATCGTTACGCATCTGCTCGGACTGAGACTGGACCTGACTGATGCTTGCCACGGCCTGAGCAACTATATTTTCGCCCTCTCCGGCCTTGAGCTGAGAACCGTGAGCCAGATCTGCCGCAGCCGAAGCGTTGCGTGCGACCTCGAATACGGTCGAGTTCATCTCATCCATGGCGGTAGCCGCTTCACTGACCATCATGGACTGCTCCTCGGCTCCCCGGCTGGACTGTTCGACCTGTGCTGCCAGAGCCTCGGAAAAACTTGTCACCTGATCGGAGATCTCGGTGGCACTGGCCGCAGCTTCGGAAATCATGATGCTGTTTTCCTCAATCTTGCGCTGCTGCTCCCTTATCTCGGTCATATCCACCCAGAGCGCAACCGAACCGAGCATAGCACCGTCCATGTCATAGAAAGGAGTACAAGAGACCATTACGTTCTTATGTTTTCCGGAGGCGGTTGTGTATTCAACCTCCATCTGGAGCTGCTTTTCTTCCCTTATGGCCCTGCGAGAAAGAGTATCTCTGTCCGGTTCATGGTAAAAGAACTCACCGGAAGTAAGGCCGATGACCTGATCCGGGTTGACTTTACTTTCCACGAATTCGCATATCTGGCTGTTGGCCCAGAGCATTCTGTTATCAGGTCCGACAATGGCGCACGGAAGGACCAGTCCTTTGAGAACCCCTTCGGAAAAACCAAGCTTCTGTTTTATTTCACCGACCATATGCTCGACATTGTCGGCAAGGTCCTTGAGTTCACATATGAATTTTCCGTTCAGTTCAGCTTTGAAATTCCCGCCGGCTATTTCACTGGTAAAATCTTTTATCGCGGCCATGGGCCCGGTGACCTGTCTGCGCAGGGTGAAGACAATAATCCCGACAAGCACCAGAATCATGAGCAGTCCGAGTCCTATAAGAACATTGCGCTCCTTTATTGCCGCACTGGTAATATCCGATTCATAGGCTGTCATGCAGACAACCCACCTTGTAGAAGGAACAACCTGAAAAGACTGGAGGATGCTGTCACCATTCCACACGTATGAAGTGCGGCCTTCGTCTGCTGCAAGACTGTCCTTAACAAACTGCATATCTGACAGATTCTTCAGGACAGCATCTTTTTCTGCTTCACAGGCAATGACCACGCCCTTTCCGTCCAGGATGTAGGCATAACCATTATCCCCGACTTTTATGTTGCCTATTATGTTGTGGGAGTATTCCTGCCAGTCCACGGCAGTGAACATTCCCCCCAGAAGCCGACCGGCGGCGTCACGTACGGGAATGGCCATAACGACAATCAGCTTGCCGTCATCCTTGGAACGCACAACATCGGAAACCACAAAATCACTGCCGTTCAGTATCTTGCGCACATAATCGCGGGAGCGAAGGTCCAATCCTGTTGTATCGCGCCCGTCGCGGCTTCTGCCGTAAACCACCTTGCCTTCACCATTAAAGGCTGCAAGGGCTATCAGATTCGGACGACTTTCCAATTCTATCTGAAGTGCAGTGGAGATTTCATCTCCCTGTTCGGAAAAGCCGGAAAGAAATACCTTGTCCTTGATCAGCCCATGTAGATCATTTCTGGACATTTCAAGAAATTCCTCGACCTCACTCACAACTTTATTCTTGAGAACACCCATGTTCTGTTCCTGAATTGACAGAACTGCCGATGAAGTCATCTCCGACACAACCACAACAAAAAGAGCAACAGAAACAGTTACAACTGCTGCGATAATCAGCGCCAGCCTGCCATTGACACTTTTAATCCTCATAAATCGCCCCCTATAATTACGAATAAAACATATAACAGTCTTACCCAACAGCCATATTAACGTTTTTATTCCCAAACGAAATGATTATAACAAATTAAACATATAATATATCATATTTTAAGAATTTAGTTCGTTAACAGGAACAAGAAAACAACTGTTTTGGCTAAAATAAATATTATAAAATTCATGTGTTACAGCCAAGAGGCGAATATGATACTTTGAAAGGCAAAGATATTATAAATAAAATTTGTCGAAGAAGTTGTTTCCGGACAGGGGTAAGCAAGTCCGAGTTAGGCCATACAAAAACCTAAAACAAAAACCCCGTCCGGCTGAAAGCTGGACGGGGTTATACGCATGGTCTCTACAGGCTATTTCGACCTGTTATATTCATCGGACAGTTCCGACATTCTGTTCAAAAGGTCTCCTCGTTCCTGAGCAACCTTTTTCCATTTCTTTTTCTCACCCTTCAGGGCCTCAATTGTATGCAGAAGATCCTGAATGGTATTAGCAGGATAGCCGAACTTGGCATAATTGCCTTTTCGCAACTCTTCATCATTTCGCTGACGCAGGGCCCGCAATTGGCTTGCTGATAATATCATACTCATGGTCCGGTTATGGTTGTCTATCTCCTTCTATCTACATTTCCGGAAAAGCTTAATCAAGCTTCAACGCAGAACATAAGGCCAGGATAAATCCCGTGAGTTCGTTCAGGGACCGACGCTAAACATGGCCTCTGCTCGACACGGTGAAAGACACCTTAATGTCCCGCACAAACAAAAGGTCCGGAAAGAAAGCTCTTCCGGACCCTTGTATAATCATTCGCAGATTCTGCCAGATAAGAAATTATCTGTCGCAGTAGCAGGAACTCTGGCTGTACTCGGTTCTCTGCCGGTACTCTTCCTGCTTGCCCTTGTTCCAGCGGCTTACCGGACGGTAGTAACCGACAATGCGGGTGTATACTTCGGCTTCCTTGCCGCATTCAGGGCAGTTGAAATGTTCGCCGTAGATATAACCGTGATCCTCGCAGACGGAAAAGGTCGGTGTCACCGATATATACGGAATCTTGGTGTTGGTCATAGCCTTGATTATGAAATTGCGCAGGGATTTGGTATCCGGCACGGCTTCACCCAGGAAGGTATGGAAAACAGTGCCCCCGTTGTAGAGGGTCTGCAATTCATTCTGGTGCTCAAGGGCGTAGACGACATCTTCGGTTGCGCCGACAGGCAACAGGGTCGAGTTGGTGTAGTAAGGCACACCGTCCCCGGAGGTGTAGATGTCGGCATAAAGATTCTTATCGATCTTTGCCAGACGGTAGCATGTTCCTTCGCCCGGAGTTGCTTCCAGATTGAACAGGTTTTCGGTTTCTTCCTGGAACTGCACGGTCAGGCCGCGAAGATGATGCAGGACCCGCTGCATGAGTCTGGAACCGGAAGTTGTTTCGATTCCTTTACCCAGCAGGTTATGGCAGGCTTCGTTACCGCCGATAAGGCCGATGGTCGAAAAATGACCTTTGAATCCGTTCTTAAGGTAGCGGTGGGAGAACGGAAACATGCCGTTTTCAAAGTTTGCCGTAACCAGTTTACGCTTGTACTCAAGGGAATCCTTGGCCAGAGAAGCGTATTCGGTGATCAGGTCCAGAAAATCTTCCTCACCCTGAGCCAGATAGGCCAGCTTCGGCAGGTTGAGGGTGACAACTCCGATGGAACCGGTCAGGTCTCCTGCACCGAAAAGTCCGCCGGTCTTCTTGCGGATTTCGCGCAGGTCCATCTGCAGGCGGCAGCACATGGAACGGACGTCCTCGGGATTCAAGTCGGAATTGATGAAGTTCTGAAAATAGGGAGCACCGTACTTGGCGGTCATCTGCAGCAGCAGTTCTCCGACTTCACTTTCCCACGGAAAATCCGGGGTGACGTTGTATGTCGGGATGGGGAATGAGAATATACGCCCATCGGAATCGCCTTCGAACATAATTTCAACAAAGGCACGGTTGATCATCTCCATTTCAGCGGCGTACTCACCGTAAGTGGTATCCTGAAACTCTCCGCCGATGATAACCGGTTCGTCAGCGATATGCTTGGGGGGAACCAGGTCAAAGGTAAAGTTGGTGAACGGGCTCTGTCCGCCCCAGCGGGAGGTGGTGTTCAGGTTGAATATGAGCTTCTGGACGATCTGTTTTACCCGGTCATACTCCAGTCCGTCGTAACGGATGAAGGGAGCAAGGTAGGTATCAACGTTGTTGAAGGCCTGTGCTCCGGCCCATTCGTTCTGCAGGGTTCCCAGAAAATTGACCATCTGGCCGGTTACGGAATCAAAATGCCGAGCAGGGGAAGAGGAACAGCGACCCTGAAGGCCGAAACCGTCCAGCAACAGGTCGCGCAGGGACCAGCCTGCACAATATCCGGCAAGACCGAAGGAAAGGTCGTGAATATGGAAGTAGCCGTGCTCGTGTGCCAGCCTTATTTCTTCAGGATATTTTTCCAGGCAGTAACGGGCCTGTACGGCACCGGACATGTGCAGCATGAGCCCCTGAAAGGAATGACCCATGTTGGAGTTTTCGTTTACGCGCCAGTCGGAGCGGTCCAGATAACTTTCGATTGTGCCTGCGATATCCAGATAGGTTTCGTCCTGCTTACGCAGTTCGCGTCTTTTTTCGCGATAAATTATGTAACGTTCGGCAACGGAGTAAAGCCTGTTTTCCATAAGTACAAGCTGAACCATATCCTGAACCATTTCCTGCTCCGGAACATCCACGTCCGCGAGCTTCTGTTCCACCTTCCTGCCGAGTCTCTTGCTGAGCAGAGGGTCCTTGATGCCGCTGGCTTTGAGGGCTTTGAAAATGGCATCGGAAATGCGGTCTGTGGACCAGGACTCAAGACAACCGTCACGTTTTAAAATCTGTTTGGGCATTAAACTACCTGCTAAAATGTTGTCCGCACACTACCTTCAACACGCCTGCGAAGGCGAGTTGTTTCCCGGCGCAGAATCTGCGCAGGATGGACCAGTCCTGTCCGATATGGTGTGTGCTTAAGGCGCGGGCGGCCCGGAAGGCTCATCCCGCAGGACTTTTGAAACCGGAATGATGTCAGAAACACGGACATCCGGTCTGTTTGAACTTACCTGCCGCAGAATGGCAGGTATGCTTCAGGTCGGTCGACTGGCTCGCTCAGCAAGAGTGCTTCGCTCACAGCGGCAGAACCGCCCCGGATTCAAACCGGGTTCCCGTATGATCCGTTTCGACTTCTTTAAGTTCTGACGGATCACCTGAAGTGCTGACTACCGGAAGTAGTCTACCAGACATTTTCCTGCGGTCAACCCCTTCTAGACTTTTTCACGAACTAACCCCGCCAGCCCTTGTTTCAGTTGGGCTGATACGTGATGAACAACAATTATCCACAGTTGTCACTTCTTTGTTCATAACCGCATAACCATTTGTTTGGACGGGATTATCATTCAAAAAAACGGCTGCAAAGACGGAAAAACAGATCCGTATTTTTTAAAAAGACCCGTTCATTTTTTCAATGCAATCGAGAAGCAGATTTCTTTCCTGCTCCGAAAAATCCGCGGTCAGTTCTTCTATGAGCCGCAGGTGAAGCCGGTCATGCTCATGAAACATTTCAAGACCGGAATCAGTCAGTTCCACAATGATTGACCTGCGGTCCGTACTGTGCGGTTTGCGGCAGATGTAGCCCTTCTCCTCCAGCCTGTCCGCAAGCACGGTAAGGGTTCCGGTCGTGATGCCCATATGCCCGGCCAGTTCCTTCATGCGCATGGCCTGATGAATTCCAAGCACCTCAAGCGTATGCATCTGGGGCAGGGTCAACCCTTTTTCCCTGACCACATCATGCTCCCAGGATGACAGTTTTTCATAAAATTCAATTACCGCATGGTTGAGCTTATTCAGCATGGCGACTCCTCCTCTCCGCAATTATATGGAAGCATAACTGTATACGGCAAAACATATGGTCAGCATCCCGGCGGTACGCATGACCAGAGGTTCGATCCAACTCTTTTCCAAAGTCCGCATAAACGATGCTGCCCGATAAATAGCATAAATAACCATGGAAAGGACAACTGCGGTTCCCAGAGCATAGGCGGCGAATACGGCTGTCCCCTTGGCTATGCTACCGGAATTGATGGCATACGAATACATTATCGCCACTGTCGGGCAGGGAACTATCATATTTACGAAACCGATGGAGAAAAGTCCCCACAAAGTCACACTGCGCAAACCTCTATGCTCACCCTCCCCATGACCGGAGCATGCGCAGCATTCTCCGTGCTCATGTTCATGATGGTCATGTTCATGGCAATGGTCGTGGCTGTGTGTATGCCCATGGCCGTGCTCATGGTCGTGCCCGTGCTCATGATCGTGGTCATGACTGTGAAGAATCTCCGGTTTTACAATCAGAATTGCCCCCAGCAGAACCAGAATTACCAGCATCGCCATGTCTACAATGCTGGTAAACGACTTCGGAATGGTCAATGAGACCGAGCCGAGAGTCAGCCCTATAATCAGACAGGCCAGAGTTGTGCCGGAGATAAAAGCTGTGGTCAGCGAAAAAACACGTTTTCCGTTTTGCTCGCCGCACACAAACGGAGCCAGCACCAGCCATGAGTGTCCGCAAGGATTTATGCCGTGGATCAGTCCCAGAAACAGGCTGGATTGCAATGCCACCCGAAATATTGAATCGAATTCCATATGAACCTCTTTGTTTGTATTTCAAACTAAATGCCTTTCAAACATTCCTGCTCAAATTTAATTTGATTGTCAAGTAATATTGGGAGGCAAAATAAATATCAATTTTTTAAAACAGAACATACTGTAATTATTGTTTTATATTTTCAACACAGACTTCGCCATAAATTAAAACACATGGATTATCTGACCGAGCGGGCGAGAACTGTGAAAAATTATTTTTCAGACTGCACTTTTTTGATCCAATGAATGAAGTTACTAAGGGCTTATACTTGCTCAATCTATCGGAACAAGATATTTAGTTTCAGTTTAAGATCACGATACAAATTCTCGATTTTTATGAGTTGATAGAAGAATACCCGTTAAGTGCAAAGTGCCCAAAACAACACGAAATACTCAGGGAGAAAATGATGCCTACCGATAAGAATACGATCACAAAAGTATTGGAAATTCTGCGCGAAGAGATAGTTCCCGCTCAAGGATGCACGGAACCAATCGCCATTGCTCTGGTTGCCGCCAAGGCCAGAGAAGTGCTGGGAGAACTCCCTGAACGAATAAAGATTTTTGTTTCAGGAAACATAATCAAGAACGTGAAAAGTGTTGTTGTTCCCAACAGCGGGGGCATGATAGGCATTGAAACCGCTGCGGCCATGGGCATTGTGGCCGGAGACTGCAAAAAGGATCTGATGGTCATAAGCGAAGTGACCGAGCAGGACATGGTGGAGGTCAGGGAATATCTGAAAAAGGTCTCTATTGAAACCGTACATGAAAAGACACCGGTCAAACTCTATGTACGCGTAGAAGCCTTTTCCGGGGACAAAAGCGCCCTGGTGGAAGTTCAATACCTGCACACCAACCTGACCAGGGTGGTCAAGGACGGACGCGTACTTCTCGACCACGGATTCAGCCCGGAAAATTTCAACACCACGCAGGAAGATCGCTCCATCCTGTCGGTCAGGCTGATTTATGATCTGGCCAAGAGCATTGACCTTGAACTTATCCGCCCGCTGTTCGAACAGGTGATAGAGTTGAACACCACCATTGCGGATGAAGGTCTGCAGAACACCTACGGAGTGAACATAGGCAGCAGCATCGTCAAGAATATCGAGCAGGGAATTTATGGCGATGATATCAGAAACCGCTGCGCCAGTTACGCAGCAGCAGGAAGCGATGCCCGCATGAGCGGATGCCCCCTGCCGGTTATGACCACCAGCGGAAGCGGCAATCAGGGCATGACCGCCTCACTGCCTGTAATAAAGTATGCCCGGATGAAAAATTTCTCTGACGAACAGCTGATCCGCGCACTCTTTCTGTCCCACCTCTGCACCGTGCACATCAAGACTCAGGTCGGGAGACTCTCGGCCTACTGCGGAGCCATGTGCGCCGCAGCAGGAGTCAGCGGTGCCATCACCTTTCTGCTGGGCGAGGACTATGCGACCGTGGCCCACGCCATAATCAACACGCTTGGGAATATTTCCGGGGTAATCTGTGACGGAGCAAAGCCGTCCTGCGCCATGAAAATAGCAACCGGCATTTACGCTGCGTTCGATTCCGCCACTCTGGCTTCCTACCACAAGGATCTGCACGGCGGGGACGGGATTGTCGGCAGCGATGTGGAAGCCACCATCCGCAATATCGGCGAACTGGCAAGTTCCGGAATGAAGCAGACCGACGAAGTCATCCTGAAAATCATGACCTCCTGATCCGCAGCACCATCACGGCCTTATACTGTCCGGCGTCCGGAAAAGACGTTCCGGCGCTTCTGAAGTGATTGAACAATTCGAACAAACTGAAAAGGTGTGCGCAGATGAAAATGAATTCCAGAGATTGGGGATGGGTGGCTGTCAACATAGGCATGGGCATCGGGGCGGGAATCGTATTCCTGCCCATTCAGGCCGGGCTGGTAGGTCTGTGGACCTTTCTGCTGGCCATAATAATTGCCTATCCGGCCCTGTATCTGTTCCAGCACATGTATATCAATACATTGATTGAATCACGGGATGCATCGGATTACCCGACAACCATCAGCGAATATCTCGGCAGCAAGCTGGGGGCGACACTGGGCATCATCTATTTCGTGATGCTTCTGATCTGGCTCTGCGTGTACAGTGAAACGGTTACAAACGACAGCGCTTCATATATTCAGGCCGCAGGTCTGACCAAAGGACTGCTCTCCGCAAACCACCTCTATGCCCTTATTCTGATCAGCTTTCTGGTTTTTCTGGCTTTTGCAAGCAAAAACCTGCTCTTCCATCTCTCCAAGGTGCTGATCGTCGTCATCCTTTTATCATTGGTCACCCTCGGCGTGATGATCATTCCTCAATGGAGTGTGGAAAACATAAAGGATATATCATCAATCGGTAACATGCTGTGCCAGACCATTGTGACGCTGCCCTTCGCCATGACTTCGATCCTGTTTTTGCAGTCGCTGAGTCCGATGGTTGTCTACGTGCGGTCCGAATACAAGGATATCAATGTTGCCAGGAAAAAGGCCTTTCAGATCATGAACCGCGCCTTTCTGATTCTGGCCGGAGTAGTTTTTTTCTTCGCCTTTTCGTGCACCATGTCCATAACACATCAGGATGCCTACAACGCTTTTGTGGCCAACACGTCTTTTCTGGCAATTATGGCCAAGGTCATACCGGGAACCTTTATTCCGGCTCTGGGAGTGACGATAGATATCTGCGCCGTCACCACATCATTTTTCGGAGTTCTGCTCGGACTGCATGAAGCCTGCATCGGACTATACTTCAACCTCTTCGCCAGTGACAGGCCCAAGGAAACGGTCAACATGGCCAGACTTTCAGCCGGTGTGGTGGGTCTTATTGTGCTGCTAGGCTGGACCGCGACAATAGTCGATTTTCCGATTCTTTACTTCACCAGCATATGCAGCCCGATTTTCGCCGTCATAGGATGTTTTATCCCTGTTCTGCTTGTCTACAAGGTGGATGATCTTGCCAAATACCGGGGGCTGCAGCCGTGGCTGATCGTTTTGACAGGAATTCTGCTGGTACTGTCGCCATTGTTCGCTCTGCTTGGGAAATAGGACGGACAATCAGTCTCCGTACTGCACCGTTTTCCAGTCGGCTTCGACCATATCCAGCAACTCCCGGCTTCCATCCAGATAGAGGCATGGTTTGCTGAAATCCGGGGTTTCGGCCAGTTTCTGAAGGAGCAAGGCATCCCTGTCGAACCACAGGGGCAGCAGTCCGCCGAAGAAAAAACCTTCCCTGCGGGCGGCCTCTACAACCATCGAAGAACCGGGCCGCCACAGGGGAATAAAAAGATGATACGCGGACATGTCCCCGTGCTCCCGCAGCACCTCCGCAAGACTTTCGGCAAAGTCCCGCCCCACGGTCTCCACCTCAACCTTTAACAGCCCTACGCCATCGAAAGCATTGGTTGAAAGCGCGGTTTCCCCGTCGGCTGCAGCGGCTTTCTCTGCGTCCTGGTCCCGCTGAAGTTTCCGATCAAGTCCGGTAAATTCATAGAGATCGCGAAGCTGGGAATCATAGCGGTCAGGCAGATAGACCTCATCAGGGTGATTGTGCAGAAACAGGAAGCTGTCCAGCAGTGAAATACGGCCGTATGAATCTTCATCGCCCGGACGGGGAGGCATGGCTTCGATTTCAAAGGCACACGGCTTGGCGTTGAACCGCTTCACCAGCTTCTGCGGCGTAGCATAATCGCAGACGCTTTGGCCGAAAAGCGCCTCAAGCCCGATATGCTCCGGCGGGTTGTTGTGAATCTTGCTGACCAGACGCAGCCCAAGGGATGTCCCCCGGTAATCGGGGTGAACTATCCAGGAACCGCCTTCCATAATCTTGTTGCTGGGAGCTGATTTGAACAGGGCGTATAAACCGACCACGTCACCATTGGACGTTCGCCCGACGACCTGAAACATATCGTCGCCCTCGTTGATGCGGATCAGTTCATCAGCATCATAAACGGAATCCACGGGGAACATCTCGCCGTAAACGGCATGATACAGACGCGTAACACCTACCGCGTCCTCCGGTCTGAAATAATCCACTTCGAATTTCCGGCCCGGTTCAATAACGTAAGATTCTTCCCTCAGCCTGGCCAGATTCTGCTCTCTACTTCCGCTCACCTGCATTCTCCATTTGCTCAGCCGCCAAAACATGGCCGCTTTACTCTACGGCAGGAATATTTTCCTGACCGAAGGCGTGCGCAAGATACAAAATAGTCCCGGAGCACACAAGCGATGTCGGGAGAAAAAAACACTTCAACATGTTTTATTTACAGAATAAAAATCTATAGAAACAGACTCTTCAGGACAGAACTGAACTCTTCCAGCACCGGCTGTTGCACAAGGCTGACACGAATCCAGTTCGGAAAGCGGAACCCCGTCATGGTGCGCACAAGAAAACCGCAACGCAGTAGCTTTCGCTGCAGCAGAGTGTCCGAGATCGGCGTCCTGATCATGGCATAATTTCCCTCGCCGATAACATGTTCGAAACCGAGCTCAGAGCAGGTTCTGCGGATTATTTCGCGGCCCGTGCGCACCATCTGCCTGGTATCTTCCATGAAAGAAGACTGATCCAGCAGCGCGGCGCGTGCGGCCATCTGGGCAAGAGTGTTCACGGAATAGGCCACGTGTGCGCGGCTGATGACATCGGTCACTTCCTCTCCGGCGCAAAGATAGCCCACACGCAACGCAGCCAAAGCGTACATCTTTGAAAAAGTACGGAAAACCACCAGATTCGGATACTCGTCCAGCAGACGGATACAGTCCGGGTAATCGGGCTGCTCCACATATTCAAAATAGGCTTCGTCTGCCACCACGATGCACCGGCCGTCCACCGCGTCCAGAAAACGGCGCATGGTACTTTCGTCCCAGTAGCTTCCGGTAGGATTGTTGGGATTGCAGACAAAAAGAATCTTTGTTCGGTAGTCCATTGCGGCCAGCATGGCATCCGGATCAAAGCCATGATTTTCGTCCAGTTGGATCAGACGCGCTTCAATTCCGGAGAACTCCGCGACCCATTCATAGACCGCAAAGGTCTTGTCCGCGGTAATGATGTTGTCACCCGGTTCGCAGAAGGCTTTTACAACGCTCGAAATAAGTTCGCACGACCCGTTACCGACCAGAAACCGGCTGCTGTCCGGTCCGAGAACCTGAGAAAGGGTCTCCCGCAGGACCTTGCTGTCGCCGTGGGGATAGACCGGAACCATGCCGGAATCAATCCCCGCCAGCAGTTCGCGCACGGCAGGAGACGGCCCAAGAAAATTCTCGTTGTTGTTCAGCCTGTGCAGGCGGTCGAGTCCATAGCGCAGCATAAGCTCCGAGTCCGGTGGGCTCGGGCGATATGGTTCAAAAAGTCGAATATGTTCCGGGAGAAGGAGATCAAGCTTCAGCGACATAACGAAAAATCAGCGTATCGGACAGCCCGCCGTGCGGCAGCATAAGTTCCGGCCGGAACCCGCTCCGGAGCAGATGTCCGCCCATGGCGGCGTGCCATCTCTTGGACAGGTCTATTTCGAAAAAAATATTCCGGTAACCGGCACCGACAAGGGAGGAGACATGCCGGGCGATATTTTCACCTATGTCTGCGCCGTTCAATTCCGGGTAAAGAAAAACCTCACTGAGACGGGGGCTGAGACGCGCACCCAGAACCGAACTCTTCTGAACGGCCTCCCCTATCTCTTCAGCCGGACGCAGGTCGCGCAGCAGTTCCAGTTCATCATACCGACTGCGCAGAAAATCAGTAAAACCCTCGTGTGTCCATGACGTTGCACCGAAATCCTCCTGAAGCATCCTTCCCCAGACTGAATGCATCACCGGAGGAGCATACTTCTCGAAAGAGAAAGGGAATTCTGCAAGCTTCTCAAATCCCTGCTCAGCCAGAGACCTTGTTGCCAGACTGCTGAACACATTCCGGGCCTTGGTTCTGCCCACGGCCCGCAGCATGGCATTGACCAACTCCGCGGCAACGGAGCCGTCCACTGAAAAATCATAAGGGCCGAAAAATGTTATGCTCTGATCGGAACGCTTTTTCCAGAAAATAATCCCGCACAGACGCCCGGCAGCATCACGGGCTTCCATGGCAACCAGTTCTCCTGCCCGGATCATATCCGCTGCTCTGCCCGGACTGCTGCACCACTCGGGAACCACGCACTCCGCATACAACCCGGCTATGAAGCTGCACGCTTCCAGCAGCACTCCGGCTTCCACATCTCCGGTAAACACCGGCTGTCCCTGCACCCGGACCTTGTCCACCGGGAAAGGCTCCGGCTCAGGGTAAACCTTGTCCACCTGAAGGATTATTTCCATACGCCTTCCTTCAAGCCCCACGCGGAAGCCATCGGACATTCGCGCGGCCAGCAGCAGCGGTAAGGATGTCCAATCCTCTTCATTCCCTTTGGTAT
Organism: Maridesulfovibrio sp.; assembly: GCF_963677005.1. NCBI lineage: Bacteria > Pseudomonadati > Thermodesulfobacteriota > Desulfovibrionia > Desulfovibrionales > Desulfovibrionaceae > Maridesulfovibrio > Maridesulfovibrio sp. The sequence continues at coordinate 3,398,525 of NZ_OY781616.1, read as the reverse complement.
CGGGTGATGAAACAAGATTCAAGGCCGAAAGATCAACACCTGCCGAGACAAAAAGGAAGCCTATTTCAACTCCGGTGGAAATCTGCCGTACAGTCATTTCGGTTTCGTCGACTTCGGCAGCGGCAAGAAACAGCAGCAGTTCTTCAGCGCAATGAACAAGCCGCAGAGTCTTGGCACTATCCAGCCCGAAAGCATTCCCGGCCTGCTCGGCCGCAGCCTGTACAAGACCGGCCCAGGCAATACGGGCGGGAAGCTGTAACCGTATGCTCTGCGCAGTGTCAATCACGAAAAACCTCACGGACTGGTTTGAAAAAAACGTGTACCTGACGAACATCTTTACAAAAGTACCGCCGGAGCGGTAATCGCTGTCAGGCATTTGCATCTGCCTTCCGGCGAACCATCATTCCACACATCAAGAGTTGTAACTATGCTTCTTTTTTCCCGAAATGACAAATCCTTGTTTACCCCCGAGTTCTGCATACTCATGGGAGTCTCCTTTCTGGCCTTCTGCAATATCTCACTTTTCTACGGGTTGAACGCCTATCTTGAAACGCAGGGAATTACATCGTTCTGGCGCGGCGTGCTTCTGGGACTGGAACCCTTCACAGCACTGCTGCTCAGACCTTTGATCAGCCCGTTTCTGACCGTACGCAACAGTGTAACGGTGGTCGCAGCCTCTTTACTGATTCTCATGGGAGCGCTGTGTTCGTATTCCATAGCAGGCACAGTCTGGACGCTGGCCATGGTGCGCATTGCCCACGGACTTGGCGTTGTACTGCTGTTCTCCGCGCTGGCAACTCTTCTGGTATCTATACTCCCTCCCGCAAGAATCGGTCAGGGCTTCGGAATATTCGCCATTGCGGGGCTGCTCCCATATGCAGTGCTGCCTCCGGTGGTGGAAAAACTGGTCCCGCTTGTCGGCGGCGAACCGCGAGTCTACGCGCTTTTTTCCCCTGCCCTGCTTCTGGCCATGACCGCGCTGCCTTACCTGCGCAGATGCATTCTCCGGTCGGGACGCGAGGGAGTCGCCATGCTCCAGCGCCCGGGCTATGCTGAATTGCGAGAAAATCTCCGTGCACCGGGAGTAGGAAAACTGCTGATCGCAAACGGACTGCTCTTCACCGCCACCACCGTGGTATTCTTTTTCATGAAAGACAGATTGGTATCGCTCGAAACGCTCAACGCGGGACTGTTCTTCAGCGTATCCACGGCCGCCACCATCGGTGTGCGTGTATTCTGCGGCAGGCTTCTGGACCGTACCGACAGATTCGCAATGCTTTTTGCCATGCTGCTGGCTCTGGCTGCGGTTATCGCCCTATTCAGCTTCATCAATGGTGCAGCCGGGCTCCTGACTCTGGCCGGGGCCTACGGAATGGGTATGGGATTCGCCGTTCCACAGCTGAATGCAGCCATGTTCGACATTTCCCCTCCGCACCTGCGCGGATTCAATACCAACATGATGCTGTTCACAATGGATGCCGGATACGTATCAGGGCCGTTGCTGGCCGGGGGATTGCTGACTGCGGGACTATCCACGACCGGTCTTTTCGCCTGTTTTGCGGTCTGCCCGCTGTTGGGAGGATTGCTGGCCGGGAGTCTGCGCCGCCGTTAAACGGGACATTTCCAGTTGCTTTTACGGGACACCTGCGAAAAAGGAACTGCAACCCTCACGAATCCGGCACAGGCGGCTACCGCAACGCGGTTCGCATTGCCGAGGCAATGCTCTTCAGACATTAATACGCCTTGCGCCGATTGATATTGCTTCCGATGACGCTGAATGTGTTCTCCACAACAAAAATCGCCTGCGGATCGATATCGAACACCAATTGTTCAAGGGATCGCAGCCTCAGATTGTCGGTAATGGAATAGATCATATTCACTTCTTCGCCGGAATATCCTCCCTTGGCCGGAATGAGGGTGGCGTGCATTTTTCTGACTCTTATGATCTCGTGAATTATTTCTGCTGATTTGCGGGAAAGAATACGCACAGCCTTACGCTGGTTGAACATGGAAAGCACATATTCTGTGAGAATGGAACTGATGAACAGCATGACCAGCGAGGCCACGATCTTGTCCGGGGTGAAACGACTCAGGGCAAACCCCATGACCAAAGCGTTGATGACAAAATAAAATACACCGAACCGGACCCCGTAACGTCGATTGAGAATTATGGCGACAACGTCCAGTCCGCCGCCTCCTCCGTAGGATCGGAGAATCACTCCGCTACCGGCCCCCATAGTCGCCCCCGAAGCAATGGCGGCATACATCTCGTTACGGATTCCCAGATCCAGATGCACATAGGAAGTCATTACGGTGATCATGCCCATTGTCAGCAGGTTCAGCCAGAAGAATCGCCTGCTGACGCCTTTCCAGGCAATGACAAACAGCGGGATGTTCAAAAGAAAATACCACCGTGACAAGGATATGTCCGGTGATATTTTCTGCAGAACTACCGCAAGGCCGTAAAGAGCACCGGGCACGAAATCATGATAAGCCGCGATGCCGTTATAACCGACGATGAAAATGAATGCCCCTGCCGCGAGCAGGAAAATATTCCAGGGCAGGGAGTCCGTGATTTGTCTTATTCTGCTATCCATAATTGTTGGCCTTCTGCTTCATGAATTTCGGCGAGTCACCATATAAAGCGAAAATGATACCTGCAAGGATAATCATGCCGCTCACAACCTGATTGAGATTAACAGGTTCATGGATAACAAACCAGGCAACAACCGCACTTGCGGGAGGAAGGGCATAGTAAAAGAGTGCGGTTCTGGAAGCGCCGAGCACCTCCACAGCCATATTCCAGAAAAGATAGCAGAGAATGGAAGCAAATACGGACAGATATATCAGAGAAACAACCAGTCCGTACGTAAAATCAGGAACTACGATTTTGCCTCCGGTCTCCCATATATAAAGGGGAATGATGAACAGAGTTCCAAACATGCAGCAGGACATGAGCAGGGTTGTCTGGCTGATTTTATCGGTAACTTTTTTTACCACCGTGTTGTAGACCGCAGACATCATGGCCGTACAGAGGATGAGCAGATCACCCTGAGCAAAACGCATATGCAGAAGTTTGCCGAGACTTCCGTCAGTAACCAGCAGGGCCACGCCGAAAGTACTTATGACGATCCCCGCGTACATGCAGGTTTTCAGCTTCTCATGCATGAAAAACTGAGCCACAAGAGCCGTCAGAAGCGGAGACATGGTCGAAATAAGCGACATGTTCAGCGCCTCGGAAGTATTCCCGGCAAGAAAGACCAGAGTATCGTAAAGTGAAATGCCGCAAATTGCGATAATGGATAATTCCTTCCACAGCCGGGCGACCTGTGCACGTTCCCGCCAGAAACTCCTGATGCCGAAGGGCAGAAAAACAAGGGTGGCCAGGGACCAGCGCATAAGATTGAGTGTGGCCGGATCAACGGTTCCGGCCAGCCCCCGGGCTGCCACGAAGTTGCCGCTCCAGTTCAATACACCCAGTACTATAAACAGATATCCTGCATTCTCGGTTTTTTTAAATTCATTCCAGTTCACGGAACAACTCCTGAATATAAAATGATCCGCCGACATTCTCGCCGGGCAGACCGGATAGACGGAAAGACGGAGCCGACTGGACATGTATTTCCAAAGACCCCGCCGCATATTCCATTCGTAGTTGCCGGTGCTGTTATCCGGCCAATACGAAAGCTGCGGTTCAAAACAATTGGGAGGCTTTGTTTTGAAAGACCGGCAGCACAATCAGAACGCCCAAAAGCATACGGCGTGCCACCTAGTTAATATTCAGGAATAATTGATTTTTTTAAGAAGAGGATAAGAGGCAAAAAACAAGAAAGGCGACATCTCTGTCGCCTTTATAAAGCAGAATTCCGGGAACAATCCGGTTTCAGCAGAATTTAATAGATGCGACACAGAAGTCGCATACGATAAAAGTGTCGCCCCAATTTTACTATAGACAGTATTTCTTCAGTTTACGCTGCATTGTTCGCATATTAAGACCCAGTTGGGTTGCGGTTATCCCCTTCTTCCAATGATTACGTTCAAGGGCCTTGAGCAGCAGATGTTTTTCAAAGGAATCCATAGCTTCCACAAAAGTTCCGCAGGTCTGCACCATATTGACGGCATCTCCCACATCAACGCATACTTCAGCAGAATGAAAGCCCAGATCGCTGAAGACCATTTCTCCGAAAGTCAGATACCGTTCAAGCACGTTCTGCAGTTCACGCACATTGCCGGGCCAGCTGTGGTTGTCCATGGCCGCGCGTATTTTTCCGGGAATTCTGGGCAGGGAATCTGTCCTGCCCAGATATCTGCCGATAAATTCATTTATCAGCAGCGGAAGATCTTCAATTCTCTCACGCAGGGGCGGAACATGGATGGGCAGTACGTGCAGCCGGAAAAAGAAATCCGAACGCATGAGGCCCTGCCGGACAAGCTCGCTCAAATCGCGGTTGGTGGCGGCAATAAGCCGGAAATTGGATGACCGGGGCTCAGTTCCCCCGACCGGGGTATACAGCTTGCTTTCCAGAGCCCGCAGAAGTTTGACCTGCAGGGAAAGATCAATCTCCCCGACCTCATCAAGAAACAGAGTGCCGCCATCGGCCGCGGCCAGGTATCCAGGACGATCCGAAGTCGCCCCGGAAAATGCCCCCTTCACATGTCCGAAAAATTCGCTTTCCATTAGGTTGGAAGGTATGGCCCCGCAGTTGACCGGCACGTAGGACCCTTTTGAACCGCTCTGCTCGTGGATGGTCTGGGCAACCAGATCTTTGCCGGTTCCGGTTTCACCGAAAATAATTACATTGGAAGAACGTTTGGCAGCCTTCATGATCAATTTGAAGACTTCACGCATGCCGGCGCTTTTTCCGATAATACTTCCGAACTTGAACCGGTCGTCAAGAACTCCGCGCAACCGCTGGTTTTCCTGCTGCAATTCGTATTCACGCAGCTTCTGGGCGCTGACATCAATCATGATGCCTTCAAGAAAAATCGGTCGCCCTTCACTGTCGTAAATGCACTCGCCCTGATCCGAGATCCATTTCTGGCGGTCGGAATCTAGGCATACGCGGTAAAGGAGATGATAAGTTCGGCGGTCCAGGATAGCGGAATTCTGCTCCCTGCGCATGGAGGCAAGGTCGTCGGGATGGGCGAGAGTTTCCATCACGTTTGTTTTCTGGTCAGTGAAAAATTCCGGTTTGACTCCGAAAAGTTCATTGCTGCCCTTACTCACAAAAACAAGGGTGGGGTGCAGATCTTCCGAAAGCGAACAGCGGTAGACCATGCCGGGAAGATTATTGAACAGGCGGGTAAGCTGCAGCTTGCTTTCGCGAAGCTGCTCGTCAGTCTGCCGAAAAGAGCTTACCTGCTTTTCCAGCGTACGACATTGTTCCAAAAGATCGTCATAAGTAGGTCTGTCCATGCCAAACCCTCCATCATCGATGCGAAATGCAGCGACATCAGTGTCGCTTTTTTTGCGACAGTTATGTCCAAGAACATATTAGCGCAAGCAATAATGCATGCAGTACCGGTATTATTACATAGACACTCTGTTAAAGCACATAATTTCCGGATAGTTGCCGTTAACGGCATTCATGAAGACGCCCCAGCCCGAACTCGGAAATGCGATACAGCGAAACCGGCTCGCCTTCATCATTGATGTAGAAACCGTCACCGGAAAGCAATCCTTCTTCCTGCAGATCTCGCAATTGTTCCGCTATACAGGTCATGGAATATTCATTCCCGCCCGGATAACCGGCCGCGACAAGCTCGTGTATCCCTGTAACATCAAGCAGCTCACCGTTACCGAAAATCTTTGTGATAAAAAGCTTTAAGCTGTTCTGTTCATCTCTTAGTTTATTCATGGCCTGTCTCCTTCAAACCGTTGCTGTGCACTGGCTGTAAACATACCCCGGAAGGTACTGAATATACGGAAAATCCGGTCCCGCCCAAGCATTGCATGAACGGGGTCCGGACTTTGAAAGCGAACCGTTACCGATATTCAGGAACAGGCGCACCAGAACCTGAAAAGGTATAAGACTTGGAGGTTTAAGTCTTGTATAAGGACAAACGACTAAGCGCAGTCGTGCTTGTCCCAGGGTTCACGGTTATCACGCTGCAAAGCATTTTCCATGCGGGCCAGAGCTTCTTTGAGCTTGGTCAGTTCCTTGATTTTCATATCGGGATCCTTGAGGACCTGATAAAGAACGGCACCTGTGCAGTCCGCCGGAACAGACTGGTCGGCAACGTAGCAGAGGGTTGCCACAACGTCCTGTGCAGCAACGGAACGTTCTGCTTTACCGGCTTTCTTGTTGATGCCCAGTCCGGCAAAATAGAGACCGTCGTTGGATGCAAGAACGATCAGGGTACGGCGATCAGCTGCTTCAGTAACCTGAGCAAGAGCAGCATCAAGAGCAGCGCCGTCAACGTCACCGAGTTCAACAACGGCAAGGGAGCCGTCCTCTTCAAACAGCTTTGCAATGCCTTCGGGAGCAACGGTGGTTGCGCCTTCGATCTTTGCAACTGCAGCGAGCACATCGCTATTGTTGAATTCTGCTACAGAGGCAGTCTTTTTCATGAATTTCGCAAGCGCTTCGCCGTCGGAATCAACAGCTGCGGAACCGCAGGAAATAAAAATTACTTTTTTATCAGCCATGTTGTTTTCTCCTGAATTAAATCGTTGCCGGGTCCGGTCCTGTCCTTATGAGAGTCAGGAAACGCTGCTACCTCCTATGCCGGGGAAGCAACAGCTACGGACCCTGCCGCCGGTGCGGCCCATAGGAAAGGCCGCACCGGTCACGAGTATTGGGTGTTAACCAATGGGGTGTTGAAAATTAAGATTTGTGGTCCTCGAAAATCTGGTAGCAGACAGCACCTTCGGTATCTGCGGGAACCGGGTTGCCGGTTGCGTGGCAGAAGGTGGGAACAACGTCGGCCAGCCAGCGGGGACGGTCGTATACGTAACCTTTTTTAACTCCGGGGCCACGCCAGATCATGACGTTCTTGAGGGAACCGCATCCGGATTCGCCGGTGGGGAAACCGTAGCCGTGCTCAGCCATGTATTCGGGTTTGAGAACGTACACAACGTCACCGGACTGCTCGCCGCCCATACCGAAGACCTTGGCGTCTTCCTTGGGAATGGCGCACATTACCGGACGTTCGCCGGTTTCGGGATGCTTGTAGTCATAAAGAGCATCGATGATTTCGTTACGTACCTTTTCATAATCTTCGTCCTCGACAATACCGCCGGGGTACTTGGACTTGAGGTTTACGTATACGAACATGTAGCGCTGGGGCACAGCCTTGGATTTCTCGGGAATGAGGTCGTAGTTGAAACCTTCGGATTCTTCCCAAACGGAACCGGCTGCATCGGCGTTGCGGGCCTCATATGCGGTGAGTCCGGCCTGCTTGAGAGCCTCGGCAGTGTTGAGGATCGGTCCGATGGGGGTGGCACCGTGGTCGGAAATGAGACAGGTCAGGGCGTCTTCCGGCAGGCACTCCATCATCTTACCGAGGAATCTGTCTTCGATCTGATAAATGGCGCGTTCAAGGTTGAAGGCGTGTTCTCTGATCTCCTCATCCGCGCTGTCCATTTTGTCGAGGAAGCCGTGATAGAACCAGTCGATGAGGTGAGTGTGCATGTAGAGCAGATCCCAATCGGGATTGTCCTTCATCAGGGTGGTGATAACTTCGGTGATCCATTCGGAGTGGAACTGAGCCAGTTCAATGATGGTTTCATCATCGATGATGCCGTTGGCAAAACCGACAAAGCCCATGTCGTTGGCAATGATGTTCTTGGTGAAATCAACGTTTTTCAGAGCGTCAGCAGGTGCGCAGTAGCCCTGAGTTCCGTTGATGCCGGAGATGTAGAGTTTGAAATCTTCAGCATCGTCGGAAAGCTCCATCAGCTTGCAGCGGAAGTAGCCGGGCTCGGTACGGCCGTCGGACTTGATGATGAAACTGTGTGCTACAACACCGCTCCACTCACGGGGCTTGATGGTGAAGAAAGCTTTGGAAAAGTCTTTTTCCGGGCAAAGTGCAAAGACGTCGTAACCGTCGTCATCGGATTCCCAGGTCAGGCCGTACCAGGTCTGGGGTTCAAGAGGATCCATGGCATGGCCGAAATGCATGGGGATGGCCATTTCCAGAGGTTCCTGATCTTCGATTTCTTCGGGGATATTCTTCCAGCCGTCTGCTTCCTCAAAACGGGCCTGTACGCCGACAGGATAAAAATCGGTGGATACGCAGGATTCGGCACACAGCCATTCCTTGTGTTCGTAGCCTTCGATCTGCCAGCGGTGCTCAGCGGGGGAAAGGCCTTCGCCCTGAACCATGATGCCGTTCTTGAGCTTGGAAGGCCAGGATGTGGGGTAGTTTACAACCAGAGATTTCTTTCCGGCCTTGTCCCATGCGTCCCAGATGGTTTCAGCAGTGAGCATCTCAGAGCCGAAAGCCTGAACGCACTTGGAGAAATGCAGGGATTCTCCCTCATTATAGTAGTAGTAATCCTCCACACCATGTGTGCGGGGGTAAGCACCGGTGCAGATTGTTGCCCAGGAAGGAGGTGTAACTGTAGGCATGTTGAATCCTTCAGTCATATAAGAACCTTCAGAGGCAAATTTTTTGAAGTTGGGCAGTGCACCTTCATCCATCAGAGCTTTGAGCCTTTTGGGGATGGCGCAGTCAAATCCGAGCAGGGCTACTCTTTTAGCTTTGTCTGCCATGACATTTCTCCTTTTAATTTGAATACTTATCTTTTTTAGCACCGCGTAGAGCAAGACCCCTGACCAATCACATCAGGTAAATAGGGGCCTAACCCCGTACGCGGTATTGTTTTTATTTTTTAGGGGTGCAGCACATCATCAGCGCATTGTCTTCCTTGATCATCCTGAACCAGGACACGACCACGAAGGCGATGGGGATGAGCATCAACGCTCCTGAGAAGTTAGCGAATATCTTTACCGGTCCGAGTCCGCCGAGAGTAATGGCCGCCAGAGCCAGGCCGGCCTGAATGGCGGCCCAGTAGAAGCGGTGTCCGCGGGTGGGTTCATAACCGGGAACAAGTCTGGTGGTTGCCGCACAGGAAATGACGTAGGCGCAGGAATCCACACTGGTTGCGAGGAAGATGGTGGAGAACACACAGTATCCGACCAGAACAAATGTTCCGGCGGGCAGAGTGTTGAGCACGGCCACTAGCGCGGCCGGTCCGCCGCTGGCCTTCAGAATGCCTACTGCGTCGACTATGCCGTTAAGCTGGGCGTAGATTGTGTATCCACCGAACACGGCGTGAATCATGTATGAACCTGCAATACCACCGGCCAGGCCCAGTCCGATAACCTGCCGCACTGTGCGTCCGCGGGAAATGCGGGCAATGAACAGGCCCATGAACGGACCGTAGGAAGCCATCCAGAGAGCATAAAAAATGGTCCAGTCCTGCGGAAAGGTTCCCTTGGTATAAGGATCGGTCCAGAAGATCATACCGAAAAAGTTGTTCATCATGTGACCGATTGAGTTGGTGAAGTTGTCCACGATGAACACGGTGGGACCGGCGACAAGGCAAAAGAAAACCATGGCAAGCGCGATGACCACGTTTGCATCGGATAGAATCTTGATTCCTTTCTTGAGCCCCATGGAAACACTGGCGGTAAAGATCACGGCGCTGATGCCAAGTATGATCATTTCCATTGTAAAACTGGGCTCGGTGCCGAGAGTCATGGCCAGGGCGTGGTTTACGATGGGCACGGAAACGCCCATAACCGCAGCATTGGAAAACATGAGGCCGATGATGAAGAACACCTCGATCCCCTTGCCGATGCCGCCGTTGACCTTGTTGCCGAGAACAGGCTCGGCAGCGGAGCTGATTCTGAGAACAGGTTTTTTGCGTTTGTAGAACATGTAGCAGATGGGCAGGGCCGTAACCACATACCAGGGCCAGGTGACCGGTCCCCAGTGCAGCAGCACATAGGACATTGACCACTCGAAAGCCTCACGGCTCAACGGATCTGCAAACTTGGGCGGATAAGCCAGGTTGAACAGCGGTTCCACTATCGACCAGAACATGACCGCTCCGGCAACACCGGAACAGAACATCATGGAGACCCATGAAAAGTTGTTGAACTCGGGCTTTTCATTCTCTTCGCCGAACTTGATATTTCCATAGCCGCTGAACATAAAGAAGCAGGCCAGAAACATCATCAGAACAGTCACCCAGAGATAGAAGGTGCCGGTGTTATGGGTGAAAACGGCATATGCCGTTTTGAGAACTTTTTCACTTGCCTCGGTAAACAGAATCGAACAGGCAATGATACCGATCAGTACCAGTGTTGCCGGGACAAGGATCTTCAAATCGGGGCGGAGATCTGCTCCTGCTCCATTATCATTTGTAGCCATACTTCCTCCCTAAGTCAGTACGCTTGCAACTATTGGTATACAGTCAGTTAATTTAACAGCATTGTTGATTGTGCCACCATCAGCCTTACGGCTGTCCGGTATTAATGCGCTGCAGCTGCATTCCGCCCCACTGAGCAATTTGCGGGCCAAAAATCGAATAGTTACGGAAACACGCGTACCGCTTGTGAAAGTAAGCGCAAAAGCTTATTGCCCTGTTCATGCCGAAATACGACTATAATGTCGTAAAGACCTCCGCAAAAAGCAAATTCCGGCTTTTTCAAAGGAAATACGCACAAACGACATTTCTGTCGGCACAGTGAAATAAATGTCATGTTTTAAAAAGCATGCACTCATGGATTTATACCTGACCGACAGTATCTTCAGTGACAATCAGGCATTATGATAACACCCTGCCGACAGAAACATCTATAATAAGATGGCGACAGGTCCACAGGAGCAACCATTACGAAACCGAGTCACTTTGGCCCACGTTGCGTCCACTTTTAGCTGCAACATGCAGGCTTTGACGCAGACTGATTACAGTTTGCACGGACAACTTTGTCGCTAAAAACAACACGCTGTTATCATTTAACTTTACCCAAAAATCAGGCTGCAGAAAAGCCAAAACCAAATACGGCAAGGCCGAACACGACACGCATGTCACCAGGCCGCAAAAGCATCTGTTCACTACGATATTCACATTTTCTCCAGCCATTACGCGACACAACTGTCGCTTACAACCCCTGATTCCTGTAAAAAAAAACCTCCGCTCTCAACTAAAGCGCGCTTAATTGCCTGCAATAATTAGATATAAGGCCATTGGCACGAATACTGTTAGTGAGGCGCCGACTGAAATTGTCTAAAAAATCACAATGGAGAACAGACATGGCTCAATTAACTGTTTCATATAACCGTGAAGGTGACAAACAGACCATCGACACCGGCTCAAAAGTTCTCGGCGAGATTGTCATCAATCATGAAGGAATACCTGAAGACGAACGCGGCGGCACCGCCAAGCAGTTGCTGGCCTCATCGGCCCTTTACTGTTTCTGCGGCGCGCTGGGCAAAGCTCTTGAAACCCGCGGAGCAGAATATGACCGCATTACCGGCACCGCCACCCTTGAAACCGGCATTGATGAAAAAAAACGCGCCCGTGTAGTCGGCATCACCCTTGATGTGACCGTGCACATGGACGAAGATTTCGGGTTCATCTTTGATCGCGTGGAAAAAATCATGCAGAAAGGCTGTCTGGTTACCGCTTCCCTGCACAATGCTTTCCCCATCACCTACAATCTGCATCTTGAAGAAGACTGATCCGGACCGGCTTTCAGGAACCGAGTTTTAAAAACAGGAGTAACAATGTCATCCATCACGATCATAGGTGCGGGTCCGGGCGGCTACATCGCAGCGTTTGAAGCCGCTCGCCGCGGAGCCTCCGTCACACTGGTCGAAAAGTCCGAAATGGGCGGAACCTGCCTCAACCAGGGCTGTGTTCCGACCAAAACCATCAAGGCCTCGGCTGAAGCCATGGAAACAGCAGGCCGTCTTTCCGAATTCGGAATCACTCCCGCATCCACGGATGAAGCGGTCAGCTTCAAGGCAGACATGGCAGCAGTGGTTGCCCGCAAGGAACGCGTACGCAAGGTTCTCTGCACAGGACTGGAAAAGACCTGTGCCTCCCTTAAAATACGCATTGTCCGGGGTGCCGCCGAATTCGCCGACAACTGTACAGTACTGGTACGCTCCGAAGAAGGCACGGAAGAAATCAAGAGTGACAAAATCATCATCGCCACAGGTTCCGGCATCCTTGATCTGCCTTCACTTCCTGTAGACCACAAACACATTATCAATAGCGATGACGCCCTGAATCTCGACCACGTTCCCGAAAGCATGATTGTTGTCGGCGGAGGAGTAATCGGTTGCGAACTGGCCTTCATCTATCGGGCCTTCGGAACCTCCGTGACCATAGTTGAAGGTCTGGACCGTCTGCTCCCCATTCCTTCGGTGGATGCGGACATGAGTCGCCTGCTCCAGCGCGAGGCCAAAAAACACCGCATCCGTGTAGAACTTGCAAAAACAGTGAAAAGCGCAACCAGTGCAGGCGGCAGGGTTTCCTGTGTGCTGGGACCGTCTCCGTTTGTGGAAGGGGCAACCGGCGAGGACTCCACCATGGAAGCCGAAGTCGTACTCGTCGCCGTTGGCCGCACCCCGAACACCAAAGGGTTGAACCTCGAAGCTGCCGGGGTTGAAACCGATGCCCGCGGCTGGATCAAAGCCGATGGCAAAATGCGCACTTCCGCCGAAAACATATACGCCATAGGCGATGTTCTCGGACCTTCCCGGATCATGCTGGCCCATGTGGCTTCCGCAGAGGGACTGTGTGCCGTTGACAACTGCTTCGGCGAGGAACGGGAACTCGATTACAGCGTAGTACCCGCAGGAATTTTCTCCTCCCCGGAAATCGGAACAGTGGGCCTTACCGAAGACGAAGCAACCGCTAAGGGTTTTGACGTCCGCTCGCAGGTATTCCAGTTCCGTGAACTGGGCAAGGCCCAGGCCATGGGCGAACTGCCGGGCATGTTCAAAATCATCTGCGAAAAGGAAAGCGGCAGAATCATCGGCGCACACATTGCCGGCGCTCACGCCACGGACCTTATCTCCGAAGCGGCACTGGCTGTAAACAAAGGGCTTACCGCAGAAGATCTGGCCCACACCATCCATGCCCACCCCACCCTTGCGGAAGGACTCTACGAAGTCTGCGAGGGCTGGCTCAGAGGCCGCTAGGCGAGCTTTAGCAAAAGCCTCCTGCAGGCAGCACCAAGCGTTTTGGAATCACGGCAACTTTTAACAGGTGATTTAAGATTATCGCCAACGTCCAAACCATAAGGAGACAACATGAGTGAACTTACTTTTCCGGATGACATCCTCTATCATTGTGAACATACATGGGTACGCATTTCAGATGACAACACTGCCGTAGTCGGCATTACCGACTTTGCGCAGGATCAGCTCGGCGAAGTGGCCTTTGTTGATCTGCCTTCCGCAGGTTCAGGCTTTTCGGCCGATGAAGAATTCGGAACCGTGGAATCCATCAAGGCTGTAAGCAGCCTGCACATGCCCATAACCGGAACCGTGACCGAAGTGAATGAAGCCCTTGAAGACGATCCTTCACTGGTCAACACCTCTCCTTATTCGGACGGATGGATGCTGCGCATCACCATCGCCGAAGACGCAGACAAAAGCCATCTGCTGAATCAGCAGGACTACACTGCCCGCCTCAAATAATCCGGGACCGGACCAGATAACAAACGTCTCAGGTTAACCCCCTTCCAGACGACAAAAAAAGGATCAGAAGCGGCCTTCCAGGTTAATGCCGCTCCTGATCCTTTAATAATTCAGGCTTCCACAATGCTCATGAAAATGGAGCCGCTATCACACTTTTGCAGCGCTTAGTTCAGGGGCTACGGTTACAATGGCTCCGGGCAGTTCCGTCTCCAGATCTCGCATGATCGGCAACGTTCTCTTCTGCACATCCGCCATTGTCCTTTCCGGGTGGAATGCAAGATTGATCAGTATAAACAAGTCCTTGCCCGAACGTCTGGCCTTGTATCCGTTGAACCCGTCATAATTATCGAAATATTTGGCCAGCACACGGATTATCTGAAAATGTTCCGGCTCCGGGATGGTCCGGTCCAGTATTTCCGGAAGACTTTCCCGGATCAATCCGTACGCGATAATCAGCATATAACCGATCAGAAAAACGGACCCGATAAGATCCACAATCCGTGCCGACCTGGGATCAGGCAGCCACAGGGTCAGCATCAACACGCCAAGCACCACCGCCGAAGCCACGCTCTTGGCGATGCGAGCGGCTATCTGCGAAGAAACGATGACTGATTTTTCCTTTTCATTGGAACGGATAAAGTCCACCGAGCAGTAATAGTTGATCATCATATTGAGAGTTCCGCCGATAATTGTCAGCATCAAGGCGGTTGTGGAAATAGGAGCGCCCTCATCCATGCTGATGATCCGGGAAAAGATATACAGACTGCTCAGAATAAGGCCGAACGCCACCAGCAGATTTGTTATGCGCTCTATTTTGCCTGTTCCGTATTCAAATTCACTGAATCCTTCCCGGTGGGCCCGTTTCAAAACCGCATAGGTGGCGTATTCAATGGTCAGCAGCAGGGCAAAACGGACTATTTCGGAGAGGGCGGTGAGCGAACCGGAAAGCAGACCTGCCCCTGTAAGCAGAAACAGGACAGAAGTATCAAGGATGATCGCCTTGAGTATGGCCTTTTCCTTGGATCGCTGGTCGGGAGTCAGATCGCATTTCCTCATCATGCTACCTCAGGAAAGTACCGAAATACTGTTCCACAAGCCCTATGCCCTCGAACTCAGCATAAGCGGTGCGCCCGACACAGCAGAATTTCTCAATGGAATTGAAAAGCTGTTTATCCTTGAACTCCACCAGCACATGACCGTCCCGTGCGGAACGTTCCCTTATGGCTGCGGCAAAAACATCATCATGCCAGACCGCCCCCGAGCCCATTACCCGAAAAACTGTCCCTTCGATAAAATCACTTCTTCCGAAGATGCGAATCCTGACTCCGCATCCGGGCTCGATAAGTTCAAGGGTTGCGTCGTCAACCGCTACTTCGACCATAAGGCGGCTGCGATCTATATAGGAAAGGAGCCTATCCCCTTTGGAAACCTCCATCCCGTTCTGCACGTTCACATCCCAGACAACACCACTTTCCGGAATTACAATGGACGCTCTGGACATACGGGCATTTACAGAATCCGCAGCACAGGAATTAGAAGCTGTTTCAGCTTCAGTCATGCGCCGCTTAGTTGCCAGAATGCTCAACTCCAGCTTATTAATCTGCTCCTGCACCTGAAGCACTCCGTCGGACATTTCCTGCGGGAAAAGCCCCTGGGACAACATTTCCCTGCGTTGCTCAAGCTGCTCTATCTCAAGAATAGTGGAACGTACTTTCGACTTGTCGCCGCTGTACTCCGCTTCAACCTGATCGGCCTCCTGCTGGGCGGCAACGGAAGCTTCTACCAGTTTGAGTGTCCGGGAACGCCGCTGTCCCGATTCTTTCAGGTCGGCTTCTTCGGCCGTAAGCCGGGCCTTAAGAATGGCAAGGCTCTGGTCGATATCCCGCGTCATTTTCCGGATGTAGTCCGCAAGTTGTTTTTTATGAGTTGCGAGGATTCCGTTCAGGGCATTCAATTCATGTTCAAGATTTTCATACTGGCCGGTCCTTCGCTGGTTGCCCAGCAGCAGGGCAGGTCTATTCGGACAGATACTGCCCGGTGTCACCGCAAGATCATTGACCGTACCGTCAATAGGAGCTTTCACATCGTACAGATATGCCGTGACTATGCCGTTTCTCACAACAAAACGCTGCATATAGCTAAGGATGGATGGAAGCGGTACCAGCGCAATAAGCAGCAGGACTATCCACGTTGTTTTTCTGCTAGTGAAGTCAATTTTCATAACAACAAAATAAATTTTACCAAGATCTCAGAGCAAATTGAATCGGCCATGGATTCTCCTAAAAAAACAGCCCAGTCGCATTTTCCACCTTACCGGCGACACCCATTGCCCTCCGTCTTTAAAACATCTCGCGCGTGCGCCTCAGAACAGTCAGGACACAGTTCTCCATCATGCCCACACATCAGATGCGATTTTCAGAAAATCCCACCCGGAAAGAGCCACGGCGCAACAGTCGGAATCGAAGGCTACCTTTTTCCGGCAGTTGCGTAAAGTAAGCTCCCCTTCTCGCTGGGCTCTTGGGTATAGAACTATTATTCAGAAAAACATTAAGAGAGTATAAAGAAATATTAATTAAAACCGATGCACAAAATAAGAATAAGTACTTAAGGAGGTGAAATATGGGTTTTGATATTAGAATCGGAACAACCATAGCTGAACAGCTTGACAATTCAGCATTCAAGCTTCCGCAGATAAAACCGGATGTCAGCGATGAAGACTCCGACAGGAAAAATATTGACGGCAAAATCGGCGACACTGTAAGCATCTCCGCAGAAGGTCTGGAAAAATCAAATGAATTGATTGAAAAATCTTCAAAGGAAGTACTCCAGGATGTGTCTAAAGAAGACCAGATGCTTAAAATGATACAGGAAAAAATCAAAGAGATAGAAAAAGAACTCAAAGAGCTGAAACAGAACCCTGAGCAGAACAAGGAAGCAATAAAAATGAAGGAGCAGGAGCTCCAACAATATCAGGGGATGCTTCTGGAAATTATGAACAAGAAAAAAGGCGCCGGAGGAACCCAGCTTGGGGCAGGCGGAGGCACACCGACACAAGGCTCGGCAAGTTCTCTGACAGAAGTTCCTGAAGGAATGCTGTGTGAAGTGCGCTTCTAGAATAAGTTAACATATTATGCAACAGCACTGCCTGCCTCTATTCCACAGCACCCATCGACATCTAAGAAATATAACCCCGGTGGCGGTGGGAGTGTATACATTTATCCTTTTCCTGGGATCACTCTTTACTTTTCCATTCTCAACCGAGCCGTCTGATCTCATGGGAGTTTTTTTCTTAGGGGTCGGTGCGGCCTTGATCATGGAGGCTCTGTCCTTCCTGGTGTTGGTGCCGGCTTACGGCATAGCCATGTTTACAGGGTGGCTTGCAAGGACCGGACTGGGGGGGCTTCTTGTCTGGGCTGCTTTTGATATGAATCTTGCCGGACAGGGAACCGCTATTGCCGCAGCTGTTTTTTATCTTTTGATTATCGGATTTTACGCGCTCACATTCAGCAAGTACAAACGGTTTAGTGTTGTTGCAATCGGCACTGGTGATTCTCTGGATTCCTTTATGAAGGAATTTGAGAATGCCGGGGCCAAGCGTTCCGAGATATTCAAAGATTCCGATGAGGGCCGTCATTATGAACTCAACAATTTTCTGGTAAATTTGAATGTGACTGAGACTGACCGGGATGGCTTTGTTTATGCGGTGGGAAATCTTATCCCCAAAAACCTCAAGTGCATGCAGAAAGTATTTGCGGCAACCAAAGGGATTACATCAATATGGGAAGGCCTTTATTTTCACACCAACTGCCGCGTCACCAATGGGAATATCAAACGGTTGTTTGATGAGCAGGCAGTTTTTGAAGATGCATATATTCTTGGCAACAGTCTTTTGTTTACATTACGAACGAAAAAAGTACTCACCGGGATTCATGGTTCTCCTGCAGAGGAATCCGCGCCCGGTGCCGGACAGGTACATCATGTTACTGTTAGCTTTAACCGGTTTCCTCAGAAAAAAGAATATTTGTTAAATCTAAATACGGCTGAACCGGATATTCTGATAAAGATTAATGTTGTTGAGTCGGAAGAAGGAGAAACCAAAAGAGCGTGCCCTGAATTGCTCGGCGGGAATATTTCCTTTTCCGTTGTCCACGAAGGCCCGCTCGATACCTTTGGAAGTAGATTGATTTTTAAGAAACAAGGTGAGCAGGGCCTGGAGTATTTTCTGATATCCTGTTCTTCTGTAAATGGGATAATTATTAAAGCGGTCAGTGAGTCCGAGGCAAAGAGCTTTCCAGCCGTCTCGGTTGATAAATATCTTGATTACTGGAGCAGTTTTACCCCTCTTGATGCCAACGCTGACAATGAAGAGGTAACTGTTGCGCGTCCCAATATTTTTATGGCTCCGAGAGGTAAAATCATTATTTTAGGGTATGACGAAAAAACGGATAAATACCAAAGAGTAGGCGTTTATAAGTCAGAAAGAAAAGCCGTTACCGAAGCTTTAATAAGAGCAGGTAAATTTCAATCGGAAGTAGGCTGCGGAATATATCAGACCTACAATGAAGATGGCGATCTTCTTTTTGCCACCAATCTGAATCAGCCTGTGGAAAGGCCGAATTTTATAACAAAAATGCTCCGCTATAGTGCCCCGTTTTGGAACGATTTTTTATATGAAGGGTACGGGAAGATAATCCTCGGAAGCTATGTTTTGGCCTTGATTACCGCGATTCCATTATTTTCTTCTTTTATGAAAGAGCACCCAGGCATTTTTTTAATTTATATGCTGCTTCCCCTTGGTTTGGGGACGACCTGTATAATGGCATGGGGGCATCTTTCATATAGGACGACGAGCCGAGGCGGACGTCTTGCATGTGTTTTTCTGGGGATTTTCGGGACAATAATTTTTACAGGGTTTCTGGGGCTTCTTGTTGCTTTACGGGTGAAATATCTCTGAGTACCCGGCCTATAAGCAATAATATTTGTTGCTAAACACTCAATCAGCACTTGTCAGGAGCCTTTTACCGGTCATGTCTCACTGTCTAATGTGTTTTTGAGCTGCAACGGTTCAAATCATCATACATGTGTCTTGTAAGATCACATCCAAATGATTTCTTTTTCGTTTATATTAGATTGCATAATGGATGTACAACTTCGCCAAGGATTCTCCGAGTTCTCCGGCCAGGAAGTATGATCCGATCCATAAAAACACTTTGCATACGACCCATGAAGAATTGACTATCGGCGCAAATCCGAAAAATAAAAAGGCCATGAAAAATGCGCCCACCATCCCAAACATCTGGTCATAAAAGACCTTTCCCATCCCGATACTGTCAGGGTAATATATTGAAACAGTATTTAAAATCTGAAGTACCAATGCAAATAGAAGCATCGAAAAAAACGGGGAGTACTTTGAAAAATGCCCAAAATAAAAATGTCGGTCTTTCAAGGAATATTTCAGACCGTTTTCAAATTTAGCGCTTACTCCAAAAATTTCAGTAACATGTCCGTAGTCAGATTCAACATTCTCTATGTTTATAGATAGTTCCTTAAAATCATCTTTGTCTATACAAAGCCAAAGTCTATGGGCGTTGGACTCGATTATATTCCTGTTTTTTTCTTCCCACATGTAGAGTCTTTTACTGGATCGGAATTTTTTGAACAGCGTTAACGCCATATAGTACAGACTAAATGCTGTAACAATGTCACCTTCTCTTTCCTTGATTATCCCCATTGCATTCAAGGATGAAATATCTCCGGACAGAGAGGCCGCCCTTAGTTGTTCGTAGTTACTTCGGCTATACTTTTTAAAGTGAGGTATATGTTTGTTCGCGAGCTTCATTGGGTGATGAGTCCGAGGATTATTCCAGCTAAAATTATTCCGGTGGGGGCTAGTGTAAGGAGAATAATGTTTTTAAGTCCATGTGTGTGGGTGTCTTCAATAATGTGCAGAACAACTGCTACCGCAAAAGCCCAGCCGGCCGGAACTACAAATCTATCCGGCGGGTAGTCTCTAACGGATAGAAAGGTAAACAAGAACAGTAGCGCAAACGATCCGAGTCTCAATTTTTGAAGTAAATTCGGTTTCAATTTGCCATTCTGAAATCCTATGAGCGAGTGATTTCGGTAGTTTTCTTTCATAGACTATCCAACTGCAACTCCATGATACAGACCTGAGTAAAACCTCTTACTATATAGTATATGTGATGAGTAGTAAGAGGTTCCTCAGGTCTTGGCATAGTCCGTATCGTGGATACCCATTCTCCGGCATTTGAAGAATTATTGATCTATGCCGTATTATGCTTGCGCTTAATAGTTTTGGTTTCAGGAAAACCGTCGTGTACCGCGATTAGTAATGGAACTAGCCGAGTTCCTTTTTGTATCCGGCCATGACCTTGATAATGTTTTCGCCGATGGTCGCGCAGTCCTTTTCGGAAATGTTGGCCAAAGCCACCCGCAGTGACCACGGCGGTCCGGCGAACCCGTCTCCGGGCAGGCAGACGGTCTGAAACTTTCCGGCCAGACGGAACAGGTATTCCAATGCATGCCCCTTGGTCAGCTTGGCCGCAAACTCTTTACCATACATTTGGACAGCAAGTTCCTCAAGATTAATGAGGGCGTAGTAGCGGGTGAGGTTGTCGCCTTTGGGCTCTTCCATTTGCAGCGCCTTGAACAGGGCGGTCCATCGTTTGCGCAGAATATCCATAATGGTTTTCTTGTAGACATATTTTTCATCAAGCAACTCAAACAGAGAGAACAGACACATAGCTGCCTGCTGCGGCCCGGAGAGTCCGCCGGTATGGGCCAGAGCCACCTGCCGGCTGTCCATTTCCAGCCGTTCATAGAATTTGATGGAGCCCGGTTTGGTGGAGGTCAACCGATACCGGATATCCAGTTGCGCTTGTTCTTTTTTGGGCAGTTTGCTGATGATCCTGTCGATGATGCAATTATCATGAACCATTATTGCGCCCAGCCGCCAACCGGTGACACCGAAATACTTGGAGAAGGAATACACTCCAAGAATATTCTCGGGCAACAGTTTGCCGAAGGTGTTGAAGTCGTCCACGAAGCTGGCGTAAACCGTATCCGAAATAATGACCATTTCCGGATTATGGGCCTTGATGGTGTCGGCCATACGTTTAACCGTGTCTGCATTTAGGGATACCGAGGTCGGGTTTGTCGGGTTGACCATGTACAGAGCCTTGACACCAGGGTCCTTGAGTTTGGCGACTTCCCTGTCCGGTATCTGCCACCTCATGGCCTCGTCACCCTTGATATAGACCGTTTCCAGTCCGTAGTCCCTGAGCATCGGCAGTTCCAGATAGGGTGAGAATATCGGGGTCACGATGGCCACCTTGTCTCCGGGCTTGAGGACCATGTTCTCCTTCAGGGAGTTGAAGATGTAGATCATGGCTGCAGTGGCCCCTTCAGTGGCGAAGAGATTGAATTTGCCTTTGGGTGGGTTGTTGGAAAAAACCACCCTGTCCAGGTAGCGGTTGACGATGGCTTCGGTTAGCGGAAAGATGCGCGGAGGGTCGGGATAAAAGTCGCCCTGAATGCCGTCGGTGAGTTGAAAAACAACATCGTCCGGGGGCATTCCGAGTTTTTCGGTAGCGTATTCCAATGCTTGTTTCAGAAAAGCCGCGCCAGGCTGCCCCTGCTTGCCCTTGATGAATTTTTTGAAGTCTGCGGCCACGCCCTTCTGGGCGATGCGTAGGCCTATATCTTTAGCCGGGCTTGTTTTTTCCGCCTGTTCGGCCGCGAAGAGAGTCAGCAGGGACAGTGAACTGCGTACTGTTGTATTGAGGAAATTGGGGTTGCCTCGCCCTGCGTTTATCATGCTGCCGCCATGTTCGGCGCAGGCCTCCTTAGCCATTTCGATGAGCCGATTCTTGATTTCAAAAGGGCTTTCCCGAGACAGCCCTTTCCAATCGGGAGCAGATGCCTGAGCTATTTCGGGTGCGGTCATGCCGATGAGTGAACCGGCCGTTATTGCTGTTACCCCAAAACAAGCGGCGTATTTGAAAAAATCGCGGCGGGAAAGCGCGCCTTTTTGAGTCTGATCAGCGGCTTCAAGAATAAACGGGTGTACGTTTCGGCCCATAACTGGTCTCCTTTTGGATGTGGTGATTCTGGGGAGAGTTGCATAATTGGAAGTTTTGTCAATGGGGTAATCTTATCTTGAGAATACTAAAAGTGTCTCGCAGGATGATCTCCGCTGAAAAATTTAATGCATGCGAGGTATTTTGCTTAATCGTTGAGATGATCCTCTGATATCTTTTTTTGAAGACGCGACCGGCAGCGGTAAAGTACTACAGAATGTGTAGCCAAAATTTTCATCATCCTTGAAGCTGCAGGTGTTATTTGTTATCAAATATTGCTTGGGTTTATTTGAAGAATAAGTTGGTGCGCGGGGGGCAAAAATTCCCCGATTATAAAATATGGGATTTTGCCGTTCAGATGATGAGCGGCCAATGAAGTGAGGTTATTTCTTCACAAGTACGGCGGTAGGAACGAGTCCCGGAGGATACAGATGGGGTGGAAGCTATTGTATCGGACTTTTCATGTTTCTGTAAAATAGTTCTAGTAGTTCTTCCCGTTCCTGTTTCGTTGAGTTTTTTATGAACTCGTTAAATTGTTCAATTGGATGTCCTGTTATCCCTCCACAAATTTTGCACTGACATATATAAAAAGAAATCGATTTGTCAGTGAAGCATCGATGAAGATGATCTGTTATTTGAATTGAACATTTATTTTGTGCAAAACAGGTGCAAAGAGGCAATCCTGTTTTTGCTTTTTTAAAAATTTTTATTATTTTAGACATCGAATTAATTGAGTATGTGTATATATTGAGCAGTTTCATGATTGTTAGAATTACAGCGTTGAGGTTGAAGGTCTTTCAACTTATACTTATTTTAATTGCTGTCAATTAAAACTTTAAATGTGTTAAGCATTCATATGTGTATAATAATGTATGGATGAATGTTTATAGTGCCAAGAATTAAAATAAGTCTTTTCTATATAAAGAAATGCTGTTCGGATGGTTGTAAAATGGGCAGGTTGATTCTCGGTTCCTTTATTTTACTGCGGTTTAGTACAGTTCAACATTGATTTTGTAGGGACTACCTGAAATAAAGATTGTATAAAGATGTTAACCAAAGCCGTTCCTGTTAGACTGTGAATCTGCTCTAAGGCTGGGGCGCACCGGGCATGTTTGTGCCCGATCCGGCTGTGAAAAAGGCTCAGGCCAGGATTTACCATGGAGTAGGTGAACAAAAGTTTGGCCGGGCCTTTCTTGGTCCGCATGGTGGAGTTCATACGCGGCAGGTCTCTCCCCTCAATTGTTCCGTGCGCCTGCGGCTTCCTTCCTATTCATGGATAGTTGCGGGTATACGTGCCACAGAAAAAAACGATTCCAGCAGCAATGTCATTGTTTTCAGTGTGCAGGGCAATGGTGTTCCGCTGAATGATTCAAGCCGGTACAATTCGTTTTTACCGGGCATCTGCATTGACGCTGGTTTGATAGGCCGAGGCACGAATATATTTTGTTGAACATCGGTAAGCCGGCCAGTTGGTTTCGGTGATGGGCGACCGATTGCTTTTTAGATAATAAAAATTGATGTAGTCGGTTTTGGCTGCCCCGCCTGCGACAAGATCATCCGTAAGAGTCTCCATATGCGAACTGTCCAGCGGGCTGAGTCCGTATTGCCTGCTGAATTGGTATTCCAGAGAAAATTTATCAGCGGAATCCAGAGGCAGGTAGTGAGTGGTGTAATCCTCAAGCTGCCATGTAGAGGCAGAAACATGGATTAATCTGTAGCCGGGATTGTTGCCGAAAATAGGTGAGACAGCCGGTTGACCGAGTATAGGGTCCGGGTGTGACGTTCTTGCCTCATCGTATAAAAGACGGAATTCATCCATGTGAGTATGTCCTGAAAAAAAGACCATATCCAGATCCTTGTAACTTTCCATTATCTCCAGAAAACGTTTCTGGTAGTCCGCGTGCCACATAAGGCTTACCCCGGAAATGCGACCATTCGCGTCCATGAAAGTTCTGACGGTCTGAAATACATCAACCCCCGGAGGGACATGGGTGACGACATAAACCTTTTGCCCGGCCTCCTTTGCGGCAGCAAGCTGGTTTTCAAACCAGTCCAGCTGGACGTAAGCAGCATCGCCGGAAGCCGGAGCCGGACGGCGGGTGGAAAAAAGTACGGAGTTGAGGCTGATCAGACGTATATTTTCCAATTCTGAGTCCACCTTATAATACCCTCCGGCTTTGTAGGTCGAGGTGAATTCATCTGCTTGAACCCTGCCTTCCAGCCATTGGTTCATAAAAAGAGAGGCCGTCTCGGACAGAAAGTCTCCGCCTGCGACCAGGTTGTAATCTCCGGCGTAAGCATCGTTGTTGCCCAGGGTGAAAAAAACGGGCTGATTAGGAAAACGGGACTTGATTTGAAGCACAAAAAAACGAACGGTTTTATAAATAAATGATTTCAGAGCCGCCGGGGCCACTGACCCGTAGAGATTATAAAAAGCCGTGTTGAAGCCGTGCCCGAGGATATCGCCCGGAAAAATGACCATAACCGGGGACTGGGCTTCGGACGCGGCAGAATCCAATGCCTTGCTCAACAGAGTGTAATTGGATTCCGAGCCGTATCCCGGCAGATTCGTTTTGCTGGAAGTTTGAAATATTTCGTTCCAATTCTCCGCCGGTTCCGCCACCAGCCGATTGAAAAGAGAGGTATCGCTGAACGGATTGAAGTGTACGTCACTTATTACTACGAAATCCGAAGATGCAACACCGCACCCGCTGTCCGCCCCAAGCAGTAATGGCGCCAGGCAAAGAAGAATTACCGGCACCAGACAGCTCGGAATAATCGGCTTTCTTGCCGCATTCGATAAATTGTATTTGTGGTTCGACATACCGGCTCAGTTACGGCAGCCTGGAGACCGCCGTTCATCCTTTTTATTGTTTTTTATGTCTGAGATCTCGTCAATACCGTGGCTGACTGCCGTCATGCATTTTAGTCCCCGACTTTCCAAATTGATCATTCCGTTTAAACAATCATCAACAGTTGTAATAAAATATTTATTTGAAAATTATTGATATTCTTCTGCTTTGGCGCAGCAAAAAATCAAGAGAAAAAGAACCGCATGCAAACTATCTCAACGCGTAATTAGCTGCAAGATAATAATTACAAAAATAACAAAGTGACACATGCGGCGAGCCCCACAAGAGTCTTGCCACCGCCAAACTGATGGAAAATATGTATTCCAATCCGTATTCAGGGGTGGGCAAGCTTGATGCTCTGCGCAAGGCTCAGCTTGAAGTCAGGAATAATCGGTTCGGGCATCCGTATTACCGGGCTGCGTTCCAGTTGACCGGGGCTCGGTAGTGATGCATATGATGTCTTGATCTATGTACACGATTTCTGCACAGGGAAATGCCATGAATATATTTAATCGGCTGCTTGTCGTTCTTATTCTGATCTTGGGACCTTCCGCATGCTGGAAGGCTTCTTATAACGGCGTAAAGTATGAATCCTATGATGCGGCTTTGGCTGCAGTTAAGCAGGACATCTCGACAAGGCTTGCAGGAGTAAGCTTGTCTGAAAAACGAACAGCTAATGAAATAATTGTTCTGATTCCTTCGGATGCAGAACTGGCTTCACTTTATAGTGATATGCAAGACGGTGCAGTGTCCTATTATGTGAGCTTTTATAAGGAATGGGTGTACGGATACGCCGAGGCCTTGAAGAGAAAAGGCTATTTTTCAAAGATTGAAATACGTGAAGGTGAGAGTCCGGATTTTATCCAATTGGACCCCACCCAACGGTTGCTATACATTGATCTGGACAGCACGGTCCAGAGCGAACGGAGAATGCGCAACAGCGCCGGTGCTGATGAAAAAGTTAATGAGACTGTAACGGGAGGCGGAAATCTTTTTGAGTCTTTTACGGCTTCTGTGATGGAGATAGATGCTAAATGGTCGTCAACTGAATCTTCATCCATGGTTGCGAGCAGAACACCTCCCGATATTCTTCCGGATGTAGCGAGAGGAAATCGCTACGCACTTGTTGTGGGTAATGCTCGGTACAAAAGTGTCCCTTTGCTCAATCCGGCAAATGATGCACGGGCCATGGCAGCAATGCTCAGCAAACTTGGTTTTGAAGTTGATCTCAGGCTTGACGTTTCCCTAAGTGATTTTGACCGTTCCATTGATCTTTTCTATGGTAAGCTGGCTGAGAACAAGGGCGTGGGATTGTTTTATTATGCGGGGCATGGGTTGCAGGTGGATGGAGAGAATTATCTTGTCCCGGTAGATGCCGTGATCAGGACCAGATCCGATGTGCGCTACAAATGCCTTAATGCCGGGAGGGTGCTTGGTAAGATGGAAGATGCTGGCAACCCGACCAATATCATTATCCTCGATGCCTGCCGCAACAATCCTCTTACCCGCGGTCTTGGCAGCGGAATGGCAGGTTTCAACCGCATGGATGCACCGCAGGGGGCCATCATCGCTTATTCCACCGCCCCCGGAAGTGTCTCCTCTGACGGAAACGGGGATAACGGGGTCTATACCAAACATCTTATTAAAAATATGGACATTCCGGGGTTGGACCTGAACAGTATTTTTATTGCCACCCGTTCGGAGGTGCTTAAAGAAACTGCTGGGAAACAGGTCCCGTGGGAATCTTCGTCTCTGACCGGGAAATTTTATTTCAGAAACCCCGAAGGGCAGAAAAAGTAATTTCAGGAAGCTGGGGAGGAGTTTGTAATGAGAAGATTGTCAGTTCTGTTTCCGATCCTGCTTCTTTGTCTGCTCAGTGCGTGCGGAAGTTCAAAAAATATAGGGCCTTCCACAAAGCTGCTTGATCAGGATGCAGCCAATGCCGGGTCGGTCAAGCTTTACATTGCAGATGCCGCAGTTCCGGCCAGTCTGAAATCCAGGATAGAAGGCGAAAAAATTACCGCCGCCACTCGCAATGCTCTCCTTTCAGCAGGTGCAGACCTTGTTGCCTCAAGGGATGAGGCCGATTATCTGGTGCAGAGCAAGGTAAGGAAGGTCTGGGATTCTTTTGACAACATGGTTGATGTTGCCTTGGCTGTCCGGTCAGTAAGGACGGGCAGGATTGTCTATATGGGATTGTATTCCGGAGACAGCCTGATCCAATCCGCTTCCATTTCCAAAATTTCAAGCATGATTGGGGAAAACACCCCGCAGATTTTCGCTTTGTTGAATACCGATTACGCCGAGACCAAACATCTGGCTGTTTTTAAAAAGGACGTGGCAGTACAGCCTGTGAAAATGCCGGTTCTAGAAAAGCCGGTTCCGGCTTGCAAGGAACTCATGCGAGTGCGCGGCAGGCGAACAGCACTTGTTATCGGTAATGGTGCATATAAGAACAGCCCGCTGAAGAATCCGGCCAACGATGCCGCCGATGTGGCCGACTCCCTGCGCAAGCTCGGTTTCAGCGTAATCCGTAAAAATGATGTGAGCCTGCGGGAAATGGATTCCCTTATGACCAGTTTTTATGAGTCCCTGTCCGGAGGCGGGATCGGGTTGTTTTATTACGCCGGGCACGGGGTTCAGGTTAATGGGGAAAATTATCTGGTGCCGGTGGATGCTTCCATCAATTCCGAGTCGGATCTGAAATATGAAGCCATGAATGTCGCAAGAGTCCTGAGCAAGATGGAAGATGCCGGGAATTCCATGAATATCGTGATTCTCGATGCCTGTCGCAACGATCCTTTTGCCAGAAGTTTCAGGTCCGGTACGCGTGGTCTTGCGCGTATGGATGCTCCTGCAGGTGCCATTCTGGCCTATTCAACTGCCCCCGGCCATGTGGCTGCAGACGGGGACGGAGATCACGGAATCTATACCAAATATCTGCTCCGGCACATGATGACACCTGATATAGACATCAACACCGTGTTTATACGCACAAGGACTGACGTTATCAAAGAAACCGGAGGAAAACAGATTCCATGGGAATCTTCCTCGCTGCTCGGCTCATTTTATTTCAGGGAAGAGCCTGAAAAGAAGTAGCCTTGAAAGATTAGGTTCACGGATTGAAGGCGTCACGGAATGGGGCTTTTTCAATCAGGACGGTTTAATTGCTAACCTGCACATCAACCTGTGCTTCGGCGAATTCTGCTTTTGCCGCTTCTTTTCGGGATTTGTTGCCCTTGAGCACTGCAAGTCCGCGAGTCTTTGCCCCGAGATCGCCCCCGCTTTGGTCTATGACCAGAAAACTTCCGGATCTTTGGCCCTGATATCCGGTCATGGGACTTGTGGAAGTGTAGAGAATCAACTTTTCCCTGCCCAGCGGAGGGGTGATCTGCAAGGTAAAGTTGTCATTGTTCCCCGGAATTTCATAGACAACCCCGCCCTTATAGTATCTGGCCTGGTTTGAGGGAGTTACCTCTATGAGATTGCCCTCGGCATCCTTGTATACTGCACGGGCGTAGAAAGGCTTGTTGCCCCTGAAGTAAAATTTCATGAAGTCGCCGGGCTTGTAAACGTCCCTGTCGGTCCACAGTTCAACTGTAAGCGGCGCACGGGGGTTGTTGATACTCTGCTCATGAATGGATTTTCCTGTTGAAGGATCTGCGGGAATAATTTCGGCCTTGATTTTAATCTTGTAGCATTGGTCAAGGAAACCGCCTTTGTCCTTGGACTGGGTCCATCCTTTTTCAAGCTCTTCAAGCACCCTTACTGTGGCCTGCGAATAGACATCGATCAGATCCTTGCTGACCATGCCTTTGTCCACACTGGTTTCCCTTGAGACATAGGTGCTGACCTGTTCGGTGGCGGTCCGTTTGGCATCGTCAAGTGCCATTTGGCGGACCTGGGTGCGGGTGCGGTCAAGTCCGAGACAGGCCATGCCTTCGGCCTCAATCAGTACCGAAGGCTTTGAAATCTGTTTTTCTCCCTCGGCATAGGCACTGCCAAGCAGCATTAACAAGCATGGGATTATCAGAAGAATCTCTTTTTTCATTCTTTCCCCGGACTTTACTTTTCTATCAGGTCTTCAACCAGGTCGCCCAGACCGCCGGTTTTGAGTGGCAGACGCAGGCATACTTCCGCATTGCCGGTTTCCGGGTTGTACTGTTCTCCACATATTGAGGAGAATTTTACAAATCCCTTGGCGCTGGTTTCTATGATATCCCCATGAACCTTGCCTTCCTTCACCAGTGTATTTCGTTTTACCTCGATGCCTTCCACTATTTCGACCATCCGAGCCTGCGCGACAGCCCTTGCAGCCAGCAAGGCCATGGATTCTGAATCTCCGTGTCCGCGTCCAACTGTCTGGAAATAGCCTTTGTAGAAGGCTTGCTCTTTGCTGGAAATTTCAGTGTAGGATGTTTTGAATTCCTGCTCCGGAGGAACAGTGTTCTTCTTGCATGCGGGCAGGACAATTAACAGCAACAGGATAATGCTGACATAGTGTGTAAATTTCATTGTTCGCTCTCATTTCTGTATGTGTAAATTCCCGGTTGAAATTAACTATATTCAGTATCGCGGGAATTGCTCGCAATCAAGCAACAAAATTATATGTGCAATAGAAATCAGCTGTAACTGCATGGAGATGAGTCCCGGAAGTCTTCATCCGGAGATAGCTTTGCGGATTGCAGAAGGTTTTTCCTGAGTTGCTGTCAGCTTGTCATTTTAAGCTTATTCTGTTTATAAATTATTTGTGGTAAATTAATATTATTTGTATGATTGTTTCCATATGTAGCGGTCTGCTTTTGGTGCGAAGGAAAGCCTGTTTTGATATTATCTCGTATTTTTTGTTTTTCTAGCTGAAAATCGCTTCAGGAATCACCTTGGACACAGTGTTCGGTTTGCTGATTGGTCAGCATTGGTTCTCTTCTGTCCCAAGAGGCAATGTCAATCCAAGTCGGAACTCTTATACGTGCAGCAAGCAAGGAGTATAGTTATGAATGCTTTTTTTAAACATAATCAGTTGATGGTAGCTCCGCCTGTCAAACGTGCGGCTTATTCCGACAGAACTGCATGGATCATGGCCGAGCTTTCCCGTCTGGTTTACGAGCGACTGCCCAATGAGCAGGAGCTTGAAGAGCTGATGAACAGGTTGGTTACGGCGATAAAATGTGATGCGAAGAAGTCTGAATTGCTCTCCATTATTTCGGAAACGGCAGCAAGCCTGAATGAAACTCAGGAAAGCCACACCGAAATAATCCTTAAACGCAATCAGTACGAACTTGTTAAGTCATATTCGGTAGGTGGAACGGAAGCCATGATCGTGAAAATTCCACCTAATCCAGAATTTGGTTTTGCCGGAATGTTTGTGATTGTTTTCCGTGGCACCGAGCCTAACTCTATTGCCGACTTGAAGTCGGATATCAAAGCTAATCTGGTCGATGCTCCTGACGGCGGTAGAGTGCATAACGGTTTTTTGAAGGCGTATGAAAAGGTTGCGGATCTACTCAATGAGGATATCAAGAAAGCAGACGGACTGCCTGTGTACATAACAGGGCATTCTCTCGGCGGGGCATTAGCATTGGTTGCAACCCGCTATCTCGGCAGTGACAGTGTCGGCGCGACCTATACCTTCGGAGGCCCAAGAGTTGGAGATGATAATTTTTTCAAGAAAATCAAGACGCCGGTCTACCGGGTTGTGAATGCTGCAGATGGAGTTGCCAGACTTCCCTTTGGAGCCGGGATGTCGATTTTTCTCTCTGTAATACGGTTGATTCCGCTTAACGGGACAAAATGGATTTCAGAGATGATCCGGAAGCATTTTGAAGGATTTACTCATTACGGCAATCTGGTCATGCTTTCTGCCAGTTCTGAACCGGACAAGGTTCAAGTGTATATGAGCCCCAGTATTTTCAAATCAGGACTCCAAATCGTCGTTCCCCGTATGGTGGCGACAATGGGTAAAGCGGCTTTGGCCGACCACAGCATGACCGGGTATTGCCAGAAATTGGGGGCTTATGCTTTGAAGAGAATCAGCTGAAGTGTTGTCTGTGCTCCGGGAATAAAGCCGGAGACCGAACACTAAAGAGTTCTGCCGGATACATCAGGTCGGCAGTTATAGCCGCTTCTGTTGGACTGAAATATCGTCTGATACAGGAGCGGCTTTTCTCTGTCTAAAGGATTGGATGTTTAACGTGCAGCAAAGAGCGGCTTGTGCTGCGAGAATCTCTTCGTTCTTAAATTATGTCTTCAATGTTATAATTTTGTTGCTTGTGCTGCAACAAAAACGCAGCGATGCAAACGTATGTACTTAACTGTATTGCAGCAGAAGGTGATAGCTGATGCATGATTATACTCATTTGTAGAAAAGAGATTTCTTTTTGTAGCGATTATTCTTTTAAAAAATATGGTATGGATTGGGTATGGATTTAAATTTTGCTGGATACCATCCGTGGATACGATTGGGAGAAACAGACACAGTTATTAATTTAATCAGAATTTGTGTTTCGCGTAAAGTTGAAGGCCGAATCAGATCCGCCAATAATGTTTGATGTCGACGACAGCCTTACCGGCCGTCATTGACGGAGTAATCGCAGGCGAATGCTGCGGAAGAAGGAGAGAGACATGGCGAAGACAACAGTTACCAGATCTTCTTGCAGAGGGTGCCATGGTGTGTGCCAGGTGCTTGTTCATCAGGATGAAACCGGGAAAATTGTTCGGATAACCGGCGATAAGGACAGCCCTACAAGCAAGGGGTACATCTGCCCGAAAGGAGCCCTTGCTGCCGATACATTGTATCACCCGGACAGGATAACCCGGCCTATGCTGCGCGAAAAAGGCCGGGGAGAGAAAGCGTGGCGGGCTATAGAGTGGGACGAAGCCCTTGATCTTATGGAAATGCATTTTAAACGCATTATTGAGGAGCATGGTCCCGAATATATTGCTATTGCTCAGGGAACCGGACGGCCCTATACGGAATTCACTCCCCGTTTCTGCAATGCGCTCGGTTCTCCGAATCATGTTTCTCCCGCGCACAACTGCTATGTTCCCAGAAATATCTGCGCCGGAATAACCATGGGATGGTTTCCGCAGCCGGATATATACGGCCGTTCCGGGGTTATGCCCCGTTGTGTCATGGTTTTCGGCAGTAACATAATGGAGTCCGGCGGAGAGGGCGGTTATTGCGGAAAAATGGTCTCCTCGGCTCTTAAGGGGGCGGAGAAGACAATAATTATTGACCCCCGCCGCATAAGGGCCTGCGAGGGCAGTGATTTTCATCTGGCACTGCGCCCCGGATCGGAATGCGCGCTTATGCTGGGCATGCTTAATGCCGTCATTGTCAATGAAGCCTACGACAAGGATTTCGTTGAAAATTATTGTTCCGGGTTTGAGGAATTACGGGCTCATATCCAACAGTTTTCGACCAAATGGGCGCAGGAGGTAACGGGTGTACCTGCCGAGATGATAGAACAGGCGGCCCTGACATTTGCCCGGACCGGTCCTTCAACTCTTATCTGGGGCAACGGAATAGACGAAAGCGTCTGTGCCTTTCAAACAGCAAGAGCGGTTTTTCTGCTGCTGGCCTTGTGCGGTTCCATTGATGTTCCCGGCGGCATGGTTCGCTGGGTTCCGCCTTCCAATCTTCGGGCCAAGTCCCTTATGGTTGACCCGACCATTCAGGGCGGTCAATTCCTTTCACCGGAACAGAAGAAAAAGTGTATCAGCCCCTTCCCTCTTTGTCCCGGCGCACATCCGCCGTCTTTCTGGCAGGCGTGTGTGGACGGCAAGCCTTATAAGCCGAAGGCCATCTGGCTGATAGGTACAAACCCCATCCTGACGCATACGCGTGGCGATATTGTCCGCAGTGCGCTTCGTGATCATATGGAATTCACGGTGACTTCCGACTTTTTCATGACGCCGACGGCTGCCGTTTCCGACCTTGTGCTTCCTACCGCCCACTGGCTGGAGCAGGATGATATCGTCTATTACCATAAGATATGGTGTGTGTTGTCGCGCAGGAAACTGGCCCAGATCGGTGAAACTCGCGATGACCGGGCCGTAATGCTTGATATGGCACACAGGTTGGGGATGGATGAAGCCTTTCCCTGGAAAGATTGGGACGAATATCTGAAGTGGATTCTCGAACCTTCCGGTATGACTTTTGACGAGTTTACCGAAAAGGAAATTCTGTTCGGTGACATGCGGTACAGAAAATACGAGGAAGAAGGCTTCCACACCCCGAGCGGCAAGTTCGAACTTTTTTCCAATGTCATGGCTCAGATGGGGCTGGACCCCATGCCCGTGTACACGGAACCGCCTCTTTCTCCTGTTTCCACGCCAGAGTTGCTTGATGAATACCCGTTCATTTTAATGACCGGATGCAAGTTGAAGCCGTTCTTCCACACGGAAGGACGCAACGTACCGGGCCTGCGCAAACTTCATCCCAACCCCATGGTGGATATGAATCCCGAGGATGCCGAGGCCCTTGGGCTGAAGGAAGGGCAGGCCGTTGAGGTCACCACTCCCCACGGGAAGCAGCGTTTTCTGCTGCATCCTGATAAGCGTCTGCAAAAGGGTGTGGTCCATGCCGAGCACGCCTGGTGGTTTCCGGAACAGGAGGAACCTGAGTTCGGCTGTTTCAAAAGCAACGCCAACATGCTTATCGGAAACGATAACTTCGATCCAATTTCAGGCGCACAGCCTTTGAAATGCGGATTGTGTGCGGTTCATCCTCTTTCGCAGTCCGAAGAAAACGCAACCTGATTGTACCGCATCTGATGATAATGACGGTTTTTATATGGAGAGAATATGGTTTTTGATTCTGCTATAAGCCTGGGAGACACTCAGGCTTCGGTCCGGGATGATTCAATCGGACCATACAGTTACGAAAAATTCATTGAAGCTGCGCGCAGGTTTCACGGCAGTCCTGCACCGGGGTTGATCCTCGGTGGTTATATGATGGAGGAGGCCCGCAGGCATCTTCCGGAGGGTACCGTTTTTGACGCAATTTCCGAGACTTCATGGTGTCTGCCCGATGCGATCCAGCTGCTGACTGTATGCAGCACAGGAAACGGATGGCTGCGGGTTTTAAATCTCGGTGTCTACGCCCTTTCGCTTTATGACAAGTACACCGGCGAGGGGGTGCGTATTCGGGTTGATCCTGAAAAGCTGAAAGAATGGCCGGAAACCGAATCTTGGTTTTTCAAGAAAAAATCCAAGCGCGAGCAGGATTCCGTGAAACTGCATACGGAGATTCGGGCGGCCGGAGCATCCATATGTTCCATTGAGGCTGTCCGGATCAAGCCGGAAACAATGATCAAACGCAGCAAGGGGGGCATCACCACCTGCCCCATCTGCGGTGACGCCTATCCCGGTTCGTTCGGCTCCATCTGCAGAAGTTGTCAGGGAGAAGGGCCCTATTCCAGCCGCAGCGGCAGAGTGAAGCCTCTAACAGCCCCGGTCCCTGATGGTTTGAAGGTTATTCCGGTGGATGAGATTGAAGGCAGATTCGCCGTTCACGATATGAGCCGGATTGTTCCCGGAGAAACCAAGGAACCGGAGTTCCGCAAGGATCATGGTTTTACCGCCCACGATATATGCAGGCTTCAATTGATCGGGAAAAATCATATATATGTTGACGAGGGGGATATTCCGGAAGGGGAGTGGGTGCATGAAAATGAAGCGGCACGGACTTTCGGAAGAATCATGGCCGGAGACGGGGTCCGTGTTAAAGGCGAGCCCAGAGAAGGCAAGGTTACTCTGGTCGCCGAGCATGACGGGGTTCTGGTCAGCAATCTTGAAATGATGAACAGGTTCAACCTTGTTCCTGATGTCATAGTTGCGGCCCGCAAGAGCGGTTCTCTCGTAAGGAAGGGCGCGCGTATTGCCGGAACCAGGGCTGTTCCTTTGTATCTTTCCAGAGAAAACTTTTCTCGTGCGGTTGCAGAGCTTAACGGGGACCACCTGTTCAGGATTCTTCCGCTGCAAAAAAGAAAGGTAGGTATCCTGATCACCGGGGACGAGGTCTTTAACGGATTGATTGATGACAAGTTTGAATCGGTCATTTCCGCAAAGGTAAAGGCGCTGGGCTGTGATGTTGTCCGTTCGGTCATAAGACCTGATAATCGTGACGAGATTCGCGATGCTGCCGTATCCCTTATGGAAGAAGGCTGCGACCTGCTCATTACGACTGCGGGAATGTCCGTTGACCCGGATGACGTGACCCGTCACGGTCTTGAGGATGCCGGAGTTTCGGATATCATTTACGGTGTCCCGGTACTCCCCGGAACAATGCTCCTGCTGGCTAAGGCCGGGGATGTGCGGGTTATCGGCGTACCTGCCTGTGCTCTCTTTTTCAAGACAACAAGTCTGGATCTTGTCTTGCCCGGAGTCATTGCAGGTCTGGAAATTACCCGCAAGGATCTCTCGTTATTCGCCGATGGCGGTTACTGCATGGAGTGCAAGGTCTGCACCTTTCCCAAGTGTCCGTTTGGGAAATAGTGGGCGGGCGACTGCGCGGTCATGCGTGGGCTCTGTGCAAAATTATGCGTAAAGCCAGTTCAATCAGCCCCCGGTTTTTCGGGGGCTGATATTGTAACATATTGAGGGGAGATATTTTTTAAGGAACTGCGGAGGTTACACCAAAATCTGGTTCTGAAATTTATGGGCTTGTTTTAACATAATAAAGGGCAAACGAAGATGTTCTGGTTATAACCTGAAATTGAAATTAATATTGAAGTCATCTCTAATTAATGAATTTATACTCAATCTGCCCCGAATCAATCCGTGAGCCAAACACTTTAACCCTGTAAATTCGCACTTCATCATCGGTAACTGTCCTTAGGACAATGTTGCGAGCCCGGCGGCCGGCAAAGACCTGATACCATCTGGTCCGCTTGGACATATCAATACGCTCCAGACGATAATGATCGGCCATGACTTCAATCACACCATCGTGCTTATTGCCGACTCGGTCATCGCCGTAGATCTGAACAGCATCGACGTTTGCCAAAAAATGCAAGGGGATAATGATCTCGTTGATCCCTTTAGGCCGGCACTTATCGCCACCTATACATGCTGCTCTTGCCGGATAGAACTCGGCGATCATGCCATTGGCAACGTCCAGTTCTCGCTGTTCAATTCTGGCAAGCTTGCGTTGCTCATTTCTTCTTTTCTCCTGTTCGACAGCTAATTCTCTAGCTTTCAAATCCAGTTCAGCCTGTTTTTCGCGCGCCTGCATCTTTTGCTCGGGAGTAAGGTTTGTCCACTCGTCGTCTGACATATCCAACGGATGTGAAGCGCACGCAGCGACCAGGCAAAGGAACACAACGCAAATGGCGATCATTATCTTTCGGATCATCCTTTCTCCAGAGAAATTAAGATAAAACAATTTATTACGGTAGATAAATCAAATAAGAATGAAATGCGAGGGTTAAAAAAGATCGTCTTCACCTTCGCTTTGATAAAGATTGGAGATAATCCGACGCACAATGCTTTTATTGCTTTCTCTCTGGACGCCACCATCTGCAGGCAAAAGTCCATATTCCAGAACCAGGTTCACCAGCCTCTGTCTGGCCTTTAGAACGTGTTCCCTACTAAAGCTATGACGACCTATTTCCATATCCTCCCGGATCATATTGCCAGCCCTTTCCGACATATTTGACATGAATTTTTCAATCAGATCCGTTGATCCGTTTATCAGCGCAAGGCAGAGGTCTTCATTGGAAACATATTTTAATAATTCACGGAGTTGTACATCGGACAATTCAGTCATCTGTTCAAAACCGAAACTCAAGGCTTTGGCAAACGTTGCTGCTTTTTTGCAATCTGACCGGGAAATTTTTTGCCGGAGGGCATTACGCTTTTCCTGATCAAGCTGAGGGAGCAGGCCGCATATCATTTCAAAATTATCTGTATAAGGCTCAAGTCCATACAGAAGATCAAAAATAATATTATCATGAAAACAATTGAATGCGGCGACTCCTGCACCTTCCTCCATTAAGGATAACCCGGCTAAAATCTGTTCGGAAAGTAACAGATCATCTGTAGTTACGTGCAAAGTTCCCTCAACAAAACCATCTGCATACTTTTTAACCAGCCGATCAAGAAGCTCAATAACGGAATCATTTTCAGCATGTCCTGCGGAGGCAGGAATCCTGAAATCGGCCGACTGAAGGGCAGTGTCTGCCAGCGCAGCCAACAAGCTGCTCCTGGCCTGGTCCCACGAACAATCATACTTTTCATACTTGTCCAAAGGCATTCCCATATTGACTGCAAAACTACCCCATGAAGAAGAGGACAGCCCGGCAACTTCCTGCGGGCTGAGGCGGGCTATGATCCTGGAAAAATCCTCCTGTTCCAGAAGTAGGGCGTCCCAGTATTTCAGATCCGTCAATTGCTGAAATATGTCCCTGTAATCGGCATAGCTGTCAGGCAATGCATCAAAATCTGGCTGCAGATTCCGGATCAGATTTAAGACATGTTTGCCATGGCTTTTTATACAGGCAGGTTTAATGGACTCAATGCCCAGTTGAAACGCCTGCAGACGGTCTCGGTCGGACAGCGGAAACCCACTCTCAATCATTTCCCAGCGGTCAGGAGGAATAACAGCCGCCAGCTCGGCAATAGCTGATATATTTTTCAGGATATCTGGATGATCAGACTTTATTTCATTAAGACATAGTCTGAAAACAAACCAGCCGAACGGAGTTGAAATGTCAGTGCCGGTATCCCTGGGTTGCCCGGAAACCGGCAACAGATCTTCCCGGTTATTCTCAGAACTCTTCTTTTTGTCGGTGGACTGGGTGATCAGACCGGTGTCTCTGGTTGAAGGTAACTCCATAAATGTATGAGCCTGCAGGATTGTTCTTCCCATACCGGACCAACATCCGTTCAGAATTATCCTACAGCCGGTTTCGATCACGTCGAAAGATCTTTCGGCATCCTGAATGAAAAGCCTTTTTCGTGCCTTGAGCCACATATCAAGATATTCAGGTTCAAAACCGCTGGTAACCACATTCAACCCTTCACGAAAAAAAACAGATGGTATTTCGGAAAAATATTGTTCTATTGAAAGAATTCCGTCCTGAATGGCTTTATCCGCCAGGCCGATCATTGAACTTATGGATTCCATGCTCTGAGGGCCTTCCATAATACTCCCTGGTACGATTTTCCCGGCATCAAGTTCCGTAGGTTCCAGATAAAATCTGGCCGCAATCGATCCCTTCAAATCTTCCGCGCTGTTACCGATACAAATGCCCCGAATGATCCCGGCCATTCCTTCAAGGGTATTTGTCACTTCACTTAAAAAGGACTCCCGTAAATCCTGCACGGTGAATTCCGCGCTGTTTGGCCATTGCATAGCTCGCACAAGGACCTTACGGGTATAGTTATCAATGTCTGATCCCAAAAGAGCCTCGAAAACAACTCCCGGATTTTCTCTAGCCGCATTCGTTATAAGCATCCAGCGCGCTATGGTCTCATCAGGATCTGCTGTGAACAAATCAAACGATTCTTCGGTCCAGATATATTTATGATCCTGAGCAGGACTATATGCCGGAGCAAAATCATCATTGCTGTTTTCCGGGAAAAAACAGGAATCAC
This sequence comes from Maridesulfovibrio sp., assembly GCF_963677005.1. Lineage (NCBI taxonomy): Bacteria > Pseudomonadati > Thermodesulfobacteriota > Desulfovibrionia > Desulfovibrionales > Desulfovibrionaceae > Maridesulfovibrio > Maridesulfovibrio sp. The sequence goes on along the minus strand of NZ_OY781616.1, from coordinate 3,360,307 downwards.
AGCCATAATATTCAAAAGCTTTCATCAAGAAACTTTCTACTTCTTCCGGTGAAGCTTGCGCCCCGGATTCAATAAGTCCGGATAAGCTGCTTCTCCTTGCTTCTGGAAGATTGGAGAAAAGACGCACTCGGGTAGCCGCGGAACTGCTCTTCAAAATTAAAGCCCAGTCAGCATCGGAAAAAGCCGGATAATCCCAGATCATCCCGTTCAACGAACTCTGCCGGACAAAAAGAAATAAATCCGGTCCATATTTTTTTATGAGTTTCTCGCACAGCTCGTTCATTTATCCTATCTTCCTGCTTATCCTATGGTTACAAATGAATCCGCTATCTTAACTGGCCGTTTTTACGGATCATCATTCCGGCCCACAGTCCCGCACGATATTCAGCTGTCCGTAATTCTTCTTCAGTCAGTCTGGACTTCATTCTTTTTATATCATCCTCAGCGTCAACATCATTGGCCGCATCCGCCATAAAATACCACTGATATGCTTCAATCAGGTTCTGCATATCGCCCGGCTGCTCATAAAGGCGTCCCAACCGGAGAAAGGAATAGTTATGTCCCAAAGCCGCAGCACTCTTGTATGCAATGCTTGCACTGCCGAGATTCTTTTCTCCAAGTTTTCCATTCTCGTACATATCTCCAAGGCTGTAATATGCAGCCGGGAAATTTTTCCTGGCTGCTAGTTTAAAAAGAAAGCCAGCCATGTCGTAATCTTTTTCAACGCCGATACCGCCGTAAAATTCAACCCCGAGATCGTATATATCGGAAGGCTTCATTTTAGCGGAAAGTTTTTTGAACCATTCTTTGGCCTTGGCGGGGCTTTTGCCGACTCCTTCCCCCTGAACGAGACGCATGGCGACTTCGTACTGTGCTCCCGGCAATCCTTTTTCCGCAGCCCGCAAATACCAATAAAAAGCTTCGGTGGTATTTCTGCCTTCCTGCATCCGGGCCATCTGATTCATGGCTCTGGCATCTCCAGCGGAAATGGCTTTCTGGAGCCAGTCCAATCCTTCACTCCTATCCTTGATGCCTATGCGGGGGTCCAGATACATGTATGACAACATGAACATTGCGTTGCCGTCATTTTCTGCGGCAGCTTTTTTAAACCAATGAATTGCCTTTTCGTAATCTTTCGCCACCGTTCCGCCCACCAGATAGGTCTCGCCAAGCAAAGACATGGCTTCTACATCGCCCATCTCCGCAGCAGAAGTGAACAGGCGCATAGCCTCAGAAATATCTCTTTTTACGAACTGTCCCTTTTCATAAAATGCACCCAGAATAATCATCAGGTCTGTACATTTCATTCCCTCAGCCTTTTGCAGACTTTCAATCATTTTCTGCTTATCTTCAGGGTAGCCGTGAATTCCATTGTAATAGTTTTTGACCTCTTGTTTCAGAGCGGCACAGTCTCCTGCGGCAAGCGAGGGGGATGTTGCGGCAACCAGCAACAGAAAACAACATATGGCCGAAACACATAATAAATATTTTTTCACAGCAACCTTCTTAATATGGTGAAACCAGTTTGCTTTCACGTTCTTTGATTTTCTGCTCAAGCTTACTCCTCATTTCTCGATGCAATTTTTGAAACTCGGGCCCGCTATAAGAATTCCGAAAATAGGGAGTACTACGTTTCGGCTTCTTGGGTTTTGGCTCGCTCCTGACCTTGGCATATTCAAGAATAGCTACGGCTTCACGGGTCAACCCTTTTAAGTATGCAGGATTGTCATGAAATTCATGAAACATTCTCAAAATACTCCTATCAATATCTCTACGTTCATCCGGAGTACTTAGCGGATATGCTTCATTAAGTGCACATATTGCTCCAGACCTTATTTCATCACTATTTCCAAGATTATGCGCAGTTATAGTTAAGACATATTCTTCGGTGCCGTAAAGATTCGGCAGAAACCATTCGGAAAGATCGTGGTAGAAATCAGTACCTTTTATGCCATTTTGACCGGCCTTATCAATCCAGTGCATAGCTGCAGGAAGAGCTTTCTCCCTGTCCGGTTCAAGAAGCAGAGTCCTAGTCGCCATGCGGATCTGGGCAATCGGGTCACCCCCCTTTGCTCTCTGCTTCAGCTTCCATGTGTCATAGACCCAGACAAGTCTGCCCTGCCCAGCCAGATAGGGGCTGAAAACCAGGAGCAAAACAAATATGCCCGCACAAAGGCAGCCTATCCGCATATTCCGTGGGCCGGCTTGTGCGGCCAGTCGGGCAAGGAAGTATAAATAACCGGCAAGGGCAAAAGAAAAGCACCCGACAAGAATTATCGGATGCTTTGCAATGATTGCCAGTGATGAGGAGTGCGGTACCGCGAATAGCTGGGGAATTATCACGACAGCTATCAGGCACAACAATAAAAATTTTAATCGCATTGATTTGCCCGGCTAGTTTGTCGGCTTCAACAACTCTTTTGAAACAAAAGCTGAAGCACCTACCGACACACCGCATACCTCCTGTAAATTACTACATATAATCGTGGTATGTTTTTCCATACATCTGTTTGAATCTTACTCCGTCCATGTAGTAATCCCAGTTCTTTTGTCTTAATTCGTCACGAGTCGGTTTTGTTCTTTTTATTTCGGACGACAATTTGCCTGCAACCTGGTTTAAAGTTACGGAGAGTTCTTCAGTATTGCGCCGGACTACGGAAATAAGGGAATCAAAACTTTTGCCCAGAAAACGTCTCATTTCTTTATCCCTGGACAAATCAAAAAAAGCCTTTGTTGAATGAAATTCCTTCTTTGATTCCAAGACAGCTCCCAACTGGCCTGCCAACAAAGTATTCCGGTCATCTTTTGCTTTTACCATATTATTGTATAGCTTGTAGACAACCCTCTCCATCTGGTCAGGATTAGAAGAGAATACCCCTTCAGCATCACCTATTTCATCACTGATCTCTTCATCAATAATATCCAAAGCTTTTTGATACGCCAACTCCAAGACCCTTTTGGGCGCAGTTTTAGCAAAAGTTATGCAAAACAGATTATACGAATCAACATCATTTTTGGGCTCAACAACTTTGGTAAAAACCTCCTGAGCAAGATGCTTCTCAAGTTCGGCAACACTAATACGATCGCCATACGTAGCAATGAACCAGGACAGGTTTTCAATGTTATCAGAAGCCAAACAGACCTGACGAAGAGATTTCAGCATTTCCGTTGCCATGGCGGGGTAAACCGGACTTAATCCATCAATAACTTGGGACATCATTTCAATATTTCCAGAGGAAATATATTTTTCCTTTAACCCGGCAGCCAACTTTTTCGACACTGCCGGATAATCATTGTTATATTCTTTGATGAACGCAATCTGCCGTGTTTCATCGGCATCTTGGATGCTGTCTTTGATCAATTCCCCGCATTTTTTCACATAACTTTTTGGAGGATTAAATTTTAAAAATTGGCTGACCTTGGCAATGGAGACAGATGAAAACATGCCGGACTTTGTATAGCGCTCAAAAACAATATCCCAGGCTTCTCCAGCCTTGGCATGCATATAAAATTCTTTTGCAAATGCTACTAGATGTTCAGAAGATCCGTCATTGGAAACCTTGTACAATCTCTCCACTATATCATTCCACTGCTTGGTATCCGGATTCAGGCCCAGAAAAAATCTGTATTCAGCTTCTGTATTTGCCGCAACTGCACCCTTATACAATAAATCCATAATTCTTTTGTAGTATGGATGATGTGCAGACATCTGCGTAACACACAGTTTCAACTTTGGAATATCGTTGCTTTCATAATACAGTCTTGCAAGCTCCGAAGAAGCTTCTGTACATAGTGTTGTCCCAGAAAAATTTTTCTTGAATCTTTCGAGAACAGGAATTCCCTTTTTCGTATTACAAAGTCCTATAACATATCTGGTCGCTTCATCATTGTTAGTTAAGTGATGGTGTGCTTTTAATTTTCTCTCTACTTGAGCAAGGTCGGAAGTCGCGAGTAAATCGGCAAGCTCAATTTCGACAATTCTGTTTTCAGCATCCTCGCTCAAACTACTGGAACTGTACCTGGATATAAATTTTTGATACCCGGACTTTCCACTGGCGGAATAATTTTCATATACAATTTTTTCAGCCGGCAACTTTAGTTCTGCAGGACATAGTCTTTGTCCTGCAATGAATTCAAATGCACCAAGGTCATTATATTTATTCCCGTAGAAAGAAATAAACTGGTATGGTTCAATGTTGTCAGGGCAACCAATGTCTGAAAAGTATCTGCTATAGTCCTTGGCTTCAGCGGAGGAAGATTTCGCAATCATGCTCAAATGTAAACGTTTGTTCCATTTGTTCTGATCGAATTGTCTGAATGCTTTGACAAGAGTGGCGTAATTGACCGATGGATTGATTTTCTCGACAAATTGATCACTGAACCGTCTATTGCGGGTTGCAGTAAATATAAGCACACCGGTCTCACCGCTTGGATCATTTCCGCAGATATCTAAAAGAAGATCCTCTGTCTTTTCGTGATAAAACGAGTTCGGGTAGGTCTGGTAGAACTCAAGCAATTGTTTCGTATTGCGTCCTGCAGCCAAATCATGCCACGAGGTCGCTCCATATTTCTTGAAAAAAAAACGTGCGTTACCTTGAGGTATAAATTTCTGCCTTCGCACATCACCCTGTATGCTGCCGCCCTTAAGTTCGCACTTGATTTTTGATACATTTGTCCTGTCAGCAGCAGTTACAGGGGAGATTTCCAAGGTGTAGCTGGCAGGAGGACACACATCATTACCTGCAACCACTTTTTCTTTGAGGACCAACTTGTTATCTTTGATCTTAACCTGAGAAAAAAGGGCAGCACACGGGTCATGGGGATACTCAACCTTACCGCCGAGGCAGTTGTTGTGATCGCCGATCTTAAACTTGAACACAACTTCCCATGGGCCGCCCGGATCTTTTATTACAGCATCAACCTGATACTCCCCCTGCGGGAAATATGCATGCGCAGGTGAGACATAGATCGCGGCAATAAGTAAGAAAAATAAAACCTTAAGAGCCTTAGAGGGCATCAATGTCTCCTAGCACTGTACTGTCGCCAACCCGCTTTGCTTCATCGTAGCTGAATGTCGCATAAGTCAAAACTTTTGCACGCAACTTGTCGGAAACAGAGTTAATTTTTTTACAATAATTATATATATTATCCATGTATGAAAACATTGCAGGCTCCCAAAAACCTCTTTGTTTTTGGCGGTTGATCAAAATCCTTCCAAGCATGCCTCCTTTACTTGTTGCATCTGTATAAACATCGTACACGTCAATTTTTTCGTAAGTAGCCTTTCCTTTCTCCACAAAAGAATCCAGTATTTTGCAAACTGTTTCTGTCTTAGTGAATCTTTGTTGATTGCTAAGGCCTTTACCAATTTCAAAGTACAATGTTTCTACCGCAAAATTAAATTTTTTAGGCATCTTTTGTTTACTGACGAACTTTTTGCTCAAGGACATTCTTTTTGGTGCGTATTGTTTATACCAGGCTCTAGCCGCCTCAACACTATTTCCATCATATTTACGGTACACATCGTGATAGCTATCGTAGTATTTCCAACTCTTGGGCAACCCCGAAGGAATCATCGGGATTACATATTTAGGAAAAAGCGCACTCAGTTTAATCTTGAACAACGCCTCAGCTTCTTTATCCAGAGCATCCAGCTTACCTAAAGCATTCTCAAAAGAGGCAAGGGCTTTTTTATATCCTTTTTTCTGTGGAAACATAGATGCAAAGTAATCTTGATACTCACTTCCTCCAAAATGTTCCTTATACAGCGCTCGCATAAAAGTTGATCTTGTAGGCATAAAGTAAGCGTTATAAGATCTGGTAAGAGGTTTTCGGACTTTCAGCTTTACATTTCCCAAAAGCCGGTAGCAGCGATCCCAGGTACATCTATTCAAACCCATTCTAAACTCGCCATTACCATACATCCACAGCATGGGGTCCCCTTCAAAAGTCCCTTTTATCATGCTGGCGTCATTATTGAGAGCTCGAGTCAACTCATTGAGTAAAGACATTAATAAATCATTTCTTTCTGCAGAGAGTTCTCTAATCTCATTAATTAGCGAGCCTGAATTTGAAGTTCGTCCTGCGTAGACGTTTATAGGAAGCAGACATATTACCAAAAAAAATACGAATATAATTTTCTTCATTATTTACACCTGTTTTTCTTAATATTTTTCGACGTATTTATGTCTGTTTACCTTTGGAAGAGGAAGCTCAGGTTGTAAATTTTCAGCTTTGGAAACCAATTTCGTCCATCTGGAATCAGTTTCTTTCGGAGCTTGCGTTTTCTTGGCTGCAGGTTTGGCCGGTTCCTTCTTCGGTGGTGCTGTCACCTTTTCTTCAGCGGTCTCCTTTTTCGTCTCTTTTTTGGCGGAAGGGCTGCTGGATGCATCGGTCATCACTCCGGAATTGGAGGCATAGAGTTTAGCATCATTCTTGCCCCCGGCATCTTTTTTCGGATCGACCATATTGGTTGCCTTTGTCCCTGTATCCTTACCTGTGGCGGCAGCAGCTTGTTTTGTCTGCTTCTCAGGGGCGGATTTTGTTCTGCTTGCAACCTGTACGGGTGAGCCCTCCTCCATTCCCGAAATATCAATAACTGTGTCTTCCTTTAAGGATATCCATTTGTCATAAATAATTTTATTTTCCCTGTAGACGGCAACGTGATATTTGCCGGGGCTCAATTGGATGCCGTCATGGTATTTGGGACCGATATTCAATATTTTAACAACAGCGCTTTCCGGAGTTTTCACTGTCACCCCGTATTTCACGGGTTCTTTGAGGCTGTCCGGCGTCAGTCTGCGGTCTTTATCCAAAGAAATCCAACCCTTAATTGCAGATTTGCCCTTAGGATAAATGGCCACATGATATTTACCTTCTTTCAACCATATCCCGTCATGATATTTGGGCTTAATATTTAAAATTTTAACAGCAGCACCGGTAGGTTTTTCCACTGTCAGCTGAAAATATGTTCTTTCTTTTTCAAGAAAATCCAGATCAACCCAGCCCTCATTAATCCGGACTCTGTTTTTGCCCAGTTCAAAGACGCTGACTTCTTGACCGATCAATATTGTATTGATCTGATTCGTAGCAGTTTCACTCGGATAGACTGGAGTATTTCCTGTAGTGTAATAAGTCACGGAGGTTTGCTCGGCAGGAGTTGTGACTTGATCAACAAAGTCATTGAATGCTTTTTTAGAATCAGCCAGACACCCGGTGCAGATAAGCAGCAGCCCAATCAAAATAATTTTTTTAAACATATAACAATCCCAGAGTTTCATATTAGAAAAACTCAAAAACAACTTTAGCATTTGATTTTGCTAACAAAAGAAAACAAACATGAAGATTTGTCATATAATAGATAAACATCATAGGTCAACGGTAAGAATTTAAAAAGACAGCCAACTTAAAACCGTAAAAAAGATGATGTGTTCGGATGGATTTATGCCCAAAAACCAGATGCTATCTTTGCGTGGAAGCAGCATCCCCAACTGGAATCCGAGGAGAGTTATCTCCTGTTGTAAACCAATAAACCGTCAATCTATTTCAGGACGGCTTAACTTTAATCTCCTAAACGCTCCCGGACTGATGCCAAACTGCTTTTTGAACCGGCGAGAAAAAGACGGCAACGACTTATAGCCACAACGTTCCGCTATCTCCTCTGTGCCCAACCCGGTGTCGGAAAGTAAAGTCCGGGCTCTCATCAATCTCCAATTCGTGAGATATTCAATGGGAGGAATACCAACAACTTTTGAAAACTTATCGGCAAAACCGGCCCTCGACATTCCGGCGAGAACTGCCAGTTCATCGACTCGCCAGCTTTTCTCCGGCTGGGTATGGATCACCTGCAGGGACTTGGAAAGGGCAGGGTCAGTCAATGCCGCTGTAAAGCAGTTACCCTCAACTTCATCCAGCCGCTCCAATCGTCGTGTTGCTTGAATGACAATGATTTCAATAAGGCGCTCAACGATTGCCGAGGTTCCTTGAGTATTCAACTTGGCTTCCAGGCTAAAGAGTTTCAGAGCTGCCGCAACCCAAGGTTCTTTTCCCAGATCTGAGACTCGTAAGACGATGATTGAAGGCAGATTTGTCAGCATTGGATGATCCAGGTCTTCATCAAACCTGCAGAACCCGCAGAGCAAAGCGGACTTCTCCGGACCCGAGCCGACATAAAGCGTACCATCTTTCAAGTTGCCATCGGCAATCACTTCCGAAAGCTCAGCACAGGGTTCCTCCGGTGTTGACGAAAGCACCTGGCTGGCCCCGTTGGGAACCAGCACTATATCGCCTTCCTGCATGAGCACGGATCGACCGGCTTCATCTGTAATCCAACACTCGCCGCTAAGAACCACATGAAACCTGATTCTCCTTTTTTCCCGCGGCACCCTGACGGCATAGTTCCCACTCATCCTTGTGCGAAAATAAAGCTCACTTTTAATTCGCAGGGTAGAAAATATTTCGGATATCAAATCGGTATTTTTCAATATACCAGCCCCCTTTAGACGATCGGATAAAAAATGCAGACGAATGAAAATTGTCTCACGCTGCCCGGTTTGTCAAATATACCGAAAAAAGATGGAGAGATTCATGACGCTCGAAACAGCATTATCTCTTATTGGATTTGCCTTTGTCATGTCCATTTCACCAGGTCCGGCAAACATCCTGTTATTAATATCCGGGGCCAACTTCGGATATAAAAAGACCTTGCCGATGGTCCTGGGCATCAGCGGAGGCTTTTTGACAATGGTATTCTTCATTGGAATAGGGTTCGGACAATTCATCGTCAACCACCCTTTCATCTACTCGGCACTACGAACAGTCTGTTTCAGCTATGTACTCTGGCTGGCATTTCAAATTGCCAGAAGCCGCTCCTTAGGCTCCGAAGACGGTGACGAAATGTCGAAACCTTTTTCCTTTACACAGGCTGCTCTCTTTCAGTTGGTTAACCCCAAGGCATGGGCTGTGGCGCTGATCCTGAATGTCAGCTACACGTCAGCTGAAAATTTCATACCAAGCCTTCTGCTTTTGCTGCTCATTTTTGCAGTAGTTAACATCCCGTCAATCAGTGTCTGGGCATTGTCCGGCGCAGCGTTTCGCCAGTCACTTTCCAAAGGAAATCGCATTACAATCTTCAACACAGGAATGGCTCTGCTGCTCGTCGGAGCTATGGGATCATTACTGCTGAAGTCATAATTATTTTACCGCACAGGACCCGAAGAAGGAATAAACGATGACAATGTATGTTGTAAGGCTTGGAACGACCAGAATAGACGATGAGGGGATTCGCATTGGAGCAGTAAGAAGACCTCCGCGAGGCGTCAAAAAGGAAGAATACGCATCGCAGAACTGGTATGACATATGGTTGCCTGAAATCGCACCGAGCCCGGAATTAATGAAGCTGGGAAAATCAGTAAAATCCGAAGCAGAATGGGCTAAGTTCAGTGGCAAATATAAAAAGGAACTTTCCAGCCCGGATAAGAATCGCATTCTTGATTTGCTGGCAGTCTTTTCTCACACAACGAATTTTTCAATTGGTTGTTACTGCGAAGATGAGAGCCGTTGTCACCGATCGACATTAAGAGACCTGCTAATCGATAAGGGTGCAAAAGTCAGGTTAGATATTCATATATATCAATACCATGAAGACAATGATTGATTCAATCCTGCAACAACTAGACTTAGTTTGTTCAAACCATCAAAATCATGCTCGCCTTGATTCTTTTATTTTCGGCAAACTAATTTTATTTTTTAAAACCCAAAAGGCTGCCCTCCATAACCGGAAGGCAGCCTCTTCATTTATACTTAAACAGTAAACAAAAGCTACATGCCCGACATACCCTTCACTTCTTCCAGAGATTTTTCCATCTTCTCAAGACCGCTGTCCATCATGGAAAAACCGTTGCTGTCGCCTTTCTTGACCAGGCCCATTCCTTTCATCATCTCCATCATGCCGTTGTTGGCTTTGCCCATAGAGCCTTTGACCATGGAATGGTGCTTGCCGCCCTCGGCTCCTTTTTCAATCATTTTCATTCCGTTATGCATGGGCATCATTTCCTTGTTCATGAGTCCCATACCTTCTTTCATGGTGGTAGGGTCGTGCATAAGCTCTGCACCATGCTTCATATGGGCAAGCCCTTTTTCCATCATGGCTATGCCGTCATGCATGGAACCCTTCATTTCGCCTTTGCCATGACCGGAATGGTCCATATCCATGGCCAATGCTGCGGTGGACATTATAAAAACAAAGGCCACAATAGTACTGATGTTAAATAACTTTTTCATGCTGCAACTCCTCTGGCGTGTTGTTGTTTTCTTTTTTTATGACCACGACGGTCAGATCGTCTTCCTGTTTGCTTCTTCCGGTAAAATCCTGCACAGCGGCGAAAATACCGGACACAATGGACTGTGCAGATGAATTCTTTTTCAGATCAATCACCTTCCACAGTCTTTCCTTGCCGAAAAGCTCCCCATCCTTGTCGGATGCTTCCCATATTCCGTCAGTACCCAGAACAAGAATCTGCCCGTCTTCCAACTCTGCGCAGCAGTTCTCCAGATACTCGCTGTCTTCGAAGGCACCGAGTACAATACCTTCACCTTCAAGACGGATAAAATCATTCCTGGCCGGGTCAAAAATCAGGGCCGGCTCATGCCCTGCCCGCACCCAGCGAAATTCGCTCTTAACAGGATCAAGCTCGACCATGAGCATAGTCATGAACTGCCCTGTCTTATAGGTGTCCTGTGCGACAAGCCTGTTGACATCGGTAACGATATCACCAAGTTGTCCTCCGCTTAAAGTCCGTGCCCGCAGGTATCCGCGCACCGATCCCATGAGCATTGCCGCCGGGACTCCGTGCCCGCTGACATCCCCGATGGCAAAACGGATATTCTCTCCATCCCGGTCCGGACGGATATAGTCGAAATAATCCCCGCCGAGTTCATCGCAATATCTGCTTTCGCCATGAATATCGTAGCCTTTTATATGCGGCGAAACTTGCGGCAGCAGGTTGGTCTGCACTTCCATTGCCACATCAAGGGCGCTTTTTATTTCAATGTGCTCCCTCAAGGCCGGAGCCATTGAGTTAAAATCCCGGGCAAGTTCGCCGACCTCGTCTTCTCCGCTCACTTCCACCCGTGCGGAAAAATCTCCCGAAGCTATACGTTTGACCCCGCGAGCAAGAATCAGGATATTTTCCGTAAATCTTCTTGAAAGCATGAACGCAAGCAGCGAAACCAGCACCACCACAAAAACCAGCACAAAAACGGTGTGGAGATACTGATCATTTATGACGCACTGCACATAGGACTTTGCCTTCTCGGCCGGGGCAACAACATCGGCATGCGGGAGTATCAGTACCAGCGAAACACCGCGCTCATCGGGAGAGGAAAATGCCCAGATACTGTCCCGCCCGTTATACGGCATGCTCAGGACTCCGGACTTCCCGTTCTCCAGAAATTTATGAAACTGCGAAAACTGATCGGCATCCGTGGAGGAAAGCAGCATCTGCGAAGTGGGAGGTTCCCAGGAATGCATCATGGTTTTGGGGCTTGGAGAGGTAACTTCCTTTGCCACCACTTCCACCCCGCCGATTCCATTGCCGTCTGTTCCACTACCTTCAGGTTCAAGGCGGACCAGCAGGGAAGCAATGTTGTGGGAAAAGGCATCAAGATGATTGTAACCGTGCAGAAGAGTCGCAAGGGGAACATCAATGGAGACGCTTCCGACCGCCGACTTATCAACGAAGACACTCAAGGAGGCTGTAAGAACGGTCTGACCGGTAAGGATATCTTTCCGGGGAAGAGACCAGGTGGAAACCGGGTTTTCATTTATAACCGGAACAGTCTCATGCATGTTCATTCTCATTGAGGTTGTTGCAGGGTAGACCAACTCTTCTCCGGAACGGAACACGGCCCTGATCCAGAGGGTCAGATCAGGATTTTTGAATGCAACGGCCTTCAACAACGGCAGCACAGCATCCGGGGAGCCGCTAGGAAGCAGTTTTTTTCCGCTGTCTGGAAAACCAGGGAAGTAACGGACCGAATCAAAATCCAATGCAGACATCCCCTGCATCATCATACCCTGGTCATGCCGCTGGTACTTCCGTTCAGGAGGATCAATGTCTCTCTGTCCTAAACCGCTACCAAGAAAAACCTCCGGAAGACGGAATCCGTTTCCGTCCTCAATCCATGCCGAAAGCTCGGCTGAAATCTGCTGCAGATTGAGTTCAACAATCCTGCGTTGCTTGGAAAGGACACGGGCATGGTCCTCAACGAGTCTTTTGAGTTCCACACTGCTCTTTGTAACCAACTCACTGCGCACCTCGCCTCCGATTTCTTCGGAAAGCGTGCGTAATGAGTCCAGCACCCCGGCCTGGACAAGAACAAGAGGAAGAATGGAGACAGTCAGCAGGAGCAGAAGCAGTTTAAAACGTATTTTCATTTATTGACCTTTTTGATGGGAGTTTGTCTGTGTTGCCCTTTCCGGCTTATTTCAGAATACACTTTTTCAAGCATTACTCCCAGAATTCACGACGACAATTTCACATTGTATTCCATCATAAAAAAAATCCTCCATATCAAAGAGTTAATGAATTTTATCTGTACCCTATCCAAAACACAGACGTTTTTTGTGAAAACTTTTGCACTAACCCCGAGTGGATATTGAGCTGTCATGAGTTTCATACTTTTTTAGTATGATTTTTCTGCAAGTTACGAAACAGCCTTGTGCAACACAAGTGCAGAATCAGTCTGCAACAAACTGGAATAATTGAACCTGCGCCTCCCAAAAATTGCACATGATGGTCTGGAAACAAAAACATGACCGGAAATGGATGAATTATACCCGTTCTTAAAGTATAATAACCAGCACCACTATTGATATGGAATAGTACTTGCTCAGCGCAAAACACACTAAAGTCCTATTCCGCTTACAGGAGAGATTCATGGCCCATGCATCCGGAATCAAATATACATTGATCATCATTTTCTGCGCTCTCATATTTACACAATCCGCGCCTGCGTCTGCTCAGTATGCGGAAACCAACAGCACGGCAGACATTGATGCCGCCCACGGCAAAATTGAAGAGCTGACCGGATATCTTGTGGAAGCAGCCCGTAACAATGACGACCTTTACTCCGCCTTTTACGGCTGGAAGGCGGCGTTGCAGCGTGAAGCCAGCGTATCCAGCCTTCCGGACCCCAGATTCAGCTTCGCATGGTTCATCCAGCCGGTGGAAACCCGGACCGGGCCGCAGGAATTCAAGTACGGACTGAGCCAGACTCTTCCATGGTTCGGAAAGCTGGGGCTTAAAGGCGAACAGGCCCTGCGTGATGCGGACATAAAAAAAGCACGTTTCGACAATCTGAAGCTGAAGATATTCACCGAAGTCAAAAAAACATATTACGACTATGCATACCTTGCACAGGCCATCCGCATCACCAGAGAAAATATTGCACTTATGAAGTATCTCGAAAGCGTTGCCCGGGCCCGCTACTCTACCGGTGCAGGCGCTTATGACGGTGTTATCAGGACTCAGGTGGAACTGGGCAAACTGGAAGAAAGGCTACACTCGCTGGAAGAACGCAAAGGACCGACCGTAGCCAGACTCCTCGCCGCAATGAACCGGCCTGACGGACAATCCCTGCCCCTGCCGAAAACTATCCCGGTTATGGAAATCAGCATGACCCCGGACGAATTGAAGACCGAATTCAAGACCGGGAATCCCAGACTGAAGGAACTGGGACATGCCGTGGAGCGGGAGAAAATCGCTGTGGAACTGGCGCATAAGGATTACTACCCGGACTTCTCATTCGGAGTCGAATACATCCAGACAGGGAAAGCAAGAAGCCCGAATGTGACCAACGCTGACAAAGACCCGATTGTCACCGCAATGTCCGTTAACCTGCCAATCTGGATGGATAAACAGGATGCACAGGTGAACGAAGCCGAGAACAAGGTCAAATCAGCCTCCCGTAAAAAGGCTGGGCTTGAGCGGAACCTCACAGCTGAACTCGACCTTGAAATTTACAAATATCAGGACGCCATCCGCAAAGTCAGCCTCTACAAGGACAGCCTTACTCCCAAGGCCGAACAATCCCTTGGAGTATCCATCGAAGCTTTCCAGTCCGGAACAGCTTCTTCAAGCGATCTTATAGACGCGGAAAGGACTCTCATCGAATTTCAGTTATCCTATTTTCAGGCTCTGGCGGAACAGGCCAAACGGGTAGCGGCAATAGAATATCTGGTGGGCAGGGAAATACCCTGCACAATACACGGGCAGATTCTCCCGGAATCTTCAATATCAATTCCAGCCCAATAACCCGGACACTACCATGAGCAAGACTGAAAAAATAAAATCGCTTCTTATCCCGGTCATTATCGTTGCAATCGCGGCCTTTGCCGCCGGATACCTGCTTTCAGGCGGAGAGGAACACAAACCGGCCAGCAGTCTGGTCGATGGGCACAAGGATCACGGCCTTGAGGGTTCGGTTACCACTGAAGGCAAAATCGTCTGGACCTGCTCCATGCATCCCCAGATTCAACTGCCGGAACCGGGAAAATGCCCCATCTGTTTCATGGACCTGATTCCGCTTGAAAAGGGCGGCAAGTCGGGTGAAGAAGCGGTCAGTCTCCGCCAGATAAGCCTGACCCCGCAGGCCCGCAAGCTGGCCGAGATTGAAACCACTCCGGTAAGCAGGCGTAACGTGAGCGTGGAAACCCGCATGCTCGGCAAGGTCGATTATGACGAGACACGCATGGGGAGCATCACCGCGTGGACCGGAGGACGCATAGACAAGCTCTACATTGATTACACGGGAAGCTCGGTACGCAAGGGGCAGGCGATGGCCTCCATCTACAGCCCCGAACTGCTGACCGCACAGGCGGAACTGATTCAGGCGGTCAAGGCCAAGGCTGCCCTGAAAGGAAACTCTCTGGAAGTAATAAAGAACACCGCAGCCCGGACCGAACAGGCCGCAAGGGAAAAACTGCGTCTGCTGGGACTTTCCGAAAACCAGATATCCGGCATCATCAAACGCGGAAAACCGTCGGAACACATTATCCTGTACTCGCCCATGAGCGGAATAGTGATAAAGAAGGATGTGGTGGAAGGTGTGTACGTAAAAACAGGCACCCCGATATACACTATCGCCGACCTCTCCCGTGTCTGGGTGGTTCTGGAAGCCTACGAATCCGACCTGCCCTGGATCAGAATGGGCATGAAAGTGGATTTCACCACCGAAGCCTATCCCGGAAAGGACTTCGAAGGGAGGGTCGTATACATTGATCCGGTGGTAAATGAAAAGACCCGTACGGTCCGGGTCCGGCTGGATGTTCCGAACAAAGGTCTGCAACTCAAGCCCGGCATGTTCGTGCGGGCAGTGAACAAGGGCGGAAAGCAGGACGATACGGAACTGGTCATCCCGGCCTCGGCACCGCTCATCACCGGCAAACGGGCAGTGGTCTACATTGCCGTTCCCGGAAAGGAAGGAGTCTTTGAGGGGCGCGAAATCGTGCTCGGCCCCAAGGCGGGAAACTTCTACGTGGTCAGGTACGGGCTGAAGGAAGGTGAACAGGTTGTCACCAAAGGCAATTTCAAGATCGACAGTGCCATCCAGATCATTGCCAGGCCCAGCATGATGAATCCCGAAAGCGGGATGAACACCCCGGTGCACAGCCACGGGGAATCCTCTGACGTCATGAAAGACATGAAGGCTGAGGACATGCCGGGCTACACCCTGCCGCCCATTTTTTCATCGAAACTCGGTTTTCTGAAAAAAGACTTCAACACCCTTATGGAAACGGCCGGGTCCGGAAACCTTGAACAAAGCCGCAAACTCTTTGCCGCCTTTTCCGAAGACCTGAAAAAGATAGACGGTTCCGGACTCAAGGGTGACGCGTCCCTTTACTGGAAGGAACTCTCCATGCTGCTCGGAAATGATGCCGTACTGGGCAGCGGAGTCAAGGACGCCGGCAGGTTGAAATCAATCACAACTGAAATGGAAGATCATTTCAAACGGCTGGATACAGCGTTCGGTATTTCAGCCAAAGCAGCAGAATCCGGAAGTGCGGAAGAGGCTCCGGAAGCATTTCAGATTCAGTTGGGCAAAGTCTATATGTCATATTCGGCTTTTACCGAGGCTCTTGCTGCGGACAACATGCAAAAAGCCCAGCAGCAGGCGGCATTGATGGGTGATGAACTGAAGAAGCTTGATGCAGCGCAACTCTCCACCGAGAGTCACAAAATCTGGATGGCCGCATTGAAAAACATCAATGACGGCATTTCCACCATCCGTGAAGCTCAGGATATCGTTGGCGCCCGAGCCGGGCTTGAGCCTCTTTCCTACGGGATGATTGATGCGGTTGAAAAACTGGGGATCAAATCCGGTAAGCCGGTCTATGAATTGTTCTGCCCCATGGCCTTTGACTTCAAGGGAGCCAAATGGCTGCAGTCCGATGAAGACATCCGCAACCCGTACTTCGGGGAGGCAATGCTGAAATGCGGAGAAGTGGAGCGGCAGCTCAAGGCCGGGGAATAAGGCTCGGAGACTGATATGAGCGCAAACAATACTCCCGGCATGAATCGTCCCGAGCCCCGCTCCTTAACTGAAAAAATCATCCTTTTCTGTCTGGAGCAGAAACTGGTCGTGGCCATACTCCTGCTTCTGGTTATCGGCGGCGGCATATATACCGCCCCGTTCAACTGGGACGTGGGCGGCATGGAGCGTTCACCGGTCCCGGTGGATGCCATCCCGGATATCGGCGAGAACCAGCAGATTGTTTTCACCCAGTGGATGGGTCGCTCACCGCAGGATGTGGAAGACCAGATCAGTTATCCGCTCACCGTGGCGCTGCTCGGAATCCCGGGAGTCAAGACGGTACGCAGCTACTCCATGTTCGGATTCTCCACCATTTACGTGATCTTCAGTGAAGATGTTGATTTCTACTGGTCACGATCACGACTCATTGAAAAGCTGAACAGCCTGCCGGCCGGAACACTGCCAGCCGATGTGAAACCGGCACTCGGACCCGATGCCACTGCGCTGGGACAGGTCTACTGGTACACGATAGAAGGCCGTGACCCACAGGGCAACCCCACGGGAGGCTGGGACCTCGACGAGTTGCGCTCCGTACAGGACTGGTACGTCCGCTATGCCCTGCTCTCGGCAGAAGGAGTGAGCGAAGTGGCTTCCGTAGGCGGTTTTGTCAAGGAATACCAGATTGATGTCGACCCAGACGCCATGCGGGCCGCAAAGGTTACCCTTAATGACGTTTACCGCGCAGTGAAAATGTCCAACCTTGATGTTGGCGCACGGACCATTGAAATTAACAACGCCGAATACGTTATCCGCGGCATCGGCTTTATCAAGAAACTGAGCGACATTGAAAGCTCGGTGGTCAAGGTGGTCAACAACATCCCCATCTACGTTCGCGACGTGGCCCGTGTTACCGAAGGCCCGGCCCTGCGCCGCGGAGCGCTGGACAAGGGAGGTGCTGAGGTTGTTGGCGGCGTGGCTGTTGTGCGCTACGGGGAGAATCCTCTTCAGGTCATTGATAATATAAAACAAAAAATAAAGGATATTTCTCCGGGGCTGCCTTCAAAGGTCCTGCCGGACGGGACTGAAAGCAAATTGACCGTTGTCCCTTTCTATGACCGCTCCGGACTGATCCACGAGACTCTCGGAACGCTCAATACGGCCCTCACGCAGGAAATACTGATCACGATAATAGTTGTCCTGATTGCGGTTATTCATCTCAAGAGTTCGCTGCTAATTTCCTCGCTTCTCCCCCTTGCCGTGCTCATGTGCTTTATGGGCATGCGGGTATTCAAGGTGGACGCAAATATCGTGGCCCTCTCAGGGATAGCTATCGCCATCGGCACCATGGTCGATATGGGAATCATAATCTGCGAGAACATCCTCAAAAAAATTGAAGAGGCAAAAGAGGGAGCAAGCAGACTGTCCCTGATCTATGAAGGAACGGCCGAGGTCGGCAGCGCGGTCATGACTGCCGTGGCAACAACAATTGTCAGCTTCATGCCGGTATTTGCCATGGACGGGGCCGAGGGAAAGCTGTTCAAGCCGCTGGCCTACACCAAAACCTTTGCCCTGCTGGCATCCATTGTCGTGGCCCTGACCATTCTGCCTCCGGCAGCGGAACTGCTTTTTTCCGCCCGCAGCAGATTCCGGAAAAGCAGGAAAACATACATCACCGCCGGACTTTACCTGCTCTGCGGTCTGGCTGTTTCCATCCTGCTCAAGTGGTGGCCCGGACTGTTTTTCATCTACGTGGGCATCAAGCATCTTGCGCTCCCCTTCGTACCGGGAAAATTACACCGCTACGCAAACTATGCGGAAACATGGATCATCGTCATCATGGTGGCTTATGTGCTTACCCGGTCATGGCTGCCGCTGGGGCCGGAAAAGGGCATGCTCAACAACTACCTGTTCGTTGCGCTTGTCATCGGCGGGCTGATGCTGTTTTTCGACTTTTTCCGCCGCGGATACACCGGAATGCTGGGCTGGTGCCTTAACCACAAACTGCTCTTCCTGTCCCTGCCCATGTTCATCATTGCACTGGGACTTTCCATCTGGCTTGGTTTCGCCAACCTGACCGGCTTCCTGCCCGAATCGATCAAATCCTCAGCGCCATATGTGAAACTGGCTCACACCTTCCCCGGACTCGGCAAGGAATTCATGCCCGATCTGGATGAAGGGGCATTCCTGTTCATGCCCACAACCATGCCCCACGCATCCATAGGGGAAGCCATGGACGTGCTCCGCAAGCAGGATATGATGATCCAGTCCATCCCGGAAGTTGAGTCCGCTGTAGGGAAACTCGGACGAGCTGAAACGCCGCTTGATCCGGCACCTATTTCCATGATCGAAACGGTCATCAATTACAAATCGGAATATCTGGTGGATAAATTCGGGGAAAGGCTGCGGTTCCGGTTTGACCCCGACCAGCAAGACTTTTTCCGCAATGTCGAAGGAAAGCTGGTTACCGCCAAGGACGGCTACCCATATCTTGTTCAGGGTTATTTCGAGCGGGATGATAAGGGAAAACTCATCCCGGACCCTGACGGCAAACCGTTCAGAATCTGGCGCCCGGCCCTGAGTCCCGGCCTGAACCCGGACCGAAAAGCATGGAAAGGGATATCCTCGCCCAACGACATCTGGGATGAGATTGTAAAAGCCGCCGAAGTGCCCGGTGTAACCTCGGCCCCCAAGCTGCAGCCCATTGCGGCGCGAATAGTAATGCTCCAGTCGGGTATGCGTGCGCCCATGGGCATAAAGGTCAAAGGTCCCGATCTTGAAACTCTGGAAAAAGTGGCCCTTGATCTTGAAAGACTGCTCAAACAGGTCGGCTCGGTTCAGCCGGAAGCGGTCATTGCGGACCGCATTGTCGGCAAACCATATCTGGAAATCGTCATCGACCGCGAGGCAATTGCAAGGCACGGCGTCATGCTGTCGCAGGTTCAGGATGTTATCGAAGTCGCAGTTGGCGGCAAGGTGGTCACAACCACGGTGGAAGGCCGGGAACGCTATCCCGTCAGGCTCCGCTATCTGCGGGAATTGAGGGATAACATTGATGCCATAGGCAACATTCTAGTCAGTGCGCCCGGCGGGGAACAGATTCCCTTAAGCCAGCTCGCGGAAATTAGATACGTACGCGGTCCGCAGGTCATAAAAAGTGAAGACACATTCCTTGTAGGCTATGTCCTTTTTGATAAAAAACCGGGATTCGCAGAAGTGGACGTGGTTGAACAGGCCCGGGCCTTTCTGAATTCCAAAATCAAGTCCGGCGAACTGGTCATCCCGGCAGGCGTGTCATACGAATTCGCCGGAAGCTATGAGAATCAGATCCGGGCCCAGAAAAAGCTGGCAGTAATTCTGCCGCTGGCCCTGCTCTTCATTGTGCTGATTCTTTACCTGCAGTTCAAATCCATGGCGACAACCATGATGGTCTTCTCGGGAATCTTCGTGGCATGGTCCGGCGGTTTTCTAATGATCTGGCTCTATGGCCAGCCGTGGTTCATGAATTTCACCATGTTCGGAACGGATATGAGAGAACTGTTTCAGGTCAGCCCCATCAACCTGAGCGTTGCAATCTGGGTCGGATTCCTGGCCCTGTTCGGTATTGCCTCGGATGACGGGGTAATCATGGCCACCTACCTTGATGAAAGCAGAAAAGACCGCAAAATTAACTCCATAGCTGAGATCAGGCAAGCTATAGTTTCAGGAGCACAACGCAGAATCCGTCCGGCCCTGATGACTTCGGCAACAACAATCCTGGCCCTGCTGCCGATCCTCACCTCCACGGGCCGCGGCTCGGACATCATGGTCCCCATGGCCATACCATCCTTCGGAGGCATGACCATCGCGATACTGACGGTCTTTGTAGTGCCTGTGCTTTATTGCGGAGTTGAGGAGATCAAATTCAAAAAGCTGCAGCTGTAGACTCTCCACACAGGAAAGCCTGATTAATATCATTTGGTTTTGCCATTTTCCGGGGACTGCTTTATTGTATGAATAAGCAAAATCATTTGCTTTATACGGTGCGGGCCACTACCGGAGGATGTCTTCATGAAATTAAATCTGCTGCAAACAATCCTGCTGATCTTCGTCCTGTCTTTTCTTGCGGGATGCGCAACTCCGCATCAGGCCGATCAGACTGAGGCCGCTGTTGCAACGCAGGAGCAGCCTGTTCCCGCACAACCCGCTCATCCGGTTGTAGAGGAAAAACCGGTCGTAGATAAGAAAAACGCTGAAACCGCTGCAGAACATCCTGCGGAGAAAACAGCCCGATCATCCATTTCAAACAGTAAAAAATCCGTAGTTGAAAAAACAGTTCGTCAGCACGTAACCGGGGAAATTTCACCGTCTCAGGCCAGAAAATTCGCAGTGGGAAGGGCCAAACGGGATGCGCTGGAAGAAGCCGGGACCTACCTTGAAACCATGACCGTTGTTAAAAACGGCAGGCTTGAGCAGAACGAAATCATGGCGCTAGCGGTCGGAGTGCTTAAAACAGAAGTTGTCAGCGAGCGCCAGTTCATGGACGGCAATGTTTTCTGCATGGAAGCAGTGGTCAGGATCGAAATAGACCCTTCAGCCCTTGAGGAGCGCATAAAAACCGTTCTCTCCGACCGTGCGCATCTGGAAAAGTACAGACAGATTCAGGAGCAGAACAAAAGACTGCTTGCGCGGATTGATAAGCTGGAAGAGGAAAACAGCGCGCTCAAGAAAAGTCCCGCCGAAGAACAGACCATCAAACAGAATTTTACGGAAGCCGGAAAGTCGCTCGATGCGGAAAGCTGGATTCTGAAGGCAGCGGCATTATGGGAGGGAGACAAATGCTCCGATCCCTATAGAGCCATCGGATATTTCAGCCAGGCCATTGAACTTGATCCCAAAAGTACTGTTGCCTACACCAACAGAGGGCTTGCCTATTCCGACCTTAAACAGCACGACCGGGCCATAAAAGATTATGACATGGCAATCAGGATCAATCCCGACGACGCCATCCCGTACAGCAACCGGGGCGTTGCCTTTGCCAACCTCGGCCAACTGGGCAAGGCCATGGCAGACTTCGAACAGGCCATTAAAATCGATCCTGAAAGCGCAGTGCCCTACTATAACCGAGGGACGGTCTATCTTGATCTCGGCCAGCCTCAGCAGGCTGTAAAGGACTACAATAAAGCTTTGCAGCTTGACCCGGGATATTTGAATGTTTTTATAAACCGGGGCCTTGCTTATGCGCGTCTTGGGAAAGCACAGCAGGCCGAAAAGGATTACAGGCAGGCGATTGAAATCAACCCGGCACTTGCAGGACCGCACAACAATCTTGGAAAGCTATTCCTTGAACAGGGGCGGACTCAACAGGCTGTTGAGGAATTCAACACAGCCCTTAAACTCGATCCCGAAAGCGCAAAAGCCCACTATAACCGGGGAACAGCCTTCTACGATCTTGGCCGGTTCAGTCAGGCTGTCGAAGATTTCAACAGGGCTCTTGAAATTAACCCCGGAGATGTCAGCGCCTATCAGAACCGTGGCTCCGCATTCGTCAGACTCGGGCAGCACAATAACGCGATAAGCGATTACAACCGCGCAATAGAACTTGCTCAGGATCTGGCCGAATGCTTCTACAACAGAGGTAATGTCTATCGTGACATCGGGCAGTACAATCAGGCTCTTCAGGATTATAACCGTGCCATCCAGTTGGAGCCGAACTATTCCAACGCATACACCAACCGGGGAGTACTGCTATACACCATGGGGCGTCCGGGGCAGGCAATAACTGATTACACGCGGGCAATAGAACTCAATCCGCAGGACATCTTCGCATACAGCAACCGGGCCAGCGCGTTTATGGATCTGCAGCAGTACGGCAAAGCCATCGAGGACTACAATCATGTGCTTGAAATTAATCCGGAATATACTCCTGCGTATAACGGGCTGGGCCTTGTCCATTTCAGGATGGGGCTGTACAAGCGTGCGATCGAAGATCTGACCAGGGCCATTGAAATTGACCCGGAATACTCAAGAGTCCATAACAACCGGGGCCATGTGTATACTGTTCTTAAGCGATTTCAGGATGCCATAAAGGATTACAGCCGTGCGGTTGAAATAGACCCGGAATACGCGCAGGCTTACCTGAACCGGGGGATTACATACTCTTTACTTAATCAGCGCCAGCAGGCCATACAGGACTTCAATCGGGCCCTTGAAATCAACCCCGAATACGCCGATGCATACTTCCGGCGGGGGCTGGCCTACCTTCTTTCCGGGCAAAAGGAATCCGGATGCCGAGATGCCCGCAAGGCATGTGCTTTGGGTAACTGCAAACTGCTGGAAATCGCCCGCAAGGAAGGTTACTGCCCCTGAGATTTGTTTTAGATACGGCAAGGATTGATCCTGCAAAGAAAAGACCGGAGCTGTAAATCTGTTGCAGATGAGTATGTAAAGCGGTTTCAGAAAAAGAAGAAAAATAAGAAGGATAAACCTGGTGTTAATACTCGGAAAAATTGGCAATTTATTCAGGCTGTACAAGCAGACAGGGCTATAAAACCGCAACATATTGAATTTAAACAGTTTATCATATGGACATTAAATTCAAGTACGACACTAAAGGTATTGACTGGACTGCAATAACTGAAACGTTGAAATCTGTTGACATGGCAAGCTATCCTCCCGAAATACATAAAAAAGCCTTTAAGGCCAGTTACTGTACTATTTTTGCGTATTCCGAGGGTAAAATGGTTGGTTTTAGAAGAGCTATTTCTGATGGTGCATATCAAGCAGCGATATATGACTGTGCGGTCTTAGAAGAATATCAAGGTCATGGTCTTGGAAAACTTATTGTTAAAGAAATACTCGCGAATATTTCAGGCATTAATACCATTCTGTATGCCTCGCCGGGAAAGGAAGGTTTTTATGAAAAAAATGGGATTCAGAAAAATAAAAACAGGTATGGCTTGTTTTGTTAATGGTGATTTGATGACAGAGAAAGGTTTTACAGAACAGTCGCGCCCTTCATTGATCCACTTATTGATCTTTGCCCTTGTTAAGCCACCACTTCTTTTTGCCATAAGAAAGCCGCTCCTGTTTTGACCGTGTTTTCAGTCCAGCAGAAGCGGCTTGAGTATACAACTTTATTGTTCCCCCACAAACCAATGCAGGAGAACAATAAAGTTAGAAAACTGAGAGTAGCCAAATATCTTCTGAAACCAACGCAAAGTTGCCTGACAGGATTGCCAACTTAACAAACGACTCTGCCTTCATCAGAATACGTTGGTCCCGCTTATTGATTGCAGTAACCCGGTTGTCTTTTCCCTGGCCTGCCTCAAATCCTCCGCATTGGGCCGTCCTTCGATATTCCCTAGTCGCCCGGTTGTGTTGAAATGGCGCATTTTTTCAGGGACAAACGCCCCGACAATACTCCATTCATCAGCAACAGTAATTCCAAGATGATCGAAAAGCTGACCCATATACCTGATGGCGGGAACAGCCTCGGCCTCGCCTGTGTGCGGCCCGGCGTAAGTGCAGTAAACGCAGGCGAATTTACCAGGAACCCGAGGTGAACCGGGCAGAATAAGAGAGTTTTTTCGGGCATAGTCCATCTGCTTTTCCATCCAGCCCAGCACGGATTTTCCCGGAAGCCAGGTGTAAACACCGGAACCGATAAATGTCAGGTCGAACTCAAACAGATCAATAACGGAATCATCATTTTTAAGGTTAACGGTTCTGACCTCATGTCCGGTTTCGGAAACAACCTTTGCAATTTCAAGGGCAACCTTTTCTGTCTGTCCGTTCAACGAACCGTAAAGATTGAGAACGTTCATTAAAATACTCCTGTAGTTATATTTTTTTAAAACGAATCAAGTAGTTGAAACCAAAATCAGCGTATAAAACCTGTCTGAATCCCAAAGGTTCAGCCACGGCTTTGATATCCTTATCGGAAATACGCATGTGCAGAGGCGGACCGGAATCGCTCTTCTCCTTTTTACACTCCAGCACCGCAACCTGTCCCGAGGGGCTCAGAATACGCCGGATTTCACTGAAAATTCCGACTCCATGTTCCTTGATATCCATGCAATGCAGGGAAGTACTCATCAGGCAAAGATCAATGCTGCCGTCCTCAAAAGGAAGTTCTCCGAGCATATCGCCCTGCACGGTCCTGATGTTTTGCAGCCCCTTTTCAAGAGCCTGGCTCTCAAGGACCCTTAGCCGATCAGCATTCAGGTCCAGCCCATAGACAACGCCTCGGGGGCCTATGATACCGGCCACCTGAACGCTGTAATCTCCAGGACCGCAACCCAGATCAAGAAAGGTCATCCCCTTCATCAGCCCCAGACCAATCAGAACCTTCTCCGGATCCTGCATCCAATAGCTTGACGGGCCGCGCCCATGCTTTCCATGTCCGCCTCGGCATCCCGTCTCGGCTTTATTTCCCTTATTCATTCAGTGCTCCCTTATCGCCATTAAAAATTATAGATGAATGACTCCACCTTGAGCCTGTTGTTTTCATTCCTATTACCGTCAAAAGTAAGCGAAAGGATCGGGGAGTAAGGTTTGTCGTCAAGACGGTCCTTGAGAATACCGAGACTTATCCCGGTATTTTCATACATGGAAGTTACGGAAATAACGCCATTTACTCCCTCTATCTCTTCCATTATTTTTGCGCCGCGATACCTCCCGAAACCTCCTGCGTAGTACCCAAGACCACGATCCGCAATTTTCTTGAGCGTTCCGAATTCGCGCTCGTAATGGCTGTATTCACCAAGCCTGGCAGAGATTCTTTCCATATACTCCCTGAGCAGTGCGATGTTGCTGCGCATTGACGGATGAGCTTCGGTCTTGTTGTAGTTGTAATAGTCATACCAGTGGTTCCAGACATATTCGCTCAAAGGAGCGTAGATCACCCGACGTCCACTTTCCTCCAGCCTTTTAAAAGAGTTGTCATTCAGGACACTGTTGAAAAGGACCAACGGTTCCCCGATACCCAGAATTGCCTTGGAACAACTGGAGCCGGCAAGGTTGTTACGAATTGTCCCGGCAATTAACTCCAGTCTCTCGATGGTAAGCAGCCCTGACGAAGCGAGGTCGAGAATGAACTTCAGCGATTCTGCGCGCAGCATCTCCGGGGTCAGCAGGACAAGATCACCGGCAAGCAGGCAGAGAAAAAACAATTCCGCGGTTCGGGTATCCATATCCCGCAGGTCCTCAAGATAGGGAGAAATGATCCGCACAGCCTCCCGTCCCTCATTATCCAGAACGCAACGCAGAAAACGGCTGTACTGACCATCCACTTCCGAGCCTTCATTCTGGGGAACGAACACACACGGCAAGCTGCCATCGGAATGATTCTTAAGAGAATAAAGGACATCACCGAGCAAAGCCGTAAGCGAGAAATATTCATTTCCTGATGAATATTTCCGTCCGAGGTCGATACTTTCCGGGCAGGTGGGGCCTGCCACTGCGGCATTCACTCCATTGGCCGTGAATATGGAGCAGGCTATTTCCGAGTACGGATGGATGTTGGGCAAAAGAACTGTTCCTGGTCCGAACCCTGAACACTCAATGGAAATGTTGACCGGGTTGGAAGTACCATTATCAACAAGCTCTTCGATGGACGGGGATTTCAGCACAGGAGTCTGACGCAGGCTGTTTACAAAAGCCTCCACCCTTGTCTGCACCCCGACACTTGATGAGTGTTCATCTACCTCAATCGTCAGGAAAGGTTTCTCCTTCATTATTTCTTCGTAGTAATGCGAAAAAACCGTATCCGGACCGCAGCCGTGGTGGGTCAGGAATATGGGGTGGAGATTGGGGTGCCCGGCAACCAGCTTCGCGGCCGCCAGCATATGCTGACCGAATGGCCAGAACATATTTGGGTGCTCACCGAATATATCGGATTCAGGCAGATCATAAAGCGGGATGGTTCTGTAGCCCATTTCCGCAAGTTTGTCCGGGATTCCCATATTGAGAACCGGATCGGCAATACCGTATATCTTCGAGATAAGCACAAAAGCCTTCTCATTTTGGCCGAGAGACTCAAACGTCTGACGGGCACGCTCTTCCATGCGCACCTGCAACTGCTTGTAGTTATTCATCCCGGCCTTGATGGCTGAAAGCGCCTCCTTAGGCGTCCGGCCCAACTGACGGCCCAACTCAACAAACTGTCTCTGCATGAAATCCGGCCCCTGGCTGAAGGCGATTGTCGGGGAAAGCAGCGTGATATTCTTTTCACTCAACCTCATGGCCTCATTGATAATTTTGAAGGCCAGCTGCATGTAGGGGCAGCCGTAAGTCTGGCGGGACTTTGAATTGGGATGGAACGCGGTAAAAAGATCCGGGAAGAACAGATAGTCCACATTCTGCTGTACCAGTTCGGCGGCATGCCCGTTGATGAGCTTGACCGGATAGCATGTTTCATCCAGCGAATATTTCTGCGCCCTGCTGATGGTCTCCCCGGATGTTGATTCCGAGAGCAGCACGTTCACTCCGAGTTCCTTGAAAAAAGTGTTGAACAAGGGGAACATTCCGAAGGTAAACAGGCTTCGCGGCATACCGACGGTCTTTTTCGCAGGGTCGGGCACCGGATCATAATCCCCGAAAATGAATTCCTGCACCTGCCGGTTGAACGAACCCGGCGCAAGCAGTTCTTCTGCGTCCTGTTCATGACCTGCGCGTTCCACGGAAATATCTTCACTTTCGTAATCAAATCCCTTGAACGTTGTTTCGGAGCCTTCCATTTCCTCCCGAGCCAGAATAGCGGCCCCCAGCGCACCGGTAACACTGAAAAACGGAGGAACGATTATCTCTTTTCCGGTAACGGATCGAAAAGCGTTCACAACGGCCTGGTTATAGGCCACACCGCCCTGCAGCAGAATCATGCTGCCGGACTTTTTCCGTCCCACCACTCTGTTGATGTAATTTTTCACGATTGAATAGCAGAGACCGGCAGCGATATTCTCCACAGGCTCACCCTGAGCAAGACAGGCCGCGATACTTGTTTCCATGAAAACGGTACAACGCTCACCCAGATTGATCGGATTTTCGCTTTTAGAGGCGGTGTCGGCGTAATCATCCAGGGCGATACCGATTTTCTTTGCCTGCTCCTCAATGAAAGAACCAGTACCGGCAGCGCAGACCTTGTTCATCTGGAAATCGGATACCACACCGTTTTTAATGGATATGAACTTTGAATCCTGTCCACCGATCTCGTAGACCGTTTCAACATCGGGAAAAAGACTGACTGCCGCCCGCGCCTGAGCCGTGATCTCGTCCCGGACGATGTCAGCCCCGATCAGTTTCCCGATGACATAACGTCCCGAACCGGTGACGGCCGATCCGGCAACTCGTACCCTTCCTCCGAAGTCCGCCCCCAGTTCTTTCAATCCTGTTCTCACAGCCTTGACCGGATCCCCGGCAGTCCGCAGGTATCTGAAACCGAGCACCCTGTTTCTATCATCTGCCAG
The DNA here is from genome assembly GCF_963677005.1 of Maridesulfovibrio sp. Classification (NCBI taxonomy): domain Bacteria; kingdom Pseudomonadati; phylum Thermodesulfobacteriota; class Desulfovibrionia; order Desulfovibrionales; family Desulfovibrionaceae; genus Maridesulfovibrio; species Maridesulfovibrio sp. The sequence goes on along the minus strand of NZ_OY781616.1, from coordinate 3,332,333 downwards.
TACAACATTGGTGCTGGTCGAGCCGACGTCCACTCCGAGCCAGCACTTAATGGGGTCTCCGTCGGAGGGAAGCAAAACGCAGCAATGCCTGTCCACGGCGTCCCCTGATCCGAATCCGGCCAGAGGAGCCAATGCGGCAGCTTCCTTAGAGGCATTCGGAATCAACGCACCCGTCCTGTTGAAGAAAAGCTTCTCGCAATCAAACTCCAGCTTTTCCCGAAGAGCAATTACAGCGGCGCCCACGGCTTTGGCCATCTGACTGTTTTCATGGATAAAAAGCTGTCCTTCACCAAGATCAAGCACCTTGCGCAAAGCTGAAACTACGGCACTGTTTCCAGCCACTCCACCCACAAAGAGAACCGGGGCGGCAACAGGAAGACCGCGCATAACCGAATTTCTGTAATTCCTGGCCACGGCATAGGCCAGACCACGCAGGATATCCGGAATCGCGACACCTTCCTGTTGGTGGTGGGTAATATCGGTTTTCGCAAAAACACTGCATCTTCCTGCAATTCTGGGAGTATATGTCGCAGCGCCCTCAAGTCGAGAATAATCCTCAATTTCAATACCTATACGCGAGGACTGTTCCTCAAGGAAAGATCCTGTTCCGGCCGAACAATCCGGATTCAGGGAAAATTCCAGTCCGGTTTTTTTCCGGCTTGAAAACCCGGTTATAAATCCGGCCTGCTGCCCGCCTATCTCGACAATTGAGCGGCAATCCGGGTTCAGCAGGAGTGCGCCTTCAACTACCGCGGCAATATCGTTTACGGATTCCACGGAACCTTTTACGGCCATGGACTTGCCCGCACTTCCCACCACTGCGCCGTACATTGCATTCCCGTCAAATCCGGATAAAAAATCCTCAAGAATCCGCTGCAACACCTTTTCCGGATTCCCCCGGTGCAGAACATACCTTCTGCGGATCACCTCCAGATTCTCGTTTATAACTGCCACTTTTACAGAAGAATAACCTATGTCTATGCCAAAACTGATCATATCTCTCTCCTGGCTATACAATATAGTTAAGTTACTTAACTATTCTTTCAAAAAATAGAACTGAAAGCTTTTAGCTTCCGATTCATGGGACATCTATTCAACTTATTGCTTATTTTTATTATTTCCGAACAGTTCTGCCAGCCGATCATCCACCACAGTCTCAACCACGGCCAGGACGGCCGAAGCTGTTGCCAACTGAGGATCGGTGAACTCATCCAGCCGGTCAAAAAGGTTGGCCATGTGCTTTTCATGGAACTGCTCATGAATTCTGAAGGCTTCCCAGCCTTTTTCAGTCAGTCCGGCCAGCAGTTCCTTTCTGTTGTCGGGAGCCGGGTCTTTGCGGGCCAGCCCGCGTTTTTCAAGCTTTCCTATCATCTGAGAAACAGCACTTTTGGTCACTCCCAGAACCATCGCAATATTCTTCAGATTGGTGCCCTCATTAAATCCGATGGCGTGCAGGCAACGGATCTCGTGCGGGGTAAGTTCAATCCCCTCGCCGATTGTAATAGGCTGTTCCTCAATACGACTGTGCTTATTTATGATCCGCATCAACCTTCCGGTCATGTTGCGAACCGCTTCTTCTTTACTGTTCATGTCAACTTAATAAAGCCGCTTAACCATACAGTCAAACTAAAAACTGTAACGCAATGAACCGTACACGTTGGAGTTGTCGGAGAACTGCCCGAAGAAGGTCTGCTTCCGTGCTCCGATAAACAGGTTGGCACCGAACCCCATGGTTGTACGGTCAGAAACCTTATACTGTATTCCGGGGCGCAGATAGGCGTCCTCATCACTTGGAGAATAGTATGAGTCCAGAACAAGTGTAAGGTTCTGGTTCAACATCTGCTGGGAGAACTGCACGGTTATGACGTGGCGAAACTCATCCTTGGGATATTCGGGAGCATGAACCGCCAGATAGTTTCCGTAATCCAGCATCTGCTCCACGTAATACTGCACCTCGCAACTGCTGTCCGTCCAAAGTTCCTGCGAATACCCCACAAGATACCGGATCTGTGAGTTATCCACTTCCGAATTGGTCCCTCCCCGGCTGTCCGTGGAATCGTACCATGCCACCTCCACATTACCTATGCCCTGACCGACCTGCCCCCGGACACTGGCTCCGTAAACGTTCAATCCCGGAAAAGTGGCCCGGTCCTCGGAATCCATTCCGGCAGGAGTCTTCCAGTTGCCCCAGTAACCGTAAAGAGCCAGTTCGAAGTTATTGACGTTGCGATAGATCCTTGCCGAAACCTCGTCGTCTTCAAACCACTTGTCTGGAATATCCGTATCAAGAAGATTATCCCGTCCGACAATACGGTCCTCGGTCCCGCTCCAGTAGGAAATGTACTCGCCGTCTATATAGCGGTCCGGCTCGAATTTCGGTGTATAGACCAGATCAAGATTGGCCGCTTCGGTAAAAAAACTGACCTTCGCGGAATTGCAGGGAGCTTTGAGGTATTCCGCATCCCTGCCCATGAAAAAGGAACGCCAGTCCTTGGGAAAAAGGTCGTTCAGAAACACCAGACCGCCCGTACCCCAGGTCAGGACCTGCCGTCCGATCTTCACGTCCATGTAGTCCGTGGGACGGGAAAACATCCACAACTCACGGGTTTCATATACGATTTTGTCGGTGACGCCATCGGCCCTGATATCTCCCTTGTACTTGAAATCAGCCCAGTCGGTATAAGTGAAAATCTCCCCCTGAAACCGGACCTCGGCCATTGAAACCTGCTTTTCTTCCGGATCGTTCCGGGTGCGTCCCCCTACCCTGGTTTCAATGAAACCGTTGAATTCAGGGGTGGCGAACTGGTCAAGGAACTCAGGCAGACCATATCCGCCTTCAGTTTTTTTTGATTCCTGCGCCATGGCGGGGGCGGAAAGGGCCGTGAACATCCACAGCCCTAACCATAAAATGACAGATACAATCTTCAGAAAGTTCATCGCATCAGTTCCCGTGGAGGCCTGCGCAGGTATCTTTCTCCGAAAACACTCTCCTTGACCTGAAGGTCGTAACTCACATCGGAAAAGGTCATCACGGTTTCGCTCCCGGTTTCATGGTTTTTCACCTTTGAAACCGTTACCGTGGGATAGACCTCGCCGGTTTTATCCGACACTATTTTTTCAACCCGGACAACTTCCATGGTACGGTAGGGAGTCTCCGCTCCCTTGAAATATTCCATTTTCATGGGCAGATAATTATTCATGTCCACGTAGACCACATAATGTGTGAACTCCACGTCATCCGGATTTCTGGGAGTATTCTTGAGGACGTAACAGCCGTTCTCCACTCCGATAAATTCGTGAACATCCTCAGACAGACTGCGCCCGGAGATATCCTCATAGAGAAAATCGGAACCGGCGAAACTGGTGCGCTTGTCACCGGCGGCGATTCTTTTGACCATATCCAGGCTGGGCATATACAGCCAGCGGGAATCATCCTTGCCTGGTTCGGTGGTCTTGTGGACCAGGAAAACCATTTTCCGGACATCCGCGGGAGCCATGAAATATGTCATGTACATCTGTTTCCCATCTCCTTCGCCGACATTTTTACGCAGGGTGTTCAGATCGCGAATGCGTTTTCTGCCCTGGCTGTCGGTTATCTCAAGGTGGACTCTGCCCTTGCATGTGTCACCCTGGTAGAGAGCCATATGGTTGGCGCGGTTGACTATGGTTGCCGCGTCCGGTGGTTCCGCGCCGGCCGGGGCGGCCAGCATGGTTAAACCGAACAGAAGCATCGCTGCTTTTAATATTAATGCTTTCATTTCGAACCTCTTTTCATTTGATGCACATTGCGTTTCCAAAGAATGATCATAATCCGGCGGACCTGCGGGATGTCCGTGCGGCCGCCGGTAATACCTACCTGTGAATCTCTACGGGGACAGTTGTTGCCGTTGTTTCCTCTTCGGGAGCAGAGACTTTATCCCCGGCAAAGAACCACCTGGGGGCCAGGGTGATGACTGCCGGCATGGCCACGAGAGTGAGGACACCGGAAAGCATCATGATGGATGAAAGCAGCAGACTTGTTGTGCGGTACGGAATAAGCGACGAAACGAGCATGGGCAGGAAACCGATGGAAATGACCAGCACGTTGCGGGTAATCGCCCTTGCCGGAGCACCGTACATTCTCGGCAGGGTCTCTTCCCACGATCCGGCTTCGGCATATATTTTCCTGCTGCGCTCCACAAAATGGATCGCGAAGTCAACGGACATCCCCAGTGTGAGTACGCCCAGCACCGCAACCGGCATATCATAGTCCTTGCCGATCAGGCCGATGAATCCGTAAATGAAGATGATGGTGATGGTCAGCGGAACCATGCACAACACGCCCCACTTAATCGAACGGAAAAGGAACACGGCCATGACCAGAACGATGCCGAAACTTCCTACAAATGAACGCAGCATCCCCTCGACCATCTGGTTCTGCCAGGCCACGTTGATGTAGGTCAGGCCGGCCCAGTTATGAGAGATTTCAACAGGAGGGGGATTCCTGGCAAAATAATCGGAAACGAAACCGGTAACGGCTTCCATCACCTTGTTGTCTCCGCTTGAGAGCATGAAAACCACGCAGGCCCCATTGTAATCCGGGGTTACGTAATGCCAGAGATCGTGGGGCCGATGGCTTTGCTGAAACTGCATATAACTTTCGCCGACACCCTGAAGGGTTTCGGGAACACGATAGTTGGCTTCCTTGCCGTCGGTAAGTTCCTTATGAATCTTGCTGACCAGGTCAGTAGGTCCGATACTCTTGCCTACAAGACCGGCTTCCTCGAGAGCCTTCTGCAATCCGCCAAGGTAGTTGAGCATCTCCGGGTTCTTGAACGGCTTTAACGCTTCTTTCTCAAGGTTGAAAAAACCGGCGAACTCGTCATAAAGGTAAAAGCCCTCATCCCCGGAATTCCGAGCTTTCGCTTCAGCCAACTCCACGGCCCTTTCGAGGAAAGGACGTTCCGCGCCGGACTGTGGCGACTCCATGAGTTCCATCATGAACTGCTCTGCGGCCACGTGCGCGGAAGGGAATTCCGAGCTAAGCTTATCGGAAAAGGACATGAACCTTTCGGCCAGCCCGCGCTTTTCGGATTCGGGAAAAAGAGCTCCCTCATCTTCGCCTTCAAGGATGAGATAAGCGGGATATGTACCTTTGAAATGCTCCTTCAGGGCGGTATCCGCCAACCGGATGGGATGGCTGGGGGCAAACCATTTCACAGGGTTGTCGTTGATCTGAATCCTGCTGATTCCCCATACGGAGACAACTATCAGGACCATAAACACCGCCAGCAAGGGCTTTGCATGGCGATATGAAACCCCTCCGATCTTCTGCAGAATTTTCGCCATGAATGAAATTTCACCCGGATCCCGCTTTGAGAATCCGAAATTGCTGAAAATACGTGCAGGCAGGACCATTATGTACGCGGGCACGAACATGATGGTCAGCAGCCATGCGACCATTATGCCCAACCCGACAAACACACCGAAAATCTGAACAGGCGGAATAGGGGTAAGGGCAAGAGAGATGAAACCGGCCGCGGAAGTAAGCGAAGTATAAAGCATGGGCATGAAAAGAGTGCTCATCACCTCGGTAATTGTGTTCTTCCTGCCCTTTTCGACTGAATAGTGATCAAAAAACTCTGAAAGAATGTGTATGGAGTCAACCACCGCGATGGACATCAGGAAAACCGGAATCATGGAACTCATGATGTGCACTTCATAGCCGCAACCGATCATGGCCCCCATGGTGATAACCACGGAAAGGGTGGCGATAATCATGGGCAGGAAGGTAAGTGACAGACTGCGGAAAAACATGAAAAGCAGCAGGAAGATGGTGCCCATTGCCAGCGGAGAGGCCAGGCTCATTTCGGAAAACATCTCAATACCGATGGCATCCTGCGCCACAGGAAGTCCGGTGATGTGATACTCATCATCGCCGCCAAGTTCCCTGATCTTCTCCTGCAGGGCTGTATAGACACGGTAGCTCTGGTATTTATCTGTCAGAGGCAGATACAGGCAGATGGCGCGGCCGTCTTCCGAGGCGAGGTGTCCGGCCAGCATGGGGTTGGAAAAAATCTTTTCGCGGATCGCGTCGGCCTGCGCCATGGTCTGCGGAGGGCGCGGCATGAGCCAGTCAAAGGAAATGGCTCCGGGGCCGTCCTGGCTGATATGTTCCACCATGGACGGAGCCACCATGTCCACTTCTATGACGCCGTCCATTCGGGAAGGATCATCCGGGGAATGCCAGCGAAGTGTTTTGGCGAAATCAGCAAGCTCATATACCCGCTTCAATGTGTCCGGGTTGAAAACTCCCGACGGATTATTTTCATTTATCACTCCCAGCACCACAATTTCGGAAAGGGCGAACTCCTTTTTCGCCTCATTATGGAAAACGCGGGATGGTTCATCGGCCGGAAGCATATGTTCCGGGTCCGTATCGATGATCACCTGCGGAAAGAATGATCCCGCCAAAAAAGTCAACACAATGAACATGATGATGGTGCTCCAGCTCCATCTGGTGGCAAATGAAATCAGTTTTTCTTTTATCTGGTTCATTATTTCCTCTATTCGGCCCAACTTTAGTTAAGCAGCTTAATTATACCTGTAAAAAAAATCCCTGAACGGATTCAACGCTTGAACACAACATACCCGGCCGCAACAGGCAAAACTACTCCGTGACGCATAAAAAATGCCCCAATCGCATTTACCGATCTGCAAATAAAAAGGGTTCCGCTGAAAAACAGCGAAACCCCGGATAATATCGGCCACAGCCCTGATCTTATAGTTTAAAACGGCTGCATTGACAGAGGCCGTTTGATCAAAAGCTTTACGGAGCTATTGAAACAGATTACCGCCGCCGCACGCTCCAGACAAAATTCAACTTAAAATCCTTTTATTACGTGCTGAAGTTAGAAATTTTTTAGGCAACACTCCGTACTTCTTCTTAAACGCGGCACTGAAATGGCTTAAATTGGTATACCCCAAGGCCCATGCGGCCTCGCTTACATTCATATCACCGCCCTGAAGAAGCAGCTTGGCTTTACTCATCCTGTATTCCTTCAGGAATGCAAAAACGCTCATTCCATAAAGCAAATTAAATCCGGTCCTGATCTTACCGATACTGATCATATGGGTCCGGGAAAGCTCGGTCATACTGGGAGGGCAATCAAACTTTTCCTCAAGATGTTCCCGTATATCCCTGATCTTATCCATTTCATCTGAGGAAAGTCCATAACCCTGTCTTCCTGCTGATTCTTCGCACTTCATCACCTGCAGCCCGATAAGCTCAAGGGCTTTGCCTTCCAGATAGACCCTGCCGCATCTGCCGCCGGCCAGCCCGTAAAACAATTCACTGGCGGCAGCCTGTACAACCGGTTCCAAAACGTCATGCAAAAGAAAATTATGACCGGTATTATTTTCAAGTGCCAACTTCAAATCATCATTTACGTAATCCATATCTGAATCAAGAAGCTCATGCAGTAATTCCGGGCTTGAATGAATATGAAGGCTTCTCACCCGCCCCGGCGACACCGGCTTGACCACACCGGAAATTTCATCCAGAAAACCGAATCCTCCGCTCCCGGCAACATTTTCAACATGCAACGGACCAAGCGGCGTATCGGAAAGTTCATTGACCATGCCGCCTTCAAGAAAAAAGCCGAAATCGATGTAGCGATTCTTTTTCTGATAACTGAAAGCCTTATCTCCCAAAAATTCAGTTTCAAATGAACTGACCCTTAATCCCGGCCTGAGCTCAAGTTCTCTCCAGCATGGTTCACATCCGAGTGCGCTAATGGAATCGTCATATCCATCAAACTTCCGAACTGCACTCAGCTTAGAAGCCTCATTTATGCCGCAACACACTTTGCTTACACCCGAAACACTATTCCCTGCCACTTGCATACCCCCGGAAAACATCAAAACTTGAATTTGAGAATCATTTGCTTTAGTGATATAGTTAACCAGCTTAACTGTCAATCCGGTTTTTTAGTTCGATAAATTTTTATATTTCAGTCTAGGGTAGTTTTCCTAAGGGATGGGGGATGACCGTTTTTTATTATGCATGCCCGATGCAATGGTCTGATTATGTGAAGAGCTCTGGCTTGAACGGTCTGTTCCGTCCTTCGTTGATCTTTGTCACTGTTAAGCTGTTACTTCTTTTAGCCATAAGAAAGCCGCTCCTGTTTTAGACCCAACAGAAGCAGCCTTAGATACAACTATTGTCTAGTATACGACTTTATTGTTCTCCAACAGGAAGGCGGTTTTTATCAAACTAATTTTCATTTTATCAGACTTTATTTTCAGCCCACAAACCTTGTGAGGGGGGGCAATAAAGCAGGAAGCAGAATTGTGTATAACAACTTGATTTTACAAAGCTAAAATTATGAGTATTAAAAATAAAGTTGGAAACTATACAGCCCTATTCATCCGCATCACCAGATGCTAATACTTGATCTACAAATTTTTTTAACTTTTCAGGCTGACGGACAAATGCGCCCAAAAGTCCTGCAGCTAGATAAGCGGCTTCAGAGATTTCGTCTGTGTCATTTTGTTTTCCAAATAAATATTATGAGAACCATCACCGCATACAACAAAAGCAGAATTCATAGTTCTTAAAAAAGAAGGAGCTGCAGTCCAAGACTTTGCTGCGAGGTGGTAATTAAATAGCTCGACTCCGAAAATGTCGAGATGAGACTTTATCGGGAAATTTTTAGCCGTCATTGACCGGAGAAAAAGCGTGAGCGAAACACAATTTATCCCCAGCGTATCAGTTCCGAATTCCAAGTTTTATGCGGACACGGTCACTAATTTTGTCCGCAACCTGTGTGAACTAGAAAAGCTTAACAGAGGTTCTGTTAACAGGCTTTGCCTTGTGGTAGAAGAGGCCTTCATCAACGCCGTGTCCCATGGTATTCCGGCGGGTCACGACAGCCTCCTCAAGCTTAGCGTTTTTTTTCAGTCAAACAAGACAATCGTCTCCCTGCACTATCACGGATACCCGCTTGACCCGGATATGCTGCCCAGTATCCCGGCAGCCGCCAACGGCGAAGCCGCCCCCGGTCTCGGCCTGCTGTTTATGTACGGAGTCGCGGAGCGGGTCGAATTCATCAATCACGGCTCCAAAGGTCAAGAAACGCGGCTCACCCTCCATATGGGAGATGAACTGGACGTTCCGCACTCTCCTGAAGCACCACCCGCAGTCGAAAAAAAAGTCTCGCCCCCACCCGCCTACTCCGTGCGCAAAATGCGGGACGAAGAAGCCGTGGAGGTGGCGCGTATGGCTTACCTTGCCTATGGCGACACGTACCCGCACGAGAATATTTATTTTCCTGAACGGGTGCGGGAGATGAACCGTCAGAAAAGCATGGTATCCCTCGTGGCCGTAACCGACAAAGGCGACGTCATCTCTCATGCAGCCCTCATCGTGAATGAAAAGGAGTACCCGGGTTTTGGGGAGCTTGGTCTCGGCTTCACTAAGCCGGAGAGCCGCGGCTCCGGGTGCGCCGGGCGAGTATGGAGCGCATTGCTTGCAGAGGCCCAGGCCATGGGGCTGTACGGTGCGTTCGGCATGGCTGTGACCAGCCACCCAATCACGCAGAGGTGTTGCCACAAGATGGGCCTCAAGGATTGCGCGTTTCTTGCGGCGGGGGCACCACCCGTGGACTTTCAAAAGCTAGCCAACCTGGAAAACCGGGAAAGCTTCCTGCTGCAATTTAAGCTTTTTAAAAAATTAAATCCGGCACCTCTGTACCCCCCTTCCGCCCACAAAGAGATGATTAGCACGCTTTGTGGCCAACTTGGCGTTATACCTACCTTCTCTTCCTCGGATCACGACCTCGTCCCCGAAGGCCCCGGAAGGATGAGCGTTGCCACTGAGCCAGCAATGGGCATCGGCCGGTTTTCGGTTCTGGAGATCGGAAAGGATACATTCTCCAGGGTCCGAAGCTTGAGCCTGTCCATGTTGATCTCGGGATGCGCGTCGCTGACAGTGCTCATTCCGCTCAATTCGCCGCATGCACCATGGCTGGTTGAGGCCCTGGAGTCCGAACCCGGCTGGTTTTTCGGCGGCGTCATGCCGGACGCTAAAGTTGGTTTCAACCTGATTATGCAGTGCACGGGTAAGTACAGAATAGACTATTCCCGTCTTGCCGTTGAGGGCAGGGACACAAGGCGTTTTTTGGAGTATATTAAAGAGCAGGACGAGCAGTCCCGGAAAATTTAGACTGCGCCCGGATCGTCGAACCCGAAGGGGTGTCGGGTATTGTGCCTCGATTTCAAGAGAGCAGTACGCAACCATCAAGAACGACAGCAAGTCTCTGGTCCGTGCTACGGTTTCCATGGTGGACGCACTCAGCCGAGGGAAAAGTACCGAAATAACCGACACTACAAGCTACAATAATGGTGTGAAGGTTGTACCGGCCCTGCTGTTGAAGCCTCAGATCGTGACTCCGGAAATGTGCATGAAGTATTTAAAGATGATCCCGTCCTGAAGGATGTGGTTAAATAGTCAGATATATCATCGGTAGTTTATATTTTCTGCATATGGTCGTTTTCCCAACACACGCACATATGAAGCCCGGAAGAAAAGCCGGAAGTGAAGCGCCAGCCCGGAAGAAAGTTTTTCTCAATTCGAGGGGTGTCCCCGTGAATATTCCATTGCAGATTCACGGAATTGGGGTTTTGCGACAACCCGGAGCCGATGGCTTTGAGATAGGCTTCCTTGGCCGTCCAGAGTTGATAAAAGGCATACTTCATTGCTGAGGGTGAAAGCGGCTTTAAAAAGTGCAATTCTTCCGGGGTACAGATGGTTTCAAGCATGGTGGTAATGTCCGGTAGTGTTCGTTCGTATTCAATATCAATCCCGATCCTTCCCGTGCGATGGGTGGCCAAAGCAATGCTGTCGGAACTGTGCGACATATTAAAGTCGGCCAGAGACGGATTGCTTTTTTGTTGAACTGAAAACGGTTTCCCGTACGAAGTACATCCAATGCGGATTTTTTCAGGAGGCTCGGCCAGTTCTCCCGCAAGCCAGAGACGAAGCAGGACCCTGCGCGCTGTATATTCTTCTCGATGCCGGGCGAACCGGTATTTTCCAGCTCGGGACATCTCTTGAGAGGACAGGAGATGTCCCAGCCTGAGCAGGCGGTGCCGATCCTCGGGCAAACGCACTACAATAACATCCACCCCTTCATCCGGTTGAAATAATGCCGACAGGTCGCACCCGGACTCAAGAGCCGTTTCGCTCATCCGGTCAAGGCAAGTATTCATTTTTTTTTAATGAATCCAGATTCAAGGTAGTAGTTCATATACCTCCTGAACAGTTGCGCAAGATTCGTATCTTCCTGAGTATGCGGAGTCGGGTGAAGTTTCAGGAAGTTGTTCTCCAGAGGATCCGGGAAGCACGGAGTTTCCCTGGTGTACAACCCCTTGAGCATATACAGCGCAGAGCCTTCCGGGGCTTTTTCCAGATACTCGGCATCCCACTCCTGATGGCTGATAATTTTGACCGGATATCCGTTGTTCTCGATGAGGCTCATCAATTCCTGCCAGGTTAGACGCAGAACTCCGCTCAAGTTCCAGTTTCCGTTTGCAGCCTGAGACATGTTGATCAACCGGGTGATTTCAGATGCCAGAAAATCCACCGGGGTAATTTCAAGTTGCCGCTCCCAGTCAGGAGCTACTCCGGTTTCAACGCTGGCCCGGATGAGCAGGGAAAGATGGTTCCGGCTGTGGTCAACCAGTCCGCTCCGGGAGTGGCCGGTCACATATCCGACCCGCAGGATGCGTGCATCGAAGCCGTGGGTGCGCATGCGTTCCGTCAGCCGTTCACCGGTCCATTTGCTCAACAGATAGCCCGACCAGTTCGGGTCAGGCTGATCCCCCGCAGCAACGGCTCCCGTGGTGGAGATGAAATCGAACCGTCGTATACCCGTCTTCACCGCAAGTCGGATGAGCTCCAGCGTCCCGAGTACATTGGCCTGTCGATGCTGGGCATAGCCATACAGATGATTGACCATGGCACCGCAGTGCAGGATATGTCCGACGGTGTTCGCAACAAAGTCCAGAGCCCGGTCTTCCAACGCAAGACCGGGAGCGGACAGATCCATGTTATAAACCTGCAACAGTCCGCGAGCTTCCGGCTCAAGGGTAATGCTTCGGGCGTTCAGGGCTCTTTCCAGTGTTTGTGCCGGATCAAGGCCGTCTCTTGGTCGGATCAGGGCCACGACCGGCTGTTTTTTATTGCAGAGCAGGTTCTCCAGAATGTGGGTCCCCACAAATCCGGCCGCACCTGTCAGTAACACCGCCTTTTTATCGGCATCAACGGGCAGTGACGGACCGGATTTCCAATCTATGGCCAGGCGTGAGTCACTGTATGCCTGATCAATGGACGAATCCTTTTGTGCTCCGTGTTCATCGTCTTTGCACAATTCTGCAAGGTATCCCAACGTCGGTTTCTGCAAAAAGATCGGCAAGTTTATTTCATGCCCCTTTTCTTTGCGCAACTCCACAATCATCTGCATGAGCAGGAGCGAATGTCCTCCGCACTGGAAAAAATCACTGTCCGGGGTGAATTGATCGGGTGCTTGCCCGAGCAACCGCGCCCAAAGTACCGCCAAATCCTGTTCCGTCTGATCAAGTTCTATTTGTTTCGTTGATTCGGGGGAGGATATTCCGGTCGGCTGGCCGAATTCCGGTTCCGGGAGAGACTTGCGGTCCACTTTTCCGCTCGGGGTGACCGGGAGTTGATCGCGCTTGAAAATTCTCGCCGGGACCATATAGCTCGGGAGTACTTTTTTAAGGGCCGTTTGGATTTCTTCCGGATCAGGAGAGGATGCATCCCCTGCGTAGTCCGCGATAATGCACGGTCCCTGCGGGCTTTGTTTAAAATAGCGCGCCGCAGCAAAACGAACTCCTTCCAGACGCATGATCGCCGATTCGATTTCGCCGAGTTCGACCCTGAATCCTCTTATCTTGATCTGGTGGTCTGTGCGTCCATGGTATTCCAGTAAATTATCCTGCCCCCAGGCAACGATATCACCGGTACGGTAAAGCCTTTTTTCCTGAACCAACTCCGAAGAGACAAACCGCTCGTCCGTTCTTTCCGGTTCGCGCAGGTAGCCGTCGGCCAGGCAATCTCCGGCAATGTGCAACTCTCCGCACAGCCCGTTCGGAACAGGCATTCCGGCCGGGTTGAGCAGGTAGTAGCGGGTATTGCTGATCGGGCATCCGATGGGCACAATATCCGGTCCTTGTCCGGGTTCTTTTTCCGGGCACGGTTGTGCGCTGCTTTCCCCTGTTTCTGTGGGACCGTACAGATTGTGGATTTCAACGTTAAGTTTGCGTTTGCAGCGGTTGACCAGAGTCTGGGGTAACCCTTCGCCGCTGCAAAAAATGCGTTTCAGATGCGGCAGTTCGATTTTATCGCCGCTGTCAAGGTAGTCGAGAAAAACAGACAGCATGGCCGGCACGAAGTGAACGTTGTTGATTCGTTCCGACTCAAGCATACCCAGTATGCAGGCCGGGTCCCGGTGGCAGTCCGGACCGGAGACAATCAAGGTTGCTCCGCAGGTCAAAGGCCAGAATATTTCGCCCACCGAGACATCGAAATGACAGGGGGTTTTGAATAAATATTTTTCCCCGGTCGTCAGTCCGTACTCTCGCTGCATCCAGCAGACTCTGTTTACCGCCGATCGGTGGCTTACCACCACACCTTTGGGCATTCCCGTGGTGCCCGATGTGTAGAGGATGTAAGCCGGAGCATCGGGGGAAATTTCTTTCAGGTTTACGGGCGAAGAGTTCGCGAGGCTGTCGAATCGCATGAGAACGCGATCAGGAATACCTTGAATATTGTTCGCATCTTTGCAAATCACCAAAGCAGGTCGAGCGTGGCTGTATATGCGGGACAGACGTTCGGCAGGCATGTCCGGGTCCAGGGGGAGGTAGGCGTAGCCCGCTTTGAGAATCCCCAGCATGGCCGGGACCATCTCAGGACCGCGCCTGAGATGGATTCCGATGCAGTCTCCCGTCCCCTGCGGGGGCCCCGCTTTTGAAAGCAGGCCGTATGCCGTCTGATCGGAGAGCACATCAAGTTCCGCATAATCGAGGACTTTCCCATCACAGACAAGGGCCGGACGATCAGGATATTTTTTTACGCAATCTTTAAAAAGCCTGCCGAGTGAAACTGCCGGGTACTCTGCCCCGCTTCGGTTGGCCTTTATCTCCGTCAGGTCAGTCGGCAGCAGGCCGGACAGCATGTTGCGCAGCTTCATATCCGCGCCTGCTCCTGCCTGTTCGGCCAGTTTTTTTGCTCCATGCACAAAAATATCCACAAGGACTTCTGCCGTATGCCGTCCCGGTTTTTCCTGATTGTATTCAAGAATGATCTCAAGTCCCTGTTCCTGCCTGTTAAAACAGAACAGCAGAGTATCGAATTTGGCGCTCCCATTGAAAAGCTGCTCCAACTCGTAATTCTGTCCCTGCCACGAGCCGTTCATGGACATGGAATTTTCCATCGCGAACAAGGCCCGGAACATGGGGTTGCCGCCCTGCCGATTTCGTTTGTCCAGCATTTCCGCAAGGGCATCCAGCGGAACTTCCTGCCGGTCGAGCATGGCCAGCGAATCGCGCTGGTTATTGTCCAGCAGGCTGTTCAAGGTTGTCGTGTCCGTAAACCGGGTGCGAAACGGAGCGGTCACCACCAGAAATCCGATCAGGTCGTCCGCGTGCGGAAATAAGGGGCGCGATGAAACCGGAACCCCGACGGTCAGGTCGTCCTGCCCGCTCAAGGCAAATATGGATGATTGGTACAGCGCCAGCAACAGGGCGAAGAGAGTCGCGTTTCTCTCCCTGGCGAGGCTGGAGAGGGTGCGAATTGTGTCGTGGTCGAGTTGACGGCGGATCAGGTTCTCCTCGGAGCGGCTTTTCTTCAGAACTGAGTGCGGCCAATGAATTTCAGAATCCATGTCCTTGAAATGCTCGGCAAGTTTTTGAAGATTTTTTTGTGACTGCGCGCTTTGCATGGACTCCCGCATGGCATGGGCATAGTGGCGGTACTGCATGTGCGGCACCGGCAGAGGAGGTCTGCCTGCGGATACGGCGGCATAGCTGCGTCCAAGCTCCTTGAGCAGGACATCATAGGAATTGCCGTCAAAGACGATGTGGTGGATATTAAAATAAACAGCACTTTTCCCATTATCGCTTTCAATCAATCGAATATCAAAAAGCGGATATTCTTCAAGGTCGAAAACCTGTTTTGCCCAACGGCTGCATGTTGCAGAAATATCGTTTTCAACCACCTTTTCAAGAGGGAGTGAATACGGTTGATGTGTGTTGATCCGTTGAAACAATTCGCCGTGTTCAAATAGGAAGGTGGTCCTCAGGCTTTCATGCCGTTCCAGCAGCCGGTTGAGCGCCTCTTCCAGGAAAGCATGATTCAGAGGACCGTCAAACCGCGCCAGAAACGGGACATTATATGTCGCAGGCGGTTCGGCATGATAGGTGTAGTACATGGAGCGTTGCGCCGGGGATGCCGGGACCGTTGTCACTTGGGTTTGCGGACATGTTCCGGGGAGTGGATCATGTCGAAATTCTTCATATTGCACAGCAGCGCGGGTTTCAATGCATCGGGCCAGTTCTTCAAGTACCGGGTGTTCAAATACATCCTTGATGGATAGATCCCGGGAAAACGCCTGCCTGCACAGCATGACCATGCGGGCGCCAAGCAGAGAGTCGCCCCCGAGCATGAAGAAATTGTCGCGGGCCCCCACAGACGTATAGTTCAACAGATCGGACCATATTCGTGCCAGCCGTCGTTCGGTTCCTGTTTTCGGCACCACCATATCATCGCGGTCCTGTTGATCCGGAACAGTGTCCGGCGCGGGAAGAGCCTTGCGATCGGTCTTGCCCGTGGGGGACAGCTTGAATTCATGCATGTGGATAAAGCGTGAGGGGATCATATATACCGGCAAGGTGCATGCGAGATGTTCCCACAGAACGCGTGTGGCGATGGGGTTGCCGTCGCCGGTGATATAGTAGGCGGCCAGTTTTTTTTCTTCCCCTTCTCCATAAGCCAGCACCACACTTTCACGGATGCCGGCATGCTTTTCCAGTACGGTTTCTATTTCTCCGGTTTCTATCCGAAAGCCTCTGATTTTGACCTGAAAATCAGCTCGTCCCAGATAGTCGAGGGTTCCGTCCAGCCGTCGCACCACAAGGTCACCGCTTTTGTACAATCGTGAGTGGGCCCCCGGGCCGATCTCCCTGGCAAAAGGGGAGTCGCTGAATCGTTCACGATTCAGGTCGTCTCTTTGAAAATATCCGCGCGCAACACCGGCCCCTCCGATATACAGCTCACCGGGAATTCCCGGGGGCGTCGGCTGCAGCCTGCTGTCCAGGACATAAAAAGAAAGATCGGACAACTTGTCTCCGATGGGGGAGAGCGCGCTTTTCCTCTTGAGATCATCAGGGGCGACTTCATGGAATGTGGCATGTACGGTGGTTTCGGTGATGCCGTACATGTTGATCAGTCGGGGCGCATCCCATGGATGGCGCAGCCACCATGATTCAAGTCTAGCGATGTTCAGGGCCTCACCGCCGAAAATCACATAGCGCAGGGTCGTGCAGGAGTGCTCCGCATGTTTGTCCGCCTCGGAAAATTGATAAAACGAGGAAGGAGTCTGGCTCATGACCGTGACGCGTTCCCTGCGAACCAGCTCATGGAAGCGATCCGGTTCGCGTGAGGTGTTGTACGGAACAAGCACGAGGCGTGCGCCGTGCAGAAGCGCCCCCCATATTTCCCAGACGGAAAAATCGAATGCATATGAATGAAAGCAGGTCCAGACATCCTTTTCATTGAAGTTGAACAGGTTTTCTGTTGTGTCGAAAAGGCGGACAGCGCAACCGTGTTCAAGCATGACCCCTTTGGGTTTTCCCGTAGACCCTGAGGTATAGATGACATAGGCCAGATTCGTATCCGTGGAGATGGGATCGGGCCTGGTCGCCGGGTAGGAGGACAGATGCTCCCAACCAGTGTCCAGAGAGATTATGCCGTAGTCCCCCTCCACCATGTAGAGCAGATTTTCCAGGTGGCGCTGTTGGGTCAGGATGATCCTGCAGCAGGCGTCCTCCGCCATGAATTTTAGGCGGTCTTCGGGATATCGGGGGTCCAAGGGTACGTAGGCTCCTCCAGCCTTCAGCACGGCGAGAATACCGATGATCATGTCCGAGCTGCGGTCGGTTGAAAGCCCGATCAACTCATCAGGCCGCATTTTTTCGCCGGTGGTGAGTTCATAGAGTGCGCGAATGGCGTGGGCTACTTTGTTGGAACGTTCATCCAGCTCCTGATATGTCAATTCCCGGCCTTGACAACTGACGGCAACCCGTTCGGGAAACGCGGCGGCCTGCTCCGCGAACAGTCCGTGCAGGGTGCGCCCGGTGCAATCGAACTGCTCCGCTACATTCCAATTTATCAGTGCATCCTGCCTTTCCTGTTCCGTGAGCAATGGAAATGCGAACAGACTTTGTTTCGGATTTTCAAGACAGTGTTCAAGCAGCATTGAGAAATGAGCAGCCATTTGTTTCAAAAAAATCAAACTGAGAAGATCCGCATTTGCTGCGATAAAAGGCGGTTCGTGCGATTCCGGTTTTTGAATAAAAAGAAGGGATTCGTCGTCCGAAAAAACGTCCACGTTGTCTGCAACCGCGATTCGAAGCGATTTCCCGTTGATGGGAACGGTGCCTGCTTCCGTTTCTGAATCGCGAAATCCGGGTGTTTCGGAAAGGAGGTTCAACAAATCCTTAAATCCGGTCTCTTGCGAGATGGATATTGACCGCCTGCCCGAAATACTGAGGGAGGCGTTGTATTCCAGCCAATCCAACTCTTCCTGCCCTGAATACCTGGCAATCAGAGCCGCCCATGCCGCAACCATGATCAAACGGGCATTGGTGTGCGGGAAAAGATCTTTTATTTTTTTTAAGGTTGCTTTCGAAAGGGTGATATCTGTTTTATGCATAGAAAAGTCTGTATTCGGCGACATGAAAAGTTCCTTCATGCGAAACGGAGCGGTTTCTAAGTGCCTTAAGCACATCCGGGCACCTTGTTACTTTTCCGATTTTGAGTGTTCTGCTGATGAAATCGAGCCCTAAAAAAAAATATGCAACCATTCGGTTGTTCAATCAAAAAGGAAGTCCAACATCTGTTTATTGCATGCGCTTCGCTTCAAAACCTGCCGCGTTAAGTTTCTTTACCACGGACTCCACATGCTTGTTGTCCCTGGTTTCGATGATCAGTTCATACGCTGTGGACATGGGCGAAGCCGCGTGGAAAATGGGATCGTACTCAAGATTGACCACCTCGGCACGGTTTTGCGCGATCACCTTTGCAATCTCCGGGTAAATGTCTCCGTGTCCGTTATGGGAAACCACACGAATCTGCGCCAACTGTCCCTGATGAAACATGTCGCGTTCCAGAAGAACGGCAAAAAGACGGGCGTCGATGTTACCACCTGTGATGGGCGTTGCTACCTTCTTACCGGAAAACATGCCGCCATGTTGCAGGAGTGCGGCCACACCTACGGCCCCGGCTCCTTCTGCCACCAGTTTCTGCTCGCTCCATATGCGGGTGATGGCATGGGCAATGTGCTCTTCGTCCACCACAAGCACATCCTCCAAAAGACGCTCGTCAATGGACCAGGGCAGCTTGCCCGGAGTATGCACGGCAATGCCTTCGGCCAACGTCTCGCCGCCGGTCCTGACCGGTTCATGGTGCATCATCTGATGCATAGCCGCATAATTATCCGCTTCAACCCCGTAGACTTTCAGTTTGGGATTGAAATTCTTGGCCGCAGTTGCGCACCCGGCAATCAATCCGCCTCCGCCTACAGGTACAAGCAGAATTTCCGTCTCGGGCTGATCCTGCATAATCTCCAGTCCCACTGTTCCCTGTCCGGCAATGACCAAGGGATCGTTAAACGGGTGAATGAAGGTCAGACCGTCTTTTTCGGCCTTCTGCAATGCAAACGCCAGAGAGTCGTCGAATTCCTTCCCATGGAGGATTACATCTCCGCCCAGGCTGCGTGTGCGGCGAATCTTGGTGTGCGGCGTTACTTCAGGCATGACGATTACCGAGGGGATTCCGAGCAATTTGGCATGGTAAGCCACGGCCTGGGCATGATTCCCCGAACTGGCCGCGATTACCCCGTGTTCCCGCTCTGCCCGGCTGAGTGTCACCATCTTGTTATAAGCTCCGCGCTCCTTGAATGCACCGGTATACTGCATATTTTCAAGTTTGAGATATAAATCCGTCCCGGTTCGTTTGGAGAGCATGCCCCCTGCCACCAAGGGAGTTCGTTGAACATGGCCCTGAAGCCTTTGTGCTGCTTCCTGAATTAACTTCGGAGTCACGCGCGGAGAGTCATTTTCGGCAAAGACCCTGCCGACCAGACCCGGCATTGTCAGTACCACCGTGCCTGCCAAAAGCGCACGAATACAATCTCTTCTATTGATGCCTGTGGTGCTGAAAGCCATTTTATTTCTCCGGGATAATGGGGCTTTATTTAGAGACGGGACCCGCATGTTCCCTGTATGAAACGTTCTGTTGGGAGTTCTTTTTTCTGTAATCTCAATTTTCAGTCGACTCAAGGATAAATCATTTTTTATGAATTCTATTAAGAAATTATAAATCGTTTCGGCCCCTTTAAAAAGGGCAATCTGCCGCTGTTCCAGCTTGCGGCAAAGGGCGAGGAGAAAACAGGAGCCGAGGAATTGGGAGGGCAGAGCATATAATGGCGGATGAATTTGCCGTGGACCGCGAGCTCGCTGTTCAGAGCGCTCCAATAGAGCCAGAAGCAGGGCACAAGAATGGAGCCTAAGGAGAGCATCCGTCTGGCGAACCAGTCAATCCGCTCTGGCGCTGTGCCAGGTAGACGCTCCAAAGATAGAACACGCTCCAGTTGATTCAACTGGGCAATGGGAGACACGAAAAAATAATTTGCGCTTTTGATGAGGAGCGAAGAGGATTGTAGACGCAGTATCTTGTCGCTGATGAGTTGGCGTGTTAACAGGACGGTGAAGCTTGGAAGAGGACAAAAAATTGCGCCTACGTTGTGGAGAGGTCCGCCGGAGAGTCTGGAAGCTCACTAAATTATTCAGGAGTGCAACCCTTGGCTCGACTGATGAAGCAGCCAGGGAGATCTAGCTTGTAACTTCAAAATCCGAGGGGAAAATGAAACGCATTTCCTTTAAATTATCAACATATTGTTTGGCTTTTTTATTACTGTTTGGGTTTGTTTGCCAAGCACAGGCAAAGGGTCTTGAAACCGTTGAGCGGGAACAAAATACCGATACCGTGCTTATGGTTTCTCCGGACGATTTCGGCTTTAACGCCCAGACCGCGGAAAGCAATGCATTTCAAAACAAGGACGACAACGCCTTGAAAGCTCGAAATCAGGCATTGGAGGAGTCGAACAACATGGCGGAAAAACTTCGCATGGCCGGGGTAAGCGTTATTGTTTTACCCAGCCGGAAAGATGTTAAAACGCCTGATGCGGTGTTTCCCAATAATTGGTTCTCGACTCATGAAATGAGTAACGGGGAACGGGTTCTGGTTTTGTATCCCATGCTGGCACCAAACCGCAGGGCAGAAAGGCGGCCGGAGCTTCTTGAAAAAAATCTCAAGACCGCGGGTTATGAAATAACCAAAGTGATTGATCTGACGCCTTGGGAGGAAAAAAACGAATTCCTGGAAGGAACCGGAAGCCTGGTCCTTGACCGGGTCAATGGAGTGGCCTTTGCCGTGCTTTCCCCAAGGACCTCGGGAAAGGTGCTGGATCAGTTTGATGAAGCCATGGGCTATGATTCGGTAAGGTTTCACAGCGTGGATAAGAACGGCAAGGACGTATACCATACCAATGTGGTTATGAGTGTGGGCAAGGAGTTCGCTGTTGTTTGTCTTGAATCGGTTAAAAATGAAAAAGAGCGAAAGGCGTTGGTAGAGGCTTTGGAAAAGCGGGGGAAGAAGATTATTCCCATCAGTTTGGAGCAGATGTATCACATGTGCGGCAACATTATGGAGCTGAACTCGAAATCCGGCGGAAAGGTTCTTTTGATGTCACGGACGGCGTTTAATAATTTTACGGATGGGCAAAAGAAAGAACTTTCAAAATTTTGTAAATTGCTTCCCGTTGATATTGAAACCATTGAAAGAATCGGCGGAGGAAGCGCGAGGTGCATGGTCGGTGAAGTTTTTTAAGGAATTTGGGGCCGTCGCGGTAATTTCCTGAAGGATATACACGCTGAACATTATATCATATGTTTTTGGATAAACACTGTTACAGGATTCCGCAGAAACCTGTTGCAGCGAGCCAGACGGAGTAAAACTATGAATCATCTGTAGTTTGTATTGCGTGTTTATGTGGATTCTTTTTCTGTGCGGAAATGTGTATGCTGACGGGCTTACAGTTCCGGTTAAATTTGAAAAAAAGTTCATCAGTGAAAACAAGAGTGTCTAGTTAATTGGTGACGCTTCAGAGCCAAGGCTTATAGTCAGGCCCATGGCCTTTCCCACGTCCTTCTTTGATCCACCTTTTGATCTTTGCCTCTGTTAAGCCGTTACTTCTTCTAGCCATAAAAAACCGCTCCTGTTTTTAGACCTATTTCAAGTCTAACAGAAGCGGCTCCAGTATACAACTTTATTGTTCTCCCACACCTACAAATTCCCGACACGCCCCCTATTCGACCGTGACGCTTTTTGCCAGGTTTCTGGGCTGGTCTACATCCTTGCCAAGGTAATCGGCTGTTTCGTAAGCGAAAAGCTGCAGGGCGGGCAGGGCCATGAATGTGTTTAAAGGCCCCCATACTTCGGGCAGGACCCAGCGGTGTTCCACATCCAGTTCCACTCCGGGGTTGGTCAGAGCTATGATTTCGCCGCCACGGGCCTGGACCTCTACAAGGTTCGATTTCACCTTTGGAAAAAGCTCGTCGTTAAGAGCCATGGCAAAGGTCGGAAACTTCGGATCAATCAGAGCTATGGGACCGTGCTTCATCTCGCCGGAAGCATAACCTTCCGCATGGATGTATGAGATTTCCTTAAGCTTAAGAGCCCCTTCAAGCGCCAGCGGGAAATACATCCCGCGACCGAGGAAAAAGAAACTTGCGGCCTCGGAAAACTCGCGGCTCAACTGCTGGGCCTTGCTGCGCATGGCCGGAAGTTCGGCCTCAAGTATGGATGGAATATTGCGCAGGTCCGCAGCCACCCGCGCACAAATTTCCGGATCAAGGGTTCCCTTCTTTTTGCCCCAGTAGAGCGCGAGGAGCAGCAAAGCGGTAATCTGGCTGCACATGGCCTTGGTGGAAGCCACACTTATTTCAGGACCGGCCTGAGTATAGACAACGTAATCGGACTCTCGGGCAACGCTGGAACCGACAACATTGCAAAGCCCGATAATCGGCAGTCCCTTGGCCTTGACCAGCTTGATCCCGGCCAGAGTATCGGCTGTTTCCCCGGACTGGCTGATTGCAAGCGCCACCCCGCCTTTGGGCAGAATGGGGTCGCGATAGCGGAATTCCGAGGCAATCTCCACCTCGACAGGGATTTTGGCCCACTGTTCAATGAGATATTTGCCCCACAGCCCGGCGTGATATGATGTTCCGCAGGCAATAATATGGAGGCGTTCCGGCGGAGTCAGTTCTTCAAGTTCAGACAGAACCACCTCATTACCGGACTGGTCGATCCGGCCTGCGAGGCAGTCGGAAATAACTTTGGGCTGCTCGAAAATCTCCTTTATCATGAAATGCTTGTAACCGCCCTTCTGCGCGGCCTGAACATCCCAGTTGATAACCTTGGTTTCCTTTTCAAGCGGCTCAAGGGTGTCACTCCTGAATACTTCCCAGCTTGAGGAAGTGATCCGGACCAGTTCCCCGTCCTCGATAAACACGACTTCGCGTGTGTAGGGAAGAAATGCCGGGATATCGGAAGCCACGAAATTCTCGCCGACACCGATGCCCATGACCATGGGGCTGGACACGCGGGCGGCATAAACGGTTCCTGGATCGTCAACGGAAACGAGGGCAATGGCGTAAGCGCCTTCAACCTGATTCAATGCCCAGGAAATGGATTCCAGCAGGGTATCGTTATGCTTGAGCCCTTCTGCTATCAGGTTGACCAGCACTTCGGAATCGGTATCGGACCGGAATTCGTATCCTTTAGCGCTCAGTTCGGCCTTGATCTCCTGATAGTTCTCGATAATCCCGTTATGGATCATGGCAAGCTTCTTATCCATATCCAGATGCGGATGGGCGTTACGCTCAACAGGAATACCGTGCGTGGCCCAACGGGTATGACCGATGCCGAAAGTGGAGTTGGTCACGTTTTTCTGAGCCAGTTTTTCCTCAAGGGCGGCAAGCTTTCCTTCTGCGCGGACAAGTTCAATGGCCTTGTTCTGCACAGTCGCTACACCCGCCGAATCATAACCGCGGTACTCAAGCCTTCTCAATCCTTCTACTATGAGAGGCACTGCAGGGCGATGCCCGGCGTATCCGATAATTCCACACATTATTAAATCTCCTGGTTGCTTTTCCTGCGGTCTTTTGAAATTTATCCGCCGATTTTCTTGAGGAAATCAGGCCACTGCTGCATTAGAGAACGCAGAGCCTTTCCGCGATGGGAACGGGAATTCTTTGTTTCACGGGTCATTTCAGCGGCAACGCATCCGAGTTCCGGATCAAAGAAAAGAGGGTCGTAACCGAACCCTTCATCTCCTGAAAGGGAAAAAGCTATACGGCCTTCCCACTCTCCCCGACTTTGTATACGGATGTTATCCGGAGTGGCGGCAACCATGACGCATACAAAACGGGCTCCGCGATCCTTTTCATCAACCCCTTCGAGGGCGGCCAGAAGCTTGATGTTGTTTTTTGCCGGGGTTGCACCTTCGCCGCTGTAGCGGGCGGAATAGACTCCGGGAGCACCGTCAAGGGCGTCCACTTCCAGACCGGAATCATCCGCCACGGCAACAAAACCGGTAAGGTTGGCCACTGTCTGAGCCTTGATTATGGCATTTTCCAGAAATGTTTCTCCGGGTTCAGGAATGTCACCGATTTCCGGGAACTCGTCCAATCCTTTGACTTCAAGCCCGAATTCCTTGAGGAGTTCGTCGAACTCGGCGATTTTGCCCTTGTTTCTTGTGGCAAGAACTACTGTTTTCAATTCTTTCTCCCGTACAAATATAAAATATGTGGGCGCTAACACGCCCACTTCCATAGGTGGCATAAAATTAATGGGAGAGTAATACGCTGTAGACGCTGTTTAGGCAACCGAATCGGCCCGCGGCAGCAGCAGAGCCACGCTTGTTCCCTTGCCCGGCTTGCTGGCCAGTTCCACATCGCCGCCGAATTCCTCCATGATCTTCTTAACCATGGACAATCCCAAACCGTTGCCGTTGACCTTGCTGGAATAGAACGGATCAAAAACCTGGGAACGGATATCGTCCGCAATGCCGGGCCCGTCGTCCCGGACTTCAAGCCATACATACTTGTCACTTACACCGCTAGAAATCATGATTCTGCCGCCGTCCGGCATGGCTTCCATGGAGTTCTTGACCAGATTTATCAGGCATTGCCGTATCTGCTCGGCCCCGCCTACTCCCATAGGGGCTCCGGGATCAAGATCAAGCTCCACATGAATACCCTGCAACCGGCAGCCTAGGGATAGCAGCTGCATTGCATCATCCGCCACCGTGTTTACATCAATACGGTCCTTTTCCACGTCCTTGGAACGCACAAATCCGAGAATGCTTTTCAGCAGGGTGTCCAGCCTTTGTGCTTCCTCGTAGATTATACGGATCTTCTCCCGGCCTTTCTCGTCAATGCTTTCGTTCTTGAGCAGCACCTTGGCGAAGCCGCCCATGGCCATAAGAGGATTTCGAATCTCGTGAGCGATATAGGCAGAGAGTTCTCCGACCATGGCCATGCGCTCGGACTGCTGCAACCGCTGCTCCATAAGCGTTCTTTCGGTTATGTCCCTGCGGATGACCACCAGTTGGATAATGCGCTCGGTTCCCTCTTCAGCAATAGGATAGATGTAGAGACGGAAATACTGCATCCGCCCTTCCTCATCCGTCTCCCGCTTCATGAGTTCGTTCCGGCGTCCGCCGGACATGGACTGCAGATCAATAACACCATCCTTTATGGGACAGAGCGAAACCAGACCTTCATAAAAATCGAGCGGATTCCTTCCGCGCAGCAGTTCCTGGCTTTCCCCGGTCCTCGTGCAGAAATGCCTGTTGCATTCCAGAATCATGCCGTCCGGCCCGATCAGGATGATATCCTCGGACATCTGATCAACCACGGATTTGAAAATAACCTGCGTTTGCATAAGATCGGCCTTGCAGGCGATCCACAAACGATCCGTCGCAAGAAGCCGAAGAAAAAAACGGGCGGCAGGCAGTTCAACCAGCGCCACACCGGCAGGCAGAGATTTCCTTAGGTCAAGAACCAGTCCGGGCTCGCCGGAAAGTTCAAAAACCATGGAAATCTCCGGATGCGAGGCAAGCATCTCCTCAACATTGCGGTAGAGGGGGAATTCAAAACCCGATTCAAGGGGTTCCCCCCCCTCGTCAAGAAGCACTCCGCCCATCAGATCAAACCCGGCCTCTTCCCTGTTGCTCTCGTTCAAAAGCACGGAAATGGAAGACAGGGCAAACGAATGTCCAACGATACCGATACAGTCTGTTTTATTTTCCAAGTTCAAATTATTCTGCATTTTCACTCCAAAACGAACCTAACCCTTAAAGCGACCCCAGAATAAACTATTTTAAGGTGATAAAACAATGCCCAATGTGGGAATTTACCGCTTTGCACTGTCGCATGAATACGGTATCCATTGGCCGTAGCACCCGGAACGGCTCCAGTTGTCCGGGACATAACCCTTTAACGGAACCATAAAATGACGGGAAACAAAATAAGAGTTTTCACCATAAGCCTGGGATGCCCGAAAAATAGAGTAGATACGGAAATAATGCTGGGAACATTCGGTGACAATCTCACAGCCGCCAGCGATCCGGCCGATTCGGATCTCGTACTCATAAACACCTGCGGTTTCATTGCTCCGGCCACGGAAGAATCCATAGACACAATTCTCGAAACCGCGGACGCAATATCCGACTTGAAAAATAGACCGGTACTGGCGGTAACAGGCTGTCTGGTCAGCCGTTACGGCGCTCTTTCCGAACAGATCCCGGAAGTGGACCTCTGGCTTTCCACACACGAACTCGACAGCTGGCCGAATAAGGTCAGAGCTGCGCTTAAGCGCGACTTTACCGCCGGAAAACATCGGGCAGTAAGCACGGCCCCGGCATACGCATATCTCAAAATCAGTGAAGGATGTTCACACTCCTGCCGGTTCTGCACCATACCTTCCATCCGCGGACCGCACAGAAGCCGTGCTCTGCCGGAACTGGTGGAGGAAGCAAAACATATCGTGAGCAGAGGAGTTCCGGAGCTGGTTGTCGTCGGACAGGATTCCACGGCCTACGGTTCGGACCTCGCCGACCCCGATACAAACCTGCGCACCCTGATTGAAAAGCTGCTCCCTATTGAAGGGCTGGAATGGCTGCGGCTGATGTACCTCTACCCGGCCGGACTGACCGATTCCATGCTTTCCTTTATGGCCGGCGCCGGTAAACCGCTGCTGCCCTATTTCGACATCCCCATTCAGCATGCCCATCCCGATGTTCTCAGTTCCATGGGCCGCCCTTTCGCCCGCGACCCCCGCAAGGTAATAGACCGGGTCCGCAAGTACATACCGGATGCCGTTCTGCGGACCACCATCATCGTGGGCTACCCCGGCGAAACTGAAGAACAGTTTGAAACACTGGTTGATTTTGTCCGGGAAACCCGCTTCCATCATCTGGGAGTCTTCGCCTATCAGGCGGAAGACGGCACCCCGGCCGGGGAAATGGAACAACTGCCCGAAGAACTGCGCGAAGAACGCCGGGAAAGGCTTATGGCGGTTCAGGCCGAAATCAGCCGGGAAATCCTTGACGATATGGTCGGCAAGACCGTCAGGGTTCTTATTGAGGAACCTAATGGGGAATGGGAAGGTCTTTTCAACGGGCGAACCTGGTTCCAGGCACCGGAAGTGGACGGCATAACCTACGTCAGCGCACCGGAAGACGGCCCGGAACTCCGCCCCGGAATGATGGTCGATGCTGAAGTGGACAACGTTACGGATTACGACCTCGTGACCCTGGTGAAATAATCAGGACCGAATCACCTGGCCCCTGAACAGAAACCTATCCGTGAAATATGCTGATATTGAAATGCGCGGCCTGCAGACGCAAGCTCTGGAAATACTACAAGATCGGTCAGGGTGAAGTTCACCGCTGCCACAAAAGCCGCATAAAAAAAATATGGAACGCGCAGGAACGGGACGGCAAGGTTTACTGCCCCTGCGGCAAGTCTTTCGGGATAGACCGGGGCAGCTATTGGACAATGGACAAAAAAGCGTTCACCTACTCTGGCACAAAAACCAATTCCTGAACTTAAAAATTCACGGATGAGCGGCCCCAAACCACTAACTGAACAATTTATATGAAATCCATAACCGGACTGATTCTCACATACAACGGCGCAAGGCTTCTTGACGAAGCATTGCAGAGCCTTTCATTCTGTTCCGAACTGCTAATCGTCGATTCCGGTTCCACAGACGGGACGCTGGAAATTGCCCGCAAGCACAATGCCCGTGTCGTTCATAACGACTGGCAAGGAGCCATTGAGCAGCACAAATTCGCGCAAACTCAGATAACAACGGACTGGGTTGTAACCATCGACCAGGATGAAATTCTTTCCCCGGAACTGAGTGAGAGCATCGGGTCAATGCTTGAAAGCACGGATGAGCAGCCGGACGGGTACTACTGTGCCCGCCGTTCGTGGTATCTGGACCGGTTCATCATGCACAGCGGCTGGTATCCGGACCGGCTTTACCGGGTGTTCCGCCATGGCAGGATAACCATAGGCGGGGTGCGGCCCCACGAGGAACTCCGGCCTGTGGGCAAAGCGGGCATCCTTGACGGAGACATCATCCACTATCCCTATGAGAATTTCTTCCAGCACATGGACAAGATAAACGAATACACACAGGATGCCGCCGAGGACCTGTATTCCCGGGGAAGGCGCGGCTCACTGGGGGCGGCCATAGGCCACGGTATTGGCAAATTTTGCAAACAGTATATACTCAAAGCAGGCTTCCTTGACGGAAGGGCCGGGTTCATCGTTGCAATACACGGGTTTTTCTACACTTTTCAAAAATACATCCGGCTGGTTGAACTGGAGAACAAGGACAGGAAATGAAGAACGAAGACAAACCGCACCTCATTGAGCTGCCTAAAATACACGACAACCGCGGCAACCTCACTTTTATCGAAAACAGCCGCCATATTCCTTTTGATATCAAAAGAGTGTATTATCTGTATGACGTTCCCGGCGGTGAAACCAGAGGGGGACATGCCCACAAAAACCTCAGACAGTATATCATAGCCGCGTCCGGAAGTTTCGACGTGGTTCTTGACGATGGAAAAAACAGAACCAAATTCTCATTGAACAGGTCATACTACGGACTTTACATACCGACCATGACCTGGAGGGAACTGGAGAACTTTTCTTCCGGTTCCGTGTGTCTGGTGCTTGCTTCGGAATTTTACGATCCGACTGACTACTACTACACCTATGAAGATTTCATAAAGGCGGTTAATGAAAATGAAACAGATCAGATTTCTTGATGTCGGCTGGACCTATCAGGCACTCGCTCCCAAAATGGACGCTGCGGCAAAACGCGTACTTGAGTCCGGATGGTTTATCCTCGGCGATGAAGTAAAAGCGTTCGAAAAGGAATTCGCCCTTTACACGGGAGCAAAGCACTGCATCGGCTGCGGTTGCGGTCTTGATGCGCTGGAACTGGTGCTGCGGGCCATTGGAGTAGGGCACGGCGACGAGGTCATCGTACCGTCCAACACATTTATCGCCACATGGCTGGCAGTAACCCGCACCGGCGCAGACATAATCCCCGTGGAGCCGGTTGAATCCACCTACACTCTGGACCCGGCAAAACTGGAAGCGGCCCTGACCCCGAACACCAAGGCGATTATTCCCGTGCATCTTTACGGGCAGCCGGCAGATATGGACCCCATAATGGAGTTTGCCGAAAAGCATTCCCTCTTCGTGCTCACGGATGCGGCGCAGGCCCACGGAGCAGTATACAAGGGGCGCATGTCCGGGACACTGGGACACGCAGCGGCCTTCAGTTTCTACCCCGGTAAGAACCTCGGCGCTTTCGGTGACGGCGGAGCCGTAACCACCATGGATGATGAAATTGCCGAAAAGGTACGCAGAATCGCCAATTACGGTTCCTCGCAGAAGTATGTGCATGAATCTCTCGGCTTCAACAGCCGTCTGGATGAAATTCAGGCCGCTTTCCTGCGCGTGAAGCTGGACAGGCTTGATAACTGGAACTGGACCCGCAAGACCATTGCCGGCATCTATCTGGAAGGACTGGCCGATACCCCGCTGATTCTCCCGGAAGTTCCGGCGCATATCCAGTCCGTATGGCATCTCTTCGTTGTCCGCTGTCAGGACCGCGAGGGACTCATAAAACATCTTGCAGACCACAAGATAGAGGCAGCCATTCACTACCCCATTCCGCCTCATAAGCAGAACGCCTACAAGGGAATGGCCGATATGTCCCTGCCCATAAGCGAGGCGATCCACCGCGAGGTGCTTTCCCTGCCCATGGGGCCGCACATGGATGAAGACGATGCCCACAGGGTCGTCGAGGTCATAAAATCCTTCTTCAAATAAAAAAAGCTCCCCCGGAAAAACCTCCGGGGGAGCTTTTAAAAAATCATAACCGAACCTTACATATCTACTATCGTAACATCCCTGTTCCGCAGGACTGGCTCGCTTGAATATCCGGCAAGCACACCTGCGCCCCGGTCCAGATAACGGACAATTTCTCCCACAAGCATGCTGCGCGGGCAGGCCGAAGGATCGTGTGTAAAGACCATACCGCTTTTGCCCACGATCTTCATGGACAACTCATAGTCGGCTTTACTCTCAGAGCGCCCCTTGCTGCTTCCACCTGCAGCCCCGGTAATTGTCAGGATCGTCTCTTTTATAATCTCACGATTCTTGAAAAGAGTCCTGTTCAGCTTACGCACCTCATTGTCGCTCAGCTTCAAATCCTTTGCCGGAATACTTTTGTAAAAGCTGAATCCTGCGGCAAGCACGGGTTTGGGCGGTCCGCCGAAACCAGCAACATAAAAAAGAGCTGTCCCCAGCAGGGCAAACCCGCCTAGTCCGACAACCAGTATAATCATTTTTTTGTTTATTCCGCTCACAAATCCACCTTTGTAGGAAAAGAAGATATTGATATGCAGGCATGTTTATAAAAAACAATTATAATCCTAAACAAAAGGGCTAGCTTCCCCCGTTGCAACGTACAATCTTTGCATCCGCCTGTTCTTTACGTTCATATGCAGCGGAAGCTTCCACTGCTGCAGACCAGGAATCAAACCGACCGAAACGCACACAATACCACTTCCTGCGTCCTGCTTCGGCCACTTCCACCACATAAGCGTCATATCCCTGTCCGTTCAGACGGCTGATCAGTTTGTCCGCAGATTCCTGCCTGCGGTTTGAACTGACCTGCACAGTATAAAGCACCGGCTTGAGCCCTGCGGTGATCCTGGGGTCTTTTCTGCCTTTCACCCCGGACTTTTCAGCAACCGCACCTTTTTTTGAAGGATTCCTGCGCACATCAAAAAACTGCCAGGCCAGCGGGCCGTCCAGCGGTCTCGAATAGATGAGATAACTCCCCTCCCCGTCCGCCGAAAAATTGAAGATATCGTCCTCGCCCACTTTCATGGCACTAACGGTCTTACCTGTGCTCCGGTCAATCACATGCAATTTTACTGCCGGATACACTCCTCCCTCTTCCATGGCGAAAGAGATGGTCGCATTTACCGGGAAAACAGCTACTCCGTTCTTGGTTGCCGGTTTGGTGACAGGGGAAAGCCCGGTGTAGGCCGGGGACTCGGTCCGAACCGGCAAAGGCAGGGACATTACCGGGTCTCCGTAAAACAGAAGATTGATCATGGGGGAAGAATCTGCGTCTTTTCCGGCATTTTCCACAAACTGCGCTCTGGCTTCGGACAGAGCCTCGCCGATGCGGTGTCTGCCCCCGAAATAAGCCTTATGGAATTCCATGAGCAGGCGGGCTGTGCCGCTGGAATCAACCCGCGTCACCCTTCCCTCATCAAGTTCCACGTTTATACCGGAAGCATCACTGCTGCCGGTCATTGCCGCAAGCCCGGCTCCGGGAGAAAGCACTATGGCCTGTGCCGGAGAAAGTCCTGTGAAAATGGAAAGATCCGGACCGCCGGAAGGAATCAGCACAACCGGAAGACCGGGTTTGTAATCCAGCCCCATAATTTCGGAGACCGCCATGGACCCGTTACCGGCGCGGAATCCGTCCTGTTCCGCATCAACAGCCAGCCACTGCACGGAAACATCATCTTCAGCCAGACTCTGGCGAAGCCGTTCCGGCTCGCAGCCTCCGGCTGATCCCAGATAACGGATCGCCTCAGGCCCGGCCATTCCTTCCTGCTGCAGATTGAAAAAAAGCAGTTCCGGATCGGAAAGCCCCTTTGAGCCGAATCCGTTGCCCCCTACAAATGAAACGGGCCACGCAGGTCTGAACGCACGGTCCTTG
Organism: Maridesulfovibrio sp.; assembly: GCF_963677005.1. Lineage (NCBI taxonomy): Bacteria > Pseudomonadati > Thermodesulfobacteriota > Desulfovibrionia > Desulfovibrionales > Desulfovibrionaceae > Maridesulfovibrio > Maridesulfovibrio sp. The sequence continues at coordinate 3,300,595 of NZ_OY781616.1, read as the reverse complement.
TACCAGCGCTCGAACTTGGCTGCCACGGCTTCGGCTTCCTCCGCACTACGGGCAGGAATCCTTCCCACCGGCAAAACGTTTTCCGGTGCCGAAGAAACTCCGCCATAGGCATAATCCGAAACATGCCTGACGGTTCCGTTGCCGGTGAAAAAGACTGCGCGCGGAACATCCGTGCTGTTGCCGAGAATAAGAACGGACATCAGCGAACCGTCTTTGTTCAGCTTCCCGAGGCTTTCCATTATGGCAGCGGATGTCCGCGAATCGGATTCCGCTGTTCCGTTGGAAGAAGGAGTGCGGATTATTATCGATGCGACCCCCTCGTATTCCCTGTGCAGATAACGAAAATATTCCGCAGCACGCATCAAGTCTGCGGTACAGACAATTACATTCTTCTTTTCTTCGGTTACCGGCGCGGAAGAAGTCTTTACCTCAACCGGAACAGGGACCACCGGCGCAGGTGCTGCGCCGCCCATGCCCTTGATCTTGCACCCGGAACAGATGCAGAGAACCGTCAGCAAAACGACCGGGAAAAATCTTCTCAATACTTGCATCAACCGACCGCTCCTGTTTTTCGCAAAATTTCAGACCAGACAGTCTCAACGCTTATGTCCGTCATGCATCTGTGGTGTTTTTCCGGGCAGGTTCTTCCCCCGTGCAGTCCGCACGGTCTGCACTCCAGATGCCCCGGAGCCTCAAGGACAGTGGAATTCTCCCCGCGCGGGAAAAAACCGAACCTCTTCACCGTGGGGCCGAACAATGCCAGAACCGGAACCCCCTGAACCCAGGCGATGTGCATCGGACCGGAATCGTTGGTCAGGTAAAGGTCAAGCATGCGTATATGCGCGGCGAGCTGCTGCAGGTTAAGCCTGCCTGCAAGATTGACAATCCGGTCTCCACAGCCTGACTGACGGGCAATTTCATCGGCAAGAGCGACTTCATCCGGTCCGCCGAAAAGAACGACCGCATATCCGTTCTCCACCGCTCTGGCTATGGTCAGCGCGAAATTCTGTCCCGGCCATTTCTTTGTTTCCCAGGTAGAGCCGGGATGAACACCGAGAACAGGGCGCCCGCTGAAGCTGCGGAAAAAGTTGCCGGCCTCTTCCAATGCCGCTTCATCCAATCCAAGATCAGTTTCGGGCGCAGATCCGCTGATTCCCAGAGGCTCTCCCAGAGCCATGAGCCGGTCAACTTCCTCCAGTTCCTCAAAACTCCGATCCACAGTCTGCGTGTATGCAAAACGGTTGTACCACGGAGCGCTGTAGCCGATGCGATCCGTTATTCCTCCGGCAACGGCAACCAGCGCCGAACGGATACTCGTGTGTGCCGAAATCCAGAGATCAAATCCCTGTCGGCCGATTTCCGCACCGAAACGGTAAGCGGACTTCATACTCCTGCCCGCGCCGCGCTTATCGAAACCGTACACGCCGGAAAGCTCGGGCTGAAACCTGAACAAAGGCTCCACTCCCTTACGCACGAAAAAATGGATTTCCGCATCGGGAAAACGCTGCGAAAGAGCTTTTATGAACGGCAGGGTAAGCACCGCATCACCGAGAAACGCGGTCTGCCACAAGGCTATCTTTTTGTAATTGTCTTTCATTTTGTTACGTGGATATTTCCCTTACTCCGCCAAAAGGCTTTCAAACGACTTAATTTGATGCGCTTTGCGCTTTTGACAACCTGATTTCGCCGCCGGCGGCCAAAGGAGATAATCTCCTTTGGAATCCTTAATAGTTTAAAACTTATGTCTAAAAATTATCACTCTAACCCAAAGTTATGCGGAGCTGGACCAATAACTGTATTCGGCTATAAATAAGCAACTGCAATATTATTTGAAAAACATCTTCCCGGCCAGGGTGCTTATCAAAAGGATAAGCCCGACCGCAATTGTTACAAGCATTTCCGGATAGGGAGTGGTCCACTTGATTCTGGCCCCGACACTTCTCTCAAAACGAATGAATCGGACAGCAGCACTGATAAGAATGACCACCCCGGACACCAACGTGAAAATGCTTAGAAAAGTCATTTCATTAAGCACGTCCTGCGGAGTCTCAGGGACAAATTTGCGCATGTATATTCCGGCCTTTTCAATCAGAAAGCCGAAGCCGATCAGCCCCAGCGAGGTCCTGCACCAGGCCAGAAAAGTCCTCTCGTTGGCCAGCAGCGTCCTCATCCGGGCCAGATCGTTATTGTCCAGCTGATCGTGTACTTCATTATTTTTAGCCATTTGCTACCCCGGATATTCTGTTCTACAGTTCTTGATCTCGGATATATAAGGCTATAATCTGGAACAGGCTTCCGGGCAACAGTCGGCAGGGCTGTACAGCCTTTTCGGCCAACGGCAACCTCATAAACCAATGAATCCCGGCGATCAGCCGGAATCGAAAAGGACCGACCATGAAATACATCATGTTTGAAGACTTCTCCGGCGATCCGCTGCCCATAATCTTTCCCAACCGCATAGGTTATCTGGAATTCAGGGAGCAGATACCATACACCAATGTAATTTCAGCAGGATACGTGCAGATGCGACCCGATGGAATAACATGCCACGGGGAAGCAAAGGAGCTTGAAAAAACGGCCCGGCCCGAAGACGCTGAAATCATATCCGAAAAACTGGATAAGCCTGAGAATTGAGCAAATAAAGACCTTGCAGCCGGAAAGCATCCGGGAGCAAGGTCTCATCTTATCCCAAAAAAATGAAAAACCAGTGATTAATCGTACTTTACTGCGCTTATCTTCATGAGTTTATCCCAGGTATGCACGGCTTCGATCAGGCGCACGGTCCCTGTTTTTCCGCGCATGACCAGAGAGGTGGTTTCCGCTCCGTATCCGAGATAACGGACACCGCGCAGGAAAGTTCCTCCGGAAATACCGGTAGCGGAAAAGAAAATATCATCACTTTTTACCAGATCGTTCACGGTCATGATGTTGCGCAGATCGTAACCCTGTTCTTCCAGAGCACTTTTTTCAGCTTCGGACTGGGGGTCGAACTTAGCGAACATCTCTCCGCCCATGATGCGGATTGCACAGGCCGCAAGCACGCCTTCCGGTGTACCGCCTGTCCCCATCATGACGTCTACCGGACAGCGGGGATCAACAACCATCAGCGCACCGGCCACGTCACCGTCGGTATGAAGCTGAATTCTGGCTCCGGCATCCCGTATTTCCTGAATCAGCCCGTGGTGTCTCGGTTTCTCAAGCACAAAAACCACCAGATCGTCCACATCCTTGTTCAGCGCTTGGGCTATCTTCTTAAGGTTGTCCTTGACCGGGGCATTGATATCAACCATGTTTCTCGCAGCAGTCGGCACAACCAGTTTGCGCATATAATAGCTCGCGCCGGGATCAAGCATCGTACCCGTGGGAGCGACACCCACAACAGAAATGGCATTCGGGCGGCCATAGGCAAGGAGGTTGGTTCCCTCAACGGGGTCCACGGCAACATCCATCCCGGGTCCTTCGCCCACGCCCAGTTTTTCACCGTTGTAAAGCATCGGGGCGTGATCCTTCTCACCTTCGCCGATCACAACAGTGCCGCTGATGGCCAGACTGTTAAAACTGAGACGCATGGCATCCACAGCCGCCTGGTCGCCTGCGTTCTTGTCACCACGGCCAAGCCACCTGGCAGAAGCCAGCGCTGCAGCCTCGGTGACCCTTACAAGGTCAAGAGCCAAATTTCTCTGGGGAGCTTCCATTTTATCTGTCTCCAAATGAGTGAATTGAATTGTTCAGATTGCCAAAAACAATGCACATGGCAATTACATAAAAAGGGCTGTCAGTCCAGCCTTCAACCCCGCATACCATGTCACACGCACAGCGTAAATTGCAAAGCTGATATTCAGTTTGCATCTCCGAGGTTGATTTTTGGACCGTGCAAGCTTATTAAGAGAACATCTAAACTTTTTTTAGATCGAAATTAGAAAGTAAACGTTATTTCAGGCCCCATACATTAAATACCAGTTAAAGCCTTATCATACACGAAACAATGCGCAAATTTTTCATCCCAAACCTGATCATGGCCCTGTTTCTGGCCGGACTCCTGGTATCGGCCATTCCTGCCGAAGCCTTCGGAGCCAGCATCAAGGATGATTTCACCATCGCCTGGAAACAGTTCCACGCCCTGACCAAGGATCATAAAAAAAGCCAATACAGATCCGAATGGGAGAAAGTGGGCAGTCGGTTCCGCAAGATATTCAAAAGATCCTCAAAAGGAGAATACGCCCCCAAATCCCTTTATTATTTAGGACGAACCTACGAGGAACTCGGGCAGCGCAGCGGGATGAAAAAGGATTTCAGAACAGCCGTGGACTACTACGGGCGTATGATTTCCAATTTTCCGACCCACCCGTGGACAGACGACAGCATATACAGGCGGGCTGAAATAAGACTCAACAAGCTCGGAGAAAAAGACCTGGCCTACTCGGACTACCTGACCATAGTGCACAGGTACTCCAAGTCGGACATGTATTCCAAAGCCCGCGCCAGACTGGACAAAATGGACCGCAGCGGAGCTCCAACGGCAGGCAAGGCTCACAAGAAACCTTCCGGAACTATCGTTGCCGCCCAGAAGAAAACCTCCTCAAGACGGGCCAAGCTCCTTTCGGTCCGTTACACCAGCAGTGAAACATATACACGAGTAGTGCTTGATCTGGATGAAGAAGTCAGCTTCCGCTACAACCTTCTAAACCCCAACCAGAGCGTAAACCGTCCTCATCGTCTGTACATAGACCTTGAAAACACAATACTCGGCAAAGGCGTACACAAGGCAACTCAGGTAGCCGACGGCATCCTGAAAGACATCCGGTCCGCACAGCGCGATCCCCGGACCACAAGGGTGGTTCTGGATTTCAACTCCATGCAGGACTACAAAATTTTTCCGCTTGAAAACCCTTTCCGCCTGGTTGTGGATGTCCAGGCCCCGGAAGAGGGAAAAGCTGCCGAAGCACTGGCTCCGGTACAGGCAAAACGGAACACCCCGAGTAAACCGCAGAAATACAAGCCGCCTAAAGGCAGCAAGAATATGGCCGGAGAACTGCTCGAACAGCTCGGCCTGACCTTCAAGACGATCATGATAGACCCCGGACACGGCGGCAAGGACCCCGGAGCTTCCGCCAACGGTCTTAAAGAAAAGGACATAAACCTGCGCTTTGCCAAGATACTGGCCGCAAAGCTGAAAAAAGCCGGTTTCTCAGTCCTGTATACCCGGTCCACAGACGTGTTCATCCCGCTTGAGGAAAGAACGGCCATGGCCAACGTCAAAAAGGCCGACATGTTTATTTCAATTCATTGCAACGCCCACCGCAGTTCCAAGATTAACGGTCTTGAAACATACACTTTGAACCTTGCGCGCAACCGTAATGCTGTGCGCGTGGCAGCCCGGGAAAACGCGATTTCCGCCAAGAGAATAAGCGATCTTCAGGTAATCCTCACAGACCTGATGCTCAATTCCAAAATGAAGGAAAGCAAAGACCTCGCCACCAGCATCCATACGGATTCCCTGGCAAGCATCCGCAAGAAATGGTCGGTCAAAGACCAGGGGGTGCGCGAAGCGCCGTTTTACGTGCTGATGGGCGCCAAAATGCCTTCCGTACTTATCGAGCTGGGCTATCTGACCAACCGCACCGAAGCGGGCCGCCTGAATTCGGATAAATACCTTTCGCGTATTGCCGACGGTATAGTTAACGGTGTACTGGAATACAAAAAACAGATAGAACGGTACGCCAGTCTCTAAAAAACCGGCCAACTGCAAATATACCTGAGGTTAAGCATGATAAGTCTGGATATTCCCGGATTCGGAAAGCTTGAAATCGAACACCTGGTACTTGATTACAACGGAACCCTGGCACTGGATGGAAGCCTGCTCCCCGGAGTGGGAAAACTGCTCAAGGAACTCGCCGAGGACGTCAATATCCATGTGCTCACTGCCGATACACTCGGGCAGTGCGAGGACGAGCTGAGCGGACTGCCGGTTACAATTCACATCATATCCGGAAGCCCGGAAGACCGCTCCAAACTCGAATACGTCAACTCCCTCGGTATGGATAAATGCGCCTGCGTAGGCAATGGGCGCAACGATATGCTTATGCTCAGGCATTCGGCTCTCGGAATTATCATATCCGGCTCAGAGTGCATGTCCATGAGCGCCGCCAGAGCCGCCGACCTTGTCGCCACGGACATAACCGGGGCACTGGGGCTCTTCACCCATCCGGTGCGGATGCTGGCCACATTGCGCAATTAAATTTCTCCCGGACAAGAACGGAATATGCGGGGGAGCATATCAAGTCTCCTGTGTTTTCTGTCGCGCAAAGCGTCCCCAACGTACGCCCCAACCTTTCAACTATATGGTTATTGCCTTAGTTCTGCAAAACTTTTTATTTAAGTTACTACTTTCAATGCAGCAGCCTTAAATTACAAGGGATTCCAAAGGGGATTATCTCCTTTGGCTGCCAGCGGCGAAATCCGCTTATCAAAAGCGTGAAGCGCATCAAATACAGTGTCTTAAATACATTTTGCGGAATAAAGGAAATAGCCACCTTCAGCTAAAGTTCCCGGCCCTGTTGAACGATAGAATATACATACGGAAAGAGTTGCGCGTTTACTTTGCCTTGAAAAATGGATAATTGTAGTCAATTGGCGCAAAATGAAAACGTAAACCGGGCGGGTTGGTCAGCATGAGTAAAATTCTGCAGCAGGATGAAGTCGATGCCCTGTTAAGGGGGCTTTCCGGCGGAGAGGTTGAAGCGGAGCAGGACATTCCGGATGATGATTCCGGGGTCGTCTCTTTTGACCTTGCCAACCAGGACCGCATCATCCGCGGCCGCATGCCCGTTCTTGAAATAGTTAACGACAGATTTGCCCGACTGGCCACGAACAACCTTGCCAACACCATGCGCAAGAGGGTCGACATCAACCCGATTTCCATCGACATGTCCAAATTCGGGGACTTCATGCGCTCGCTGCCGGTTCCCACCTCCCTGTCCATTTTCAAGATGGACCCTCTCCGGGGAAACGCCATCCTCGTGGTTGACTCCCGCCTCGTCTTCGCGCTGGTGGAAAGTTTTTTCGGTGGTTCCGGGTCTCAGCCCAAGGTTGAAGGCCGCGATTTCACTCCCATCGAACAGGCTATTGTGGACCGGGTGGTCAAGATTGCCCTGTCCAACCTTGAGGACTCATGGCGACCGGTGCATGAAGTGCACCTTGAACTGGTCCGCTCCGAAGTAAACCCGCAGTTTGCGGCAATTGTTCCGCCCTCGGACGTTGTTGTGGTCATCACCTTCGAAGTCGAGCTGGAAAATGCCATCGGCTCGCTCATTGTCTGCCTGCCCTACTCCACACTGGAACCTATCCGCTCCAAACTGCATGCCTCCTTCCAGTCCGAACGACTGGAAATCGACCATGTCTGGGTCAGCCGCTTCAAGGAAAGACTGCTGGAAACCCCGGTGGAACTACTGGTGCGTCTCGGCAAGACCAAAATAACCGGCCGCCAGCTCCTCAACCTTGAGGAAGGCGACCTTCTGCTTCTGGACACGGACGAGGAAGATCTTCTGGAATGCGAGGTAGGAGGAGTGCTCAAATACATGGGTTCTCCGGGCCGCGTAAAGGCCAACAGAGCCTTTCAGATAGTCAAAGCCATAGAACCCAAGATGAACTGATTTTCCCTAGATGAAACGGCTAAAAGACAATTGCTGAAACTACGCAGCAGACCTGCGCGGGTCCTGTATCATATTGCCGGACTTTATACCTTGATGTGCCAGGGTTCAAAACGGACCCCCAGCAGGTTGTTTTCCGGGTAACGGAGCTTCAGATAGCCCAGTTCCTGCAAGCGGGCGCAAGTAGCGGAACAGGCGAACATGGAGCTGAAGTTTGCTGCCCCCAACCCTTTTTCGCCGACATCAAAATCGCTGACAGCATGATAGGAATAGCCGGGAGGAGCCAGTGAACGGGAAGCCAGCGACATGTTTCCTTCGTTGGCCGCAGCCTTTGAAAGAAAGAGTATGAACTGCTTCATTATCCCGCGCACTCCGGATGTCAGATAAACGCTGTCACCCAGTTGCTTCTTTATCTGCAGATATTTTTCCTGCGGCTTTCCTCGAAAAAGATAGTTACCGGTCCGGGGTATTTTGACCAGTTCATTGCTTGATGCTTTGGCCGTCAGGATTTTCACCGGCTTGTCCCCGTAAAATCCGTATGTAGCCGCATCAATGTGGAATATTTCGTCCAGAAAATCGGTTTCCGCCCGTGTGAACTTTCCGACAGCCGAATAATTTCGTGCAACTGCCAGGGCTCCATCAAAGCTCAGCACACAGAAATTACCGAATCCGACCGTCCGCTGCACACGTTTCAATCGCTTGAGGGCACTGTCCAAAAGAATTTTCCGCTCAGCGGAGAGGACAATGTCCGAGGGCTGCGGTTTATCGAAATTGGCCATGATATGAAGATAATCCTTGAGATCATCTTCATTCACCTGCGGCACATGTTCCCCGGAGTACGCATATTGCGGAAGACCGAATAATGCGACAGAGGCTGCAGCACACATATTTTTAAGAAACGATCTTCGATTCATCTGTTAAAATCCGCTTGAGAAACTCACTACAATCATTAACACAACGAGGTAATGTTATAACAGATTCATGGCTTAGCAAAGCGGAATAGACAGCCCCAAAAACAAAACGGCCTCGCGCATAGCGGGAGGCCGTTTCTCAGTCGTTGGAACTTCAGCTTATTGACCGCGTTTGGTCCAGAGCTTCATTTCCTTCATCTTCTTGCGGCGCTCACGCTGCAGGGATTTGCAGACCAGAGGAGACTTTTTCTTGAGGCCGTGTTTTTCGCGGTATTCATCAGGGGTCAATCCATGGGAAGCAAGGTGCTTCTTGGTGATAATCTTGAAGGACTTTCCGCATTCGCAGCAGACAATGGATTTTTCCTTGATGGATTTTTTAGGATCGCATACCGGAGACTCCTCCTGAGCCGGCATTACATTTTCGGCTATAGCCTGAATGCCTGCAGACAATTTGCGTACCATGGAAGTCATTTCCTCTTCATTCATGGTTCTTACGCTGGCCTGGGCTTTCACAATCTCCAGGGCTTCTTTCAAATAATCTTCCACGTGATATCTCCTTATGTGTATTATTATCAAACTAACTTATTGTCTGAAAAACTATGGATAAGGCAGTTTGCTATACCTGTCAAACATATTGATTATTTTTTTTACCGCTTTCCATGCAAAGGGTATGTATTAACGCCTAAATTCGAACATAAGCTTAAAGCATTTGCTGAAAGCATATTCATATACAACCTGTTTCAAGTTCCGCTTTGCACAATTACAATCTTTTTTATACATTTCTAATTTACAACCGGAATATAACATAAGCTTTCACAGCATAATCATCACCGGTAATCATTTTTTTATGAACACATGATTTGCTGGTTCAATAGCTACAATATATTATTTGACAGTGACACAGCACACTGTTCTGCATATTTTAGCATAATGGCCCGCTATTTCAGAAGGATATAAATAAACCGGCAAGACAAAAGCATACATGTAAAGTCTGTCGTCTTTGGCTAAAAAGGTTTCGATTCGCACAAAATTTGATATTTTTATACTTTAAAAGAGTATAAAATTTATTTTTATGCAACTGCACCAAAAGTGTGCATGATCATATTTCAAGCTGAACTGAAATTACCACTCCGTACTCTCAAACATGGGGATTTCTCTTCGCCGGAAAATGAAACCAAGGGTCTTTCCGAACCTTTCATGCAAGCATGAACAAAAGCGGTAATGCCGATGTTTGCATAGGCGGGCAGGAAAGTGTACTTCTCTGATTCAGACGTAAAAGAAAGGACCGGACAATATCTGCACACATAAACAGCTTCGGCGGTAAACAGGATGATCGTACCCGTGATTTTATCAGGGGGCAGCGGAACGCGCCTCTGGCCGTTATCCCGAAAAATGTATCCAAAACAGCTGCTCAGCCTTACCGGAGAACATTCACTTCTACAGGAAACAGCCTTACGGAGCAGCATGCTGAAGGATGCAGCCCCGCCGGTGGTGGTGTGCAATGAGAGCTACCGTTTCATGGTGGCAGAACAACTACGCCGGATATCAATTGAACCGGATGCAATCTTTCTTGAACCGGAAGGAAGAAATTCGGCCCCAGCAATAACCGCAGCGGCTTTCCATGTACAGCAGAAATATCCGGATGCTGCCATGCTGGTAATGCCTTCAGACCATGTGCTGACCGAGCTTAACGAATTCGGCAGGGCTGTGGAGCGCGGTCTTGTCGCGGCAAAACAGAACAGATTGGTACTGTTCGGCATTGCCCCGGACAGACCGGAGACCGGCTACGGCTATATTTGTATAAACCGTGGATTGAAGACCGAAAATTTCTGTCCGGCCGCCGGATTTGTTGAAAAACCGGATGCAGCAACTGCCGCGGCTTATGTCGAATCCGGAAAATATCTATGGAATGCCGGAATATTTCTTTTCTCCCCGACCACTTTCCTGGAAACACTGGAAAAGCTGGAACCCGAAATTCACAACTGTTGTCGGGAAGCAGTAATCAAAGCCCGCAGTGATCTCGATTTCATCCGTCTGGACCCAAAAAGCTTTTCAGCCTGCCCGTCGAAATCCGTGGATTACGCTGTAATGGAAAAAACGGACAACCTCTGTGTTGTTCCTTTCAGCGGAAGCTGGTCCGATATAGGTTCCTGGGATTCCCTGATGAGGGAAAGGAAAACCGATGAAGCTGGTAATGTAATCACCGGCGACGTGGTGGCCAGCAATGTAACGGACAGCTTCCTGCACTCGTCAGGCAGACTTATCGGCGTTGTCGGCATGCAGAATGTGGTGGTGGTTGAAACAGCGGATGCAGTCCTTGTCGCAGACCGGAACAGCGGGCAGGAAGTATCGCAACTGGTGGAGACTCTACGCAGGCAGGGAAGAGAGGAAGTTTCCGTTCACCGCAGGGTTTATCGGCCCTGGGGAACGTACGAGACCGTGGACAACGGGGAAAGATTTCAGGTCAAACGGATTGTCGTCAAACCGGGCGGGGTTCTCTCCCTGCAGATGCACCACCACAGAGCGGAACACTGGATTGTGGTAAAGGGAACAGCCAAGGTAACCATAGGGGACGCTGAAATAATGCTTCGGGAGGACCAGTCCACGTATATACCTCTGGGAACGAAGCACCGTCTGCTCAATCCGGGGAAAATAAACCTGGAACTGATTGAAGTTCAGACCGGCAGCTATCTGGGCGAGGACGACATACAAAGATTCGAAGACGTCTACGGACGTTCGGAAGATTGATGAAGGATATGAAAAAGGCTTCGCCATCCATATGCGCAGCCCTGCTCTGTCTGCTTTTATGCTTATCTGTTTCCGGGTGCATGTGGGGAGCTGCCGCAGCAGCAGGAGTTGCCGTGGTAACCGCTAATATTGACGAATATCAGGAATCCCAGCATCCCACGAATTCAACAGAAGATCTGGACGAATATCTTGCGCACCGCAAGAAGGTCCATGATAAACTGGAAAAAGGCTCCCCGGAAACAGAGGCGATAGACATCAACGAGATTATAGACACTTACGACACAGATTTACCCCCAAACTAGAGCGGCTCCCTGTAACAAAATATAACCGGTTTATAACACAGTACGAACAATTTGACTTGCCTATTTCTTCCACGGAAGTATATTCTGCAACGGCTTACAAATACATCCACATAGAACTGCGAAGGAGCGGAAAATGTCCGGAAATGGAACAAAAAACACTGTACTGATAGTGGAAAACAGTAACACCCAGGCCAGGATAATCACCGAACATATCGAGTCAGTCACTCCTTTTGATTCCATAGTCGTAAATTCCATGGACGGACTCGAAGATGTTTTTGCGAATAATGCCGAAGATATTTTCATAGCAGTGCTGAACCTGAACATCAAAGGTGCTCCGGACGGGGAAGCTGTGGATTATGTACTTGCCAGAAAAATACCCTGCATTGTTCTCACATCGACCTTTGACGAGGATATCCGCAACAGATTCATTGAGAAGAATGTTCTTGATTACTACAACAAATCCCGCAGGGAAGATCTGGAAGAAATGGTGGACCTTATACGGCGCATCCATTCCAACCACGAAATAAAGGTTGTAGTGGCCGAAGACAACTCCACGGCGCGCAAGATAATGAGCAATCTGCTTGAGAGGTTGAACTTCACCGTGCTTGCAGCAAATGACGGGGCCCAGGCTCTGGAGATAATCAAATCCACCCCGGACATAAAAATGCTGCTGACAGACTATGAAATGCCCAATCTTGACGGCTTTGAACTGGTTTCCGAAGTCCGCAAAATGTATTCGCGCGATCAGCTGTCGATTCTTGGAGTTTCCGCACATGATTCCGGGGCGATAACCGCTAAATTCCTGAAACGCGGAGCCAACGACTTCCTGAAAAAACCGTTCGAGGTGGAAGAATTTTCATGGAGGGTGACCAACAACCTGAATGAACTGGAACGCATTCGTTCCATAAAGGATGGTTACAGCCGTGACCCCCTGACCGGATTTCCAATTCTGTCCGCTTTTCTCGAAAAAGGTCGTGAAGTTTTCAAGGAGATGATTCGCAGCGGCAAGACTCCGGCCCTTGCGGCTTTCAACATAGACAGTCTGCTGGAAATTAACGCAGCGCATGGGTGGGACGCAGGTTCGGCCGCAGTAAAAAAAGCTGCTTCCCTGCTTGAGCAGCACTCTTTCGGATGGGTTCTCTCGGCTCGCTGCGACAGGGGATTCTTTATCCTCGCTGAAGACGGAAATGTTTTGAGGGATGATCTTTCGGCAGTTAAAGCCGCCCTTGCCAGTTCCCAGATCGTTTCAGGATCGGCCAGATTCATGGCTTCAGCCTCATTCGTAATCAGCAAAGACCCGGTTGCCGACATGGATCAGGCCATGTCCAAGGTAGCCAACGGCCTGAGCGCAAGCCAGTCCCGAGCCATCAATTCATACAGCTTTATCTAACTGTCCAGGCTGGGGCTAAAGCTTGAAAACGAATACAACCCGAATAGGATGTCCGGGTTTGTTGATCATCTCACTCTGAACCACCCGGTAGGAATGGTAGTCCAGCGACCTGCAGAATTGCCTGACCTCCGAGTCTTCATCGTCGCCGCCGGGATGCCCGGCATAGATGGCAATGCAAAGGACTCCGCCCACAGATAAAAGAGAAAGGGACGACCGCACAGCCGCGATAGTGGTCTCCGGCTTTGTAATAACGCTTTTATCGCTTCCTGGCAGAAAACCTAGATTGAACATGATCACGCCGACCCGGCCGTGAAACTCTTCAGGGATATATTCTAGCATATTCTCGTGACCGGCCTTGAAGAGAGTCCAGTTGGCCGCTGTGCACTCCTCCTCCAGACGAGATTCAGTCTGAGCAATAGCCTCTTCCTGAATATCGAAGCCGAAGACATGCCCGCAGCTGCCCACGCTGCGGGACAGAAAAACCGTATCGTAGCCGTTGCCGACTGTTGCATCCACGGCAATGCCGCCAGATTCAAGAGCATCACTCAGTATCGATTTGGCAAAAGAAAGAATGTTGCTGCCTATCATTTCTCAAACCCCGGTTAAGATTCCAGCCTATCATTTGATGCGCTTCGCGCCTTTGATGATCTGATTTCGCCGCTGGCAGCCAAAGGAGATAATCCCCTTTGGAAACCCTAACAGTTTTTGGTTCTTGCCTTAAAAGCTGTTACCATACTCAAAATTTTGTAGAAACAAGGCAATAATCTCAGAGTTGAATCCCCACGAGGCAGCAGTAAACCAGTCTGCTAGAAACTGAGATACTTAGAAAGGTTGCCTGATTTACTGAACTGGCGCTCGGTGCTGCCCAAGGTAGTGCTGCCGCTTATCTGATAGGTTGACGAGGCGAGATTGCCCCAGTTGAGTGTTGCTGCACCCTTGGCGCTTACAGGGATAGGCTGTCCGCAGCTGAATGAATTCAATTGGAACTGGTTGCCGGCGAGGACCGCATTCACATTCACGTCTTCGGCAATTAGCCCGCCGGGAATCTCCACCTGATCCGCCCTCAGCACAAGGCTGCCGGTGTGAGGAGGCTTGCCCCAGGCCGGAAATCCTACATCGGACGTTATGCGTACCTTTCCGCCAAGGCCGTCCATGCGCACCAGCTTTCCGAGATCCACACCGCCGCCGAGGGTCAGGGATTTGGCCTGAAACAGCCTAGCCGTAAGAGTAGGTCCGGTCTTGACCCTTACTTCGACAAGAGGTGAAATCCCCACATCAAAGCCGAGTTGAGGTATGGTGATGACAATCCCGTTCTGCGTTGTCACATGCACATTGGAGACTTCGAACGACAATGGTCCGGCACTGATAAAATCACCCCACTGAATGGTGGCTTTGGATATTTTGGCATCAGCAATCTTGAAAACCTGCGACCAGGCGACTTCCCAGGGCATGAAGAGAAATGCCCCGAGCAGAAGTCCGGCAATGAAAAGAAAAAAACGCCCAAGAATTTTCTTGAAGCTGAAACTGAAATTTAAGTTTAATTTGGGGAGGAACTTCATTAAGCCGGCCTACCTGCTGAGAATGATCTGAACATCCGCCAACTCCGGCGAATCCAGTCTGTGGGAGATGCTGAAGTTCGTTATTTTAAGTCCGCCGCGTACCTTGAAATCACGAAGCAAAGCCACCAGTTCCGGCAGATTTATAGACTCAAGAAGAACCTGCACGCCCTGATCCGAATTGATTCCGGCCTGTAACGGCCGAAGAGAACTGAGACGATTATCCATTCCGAGGTCGCGTATGACCTGCTGGGCCGCAGCCATAGGCTCTCTGTCGACCAACGCCCCGCGGGAGGATTCTCCCGCCTTGAGCTGCTCCACAAGCGGTACGGTCTTAACGAATTGCTGGCGGGTCGATACCACAGTCCGCAAGGCGACAGCCTGCGACTCGTGCATGGCTGACCAGATCATAAAAAGGATCAAGGCCCACCCGGCGACAAGCCCCGCAAAAAAGAGCTTCTGCTTTTCGGCAGGCCAGTCCTGCCAGATGAAAAATCTCTCCAGATCCATTAAGACACCCGCGTACGGCGATTAAAAATTAGCGGTTATACTCGGCCCGCAGGCTTATGCTGACGCCGCCTTCCACGTTATTGGCCTGCTCCAGCACAAATCTGAACTGAGATGAACCGGACAGCTTTTCCATCATGGCATCAATTTCCTCATAGCTGCTTACTTTGCCCCTGATATTACCGGATTCAGGTCCCAGGTTGAAACCCTCTATCACGATTCCCACAGGAGCGCTCTCACTGAGCGTCGCCAGCAGCCCCAAAACATCAACTCCGCCGCCCTGAGCACCACCGCTCTTAAGTTGGTCGAGTTTATAAAGTATCTTTCCGTACGGATCAGACCCGATATCGGGCCCCAGAGCTCCTACATAAACTTCCCTGAGCCGGCTTCTCCACTCAGCCGCCTGGTTCCCGGCCTGCTGCAGGCGATGATACTGGCCGACAAGAAAAAACAGCCCGATCAATGTCACCAGAACAGCTGCGGCAATATAGGGCTTGAAATCAATGGCAACGGCTTTATCGGAAACGGATTTCCTGCCGGTAGTCAGGTTGATGCGTGCCCAGCGGACTTTCTTTTCGGTCAGAATGCGGCAGGCCTTTGAAATATCCATGGGCTCCGGAGTGCCTTCAAGCCCCAACCGTTCAAACCTGCTGTTAAACTCTTCTTCACCGCCCCGAAAGTAGGTCAGGTCATCGCCGGAAGCCAGAATGCGCATATTACCCTGCCCTGTCCAACTCCAGACGGATAGGCCCTCGGCAACAGCTGCTCTCCAGCAGACCGCAAAAGAAGTTGTAAGAACAGTAGCTCTGGACAGGACATCCCTGTGCTGCTCCAGAAAACGTTCCAGCAGATCGTGTGGGGTATAACCAAGTACAGCGCTGCCTGAGGGACGCAGAACGCTGAACCCGCTTTCCGCCATGGGAAAGGAGTAGCTCATCTGCATCATGGTGGCGGACTTGGCATGGCGGGGCTTTATGGCCCCTTTCGGCTTGAAGAAAAAGAATAGGGGATCCGGCAACAGGGCCACCACCGGGCTTTTGTCCTTATCGTCCGGAGCCTGAGCCTCAGCCAGGTTCTCGCCGTCGAACTTCATCCACCGGTGCTCATTGCCCTTGAAGGAAAGAATATATATCGTTTTTTTGGCAGCCATTTATGGCTATTCCCTATACCTGTTAGCAGGAAGTTTGTCCATTTACCGGAGACATTATAAACACGGTCCGGAACTATTCGGCTGGAGCGAAAGTGACCGATACATCATTTTGAAAAACAAGTGTTGGCTGTTCTGTTTCAAACGTGCTCGGTCTTGAGATTATATATCGCTTTACCACCGTGCATCCGGACGCTTCAGCGACAACCAGGGCTTCAAAAACATCAGAACGAACCGTAAGCAGTTCAAGCATGTCCTTATACAATTCCGAATCAGACTGTATACCAACAACATTTATAACCTGGCTGAGGTCGGTAAACCCTCGTGTATTGCGCCAGTGAACTATCTGAGCAACCTTTTTACCCAGCTTTGGGAAATACGCAAGCAGCGCCTTTTTCGAGGCAAAGTTAATATTCAGTTTACTCTCAGAACTCCAGACGGTAAAAGTCTCGTCTACCCACTGGCGACTGAAATCCCGCCATCCGTTAACCAGAAGGACCTCTTCCGGAGTTTTCAAGCCCTTACCCCGGGGACTATAGGGAGGAAACTGGGAGGCATAATACAGGGAATCTATATTGCTAAGAGCCTTGCTAACAGGCAGTCCGACCCAGACACCCAGGCTTCCCATAAGCCGTTTTACATTTGTTCCGCCGGGGAAAATCTGACTCATAATTTTTAAAATTCTGTCAGAATTTCCCCCAGCTATCAATTTATTAAGATCAATTTTGGCATTACACGGAGCTATGGAAACATGTACACCATCATAATCAAGCCCGTCGGCCCATTCTTCCCTTGCCGTATCGGAAAAGGGAGTCCGGTCATCGCGCAGCACCCGGTAGATCATGAACAGGGCTTCCTCCGCCTTGAAATGCGCTTCATACTCACTGCGGACACGGGCGGCTTCCACTGCTCCCCTGGAGCTTACCTCGATCGTCATCAGGGTCAGTCCCGACAGGGCCATAAACAGGACCAGCACAATTACCAGCACGACACCACGTGATTTTTCCTGCTCCCTACTGGTTGGCATAAGGCACCCTCTCAACGAACATGATCTTCTGCCCGTCATCAAAGACAAGTTCAAGCCTCAACGCCTTCAAACCGGAAGCGGAAGAAACTGCTCTGCTGCCGACCTGGGCAGCTCCAACCCAAGCATTGTTTCTGCTGTCCAAAAATTCGAGACGCCAGGACTCAAGTCCCCTCAGGAATTGAAATGAAGATGAATACCCCAGGTTCTCATTGCTCTCCGACCTGCGAATCATGTTAGCTGAAAAATCCCACTCCGCTTTTACTTCGACACCTCCGTCCACAAGAAAATTACTGCTTGTAAAAATGCTGAATCCATTGTCGCCGGTTTCCAGAGTTTTCCCGACCGAAATATTCTGCAGATCGCGATGAAGCACCCGGCGCATAGTGAACATGCGAGAAGAAAGCCCGGCGGTAGACCGGACCACTTCGTTGTTGGTCACGGACTGCCCCAGAACCATGGCCACCATACTCATAAGCAGACCGGAAAGCACAAGGCCGATCAGGACTTCCACAAGCGAAAATCCGCCCTGAAGACATTTTCTTTCAGAAGGAGAAATAAACTTCATCAGCGATCGTACCTGCCCTTGTGGGACACCCTGTATATATTCCAGTCCAAAGTGTATTCTCCGCTGCGAGTCTGTAGGGAATAAAATCCTACTCCCACTGAAGATATGGATTCAACCTTTACACGGAAATCACCTGCCGGAGGCCCCGGCCAGGGAATCCATCCGGAAGAAACAACGCTCATGCCGTCAGGATACTTATGCCCCAGAATATCCTGAGACATATTCAGAACATCCCAGGAATCCTTTGACGACTGAGCCATCAGGGCGCTCTGCCTCTGCACCCCCAGGAAACTGATGGACAGGATAGCCGCAATAGTAAGAGCGACAATGATTTCAATCAGGGAAAAACCGTTACTGCCGCGCATGCTACATCTCTCCGAACCGAGCGGAAAGGGGATCAAGGACAATGGCCAAACCGTTGGAAAGGACAAGCCGGACCTCATCGCAGAACCCTGCAGGATAGATGGTGAAGTCAACACCTTCTCCCCCTACAGGATCCTCGTTGAAATGTCCGCTTGAAACAGGATCGGGCAACTCTGCTGTTTCCTCGTTCCAACGAACCTCGCCGGATTCGAAATCTATATGCACGATCTGTCTGGAATCTGTTTCCACGGCCTTGTTCTTAGCCTCGTAAATAAGCGCGTTGACCAGGCTGACTTTGTCATCCTTTTTGCCGCCGGCAAGATCAAGATTGGGCATGAGCGTAAACCAGCCCATGCCCACAATTAGGAGTACGATAAGAAGCTCAATGAAAGTAAGCCCGTGTGAACGGGCTTTATGATCATACATGCATCCGGTCCCGGGTTATTCCCAGCTCTTGATATCGGCGTCGTAGTCTTCGCCGCCTTCCATGCCGTCTGCTCCGAGAGAAATCAGTTCATAGGGACGATCATCCTCTCCGGGACTCCTGTAAATGTAATCATATCCCCAAGGATCGACCGGGGTGGTGGATGCGTCAAGATAACCGCCCTTGCGGTAGTTACGGGGAACAGGACGGGTATCGGGCTTGGTTATCAGCGCCTTCAGTCCCTGCTCGGTAGTCGGATACCTTCCGGTATCAAGTTTGTAGAGCTTCAGTGCCGAGTCAAGAGCCTTCATGTCCATCCTACACTTGGTCACCCTTGCTTCGTTAGGGCGGTCCATGATCTTGGGAACCAGCATGGAAGCCAGCAACCCGAGAATCACGATGACAATCATGAGTTCGATCAGACTGAAGCCGCACTGGCCCTTGAACCGCCTAGCATCACGTATCTTTCTATTCTGCATTGTTTCCTCGAATGTTCCATCTGCAGTTAACTAATCCCTGATATCCGATTCACCGCTTGCAAGCGGAATCCACTTCAGGGGAGCCCTTGCGGAAATACCTTCGCGGCGGGGAATCATGCCGCGCGATTTGAAATAATCATCCGGACGGGCCACTTTTTCCCACCAAAGGACATAACCTTTACTCGGTATATACCGACAATACAACCTCTGAAATTCACGCTGTGCAATAGGATCGGCCAGCACGAATTCCCGTCCGCCGTCCGTAAACCTGTAATTACTGTCCACCCGGACCTTCTTCCAATCGGCAAGATCGGGGGCGTCCTTAATAAGGTCACCGCTTTTTTCCGAATAGAATCGGAAATTCCCGTCAACATCCTTAATCCTGAAAACTCCGCCTGAACCGGAACGCTCCACGGAAATCCGGACCGGACTGAAAACCACTTTCCTGGAAAACCTTTTACGTGGCGAAGTATAACTCAGCACACCGTTTTTAAGGCTGAACCGATCATCACCCACCTGATAGGCGGACCTGGCCTTACTGCTCACATCCCATAAAAACCGATCGCCCTTTTCAGTGATAATGTTCAGATACGGTCCGTCCGCACGTACCTCCCGGAAAGGGCCGCCCTTTATCTTGTATTCGAAAATACGGCTCAGCTTTAACGGGCTCCACATATTGAGTTGTCCGGTTTCATCGACCGCCATGAGGATTCCTTCACCCCCGGAAAAGGACAGGGAAAGCGGCTTGTGCAGAAACCGATAAACCTGCCGCAACCGCCCCTCTGCCGGACCGACAAAAAGCCTGCGTGCTTCATCCACTATGGCCAGCCAACTGCCTTTGGGAGAAATCGCGAACAGGTCAACAGTGCTGTTTACGTTGGCCATACGCACACGGGCGCACTCGTCAACCCTGAAAACTTCCACGTATTTCCCTTCTCCGGAAGTAGCAGCAAGCACCCTGGAATCCGGAAACCAGGAAATGCCGGTCACCGGGCTTGTCTCGGTCTGCACGGCACCGCATCCGGGACCGCCGTATATATTTATGATGCCGCTCTGAAAACCGACTGCAAGCACATTGCCGTGCTGCACATAAGAAATCACCCTGTCGGCAAGGTTGACGACCTCATTAGTCCTGCTGAGCAGCACATAGTAATCATGCGTCATATCCTCAGGAGGTCGGTTATAGATGGTTTCCGGCGAAGAATACTGTTGCGAAGCGGAATAATCGACCAGTTCAGCCAGTGTTACCGGACGTTTGCCCACAAGCTGCGAAACATCAAGCCGCCCGGCTTCCGAAACCGATGGTTCAGGATAATCCGTGGAAACATTTTTCCC
The DNA here is from genome assembly GCF_963677005.1 of Maridesulfovibrio sp. Lineage (NCBI taxonomy): Bacteria > Pseudomonadati > Thermodesulfobacteriota > Desulfovibrionia > Desulfovibrionales > Desulfovibrionaceae > Maridesulfovibrio > Maridesulfovibrio sp. Next base: position 3,280,192 of record NZ_OY781616.1, on the reverse strand, counting down.
ACTGCCGCAACCGGCGGCCGTGCACAGCAACAGAAAAAATAACAGAACAGGATAATTTATTCTCATTGTCAACTCAGCTCTTCTATTTAATGGCTCTCCAAAAAAACAGGGCGCAGGAATTAGCCGCTTTTACAAGGAGTGTGTTAAAGATGTGCGGATAAAAGTCAAGCCTGCAGCGAAACTCCTGCTTGCCCATCGACGGAGTTTACGGCAAAAGAGGCCTACAAACTCCGATTATTATCCAACGAACAAGACATGAACAAAAACAATAAAAAAAGCTACACACCATCTTCCCCTGATTCCGGGTGGAAAAAAATGCTGGCTCCCCTGGCCGGTTCCGGCTGGAGGTTGCCGCTTTTGGCCGTCTTTTACGTTCTGGCCTACGTTATCTTCGACCTGGCCGTCGACAGTGTGGTGCGGCAATACATTTTCTGCATAGTGCTGGTCGTTTCCAGTCTTTACTTCTCCTGGCGCATAGGAGGAAGGGAGACCATGACCTATGTCGGTTTCTTCAACATTTTCTTTGCGTTCATATTCTCCAGACTGCTGTACATGACCGGCAACTTTTCATCCAAGCTATTCCTGAGCCGCTCGTTCATGACACTCTATGTGGTGGCAATCGTCTTCATGTTTTTCATGGCCAAACGCAAGTCTCCGGCAGACGAGGAAAAAACAAACAGGGAAAAATCGATACGCGATGAACGACAGAGACGCCGACAGCTTGAGCTTATGGTGGCAACGGAAAAACTTACCGATGACATGATCGTGAAGGCCAATATGGTCAAAGACGAACTCATGGTCCTGCAGAACTCGTGGCGATCCCAGATCCACACCATTATCAACGACCTGCCGAAAGTTAAGGAACGGGAACTATACGAGCAAATAGTTTCACCTTTTGAGGAAAGCATAATCGAGCATCTCCGGGGACTCGAAAACAGGCTTTCGTTTAAACCGCAACTGGTGGAATTGGAGGAACTCGGCAAAGAAATCAGCGAAAAGCTTGAACACGACAAAAAGCATTTCAAAAACCGTATGGACGCACGTTTCGACTTCAGCAGTTGGGCAGGCAGGACGGAAGAAATTTTCGTTGATCGCCACAAGACCTGGGAAATAATCCTGAACCTGCTGCGCAACAGCCAGACTGCGATGGAACTTCATCAGATAGCACTGCTAAAAAAAGGTCCGGAAGCATTCAAAAATTTCAAACCCAGAATAAGCGTTGTCGGCGATGTGCTGGACCGCTATGCAAGATTGCGGGTTACAGATACAGGCGGAGGAGTGGCCGATGACAGCCTTCCGGAACTTTTCAAAAGAGCAGTTCCCTCGGCCAAAAGACAGGGCCGTGAAATGGGACAGGGAACCGTCTTCGTAAAATTCTTCGGCGACAACATGGGCTTTGACATTTCCGCTCAGAACACCGAAACTCTGGGAACAAAGGGCCTTGAAGTATGCATACTAATTCCTCTGGGAACTTTCGGCCCGGCAGGTGTTATTCAGCAGGAGATAAATAATGACCCCTCAACATGATAAATACTTTTTCGTGCTGGCGGACGATGATCCGAGACTGCATGAGTATACCGTATCCATTCTCCGCGAGGGCGGCATGCTTGAAAAGCACGAGTCTTTTTACGACCCGGTATCATTTCTGGCCTTCCTGAAGGAATCTGAAGAAGAACCGGATGTAGTGCTGCTTGACGTCCACTTCGAAGGCTCCGGACTCAGCGGAGTTGATATCCTGCCATACATCCGTGAGGAATATCCCTATCTCCCGGTTATCCTGCTGACCGGAATGGATGCGGAAGCAACGGACGAAGCCCAGGCGGATGTCTTCACCTATTTCATCCCCAAGCCGGTTACAGAAGACCACCTGCTGCGCATGCTCCATTTCTATCTGGGCAAAAGCAAGAAGACCGCAGAGCAGGTCAACAGACTCATGTCCGAAATGGAGGAGGTCAAAGGGTATCACCAACTCCTTGAAGAAGAGGTCGAACAGCTGCAGGACGAGCAGCGCAGGCTGGAAGAGCAGTCCCAAACCGGGAAGACCGACGGCAAAGGTTTTGAAAAAGTCACCGAGATTCTTGAATCCCTGCTGACAAAAAGCGAAGCCATGCCCAGCTTCATAGCCGATCTGGAAAAAGTGTATTCCACCCAGTTCAAACTGTTCAAAAAGGTTCTTGAGACCCTCATCCGCTTTGACGTACAGGATTCAGGAACTCCGGGCATGAACATCCACAAGGTCAAGGGAACCCAGAATGTTTTCAGCGCCAGACTGTCACGAAAAGTTCGGCTCTTTTATTACAGCTCGGCTAAGACGGTAAGAAAAAGGCTTTTAAGACTGGACATTTACCACGACACCAAGGGGATGGACAAGTGGATTAAAAACAACTACCATTCTTATGCTGAAATAGAGGAGTAGTTTCGGTCTGCCATGCGCGCCAACAAATAAGTAAAATCAGAGCATGGCCCTCTGCGACAGATCATAATCCGAGGGAAATGATATCCGTACGCCGCAGTCCTTTTAAAAAAACTGACGGCCACGAAAAACGATTACAGGGGACCTCCTGATCAAAGAGGTCCTTAGGATAGTATTTAGATGGAGCTTAAAGCCACCAAATTTCCGGCATGGCTGTGGCCTTTGGCCTTCGGGCTGGCCTCGGCATACCTTGTTGCGTCCTTTATCCACCTGCCCAAGGCTACGGCCCCGATTATGGGAGAATCCTTTTCCTCGGAGGCAGTAGACAAGATAGCCGGAGACTCGAAAACAATTCTGGACAAGAACATTCTCGGGCTCGACAATCCCGCTGAAATTCAGAAAAAAGCCACGGTCACGCCAAGCACCTGGCAGCTTGTCGGTATTATTACCGGCGAAACGGACATGGCCGTGTTCGTGATAAAAAACGAGACCGTGATCCTGCGTGAGGGCGAGGAGTACGAAGGCTGGACTCTTGAAGAGATAAAACCGCAGTACGTTCTCTGGAAGTATGGACGCGAAGAAAAAAAGGTCGTTATGTGGGATCAGGTACAAGGCTTAAAGCTTGTCCGGGGCAAGACCAACAAGATTGTGGTCGAAAGGGCCCAGGCCAACGAAGTTCTGGAAGACCCCAACGCTTTCCTCAAACAGGCCCTGTTCAAACCCAACAGCAAGAACGGAAAAACGCAGGGTTTCCGTGTTACCAACATCCGCACAAATTCCCTGCTCAAAAAACTCGGACTTGAAAACGGAGATGTGCTCATGAGGGTGAACGGTGAAATGATCACCGGGCCGACGAAACTTCTTCAGGTTTACGGCTCGCTTGCCGGGGCATCTGCCATTTATATTGATGTTGAACGCAAAGGCCAGATGCTTTCACTGGTTGTCGAACTGAAATAGGAACACACTCCGTAATGCCCACATACCAATACCGCGCAGTAACTGCAGAGGGAAAAAAGAAAAAAGGCTTTGTGGAAGCCGCATCGCAGTCGCGCGCCTTCGCGACCCTGCAATCCAAGGGACTCATGCCCCTGCGTCTTGAACAGGTCAAATCCGGCCAGAAAGCACAGAGCTCCTCCGAGTCCCTGGCCTCTTCCTTCTCCATGGGCGGAAAAGTACGGGTCGGAGAATCATTCTACTACCTCGGTATTCTGCTCCAGAGCGGCACGGCCCTGGCCCAGTCACTGGACATGATGGCCCGTATGACCGGCGGAAAGGCCAGCCGGACATGGATGGAAGTCCGCGACGCCGTTCAATCCGGGGAAAGCTTTTCGTCCTGTCTGGCCAAGTATCCCAAAATTTTCCCGCAGGTCTACGTCGGGATGGTCCAGGTGGCCGAGTCTGTCGGCAAACTCGGCGATGTACTGGAAAACATCGCCAAATATGAGGAAGAACGCGCTGAAGTAAGCGGAAGGCTCATGACTGCCATGGTCTACCCTGTGGTCATCCTGCTGATAGGCATGGGCGCGGTATATTTTCTGCTTTCAGAGGTCCTGCCCAAGATCACCGGCATATTCAAGGCAGCCAAGGGAGAGCTCCCTACCTCCACAAAAATAGTCGTCGCGCTCGGCAATACCCTCTCCAATATGGGCCCACTGGCCCTGATCATACCCCTGTGCATAATTCTGGGGCTGGTCAGCGCCTACAAATCCGTCCCTGCGTTCAGGGAAAAAGTAGACAGATTTTTCTGGAAAATCCCTCTGGTGCAGAAGAGCACGCTGGCGCGTTTTTCAGGCATACTCGGATTTCAGATAAATGCCGGTATTCCGCTGGTTCAGGGAATGGAAAGCTCCGCAAACGCAGTCAACTCAACATTTTTCAAGAAAAAAATGGCCGAAGCACGCGAGGAAGTCGCCACCGGGCGCTCCCTGAGTTCCGTGCTGGCTGAACAGAAAATTTATCCCGACATATACATACTGACGCTTACCGCCGGGCAGAAATCCGGGGAACTCGGAAAATTTCTGCAGCGCATGGGCACCATTTTCGAACGGGATGTGGACAACTTCATGAAACGGGTGGTCGCGCTGGCCGAACCGATGCTGCTGCTCTTCATCGGCATGCTCATCGCTTTTATCGTGGTAGCCATCATGGGCCCGATCTTCGACCTGACCTCGCTCGTAAAATAGGAAACAGATGACAGATAAACAGCTTTCGGATTTCATTAAAAGGGGACAGGAAGTCCTTGAAATCGAAGAAAAAGGTCTGGCGGCCATCCGCAATGATCTCGGAGAAGGTTTCGCCCGCGCGGTGGAAATGCTCGCTGGCTGCAAAGGTCGCGTAATCATTACCGGGCTGGGCAAATCCGGACTGGTGGGCCGCAAGATCGCCGCCACCATGTCCTCCACCGGCACGCCATCATTCTTCCTGCATCCGGTGGAAGGCGCCCACGGAGACCTTGGAATGGTCCGGGAAGAAGACGTGGTCGTCTCCATATCCAACAGCGGGGAGACTGATGAACTGAACGCCCTGCTGCCGGCAATCCGCTCCTTCGGCACGAAAATAATTTCCATCACATCGGACCCGGAATCCACCATGGGACGCCTTTCCGATGTGGTCATAAAAACAAAGGTTCCCTGCGAAGCCTGCTCCCACGGGCTGGCTCCGACATCATCAACCACCGCCGCCCTGGCCATGGGGGACGCTCTGGCCGTCTGCCTGATGGACTACAAGGACTTCGACAGCAAAGATTTCAAACGATTTCATCCCGGAGGTTCTTTGGGACGCAGGCTGACTCTGTGCATCAGTGAAATAATGCATTCCGACAATATTCCCTCCTGCCCCCAGAACGTTACGCTCTCCGAAGCTTTAACCGTACTGGACAAAGGAGGTCTGGGTCTTGTGGCCCTGACAGCATCCGGGAAACTGTCCGGAGTAATTACCGACGGAGACGTACGCAGGATGGTCTGTACAGGAAATTATGATCCCACCGCAGCCGCAACCGAATTCATGGTCTGCGATCCGTTGCGCATCACGCCGGACATGTCGGCGGCCCAGGCATTGGATATAATGGAATCAAAGGAAATAACGGTGCTTCCCGTGGTAGACGAGGACGGCGTCATTACCGGAATGGTGCATCTGCACGATCTGCTGGGCAAAGGCCGACTCAAATTCGCAGGTGCCGAGCGGGGATAGCCATAACATTGATGCGCTTCGCGCTGTTGGTGATTTGATTTCGTCTCCGACGGCCAAAGGGGATAATCCCCTTTGGAAACCCTAACGGTTTAAAATGGTCGCAATGTGTGGAATAGCCGGTTTTATTGATTTTTCATGTTCGTCAGATTCAGCCAGGCTTGAACGGATCGCTCGGAAGATGGGTGACGCCCAGAACCTGCGCGGCCCGGACGGTTCCGGGCAGTGGTCGGACCCTGAATGCGGCATAGCCCTGGATCACCGCCGTCTGGCCATCATCGACCTGACGGTTGAGGGCGTGCAGCCCATGCACAGCAGCTCCGGACGGTTCGTCACCGTTTTCAACGGCGAAATATACAACTACCGTGACCTGCGCGAGGAACTGGAACAGGCTGAAGGGTTCGGCGGCTGGCGCGGACATTCTGACACGGAAGTCATGCTGGAAGCCATTGAGCAATGGGGATTCGAACCGGCTCTTAAACGGTTCTGCGGCATGTTCGCCATTGCCGTATGGGACCGCAAGGAACGCTGCCTGCTGCTGGCCCGCGACCGCATGGGAGAAAAACCGCTTTACTATTCGCGTCAGGGCGAAAATTTTCTCTTCGGATCGGAACTCAAGGCCCTCATGGCCTACAAGAAATATTTCAAACGCGAGGTGGACCGCGACTCTCTGGGCTCCTACCTCAGATACAACTACGTTCCCGGCCCGCGCACCATCTTCAAAAACACATACTGCCTCATGCCCGGCACCTGGACCTGTATACGCCAAAACGGAGAAATGACGGCTCCGCAATCATACTGGTCCCTGAATGAATGCGCACGGGATGCCGGAGAAAGAATTTTCACTGCCCCGGATGAAGTGATCATAGAGACCCTTGAAGACATGCTGCTCAAAGTCATTGAGCGGGAAATGATCTCGGATGTGCCTTTAGGGGCCTTTCTGTCCGGCGGTATTGATTCGTCACTTATCGTCGCCCTGATGCAGCAGTGCGCTCTTGCACCGGTCAAAACCTTCACCATCGGTTTTGATGACGAGGCATATAACGAAGCAGATGATGCCCGGGCAGTTGCAAAACATATCGGGACCGAACACACCGAACTGTACCTTTCGCCACGCGATGCGCTGGACGTAATCCCGACAATTCCGCAGATATGGGACCAGCCTTTTGCTGATGCGTCCCAGATTCCGACACATCTCGTTTCGCGTATGACCCGCGAGCACGTCACCGTGGCCCTTTCCGGTGACGGGGGGGATGAGCTTTTCGCAGGCTACAACCGCCATTCCAAAGGCTGTTCCATATGGAACAGATTGAGTTCCGTTCCAGTGCTGTTGCGAAAACTTGCAGCAAAATCCATCTCGGCAATCTCCCCAGCTGACTGGGACAGCGCTTTCCGCATGTTCGGACCGGTGCTTCCCGAAGAACTGAAGATGCGCCTCCCCGGCCAGAAACTGCATAAACTGGCCGATGTCATGGCTGCCGGATCAGCAGTGGAATACTACCGCAACCTGACATCCTGCTGGCTTGAACCGGGCAGTCTGCTCAGAAAGGGAAATGAAATAGCCGGCCCGTTCCAGTCTGCTGATATGCAGCCTTCAAACGGCAACCTGACCTCATGGATGCAGTTCATGGACGCAGCAACATATCTTCCTGACGATATACTAACCAAGGTGGACCGGGCGGCAATGGCCGTAAGCCTTGAAACGCGCGCTCCGTTTCTCGATCATGAAGTGGTTGAATTTTCACAGCGGCTGCCCATGCACCTGCGGGTCCGCGAGGGCAGATCCAAATTCGCCCTGCGCGAAATCCTGTACAAATATGTGCCGCAGCAGCTGATAGAACGCCCGAAGATGGGATTCGGGGTGCCCATAGACAGCTGGCTGCGCGGCCCTCTCAAGGAATGGGCCGAGGATCTGCTTTCAAACAAGAGGCTGGACAGCGACGGTTTTTTCTATAGTGGTCCAGTGCGGCTGGCCTGGATTGAGCATCTTCTGGGTAAGAAGGACAACCAGTACAGGATCTGGAATATACTGATGTTCCAGTCATGGTGCGACCATTGGGAGATCAAAGGGTGAAGATAGCAGTCATCGGGGGATACGGACCGTCGCTGGTCAATTTTCGCGGCCCCATGCTGAGAGCCATGAAAGAAGCCGGACACGAGGTCTGCGGAATAGCTCCGCTCGACTCTCCAGATGTGCCCGAAAAACTGGCTGCCATGGGCATTGAATTCATTGCCGTCCCGATCAGGCGCAAGGGAATGAATCCTCTGCGCGATATGGCATCCCTAATGGCCCTGACCGGAATACTGCGCAGACATAAACCGGACGTTGTGCTCTCCTACACTATCAAACCTGTGATATACGGTTCACTTGCAGCACGGCTGGCCGGGGTGCAAAACATATTTTCCATGATCACCGGTCTGGGCTACGCCTTCGGGCAGACTTCCGGCAAGCGGGCACTGCTTTTCAAACTGGTAAAAAACATGTACCGGACGGCATTATATTTTAACAAAGGGGTCATGTTCCAGAACCCGGACGACAGAAACATGTTCATGGAATTGGGTATAATCCCCGGTGGTAAGGACACGGTTGTCACCAACGGTTCCGGGGTGGATATGGATTATTTCACAAGTTCACCGCTAAATGACGTAACTCCGGTATTCCTGTGTATTTCACGCCTGCTCAGGGAAAAAGGTGTTCGCGAATTTGCCGAGGCGGCAATGAGCCTGAAACGGAAATACCCGGATGCAGAATTCCGGTTGGTGGGCCCTCACGATCCGGGACCGGATTCCATCAGCGCGGAGGAAGTCGCACGTTGGCAGGATGCGGGGATTGAATGCCCCGGTCCAGTGGAAGATGTGCGCGAAGAGCTGGCCGGCTGTACAGTTTATGTGCTTCCTTCCTACCGCGAAGGCACGCCCCGTTCCGTGCTGGAGGCCATGTCCACCGGAAGGGCAATTGTTACGACGGATGCACCGGGCTGCCGTGAAACGGTTATGGAAGGCAGCAACGGATACAAAGTGCCGACAAGAGATGTTGCCGAGCTTGAAAAGGCCATAGAGCGCTTTATTCTCCGCCCGGACCTTGCCCGGACCATGGGCGAGGCATCACTGGAATATGCGGCGGAAAAATATGACGTAAACAAGGTCAACACGACCATAATGAACTTCATGGGGCTCTGATTCATGACCGTCAAAAGATGTTTCGACCTGACCGTATCCATTGCGGCACTGCTAATTTTCTTTCCGGTGCTTGTTGCGGTGGCCGTGGCCATCCACAAAAAAATGGGCGGTGGTATTTTCTTTATTCAGAGACGCCCCGGACTTTATGGAAAGCCCTTCAATATAATCAAGTTCAAAACCATGTCCGATGAACGTGATGCTTCCGGGAAGCTGCTGCCGGACTCCGAACGTCTGAGCAGGTTCGGCCGCATCCTGCGCTCCACGTCTCTGGATGAACTGCCGGAGTTGATCAACGTGATTTTCGGGGATATGTCTCTGGTTGGTCCGCGACCGCTGCTCATGCAGTATCTTGACCGCTACACCCCGGAACAGAGCCGCAGGCACGACGTGCTGCCCGGAATTACCGGATGGGCGCAGGTCAACGGGCGCAACGCGGTTTCGTGGGAAGAAAAATTCAAAATGGATGTCTGGTACGTGGACAACCACACCCTGCTGCTGGACATAAAAATAATCTTCATGACCGTGGCAAAAGTGTTCAAACGCGACGGCATCAGCCAGCCCGGACAGGCCACAGCACAGGAATTCATGGGCGGAAAGGTGGACAACATATGGAAAAAATCATAATCATTGGCGCCGGCGGGCATGGGCAGGTGGTGGCCGAGATCATAACACTCATGCATGGAGTGCAACCATTATGCTTTCTCGATGACGACACAAGTCTTCACGGCACAGAGTTACTGGGAATTCCCGTACAGGGCGGGATTTTAGAACTGGACAAGATAAAACATGACGGAGTCATAATTGCTATCGGTGACAATAACCGTAGAAAACTTATTTTTGAAAGACTTGCGGCACAGACGCATTTCTTTACTGTAATTCATCCATCTGCCATAATTTCGCCAAGTGCCTCCATAGAAAAAGGTTGCATGATTCTTGCGGGGACAGTTATCAACACGAAGGCAAAGATACACAAAGACACAATAATAAATACAAATTCAATAGTTGAACATCACTGCCAGATTGGCCCTCATGTACATATAGCTCCAGGAGTAAGCCTGGGTGGCAATGTTACCGTAGGGGAAGAAACGTTGATTGGAATAGGCGCAACCGTATTGCCGGGGATCTCAATAGGAACAAATTCGATTCTCGGGGCTGGAAGCACAGCCATTAAACCAATCCCTTCCGATACGATAGCTGTCGCTTACCCGGCAAAAAAACTATTCTCTAAATGGTAAGTGTATTTAGGTAAAATTTTCACCCAAAAAGGTAACTAATGACCCTTGAAATAAAAATACCTCGTCTAAACGCAAATGAAGACGAACTTCTTGTTTCCGACATATTTGTCTCAGTAGGAGATCAGGTTTCTGAAGGAGACCTGCTGTTTGCAATAGAATCGGTAAAATCCTCGGTTGAAATTGACTGCCAGCAAGCCGGGTTCATAAATCAGATTAATATTGAAACTGGCGAATATTACGAAATCGGTTTTCTTGCCATGACCATCTCTTCGGATAGGAACAGTACGGTACAAGCAGCCCAGCAGTCGCTAAAACAAGAAGCTCCTCCCCAACGAAAAGAAAAAATCACAGCCAAAAAACGACTCGAAAAAATCACAACTCTCGCTTCCAGGCAGATGCGGCACAAAGAAAACGTAAATGACGGAAGGCTGCCGGTCATAATAATCGGAGGGGGAGACCACGCCGGGAAACTGAGCAGGATGATAGACAAGTCTTTTTCTTTCAGGGTCCTTGGGTATGTCGGCCCCGCTCTGGACAAGAAAAATACCAACGGACTCGAATGGTTGGGAACAGACGAAAATCTCGCCCAGATAGCCCGTAGCCAAGGCTCTTTTGCCGCATTGGCAGCCGGTGTCCTTGCCCCCGATGCAATGTTGCGCAGTAAAGTATATGCGCAATGCCTCTCACTGAAAATTCCGTTACCAGTGTTTGTTCACCCGACAGCCGAAGTCGACCCAAGTGCCGTCCTGGAGCCTGGAGTACAAATATTTGCTAACGCAACTGTTGGAGCAAACGTCACAATTAAAGCGGGTTCAATTATCAATACAGGAGCAATCATTTCGCATGACAGCTCAATCGGGCAGCTGACACATATTGCCCCTGGCGCTGTTTTAGCTGGTAGAGTTGCTGTTGGAGACCGTTGTATTATTGGCATGAATTCGACCATATATATTGGAGTTAATATACCTGATAGCTCAATAATATTAAATAACTCCAATATATCAAAGGATATACGGTAAATGTTAACCAATGACGTTTATATTCACATAGGATTACCCAAAACAGGTACTACATTTTTGCAGGAATGTTATTTCCCATACCTGAAAGATTTTTTTTATTTTGGGATTGGCACAAAGGCATCTCCTGAATACTACAACGTGATACACCCTTTAAAATCACGAGGAGTTATGAGTCTAACGGATGAATACGTCCGCAATACTCGTGAGCAGATTAAAACAGCATCATACCCGCACAAAAAAATTTTGATCAGTGACGAAAATTTTGATGGGGGAAATAATTTTTCAGGCTTAGCGGACAATTGCATTGTCCTTAAAAAAATATTTTCAAAACCTAAAATCATATTCACATTCAGGAGACAAGACAGCTTCTTAGAGAGCTATTATAGGGAGTGTATTAAAACTGGAGATTTTATCTCCGTAAAGTACTTTTTAAGATACTATAACGACTCCTTCGGCAGTTATTTTGGAAGGGGGTCGATAAATTTTGATGTCTACAATCTTAATTGGTTATTATATTATAGACATCTGACTGATACTTTTGGGGAAGAGAACGTCCTAGCTCTGCCTTTTGAAATGTTAAAACAGGAAAATACCATTTTTTTTACACGAATGGCCGACTTTCTAGGAACAGGAAATTTTATTCCAAATGGTGTTAAAAACCCAAGACATTCTTATGCAGCTCTGCGCGCAGTGAGATTTCTTAACAGGTTTGTCAACAACGGCAGGAATGGATTCCCAATTCTAATTCAAAATCCTTTTGCAAAAATTCTTCCGAGTAAACGCGAAGGCAAAAACGATCTAATAACGAAGTTAAGAGATATCTCTAACAATTATCTAAGGATGAAATACCTTTCACGCATGCTTAGTCACATTCCATGCAATGAACAACAATTTATTTCACCAGAAATCAGAAACAAAATAATGCTAATCCATGCAGAAAGTAACAGAGAACTGGCAGAAGAAATTAAAATTGATTTGCAGAAATACTCATACTATTAATTACCATCTCGCAAACCGTTGAGGTTAAAATATGAAACCAAAATACTTCGAAGGATATAAACAAGATAATGCACTATATGATTTTTTATGGATGCTGCTGATCAGAAGGGCTGAAGAAAAGATAAAACACCTATTTTCTGAAGGACTGGTTGACGGGACAACTCATCTATACATCGGGCAAGAGGCGAATGCTGTAGGCATTCTTCAGCCTTTAAGCAATGAACATGATTTCGTTATCAGTAACCATAGATGCCATGGACATTTCCTTGCATTCGGGGGAACATTAGAAGAATTATTCGGAGAAGTCATGGGCAGAGTCTGCGGAGCAAGTAAAGGCTTTGGAGGAAGCCAACATATTAAAGGGAAGAATTTTTTTTCAAGTGGAATCCAAGGAGGATTCACTCCCATTGCATGCGGACTGGCATACGGCATTAAGCTAAAACAACAGGATGGTGTTGTTGTATGCTGCATTGGGGACGGCACTCTAGGTGAAGGAGTGTTGTATGAATCAATGAACATTGCTGCGCTGAAAGGACTTCCCATACTTTATTTAGTTGAAAACAACCGATACGCACAAAGCACTCCTACACAGAGAGGAGTGGCCGGCTCAATGATAGAAAGAGGTAAGGCGTTTTCGTTGAATGCAAGCGAAATTGACAGCCACGATGTTGGTGAAATTAAAGAATGGGGCCAGAAACTCATCGAAACTACGCGTAAAAACTCTGTCCCTACATGGGCAGTAATACATACCCATAGACTATGTGCTCACAGCAAGGGAGATGACACAAGATCCCAAGATGAAATATACGAGACACTCAAGTTCGATCCATTGGATCTTTACCGCACAAGACTGGACGAAAAAAAGACAATAGAAGCTGAAAACATTGTTGCTGATATAATCGAGTCTGCCATTGAAAAAACAATGACCAAGCCCTCCCCGGTTATTCCTCAGGACGGAGTGTAAAATGAGAGTCTATGAAGCCATAAACCATGCCCTGCAATCTTCAATGGAAGAGAACGACAAAATCATTTTGATAGGTGAAGACATTCTGGACCCTTACGGAGGCGCATTCAAGGTAACAAAAGGTTTGTCCAGCAAATTCGAAGAGAGAGTGATAGACACTCCTATAAGCGAACAAGCCATTATTGGAATCGGAACCGGACTTTCTCTACAAGGATTCGTGCCTATAATTGAAATCATGTTCGGGGATTTCCTCACCCTTATAACTGATCAGATAGTCAACCACGTTTCAAAAATAAGAATGATGTACGGAAAAGAAATTCCACTGCCGCTAATCATACGTACTCCAATGGGAGGAAGGCGGGGTTACGGGCCGACACACAGCCAGTCGCTTGAGAAACTATTTTTTGGAATCCCAGGAGTTATTGTTGTCGCTGTTTCCAGCTTATTCAACCCTGGAGACTTGCTTGAAAAATGCATAAAAAGCAACTCCCCAACTATCTTCATAGAAAACAAGGTATTATATGCCAAACCAGTAAAAGTACGCTTGGAAGAATACGCAACAAACATAGCATATAGCAAATCCGGAATTCCCACTTTAACTCTTACTTCCGGCATACCTGATTTAACAATAATCACTTACGGAGGAATGGTCGAAATTACGCTTAGCGCCGCAAAACAATTGCTTGAAGAAGAAGGTCTGCGTGCCGAAATAATTATCCCGCACCAACTTTCGCCCCTCTATGAAGCACCGATACTAGATTCTGCAACAAAAACAAAAAGAGCGGTAATAGTAGAAGAAGGCCACGCCCAGTGGGGTTGGGGAAGCGAAGTTGCCAGTATGTTGACCGACATTCAAATGGAGGCCCCAGTACAAAGAGTCGGGTCAAAATTGGCTCCGATTCCGGCATGCAGAAGCCTGGAAGATCAATTTTTGCCAAATGAAAGAAGTATTATCGACGCTGCTATCAGAACGGTGGACAGAAGTTATATCCTAAATAAGTAAAGGCCATTTCCAATGAATACCAGCAAACGCATCTTTCTTTCCCCCCCGCACATGGGCGGATCAGAACAGGAATATGTACGGCAGGCTTTTGAAAGCAATTTCATCGCCCCTCTGGGCCCCATGGTCAACGGATTTGAACAGGAATTCGCGCAGATGAGCGGTTTTGCCCATTGTGCCGCCCTTTCAAGCGGAACAGCAGCGCTTCATCTGGCCCTGCGCCTGCTCGGAGTCGGTCTGGGAGATGTCGTCATTGCCTCTTCGCTCACCTTTATCGGCAGCGTAAGCCCGGTCACATTTCTCGGAGCCGAGCCGGTCTTCATTGATTCCGACCGCACATCCTGGAATATGGACCCGGAACTTCTGGCAGAGGCGGTGGAAGAATATGTTGCCAAAGGACGTAAGCCCAAAGCGGTAATTCCAACCGACCTTTACGGCCAGTGTGCCGACTATGACCGTATTCTCGAAATTCTTGAACCCCACGGAATTCCCATGATCGTTGATGCCGCCGAATCCGTAGGTGCACAGTACAAGGGACGCCACGCCGGAAAAGGCGCGCTTATGGCGGCCTACTCTTTCAACGGCAACAAGATCATCACCACCTCGGGCGGAGGACTGCTGGCTTCCGATGACGAAAAACTGATCGCCAAGGCACGCTGGCTTTCGCAGCAGGCCAAGGAACCGCTGCCGCACTATGAGCACAACGAAATCGGCTACAACTACCGCATGTCGAACCTTGTTGCCGCAGTGGGACGCGGACAGCTGGAAGTGCTAGCCGATCGCGTAGAGCGCAAGCGTGAAATATTCAATTTTTATGAACAGAAACTCGGTTCCGTTCCGGGCATAAACTTCATGCCCGAAGCCGCGTACGGAAAATGCAACCGCTGGCTTAGTGTAATGCTGGTGGACAGGGACGAATTCGGCGCCGGCCCGGACGAAATCCGCAATGCACTGGAAGAGCAGAATATCGAATCCAGACCGGTCTGGAAGCCGATGCACCTGCAACCTGTTTTCAAAGGCAACCGCTGCTACGGCACGGAGGTCAGCGAGGATCTATTCAATCGCGGCGTCTGCCTGCCTTCCGGAACCGCCATGACCACTGCAGACCTGAACAGGACCGTTGAAATAATCAAAGGGTGCGGAAAATAGAAAATGATCCACAACCTGCGAAATGCTAATTTTTATCTGATGGTCCTGATGGACCTGATTATTTTCTTTGTGGCTTTTTACGGAGCGTATCTGTTCCGTTTTGACTTTGCCCTGCCGGGATACGCACATACGCAGTACCTCGAACTGCTCAAGTATACGGTCATAATCAAATTTTCCGTTTTCCTTGGCCTGGGTCTCTACCGGGGCATGTGGCGCTACACAAGCCTGCGTGATCTCTGGCAGATTCTGGAAGCCACATTTCTGCAGTCACTCATACTGGTCACTATTGTTCTGTATAAATTCGGTTTCGGCGGATTCTCCAGAGGTGTGTTCATCATCGACTGGATGCTGACCGTATTCATGTGCAGCGGCGTAAGGGTTTTAATCCGTTCTTTTTTTGCATACAGGGACGGTAACGCTCTCCACTTCATGCCGGAATCATGTCCTGTTGACGGCAGCAATGTTCTCATAATCGGTGCAGGCCGGGCCGGCGAAAAGGTGGTGCGTGAAATCAAAGGCAGCGGGCAGCTAAAATACCTCCCCATAGGATTCCTCGACAACGACAAAACCAAGCAGGGACGTACCATTCATGGTGTCCCGGTGCTGGGAACTCTGTCCGATCTGCAGGAACTTGTTGAGAACAAATGCGTCAATGAAATACTCATCGCCGTGGCCGAGGCTTCCGGACAACAGATGCGCCAGATAATCGATGCCTGCAAGAAGACGGGATTACCTTACAAGATTCTGCCCGGCATGGATGAAATCATCAACGGCAAGGTGGGTATAAAGGCCCTGCGCGATGTAAGCTATCAGGACCTTCTGGGGCGCTCCCAAGTGCAGTTGGATAATACCGCCATCAGTGAATACATTTCCGGCAAGACCGTGCTTATCACCGGCTGCGGGGGATCGATCGGTTCGGAGCTTGTCCGCCAGGTCGTCCGCTTTAAACCGGAACGGCTTATTCTGGTTGATTCAAGTGAAGCCAATCTTTACGCCATCCAGATGGAGCTGCACCATGAAATAAAATTTCACGCATACGTTACCGTGCTCGGATCGGTGCAGGATACGGAACTGATGGATTCCACATTCGGAAACTACAAACCGCAAACGGTTTTCCACGCCGCGGCCTACAAACACGTTCCCATGATGGAACGCAACCCCTGGCAGGCGGTGCACAACAATATCTGCGGCACCAGGAACGTAATGACTGCTGCGGACAGGCACAAGGTGGACCGCTTCGTAATCGTCTCCACGGACAAAGCCGTGCGGCCCACTAATATAATGGGAGCTTCCAAGCGGGTAACAGAACTGCTTATGCGCCTTTTTCATGATTCCGAAACCACTTTCATGGCCGTTCGCTTCGGAAACGTGGTCGGATCTTCCGGTTCGGTAGTTCCGCTCTTTCGCAGACAGATAGAAAAAGGTGGGCCGGTAACGGTCACCCATCCGGACGTCACACGCTATTTCATGTCCATATCCGAAGCAGCACAGTTGATCCTGCAGGCGGGAGTTATGGCCGAGGGCGGGGAGATTTTTATACTTGAAATGGGCGAACCCGTGAAAATAGCCGACATGGCCCGCGACCTGATCAGACTTTCCGGAAAGGAACCGGACAGGGATATAGAAATCGTCTTTACCGGCCTCCGTGAGGGAGAAAAACTCTATGAGGAACTGATCACAGAGGGCGAAGGAATTGTCCGGACAGAGCACGATAAGATCATGGTGCTGAAAGCCTTTGAAAACGATTTTGAAGCTTACTCCAAGCAGCTGCAGGAAATTCTGCAGCGCATGTCCGCCGCAGCAGACCGGTTTCATGCTGGCGAGGTCAGAAAAGTTCTGCACGAGGTGGTGCCTGAATTCGATGAGGAAGGCTAGGAGGTCAGATAATGCTCTTCAATTCGCACATCTTCATCCTCTTCTTCCTACCACTTGTTTTCGGATTCTACTTCCTGCTTCGGGGTTTCAATCTTCATACAGCAGGCAAACTGTTTCTCATCATAGCCTCGTTCGTTTTCTATGCCTGGTGGAAAACCGAATATCTGTACCTGCTCGGCGGAACGATTCTTTTCAACTTCCTCATGGCCGAGGCTCTGCACAGAAAAAGCAGCAAACGGACTCTGGCCGTTGCTGTTGGCTGCAATCTCTCGGTGCTGGGCTACTTCAAGTATAAAAACTTTTTCTTTGACAATATTGCCGGGCTGACCGGCCTGCCATCCGTCACCGAAAAGGTGATTATCCCTCTGGGCGTCAGCTTCTATACATTCCAGCAGATATCCTTTCTCGTTGATACATACCGGGGTAAGGCTGCCCGTTGCAACCTGCTGGATTACACTCTGTTCGTATCCTTTTTTCCGCAACTGGTGGCCGGCCCCATAAGCTACCAGCACGAGATTACACCCCAGTTCAACGCCAAAGATGCCGGACGGATAAACTATGCCAACATCGGTCAGGGTTTTTATCTTTTCAGTATGGGGCTGTTCAAAAAAATCATCATCGCCGACTCCCTCGCTCCTTTTGTAGAAAACGGATTTGACAAGGCTCTGGCACTGCCTTTCTGGGACTCATGGGCTGTAAGCCTTGCCTATACCTGCCAGCTATATTTCGATTTCAGTGGCTATACGGATATGGCTCTTGGACTTGGACTCCTTTTCAACATCAAGCTGCCAAACAACTTCAATTCTCCATACCAGGCTCTCGATATTCAGGAATTCTGGAGACGCTGGCACATCACCTTGGGACGCTTTGTCCGCGACTATATATATTTTCCCCTCGGCGGCAGCCGCAAGGGAGGTTACCGCACGCTGGGCAATCTGATGGCGTCATTCCTGCTCATCGGACTCTGGCACGGGGCCGGCTGGAATTTCGTACTCTGGGGCGGGCTGCACGGTACCGCGATGGTGATCCACAGAGTCTGGCGCAACACCGGTGGAAAACTACCGGTCTACGCAGGATGGTTGCTCACATTTCTATATGTAAACGCATGCTGGGTCCTGTTCCGTGCGGAAACGACTTTTGATGCCGTTAAAATTTTCAAAGGCATGATCGGTATGGTCAATATAGGCTTTTCGACGGCTCTTACAATGCAGGAAACGTACATTCTTCTGGCCGCATGCTGCGCACTGGTGGCATTCACCGTAAAATGGAAAAATTCGATTGAAACAGCCGCACAAATGAAATTCTCTGTTTTCGAATCCGTGCTGTCCATCTCGTTGTTCATCTCCGCATTCCTGCAGATGTATACCCACCAAACCTTTCTTTACTTCGATTTCTAGCCATGAACGCACGTAAATGGACAATAACCACCCTTCTGGCCCTCGGAGTCCTGCTCACAGCACTCATTCTTATTGTTGATGTAGTAATTGATCCATACGGGGAATTCAGAATTGTTGAAGGCAGTTTCAACCGGAACAAACTTGCCGCCCGTAAGACGACGGCATCACAGGTGGCCACAAAACTTTATAGCGGAAAATACTCCCTTGTATTCGGAAGCAGTCGGACTATGCTGCTCTCTTCGGAAATAACCGGCTGGCCGCTTCTCAATTTCAGCACATCCATATACAACAACCCGGGAGATGTGCTGGCATTTCTCAATTCATTGAACGCAGAACAGTTGCGCAATGTCAGCCACATATATTTTCTTATCGACATAAACGGATTCAGCTACACGAATTCTGACCCGGCACTGAAAAACAGCTTTACCCAGCAATTATCCAAAATCAGGAATATCAATCCTGACAAAATCAAGGATTGCTGGAACTGTGTTGCAGCCAACATATCCGCTGACAACTCAAGCTCAGCACCGAATACCATTGATGAGTTCGGAGTTTTGCACAAGTCTTCGGACGAATTCAAAAACAACAATGTAATCTTTTCAAGTCACTTGGTGACACCATTTTATCTGCAAAATATTTCTAAAGTATACACATTCTGCGACGACAAAAAAATTCCTATCACATTCTTCACTTTACCGTGGTATACCACATTCAATCCCGATCAACAGGAAGTCCTTGAAACAATTTTCTCAAGAACAGCAAAAGCATGCAATGGTTTTTACAATTATTACAATTGCAGGGACATAACAGGACACGAGGCGCTTTTTTCAGATCCATCACATCTTAATAGTGCGGGATTAAAAAAAGTCATGAGTGCTGATATCTGGAACAATCAAAAATTATTCCAGCAGCCTGTTGCCACCAAAGCAATTGCCAATATTGACTTTAAACATATAAATAAGAACAAATTGATAAAGAATCTGCGCGATCAGAGAGACGTTCCTCAGGCGTATATTGTTGCAGACAATCTTCTGCGAAACGGCAGGGAAGACCTTTTTCTGGAATTATACAACAACCTTGACAAGATCGGATACAACAAACTTGAACTTATTACGGATGCATTTCTCCTTAATAAATTAAATATACTGAAACTCCTGCTAAGCAGAAAAGAAAAGGAAATGCACGATGGAATTATCATTTCCAAATGCCTGAAACAGGCCGTCATGTCCGGAAACAGGGATGCGGTAAAAAACGCTCTGCTGCTAGGGGCTGATCCCAATCTTCAACATGAATACGGAACGACTCCGCTATTGCTGGCGGCTGACTTTTCACCGGACCTTGAAATCATAAAAATGCTCCTGAACGGTGGCGCGGACCCGTTTTATATAAACGGGGACAGGACAGCCATGAGACATTATGATCAGTCCGTATTCAGCATTGCCGTCGATGCAAGAAATAGGGAACTTACAGATTTCCTGACAAAAGAATACAAAGGCTCCCCTCTTGCAACCCACGCAGAGCTACTGGCTAATTTATATTCAAACCCGCTTAACAGCACCGCTTTTCAAAACTGCCTGAAGCTGCAACGAACACTTTACCATAATGGACTGCTCCAGACAGCCCGAGTTTTCATATGCATTCCTGCAAACCAGTTACTTTTCGAACATAACAACCGGAAATTCATCCAATTAGACGGGGCGAAAATGAAAATACCGGATGACATCGCCTCCCTTGTAGAAAACACGGAAAGCAAAATTGTTGTGTTCAAAATATTATTAAAAACGTTTGAAGATATTTACAAAAAACCATTTACAAATTCAAACGATGATCAGAAGAAATTCAATCAGATTGCAAGAAACTTCGACAAGTTAATGAGTTTACTTATCAGACATAACGCGGTCCGAATTTTAAAATAAGTCTCCGTTGACAGTTCGTTCAGAATAACCTAACAAAAACACATCATGTTGAAAGAACTATTTACATCAAAGACAAGAATCAAGCTTCTGCTCAAGCTTTTTCTCAACCCGGATGTTTCATCGTATCTACGAGAACTGGCGGCGGAATTCAATGTTTCCCCGAATGCAATGAAAGAGGAACTTGATGGTCTAAGTGACGCAGGATACCTGAACAAGAAAAAAGAAGGGCGTTACATTTACTACAACGCCAACTCGACCCATCCGTTTTTCCCTGAAATAAGTTCAATCGTCCGCAAGTACATCGGCATTGACCAGATTCTTGAATACATCCTTTCCACAATAGGTGACGTTGATTCCGTATACATACTGGATGATTACGCCAAAGGAATCGACTCCGGGATCATTGATGTTCTCATTATCGGAGACGAAACCGATACCAATCGCATCGGGGACCTTTGCCTTAAGGCTGAAGAAGCCATAAAACGCAAGATAAGAATAATGGTCCTGAACACGGATGAATTTGAAAAAACCCGCGACATTTATTTAAGACGACCAAATTGGAAGGTTGTCTAAAACACATAAGCATGTGCCTTTAACGGAGAATAATCTCATGAATATCCCTTTTATCGACCTTAAAAAACAGTTTAGCCGCATTGAATCCCAGGTTCGCAGCAACATGGATGCCGTGCTTGAACACGGAGCCTATATCATGGGCCCGGAGATTCCGGCCCTTGAAAAATCTCTTGCCGAATACTGCGGAACAAAGCATGCACTGGGTTGCGCATCCGGAACGGACGCACTGACCCTGGCGCTCATGGCTCTGGACGTAAAACCGGGTGATGCAGTCTTCACTACCCCGTTCACCTTCTTCGCAACAGCAGAAGCCATCGCCGTTCTTGGCGCAACCCCGATCTACGTTGATATTGATCCTGTCACCTTCAATATCGATCCTGAACAGCTTGAAAAGACAATAGAAACTTTTAAGGGTGCCGACAATGGCGTTGCCATGCCGGAGACCGCCGGGCTGACTCCCAAAGGAATTATTCCGGTTGACCTTTTCGGACTTCCCGCCGATTACGACGCAATTAAAGCAATTGCCGACAAACACGGCCTTTTCATAATCGAAGACGGCGCTCAGGGATTCGGAGGCGAATACAAAGGCAAACGAGCCTGCTCGCTAGGAGACATCACCTGCACATCCTTTTTCCCGGCCAAACCTCTTGGCGGATACGGAGATGGCGGCATGTGCTTTACCGATGACGATGAACTGATCAAACGTCTTCGTTCTCACCGCGTTCACGGACAGGGTCCCGACAAATATGACAACGTTCGCCTTGGAATAAATGGTCGCCTCGACACCCTGCAGGCTGCCATTCTGCATGCAAAATTCGATGTTTTCCCTGAAGAAGTAGAACTTAGGGACAAGGTTGCGGCAACATATGCCGAACTCCTCGGCGACATTGAAGGACTGACTGTTCCAAGCATTCCGGAAGGATATAGATCTGTATGGGCTCAGTACTGCCCGATGGCCACGGACAGCGAACACCGTGACCGCATCCAGGCCGCGCTAAAAGAAAAAGGTGTTCCCTCACCGATCTACTACCCGATTCCCCTGCACATGCAGACCGCATTCAAAGACCTCGGATATAAGGCCGGTGATTTTCCCGTAAGCGAAGACGCAGCCAAACGTATTTTCGCCATTCCCATGCACCCCTATCTTGAAAAAGAAACCCAGGAAATGATTGCGGAAGCAATCCGCAACGCCTAGGGAGGGCTCCTGATGAGCGGAAAACAAATCGCTGTCGTAGGTTCAGGCTACTGGGGCAAAAACCTTGTCCGCAATTACGCCCGGACCGGTTCGCTGAAAATGATATGCGACACCAACAAGGACACTCTGGACACCTTTCGCGCACAGTACCCGGACATTGAAACGGTGCTTTCATACAGCGAAGTGCTTTCCAGCGAGGAAATTGACGGGGTGGTAATTGCCACCCCGGCCGAAACACATTTCAATCTCGCAAAAGAAGCCTTGCTTGCAGGCAAACACGTATACGTGGAAAAGCCGTTGGTATTAAGCGAAAAGGATGCCGAAGAGCTTATCGGTATTGCTCAAAAAAATAATCTTATACTAATGGTCGGTCACCTGCTCCAGTATCACCCCATTTTCGTAAAACTGCGTGAAATGGTCCATTCTGGAGAACTTGGCCGTATCAACTATATTTATTCCAACAGGCTCAACCTCGGCAAGATCAGAAGAGAAGAGAATATCCTGTGGTCATTTGCACCGCATGATATATCCATGATTCTTGCTCTGGCAGGGGAAGAGCCTGAAAAAGTAATCGCAACCGGCGGGAACTATCTGCACAAGCACATTGCGGATGTTACCACTACGCATCTTGAATTCCCCAGCGGAATCAAGGCGCACATTTTCGTTTCATGGCTGCACCCTTTCAAGGAGCAGAAACTGGTTGTTGTCGGGGACAAAAAAATGGCCGTCTTTGACGATACCCTGCCCTGGGATGAAAAGCTCCTGCTCTACCCACACAAGGTGGAATGGGAAAACAACATACCGGTGCCGAGCAAAGCTGAAGCGGAAAAAGTTACAATCCCTCAGGATGAACCTCTTTTTCTGGAATGCAAACATTTCCTTGAATGCATAGGTTCAGGAACACACCCCAGAACAGATGGAGCCGAAGGCCTGCGTGTACTTAAGGTCCTGAATGGAGCCCAGGCTTCACTCAACAAAAACGGCTGCGAAGTCACCCTGACCCAAAAAGAAGGCAAGCCTTCTGTGATGGTTCACGAAACAGCCATAGTCGACCAGAACGTGGAGATAGGCGAGGGGACCAAAATCTGGCATTTCTCCCATGTCCTTGGCGGCACGACCATCGGCACCAACTGCAACCTCGGCCAGAATGTCGTAGCCGGTCCGAACGTCAAAATAGGTAACGGCTGCAAGATCCAGAACAACGTTTCCGTATATAAAGGTGTAACTCTTGAAGACGACGTCTTCTGTGGGCCATCCATGGTTTTCACCAATGTATACAATCCCCGCGCACACGTAGCACGTATGAATGAAGTGCGTGAAACTCTGATAAAAAAAGGCGCAACACTCGGGGCCAACTGCACAATTGTTTGCGGCAACACAGTAGGAAACTACGCTCTTATAGGGGCCGGTTCCGTTGTAACCAAAGATGTTCAGGACTATGCCCTCATGGTCGGATCTCCAGCAAAAAGAATCGGCTGGGCCTGCCAGTGCGGAGAAATTCTGCCACAGTCCCTTGAATGCGTCCGTTGCAACAGTAAATATGAAGAGAAAGATGGAAAACTTTCTCTGTGCAAGCAGTCATAAAGGCGGAATTAATGGGCAAAGTCCTCTTGAATATCATCACAGACAGACTCTCTCACCTTGAAAACAAGGGCGAGATGACTTCCCGCTACTACAACCCGGGCGGGGAGTTTGATGAAGTGCATATATTGATGACCAATGAAGACAGTCCAACCCCTGAAAAACTCCAAAAAATGGCGGGCGATGCCAGATTATACATCCACAATCTGCCCGCATCCAAAAAGCTGCTCATAACATCACTCTTCTGGCGCCCGGCCCTGCTCAAGGGCTGGGCTGCCGGAGGAGTTGAGCTTGCCAAAAAAATAAAACCGGATGTCATCCGTTGTTACGGTAATTACATTAACGGATTTATTGCATCGGAAATAAAAAAAGAGCTTGGGATTCCCTACATTGTTTCCCTGCATACGCATCCGGACGAAAACCGAAGCAACCTGAGTTTCGGTTGGAAAAATTTTCTCTACTATCATTTCACCGCGTCGGTTGAGAATGTAACCCTCAAAAATGCAGATTATGTAGTCGGCGTGTATAAGTCACTGATTCCATACGTAAATCGACGCAATCCTAAAAATTACGAAACCATATACAACACTGTCACACCAGATAAAATCAGGATTAAATCCGATTACACGGCTGACACAGCTTTAAAAATATTATCCGTAGGTCGGCTTATTCCGGGCAAGAACCCGGAATATCTTATAGATGCAGCAATTGCTGAGGGCGCTCACCTTACAGTTGTTGGCAACGGTCCCTTACGGCCGGCACTTATGGACAGGGCAGAACAAGCACAAGGCCCGGGTAAGGTCACCTTCATCCAATCCATCAGCAATGAAAAACTCTGCGAGATGAGCCCAGATTTTGACGTATTCGCCATCCACAGCGACTACGATGGAATCCCCAAAACCGTACTGGAAGCATCCCTGTGCGGCCTGCCTGTAGTGGTAAACAAACGGATGGAAAATCAGGTGCCTGAATTCGAAGACGGCTGGATGGAGCTTGTAAACAATTCTTTTGAAGGGTACTCCATGGCAATCAAAAGGCTGGCAAACATGGATTACCGCGAAGATCTGGGGAAAAAAGCCCTCAAATACTCGCACAAACACTGGAATCCGCAGCAAACAGAATTGCGTTACGCTGAACTTTACAAACAAATAATGCAAAATCGATCTGCATAGAATGAAAAAGTCAATCCTTTTCATAGCGTACGATTTTCCACCGATACTTTCCCCCGAGTCCATTCAGGTTCAGCGCAGAGCATTGGCCTTGGCCCGCAACGGACACCGGGTGCACGTACTCACAGCCTGTGAAAATCCTGATTTCGAATTTATGGACCCGGAACTGGGCAGGGATCACGAAAACCTGACTGTCCACCGCATCAACAGAATTCCGGGGGAAAAATGGCTGCATTATCTCTGCGGCGGACTTGAAATTACCGACCGCAAATTCTGGTGGAAATTTCCCGCAGCGACCACGGCGATCAAACTTATCAAAGAATTTAAGATTGACGCCCTGTACACCCATTCCACGCCGCTGGTGAACCATCTTGCGGGACTGGCCGTCAAAGAAACCGATCGCGATATGCACTGGACCGCGCATTTCTCGGACCCCTGGACGCTGAACCCGTACATTTCATATCGCACCGGTCTGCAGCGCGGCATCAACAAGCTTTACGAAAAAGCGGTCATCTCACGTGCCGACAGGATAACTGTCACCTCGGAAAAAACCAAAGATCTTCTCATAAAAGGACTTGGTGCCGCAAAAGATAAGATAGCGGTTCTGCCCCACGTATTTGATCCGGACCTCTACACCCGCAGACAGCACACGCCTGAAAAAAAGATCGTGGCCCACACCGGGAACATATACGGACTGCGCTCCATAGCTCCGTTTATCGAGGCCGTGGACAAGGTTCGTCCTGCGAATCTTGAATTTCATTTTTACGGACGCATGAAAGACGATGAACGCAGACTGGCGGAAGAAAAATGTCCGGACCTGATCAAAATTTTCGAACCGGTGCCGTACCTGCAATCAATTGACGTTCTGTCCAAAGCGGACATCCTTATGGTCATTGATGCTCCGCTGAAAAATTCCCCGTTTTTTCCTTCTAAACTGGCCGATTATATCGGTGCAGGGAAACCGGTTGCTGCGCTGACCCCCCTTTCATCCACCACCACAGACATAATCCGGGATATCCAGAAAGAACTTCTCGTGGCAGACAGTGCGGACGTCCCTTCCATAGCGGCCCTGATCCGGCGCATGGAAAAAGCGGACTCCTCCGCCCTCATCGACGGGGCGAAAGATTTTTACAACATGAACAACAACTACGACAGGATTCGTGAGGCCCTCATAGATGAAGAATGCTAAAGTGCTCGTAACCGGCGGTGCCGGTGCCATTGGACTGAACCTGATCGAAAGAATGCTCGCTGGCGGAGTCGGCTCCGTGATGGTTATCGACAACCTCTCTTCGGGGTACAAAAACTATCTTCCGGATGACGACCGTATAGTCTTCCTGAAAGCCGATATCGGGGTTATGGAATCCTACCGTAAGGAAATGGAGGAGTTCAAGCCGAACTACGTTTTCCATCTGGCCGCCCATTTCGCCAACCAGAATTCCGTGGATCATCCGTTCAAGGACGTTCAGGCCAATATTATCGGAACCATGAACCTGCTTGAAATTTCCAAGGATAACGAAGCGCTCAAGAAATTCGTCTACACTTCCTCGTCATGTGTATACGGCAACGCTGCCATCATGAACGAGCAGGATTACATCTATCCTCACGAAACCCCGTACGCCATCAACAAATACACGGCCGAGCTTTACGTTAAATACTATTCGTCCATGTACGATATCCCGGCTGTCTCCATCCGGGTATTCAACACCTACGGGCCCTATGAACCGCACGGCGCGTACCGCAACGTTATCCCCAATTTCATCGTGCGGGCCATAAAGGGCGAACCGCTTTTCATCACCGGCGACGGAACCGAAACCCGCGATTTCACCTTCGTAGGCAACACCGCCCAGCTCCTGACCCTGGCCGCCCTTTCGGAAGTCACGGACGGAGACGTATTCAACGGAGGGACCGGCAAACCGACCAGAATCATCGACCTGGCCAGAATGATCATAGATTACACAGAGTCATCATCCGAAATAGTCTTCAAGGAAAGGCGCAACTGGGACGCGGTAAAGGACCGCCTTTCTGATGTCTCCAAGTCCGGAAAAATCCTCGGCTACGAGCCGGAAACAACGCTTGAAGACGGACTCAGAAAAACCGTCGACTGGTATGTGAACGACTATGAAATCGGTGAGTAGGATTCATGGCTGACGCAAAAAGCACTAGTACTCGTGCAAAAACAATGGCTCTGCTATCTGCGATACAAAAACGCCAGCTTTGCCTCTTGGCTTGTTTCTCTATTTTTATATCAATCATGGAGACTGTCGGAATTTCCTCAATAATGCCCTTCATTTCAGTTGCAAGCAACTTTTCTTTAATAGAAAAAAATGAATGGATCAACAAAATCTACAACACATTCCCCTTCACTTCTCCACAGCAATTTGTGCTTGTAGTTGGTTCGTGCCTTGTTTTCTTTTACTTTTTTAAAAATGGCGTATCTCTTTTTTACATGTATATTACGTCGCGTTTTACACAAGGAATTGCGCAAAACATAGCCGTAAAATTATTTGATAGATACATTAGGCTATGCTACATAGATTTTATAAAGCAGGACACAACAGAATTAACAAAAAAACTAGTCATTGAAAGGCAACAAATAGCCTCATACTACGGAGCAATGATGCTCCTTATATCAGAATTGTTCATCATTGCTTTCATATATTTAGCATTAATGACAGTAGACTATAAAATAACATTAGCTCTAAGTTTATTTATTGCTTTTAAAGCATTAATATTTCTCAAAACAATAAGCAAAAAAATGGCTTATGAAGGAGAAAAAATACATTTTTATTTAAAAGGATATTATAAAAGTATCTCTGAAGGGTTAAAAAACTTAAAAATAATTAAGCTAACTTCAAGTGAAAACATCATTGAAGAAAATTTCAACATTTCTGGCAAACATTATATGGAAAGCTCAGTTATAACAGCAACAATATCTCACATACCGCGCCTAGCCTTTGAGAGTGTCGGCTTTTCAATACTAATTTGCATAATTATGTACGTAATTTATTCTAAAGGAAATCCTGAATCGGTAATTCCGACAATTTCAATGTTTGCAATTGCGTTGTACCGCCTATTGCCATCTGTTAACAGGGTTATGGCCAGCTACAACACTATGCGACTTAACAACGTAAGTCTGAATTTGATTTTTGATGACTTGAATCGTCCTATTGAGGAATATGGGAACAAACAACTGTCTTTTAAATCTGAAATAAAATTTTCCAATCTTTCTTTTGCCTATGACGATCATCCGGTACTCAGTGATATTAGCTTAGCTATTAAAAAAGGAGAGCGAGTTGCTTTAATAGGCCCCAGCGGAGCCGGGAAAAGCACAATCGCCGACATTCTCATAGGCATGTATTCAAATTTTAAGGGTTCTATATTCATTGACGGGACGAAGTTGACAACGGATAACCTAAAAAGCTGGAGAAGCCTTGTAGGCTACATACCACAAAGCATGTTTCTTTTTGATTCGACTGTAGGCGAAAACGTGGCTTTTGGAAGAAGATATGACGAAAACAAAGTTATTGAAGCTCTTGAGAAGGCAAACTTAAAAAATTTCCTCGACTCCAAGGAAGGAACAAAAACTCCGGTCGGCGAGAATGGAGAATTGCTTTCCGGAGGGCAAAAACAGCGTATTGCCATAGCCAGAGCATTGTACGGTAACCCTCCGATTCTAGTTCTTGATGAAGCGACATCAGCACTAGATACTGCTACTGAATCAAAAATAATGAGCCACCTGTATGGATTGAACTCAAACACGACAATAATTATAATCGCCCACAGACTTTCAACTATTAAATCTTGTGACAAAGTCTATCTTGTTGAAAATGGAACTATTTCCCCTGTAACCGACTTGAAAAAATACGAACAACAACAACAAGATTGCGGCAAAGCGGAGATTTTTTCATGAACAAAATCCTTGCAGTTGCCGTCCATCCGGACGACGAGACTCTGGGCTGCGGAGGCAGTCTTCTCGCGCACAAGGAAGCAGGTGATGAAATCCACTGGCTAATACTGACCGGAATGCGCGAGGAACTCGGATATTCAAGACCGCAGATGGATGCGCGTGCCCTGGAAATAAAATCCGTTGCAGAGGCATACGGATTCGATACCGTCCATAATCTTGACCTGCCCACATCCTGTCTTGACGAACTTCCGCTGGGGAAAATCATATCCGGCATCTGTTCCGTGATTTCCGAAGTTGAACCGAACATCGTCTATCTACCATTCTATAACGATGTGCACTCCGACCACAGGATTGCATTCGAGGCGGCCATGAGCTGCACAAAAAATTTCAGATATCCGTTCATAAAAAAAATTCTCTGCATGGAAGTCCCGTCTGAAACCGAATACGCCGCGCCAATCGGACTGGGGGGATTTATCCCCAACGTGTTTGCGGACGTAACCAGACACATGGACCGCAAATGCGAAATAATGAAGATTTTCAATTCGGAAACAGGAGAACCTCCCTTTCCGCGAAGCGAAGGAAATATCCGTGCGCAAGCCCGCTTTCGCGGAGGGGCATGCAACTGCATCTATGCGGAATCGTTCATGCTCGTTAAGGAAATAATTGGGTAGAATTATGTCAGCGGAATCACGGACAATTCTTCCGCACTCATGGCCGGACCTGCGAAGTGAGGACGCAGCCGCGGTTGCCAGGTGCTTTAAAGACGAATTCATCGGATTCAACAGCTCATATGAAACCAGGATTTGTCATGAACTCCGGCAGTATGTGCAACAGGAATGCGTTGTAACGACTCCGTCCGGGAGCATCGCGCTTCTCCTTGCGCTGAAGGATATCGGGATTGAGAAAGGGGACGAGGTAATTATTTCAGCAGTAAACTGCTGGTCGGTTTACCATACCATAACATTTCTGGGAGGAACCCCGGTCCTTTGCGATATCAGAAGCGCGAAAGACCTCCGGGCCTCGGCTGAGACGATTTCCGCCAGCATAACATCCCGCACAAAAGCGATTATCGCAACCCACATGTTCGGTGCGCTGATTGAGGTGGAGCAATTCAAACTCCTGAAGGAGCATAGCGATATCCCTGTTGTTTGCGATTATTCATCTTCTTTCGGATCACAGCACGAAGGCCGGAAAAAAATCGGCGCTTTCAGCGACTACGTTATCGGCTCTTTCGGTTCCACCAAGCCTCTACCGGGAGGAAACGGGGGATTCCTGGCAACTGCCGGTCAGGTTGTGAATCCGGCCTATGCCGAGTGGTCTGAATCGGGAATACCGTTCAATATTCACGTTTCCGGCATGATACAGGCACTGATCCTTTCACAGCTTGAAAATCATGCTGAACGCCAGGAGTTCAAAAAAACTCTGCTCGATTTTTACCGGCAGTTCGTCACAATTGAAAACAGCGGTTCAGAAGGGCTGTTCAGGGCCATAACATTTTCCGATACCGCGAAACTGGAAAAAGAACTTCTGAAAAAGAATATTGAAATGGACAGCCGGGATTCCGCCCAGCCGAACCTGGCAAAAGAGATGAAAATCAACCTGAAAAACGCCATGTCACTACAAACTTACAAATCGCTTCCATTCAACAGGAAAACCCATTCCATCCTGCGGGACAAGGGTGTTCTATGAAAATTTCCATCCATCAGCCGCAGTATATTCCCTGGCCCGGTTATTTTGCCAAAATACTTAGCAGTGACCGTTTCGTATTCCTTGAGAATGCGCAATACCAGAAAAATTCCATAATAAACCGCAACACAATAATGATTTCAGGAAAAGCGGCACACCTGACCATCCCTGTAAAGAAAAGTCCGCTTGACACGCCTATCGGCAGAAAAGAGGTTCTCGACAACAAATGGAGAATCAAGCATATAAAATCAATAGACAATAATTACAAAAAGTATCCTTTTCATGAGCAACTGATGGAACTAATGGCTGAAAGCCTTGAAATTAAAAGCAACAGCCTCTCCGAAATAGCCATACGCAATGTTGAACTGATCTGCCGCTATCTCGGAATTGGAACAACTCTGACAAAAGAGGAGCAATTGCCCGAATTCAAGGTGGATTCTCCGACAGACCGCCTTGTGAAAATCGTCCGGTTTCTTGACGGCGATGAGTATATTTGCGGGACCGGCGGCAAAAATTATATGGATGAGACACTGTTCGCCAAGAACGGAATCAACCTGCGGTACATGGCATACAGGCAAACGCCCTATGTCCAGCACAACAGCAAGGAATTCGTCGAAGGACTTTCAATACTAGACATGATCGCCAATATGGCACCTTCGGAAATCAATGACCACCTGAGGAAAAACTGGGTGCATTATGAGTGATTACTGGAAAAAGGAATGGGAAAGCATTGCGTCTGCCGACAATGATTTCGCCATGCTCGGAAGAAACGGCTTCAGGTTCAGCGACCTGACCATTTATCTCGGCGAGATCAATGCTGCCCTGAAGGTATGCCCGGAAGACTCCATTCTCGACCTGGGATGCTCAAACGGGATGATCTGCGCTTTTATGTCTCCTTTCTGCAAAAGGATTACGGGATTCGATTATTCGGAAAACCTGATCAAAGTGGCAAAAAGATACTATCGGGACATCAAAAATATTTCGTTTGAATGCCGGGCACTTGCCGATGCGGATCTTTCCGGCTTCAACAAGCTCATCATCGGGGCTGTTTTTCAGTACATAGACAAGGAAACCGCCAAGGATTTCATGCGAAAGCTGAACGGCTCCGACATAGAAAAGGCCTATATCGGACATGTACCCGATATTGCCCTTAAAGATTCTTATATCAAAGGGTACGAAAACTTTATTACCGATAAGGACGAACTTAAAAAAAAGCAGGAAATCTGGGAAAAAAGAATGACCTGGTTTGATGAAAGGGATTTTGACATTCTGTCCGACAGGTACAGGATTGAATTCAAAAATCCCGACAAGAAACTCGTTCAGCATAAATATGCCTTTGATATCTGTCTGGAGCGTAAATAGATGTTCTGTTTCATTCCACAGGATCATGGTCGGGGGCACCTATACCGCTGTCAGGTAGTAGCTGATATTTTAAAGGAGAATGGATTTTCCACAGCCTTTATCCTTGAAAAATCACTTGTCGGCGAAACAATGCGGCACCCCGTAATCGACGCCATACCTGAAAACGGAACGATGATCATCGACACAAATGATCCCGGTTATCTCAAGCGTTTTTTGCCCATGGTTGAAGGACTTAAAACATTCTGGTGGACCGACCTGCGCGACCCTGAGCTTTTTCAAGATGTGGAAATAATAGCTCCATTCGCCGTTCAGAAAAAGGCTAAGGACTTACACGCAGGGCTTGAACTATTTATTGTTCCCGGCCTGAACGGGCGAGCCAAACGAAATGTCACGCATGTCTCTACCATAGGGATATTCTTTGGAGCACTGGATGAGACCAACAACCTTTTCTTTACGATATACAGGCTGGAACAGGCCAGCCTTCTGGACAAATTCGAATTCAATATTCTCATAGGCAGCCAATTCGAGTTTAAAAGCTTCATTGATGAACATTTTGAAGGCAGCGTCCCGGAGAATCTCCATTTTCACTACTCCAACTTTGAATCAATCTATGATTTCATAGGGATGAACGACCTGCTGATCGCCTGTTGCAACAACACCTGTTTCGAGGCGCTGCACATGGGCGTACCGGTAGTGAATATCGTCCAGAACAAGGTTCAACTGGCAAACGCGGATAATCTGGAAAAAAAATCAGGATTTCCCAATCTGGGCCTGTATCCGGACTTGTCTTCTGTTGCAGGCTGCTTTAGTGACTCCTTTTTTAAAGATATTCCTAGGCTCTCCGCCGTAGGCAAAAAATTAATCGACGGGCATGGCGCAACCCGCGTGGCCCAAAAACTGATACAAGGAAAACAATCATGATTACAGTTAAATTGGGCTCCGGTGAAATTACTCAGGAAAGTTGTCCGTACATTATCAGCGAAATAGGTGCCAACCACAACGGTGACCTTGCGCTGGCCAAGACAATGGTGGACAAATGTATTGATCTGGGCTGCGATTGCGCAAAATTCCAGGCTTTTACCGTAGAATCGTGCTGCTCCACTACGGTCTACGAAAACAATCCAGGACTGAAAGAGGATGTCTGCAGGTACAGCCTGGACAGGGACGACCTCATTGAACTCGCAAGATATTGCGCGGAAAAAAAGATTGATTTCTGCTGCACCCCCGAAAACGAGGTAGAACTGGATTTCCTTATTGAAAAATGCGGGATGAAGTTTATCAAGATCGCTTCCCAGGATGTTACAAGCATTCCCTTCCTCAAATATATAGCATCCAAGAAATTGCCAATGATTCTGTCCACAGGGCTTGCAAAACTTGCCGAAATAGAAAACGCAGTTGAAATCCTGACTGAAAACGGCAACGATCAGCTTGTAATCCTGCACTGCGTTTCCCTCTATCCTCCAGAAGATGCGGAAGTGAACCTCAAGAACATCAGCATGCTCAAAAGTCTTTTCGATTTCCCCATCGGGTATTCCGACCACACCCTCGGCTACTCTATCCCCCTCGCTGCCGCGGCAATGGGAGCTTCGGTTATCGAAAAGCACTTCACCATGGACAAGGACATGGAAGGATGGGACCACGCCGTATCCGCCAATCCGGAAGAGCTCAAAATCATTGTTGAAGAAACAAAACGCATCCATACGGCACTCGGCTCCTACAAAAGAGTCGTGTCGGAACGGGAAAAGAAACAGATCGTTGACTTCAAAAAGAGCGTTGTTCTGAGAACCCCGCTTAAAAAAGGCGAAATCGTCACCATTGAAAATATCGATTTCAAACGCCCCCAGACCGGCATCAAACCGGAATACCTGGAACTGGTCATCGGCAGGGCTGCGGCAAAAGATATCGACGCCGACCGCCCGGTCAACTTTGAGGACCTGCGGTAAATGATCGCGATAATCCCTGCGCGGGGAGGCTCCAAAGGCCTCCCCGGCAAGAACATAAGACCGTTGCAGGGCAAACCACTGATCGGATGGACGGTGGAAGCCGCACTCGCAGCCAGGCACATTGATAAAATCATCCTCTCGACCGATGATGATGAAATCGCCGGCATCGCGGCAAAATTCGGTGCCTCGGTTCCTTTCATGCGTCCTGCGGAACTCGCCTCGGACACAGCCATTGCGGACGACGCGTACATCTACACCGTCAACAGATTAAACAGCGAGTTCGGGTACGACATAAACGAACTATGCATTCTGCAACCGACTTCACCTTTGCGCCTGCCGGAACACATAGACGGGGCAATTGAACTTTTTCACGCTAAAAAGGCGGAAGCGGTTATCGGTGTCTGCGAACTTCCCCACCCGATTGAATGGGTGAAAGGAATGGATGAAAACGGGGTGCTGACCAGCATCAACAAGGAATTTGATGAAGCCTCCAACGACAACAGACAGGGTGTGAGCCCCAAATATCTGCCAAACGGCGCGGTATTCGTCCTTAGTTTTGAAAAACTGCTCACTAGAGACTTTTACGGCCCGAAGACGTACGGTTATAAAATGGAACGGCGATATTCAGCGGATATTGATTCCATAGACGATTTTGAGTACGCAGAATTTATGCTGAACAAAAGGAATCTATAAGATGAGCAACCACACGACAGGATTGCATGACTTCACGACTTTCATCCTGTCAAGGGCTTATGGTTTCGATGCAAAGCTCCTTGATCCGGGTATTATCAAGAATGCTGCGGATCAATCTGTCGCGGACTCGAAATATCATTATGACATAACTGCCGAAGAGGTCTTTGCCAGAATCTCCGCCAACAGAAACGAACTGCCTGTGTATCTGTACAGGCTTGGAAGAATCCTCTACGAAAAAACCCCGGACCACCCTGTGCTGCGCTGTCTGCACTGGGTGATGAGGGAAGTCTGTTGCTGTGAGCTTTATTTCTCTTCAAAAATAGATGAGGGGCTGCTGATCCTGCATGGACTGGGTACTGTTATCGGCAGCAGAAATACCATTGGTAAAGGACTTACCATATATCAAGGATGCACCATAGGGCACAAAAAAGACGATGGCAAAGGAAGCGTCATCGGAAATGGTGTCACCATGTTTGCCAACTCACTGATTCTGGGAGAATTGACCATAGGCGATAATGCGGTTATCGGCAGTAATTCACTTGTATTGAAGGATGTCCCGGCCGACTGTGTAGCAAAAGGATCACCGGCCGTAGTCACCCCCCTGCAAGCAGGGAATAAATAAAAACTTTTCAAGGAGCCAAAATGAAAAACATTCTTGTCACCGGCGGAGCCGGATATGTAGGATCCATTCTTCTGCGCCGCCTGCTCAACGACGGCTACGGTGTAGTCTGCGTTGATACCCTCAAATTCGGTGGCGAGTCGCTGATCGATATATATGATCATCCCAATTTCACTTTTCATAAAGTGGATGTTGCAGATGCTTCTCTCATGGATAAAATCATGGCTGAAAGCAACCTGCACGGCGTTATCCATCTTGCGGCAATCGTAGGTGATCCGGCCTGCAAGCTTTACTCCGACGAGGCAAAGCGCACCAACTGGGGAGCTTCCGTATACCTTGCAGACAAATGTGTGGAACTTGGCATTGAACGCTTCATATTCGCATCCACCTGCTCCAACTACGGCAAGATGCCCGATCCTGAAGGCTACGTGGTGGAGACAACTCCGCTGGCTCCGGTTTCCCTTTACGCTGAACTCAAGGTCAAATTCGAAAAATACTTCCTTGAAGAGATGGAAAAGAGCGATGCTTTCTGCCCCACATCACTCAGGTTCTCCACTGTTTACGGCATGTCCCACCGCATGCGCTTCGACCTGACTGTAAACGAATTCACTAAGGATCTCGCCCTGAAAAAGGAACTGGTTATTTTCGGAGAACAGTTCTGGCGTCCCTACTGCCACGTGGCTGATTTCACCAACGCGATGATGACCGTTCTTGAAGCCCCCAAGGAAAAGGTTGCCTACGATGTCTTCAACGTAGGAGACACCGCGGAAAACTATACCAAGAAAATGCTCGCTGACGAATTGTCCAAACTCTTCCCGGCAGCGGACATAAAATACGTCAAAAAAGACGAAGATCCCCGCGACTATCGCGCCAATCACGACAAGATCAGGGAACGCCTCGGTTTCAAAATAACCAAAACCGTTCCTGAAGGAATGCGCGAGATCAAAGAAATCGTCGAACTCGGCATAATAAGCGACCCCGAGGGGCAGCAGTACTACAACATCCCTCACAAGAGAGATTAAATGAGCCTCGCAAACAATATTCTTGACGCGATGAAAACCGTGCTCCCGCAGGGCGGAGGATTCCTCCCCCTGCACGAGCCGGTATTTCCGGGAAATGAACTGGCATATACAAAGGAATGCATCGAGACCACCTTTGTATCCTCCGTGGGCAAATTTGTGGACCGGTTCGAGGAAATGCTCGCCGATTACACCGGAGCAAAACGTGCTGTGGCCGTAACCAACGGCACCGCAGCACTGCACATGGCCCTGATGCTTGGCGGAGTCAAAGCCGGAGACGAAGTAATCATCCCCGGACTGACCTTTGTGGCCACCGCCAACGCGGTAGCCTACACCGGAGCGATACCGCACATAGTTGATTCCGAGGAAACAACCCTGGGGATAGACGCAGACAAACTCGACGCACACCTGAGCACCCTTGCCGAAATCCGTGACAGCGAATGTTTCAACAAGGAAACAGGCCGCAGAATTTCCGCTCTGGTTCCCATGCATGTTTTTGGAATTCCTTCCGATATTGATGGACTTCTGGCTGTTTGTGAAAAGTACTCCATCCCCATGGTTGAGGATGCGGCGGAAGCTATCGGATCATTTTACAAAGGCAAGCACTGCGGCAGATTCGGCAAAGTCGCCTCGCTCAGCTTCAACGGAAACAAGACCATTACCACAGGCGGCGGTGGAGCAATACTTACCGATGACGAAGAACTGGGCGCATTGTGCAAGTACCTGACCACCACTGCGAAAGTCCCTCACAAATGGGAATATTTCCACGACATGGTCGGCTACAACTACCGTATGCCCAACATCAATGCCGCTCTGGGCTGCGCGCAGATGGAAAAGCTGGATGAAATCCTTCTCAGCAAACGCAAGCTGGCTGAAAAATATGTTGAAGCATTTGCGAACGTTGAAGGAGTCCGCTTCCTGAAAGATCCCGAGCAGTGCAGCAGCAACTACTGGTTCTGCACAATCATCCTTGAAAAAGGATTTGAAGCTGAAAGGGATTCAATACTTGAAGCCACCAACGGAGCCGCCTACATGACGCGTCCGCTGTGGACGGCCATGCACCGGTTGCCCATGTACGAAAACTGCCCGAAGAGCGACATGAACGTAGCAGAGTCCCTTGAGAAAAGGGTCATCAACATTCCCAGCGGTGCCGGGATAATCGGGGTTTAATCTCCGAGACAGGATACAGATGAGCAACAGATCAGAACTTCTTCGCAGCATCACAATCTCCCCGGAAACTTCCGTAAAAGAGTGCCTGGAAAAGCTTAACAAAGCCGGGGTAGGAATTCTCACTGTCTGTACCCCGGATTACAGGTTGGAAGGAGTCGTAACTGATGGAGACATACGCAGGGCTTTTCTGTCTGGCATACCTTTCGAATCTTCATGTATGGAGATTGCCTGCACAGATCCGCTCACAGCACCAGCAGGATGCGGTCCTGAAGAAGTTCTGGCTCTTATGGACCACGGGAAGAGCTTCACGGTAGATCAGTTGCCCCTAGTGGACAGCCAAGGACGTGTTGTGGATATACTTCTTCGCCATAACATGTGTTTTTGCAATGAAAGCACACCGTCCATGAAGGCCGTTGTTATGGCAGGCGGATTCGGCACCAGACTTCGGCCTCTCACCGAAACCCTGCCAAAGCCGATGCTTCCGGTTGGAGACCGCCCTCTGCTTGAACGTATCATAGACCAGTTGAAAGAAGCGCATATCGAAAATATTGATGTAACAACCCACTATATGCCGGAAAAAATAATTGAGCACTTCGGTGATGGGAGCAAATTCGGCGTCAGTATAAACTATGTATCCGAAAACAAACCTCTTGGAACTGCCGGAGCTCTTTCGCTTATTGAGGAACCGGACACCCCGCTGCTTGTAATCAACGGTGATATCCTCACTCAGGTGGACTTCAATGCAATGCTCGCGTTTCACAGGGAACATGATTCCGTGTTAACGGTTGGAGTCCGCCAGTATGAATTCCAGATACCTTACGGTGTAATCGAGTGCGAGGGAGCACATATCTGCCGCCTGAAGGAAAAACCTGTCCAGAAATTTCTGGTCAACGCGGGTATCTACCTGCTGGAACCCGAAGTCCAGAAAATGGTCAAGCCGGACGAATTCACAAACATGACCGACCTGATCGAAGCCCTGATAGCTATGGGCAAGACGGTTACCAGCTTCCCGGTAATGGAATACTGGCTGGATATCGGACAGCTCGCGGATTACAATAAGGCGCAGAGCGACATCACGAATCTGGATGGAGCGGAAAAAGAAGATGAGTAAAGACGAAGCAGTCCTTTTGATCGGGCGCGGCAAACTGTTTGAACCGTACCTGCAGGGAATGATAGATGTTTTCAGCAAAGATTACACGGTGCTCGTTTTAGAGCAGAATGAAAACATCGTTTACAAAGGTGAGTATAGCAGAGTTAACCTTCCAGAACTCCCTGATACGGATTCAAAGGATTTCTGGATTAACCTGAAACAGGCTGAGCAAAAAACAGGACTCAATCTGTTCTTTTCGTATTCAAACTATTTTTATTATGGCCGACTGGCCCAGGAAGCCAACATCGACTATTCACACTACTGGCATTCACGTGAATGGATTGCCTCGCAGTACATGCAGTCATTCAACTTCATGAACGCCATTACAAGCCGGTATAACTTAAAATTTGTTTTCCACGACACCATTGATCTGATCCTGCTACAAATGGTCGAAGCAATGTCCTGCAAACTCGGATTCGGCTTTTACCATACTCTGATTAAACCGGGACCATTCGACAACAGAGTTCTGCTCGCCTATGGAATTCCCAGAAAATCTGCGCTGTTCACAAAATATATCAATGAAAACATTTCTCCGACCAAAGAAGAAAAAGAGGTTGTGGACGGGATAATCAATACCTTTTGCGAAAATAAACCGGCACTGACATATCTGAAGAATTCGTCCCAAAAAATAATTACCCTCAATGAATTGAAGCGTATTCCATCCAGAATCAAGGATTTTAAATTCGGTTTTAAACGTGTAATAAACAGGCTCTACCTGCACCGGCAGGCACAGGATTTTTCCATTGACCGAGCAGGGAAATATATTCTTTTCTTCCTGTCTCACCAGCCCGAGGCAACCACGACATCGGCAGCTCCCAAATATGCGGACCAGTGGAAGATAATAGAGGAGCTGGCTGTCCACGGACCTTCGGACCTTAATATCGTAATCAAGGCCCATCCATTCGGATACGGCTGGCAGGGCAAAAATTATTTTGAAAAAATGTTACGTCTGCCCAACGTGATGCTGGCCCCGATCTCTTTTCCCGGTAAAGAGCTTATACAAAACGCATGCGCAGTGCTGACGATAAACGGTTCCGTAGGACTTGAGGCGTTCATATACGACGTCCCGGCATACACAATAGGGGATGCTTGGTATGGAGTTCCGGGCATCATTCAGGAACTTGGCGACCCGCTTGATATCCTTCGGCACATTGATAATCCTCCCATAATCGGCAAAGAGGATAAATATATGGTGCTTGCGGCAGCTTACCGGGCCTCTTTCGAGTTTTTCCTGGATTTCTCTGAAGATTTTGCAGATGAAAAAATAAACTCCGGCAGGATCCTTGCCAACCATATACTTGATAACCGCGACTTATATTTCGGCAGGCCGGACTAAATGTATCCTGATTTCCTAATCCGCCCCTACTCAGGCAGAATCAGCGCACGCGCAGTCAGAGAACTCGTCCACCGCATCAGGCCGGAAGAATTTTTCATTAAATTCATGCGCAAACAGAATAATCCACTTGGACGCGCGGCCTATGCCCTGACCTTCGACTTTGATTTCGAAGAAGATATTGCCGCATTCCCAGAACTGCTGGACAAGCTTAAACAGCATGACATCAGAGCCGGACTTGCCGTAATCGGAAAATTTGTAGAAAAATACCCGGATATCCACAAACGCGCCGTGGCCGAAGGCCACGAAATTATAAACCATACCTACACCCATCCGGACAACCCGCATTGGGCACCGGATAGATATTTCAACAAGCTCACTTATTCTGAACAAAAAGAAGAAATAGAACGGGCTCATGATACTTTTCGAAAAGTACTCGGAATCGAAGTAATCGGATTCAGGACGCCGCATTACGGGAATCTGCATACAGAGAGTGTTTACCCCATTCTTGCGGAACTCGGATACAAATACAGCAGTTCCACCGCAGCATGCGGATACAAGGGGTTCGGTGCACCAACAATCCATTCACATGGAATCATGGAAATTCCGACCGGATGCAGCCTGCATTTTCCACTGGCCATTTTCGATTCCTGGAACATGCTGCGCAAGCGTAATCCCTTTCTCGGTGATGACGGACTATTTGTAGATGAATTTGATAAGACCCTGCATACGGTGGTTGAATATAATCTCTTTCTTACCCACTACTTCGACCCCTATGACGCAATCAAAAACAGAAAACTAAATATTATGCTTAAAAGTATTTCCCGGCAAGGGATTAAAACCGTCCTTTATAAAGAAGCCGTTTCTAGTATTTTATGATCACCCGTTAATTCAGCAGGTTATGATTCTAACATCAACAATGGAAAAGATGAAAGCAACCCGCGTATACGTCCTTAAAAAATGCATCGAGAATTGCTTTCATCTTCGCATCCATAAGTCGCTTTGTACGACTTCTACAAAGGCTGAGCGATTGATATTTTTTCACGTTGACTTTTTGTTCAGTTTTTCCTAACAAAAAATGAAGACATGAAATTAATA
Organism: Maridesulfovibrio sp.; assembly: GCF_963677005.1. Taxonomy (NCBI): domain Bacteria; kingdom Pseudomonadati; phylum Thermodesulfobacteriota; class Desulfovibrionia; order Desulfovibrionales; family Desulfovibrionaceae; genus Maridesulfovibrio; species Maridesulfovibrio sp. The sequence goes on along the minus strand of NZ_OY781616.1, from coordinate 3,239,361 downwards.
CAACCTAACATTGTATTTGCTCCTTAAAAGGGAACTTTTCCTGGAGTAAAAGTATGTCCAAACTCTCAACAAATATTTTTCTGTGCGCTAGATATCCACAACATAAAGTGAACTTTTTCGCACAAACGAGTAGAGAGATGATCTTAAAAAGTAGCAAAAAGCGGTCCTTAAAGCTTACAGTAACCAGCTACACCGAAACTGGAATGCATGTTGGGCGGACCGTTACCACTCAACCAGCAGGTATGTAGTATGCGTATCCCGTTCAATAAGCCTTTCATCGTAGGTAAAGAACTTTTTTATATTGCCCAGGCGGTAACAAAGCAGGAGCGTCTTTCTGGAGACGGCCAATTCACCGATCTCTGCCATAAGTGGCTCAACTCGACTTTGGGGTGCCCGGCATCATTGCTGACCCATTCCTGCACTGCAGCCTTAGAGATGGCCGCAATACTATGCGATCTGAAGCCTGGGGACGAAGTAATCATGCCCTCTTTCACATTTGTCTCTACTGCCAACGCATTTGTATTGCGTGGAGCAAAGCCGGTATTTGTGGATATCCGTTCCGACACTCTTAATATAGACGAACGACTCATTAAGAACGCAATAACTGAAAAGACAAAAGCAATAGTTGTTGTGCACTATGCAGGTGCACCGTGTGAGATGGACTTGATTATGAGAGTCGCACAAGAACACAATTTATATGTTATTGAAGATGCAGCTCAAGCTCTGCTCTCCACCTACAACGGGTCAAGCCTTGGGACAATAGGAGATTTGGGGACAATCAGCTTTCATGAAACCAAAAATATTATCAGCGGTGAAGGCGGAGCACTGATAATCAACAACCCAAAGATGCTTGAACGGGCTGAAATAATAAGGGAAAAGGGAACCGACAGGGCTAAATTCTTCAGGGGACAAATAGATAAATATACTTGGGTTGATATCGGTTCATCATTTCTTCCCAGCGAGCTAATGGCTGCTTTTCTTTACGCTCAAATGGAAGAGGCACCCAAAATAATTAAACGCAGATGCGAGATTTTCCAGATGTACGAGCGTGGCCTTAAACCCCTTATTAAAGAAGCTGGGATCAGACTCCCTGTTGTCACCAACAACAGCACGTGCAACGGACATCTTTTTTATATTCTTTGCCGAGACCTAGAACAGAGGACAGCGTTTATTGACTATATGAAGGGGTGTGGAATAAATACCGTTTTCCATTACGTTCCACTGCACTCTTCTCCTGCAGGTCTTAAATATGGAACCGTCAGCGGTGAAATGATTAATACAGACAGAGTATCTGATCAACTTATACGTCTGCCCCTTTATTATGAAATGACGGATAATGAAGTTCAAGATGTATTGAACGAAATTTATAATTTTTTCGAACTAAACACCGATGGACAACAAGGCTGTGCACCATAAAAGGTGCAGCAATAAAAACAATAGACCATGTGAAACAGCCGGACGAGTATGTTCTCTGGATTATGAATATCTCAAATAAGGCCTAGATATATCTAAACACGACGCTAGCAATATTTTGTGTTAGCAGCACTAAGGATTATCAAAAGTAGTCATCTACATATGGACAATATCAACCGTATTTGTCGCCCGACAATCAGGTGGCAATAACATTACGATCCCGGGGACACCGTTTATGATCAAAAAAGCACTAATCATTGGCAATACTGCCGGTGCGGGATACCGCATCAAAAAAAGCCTTGATTCGGTTGAAATACGCAACGAATTTATAATTTCGGACAATGAACTAGACTGTGCTTGCGACCCCACCTGGGAAAATCTGCAAGCTCAGAATGGTGTCGATTTCATCACTTTCAGCAAACTGTTGAATGAATCCGACTTATCCTCCATAACCAAACGCAATCCGGCAAGTGATGTAAAAAATTTTATCCGTATACGTTCAGCTTGCAAAAAAAAAGAATTTGACTTTGGGTTCGCCATGGGCGTCTGGCCTATCCTGATGAACAGCCTTTCCATCCCCTATGTTTGGCTGTGCGCTGGAAGTGATGTACGCGAAGTGCTGTCTGGAAACTCATTTCTATCCATGCTTCTCAAACGCGCATTAAAAAGATGTAAGGGGATAATAACTCCTGCTGATGATAACATGCTCAAAATTTTACGTAGGTACTTTCCGGAAAACAAAACTTTGGTTTTCCCTAATTACCCCATAGATACTGATATCTACACCCCAAAAGCCAGCTCCAACGAACAGTTCACCATCTACCACCCTGCACGGCACTTATGGTACAGCAAAAAAGATGAATCAAAGGCAAATGATCTGCTTCTCAAAGCAGTTAAACGAATTTCAACTGAACACGATGTTAAAATTATTATGGCGGAATGGGGAATCGATCTAGCACATAGTAAACAGCTTATTTCCGACCTTCAAATGGAACATGTTGTAGAATGGCACGGCATGGTGACAAAGCACAAGATGATTGAATACTACCAAAACGCTGACTGTGTGGTGGATCATGTTGGCTGGGGTATGGTTAGCCAGACCTCTCTTGAAGGGCTTGCCTGCGGAAAACCGACTCTTGCAAACATGAGTTCCTCAGTAAAAAGCCTCTTTCCCGACATACCTGTCTTCAGTGTTGCCAGCGAAGAAGACTGCTACTGTGCCCTTAAAAAACTCATTACTGACAAAAAAATGTATCTGCAAACCTGTGAAATAAGTCGTGCATGGATCGACTCACAGTGGTCAGTCCGCGCTCTTGGACCCAAGATAAAAACTTTTTTGAACCAGTTGTAACAACCGGAGAGACTGATGAAAATCATCCACGTCCACAACATTCCTCGTAAGCCTGTGTGCAATCGACATGAATTTACTTTAAATCTTTGCAAAGGAAAAACAGTATTGCATGTTGGAGCCTGCGACCATCCTGAAAATGTCAGGGTGAAATATGAAAACGGGATCATGCTTCATGATAAGATTACCCACACTGCTGCAAAAACAATAGGAATTGATATCAATTCTGAAGCAATTGAGGAGTGTAAAAAAGTTGGCATTGACAACATATATTATTACGATGTCATGGACCCCACCTTTGCCATTCCGCAAGTAGATGCAGTTGACTACGATATTTGCGTCTTTGGTGACGCTCTACAACATATCGGAGACCCTAGATTATTTTTGGTTAATTTGCGAAGGCTGCTTAGCCCCAACACCAAGGTCCTTGTAAGCGTTCCAAACGCTTTTTGGATCAAAAACTTTTTCTCAATGCTAAGGTCTGTCGAAAATTGTAATTCCGACCAGTGGAGCTACTATTCGCCCACGACACTAAGGAGAACGCTTGAAGGTGCTGGTTATAACTTCGAGGACTTTCTCTGGCACGGCAAGGGTGATCCCAATGCTTGTATTCCCATGAAGGCACGCATTAAGGAAAAATATATTTGGAAAGCTTTCCCGCATCTGGCGGATGGCATTATTGCCATTGCTTCGTTACGATAGATTGTGTCATCAGACGAGTAAAACTGTCGCAAACAATTCATAACCATAGGTATTTATAAATAAAGTGTCTAGACAATGTTAATCAATTTATATAGAAAAATTGTCTTCAAAGCCTACGATATGTATGCCCCCATTAGGGAAAGAAAATCCCGTAAGATTATGGCCTTAAAAAAAAAACTGGGCTTCAACCGAATATATGAGCAAAATCTAATCTCCATTGAGGAATTGCAAAGCAGCCTTGAAAGTTCAGGGCTCAAATCGAATGATACTGTTTTTATAAGAGCTTCTCTGTCGGCTGCACAGTCAATTAAAGGAGGTGTTCCTGCTTTCCTAGACGGTCTCAAGTCATATTTTTCAGAAGGCACAATCATGATGTCTTCGTATACCTTCGACAAAAGCCCGATCATGTACCTTGCAACGAACCCCCTGTTTGACCCTAAAACCAGCCTAGACAGGCTCAACCTCGTAAGTGAATTCTTCCGTAGATCACCGGATGTTAAAAGGAGCATTCACCCTACGCACTCAGTTGTAGTTTGGGGCAAGGATGCTCATTGGTTTGTCAAGGATCATCACAAATCATCATTTTGCTACGATATCAATTCACCTTTTGCCAAGCTCTACCTACGCAATGCAAAAGAGCTTTCTTTCGGGGTTTTCCCGACATCGCTTTCCTATCATTTTATTGAGCAATTCGTTTCGCAGGGCTACCCCACCTACAGGGATTTCGACACCCCTGTAATGTGCAGAGTCGTGGTTGATGGCAATGAAGAGATACTGCCTTTCAAAGTCACAGACGCCTTCAGAGCGATACATGATCGTGGAGATATGATTGTCGGAACTGATGCAGAACCCCAAAAACATGAGATCTCTTCCCATTTGGATTACTATATATTTGATCTAGCCCCTCAACTTGAAGCCTTGAAAGAGATTATCCGAAATTGTGGTAGCTACCACTACATAACAAACCATTTTCTGGATTTTGTACTAAAATATATTGTAGAGCCACTGGTTCTTACTGCATATTACAACAAAAAAAATGGTAAATACTACCCCGTAAAAGAAGCGTAAATATGATCGTTCTCATAGGGGCTTCAAGCGATATAGGCAGACAGCTGCTGCCCAAGCTGCTGGATAAAGACAACGTTCTCGGGACAACCAGAGATGTGACCAAGCTTTCCGATTTTTCCGGCCATGATAATTTCAGCTGCGTTGAGCTCGATCTTACCGACAATTCTTCCATACAGAATTTCTGCTCCGAGGCAGGAAAGATTTCCGGACAGATCACATTTATCAATCTATCCTCCATCTCCATAGACAAACTCTTTCTGGGATACACCCCGGAGGAATGGGAAGCTGTTCTTTCCGTGAATCTCACTGGGGGAATGCGCATCCTGCAATCGGTCATCCCGCTGATGATGAAATCCGGCTGGGGCCGAATTATAAGCATCTCATCCGTGGTTGCCCAAAGCTCTGTCGTGGGGGCTGCGGCATACTCGGCAAGCAAGGCCGCCGTAAAGGCCATGACCAGAACACTGGCCCATGAATACGGCAGATTCGGAATTACAGCCAATTCCCTTGTGCTCGGGTATTTCAATACAGGACTGATCAACTCTCTCGACTCTAAACGCAAACAGGCTGTCCTGGACCGCATTCCATCCAAAAAATTCGGAACATGCGATGACATCTTCTACGCTATTGAACATATCATGAAGTCCGGGTATTTAAACGGTTCTGAAATCACGATTGACGGAGGACTGATGTGAAGACTTTTGAATACGCGGACACGATTGTGGATGTTCATGAGGGGACCTTCTACCCCACGGAAACATCCAAGCTCATCATTGATTACCTCAAGGATAAAAAAGAGCTGCAAAAAGCTTCCATGCTTGATCTCGGATGCGGATGCGGCATAGTAAGCCTTGCGCTCAACCGTCTGGGGCTTTCAGGCCCGACCTGCGCATCTGATATTTCGGAGACAGCTGTACAGAACACTGTTGAAAATTTCCGGAAATACGGCCTGAAAGTTGAAGGAAAGGCAGGCTCAATGTTCGAGCCCTGGAAAGACCGCTCCTTTGACCTGATCATGGACGATGTTTCGGGGATAGCAGAATCCATAGCCAGAATTTCGCCGTGGTTCGGCACTTCCATAAGCTGCGAATCGGGCAGTGACGGCACGGAACTGACCACGGAAATAATCAGGAATGCCCCTGAATATCTGAAAGACGCCGGCAGGTTGATCTTTCCGGTGCTCACCCTGTCCAATTATCCGAAAATTATCGAAACAGCGGAAGATACCTTTGAAGAAGTCAATCTGGTAAACCGCCAGAGTTTTCAGTTCCCTCTTGATCTTGCGGCAAAGCATAAGGATATTCTGAAAGAGGCAATTGAAAAGCAGGATATCATGGTAGACTATAAATTTGGAATGTACATTTGGGAAACACTCATTTACGAAGCCGCTTCCCCCAAAACAAGGAGCATGTGAAATGGATAAAGCAAAAGTTCTTACTCTCATTCAAGAAGCCCTGGAACAGGATGAGGTTGTAACTATGGAAGATTCCTCCCAAACACTGGAAAAATGGGACAGTCTCGCACAGTTGCAGATTCTCCTGCGCATAGACCAGGAAACAGGAGGCAAGGCTGCCAACATTCCGGAACTGGCCATTGCCCTTTCCGCCAAAGACATTGTTGAAACTCTGGAAGCAAACGGATTGATTGATGGCTAACCTCATCAGCAGGATTGAGTATTACCTTCCGGAAAACACCGTCGACTGCCTTGAACTCGACAGGGAAAAGCCGGATTGGAATATCGCCGGGACATTCGCCAAGACAGGCGTACGTCTTCTGCATCATGCCGCCGCAGATGAATCCACTCTGGACATGGCCTGCAAGGCAGCCTCAAAGGCTCTCGGGAATACAGACGAAATTCCGGATACACTGATTGTCTGCACTCAGACCCCGGACAAACTGCTCCCGCACTGCTCAGCCATGCTTCAGGAAAGGCTGGGCCTGCCAAAATCCACCCTCTGCTTCGACCTCAATCTGGGTTGCAGCGGATATGGATACGGAGTTTCTACTGCTTACAGCTACCTCGAAGCTGGGCTGTCGGAAAAAGTTCTGCTTGTGACGGCGGATAATTATTCCAAAATTATCCGCCCGGAAAACAAGAAATGTTTCATTCTCTTTTCCGATGGTGCCAGTGCCACCATTCTGGAAAAACCTACGCAAAAACCGGTCTTCCTGTTCGGTACAGACGGGGCAAGAAGCCAGGCCGTTGTCTGCGAGAACTCCGGTATAAGCGTTGTCACCGGAGCGAAAGCAGAAAAACCAATTGAAAAACCGTCCTTCGAGATGGATGGATACGGGGTTTTCCTCTTCACCCTAGGGACCATTCCGTCAGAAATTCAAAAGCTGCTCGCTAAGGCTGATCTCCGTATTGACGACATTGACCTGTTTGTCATGCATCAGGCCAGCCGCTACGTTCTCGAATCAATCAAAAATAAGCTCGGTATTCCCGAAGGGAAAATGGTTGTAGACCTAGAAGAAGTTGGGAACACAACGTCGTCATCCATTCCCATAGCCTTGAAAAGAGCGGAAGAGTCAGGAAAATTGAAAAGTGGTGACAGAATTCTAATTTTCGGTTTCGGCATTGGACTCAGTTGGAGCGGTGCCATTTTTGTGTGGTAGTCCCCCCATTTGTAAGGGGCCTGAAAAGTAGGCTACGCAGCCATTCTCAAGTTCTGCATCGGAGTGATGCCGCCAATGCCCATATTGAGTCGTTCATTGTATATGTCCAGAGCCATTTGGTTGCATAATCTTGCACCTCTTGAATGCTTTCAAATATATACTGGCTCAGCCAATCATACCGCACAGCCCGATTGAAGCGTTCGACGTGCGCATTTTGTTACGGATTTCCTGGCTGGATGCATTCCAACCGAATATCTTCTTTTTCAGCCCATAATTTCAGCTTATTGCTTTAGGTTTGCAGCGCCATTCGATTATCTGGTTCAGTGTGCGGACAACCCGATCCACAGGTAAGGACAAATCAACCCTAATACCAAGGCCTTCGCGATTAAAGTCATCAATCACGTTCAACAGACGAATCCTGCGTCCATCTTCCAACTGGTCGTGCATGAAATCCATGGACGAAATTTGATTTGCTGCTTCAGGCTGCGATACCGGCTCCGGCTTTTCGCGCACGAGTCGTTTTTTGGCTTGATGCGTATGTTCAGCTCCAAGTTCCCGATAAACGCGTTTATGATTCCATGAAAAGCCCTGTACATTGCACAAATACAGGAAGCACAGTCCAAAACCCCAGTTGCGTTGATTGTGCGTCAGCTGGCCCAGCCAATCGGCAATAAGTTCATTTTCAGAGGACAACTTCGGATCGTCTCTGTAGCAGGCGAATGCTTCGCACGCCTGACTGATATTGACTTTTTCTTCCTTTACGGAGGCCTTTGCAATCTAGCGTCGACAAGATGGCTTTACCTTTTTTTTCAAGAACTTCCTTGACGACTTCGGCCTTCAGTAGCTCTTCGGCATACATTTTCTTTAATTGGCGATTCTCGCGTCCAGCTCTTTCATTCGGGCCATCAAAGATGCATCCATGCGCCGTACTTGGATCGCCATTTATAAAAGGAGGCGCTACTCATTTCGTGTTCACGGTAAGGCTCGGAAACGGGAACACCATTTTCGGCTTGCTTCAAAATATTTAAAATTTGTCTGCCGCTGTAAAGGGATTTTTCATCTGAATCTTCTAGGTTATCTTTACTGAAGAATTCTATTTTTTTAGAACACTAAATTATCGGGGGATTATCATACATCTTCAATAAGATACAGCTTCAAAGATTGTCTCTCTTTGCCAATCTCCAGAACGCAAGTTGCTGTCCTTTACCGATTCTAACGTTCACACCGTCTTATATAGCTACTTCTTCATAAAATCGTTTCTTCTCCCTTTACATAAAGAAATACATTACTCTTGACTCTGATTAAATATGTATATCCTTCCTGTTGAGTCACCACATCAATAGTTTTTTCTTACAGACACGAATATCTCCCGAAGTAAGACACCATTTCTTTCTTCAGGCCTCGCAGGATTAACTTATGCTATTTCCGGGCGGGTATCAGGTGCCCCTGCGTATGGCTGAGTTAACCCGTTACATCAGCCAGATATCCGGTTTCTGTTCGTCGTGTCTGACTTTGGCCTCATCCTCCTCTTCACACCGCCTCTTGAACACGCTGTTGCCTTCAACAGAAAGTTCCCACCACCGGTACTGTAAAAAACTTGCACCTCCTGAACTCGTGCCGTGCTCGTCACTCCACAAAAAAGGGGGCTCTCAAAGAGAGCCCCCTTAAATTACCTAGTTAGGTCTAAGACCTTTGGAGTGCAAAGCTTACTTTTTGAAGCGGCTACGTACGATAGCAACCATGGGAGCAAGCATCAGCAGCAGCCATTCCAGACCGAAACCAGCAGCGGGGTTGAATACACAACCGGAAGAGCTGGAACTGGAGCTGGAAGTAGGCATGGAGCCGAGTACGACGGGGTCAACAATACTGCTTGCAGTAGAGTTGGAGTCGTAGTTACCGTTATCTTTAACAACCCAGTTAACATAGTAATCTACGCTGGGAGCGAGTACGGAATTCTTGTTCAGGTAACCATCAGCAGTTGCTGTGGAAATCCACCAGGAACCTTCAACGGAAGGAGTAGCGGAACCAGCGTAGTTGAAGGTACGTACAGTCTTAGCAGAAGTCGGGAAGACCTTGTAGAGACGCAGGTTCTCAACCTTGTCGCCAACGCCGTTCATGGGGAACTGGAAGGTTACGTAGACATCACCCTTGGTAATTCCGGTAGCCCAGGTTGCGTTAAATCCTTTAACCTCGGTCAGAGGAGTGAAGTCAGAAGAAATTCCGCTCCAGTTGTCGCGCATCTGCTTTGCAGAGTATGAAGTTGCGTTCTGTACGCAGGTAAGAAGAGTCAGGGTTCCATTGTTCTGGTAAGCTGCACCGGCCGGAGCAATTACACCAGTTGCGGCAGCGTTAGGAACGAGAACGGCAAGAGCAAGACCATCAACGGTGGTGCCGTCAGAAGCCTGTGCAGGTTCGTAGAAACCAACTACCATATCTTTCTGTGCAGTCTGCTTACCATAGAAGTAACCGACAGGGGTAGAGCCGTCAGTACCGTAAATGGTCATGTTGGACTGAGTAAGACCGTAGAAAGAGGTGTCTGCAAGAGCAACACTGAAACCGGAGAGGCTTGCAGAGATATAGTCCTGAGAACCTTTCTGAGTGCCGTTGATGAAAGCAGCGTCACCATCAATTCCGAGATTGGAATCTACGGAAAACTCAAGGACACCACCGGTGGCGTTACCCTGGTCTTTAGCATCAGTGTCCATGGTACCGGCATAAACGAGTTTGAATGCACGGTTGGTAAGGTCGTTAGTGGAAAGAGTCTGACCATTTCTGATCATGATTGCGTAGTATGCTTCACCATCGTCGGAACCATTAACAAAACCGGTAATGATGGTGCGGTCAGCGTTGATGGTAGCGGCGTCAAACAGAGTAGGAGCAGCCTTGTTGGTGTCCAGGGTCAGCTTGGTGCCGGCTGCGTTGGTGGTAGCGTTGTAGTCGATCCAGGAAGTGTAACCGGAAGTCTTGGTGTCACCATCAAGTTCCCAGAACTTTACCTGAGCGTTATCGTTACCGGTCTGAGTATTCAGTTTTACCTGTGCGCAGATTGCGAAAACGTCCTTGGTGGAGTTATCGGAACCGAAAGCATAGTAGTCCCAAGTATCGGAAGTGCTGAAAGTGCTACCAAGAGTTGTTCCGTTATCATACAGGAAACTCATGGCAGAACCGTTCAGAGCACCAGCTGCGCTGGGGTTCTTATCTGCGGTTGCGTTAGTAATGGTCATGTTGGAAAGACCAATCATAAAGGTGTAACCGGATGCAGGAACAAAGTAAGTGGTGGCGTTGGTAGCGTTGTTACTTGCCATAGTGACAAGACCGTTAACGTTTTTCAGACTTTGGGCAAAAAGAAAAGGAGTAACACCCTTATCAAACACTACAATCTTAGCTTCGCCAGTTCCGTTATACACAGAGATAGTTGCGTTCGGATAGGTTTTGTTAGCGAAGAAACCACCGCTTGTGCTGTTAAAGAACTGCTCAGAAGCGTTGCGAAGCCCTTTCAGATTGTTAGCCGTACCGTTAACTGTAAACCCGGTATAGGTTTTCCAGGTTGCGTTCAACGCAGCCGGGTACTGAGCTGTAATAGCAGCAAAAGCGGAGGAAGCTGCCAGCATCATCAGTACTGTAAAGAGAACTGTAATCTTTTTCATGATGAAAAGATCTCCTTAAGTTTGGTTATTAAAAAAAGGACAGGACTAAAAATCCAATATTTTTAGACCGTTATCCACATAACTTCGGTTAATATACACTTATCATCAGAATGATTCAACAAATTTCTTCACTAATCCTGCTATAAAACCCTGTAGACCCGCACATTTGGAAAACCGTCATAAACAAGTTCAAAATATTTGCCTACCTCACTATCTTTCGCAGGCAGGACAAGGAGTTTAATTAACATGCTGGCATAAGCAAAATCGTCAACAAGAAAGCCCTGCCTAACTGAAGTATTATATAGTAAGTGCGGACCGCTATTTGCCGAGAAGTCCTTCCTTACCTCGCCTTCTGGTTTCAAGATGTCGTAGGAACTGAGCGGCTGCGTACCCTGGCCTTTCACTGTGAGCATGCCTTGCCCGAAGTCAACATCAAACGCACTCATAAGCGCACGCACATAAGGATGGATCCCGTTACCGGTTTCAAGATTCCAAGATCCGTAAAATAAAATCCAGTAGGCAAGGCGAATATTTTCCCAGCTGACAACCACATACTGATCGTGGATAGGAGGAAACTTAAACTGTTGCTTTCCCATTACTCCAAGCATGTATTGCGCCTGCCCGGGAGTCATCTTATCAAAGGCAACAGCTGGATTATTGTTGTTGGCAGCAGCAAATTTAACCATCTGGTTTGACTGCAGAAGAGAAGGTGTGGAATAAATGAACGCCAAGGGAAATAGAACAGGACCGCCGTGGTGCCCTCCATTGGCAAATGAATTTACTCCTGTATAATACATGCTTGCATAGCCCCAGTCCCACCATGTCCAGATGGTGCTGTTCTTCGGCATTTTCTTACCGGACTCCACCAGTGCAATAACATGATTTGCGCCCATGATAGGCGTTGCAGGAGCATTTTGGTATATCCCTGAAAAATTTAGAAAAAGCAGACTGATTACAACCATTGACTGTACCGCACTCATAATCCGCTTTTCCTTCTCAGATGCCATATACCGCCTGATCATCCACTCTGCAGTATAACTCAGCCCCAGTCCGATGGCGATTCCTCCAAACATGGAAAAACGTCCACCCATCGTAATGGCAGCAAAAGTTACTCCGGCAAAAGGCAAAAGAAGACTTACCAATGGTGAAACAATCAGAGTAAAGGCGAACCCGGCAAAGGCAAGCCATCCAAGCCATGCAGAACCTGTAAGATTGTAGAAAAGCTGCTCAAAACTTAAGTTCTGGGCCTCAATAACACTTTGAGCGATTCCGGGATATTTTGGCCCGGAGGCTTCAACAGCTGTATCTGCAACGGGCTTGAGGTATGCATGAAATTTGACGATCAATATCTGGACAAACCGTTGCCCAATCCCACCAACAACAATAATTAGAACCAGCAAGGCCAGGCAGACCCAAATATTTCCCAAAAATTGCTTCGCCTTTCCTGGAAATAGCAGAAACACGCATAGCAGAACTAATGACAGAGCAAAACCAGGGAGCCCCAAAAAAGCAGGCGCAGCAAAAAGAATAATGCCCCTAAGTAGAACGGGTCTGTTTTCCTTTATCCCGTTCATGAAAACCAGACCAACCGCTATTACGCCGGCAACCACACCGAAAGTAAGCAGGTCCGAATGCCATAGTTCACCATAACTTGTCAGTGCACCGGCAAGAACCATAAGCAGATAGTCCCATCCGGTCGGTTCATATTTATTGTGGTCACCAGAATCTCCAAACCACTTTTCCTTAAGTCCCGGCTTAAGCCACCGGGCTATCAGGACTGAAATTAATAAGGGGAAAAATAGGGTGACAACGTCTGTATCATAGTAAGAAAGTCTGGTTCGATAATAATATGCAGGAATTGACGTGGCAAAAGCTGCACAGGCCAGCCCGACCCAGGATCCACCGACAAGAGCTCCCCATGCGAAGGCCGCCACCGCAGTAAACCCGGCGAAAACAGCTGGAAGCCAGAAGGCGATATTCCCGTATTGTGCCCCTGTAATCGACCCTAGAAAACGAACGAGGTGAGCCATGGGATTTTTAACCGCGCTACCCACTCCCTTGGCTCCTGCCAGCCAATAATAGGCATCATGTGTTCCCATGATGAACTCGCCGTTTACCTTGAAAGACGGGTCTGTCCACTTCGGTAGATCAAGGCAGCGCAGACCGAATGCGAAAGCAAATGAGACAAAGGCAAAGACAAGGAAAACCTTCCAGCCGGCTGCCCAGGCAGGCATGCGGAACTCACCCCGAATATTCATACTACATCCTATTTATATTTTCGTGTTGCGGCTTAGAACAAAGACTAAAGCTTAGTGACCCTGACGACCTCTTCAAGAGTGGTAACTCCTTCCTTCACCAGCCTGATTCCATGGTCGACCATGGTTTCGCGACCCATCTTTTTGGCGTAAGCCTTGATACGATCGGAAGAGGCAACTTCCATAATCAGGCCGCGCATATCCTCGGTGACGGGAATAAGCTCATAAATACCGCGTCGTCCGCTGAAACCGGTAAAGTTGCAATGCTCACATCCTGCCCCTGCAACCTGTTCTGTCGGAAGCCCTTCCTCTTCATCAAAAAGCTTGCGGGTATTTTCCAAGACCTCAACCTCCCGCGAACAATGGCGGCAGTTGACGCGGACAAGTCGCTGACCGAGAACAAGGGAAAGGGATGAAGCGAGCAGAAAAGGTTCAATCCCCATATCAAGCATTCTGGTCACAGCTGTTGCCGCATCGTTCGTATGCAGGGTAGAGAGGACCAGGTGACCTGTCAAAGATGCCTGCACAGCTGTGCTGGCCGTTTCCTGATCGCGTATTTCACCGACCAGAATAATATCAGGATCCTGCCTTAGGAACGATCTGATGGTAGCCGCGAAGGTCATCCCGGCGGCCTTGTTGACCTGCACTTGGTTAATTCCGGATAGCTGATACTCCACGGGATCTTCGACTGTAACTATGTTTTTGTCATCTCGCGGCAATTCACTCAGGCCGGCATAAAGACTGGTAGTTTTACCAGAACCCGTCGGGCCGGTAACAAGGACAATTCCGTGCGGCTGAGCCAGGACTTTCCTGAACAGTTCCAAATCGGCTCCCTTGAGCCCCAACTCCTCAAGATTAAGGATGTTCTTGGAACGGTCCAGAATACGAAGGACGGCCTTTTCCCCGCTCATTGTCGGAATTGTGGAAACACGGACGTCAACTTCCTTCTGCCCGAGTTTGAGAAAAATTCTACCGTCCTGCGGTTTGCGACTCTCGGCGACATCCATCTCGCCCATAACTTTGATTCTGGCTATTATAGTTGCCTGAAGTCCCTTATCAAGTCTCTTGACTGCCTTGAGAACTCCGTCCTGTCGATAACGGACCACAAATCCGTTACCCTGCCCTTCAAAATGAATATCACTGGCGCCGGTGGAAATAGCCTGGTGCAGAGTCTTGTTGACCAACCGGACAATTGGAGCATCGTCATGTGACCAGCCAAGCAGATCCTGCCCGTCTTCAGCTTCTTCTGATCCGTTCTCCGATTCAACGGAGCTTTCCTCTTCCCACAGGGTCAGAGCCTGCTCAAGAAGCGGAAAAAACTCCTCTTCATCCACTATCTCGGTCAAAACATTTTTTCCAAGTTTCCAGGAAAGAAAGTCAGCCATGGACAGTGATGATTCGTTCTGCAAAAGTATTTTAACGACGTTATTATCAACCGCAACAGGAATGAATTCACTCCTCTGGGGAAAGGTGAGAAACAGGTCGACCACCTCTCTGGGGACCTGACTGAGATCATAGATATTACTCAACGCACACACCTGCTAACCGTCTGATTCTGTTGTGGAGACTTCAGTTCCTGTGGCTTCGGAGCCGCTCTTTGGAGAGTCGTTCTTGAATGTGTTGAATTCCTTTTCAATATATTCGTCAAAACGTTTACGCTGCTGACGGTATTTATCCATCTTAACTTTGCTCAGGGCTTCAAGTTGTTCCGTGGTTTGAATTATGCGAGCCGAAAGGAAAACCATCAAAGTCTGTTTAGAACCGCTGTTCGATGTATTCTTGAACAACCAACCGAGAAGCGGCAGGTCGGAAAGATAAGGAACTCCGCCGCCTGCTTTGGTCTGTTCGGATTTGATCAATCCACCAATAACCATTGTCGACCCATCGGCAAGCAGTACTTTGGTTTTTGTGGAGCGGTCATTGGTTACGGGAAGCTGCAGAGTTCCCGCAGATTCAGAAACGGTATTATAAGTCTGATAGACTTCCAGTCGTATGAGCCCTTCTTCACGGTTGATATGCGGAGTGACCTTAAGCTTTATACCAACATCCTTATATGAATATGTTGAAACAACGGCATCACCGCTGGTAGAACTGGTACCGGTCTGGTAGGGTCTGTTCTGACCGACAAAAATCTCTGCCTCTGTATTATCCAGAGTCATAATCTGCGGAGCTGAAATAAGATTAAAGTTACTGGAAGTTTTGGTAAAATTAACCAAGGCTCCAATACTGGGAAAAGTCTGTCCAGCATACGATATCGTATCACCAAGGACACCCATGGAATAACCGCCAGGAACAGAGGAAGGGTCTGCCATATACGAAGCAAGATTACTATCCGAGGACTTGGTATACCCTAAGGTGGCCACACTGCCCCCTAGCTCAATCCCCCCCTGCCACTCAACACCAAATTCTTTATATGAATCTAGTGAAGTCTCAAGCACCAGAGCCTCAATATAGACCTGGTCCTGCGCCTGATCCAGTTGCTCTACAAATCTATCAATCTGCGGAAGCTGATCGGCAGAAGCCATGACTATAAGCGTATTTGTAGTTTCGTCCGCCGAAACCTGCACCCCATCGGAATTTCCGGAATTCGATATAGATTTTTTACTATCAGTGGAGCCCGCAGTTCCCGTATTTTTCCCGGCCTTGGATGTTCCCGTGGACATCCCTCCGCCTGAAACAAGACTACTCAAGACTTCGCCTGCAACAGTAGCCTCAATATTATGCAACCTGTAGACCTTAAGTTTGGAAGATGAATCATTTGAACGATCCAATCTGGCAACAAGTTCTTTAATGGCCTTAAGCTGCTCACCGCTTCCAGATACAAGCAGGCAGTTTGCCCAGTCAATTGACTCAATTACTGGCGGGGTTCCGGTCTTCCCTGCTGTGAACAATTTTTTGTAAAATTCATTAAGTTTTGCCGCTACAGTCCTTGAGCCCGTTTTTTGCAAATCAATGATTGCCGTGTCCTGGGTTGCGCCGCTCTTTTTAAATATGTCGAGCAACTTTTTCATCTTAATCACATTTGACTGCAAATCCCTCACAAGCACAGCATCCGCCATAGGAACGGAACTCACACTGCCTATCTGCGAAACAAAAGGCTGCAATAGTTTCTGAACCTTTTCAGGATCCATCTTATCACCGAGCTTGAAGACCGAAGTAATGATCTCCTCTCCATTGCCGGTAGACGGAGAGGACTTAATGTCCGGAGCAATTGTCTTTGCGTCTCTAAGTGGCAGTACATAAGTAACGTTATCACGTGCTACGGCATGAAAACCGGCCCCGCTGAGAACCTGCTGAAATACGGCCATAAGCTCCGGTTCAGTCAGGGACTGGCCTGCATAAATACTGATATGGGTACCCGGCAAGGCTCCCTTTTGAAAAACGAAATTGCGTCCTGTATAACGACCGACAAATTTAATGAAATCAACCAGAGAAATACTTTCCAGATTGGCATGCACATCATCCCCGCCCTCGGGCTGGGCCAGGGCAGGAGAAGAAACAAGAAAAACAGCAAGAATCAGAGCTGGAAATAATTTTCTTAACATATCATACATATTATTTTGAGAACTCCGCCGTAAAAAACCAGACGATAGGAAGTCATGACTACTCATAAATATCCAACCGAACAAACAAGCTGCCCTGCCCATTCAAGACCCTCTATTCATCCTATACTTGCCTGCATCAGTCAAGAGAACCGATCATAGGGTTTACATGAACTGGTAAAACAAACAGGCGTTATAGGCAAAATGGATCAACGTTCCGGGAATTACGCTTCGATACCTCTGCCAGATATAACCGAAAACCAACGAGGGCACACCTGTCAGTAATGCCCAGTGAACTGGTTGATGAAGAAGATGCATGCAAGCAAAAATTAAAGATGCCAATATATTTGCAAGACTAAGCGGTCCCAGTCTCCACCTATACTTAAGCAGCCGGTCAAAACCCTCCTGCAAAAGAAAACGAAAAAAGAATTCCTCAACGAAAGCCTTGAAAAAAAGCCATGCCAAAGTCAGCTTAACATCGGGCGCAGGAACGTAAAGTCCCACAAACCCAAAGGACAGAAAAAGGTAAAAAATAGGATCGGTGAAGCTCAAAGCTCCCCACTTGACCTGGCACCAAATCCCTTTCAAGATTCGGTTTACGAAATAATCATAAACCATGCACATCATGCCGACACCAAGTCATATCCTACCGTTGTATTATTAACTCCGGCTGCGCTTCGCAAGCGCAGCCGGAACGAAGATTTTATTTATTAAAAATCTTTTCAATCGTCTTAAGTACTTCCAGACCGTCTTCTCCAGGAATGGGAACAGCTGTTCCGTTACGAACAGCGGCTATGAACTGGGTAAGTTCTTCCTTGACCGGTTCGCGAAAAACAAGCGGCCATTCACGAACGCTGTAGCTCTGGTCATAAGTGGAAAACTCACTGAACTCACGGACTTCCTGAGAAATCAGGTTGGCATCAATAAACTTGGTTTTGGCTGCAACCCTGATCTTACGAGATTTATACGGAGTAACCCAGTTTGTGTTGATATTACATAAAATACCGGACTCAGTCTCGGCAGTTATCAGAGCATTATCCTCATGTCCTCCCCTTGTGGAAGTCATGACGGAATACACGTCTTTAAAATTGGAACCTGAAAGAAATCTGAGCAGGTCAATGTCATGAGATGCGAGATCCCTTATTACGCCTACATCCTGAATACGCGGCGGATAGGGACCGACTCGTTCAATCTGGATGGAAATCGGTTCAACTCCGTTGCTCATGAGCTCTTTAACACGCTGTACAGCAGGGTTAAAACGCTCGACATGACCAACCATGAGCGGAATTCCTTTCTGGGCGGCACGGTCAACAAGCTCAGTACCTTCTGCAACAGTAGCAGCCAGAGGCTTTTCAATGATCAAAGCAATATTGTTCTCTATGACCTTCTTGCCGAAGCTGTGATGCAGAGTGGTTGGAACACAAATGCTGACTGCATCAAGTTCATTTTCCATCAGCTCTTCTACAGTTTGAAATCCTGGAACATCAAACTGTTTGTTGACAGCGTCAAGAGCCTCCTGATTTGTGTCAACAACTCCGACAACTTCAACAAAAGGCATCTCATAATAGTTCCTGAGATGCACTCGGCCCATCCAGCCTAGCCCGATAACACCAACTTTCAAAGTTTTCATTTTTATATCTACCTTAATTTTACTGCCATAATCAGCATATAGAAATGTCCGCACCTACTTGAAAAAGTAGTCTGCGGCATTCAACAACAATTACAATATAAAAAACAACCCACAGGGTTGTATTTCAAACTATCTCCAAAACATTTTTCAAAACATTCTCAGGCATAAGTCCTGTCAAACAGGCCAGATCCCCGCGCTCACAGACCTCTTTCCCGCAGGGCTGGCATTCAAGATCAGGCACAACTTCCACGTGTTCCGGGGAAGGGAAGGTCCATGCACTGCTGGATGATCCCGGAATCGTAATGCTCGGTGTTCCCACTCCTACTGCGAAATGCCTTGGCGCGGAACAGTTTCCGATATGCAGCACCGCCCTGTCAATCAGGGCCGCCATCAATCGAAGCGAGCCCGGCTTCTCAAGCATTACGCACCTATTGCCCAATCCGGAAAAATCCCTGACCGTTTCAGCGACACTCTTTTCGTCGGGACCGTAAAGGATGAAAAATCTGAATGACGGACGTTGCTCGGTGATCAGGGCAAGCAGCTTGCCGAAATGCTCTGCGGGCCAGCGCCTAGTCTCCCTTCTATGTGACGGGTCAACGGTTATAAGCGGCTCAGCATCACTTACGCCAAGCGATTCAAGACAGACACGGGCCTGTTCCCTTTCAGCATCGCTAACAAAAATTTCAGGACGCTCCTCTTTCCACTCTATGCCTAGCGGGGCCAGAACCCCGGCCTTGTATTTGGCTGCATAACCGCCGGGGATGAACTCCGGCCAGTTCGTGTACAACAGACGGTTGTACCACGGTGGATTATAGGTCAGCCTTACCGGAGCGTTACAAAACATCATCACCCAGCGGCAACGCGGCAACTGCTGAAAATCAACAACAAGATCATACCCGGCACGCCCGACACGACGATAAAACGACACTGCCTTCAGCGGATTGCGCAGTTCTTTCTTTACAATACTCCAGACGTGGCTCACCGCAGGGTTGTTATCGAAAACCTGAGCGCACTTCTCCTCGGTAAGCACATGAATTTCCGCATCCGGATATTTCCTGTGCAGCAGGGCCACCGAAGGGGTGGACAAAACAACATCACCGATCTGCCTGAGCTGGCAGACCAGAATACGTTTTGGATTGATCCCGGTTATATCTTTCACGCTATATCAAAACTCATTCTTTGTTCGTAAGCCTTCAAGCAGGTCAAATTTTCAGGCTTAGCACTGAAATTGGGCAGATAAGCATACCCCGGCATTAAAGTCCAGAATTGAATTTGTACGCAAATAAATCCGCGCCGACAGCGTAATTCAACGAAACACGTAACATACTGACATGGCATAATTTGCTATCATCGCAACAATGGACCCCGCTGCCACGGCCAGAATTACAGAACTTGCCGGCCGGATAAAAAGGACCGCAACATAGGCACCATAATTGACCAGACTGCCCACAGCATTCGACAAAGCAAACTTGTACCACCCGGACCAGGGTGCCCTCCCACCTTTACGGAAAGTGAAACCGTGGTGGAACCGGTAGCAGACGGTCAGGGCGATAAGGATTGCCGGTATCCTTGCCGCAAGCGACCCAACTCCGAGGCCGACTAGAAGATAAGTCACTCCTGAATCAATAACAAATCCCAATCCGCCCACACAGCAGAACCTAAAAAAACGGCTGTTCAAAAGAGCTGAATTCAATTTTCAGCATCCCCCGGACATTTGGAAATGCACACGGAAGGAGATGAAAAATTTAGATATTCAAGTCTGCGCATCTCCATGTGGCCGCGGCTCACACTGTTCAGAATGATCCCTATTGCAAAAAAAAGGCATGAGATAATGCCCACAGAAGCGGCAAGCACAGCTGTAGGCAGCCTTGGTACAAGCCCGGTCTGCAGCCAGTCAGCGACCACGGGAATTCCAAGTCCGAGAGAGATCAGTGCCAGCACCGCTCCGATCCCGGCATAAAATTTAAGAGGCGAGATGTGTCTGAAAAGATGAACCATCGTCATGAGAATACGCAGTCCGTCTCGGTAAGTGTTCAGCTTGCTGTGGCTGCCCTCGGGACGCTTGCCGTACGCGGTAACCACTTCCGCCACCGGAAGCCTGGCGGTTATGGAATGTATGCTCATCTCCATCTCGATCTCGAAGCCGTGACTCAGGCAAGGGAACGTCTTCACAAAACGCCGGGAAAAAACCCTGTAGCCGGAAAAAATATCCGTAAACGTCCTTTCAAAAACAACACCTAGAAATTTGTTGAAGACTGCGTTCCCGGTCTGGTGTCCAGCCCTGTAAGCCTGATCATCATTCTCGTGATCCCTGATTCCGACAACCATATCCAGATTCTCTGCGATCAGTTTTTCAATCATGGCCGTAGCTGCCGAGGGATCATAGGTGTCATCGCCATCTACAAGCACGTAGATATCGGCGTCAACATCGGCAAACATCCGGCGGACCACATTGCCTTTCCCCCGCCTCGGCTCCGAAAACACCTCGGCACCAGCCGCCCTTGCCACCTCTACGGTCCGGTCGGTCGATCCATTGTCATACACATGGATTTCCGCTCCGGGCAACTGCCGGGCAAAATCGCGAACAACCTTTGGAATGGCCCCTTCTTCATTCAGGCAGGGAATAAGAACGGCTGTTTTCATTTATTATCACCTCTGAGTATCTCGATGGGAAGCGACTGCGCCGGAACGAGGAGCAGTTCATGCCCCTTACGGCTGAAGTCAGACACTGCAACTCTGGATGCACCGGACAGCGAACTGCGGTCACCCCTGAATATGTAGTAATAGCCGTCAATGGACTTCGGCCTGAAACTTTTGTCCGTAGGCAGCCCGAAAAGCATTATTCTCATCCTGCGCCCGTTCTTGAGCATTTTTTCATCTTCATTGATTTTGAGTCGGCCACTGCGCTCCACTCCGACCAGGTCCAGAGCTATTTTTTCAACCCCGTTGGGAGTCCAGGCATTGTACCGCATAAGTACCGGCAGATTTTCACGCCGTACAACATCGGCGACATCAAGATCTTTACCAAGCCGAATCAGGGTATTCTGTGCCGGAATATCTTTGATGGTGAACAGCGCAAAAGCGATTATCAACCCCCACCGGAAAATATAGGCGACCTTTCCGGAATGATTCTGCCAACGGGCCAGACCGGCGAGCAGAACGATAATCATGTAAGGGACACCGGCGGTCAGATACCTGCTGCCTACAGGAGCCGCGAGCTTGAGAGGAGAAATGCTGGAAATCATGTACACGTTGAAAAACAATCCGCCCAGGAAAAGCACGGCAATGCACTTCTCGTTCTCCGAACCTTTGCGCAATAGCCAGACGGAAACCCCGGCAGCTGCTAGCACCACGGGCAGCAGCCCCCGCAATTTGATAAGCCTGGTAAAATTCAAAAAGTATTTACCGACGCTTACCAGCAGCTCATCCTGCGCCACATGTGTGCCGGTTATGATTCCGAGCCGACCGAGACCATTCCCGGTATCGGCATAAAAGTAATACCACTCCAATCCGAGCACCATAGCAAAAAAAGCTGAGAAAATCAGTACCGGACGGACATCCCTTTTCCCCGCCAGCAGCAGAGCAAGCACTCCGGGACCGTAATAGATGGAAGTCAACCGGGAGCCCCACGCAAACCCGGCCAGCACGCCGCCCAGCGCAAGCAGCCACCAGCAGCCTTTTCTACGCCAGACCAGCAGACAGAGGATGCAGCCAAGCAGATAGGTCATTTCGTAAATCCCCGGCCATAGCTGGCTGCCCATGGTGGTCATCTTGGGGTAAAGCGTCAGCAGAACGGAAGTAAGCACTCCAAAACGCCGCCCGCCCATCTCACGACCGGCAAAATAGGCCAGAACCGAGGCCAGAGCGGAGAAAAGCATCGGCAGGATATAATAATCAAGCGAGGATGTGCCGAAAATCCTGAGCACAAGGTACAGCGGCATATTGATTGCCCAGCGCATGGTATGGTGGGTCCACTCAAAATAATGCCCGGAATTAACCAGATTAACAACGTTTTCCCACACGCACAGGGAGTCGCCGCCGATCTCAATGTATTCAAGAGTAGCAATCCGCACCAGAACAGTAAAAAGAACAACCGCGCAGATATACAGAGCATCCGGATGCCCGGAGAAAAATGTATTTTTGTTCTGATAGCTGTCGCTCATATCTCCAACCATGGTTAAATTCCCTGCCATACGCCGACAAAAGCAGTTACAGCAAGTAAACCACCCCCTGCCTGCGGTCAAGGAGCAGGCACGCTATTGCGCGACAGTATCCCGCTCCCCAAATAACAAAAGAGCTTTGACAATAACGTTGCGCGTAAATTAGACTGATGTCCTGTATGCTGTCTTTTCCTAAAATTGACTGATAACACGGGAGAAAAAATGAAAAAATCAGCCCTGCTTGCCGTACTTCTGCTCATGCTTGCCATTCTTCTGCCCGGCCGGAGTATGGCCGAAGAAACAAAACTGCGCGATTCTGTCCTCAACCTGAGCTATACCCCCATAAAAATGGAACTCCCAAAATGTTCACAGAAAATTGCAGTTGTTAAATTTACAGAATCGAAGCCGATCAAAGATGTCGGCCGGAGTTCAACTTTCCGATTCATCCCCTCAGTTGATGTGGGCACATGGATGGCGCAGTCCGTTTTCAGTCAGCTTAAGTCTCAGGGATTCGACGTTCAATATTTTGAAACTATGGACGAAGCCGGAGACATGTTCATCATAACAGGTATTGCCAACAAGGTTTATATCAATCGGCCCGGCCAGCTGGAAATGAAATTCAAGGTGCAGTTCGACGGCATGGTGACAAAAAACAATAAACTGCTTTTTGCCAAAAACTATACGTCCAAACAGGAAAAGGAAATGGCAAACACCGGAGACAACGCAGGAAAACTCATGGCCGGAATGCATGATACACTGGACATTTTCCTGCCCGCAGCAATAAGCGCCGTGAACAATGCCGAGTAACTTATCGTTCTTCTTCCTGAAAGCATATAAGCCCCCGAAATGGCGCAGAGCCTTCCGGGGGCTTATTCATACACCGAAGAAGGTATATGATTGTTTCAACAGACTTGCCCCAAACATCAAATGTGGTTAAGACTCCCTTCTGAGCCTGCACGGCGATTAATTACTCACCGACTCAACATTCCTTACTGCAACTCCTGAATGCAGGCAGTCAGCAACCCAGAAGAGTCTTGCCCGACACGAATAAGCAACCCCTTTCACAACCCATGACCGATTTCATAAACCGCATAGAATACTACCTTCCGGACAACATTGTGGACTGTCACAGTCTGGACAGCGCAAAACCGCACTGGCACGTGCGGAATTCCCTGCCCAAGACGGGAGTGCGCTACCTGCACCATGCAGCAAAAGACGAAACAACCCTTCAGCTCGCATATAAGGCAGCCACCAGTGCCCTTGAAAATATCCCGCAGGGAGAGCTACCCGATACTCTGATCGTCTGTACACAGACTCCGGACCAGATGCTCCCCCATGTTTCCGCCTGCCTGCAGCATGAACTCGGTCTGCCTTCCTCCACGAAGTGCTTCGACATCAGTCTAGGCTGCAGCGGATACTGCTACGGACTTTCCATAGCCTATGGATACATGGCCTCTGGAATATCGAAACGGGTTCTTCTTGTTACCGTGGATAATTATTCCAAGATCATCGATCCGGACAACAAAACCTCATACATAATCTTTTCCGACGGTGCGGCTGCAACCATTCTGGATAAACCGGCATGTCCGCCGTCTTTCCTCATGGGAACGGATGGCAGCCGGTGCGGAACCATTATCTGCAACAATTCCGGAATAGGACCGTACACAGGGACACAAGGCGAAGAACCAGTACGCCCTGATTTTCACATGGACGGGTACAGTGTTTACCAGTTCACTTTAAAAACCATTCCGGCAGAAATAAGAAAACTGGCCGAACAGGCAGGAACCGGAATGGATGGTATCGACCTCTTTGTCTTCCACCAGGCCAGTCAAAAAGTGCTCGAAAGCCTGTGCACAAAGCTCAAACTGCCGAAAGAAAAAGTCATCATTGACCTTCACGATGTAGGCAACACCACATCATCGACCATTCCCATTGCCATGAAACGCGCCGAGGAGCAGGGCAGGCTTACCCGGGGTGATAAAATAATGCTTTTCGGTTTCGGAATCGGACTCAGTTGGTCGGGCGCTGTCTTAACATACTGATCACTTAATTTTCATTTAGTTAGAGTACGCAAGCGTCACTGTCTGTTTTTTTGTTGCGTGATCTTTATTTATTTTTATTACAACATACATTCAGTTATACACAGAAGCATGCTACCCTGCAAAAAAACACAGGGGGCAAAATGAAAAAACTAACCGCCATTATTTTATTATTCCTGGTTATTCTTCCGGGATGCGGTAAAAACTCCCCGATCAGGGATAAGGGTTTTACAAGTTCCAAGCAGTCGGAAGTCGCCGCAATGGACGCAAGTGTTCTTTCGGTCATTCCCTGGGAGGAAATACAGGACGAACTGCAGCCGGAATTCGCCATAAACAGTACAAAAGCACTCAATGAAGCAATACCGGCAACCTTGAATGAGGAAAGGAAAATCCTCAATTCTCTGGATGCATACCTGAAGGTGGCACTGGCCGGAAAACTTACCACGCTTAAAACCACGACGACAAAAGCCACTGATGCGCAGACCACTGTGGATGAAGTGAGGGAAGAAGCGCTTACCCAGCCGGATTTAAGCTCCCTGTCTGTGAATGACGGCAGCCTCCCCTCTCACGATGCAGGTGCCCAGGCAACTTCCGGACAGGTCAACCCAAGATTGCTTTATTCTGCCGCAACCGCATTTTATCAGGAAATCAGGCTGCTGAATAAGTACGTCAAATATGCTTCACAAAAGAAAGACTATACACCATATCTGGTGAGAATGCAGGTCTCCCTCACTCCCATGGCGGATGACGCTCGTTATGATGCCTATTCCACTATTTCCTTTTTTCCCGACCGATTTACCGGAGCCACTTTTCCGGAAAAAATGAAGGCATCTTTCAATGGCAAGGGACTTTTCCATGGCGATGGAGTGTTCAAGGGAGAAGGTCTTTTTCAGGGCCGTGGCGTTTTTGACGGGCAAGGCAAATTCACCAAAGAAGACGATGGCTCAGTACACAACACCGGAAACACGACTTCCATTTTCTCAGGAACCGGCAAATTCAACGGCAACTGCACATTTACCGGGACCGGAGAATTTCAGGGTACAGGCAGTTTCACAGGCGACGGCAGCTTTAACGGCGACACTCCGCCCGCCATTGACCCCAAAGCTCCCTACGTTGTTCCCCTGCTCGTATCGGAAGACCTGGAACGATCCTCCTTCGGAAGGATCAATGACGACATCATAAGAATGGGCATGGCTATCCAGGCAACAATAAACGGCCTTGGTCTGGAAACAGGGATTGAAAACACACTACAGGACCTGCTGAAGCTCTCCGGGAACGATTACAACAGCCTCATGACAGTAGGCCGCATCTCCGACAACTCCATAAGGGTACGTTTCGGAGCCATGCAGACAGCTTCCAAAACAGGAAGTGAAAAAATCAGGGTCATGGTTCCCCGCACTCATTATGTAACCCTGCTGCTGATGGTACCTGGAAGCAAAGCTCCGGACTACGACAAACTGCTTGCCGTAACCAGAACCACACTCGTCAACTATGTCACAGGCAAGCCGCTGGAGGGCAAGAACCACACCCAGATTATCCAGGGAATAAGAGGACTTCTTGCAAAGTATGGAATAAAGTCTCCCCGTAGGATTGAAACAGATGAAACCGAAGACGTAGAACTGATCACGGATGCTTTCAGAATGGCAAGGGCAGTACAGACTAACAGATGGGAAAGTTTCCAGATTTATTTTGATCAACTTTGCAAAGATCTGGACAGTGAAAATAAAACAGACATATGCTCAAGAGTGGTAGACGGTCTCCGTGAACAGGTCTGGACCGATATGGCCGACCTGTGGGTTGGAGGCCAGTATTCCTACACCTCTTTTGAGGTTCCTTCGAAGACCGAATCCATTCCCAAGAAACTCTCCATTCCCACGGGTTTGAGTTTCATCGCGGTAGATGACGGTAGCACCACAACCGTAAGGATTGCCGGCGGTAGAAACCTGCGCAAGGATGAAATTTCACCTATCCTGGACGTCACGGCGGCATCGGGAACTTACCGGTTGGCTGCGGATTCCCTTACTGTCAACGATGACGGGCGGGGTTGCAAAATACAGTTCATGTCTTTTAACAGTACCAAATCCAACCCGAAAAAACTAAAAATCAGACTTCAGGATAAAGGGAAATGGCATAATATCATCTACTTCCCCCCCCAAAAAAAAGAAGCAAAGCAGACAGCAGAGAATTTTTCTGCAAGCTCAAGTATGACATATATTGCTGCGGAAAATGGTGCAGGAGTCCTACAGGTGTCATTTTCCGGGGTGGGGGAAAACAGTGTCATGAAAATTGAGAACGCCGCCATCTTAAGCACCTACCTGTCACAGGCCGGTTTCAGGGCAGCATCCTCACTTGCCGGGTGGTATAAAATTCCCGGCAATGGTTTATTCGATATCAAGCTTTCCGATATGAAGAAAGGCGTTGCGGTTAAGGTTTCTGCCGGAACCTCAGAAGACGGAAAAGCGCCTGTCAATGCGACAGTAATGTCCGCTATACCATATACTATCACATCCACATCTGCAGATAAATCCACAACCCCAGACACAGACAAATCTGAATCTGAATAAATCTAAATCCCTAAACAACCGGCCCCGCACCAAGTGCGGGGCCGGTAACTCAACAGCGCAAAATCATAATGGCGAGAAGACAGAACAACCTGTCCTACGGCTACTTCTTCACTTTCCCAAGTATGAATTCAAAGACCCTGTTTACCGACTCTTCCAATGTCTCCTTATCGGTGTCAACAAGCAGATCCGGATTTTCAGGCACCTCATATGGAGCGGATATTCCGGTATAATTTTTAATTTTTCCTTCGCGCGCCAGTTTATAAAACCCCTTCACATCCCTTTGCTCACAAACGTCTAGCGGACACGTAACAAAAATTTCATGAAAATCTTCTCCACCGATAATTTCCATGGCCATCTCTCGATCCGCTTTCAAAGGGGAAATAAAAGCGCACATGCATATGGTGCCATTCTCGACAAAAAGTTTTGCAACTTCAGCTATGCGACGATTATTTTCCGTTCTGGCAACCGGAGAAAAACTCAAATCGGAGCACAAACCGTGGCGGACGTTGTCTCCGTCAAACACATAGGCCCTAAACCCGTTATCGAATAATTTCTTCTCCAAGGCATGGGCTATTGTCGATTTTCCAGACCCGGAAAGCCCGGTAAACCAGAATACTGCAGATTGGTGACCATTAAGGGCAGCACGATCCTGCCGAGAGACTTCACCTTTGAATTTTTTTATTTTTTTCTCTTCACTCATAAAGAATTCCTGAAAAACATCTCCTGTTTTAATATATACCTGCAGCTAGTGGATTCTGTTTTTACGCATAAGAACAGCTACTCTGCAAATTACTTATCAACCCGGTGGACATAAACATCCTGCTGCGGAAACGGAATGGAAATATTTTCATCGTTAAATCGTTTGTATATGGCCTTGTTCAGTTCGTGAATCAGCCGACCTCGGTCATGGGGCCGGGCCGCCCAGCAAAGCAGTTCAAAATTAAGCGCGGAATCCCCGAAAGACCTGAAACGCACCCGGGGCTCTGGGGACTGCACAACCATTGAACTGGACGCCGCAATTTCCAGCAGGACACTTTCAACCTTGTCGATATCCGAACCGTAGGCCACCCCGATCTGAATCCGCACCCGGAACGAGGGGTACGGCATACTCTGGTTCACAACCTTTCCGTTGGTGATAACCGAGTTGGGGATGGTGATCATCACATCGTCACGGGTAAGTATTCTCGTGCTGCGCATTCCGACAGCCTTGACTTCACCGCGCTCACCGCTGCTCAGCACAATGTAGTCCCCGGCCCGGAACGGACGGTCGAGAAAAATGGATACCCCGCCGAAAAAGTTGGCCAGGGTCTCACGTGCGGCAAGCGCTACGGCCACACCGGCAATACCTGCGGAAGCGAAAATAGCTGTCACCGGAATGCCGAAATAGGCTCCGACCTTGTAAAAAAGCGCGAACACCAGCGCAAAGGAAACAAGACGGCAGACCAGTTTGATTACATCCGCATCAAGCGCTTCTTCACGAATCTTAGATGAGGATATGATTGCACGCATGATGATGTCACCGGCAACAATAATCGCCAAACCGGCCGAAACAGAGAAACACAGACCGAGCAGAATTGTGAGGTAGGCAAGTATATCCCCGGTTATCATTATCTGGTCTACGGCTATATATTTGATAAAAACGCAAAGAAAAATAGCATATACAGGCAAGGCGATCCTGCCCAGCCTCAACCCGCCCTTGCGTCTCCGTAGAGATCTCTTTCGCTGCCATTTGAAACACAACAGCAGGCTGGCGGCACACAAGGCAATGATAAGGACAAGCCCGGTCCACTGCCATATCGCCTGTCCATAATATCCTTTAAACATCCAGGAGGGCAGCAACCCCAGAAAACCGTCCGGAATCATCCATCCGGAAGAATATATGTACTGCTCGTAAAGCCCCGTATAATCCTTCCCCCTGTCCGCACGGTAGGGGATATCCTTAACCTCTCCGTAAAACCCCTCCAGCCCGTCCACCGTCTCCGGAGTAAACAGGTAGGCACCCATGCGGGGCCCCTCGGCAACCCGGCCGATGGTTATTTCGGTATGCGGAATACGCCAGACCAATATGTTCTGCGCTTTTACATCATGCCTGTCCGGGACATCTTCCATGGGCGGCATTTCAATGCGATCCAGAATTTCCCGCAGCCGCAACACGGACTCCGTGCTTACGCTGCTGCGCAGGGTAGGAGGCACCTGGCTCAAATCGAAACATCGCTCTGCCCGTTGCAGGTACTCCTTCTCCAGCACCACATTTTCATGGGCTGCAACAGCTTCCTTATAGAGTTCATCGGTATAGTAGATAAAACTGTGCAGAGTATCGCGCGGGCTGGATGTATCCGGCGGCTCAAGGGGAAAAATATTGGATGCCTGCGCCGGCAATGACAGCAGGACAAGAAAAACAAGAAGAAATCGTCTTACAAAAACATGCATACCTTCACTCCATGACAGGCACGATATCAGTCCGGTTCGAATACGTTACC
Organism: Maridesulfovibrio sp.; assembly: GCF_963677005.1. Lineage (NCBI taxonomy): Bacteria > Pseudomonadati > Thermodesulfobacteriota > Desulfovibrionia > Desulfovibrionales > Desulfovibrionaceae > Maridesulfovibrio > Maridesulfovibrio sp. Next base: position 3,209,897 of record NZ_OY781616.1, on the reverse strand, counting down.
AACTGACAGGTTACTTGATGTTTTCTACATATACCAAAGAGACGGGATTTAAAAACATGATAATTGCCACCCAAAAAACGCGGAGCGCATCAAAACAAAACCCGCCCCCGACAGGCGGGAGCGGGTAATAACTCTAAATACAACGGCTTCTACTCGGCTGTCTTGAGTTTCAGCCAGTACTTTTCATACATAGGTGTAGCATCACCAAGCCCCACTTCGAATTCACCGCGAGCAAGGATTTCGTCGTCAGGATATGAAATGGGGTTCTTGCGCATCTTTTCGGGCAGCAGTTTGACGGCCTCGGCATTGGGAGAAGAATATCCCAGTTCGGACGCGATCTTGGCCGCCACATCCGGACGCAGAATGAAATTGATGAATTTATGCGCTTCCTCAATATTTCTGGCTCCACGGGGAATAGCCAGATGATCCATCCACAGACTGTACCCTTCCTGAGGATAGACATACTTGATAGAGGGATTTTCCTGATTGGCAACATATGCTTCCCCGTTCCAGAGTTGACCGACCATGGCCTCGTTACTCAGCATGGCCTGCTTCGGAGAGTCGGAGTCAAAAACTTTTACCGAGGGCAGCAGTTTCTGCAGAAATTCATACGCAGCCTTGACATGCTCCGGGTCACGATCATTGACGGAATAACCATTGGCCTTGAGGGCTATGGCAAAAACTCCGCGCAGGTCATTGAGCAGCAGGATGCGGCCTTTCAGGGCAGGATCAAGCAGGTCCTTGATCGACTTGACCTTATTGAGAGGAACGAAATCGGTGTTTACCGCTATCCCGGAAGAACCCCAGAAATACGGCACGCTGTACTTGTTACCCTTGTCGAAATCACGATCGATAAACCGCTTGTCGAGGTTGGAAAAGTTGGGCAGCTTTGATTTGTCCAGAGGCAGAAGCAGGCCCTCGGCACTCATGCGGATAACAAAATCGGTAGACGGAACAACAAGGTCATACCCATGATCCTTGACCATCTTGATCTTGGTAAACATGGCCTCGTTGCTGTCGTAGGTAACTTCCTTGACCTTGATTCCGGTCTCTTTGGTAAACTGCTCCAGAACTTCTCTGGGCATGTATTCCGACCAGTTGTACAGGATCAGGTCCCCGGCAAAGGCGGAAGACGAAACGGCAAGCAACAACAGCGTAAAAAACAGTTTTTTCATTTTTTCTCCTTGATAAGCAGTTGCGAAATGCTCACCAGCACAAGGGTGACCACAATCATCACTGCGCATAACGCGTTCACTTCCGGCTTCACCCCCAGCCGCACCATTGAATAGATCCGCAGGGGAAGTATCTCGAATGAAGGGCCGGTGGTAAAAAAACTGACAATCACGTCATCCATGGACAGGGTGAAACTCAAAAGCCATCCGGACAGAACCGAAGGCCAGGCCAGGGGTACGATTATATCCCTGAAAGTTTCATAATCTCCGGCTCCCAGATCCTTGGCCACCTCCAGAAGATGCGGGTCCAGCCCGTTGAGCCGGGCAGAAACCGTCACCACAACAAAAGGCACGGAAAAGGTCACATGAGCCAGCAGCAGGGTCCAGAATCCAAGCGGTACGGACAAGGCCACGAACAGGATCAGCAGGGATATCCCCATGACAATATCCGGGGCCATCATCACCACATAAAGAGAACCTTTCATCAGGCGGCGGCCGTAAAACCGGTATTTGGTGATAAGCACCGCAGCGACAGTGCCTATCGCGGTAGCCACGGTGGCCGAGACAGAAGCAAGCATCAATGAATTCAAGGCGGTTTCCACAAGGCGGTCATTACCGGCCAGCCGGAAATACCAGTCAAAGGTAAATCCCTTCCAGTTCATCGAATACTTCGATGAATTGAAGGAATAGGCCACCATCACCGCCAGCGGCAGGTAAAGAAAGACAAAAACCATGAAGGAATAAATACGGTTCAGCTTACTCATATGCGCTTCCTGCTTGCCCTGGCCCGGCTAACGGACTGCACGAGAAACATTACACCCATAAGCGCGGTCAGAAATACGCTGGCGGCAGCTCCCACCGGCCATTCACGCGTCACAAGGAACTGATCCCGAACAAAGTTTCCGATAAGTGCCTGTTTTGATCCCCCCAGAATATCCGGAATATAGAACATGCCCAACGCGGGAAGAAAAACCAGCATGCAGCCGGAGACAATACCGGGCATGGTCAGGGGCAGCGCAACTCTCAGAAAGGTACTCACCGGACCGGCGCCAAGGTCCCGTCCGGCTTCCAGAAGTCTCGGGTCCAGCTTGGTTATGGAGGAATAAAGTGGCAGCACCATGAAGGGAAGCAGCGTGTAGCTGAGTCCGAGCAGGACCGCCCCTCTGGTATAAAGCATCTGAACCGGCATGCTCACGAGATCAAACGACATGAGGATCTTGTTGATCAGTCCGTTGGCATTGATCATGGCCACCAGGGCGTAAGTCCGCACCAGCGAGTTGGTCCAGAAAGGAACGATGACCAGAAGGAGAAACAGGGGCCGCCAGCGTTTCGAAAGCCGGGCCAGAAACCAGGCGAACGGATATCCTGAAATGAGACATATCAGTGTCGCCACGGCGGCAAGATTGAAAGAGCGGGAAAAAATCTTCAGCACCGCCGGGTCCAGAAGATCAAGGTAATTCTCCAGGGTTAAAGGCAGCGATGCGAAATTATCGGTATCTACACTCAGGAAGGAAACGCCCAGGACCAGAATATTCGGAATAACAATCAGCAGGATCAGCCATATCCATATGGCGGAGGCGGCGGACTTAGAGTTCACTCTGTTTTTCATGCGGCAGAACCACCTCCCAGCCTTCAATCCAGCTCACGGCAAGCTCATCGCCGGGACGGAAGGCAACGCTTTCAGCGTCTTCATTGAAAAATTCGGTGGCCAGCACATTACGCCCGTTTTCAAGTTCAACCACAACATCGTAGGTGGTGCCCTTGTACACGGTTTCCATCACATGTCCCCTGAACACGGGCCGCTCATCTGTAAAGCAATGATCGGAGTAAGCTTCCAACTGCAGGTCTTCCGGGCGCAACAGGACCCGCACATCATCTCCGGCGGAAAATTCGCGGTTTCCGAGCAGAAAACAGCTTCCGCCCTCCATGGCGGCTCTTATTCTGTAGCCGCCGCTCACCGGAACGCACGATTCCACCACGGCGTCAAAAAAATTGGTTTCGCCCACGAACCGCGCCACAAAAAGGTTTTCGGGTTCTTCATAAACCTCGCGCGGACTCCCCACCTGTTCGACCTGTCCGTGATTCATGACCACCACCCGGTCGGACATGGTAAAGGCTTCCTCCTGATCATGAGTAACCAGCACGAACGTGATTCCGGTTTCCCTCTGGAGGTGCTTTATATCCATCTGCATCTGCTTGCGCAGACGGCGGTCAAGCGCTGAAAAGGATTCATCAAGCAGCAGAACCAGCGGTTTGTTGACCAGCGCCCTGGCAATAGCCACCCGCTGCTGCTGTCCGCCGGAAAGCTCCTGCGGCCTGCGTCTGGCAAAACGGGCCATCTCAACCAGCTCAAGCGCTTCCTCAACCCTCGCGCGAATCTCATCGGCCGGAATCTTCTGCATTTTCAGCCCGAAAGCCACGTTGTCGAAGACATTCATATGCGGAAAAAGCGCATAGCTCTGGAAAACGGTATTGACCGCCCGCTTTTCCGGGGGCAGGTCGTTCACCGCCTGTCCGCCGATGCGCACAGAACCGGAATCAGGCGTTTCAAATCCGCCGATAAGTCTGAGGATGGTGGTCTTTCCACATCCGGAAGGACCGAGAATGGTCAGGAATTCCTTGTCCCTGATGGAGATGTCGACATTGTCCAGAGCAATATCCCCGTCAAAGGACTTGCTGACTCCCCGCAACTCCACAAGAGTCTTCTGCTGTTCCATGACAGCCCCCCATGCAAATAAGACTGCGCGGGAAAAATCCCGCAGCCGACAGGAAAAACGTTTATGCCGATTTTCCCGTAAATTTCGACACAGCGACAAAAAAGCCGCGCCAAAACCCAACACCGGACGGCCGAGCGTCCGAAACAGCCCCGTTCCCGGATAATCCGGAAACAGACACAAGGGACCCGGCTGTATCGTAAACCTGAAACAGCAGGCCCAAAACACCGCTACTCGATGCGGCAAAAAAAAAGAATGAAAATTCAGTATACCGGGAACACAATTGATTTACAAAGAAAAAGATAGCCCTTCAGAATAACGGAAACACCTGCTCCGTCATCTCTCGGCCAGAAACTCGACCAGCACCTTCCAGATACGTTCGGAAGCATGACCGTCCCAGCCTTCTATCTTCGGAGCCTCACCCCCGGACCTTTCCAGAGCCCTGCCGACCTCGCGCAGGATATTCTCCCCGGAAATACCGGCCAGCACGTTTGTACCTTTTTCAATGGTCACAGGACGCTCCGTGTTTTTCCGGACTGTCACGCAAGGTACTCCAAGGGCGGTGGTCTCTTCCTGCAGGCCGCCGCTGTCGGTAATAACGACCTGCGCGTCTTTCCAAAGATACAGTGATTCCCGAAACGACAGTGGAGGGAAAGTATGCACATTCTCGGAAAAGGAAATGCCGAAAAGCTTCATCATCTTTTCGGTGCGCGGATGAATGGGAAAAAGCAGCGGGAGATTAGCGGAAATGGTGTTCAGGGCATCCACAATACCCTCAAGAACCTCGCGATTGTCCACATTGGAGGGGCGGTGCAGGGTCATAAACCCGTAACGGCCTGTTTTCTCTTTTAATTCCCTGCAGCTGAAACCGGACACAATATCGGGGCCCAATCGCCCGACATTGTGAAAAAGATTGTCGATCATCACGTTGCCCACATGAAAGATATTGTCCGGATTCTTGCCCTCGCGCAGCAGATTGTCGCGCCCGTGGTCTTCGGTTGTGAAAAAAAGATTGCTTATGGAATCGGTGACCATGCGGTTTATTTCTTCGGGCATGTCGGTATCACCGCTTCTCAGGCCCGCCTCCACATGGGCCACCGGAATATGGAGCTTGCGCGCGGTAACAGAGCAGGCAAGTGTGGAGTTGACATCACCCACAACCACCACGAGGTCGGGCTTTTCCTCCATGCACATCTTCTCGAAAGCGATCATTATCGCCCCGGTCTGCTCCGCATGCGTGCCGGTGGATTTACCCATGTTGAACCGAGGTTTCGGAATATCGAGATCCTCGAAAAAAACCTGCGACATCTGGCGGTCGTAGTGCTGCCCGGTGTAGACCATTTCGCACTGAACGGAATCGACATTCCGCGAAGCACGGAAAATAGGGGCAACCTTCATAAGATTCGGCCGCGCTCCGGCGACCAGAAAGACTTTCTTCGTCATAACAGCTCTTGCTCAAATCGGTAATTGATGGGACATCCGGGCCATGCCGCAACGGCAGCACGACCTTATACACCGCAGCCGATTTGAGCAAGGGCTGAACTCGAATTAAACTTCCGCCAGCGGCCCCTTGAATGCGGCCCGCTCATCCTCCTCATTCAAGGCAAGCATTGCTACCTGCAAGGCACTGCCGTGACTCAGAAACATGTTTTCCTTTCCGACAAGCTTCACAATGCCCATATCACCAAGCCGCCTGCTTATGGCTTCGTTGGCGGCCATCAAGACCGTGATGTTTGCAGACCGAAGTTTCTCGACCATCTCATTGAGCGCAAAAACAGCTGATACGTCCACAAAAGGCACATCCATACAGTTTATGACCACGATGCGCGTACCCACAAGCTTCTCAACCTTGTCCGACATCTGGGAGGAAGTACCGAAAAAGAAAGGCCCGTTGATGCTGACCACGCGGATACGGAAGCTGCTCTGCTCCTGAATATCCTTTTCCCTGCGTTTCATCACACTGCAGCGGTCGGATTCGAAAATACTGATCTGCGTCTGGCTGGCTATACGCCAGGTGGTCATCATGGCAGCCAGAGTCACACCCACGGCCACGGCAAGAACCAGATCAACAAAAACAGTCACTCCGAATACGGTGAGCATAACGGCAAGGTCACTGCGCGGAATCCTGCGGATCATCTTAAGCATGCGATAGTCCAGTATATCCACCCCGACCTTGACCAGTATCCCGGCCAGCGCGGCCAGCGGAATATGCTCCGCAGCAGGACCGGCACCTAGAATGACGGCAAGCAGTACAAACGCATGAATCATCCCGGAAAGTCTGGTACGGCCCCCGGCCTTAACGTTAACGACCGTTCTCATGGTCGCCCCGGCTCCGGGCAGTGCGCCGAAAAAACCGCAAAGCATGTTGCCGATGCCCTGCCCGATGAGTTCTCGATTGGAATCGTGCCTGTCCTTAGTAAGGGAGTCGGCCACCAGTGAGGTCAGCAGCGAGTCGATGCTGCCAAGTGCGGCAAGGGCCAGCGCCGTCCCGGCGATATAGCTCCAGTTGTGCAGATCAAAGTCCGGCAGGCTGAAGTCGGGCAGCGAAGAGGGAATCTCCCCAATGGTCATGACCGGGAGGCGGAAAAACCACGCCGCAGCCGTTGTCAGCAGCAGTGCTATCAGCGGCGAAGGAATTATCCGGGTGATCCGTGCAGGAACAAGAAAGACTATGGCCATGGTCGCAACGGCAAGCATGATGCTCGGAGTGGACGCCGCAGCCAGCGCCCCGGAAAGACCCATCAGAGCCGCAGCAGGAGAACTGGAGGCCTTAACGCCGAGTATGGGATCAATCTGGAGAATGATGATTATCACGCCTATGCCGGACATGAACCCGGATATGACCGGGTAAGGAATGAAACGCACGAATGCCCCGAGCCTGAACAGGCCGAAGAAAGCCTGCATTATCCCGCCAAGGGCGACCACAGCGCAGACGGAACCCATATCACCGGAGAACGATGTCAGGGTTGCGGCGACCACCACGGTCATGGGACCGGTCGGGCCTGAAATCTGCGTGACAGTTCCCCCCAGCAGAGCCGCCGTGAATCCGAGGATTATCGCCCCGTAAAGTCCGGCGGCTGCTCCGGCGCCACTGGCCACACCGAATGCAAGAGCCAGCGGCAGAGCAATTATGCCCGCCGTGACCCCGCCGAAAAGATCACCACGAATGTTTTTACCTAAATCTTTGATCATAATATTCACCAAACAACCTGCCTATCCATGCACAGGACGAAAACCTGTTGAAAGGTTTTGAAAAGGGGAGTCCAGAGGGGAAAAACTTTTGCAAAAGTTTTTCCCCTCTGGCCGCCGGAGGCAACTCCAAACTATGGAAAATGAATTAATGAATTACGGAAATTACTGAGGTCGAGGATGGCGGGATGATGCTGCGGCATCTATTGCTGCGACAAGTTCTTCCAGATGTACGGGCTTCCTAAGGAAATCCCTTGCGCCCCAGCGCCGACATTCCACGGCACACTGGGGGGTGGCGTAAGCGCTGAGCATGACCACTTCCACGCCGGAATAGGCGCTTTTGATACGATGGAGAGTTTCAAGACCGTTGACTCCGGCCATACGCACGTCAAGGACCACGACATCCACACCGGTTCCCCGGTCGAGCAGGTCGAGCGCCCCTTTGCCGCTGTCGGCCTCATGCACGGTATAGCCTCTTTTGGAAAGCCGTTTGGACAAGGCTTCCGTAAGGCCCGGTTCGTCATCAACAAGAAGAACGTTTATAGACATAATTGCCCTCTTTATCTGCTAAACCATGTTCATGGATAAAAAGCATACGAAGAGCAAGAATGTACTAAATTGGAAGAGTCGTGCAATAAAATTTTATAAAATCACTGTTCGGGTAGAAGTGTACCACTGTTCCGGCCGAAATCTACCCGGTCAGCCAGTGTAAATTATGATCCGAACAGCCTGCGTTGCAATTCGTCCAGGGTGCGGCAGGTCTCGGACTGATAAATCGGCCCGTAACCTAGACGGTCCGCCTGCTTCAGACGGGTCTCACCTCCGGAGGCAGGGCGTATGCGCCCGTTAAGATCCACCTCGCCCCAGAAGACGGCTCCGGGCTGGAGCGGCATATCATAGAACGAGGACAGCACCGCCGCGACCACTCCCAGATCAAGACCGGGGTCGCGCATGGCCAGCCCCCCGCCTATCTTGGCATAAATATCCAGTTGGCCCAGATTCAGATTGAGCCTCTTTTCAAGCACGGCCAGAATAAGATTCAATCTATTGGTATCGAAACCCAAAGCGGTACGCCGGGGAATAGAAAGAACCGTGCGGCTGGCAAGCGCCTGCACCTCGACAGCAAAAGGCTTGTGCCCGTCCATGGCCATCACCACCGCAGCCCCGGAGCAGGATTCATCGCGGTCTCCAAGAAACAATGTGGATGGGTCCTCGACAATTTCCATTCCCGATTCACGCATGGAAAAGACCACAAGTTCATCGCTGGGACCGAACCTGTTCTTGAGCACCCGCATGATGCGCATCATGTGCTTGCGGTCACCTTCCAGATACAGAACGGTGTCGACCATGTGTTCCAGCAGCTTGGGCCCGGCGATCTGGCCGTCCTTGGTCACGTGTCCGACTATGACCAGCGTGGTGCTGGTCTTCTTTGCCGCCTCTACCAGCTCCGACGATACGGCACGCACCTGACTCACACTTCCGGGAATGCCCTCCGCGCGCGGCGAAGATAAGGTCTGCACCGAATCAATGATCATGAGGTCGGGCTTTTCCGGTGCCTCAAGCAGAGTAACGGCCTCTTCCACACTGGTGGAAGCCACTGCCAGCATTCCGGAATGCAGCAGCCCAAGCCTATCGGCACGGCCGCGTATCTGCGCCAGCGACTCCTCGCCGGAAAAATAAACGGACTTGTTGCCCATGCGCGCCTGTTCCGCTGCAAGCTGCAACAGCAAAGTTGATTTACCTATACCCGGCTCACCGCCAAGCAGCACTGCCCCTCCGGGCACGAACCCTTTGCCGAGCACAACATCAAGTGCACGGAACCCGGTAGACCTCGCCTCGGTATACTCAGCCGGAATTTCGGACAGCGGCACAGCCTGCACCCCGGAAGCAGCATGCACCACTCCGCCCTTTCTGCGAACTACAACCTTTTCCTGCAAGGTATTCCACTCCCCGCATCTCGGGCACTGTCCCTGCCATTTCAAAGCCTGCGCTCCGCAGTTCGAACATATGAACACGTCTCTGGTCTTCAAAATTCCTCCGGCTTCCGGATAAATGTTATCATTTATATCTCACGGGACCATTGCCCTTGGCGCCGGTTGCCTCCGGCGGCCAGAGGGGAAAAACTTTTGCAAAAGTTTTTCCCCTCTGGACTCCCCTTTTCAAAACCTTTCAATAAGCTTACGCCCCGCGCACGGATAAGCTGGGATAAAAATTATAGAGACTAAATCCGTTTATCAAACACGCGGAGCGCATCAAATACTCATAAAAACAAAAAGGCGGGAGATTCAACCTTTGGTATATCTCCCGCCTGAAACTTTCGGCATTCGTTTTATCCTCGCCGCGACCGCTGGGGCCGAGCGGGCAAGGATTATTTCTTGGGCGGATTCTTGGCGTCCACCACATTGATCACATATTCTTTGACCGAGGGTGAAGGCTTGAAGAACACGACCATGAACGGTGTATCCATTCCCGGCTTGAGCAGCGTGTTATTGGAAAGTATTCCGACCTTGGAAGCAAGACCGGCTTCTATTTCCTCTTTGGACTGCACTTCAAGCTGGAACAGGGAAAGGGTATTCCCGCACATAAGCCGTCTGGAATCCAGAACCTGCCCCTTGTCATCAAAAAGCTGTGCTTCTACTTCTACAAGCTCTTTGGGAGTGGCAAAATTATTGACCACCTTGCCTTCAATGATGAAAAGCTGCCCGGCCTTATCGTTGTTCACGTAGAACTGGCGCAGATCCTTAAAAGAGAATTTGCTGAAACGTTTGGACGGAGGCTCATTCTGATCGCTGGTGCCTGCATCATCGGAAGAGATGAACGGGATGGAGAACGGAAGTGATTCCCATACCTTGAAATACCAGGCAGCCCCGGCTCCTCCGGCAAACAGGAGCAGCAGCACGAGGGTGATTATCATCCCCTTGCCTTTTTTACCGCCCTTCTTTGATGAAGGCAGGGCATCAAGGTCATCGTCCAGATCAAAACCGATCTCATCGGACTCTTCGATACCGTCAATCTCACCGTCATCAAGAGCCAGGCTGTCGTCCTCTACAAAATCCTCTTCCTCTATATCATCATCTTCCCCGAAATCCATGCTCCCGGATTCCTCTTCAACAGTGTCTTCCTCGTCGAAAAGTCCATCATCGGAAAAATCATCGCTTTCGGCATCTTCGCTGAAAAGATCATCGTCATCAAAGAGTTCATCATCAGACTCGGCAGGACCGGCGGCAGATTGCTCAGCGGCGGGTTCGTCATCATCAAAAAATTCATCATCGATGTCGAAACCGTCATCCTCTGCTGCGGCTTCACCGGGACCGGCGGCAGGTTCTTCGTCATCGTCAAAGAGGTCTGCCCCTATTTCCGCATCATTGGAGGTATCTCCACCGAAAAGGTCATCTTCAAATTCGTCATCTTTGCCGCCCTCGGCAGTATCATCGTCAATACCGGCGAAAAGATCATCCTCAAGCTCGTCACCAAGCTCGTCTGCAGCTTCGTTGAACAGATCATCATCAAAAGAGGTGTCTTCCGGTTCCGGTTCCGGTTCCGGCTCCGGTTCGGGTGCCGGTTCCGGTGCAGGCTTAGGCGCGGGCTTGGGTTTGGGCACAGGTTTCGGGCTGGGCTGCTCGGCAGCCTGCTCTTCCCGAAGCATGGCATCGACTTCATCTTCAGGTTCCTGAGCGGGGGCGGGAGGCGTCACTTTAAAGATATTGCCGCATTTGGAGCATTTCACCTTTGCTCCGCCCGCCGGAATTTTACTTTCGGGTAAATTGAACTTGGTCTCACACTTTGGACATGTAACTATCATGGACCGCTCTACCTGCCATCAATGGGTTAAACTAATGTAATACCGGATTTTATTTCATATCAAGTTGCCGGAACTAAACATTTTCCAGTTCATACACCGCACTTAAATACCTGTATTTTTCAGCATAGTCCATTCCGTAACCCACCAGAAAGCCGCTATCAACCACAAAACCGGGAAAATCAACTTCCAGGTCCACCTCGCGGCGCTCCCTTTTATCGATCAAGGAACAAATTTTTATGGACAAGGGATTGCGTTTTCCAAATACATGTTTGAGAAATTCCACCGAATGCCCGGTATCTACGATATCCTCTACGATAAGAACATGCTTATCGGCAATAGATACCTCCAGATCTTTGGAAAAATTCATATTTCCTGTTCTGCTTGTGCCGGAACCGTAACTGGCAAGGCGAACGAAATCTATCTCCGGATCGGAACTGAGCGCCCTGGTGATGTCCGCAAAAAAGAGATAGGCCCCTTTGAGCACGCATACGCAGATCAAAGGTTCCTGGCCGTAAGTTGCGGAAATTTCTTTACCGAGTTCCTTTATTCTTTCAGCTATTGTTTCTTTGGAGAGAACTTCCTTAAGGCTGTGGGCCATAGCGGTTTTCCTTTTATTTTTCGAAATTAAAGTTTGATCAGCATTGGAATTTCATCGCAATCCGGGAACAGGGGACAATTTATGCAGTCCGCCCAGATTTTCTGGGGCAGGATATTTTTGTCCGTTGCCACGAATCCGAGACCGGCAAAGAATTCTTCAATATTGGTCAAAACAAAGACTTCATTGATACCCAGATCCAGAGCTTCCTTGAAACACGCGGAAACCATGGCCTCTCCGAGTCGAGACCCCCTTGCTTCGGGAACAACGACAAGAGAGCGAACCTCCGCCAGATTATCCCAGCTGATTGCCAGCGCACAACACCCTACAATTGTACCGTCATCCGCTTCTGCCACAAAAAAATCGCGTAAATGATTATAAATGGAATTAAGTGGCCGGGGAAGGACCATTGCGTCCTTGGTCCTGTCCTTGATGATGAGGTGAATCGCCTTTGCGTCCTTCATCACCGCTTTTCTGATTATCGCCATCCGTTTCTACCGGTCCTTCAACAATTTCTTTATATAATTTTCAAACATTGCTCCAGGATAGCTGCCTTCCTTATCGAAAACACGCTTTCCATGGGGATCATAAAGCAGCGTTCTGGGAATGGACTTGATCCTGAAGTAGCTGCCGACATCGTCAGCCGCAAAATAAATCGGGTAATTGAACTGCTGCGTATTCTTCATGAAATCGTTAACAGCGGAACTGTCGGCATCAACCGAAACTCCGATCATCACCAGATCGTCATCGGAAAACTTCTTGCGCAGTTCAATAAGTTCCGGAATCTCGGCACGGCAGGGAGGACACCACGTAGCCCAGAAGTTGACCATGATTACCCGGCCCCTGTTGCTGTCGATCAGGTCCTGAATACCTTTGGCGTTGATCGTTTCCACACCCTCGGTTCCCCCGGCCTTATCACAGCCGGCAACAAGTAGCAGCAGAGCCAGAATCACGAATATTTTACGCGTAATTTTCATAAAAACCCCAATTTTGACGGCAAAACTGTTTTCATTTCAATCCGCATTAGCAGATTACCGGAAATAATTCAAAACAGCCCCTGCCGACAGGAAAACTGTCGGCAGGGGAAATTTCCATGCAATACGCTTCTACTGCAAGAGTTCCTTGGCAACTTTCACCGCGGCCACGGCATCCGTGGACCAGCCGTCAGCGCCTATGGAATCACAGAACCCCCCGGTAATTACCGCACCGCCGATCATGACCTTCATGTCCAGACCGCGCTCGCGAATAAGCTTCACGGTGTCTTCCATGCGCACCATGGTGGTGGTCATGAGCGCGGAAAGACCGATGATCTTTGCCCCGTGCTCAACAGCGGAATCCACTATGGCTTCAGCCGGAACGTCCTTTCCAAGGTCGACAACGTTGTATCCGTGGTTGCGCAGCATCAGGCAGACAATATTTTTACCGATGTCGTGGATATCGCCTTCCACAGTAGCCATTACTATGGTTTCCTTAGGCTCCGCTCCACCTGCGGCTTCAAGCAGGGGCTTGAGCTTGACGAATCCCTTCTGCAGAGTTTCCGCAGACTGCAGCAGTTGCGGGAGAAAATATTCCTTGCGCTCGTATTTTTCACCGACATCCATAATGGCTGGAATGAGGTCTTCATTGACCAGCGCAAAAGGATCGCGTCCACCATCGAGATCGCGCTCGATAAGGCTTACAATCCTGCCGCGATCCCCTTTGACCACGGCGTCGAAAAGATTGTCCGCACCGGATTTATCCTTTTTACCGGCAGGACCGCCTGAAGAGGTGTTTCCACCGTCACCGGAAGGTGTCCATCCGGAAAAATTTTCAATATACTGCTCAGCCTGCTTGTCGCGGGCGAGAAGAACTTCGGCCGAATACAGGGATTCACGCAGTCGGGAAGAGTTGGGGTTGGCGATGAATGCACAAAGTCCCTGTCCCTGACACAGGGTCAGGAAAGTGGAGTTAAGCAGTTCACGCGCAGGCAGTCCGAAAGAGACGTTGGAAAGGCCCAGCACGGTGGGCAGATTCCATTCCTCCCTGCAGTGGCGGATAAAGTCGAGGCAATGGCGCGCCGCAGTCGGCTTGGAAGACACGGTCAGAGCCAGGGCATCAACCATGATCAGTCTGCGCGGAATGCCGTAATCGTCAGCCTGCTTAAGCAGGTCGGATACAACCTGCACCTTTTCCTCGCAGGTAAACGGCAGCTTGCTGCCGATTATGGGCAGCAGAATGAACGGAGCGCCGAACTTTCGGCACAACGGTCCCAGACGCTCCATGCGTCCGGGTTCTCCGCTGATGGAGTTTACCAGCGGTGATCCGGGGTACTCCCAGAGTGCAGCCTCGACAGCATCGGGGTTGGTGGAGTCTATGCTCAGGGGAGCCGGATGGCGGGCGAAAATCTCTCTGGTCAGGGCCGGAAGAATCTCCACCTCGTCCACCATGGGTGCGCCGACGTTCACATCCAGCACCGGAGCGCCGGCATTAAGCTGTTCTTCTGCGAACTTCATGGCCTCGGTGAACTGTCCTTTCTGGAGCTCGGCAATAAGCACCTTCTTGCCCGTGGGGTTGATGCGCTCGCCGATGATCACTCCGCGCTGCTCAAAACCGATGGGCACGGAAGAGGAACGGGAGGTCAGGACCATCTGGCAGTCGTCCTCGGGAACCGGACGTTTCCAGGAGGCTTCACCGACAGCAGCACGCAGGGCCCGGATATGGTCGGGGCCGGTCCCGCAGCATCCGCCGATGAACTTGGCGCCGATATCCAGAAAACGGGCCGACTGTTCGGCAAAAGGCTCCGGTTTGAGACGGAACACGGTGTTTCGGTTTTCGTCCAGCTCGGGCAGGCCGGCATTGGCTTCCACCAGCAGAGGGGAAGAAAGGCGCGGCTTCATGTTCTGCAGGGCCTCGAAAATCTGTTCCGGTCCGGCGCTGCAGTTCGTGCCCATCAGTTCCACACCCATGTTCTGCATGGTGTCAATGAATGTCAGCGGAGAAGTTCCGGTCAGACAGGCGGAAGGAGATTCGAAAGTCATTGAAATACCGACGGGCAGATCGCATACTTCGCGGGCCGCGATAACGACCGCTCTGGCTTCGGCCAGGTCAAAATGGGTTTCCCCGAGGATCAGGTCGGCACCGCCTTCGGCAAGACCCCGAATCTGTTCCTTGTAGATTTCCACCATTTCCCTGAAAGTCAACTCGCCCAGAGGACGCACGAAATGTCCGGTAGGACCGACACTTCCGGCAACAAAAATCCTGTCTCCGGCAACGGAGCGGGCTATGCGGGCCATCTCCCGGTTCAACCCGACAACATCGGCATCGGCTCCGAGTTTAGGACGGCTTCCGCCAAAGGTGTTGGTTGTCAGAACATCCGCACCGGCATCAACATAATCCTGATGCACGGATCTGATGACTTCGGGACTATGCAGACCGAACAACTCGGGGGACATGCCTGCCGGAAGCCCCCTGCTCTGCAGAAAGGTTCCGTACCCGCCATCAAAAAAATACACGCGTCCGTCATTCAAGGCTTTGCGAAAATCTGGCATGATAAACTGCTCCGGAAATGTTATGAATAAAAATCCCAGCCAAAAGGCTGATTGATCCTATGTTGGTGTTTGAAATAATGTCAGCCGTGCCGACCTGTGGCAAGCCCGATAAACCGAAGTCCGGCAAGCATTCCGCCAAAATCCGGATGAGTAATGATTCCGCCGGGCTCCCTGTACAGGGTTCCCTTTATCGGCAGTCCGGCTGCCACAGCCGTATATTTGCAGGCGGATCGTTCAGGAGTAAGGAGGGCTATATGCGTTGAAAACGCTTCTACTTAAAAACATTGAAAAGGACAAACAAAAACTATATCCTTATCAATTACTGATATGATCTCAAGTTTTCGATACAATATTCAAGAAATCTCAGCCGAACAGGAAAACCAATCCGGCCAATGACATCAAATGACGACCCCATAGAATTGGAAATCGTTGAAAACGAGGAAACGGAAGTTCCGAAGGATGACTTTCTCCCCACGCCGAAAGCACGCGGGGAAATAGCTACTAGGGACCCTCTGCATCTGTACCTGCAGGAAATCAGCAGGTTTCCGCTGCTGGACCCGGATGAAGAATTCCGGCTGGCCAAACGGGTGCAGGAGAACGGCGACCAGGAAGCCGCCTTCCGCCTGATTTCATCGCACCTAAGACTGGTGGTGAAAATCGCCATGGACTTTCAGCGCCGCTGGATGCAGAACGTTCTGGACCTTATTCAGGAAGGGAATGTCGGCCTCATGAAGGCGGTCAATAAATTCGACCCCGACAAGGGGATCAAATTTTCCTATTACGCAGCTTTCTGGATCAAGGCATATATCCTGAAATACATCATGGACAACTGGCGCATGGTCAAAATCGGGACAACCCAGACCCAGCGCAAGCTGTTCTACAACCTCAACAAGGAACGCCAAAGGTTACAGACCCTTGGCTTCGACCCCACGACTTCGCAGCTTTCCGAGAATCTCAACGTGAGCGAAGAGGAAATTACGGAAATGGACCAGCGGCTGGCCAAGAACGACCTCTCGCTGAACCTGAAATTCGGTGAGGATTCGGAAGCCACCCGCATGGATTTCCTGCCCGATCTCGGACTTGGTGTTGAAGAAACTCTTGCCAACAAAGAGATTTCCACATTACTGCTTGAACAGCTCAGAACGATTGTTCCGGACCTGAACGACAAGGAACAGGTGATTCTGAATGACCGTCTTCTTTCCGATTCTCCGAGAACCCTGCGGGAAATCGGTGAAGAGTTCGGAGTAACCAGGGAACGGGTACGCCAGATCGAAGCAAGGCTTCTTGATAAGCTTAAGGAACATCTGGCCGATAAAATACAAGACTTTTCTCCTGACTGGATACCAGAAAATGAACATACTGCTTACTGAACTAAAAAAGGAAGCCAAGGCCATGGCCTCGGCTCTTCCTGTGCCGGTTTTCTATCGCGATCTGGAAACCCAGATCGAATTCGCGCGGGACATGTTTTTCGACCACCCTCTGGTGATCAGACTTCAAGAGGACGTTCTGCCATTCCTTTATGATGAATATGCCCACGGAGTTTATCATTCCAAGAAAGTGGCCATAGAGGCCGGGGCCATCATCCTCAAGGAAGGCGAGGACATGGATTCGGACAGGGTGCGAGAACTTGTGCTCCTGGCCCAGTTCTGCGGCCTGCTGCACGACAGCTGTCGACTGGACACGGAACATGCGCAGCGCGGGGCCGAAACCTCCAGAGTAATTCTCAAGAACTATCCCCTTTCCGAGCGCAGCAAGGACCTCATAGCAGAATCAATTGCCCGGCATGAAGCTTTCAAGCCGGAAAAACCAATTGAAAACGACCCGGAACTCAAGTTGCTCAGCGGAGCGCTTTATGATGCGGACAAATTCCGCTGGGGACCGGATAACTTTTCCACAACACTCTGGGAAATATGTGATTATGAAGACTGGACCATTGAGGAAATCACCGCAAAATTCCCCAAGGGACTGGAGATAATCAAGTCGATCGAATCGACATTCAGGACAGAAACCGGAAAACAGTACGGTCCCGAGATGATAGCTCAAGGTATCAGCATAGGATCGGCCATATACGAAAAACTGACCGAGCTGGTCAAAGATCCCAGATATAAATCAGCCGAGACTCCGGAAAACATTATATGACCCACAGCAACGGCATCTGCAAAATAATCGTAACAACAGCATGCACCCTGATCCTGCTCGGTATGCTGTTTCTTCAGGGATGTGCTTCCAAAACCATACAGCAGCCGGCCGTAAAACTTCCCCTGAGCTCAGAGGCGCAGCTTACTTACGATTACCTTGTCTACATGGATTACCGATCCAGACTGGGACAATTGATCAGCAGCGGTCTGAACTCTCCGCAAGCCCTGAACGAAGCTGCGATCATACAGAAACAGGCGCTGGAGGTTCTGAACAGGATCATCGCGGTGGAGCCGACAATTCAGCTCTACATTGATAAATTCGCCATCTACTGGACTGCGCAACGGTTGGACGAAGCCCGCGCAACTCTCAAGGAAGGGCTGGAAAAGTACCCCCTGAACAGAGATCTGACCATAAATCTTGCAAACACCTACATAGTCGACAACCGCAGCCGTGACGCCGAAGCGGTGCTCAAGGAATACCTGCACAAGAAACCCGACGACCTGATCGTCAGTACGCATCTGGCGCGCATCTATCTGGAGCAGAAAAAATATGCCCAGGCTCTGGATATCCTCAAAGTTATCCCCATGGACAAGCGCACTTCCCGCATCCATTACCTGCACGGCAAGGCCAGTGCTGGTCTGGGATTGACCAAACAGGCCATCAGAAGCTTTCACAAAGCGGTTGAAATAAACCCGGAACTGGTAGAAGCATGGGGGGAACTGGCCTACCTGCACGAGCAGGAAAAAGACTATGCCGAAGCCGAACGCATTTATTACAAAATGCTTAAATTTCCGGATATTTCCAGCCACATCCGGTTACGACTGGTAGAACTTTCCCTGAAACTCAACAATCCGGAACAGGCCCTGCGGCTGGTGCTGGAAGGTCCGCGCAACAACGGCTTTCTGCTTGATGCGGCACAGGCTTTCCTGAGTGCCAAATTCTACGGGCAGGCATCCACCATCCTGGATATTTTCGCCCAGCAGAAGCCCGTTCCCGATGCCTATTACTTTTTCAAATCATCCATCGCCTACGAGGGCGAAGACGATCCGGCAAAGGCGCTTGAATACCTGAACAAGATAAAACCGGAAAGCGAACATTTCGACCGGAGTCTGCAGTTCAAGGCCCACCTGCTGATAGACCTCAAGCGCAACGACGAAGCCCTTGAGGTAATCCGCCTTGGACAGGAAAAATTCCCTGCGGCAGCCAACTTCTACCTGTTGGAAGCGGCCCTGCACAGCACAGCCGGGGATCTTGCGCTGGCAGATGAAGCCCTGCTCAGGGGAAACAAAAATGTACCGGACAATCCGGACATCCTCTTCCAGCTCGGCGTAAGCGCGGAACGTAACGGCGATGTGGAGCAGACCATCAAATACATGGAGCAGATCATCGCCAAGCATCCGGACCACGCAGACGCGCTCAACTTCGTAGGTTACCTGCTGGCCGATAGAAACGAGCATCTCGACCGGGCGCTGGTGCTGATCACCAGAGCCAACAAACTCGAACCGGACAACGGCTACATAATAGACTCCCTGGCCTGGGTGAATTATCGCATGGGCAATTTTGAGGAAGCATGGAAGCAGATAAACCGTGCGGTTTCCCTCAGACCTAAGCAGGCCGAACTGTGGGAGCATTATGGAGACATAGCTCTCAGCAACGGGAAAAAAGCCGAAGCCGTCAAGGGCTACAAAAAAGCGCTCAAGTTCAATGCGAAGAACAAAGCCGAGATTCAAAAAAAGCTTAAAGACCTCCAGAAATAACAACAGGGGCAACCTTGTACCGACCAGATCACAGACCGGAAAAAACTTCGCTCAACAAGCCGCTTGCTGCGGTGATTGTCCTGCTGCTTCTCGTCTTTGCGGGAGGCTGCGCCGGGCACAATATACAGCAGAATTACGCTGACGATGTTTACGCCCGATTTCTTGCCGCCTATTCCGGATGCAACGCAACCGGACTGAAGGCCACAGGCAGCCTGTTCTATTCAGCGGAAGGCAGGGGGCACCGGACAACCATAACACTCTGGGGCAATGCCGAAACCCCGCTGCGACTTGACGTGCGGGCCGGAATAGGTGCCTATATCGCCCACATCCGTGAAGACGAATCCGGACTGACAGCATACTACCCGGAGCAGGAAACAGTATACACCCACAGTTCCCCTCAGAGAGGGGTCAAACTTCTCGGCCTGCCCTTTCCTTTTTCCCTGAAAGACCTTGCCGGACTGGTCGGCGGCTGTTATCAGTCACTCATCCAGTCCACTTATAATTCAGTAAATCCGGTGGACGGCAACGGTGACAGACAATTTTTTTTCAATGACGGACCGCTAAGCTCCGTCACCCTGACCGGTCAGGGAATTCCAATAGGGATGACCGGATGCGGCGAGACGCCATGGCGCATGGAACTGACCTCCTATGAGGAGGGCGACTCCGGAAAAATGCTGCCCGGAAAAATCACCGTGTACACTGAAAACGGCGGCAGGGCCGTGCTCAGAATAAAAACCAGAGAATTCTCCGCCAGCAAATGGCCGGACAAATCCCTGGAAATGCAGCTGCCTGAAGGCACCCGGACCGTCCGTCTGGACCGGGCCAGCTACATTAAGGTCAATTGACATATTCACAAGTTTCATAACGGGAGGGAAGCATGACCGTGCATACAGGCGAAAAGAAAGGAATTTTTGATATTTTCAAAATAGGACTTGACGTATGGCTGCAGGAAATGAGAGGAGTCTTCTCCAAGCTTCTTGGAAACCTCGAAGTTTGCCAGCTTGAAAAACGTCTGGAAAAAGAATATGCACTTCTCGGCAAGATCACCTGCGGTGACTCCGCTGGAGATGCAGAACTCTGCAAAAAGCAGATAGACTTTTTCAAGGATGAGATCAGCAGGCTCAAAAAAGAGCAGGCTGCAAAGCGGAACGTAAAGTACCGCGACAATGAACGTGAAATGGATATCTGATCAGGATATTTCATAATATAGTGGTGGGGTTCCCGAGTGGCCAAAGGGAACAGACTGTAAATCTGTCGGCAGCGCCTTCGGAGGTTCGAATCCTCCCCCCACCACCACCCCTGATTCCGATACGCCGTTTAACAAAACCTAAAAGTACAGGGTGTTGACCTCATACACCGAAGCACGGCTGTTCAACCTAAGTTCCGCGGAAAAATTTCCCCGGAATGCGGTTATGGCTGTGCCTGTTTGCGTTTGAGCACCCGGCGCAGGAGAAAACAGATGGCCGGTAAGGTAGTAATCGGTTCGGATCACGGAGGATTCTCCCTCAAGGAATTCGCGATCAAACTGCTCACCGAAATGGGCTATGAGGTCGTCGATGCAGGACCGGAAGCTCCGGTCAGCTGCGACTATCCCGTCTACGCCGAAAAGGTGGCAAAACAGGTCTGTGCGGAAAATATTCCGGGAATCCTCATCTGCGGCACCGGCCTCGGCATGTCCATGGCCGCCAACAAGCACAAAGGCATCCGCGCCGCCATGTGTACCAATGAATACATGGCAACTATGGCCCGGGCACACAACAACGCCAATATTCTCTGTCTGGGTGAAAGGGTCATCGGCCCCGGCCTGGCCGAGTCAATCATACGCGCATTCATGACCTCCGAATTTGAAGGAGACCGCCACCTGCGCAGAATCAATCTTTTCGATCCGCAATAGTACACAATCCCGCCTGATCATATCAGTGCGGGATTTTTTAATTATAACCGTAAGACAGCATGCCAGGACAATCCCGGAAAGCCGGAATTGATGCTGTATAAAAATATCCACTCTTCAGGGGGAACTCACAAATGGGCAACAGCCAACTGGACCAGAAAGCGGTCAACGTTGTCAAAGGACTGATCATGGATTCCATCCGCAAGGCCAATTCCGGTCATCCGGGCGGTTCCATGTCTTCGGCAGACTTCGCCTACGTCCTTTACAAGGATTTTCTCAAATTCAACCCGGAAAATCCGGACTGGTCCGATCGTGACCGCTTTGTGATGGCTGCAGGGCATGAATCTCCGCTGCTCTACTCCATCCTGCACCTGTGCGGATTCCTGAGCATAGAGGACCTCAAACAGTTCCGTCAGCTCGGTTCCATAACCCCCGGTCACCCGGAACATGACATGACCCCCGGAGTGGAAGCTACTTCCGGTCCGCTGGGACAGGGCTTCTGTATCGGCGTGGGCATGGCTACGGCTGAGGCCTTCCTAAACGCCAACACCTGTGATGATGTAGTAGACCACCACACCTACGTTCTTTCCTCCGACGGTGATTTCCAGGAGCCCGTATCCCTTGGCGCAGCCGCACTGGCCGGACTCTGGGGACTCGGCAAACTCATCGTTTTCTACGATTCCAACGATATTCAGCTCGCAGGACCTACCAGCAAATGCGACTGCACCGACTTCAAGAAAGTTTTCGAAGCCATGTGCTGGCATGTAATTGAAATCGACGGACACGACCACGAAGCTATCCGCGAAGCAGTAAAAGCCGGTCAGGCCGAAACTGCCCGCCCGACCATAATCATCGGCAAGACCGTCATGGCCAAGGGTGCCGCCACCTGCGAAGGCAGCCATTCCACCCACGGCTCCCCGCTTTCCAACGAAGAAATCGAAGCAACCAAGAAATGCTTCGGTCTTCCCGAAAAAGAAACTTTCTACGTACCCGAAGACGTTGTGGAACACTTCCGCTCCCGTTTTCCGGAACTCAAAGCCGCTGCAGAACAGTGGAAGGGAAAAAGCGATGCAGCCCTGGCTGCGGACGCAAAAATCGCCGCTTTCTGGACCGAAGCCAACAAACCGCGCAATGAAATCAAGCTCGCACTGCCCGACTTCGAAGCCGGACAGAGCATCGCCACCAGAAAAGCATGGGGCGCCTGTCTTGATGCCATTACCGATGCCCTGCCCACCCTTGTGGGCGGTTCCGCAGACCTCGATCCCTCCAACCAGACCGCGAACTTCCGCAAAAAGGTCGGAGACTTCGCCATTGACGGCAAAAAAGCCCGCAACCTCGCTTTCGGCGTGCGTGAATTTCCCATGTCCGTCATTCTCAACGGTATGGCCCTGCACGGCGGCGTAATCCCGTTCGGTGCCACTTTCCTGACCTTTTCCGACTACTGCAGAAACGGCATGCGCATGTCCGCCCTACAGCATCTGCCGGTCATATACATCTACACACACGACTCCTTCTATGTCGGCGAAGACGGACCCACCCACCAGCCCATCGAACATGTAGCCTCTCTGCGGCTCATCCCGAACATGCTGGTGCTCCGCCCCGCAGATGCCCGCGAAACCGCAGCATGTGTGGAACTCGCCATTGCACAGACCAAGCGTCCTTCCTCCCTCATGCTTACCCGTCAGGGACTGCCCGTGCTCGACAAGGCCGAGTACCCGCAGGTCGAAGAAGGAGTAAAACGCGGCGGCTACATCATCAAGGACTGCGAAGGCACTCCGGATATGATCGCCATTGCAGCAGGTTCCGAAGTATCCCTTGCAATCGAAGCAGCATCCATGATCAAGGACAAAAAGATCCGCGTGGTCTCCATGCCTTCCATGGAACTCTTCGAAGAACAGGATCAGGAATACAAGGACTCCGTAATCGATCCCAAAGTAAGAACCCGTGTGGCCGCCGAAGCCGGACGCCCTGAAATCTGGTACAGATATGTAGGTATAGACGGAGCAGTGCTCGGCATCGATCATTTCGGCGCATCAGCACCTGCCGGACAGCTCGCCGAGAAGTACGGTTTCACCGCCGGAAACCTCGCCGAGATCATGAAGAAGCAGTTTTAGCTTTAATAGTCGCATAAAGCCTTCGGCGACCCTGCTGGGAGCCTTAAACCCTTTGAAAAGGGTTTAAGTTTTTAACGGGGCTTCGCCACCTTGGACGACTAATTGAATTGCACACTAAAAAGCCTCCGACAATATGCCGGAGGCTTTTCTTATTCTGTTCAATCAACCGGTCTATTCCACAAGCGCATCGGCCACGGCTACACAGACCGCCAGCGCGGCGTGATCGCTCTGCCCGGAAAATTCCTTTCCGTCTTTGCTCAGGGTCGCGCGCCAGTCGGTTTCCGTCATGCTGCCGCGACTTAAGTCCTCCAGCTTGAAGGAATATCCTTCCGCTTCCATTTGCTCGGTAATCTTCAGAGCATCATGGATATCATCCATGGCCCGCTCCGGCATGCTGTCGCCGAGCCTGTCCTGCAGCACGGCCTGAAGACTTTCATACGTATATTCTGCCAACTTATCTCCTCCAAAAAGCACAATTATCCGATGCGCCACGGGTCAACCGAACAGCCGGCAAATCTATATATCCCCGGAGAAAACCGGCAGGATAGCCGGGACCTTTCTAGGGACAAAAGATTCGGACTAATTGTCCATGGCATCCTTGGCTTTGTCTTTCATATCATCATACGTGTCCTTGGCCTGATCACCAAGTTCGTCCATTTTGTCTTTTGCATGATCAACGGCCTGGTCAAACTGCTTGCCGAGTTTTTCGCCAGGACCTTCATTATCTCCGCAGCCGTTAACAACGGCGAGAGCGGTAACCATGCAGAGCAGTAAAATTAATCTTTTCAACCAATTCATATCAACCTCTTGTCTTTTTTAATAACCGACGCAACCAGTTTACTGCGGCTAAGCATTTTCCTCTAACTCCGTGAGGGACCGAAAGGCGGAGCAGATTCCGCCGGAGTATCAATGCAGCTTACTGCAGCCCAAGCTCAACTCTCGGCCCGGTAGATTTACCGGTTGCCGACAGGCCTTTCAAGAACACCCGTTCCGGCGGTATTCCGGACTTTTCCGTAAGAATGTTGCGAATTTTTTCAGCACGCTGTCTTGCCAGATCGGCAAGCCCGGTATCGGTAATTTTTATGTGGTCACGCAGGGCCTTCTCCATGTCAGGCACCGGCAGAGTCTCAACAAAACCCAGAAAATTTTTAGGCTTTTCAAACGGAGCTTCCTTATAGGCATCTTCAAGATAATCAGGGTACTCGTCGTCTGAAATGGTCACGTCGGCAACACTCGCCGGAGCCTTTCCGTCAGCTTCCAGTTCCAGATACTTGGGCATGGCAACCTGACGCCTGAACTCGGCTTCCTCCATGGCCGGAATATCATCCGGCGCGCTGAAGCCGCTTATTTCAAGCTTGAGTCCGGGGCGGTCCACCATGGCCTTGGCAACCGACTCTACCTTGGCCATCTCGTCTGCGGAGAGATCGGCTGTACCCGGCTTGAAAGCCAGCACGTCCATATCCTCGCTCCCTCCCACAAGGGCTCCGATAAGCGCGAACGGCGATGTGACCGCCTTGACGATCAGGTTGACGATAGCCCGCCCGATAACGCGGCCAAGCCGGAACTGCGGGTCAGAAAGGTCTCCGTCAACCGGTATATCGAGCCGGATATTACCGCTGCTGTCCCTGAGCAGGGCCAGACCGAGACCGATAGGAATATTCGGGGCGTCAGGGTTGTCGACCTTATCCCCCACATCAAACTGATATATGTCGAAAACATTGTCCACGGAGATATATTTGCCGCGCAGCTTTACCGCAACATCCGAACTGAGCATGCCGGTACTTACAGGATAGGCTATGAATTTTACCGTGTAGGGAGAAAGCTGGGTCATATCCAGATTGGCCAGCGAAACCTTGATGTCGGTATCCACTCCTTCGGGGACCGGCTGGATGAATCCCTCGGCAACCAGCGGTGCCTGCTGGTCAAGAGTCGCATTGAATGAAAGGTCCATGCGGTCGCCGTGGGGGAGTTCAAGATTACGGACCGCAGAGGCCATCTTGCCTATCTCCAGCTTGAAAGCAGGGGATACCGCCCTATCGGTAAAAACCACCGTACCGTTGGACATGAACATCCTGTCCACGAAAATTATATTGTCCTCTTTCTGCTCCGCAGTAGGAGCTGCGGGCTGGCTATCCTGCTGCAGGGCGGTTTCCACTTCACCCGACTCCGCTTCAACAACTTCATCTTCAAGCTCACCATCGGCGACAGTGGCGTTTACAGGGGCTGCCCTTTTCCCGGTCAACATGCGGATGGCGTTAATGGTCCCGTCCTTTTCGCGAACCAGATTTACTTCCGGTTCCACAACCCCGGCAGACTCGACCTTGATGCGCAGCGGGGCAGAAACAAAATCAATGCCGCGCAACGCAAATTCATTCATATGAAAAAAGCGGCTGTTATCGTGATTGTCACGGATAAGCAGGTCCTTCAACTGTACTTTTCCCTTATAGGCAGCAACGGGATCTTTTGCTGCCGAAAAATCCCACTTTCCATTCACATCGATATGTCCGCGGGCTATGTTGAACTGCATTTCTGCCGGCAGATATCCGTTGAAATCACGCAGACGAAATTTACGCAGACGAACGGAACCACTGCCTTTCAGAGACTGCGGACCGGCCTGCCCCCGGACACTCAGGCTGCCGCGGCTGTTGATAACCGCATCGACCGCAAGCCTGAACGGATTTTTTTCAGGGAATGACAGATCATCGACACCGACCCTTATGCCGTCTATTCTGGTTGTGGTCTTTACTGTGGCGGCCCTGTCCACAAACTCCACTGCGGATCCGTCAAGGAGAAATCTGTTCAGGATCACCTGCCACTGTCTGTCGTCCACATCCGCACCGTTGTTCTCGCTTTTCTCTTCTGCCGGTTCCGGTTCCACTGCCGGTTCGGATTTTCGGGACTCAGCTTCTTTGAGTCCTTTATCCAGATATCCCAGAAGGTCTATCCGGCCTTTTTTATCCCTCAAAAGACGGAGAATAGCCTTGTTCAGGTTGATGGAATCAATAAATACCGACCGCTCCCCGACATCCACGGTGCCGTTAGCCAGAGCGAATCCGCCGAGTCCCACAAGGGTCTTGCCGCCGCCTTTTGGTGTCAGAGCCAGATTATCCAGCCCGAAACGAATGTTGCGCAGGCGTGCAACCTTGCTTTCCGGCGCAATGTTGAAATCGCAACCCAGTCCGATCTTTCCGGACGCAACCCCGAGGGGAAGGTTGTCCAGATAAGCGCCGTAGTCCGGGATATCCAGATCCACCACCGAAACCGTGCCGTTTACACAGAAAGGCTTAAGCATGACCTCTCCATGCCCGCTGATGACCTCTGTGGAATTGGAACCTATGTTGAAATTGTAATCTCCGGCGGAATCATTGGTGATGCTCAACTGCCGGGCATTTATGTAGATGGGGCTGATTTCTTTATGAAAGCCGTTGCTGAAAGCGTTGTCGGTAAAATCGACCCGACCGTTTTCCAGCACAAAATCGCCTATCATAGCAGCCGGAGCCGGCCCTTCTTCCTGATGTTCCCCTTCCTTGGATTTCTCCCCGGCCTCAATGGAAGGAGCCAGGTAATCAAGTAAATCCGGGGAACCGTCCTTTTTGAGTCCCACTTTCAGGTAAGGGTCGGTCAGCTTCAATGAACCTATTTTTATGATCCGGCGCAAAATGCTGAGTTCGTCAAATTTCAAGGCCAGTTCGGTGAACTTGAGCAGGGTCGGACCTTTCCTCGCGGCAAGGTCGAAATTGCCGATGCTGACGTCTCCCTTGACGAGCATCTTGGGCAGAAGCCTTTCGCTGCGCTCGAAAGCAAGGGTCAGGTTGGTGTTCAGATTGCCGCTCTTGAGCACGGTTGTCTCGTAGATGGGCAGGTAGGCCCAGTAATCGGCAAGCTTGGCGTCATGCAGTGAAAAATCAAATTCCGTCCGCAGGGAGGTGTTGAAGGGCAGGGAATGTCCTTTGAGAGAAAACGGAGTGCCGTTGATGACCATGTCCAGCGAAGGCTGAACCTGTTTCTCATTGTCCCTGCGCAGAGAAGATGTGAACGGGATACTCAGGTTGATATCGGAAACAACGTGCCGCACATCCCGGACCTTGTCGTAAACCCGGCAGGTACCGTTGTGGATGGCCATGTTGCGCAGAATGAACGGAAATATTTCATCGTTTTTGGCAGCTTCATCATCCGCAGCCCCTTCCGGAACAAGGTCTGAAACGGAACTTCCCCCGCGGAAGATGGAAACGTCCACCTGAGGATCAATTATCTCAATACGGTCCAGAGCGGCGGAGAGACGAAAAATGGAAAAGCCGTCAACATCAATGTCCAGCGTCCGAAAGGAAAAAAGATTCCCCTCGCCATCCTTCTTACCTATGCTCAAACCGCCGATCTGCAGACGAAGCGTGTAAGGGTTGAAATCCACGCGCTCTATGGACACCGGCCTGTGCAGCAGCTCAGGAAGCTTGGAAACAGCGACTTTTCTGGCCGTAAACGGAATAAGGAAAAACCCGATAAGGGTATAGAAGACGAGCACTGTTCCAACAATTACCCCCGTCTTGCCCCATCTGCTCAGTTCCGCCCAACGGCGGTGTATCTTTTTTAACATGGAACTCTCCGCTACATGCTTGTTTGCTGTCCTCATGATAAACACGATATCAATTCAGTACATTATTATCCGCTGAAAGGACAGCTTCGCTCCGGGATTAACGTAATACTGATGTTGAATTAATATAAGGTGACTGCTACTCTGACTGCGAAATCAATTTTGCTGTAAAAATGAGGGGTCATGACAGGATCAATATATAAAGTTACTCCGGTAACAGCCACTCTTCCCGGAAAAGCTGCGCGATTTTCAGCGGTCCTGATCATCTGGCTGTCTGTTTTATGCGCCCTTCCGGCTCACGCCTCCACACTTCAGCTAACCAACCTTGTTCTGGACAACCAGGCCGGTGCAATCATGGCCCGCTTCGGCATTGAACTGCAGACCGATACAAAAGTGGAAGAAGCATTGCTGAACGGCGTACGATTGAAACTCGAATGCCGAGCCCGCCTGCTTGAACACCGGAACATATGGACCGATTCCGAAGTGGCCGGGAAGACCTACTCAAACAGACTCTACTACGACTCTCTAGCCAAACAGTTTGTGCTTGAAAAACAAGGTTCCGACAAAATTTACAAAAATCCCAGCCTGAGCATCCTGTTGCGAGAGGAATGGAAGAACATCGTTCTCGACCTCGGCCCGTGGTCTACCCTGCAACGCGGAGAGCGATACAATCTCAGGCTCAAAGTCCGTCTTGACCAGACCGATGTACCGGCATGGCTCAGAAACACTCTTTTTTTCTGGTCCTGGGACGTGGTTCCCTCCGCCACCTATCGGCTTGACTTCACCTACTGAGCATGGCTAGAGGGCAGACATGACGGACAAACCCATCAGAATAAGCGTTCCCGATACAAAGGAACGAAAACGGAGGCAGCGTGAATACTTCATCGCCTTCCTCTGCCTGGTGATTTTTGTTGCTCTCGGATTTGTGCAGCTCAAGTATATCGGGGTCAATTCCTACCTTTTCGTTGGCCTCTTCAACGTTAATTTCATCCTGCTGCTGATCGTCCTGTTCATCGTCGTGCGCAACGGAGTCAAACTGCTGCTTGAGCGCCGCAGAAAAGTGCTGGGCTCCAAACTGAGGACCAGGATGGTCCTTTCATTCATGTCACTGTCACTTATCCCGACCCTGCTCATGTTTTTCATGGCCATGCAGTTTGTTCAGGTTTCCGTGGATTACTGGTTCAAGAATCAGGTTGAGGAATCCATGGTCCAGTCCCTTGAGCTTGGCCGGGCCTTCTACGCCTCGGCCCAGGAAGGTCTCGAACGGCGCGGCATGAACATAATCGAAGCAATCAAGGAAAGCCGCTACGCCTGGGGCGGCAAAAGCATGAAAAAATTTCTGGGCAAGAAACTCGGCGAATACGATCTCGGACTGCTGGGAGTCATCCAGCCGGACGGGAAAAAACTGAACTGGTACTCTCAGGAATCGTGGGACAAGGCGTGGTCGGAGATCGACCCCAAGGTGGACTGGGACGACCTAAGGAAAAATCCGCGATTCTGGTCGTCAATACACCCCATGCCCGGCAATGACATGGTCATAGGGATCATGCCCGTGGATGAAGGCAAAAGCGGCTTCATGATCCTCGGTGAAAACATCGGGCAGGGGCTGCTCTATAAACTGGACCGGGTCGTACAGGGGCTTGATGAGTACAAACAGCTCAAGACCCTGAAATATCCGCTCAAGATGAGCCTGTATCTTACGCTCGGAGTCACCACCCTGCTGATCATACTGGGTTCGATCTGGTTCGGCTTCCGCCTTTCCAAGGAACTTTCCGCGCCGATTCAGGCCCTCGCGGCAGGCTCGCAGCGCATTGCGCGCGGTGATCTTTCCGTGCGTCTTGAAGACCGTTCTGATGACGAACTGGGGTTCATGGTCCAGTCATTCAACCGCATGGCGGAAGATCTGGAAGAAAGCCAGAAGAGCCTCAAGACTGCCAACGAAAGGCTTGCCCAGCAGAATCAGGAGCTTGAAAGACGCGGACGCTACATGGAAGCGGTGCTGAACAATATCACCGCAGGGGTTATTTCCCTTGACGAAGAAGGCAAGATCAGCACCGTAAACTCTGCAATCGAGGAAATGCTCGGAATTGACGCCCGGTTCGTGCACGGCAAGGATCCGCTTACCCTGCTGCCGGAAGGCGAACTCTCCTCGCTTATTTCCGATGCCCGTTCGCATATGGCCAGCAGTCCCTATTCCCAGTGGCAGCGGCAGCTTTCACTTACAGTGGACGGGCGGCACAGAAAATTTCTGGTCAACGTTGTTGCTCTCAAATCCGGTAAATCAAGCACCGGTATCGTGGCTGTTTTCGAGGACATCACCGAACTGGAAAAGATGCAGCGCATAGCAGCCTGGCGGGAGGTTGCACGCCGCATAGCGCATGAAATCAAGAACCCCCTTACCCCGATAAAACTTTCCGCGCAGCGCATGCAGCGCAAATTCGGTCCGGAAATAGAGGATGAAGTCTTCAGGGAATCAACCGATCTTATCATCTCGCAGGTGGAACACATGCAGCAGATGGTGCAGGAATTTTCAGCCTACGCCAAACTGCCTGAAGTGGTCTTGAAACCGGATGATATCACCACGCTGCTTGAAGAAATCGTCAGCATGTATCGCAACAGCCACAGCAATATTTCATGGAGCCTGAAGCTGCTTTCCGAGCTGCCGTGTCTGGAACTGGACAGGGAGGCCATGCGCCGCGCTTTGATCAATCTGCTGACCAACGCAGCAGAAGCACTTGACGGATGCGACCGTCCGGCTGTAAGCCTCACCGCCATGCACGATGCCACTCTGAACTGGCTCAGAATAGAAGTGCAGGACAACGGCCCCGGACTTTCCGCTGACGAACGCTCAAGAATGTTTGAACCATATTTTTCCCGCAAAAAAAGCGGCACCGGACTGGGCCTGACCATAGTCAAATCGATCATAACCGATCATCGCGGATTCATTAGAGTAAAACCGGCAGATCCCCACGGAACGGTCTTTGTTATAGAACTTCCGGCCTGATTATTTAAAGGCCCTCTTGCCTGATCACCATAATCATGTTTTAACAATATTATTTACCATGCTTGATCGTATCATGTCCGTCTGGCGCAGACCCGGAGACGGCCGTAACAATGTACACAGGATTTTAATATGATTCCGGACAATACCGACAAAAATTCGCCACGCATACTTATTGTCGAAGACGAATCCATCGTTGCTCTGGACATCAGAGGCAGACTCAACCACCTGGGCTACACAGTAACGGGAGTAGCTCCCTCTGGTGAAGTAGCCACAGTAATGGCTGCTGAACAAACCCCGGACCTGATACTGATGGACATCATGCTTGAAGGGGATATGGACGGGATAGATACTGCCGAGATCATCAAGGCCGAGCTGTCAATACCGGTTATATACCTCACCGCTTATGCGGATAACGAAACCCTGACGCGCGCAAAAATCACAGAGCCTTTCGGATATATAATAAAACCCTTTGAAGACCGTGAGTTGAACCTGACCATTGAAATGGCCCTGTACAAATACAAAACCGAAAGCACCTTGAACGAAAACCGGCGCTGGCTGACAACAACGTTCAACAGCATCGGGGACGCGGTCATAACCACCGACCATCACGGATGCATTAAATCTGTCAATAAATCAGCGAGCTTCATGCTGAGTGAGACAACAGAAACCCTGTGCGGACACAATTTTTGCGATAAAATCAATATCCTGGATGCAGGCAGTCTCAAGCCAATAAAAATATTTCAGGAATATGAATCAGGAACCATTCTCAACGATGCCATCCTCAAGACAGAGAACCGCATGGTTCCTGTTTCGATAAATATTTCTAATATTGAGGAAAAAAACCATACTATCGGTGTTGTGATAGTTCTGAGGGATATCTCGCAGCTGAAAAACAGTGAAGCGGCACTGAAAAACAGCCTGAAACAACTTCGCCGGACCTTCGAAGAAACAGTTGTCTCACTGACGGCCATGTCCGAAAAGCGTGACCCTTACACCTCCGGGCACCAGCAACGGGTGGCAGAACTCGCCTGCAGGATAGCCGTCAAGATGAACATGTCTGCTGAGGAAATCAACTGCATTCGAATTGCCGGGATACTCCATGATATCGGAAAGATATCAATTCCGGCCGAAATTCTTTCCAAACCGACAAGACTTACGGACCTTGAAATGGGCCTGATGAAGACACATTCCGAAGCCGGATACGAGATTCTAAAGAGCATCTCCTTCCCATGGCCCGTAGCCAAAATAGTTCTGCAGCACCATGAACGTATTGACGGAACAGGCTACCCCAACGCCCTCGCCGGTGACCAGATTCTTCCTGAAGCGAAGATCATTGCCGTGGCCGATGTGGTAGAGGCTATGAGCTCCCACCGCCCCTACCGTGCCGCTCTGGGGCTGATGAGGGCCATGGACGAGATTATTCGCGGTAGAGGCACAACTTACGATGCCATGGTTGTGGATGCCTGCACACAGGTAATTGAAAACGACAAATTTTCCTTTGAGTTTTAAATGAGCAAATCAATACTGATTGTAGATGACGAGGACGGCATCCGTTATTCCCTGCGAGGAATTCTTGAGGATGAAGGTTTCAGAGTCAACGATGCCGAAAACGGAGAAGAAGCGCTCCGTATCCTTTCCGAGGATCAGCCCGATCTGGTTTTTCTGGACATCTGGCTGCCCGGAATGGACGGTCTTGAAGTGCTGGACAGAATCAAAAAGGAATGGGACTGGCTTCCGGTGGTAATGATCTCCGGTCACGGCAACATAGAAACCGCTGTTTCCGCCATCAAGAAAGGCGCGTTCGATTTCATAGAAAAACCGCTGTCCCTTGAAAAGGTCGTTATCACAGCGGAAAAGGCCGTGGAGTTTTCGCGGCTGCAATCGGAAAACAAAGCCCTGAGAACACGCATAGAAACCGAGCAGCCGGCAAGACTCACGGGTGAGTCCGGGCCGGTGGCATCCATGAGAGAAGTCATCAGTCAGGTAGCACCAACAGATGCCTGGGTACTCATCACCGGGGAAAACGGCACAGGCAAGGAAATTGTCGCCCGTTCCATCCACTCGCAGAGTCTGCGCTCCGAGAAACCGCTGGTTGCCATGAACTGTGCGGCAATCCCAGAAGAACTTATCGAATCCGAGCTGTTCGGACATGAGAAAGGAGCCTTTACCGGGGCGGAAAAAGCCCAGGTCGGTAAATTCGAGCTTGCTGACTGTGGAACTCTTTTTCTTGATGAAATCGGCGACATGAGCCTCAAAACCCAGGCAAAAATCCTGCGCATCCTGCAGGAACAGCGTTTCGAACGAGTGGGAGGCCGCAAGACCATAAACGTGGATGTGCGGGTAATTGCTGCCACAAACAAGGACCTCTTTCAGGAAATTAAAAACGGCAATTTCCGTGAGGACCTTTACTACAGGCTGAAAGTCTTCCCGCTGGAAGTTCCTCCGTTGCGCGCCCGGTCCGAAGACATCCCTCTGCTCATAAACGAATTCATTACCCGGTTGAACCGTAAGCACGGCTTCAAACCGCTGATATTCACAGAGGCGTCGTTCAAGGCCCTGTGCCGCTACTCCTGGCCGGGAAATGTACGCGAGCTTAAGAATTTTGTTGAACGCATGCTGATCATGTACGGCGGCAAAGAAGTCGGACCGGAAAAACTTCCCCCGGAAATATTCGACAATGCCGGACAGGAACCGGAACTGCAGGCCCAGAGTTCCCTTCCCCTTCCCGAAGGAGAGGTGGATTTCAAACAGGCCCGCGCAGATTTCGAGGCTCAGTTTCTGGAAACAAAACTACGGGAATACAAGGGGAATGTGTCCAGACTGGCAGAAGCTGTAGGTCTGGAGCGCAGTTCGCTCTACCGCAAGCTCAAGGCTTACGGTATACAGGTTGAGTAGCTTTATAATGTTGCTTCCCAACAGATAAACCAATCCAAAGCTGCATCCGCTACAAATAAAAACAGCCGCAATCAAACCGATTGCGGCTGTCATTTTCTGCAAAGTAAAATTTCTAATCCATGGAAGTGATATTAAAGGCCACGGAATAGAAATGGTGCGTAAAGTCAACGTATTCTACAGGGACTTCCTTGGGGACATCGATTCGCGCCTGAGCAAAGTTGACTATGCCCTTGATTCCGCCATCCACAAGATAGTTTGCGGCACGCTGTGCACGTTCTGGAGGGGTGGTGATAATTCCTATTTCAAGCCCGAGTTCATCGACCCTTCCCTTCAACTGGCGGGTGCACACAACCTCGAGGCCGGAAACTATTTCACCTATTTTATAGGGATCGCAATCGAATGCAGCTCTGATGGAAAATCCTCTCAGGGCAAATTCCTTATGCCTGAGCAGAGCTCTACCGAGGTTACCGACGCCGACAAGGGCGCAACCCCAGACCCGGTCAACGCCGAGAGACTGCTTGATTGATGAGATAAGCTCATGAACATAATAGCCTACACCGCGCACTCCGAACTCACCGAAGTAAGCTAAGTCCTTACGTATCTGAGAAGGATTTACGGAACACGCCTTGGCAAGCTTTTCGGAGGAGATTACCTCAACTCCATCTCGTTTGAGCCCGGTCAGTACTTGTATATAAACGGCGAGCCGTTTGATTGTCGCCTTGGGGATATTTTGGGTTTTCACTTTGATTTCCTGTTTTCAATGCCACATGGCCCGAAAAGTATGGGTAGGATGATTTGATCAGCCTGGACCTGGAACCTTCGTTAATCATGATAATTCGGCTCATCGGCCCATATATCAACCTCTGCCGCCTTCTCCGCCACCTTCCATTTGTTTTATATACACTAAAACCCTTTGCTTCGGCTACCCCACACACCCCAAATAATGAATTTATGCAGGCTATTATAGCCGAGATGCCTGTCAAACCCCAAAAACAGGCACCAAAATATGTGAAAAAATTAACAATAGCAGTAAAAAAAAGGAGGTCCGAAGACCTCCTTCAAATATATCCGAATCCTGAATACTAGCCTACGAGGGGGTTAGCGAAGAGCAGGATCAGGTTTACAACGAGAGCGTAAATAGCGAGAGATTCAACGAATGCAAGACCGAGGATGAGGGTAACGGTGATTTTACCACCAGCTTCGGGGTTGCGAGCAGTACCTTCACAGGCAGCTTTCAGGCCGAGACCCTGGCCGATACCACAACCGGCAGCAGCAATAGCCATACCGATGGCGGTAGCAGTAGCGGTAGCGGAAGCAACTTCGGGAGCTACGCCGGAAGCGAATGCTGCGCCTGCAGCGAGAACCAGAGCCATGGTGTTCAGAACGATAAGCAGAGCTTTACGCATTGTAAAATCCTCCAAATATAAGTTTATTTAAGTGGTCGTACGACCATTTCCCCAAATTAAGTTTGCCTTCAACTGTTTCGCGTCAATCCTAGTGTGCGTCTTCCAGAGAGCCTTTCAGGTAAATCATGGTAAGCATGAAGAAGATGAAAGCCTGGATAACCTTTGCCAGCATGAACAGGAAGTACATGGGCAGGGTTGAAACAACAGGAGCAAGCAGGAACAGAAGAACGAGAACGATTTCCTCACCGCGGATGTTACCGAACAGACGAAGGGTAAGCGAGAGCGGACGGGAAATGTGAGAAACTACTTCGATGATGAACATCAAGGGAGCCAGGGCCGGAATGGGGCCCATGAAATGCTTGATGTATCCTGCACCGTGCAGTTTGATACCGATGTAGTTGTAGTAAAGAAAAGTAGCCACTGCCATTGCAGCGTTGGTGTTGACGTTCGCAGTAGGAGCGTCAAATCCGGGAACAAGGCCCATCAGGTTCAGAACCAGAATGTACACGAAGAGTGTACACATGAAAGGGAATACCTGGCGTCCGCCCTCACCAACGTTGGTGACGACAAAATCTTCCAGCCCGCCGATAATTATTTCGGCAAGGTTCTGTACTCCTCCGGGAACCAGACTGAGTTTTCTGGAAACAATGAAACCCAGAATGAAAAGAACACACATACCGAACCAAGTGTACCACACATGGTTTGGAATATGAGTTCCCAGAGCGTGGTTAAGCTCTGTCATGATCAATAATGGATGCGGTAAACCTCCAGCCATGATCCTTATGCCTCCTTCACTTTTTGCCGAAATCCGGCTACGCCCCAAAATATCGCATTCACAACTACTGTACTAAGACCTGCCAGAAGAGCGTAAATCGAACACTGCCCCCAGACTATAAGTCCGTATAAGACCAGCCCCGATATAATAAGCCGGCCGTAGAAGCGAACCAGCAAGGACACAACTGCGCCCTTGCGCATATAAGCCAGATGCTGACCGAATTTGGCCAGCGACCAGAAGTTGAACGTAATCAGAACCGCTCCGGCTGCGAGACCAAGTGCCCAGTGGGCAAACCCGAAAGTCACAGCAGCTATAAGACATGTTCCGGCAGCAAGGTACAATTGATTTCGCACCAGACTGCGTACGTCCGGATGAGTAAAGCCCCGCCTGTGGAGGAATAATTCAACCTTCTGATTTATTTTCATTGTTGCCAGGACCTTTCCCCCGATCCTTTTTCTGGATCCGCTGCACTTCATCATAAACATTCTTGAAACCGGCAGCGATTCCTAAGCACAAGAAAATAAGTAGAAGCCAAGGCTTCGTACCCAACCATTTATCGAGATACCACCCGATACCCAGCCCCACAAAGGTGGCGGCAACCAGATGCGTTCCAATCGTAGCGGCATTGCCGATAAGATCCAGAACCTCTTTGTTCCCCTTAAAAAAGAGCATTGCCACATTTCCTTGCAGTGTGGAGATGGATTTTTGCACAAAAAAGACTTTGCGCAAACCTTCACAAGTGAATTCCGTCTAGCACAATCACCGGAGCAGAGTCAACGGAATCTTTGGATTCAGGGGTTCAGTTTCACTCATATTTTCAAGCGAACACCCCGGCCTCCATCTGCCGGACGAAAATCTCTGAAAAGTCATATCCTTGAACCATAATCAGCGCAACAGCTAATTTCTTTTTGAATGGGCGTTCAGTGCATTTTGGCTTCCTGTTAATTCATAATGCCTCATTTTAATAGGATCTTTTTATTTGTATAAATTTTCACAATCAGTTTTCCAGAACTATCGGCAGTGTACAGTTTTTGCGGCACACCATAGCAAAAAAAACTGAAATAATTTCACGCAGCCCCACCGGTGGCAAGTGACAATTCCGCTTTAAGCAAGTAGGATTAAGGAAGTATTTTTCACGTCATTTTTTCAAAACAGGAAATATTTTATTTTTATGGACGCAAAAGAATTATCGCCGGAAATGCTCAGTTCCCGCACAGATCCCACTGAGATCAAATACGAATCAAGTATTGATATACCTGAATCCACAGGGGATTATGACCTTTTTCAGCCAAGGGCGCTGCAGGCTTTCCGTATGGCCCTGGCCATACGGGGGACATGCCACAATCTTTACCTTTCCGGGGATGCCAATCTCGGACGAAGCTACTTTGCCAGAGAATATTTCAAACTTAGGGCCGCAAACCGCCCAACTCCGCCTGACCAGTTGTATCTGCACAATTTTTCGCACCAGGACCGCCCGATCGCGGTCAACCTTCCTGCAGGCAAGGGTAAGGAATTCAAGGAAGCCCTTGCGGATGTAACCGCTCAGATAAGGGAACAGCTCCCGGCGTGGTTTGAACGGGAACCTCATGTAAAGGCCCATGAAAAAATCTCCAGAACTTTTCAGGACGAACGCGAGGATATGTTTTCCAAAATGGAAGACCTGGCCAAAGAGCGCGGATTCAGCCTTGAAATCGACGATCAGAACGGGCTGACCCTGATTCCGCTCGTGGAAGGAAGAATACTCAACGACGAGGAATTCGAGCGTCTTGACCCGGAACTGCGTAAAACCCTGCGCAATTCCGCAGACGACCTGCTGATCGAAATTACCGCCATTCTGCGTCGCATCGGCAAGACGGAAGAGGGGTTCCGCAAGGACGAGCGCAAGCTCCATCAGGAAACAGCCAAGGAGATGCTCAAAGAACAGCTGGCTCCACTGCACAAGGATTATGACAGCTTCGAGACAATCAGGGATTATCTGGACGACATTGAATCCGAACTTATCGACAACATCGACCTGTTCATGGCACGCGAGCAGCCGAGCCCTTCGCCGCTGGCCGGACTGAATCTTTCGGATGCGTCCCCGGCGGACGATCTTTTTTCCCGCTTTGACGTCAACCTGCTTGTGGATAACAGCGAGACTGAAGGTGCCCCGGTGGTCATGTCCGACCACCCCACCCCCTTCAATCTGCTCGGCTCCATTGAAAGGGAATCCGAAATGGGCGCCCTGTATACCGATTTCACCCTTATAAGGGCCGGTGACATCCACAAGGCCAATCACGGATACCTGATTGTATATGCCGACGATATCCTGACTACTCCGTCATCATGGGAAGGACTGCTGCGTGCGTTGCGCACCGGGCAGGCCAGAATTGAGGACCCGGGCGAAGGCGATCAGGTCAGGACCAAAACCCTGGAACCGGAACCGATTCCCCTTGACCTGACCGTAATTCTGATCGGATCGGAGGATACGTACGAACTGCTGCTATACAATGATGAGCGTTTCGGAAAATATTTCAAGCTCAAGGCACACATGCAGCTCTATGCCGAGCGCAATGCCGAAAATATTGAACGGTTTGTAAGGGTCCTCGGCAAGATAATCACCGATGCGGAACTGCTGCCCTTTGAGCGCAGTTCACTGGCACGCATAGTGGACCACTCCAGCAGACTGGCCGAAGATCAGACAAAACTATCCCTGCGCATACCGCTGATCAAGGAAATGATGGTGGAAGCCTCGGCCCTTGCCGCACTGGACGGCAAGAAGACGGTCGATCTTCCGGCCATCGGCGAAGCCATCTCCATGAAGGACTTCCGTTCCAATCTCTATGAAGAGGAATTCATGACCGAGTATGACCGGGAGGTCATCAAGGTTGAAACCACCGGAGAAGGGGTGGGCCATGCCAACGGACTTTCCGTAACCCTGTTCGGCGATTATGAATTCGGGCTTCCGCACCGCATTTCCTGTACCGTAGGAGTAGGACACGGGGGCATCCTCGACCTGGAACGGGAGGCCCGCATGGGCGGTCCCATCCACACCAAGGGGATGATGATCATCAAGAGCTGTCTGGTCCGGCTCTTCGCTCAGGACAAGCCCATTGTCATGACCGGAAGCCTGTGCTTCGAACAAAGCTATGCTGGTATAGAAGGCGATTCGGCCTCGGGAGCGGAGCTTGCCGCGCTCCTTTCCTCTCTTTCCGGAGTGCCTATTAAATATGATTATGCTTTCACCGGCGCGGTGAGCCAGTCCGGGATGATCATGGCCGTGGGCGGAGTCAGCCGCAAGATTGAGGGATTCTTCGAAGTCTGTCGCCGTCGCGGGTTCAATGGCAAACAGGGTGTTATCTTTCCTGCTGATAATGTGGTAAACCTTATGCTCAGAGACGAAATCATCGAAGCCGTGCAAAAAAAACAGTTCCACATCTACCCGGTAACAACCATTGAAGAGGCCATGCTGATACTGACCGGTGTAGAAGCCGGGGAAGTGGACGGAAACGGTAAGTTCCCGGAAGGATCATTATACCGCAGAGCGGACGACCGTCTCGCGGAACTGGCCAGACTGGCCGCACAGGCGGAGTGTAGAAAACCGTAGCCGTTATCACACTATCAATGGAAAAGACGGTGCCGAACTAACGAACAAGACAACATAGAATATACAGGGAAAGACATGTCCAATTCATGGATAAAGGAAAAAATGCCCGAATTTGTCCGGGATACATTCAGGGATTTCTGCCTGGCCGGCAGTGCTCTGGAAGAGCAGTTCGAAACTTTTGACCGGGAACGGAGCGTCAGTTTCGAAGTCCTCAACGACCTCATCGGAAGCAATATGCACAAGGGACTTTTATGGAGACTCAAGGACACCGCCCACCTGCTTTTTCAGAATGAAGATGACAACCACCTGTCCGGGCGTTTTCTGGACTGGGGAATGGGATATATCTTTCACGAAGCCTTCAAACTGCGCGAAGACTCCTACCAGAACCTCAACTACGCACCGCTGTTCTCCAATCTCAGAGGCAAGGACACCACTCTCCCTGAATCGGAAATAGGCCAGGACTTCGTGCAGGTGGTGGAACAGACCGAAGAAAGCATGGAAAGGGAAATAAGCCGCATAAGATTCATTATCGCCCGCTGCCGTAAACTTTTTCCCATTTATCTGAGCAGTCACAAGGACAACAGCCTGCTTGGCAGATTGCTTTTTTCACAGAACATGCTCATACGTGAAGTTTTTCGTGAGGAATATGAGATCCTTGTGGATACAATTTACGGGGATGAACCGGAGATGCTCTTCGTGCTGGCTTCAAGGAGCCTGCGAATGGGGGGATGGATGGAAAAGGCCGTAGAGGCCACATCCCAGGCATATAAATTGAACTCCAAAAACCCCAAGGTGTTGCAAGAAAAAGAAATAGTTGATAACTGGTCGAAAACAGTTAATGTATAACTAGCTAGTAAATGGGTACCCAGTTAATTTTCTAAAATTGAGAGGAGGCCTCTGAAAATGAAAAAACTGATCTGGCTCGTGGTTGCCTTCAGCCTGATGTTCGCGTGGGGATGTGCCAAAAAGCAGGTTCCTCAGGACGAAGTTGTTGTGGTTGAAGAAACCCAGGTAGTGGTCGTGGAAACGCCCGAAGAAAAAGTGGAGGAAGTCGTTCCGCCGACCCCC
The DNA here is from genome assembly GCF_963677005.1 of Maridesulfovibrio sp. Taxonomy (NCBI): domain Bacteria; kingdom Pseudomonadati; phylum Thermodesulfobacteriota; class Desulfovibrionia; order Desulfovibrionales; family Desulfovibrionaceae; genus Maridesulfovibrio; species Maridesulfovibrio sp. The sequence continues at coordinate 3,169,675 of NZ_OY781616.1, read as the reverse complement.
ATGGAAATCTACGAAAGCGAATACAAAAATCTGCCCACTTCCCATGTTGTGACCAAAGGCGAATGCCTGTGGTGGATTGCTGAATATCAGCAGATTTACAATGATCCCTTTATGTGGCCCCTTATCTACAAGGCCAACAGGGACCAGATCAAGAATCCTGATCGCATTTACCCCGGTCAGAATCTTGAAGTTCCCCGTGCGGGATTCAGCCTTGAAGAGGTAAAAGCGGCCCGCAAACAGGCCGGTGCTTCCTGGAAGGCCCTTGATCCTCAGGAAAATGCCGTAGTGCCCGGTGAAATGAAAGCCGCTCTCGGTTACCTGTAGGACTCAAGTTCAATTCGGAATAAAAAAGTCGGTTGCCCGTCAGGGCAGCCGACTTTTTTATTGGTGTTCTGTTTACAGACCATATAATACCAACCGACCTCTTAAGATCACTTCAAATCTTAACAAACGATTCTCAGCACTCTTTCCTCAGCATTTCCTTGCCAAGCAATCTAGGGCCTGAATTTGATGCGCATAGCGCTTTTTATCATTTGATTACGCCGCCTTCAGCCAACGCGCTATTATCCCTAGAGAAAAGATTTCCACAACGCCAATAAACGCAGCAGCACAGCGTTAAGTTTATGATCGGACCAAAACCAAACAGAACAAAAAAGGCCGGGAGCAATCGCTCCCGGCCAAAGGCATCAGGTTTTTAGAGACAGTCGTGCCGGTTCTAGAAAGAGTAAACCAGGCCCACTGCCAGCTTGAGGGCAGGATCATCCTTGCCATCACGGTTGGGATCGTAGTTTTCCCAGGTATCCTTATCAAGGTCCATGTTGATGTAGCCGAACTCCACGATAGCTGCCAGTTCGTCATAGATCTGGTAGTTGGTATTGAAGTCGACTTCAAAAGCCTGATCCTCGGTGGTCAGGAACATGCCGTCGGCGCTGATGTTGGTCAGGCTTCCGGCGGCAGCGTTTCTGATGAGGTCCTTGTCGTTGGTACCTTTGATATACAGGAAGTAGATATCATGGCTCAGTTTGTCGAAGAAGGAAATGTCTTCAAGACCGAAACCGATAGTCCAGAAACCGAACTGCTGGTTGCTTTCCATGTCGGTGGAAGTAAGGGCGGAACCACCGAAATAGTAGGTACCGAATGCCCAGTCCTTGTTTACAACGGCAAGACGTTCGGAACCGTTATCGGTGTCATCATCTTCACCGGAAGTATAGGCGAAGAGCAGTTTGGGAGTTACGAAATCAAGCCCGCTATAGGCAAGAGATGCGTCCATACCCCAACCGGAACGGTCATTGCGGCTTTCGTCCGCATCAACTGCGCCGTATACAAAGTCGGCATTGAATACGATGGGGTCGAACATATTGAAGGTGAAGGAAGAACCGAGCCACCATGCGGTAGCATCATCGGTGAACGGGGTAGCCATGGGACCGGTAAGCCCTGCCATACCGGACACTGATGAATATGTATCCTTTCCGATAAGGCCGTACATGAAGTACGGATTGGCTTCAATTCCGTCAAAAGTAAGCGGAACAGTCGCAAAAAAGAGATCCAATTCGTCCTTGGCATTCATTGCGGTGGTCGTGGTGTGGGCGTTATCGGTGGCGTTCTTGTCATAAGCGCGGACATATCCGAGCGAAATACCGATTTCATCGGTAATGGGAGTGCTGACGACAAATGCACCGGCGTCAATATCGGCCAGAACCATGTTGTTGGCAGCTGCACCCGGCAGGTCAATCGAAAAAATACCTGCGGTGGTCAGGACTTCTGTTCCTGGGAACCGATACTGGATAAACATCCTTTTCACACCGAGCTCACGGTCGGAGGAACCGGAGTTCACATCGGAATCGGAACCGCCTATGCGGGTTTTGTATTCAACGTACAGTTCACTCATGAGGTTTTCATTGGCAACAAAGCGAAACTGGGTACGGGCACGGAAATAGAAGTTGAGATCATCTTCCTGATTACCGTTATGATCCGCAGCCAGAAAATCACTGTTATCCATGATGTTGGCCTGAAACTGGAACTTTCCTTTTGCTTCAATATCCACTGCCGATGCGGTCCCTGCCAATCCGAGCACCATAAAGGAGAGGATGGCGAGAAGTACCATTTTTTTCATGATTAATTCCTTCTTTTGCTGAGTATTAGTTAACACCGAAACTCCTGACACCTTCATTCGCTCCCGAAGAAAACAATGCGGATAAGCATGAACACCCCGTTTAAGAGCCTGTCCGCAGCAATATTCTCTTCCGCCGGCCGAAGTATGAAACTCCGGACCAGAGCCTTATTTTATAGGTATCACAGCGTAACAATGATCACTTGAACAATAATGCCGCTCAACTTGAATTATCTTGCTATTTTTAATTATTTCTTGATTAAGAAGGAAATACTAAAAAATAACCACTATATTTTTGAAAAAAAGAATTTTTCAAGAAAGGTGTTCAATATACGATTTGGGATTCATCCCGAATTTCTTTCTGAAAACCCGGCTGAAATGACTTTGGTCGCTGAAATTCAACAGGTGCGCAATTTCCGTTATGGTGTTGCGCCCCTCATCCAGAAGCATGCGGGCCTTTTCAAGTCTCCTGGCAAGAAAAAACTGATAAGGCGTTGCGCCTGTATCTTCCTTGAATAACCGGGAAAAATAATATTTGCTCATCCCCACTTCGTGGGCCAGATCCTCAATGGTCAGATTTGAGCCGATATGCGCATCCATGTATTCCACTGCCCGTGTGAGCTGATCGCGGGACAGCCTGCGCCCCGATTCAGAGCCTGAATACGGCAGGCTGGAATAATTGGAAACATAGTGCACGGCCAGTGCCGTGGTCAGGGAATCGACAAACCGCAATCCGTTGGGGCCCCCTGCTTCAGCCTCAGCCGCAAGGGCCTCTATGAGTGCTTTCAGCCGCGAATCGTCCACACTTATTCCCGGACGAAAGGAAAGAGTCTTTCCCTGAAAAGCTCCGTCAACCGAATCCGCAATGCGGGACTGGTCCAATGCAACGTGAATGAACTCACGGGACCGGCCCCAGTCAAGACTCTTCACCGAAACCATCTGATTGGCAGGACGGATGTACAGCTGCCCCGGAACAGAAACCACACTGTATCTACTGCACTCATTGACGATATCAAGACTGCCCGGTTCTTCGGTCATCAATGAAAAACAATGAAAAGGCGCAGAACAGTCCTTTCTGTCAATGCGATGCACTCTTACCCGGCAAACAGCTATACCGTTCCAGTTAAGTCCTTCGCTTGAAGACAGCAGTTCGAAATTTTCCCCTTTTTCTTCAAAGGATTCATGAGATTTCCAAACTGAATACAAGTCCATTCCAACACCTGCCATGACCTGATCAGACTCCGATTTGTGCATGGATTCCATAGCGGCCTCCACTCTAATCAAACGATTGTTTTACTTATATGCTGCCATCCTAATTGCGTCCATCTCCCCCCGCTTGAACAATCGTGCTCAATTTGCGGTAAAAAACTGCTTTCCCGTGAACAACGCTCAGGTTGAAGACAAGAATATGCACTTTCCGGGATCAACGCTTCAACCAAACAGCTGAACTGTACATAGAGTAATGGTTAACATGCAGTTAAAAAAAGACAGGAACGTGACCATCAGACTCAACCTAGCAAAACACACTAAAATCCATCAAAAAAAGTGGCTGCCGTGGATACACGGCAGCCACCGGACTGCTGATAAAAAACGGATAATATCAACTGTTAAGATTCAAGCTGCGCAAGGGTTGTATCAAGCTGTGTTTCAAGGTTTGAATAGTAAGAAAGCATTTCATCCAGCGCGGCGTATTTTTCAGTAAGACGTGTTTCCAGCGCATCAAGCCGCGACTCTTCATAATAGATGTCGTTGTCCAGCTTGGTGGTCATGTCCTCGTAGCTCTGAATAAGAATGGGGATGCTTCCGCTTTCGGCATCAGAGAGAGAGGAAAGAAGGTCCGCAAGCTGGGAACACTTACCCTGCTTGACGGATACTGAATGGGAATATGATCCGTCAGTAAGATTGTTTATCTGCACGTAAAGGCCGTTGGCGTCACTGTCGCTCTGGGCCAGCAGGGTGTTCCCGGAAATCTTCATATCCACACCGTCAATCGTTGCGGATGTGATGACACCGCCGGACACGGTGTACTCTATATCGTAATCTCCGCCACCGGTAAGGCCGGAAATAGTGGATATGACCTGCATATCCGAAGAATCGCTTGAATACTCCCCGGACGCGGCAAAAAGTAAAGCCACGGCCTCGGGGTCTTCACTCAGGGCATCTTCCAGTTCATCGGAATCCAGCTCCAGCTGTCCGAAAGTTGATGACCCTTCTTCGCTGTCGGTACTGATGCCGATGGTGGAAAGCGAGGTGAAAAGGTCGCCTTCACCGGTATCGCTATCATAATATGCAAAGCCGAGCCCTGCGGAAGACAGAATGTTCTTGATCTGACTGTAGGCGATATCCAGGGTTGAGCCCTTGATATAAACGGAATCGTCATCATCGTCATCGTCGTCGGCAAGCACTCCGCTGAGGTCGAGAATGTCGTAGATCAGCTGATTCACATCAGTGATAAAAGACTCGATGACTTCGGTCATGGCATCGGTATCGTACGAAACGCCGATGGTTACGCCGTCGGAATCGGTGGTGGAACTCAGGGTCACAGTCATATTGTCTATGACATCATCGACCGAATTGGAGTCACGCTCCATCCAGGTGTCCTCACCCGAAGGATAACCGTCGATCTTTATCTGTGCATTCTGAGCCACCAGCGTATTGGTAAAATCGCTGCTTGCAAGCGTTCCGTCATCCCCGGTCAGGTTCATGCTCACTGTCACCGCATTGTCCGCACCGGTATCTTCCCCGGCCAGCTTGAGGTGATAGTTTTCACCGTCATAGACAAGTGATGCGGTAATCTTGTCATCACAATCAGGGTCGGAATTTATCTGATCAACCAATTCCTCAGCAGTGGTTCCGGCGGAAACGGATATGCTGATTTCCTCTCCGGCATAGGAAAGAGTGATGGTGGCGTTTGAGGTTGTCATTGAGGAATCGGTGGAGGTGATGTCGAAATCTTCCGCGATCCACACATCCTTCTGGGCTAGCTGGTTCACAACCAGATTATAGGTGCCGACCGCTGCACCGTCTTCCACTGCCACGGAAACCTCGTCACCGGAAACACTACCGGTGTAGCAGAGGAATTCGTCCATTTCGTCCATGCTCTGCAGCGTGGTTGTCAGCTCGATGATTTCTTCATCAAGGGCGGTAAGCAGATCAACTGCACTTTCGGCTTCCTCAAGGTCTTCCTCGTACTGGTCCAGCCGGTAGCTTTCAGCTTCCACTGTGGCATCAATCAGGTCCGTCCAGTCCGTGCCGTCGCCAAGACCGTCAATGGTAAAACTTCCGGAATTGGTATTGGAAACATAATTGCTTGTGGAAAGTGATCCTACTGCCATGACTGCCTCCTACAGATAATCAAGGATAGACATGCTTATGACCTGGGAAGTGGAGCTGAGAACGGCCTGATAGATATACTGTGCCTTGCTCAACTCGACCGTAAGGGCGGCGCTGTCCGCATCCTCTTCGTCACTTATCGCACTACTCACCCGCTCACGGGCGTATGAAAGACTGGTGCTGATGAAATCCGCCTTTTCCTCACGGGCCCCCACATTTGACGCCTCAACGGTCAACTGTACTTCACCGTCGCTGATGGATTCAATTGTCGAAGCTACTCCTTCCTCGTCACCGATCCAGAGATAGGCAATCGCATCGCTGATTGATTCGAAAAGATTCGAACCGGAGTAAGCCTCGCCGGTATCAGCATCCACCCCGCCGAAAATATCGCTGCCCACGGTGTTCACATCGATTTCCGTATTTTCACCGATATCTATGGACATGGCCTCGTCGGCACCCTTGTAGGACACGGAATTACGCACCACGAAACTGCTGCCGGTATCCTCGTCATCATCCCAGGCGGTTACGGATGTCCCGGTGCTCAAATCAACAGTCACGTCCCCGAAATCCATGGTATTGTCAGTGGACAGGATTGTTCCGGTAAGCCAGGTGCTTCCACCGTCAAGTGAATAGGTATAGTCAATGTCGTTGGTACCCACAGTTCCATCCGAGGTGAACTGGACAATTATCGGATCATCAAGATCTCCGGTGAAGGAAGAGAAATCGCTCTTTGCCGGAGAATCTCCAGTAATAGTAACACCGGGGACGTATTCGTAAGGAGAAGTATCGGTTGCCTCGCCGGAAAAGAGGTAATCGTCACCGGACTTGGAATTCGCTATCGCCAGCATGGAATCCTGATAGGCCATCATTGATTCGGCCATGGACTGCTGCTGATCGTCCGAATATGTTCCGGTAGACCCCTGCTCGGCCTGTTCCAGCACAGAACTCATCAGAGTGCTGGCTTCGCTCAGCAGACCGTCGGCTGTTCCAAGCAGCGAACCGGCCAGTTCGGCATTATTGTAATAGCTTTCCAGACTCTGATCGTAACTGCGCAGATTGACTACGTTGCCCATACCTGCCGGATCGTCCGAAGGAGCGTTCAGCTTCTTCTGGGATGACGTCTGGTTCGAAACCTCGGTATAATCGCTCAGCGACTTGCTTATGCTGGCAATGGTCTGCGAATAAATCTGGGAAGTGCTGATTCTCATGATGCCCCCTAGACGATGTCCAAAATGCTGTCGATCATTTCACGGGTGACCTCTATAATCTGGCATGCAGCCTGATACTGCTGCTGATATTTGGTCAGATTTATCAATTCTTCATCCACGTTGACTCCGCTGCCGGATTCCTGAAGATCGTAATAAAGTTCTGCCGTGGTGGTATCACAGGTAACCTGCGTTTCCGCTGTGGACGCCGCTGCACCCACCTCGGCAACCAGAGCGGCCAGATATTCGGTAAGGGATGTATCCGTGGCAGAGACTCCCTCACCTATTGATACGGTCTCACTCAGCAAATCGTTTATGGCCTCGGCAGTTTCATTGCTTCCGGAACTGACTGTGCCGTCGTCGGCATCGACCACCCCGGCATTGATATGAGACGTATCACTCGACACATAGGAGTTTATGGAAATATCCTCGGCAGTACTGCCTTCAAAAAAGGTGTTGATCCCGAGCGCGGCCAGAATTCCTGAAGTGTCCTCACCGAATTCGAAGGTAGTGTCCGTGGCGGCCTGTATTTCCAGTTCTCCATCGGAATTGACCGATGCGGTGAGCGATCCGGAAAAAGCCGTATTGATTGCGGAAACGATGGTATCCAGGGAATCTGTTGCCGGGTCCACCGAAATGCTTGCATTGGAAGCCAGGTTTCCGTCGGCATCATAAGTATAGATGGAAAACTCGCCGGAAGTGATCTTGTCCTCATAAACCAGTCCGCAGTTGGAAAGGGCTGCGGTCTGGTCGTCAACACTGTAAGTCCCTTCCACTGCGCTATGGGCCTCAAGTCCGGCCCCCTGCGAATGTGCGGAGTTGACTTCCCAGATCAGGGCTTCGGTGTAATCGTCGAGTTCGTCTGAAAGCGGTTCGATGTAGTCGTCACGAACCTTGAACAGACCGGCGAGAGAACCGCTGGTGGTGCGGTTGTTGACATCCGAACCGCTATCGTCGGTCATGGGAGTTATGTTTACCAGACCACCGCTGGAATTTTCCCAGTAAAGACCGGTCTTGGCGACCACGGTATAACGGTCGCCAACGGTGTGGTCGGTGGTTCCTCCGGAAAAGGAGATTTCAACACCGGCTATGGTCACGGCATTATCGGAATCATCGGCAGTGTAAAGCAGGGTGTTTCCGTTCTCGTCCTCTTCCCAGGTCTCTCCGCCATCCAGAGAAACCTTGAACTGGGCTGTTCCGTCCGCACCTGAAGAAACAAATTCTATCAGTATTTCTTCACTGGAAGTACCCGAAAACTCAATATCACCGTCATAAGTAGAGGTGGGCTGCAGAGATTCAGTAGAACGAGCGGAGGAGTATACCAGACTGTGAGTTTCGGTTCCCTCAACCAGCGGCTGACCGGATTCCGTATATATCTTGGTTGTTCCGTCACTGGAGGTTATGACTTCCACACCAATAATTTCATCAAGTTCCCTTATGGCCTGATCCCTGCTTGATATAAGCTCGGTATTGTCAGGCGAAGCGGCAATCTGTTCGTTGAGCAGCGCGATCGAATCTATGAGCTCGTTGGCGGTGGCAACCTGATCCACGATCTCCGAACTGACAGCATCGGACATATCCTCAAGGTCGGAAGCGATCGAGTTCAAGGAGTAGACCAGCGACTCAGCCTCGCCCAGAAGCGCTTCACGCTCTGCAAGGGAATCGGGATAGGTTGAAAGATCGCTCCAGGCACTGAGGAATTCATCCTGCGCCGCGGCAAGACCTTCGTCCTCGCTCTGGTTGAATATGGAATCAAGCTGGGAAAGGTAGTCGCTCACTGCCGTGCTGGAAGCAAGATCGGCGGAAGCGGAGAGGTACTGTTTCTCAACAAAGCTGTTCCAGTTTGTCTCAAGGGAGACGTCCGCACCGGTGCCGAGGCTGTTCCCGGAAACGGAAATACTGCTGGTGCTGGAATAGGTGGTGGTAACACTCTGGTAGCCTTCGGTCTCGGAGTTGGCGATATTGTTACTCGCCGTATTGATCGAGATCTGGGCATTGGCCAGGGCCGTTTTACCTATATTGAGAGCATTGCTGAGTGACATCTGGTCCTCCGGTTTCCCTTCAGGCTGCTATTAACGCTTCAGCCCTATGGCCGTCTGCAGCAGGTCGTCCGCAGTGGTTACAACCTTACTGTTGGCCTGATACGCGGACTGGATAATGATCAGTTCGGTCATCTGGGAAGCGAGATCCACGTTGGAAGCTTCCAGTGCATTTGAAACAACAGAACCGAACCCGGCCGAACCGGCTGTACCGATGATGGCCTCCCCGGATTCCGTGGTGGCCCGGTACAGGTTGCTGCCCTCGGCCTCCAGCCCGGATTCATTGATGAAGTCCGCAAGCCCGAGCTGGTAGAGTTCAACTGACTGGCCGTTGGAGTAGCTGCCGATGATTATGCCGTTTTCGTCCACGCTTACTGATTCCAGTGAACCGGTGGCGTAACCGTCCTGAGAAACGGTATATGTTGCGGAGGAGCTGTCGCTGTAGCTGGTAGTCGCGCTGTTTTCCAGCGTGTAGTCGCTGAAACTCGGCAGCGCGGAGTAGCTGGTGGAGGCGGTTATGTCGCCGAGGGTGTTGATACCCGAAGTGGTCCAGGTGGAATCATCGCTGGACATACCGAAACTGATGGCCACATCCTGCCCGTCGGAACTTCCGGTAAAGTTCATGTTGACTTCCGGGTAGCCCTCATCACTCAGGTCGGCCAGCCCCCAGTTGGAGGCGTCCTTGACATCGGTTGAAGCGGTAGCATTGGAAAGAGTGAAAGCGGTCATGGAGATCATCTGGCCTTCGGAGTTGAAGGTCAGTGTTCCGACCATGGCCAGACCGGCGCCGCTGGTGGTATTCAGGGAAACACCGTCGGAACCGGTGCGCTGATCATCCTCGGCTTCATAGGCGGCGACATATTCCCAGACGATGTTACCGTCCGCGTCCACATCCACAGGGTCCATGTAGACGGTAAGGTCGTGGGCGGAACCGTTTTCATCATAAATGGTGATGGTGGTGGAGTAGCTGTACTGTGAATCATCCAAGGGAGGATTTTCGGTTCCATCATAAAGTTCGAACAGAGAAGTATACGGATTGGAGGTCACGGCCTCGTCAGTGCTCTGAGAGTCCAGGTTCATGGTAAGCTGAATCTCTGAGGTAGCCTTCGGAGGAGACTGGGACTGGTCAAGCTGGATGGAGGTAAGTGAACCGGAAGCGGAACCGTCCTCAATTTCCCAACCCTGAACCCTGTTTCCATAAGTATCCACAAGATAGCCGTCGGTATCGAAATCGAAGTTACCCGCACGGGTATAGAAAGTGTTGTTTGTATCCGGATCGATAACTATGAAATATCCGTCACCGTTCAGGGCAACGTTGGTGGAGATACTCGAATCCTCGTACGAGCCCTGAGTATAGTCGGTATTTATGGTTGCCACGCCCGCACCGTTACCTACCTGATCACCGCCGCTGCCGGTGGTGATGGAAGAGTAGAACAGGTCCTCGAAAACCGTAGTGGAACTTTTGTAGGCAATGGTTGAAGAGTTGGCGAGGTTGTTGGAAACAACCGATGTTGCCTGGGAGTTTACATTCAACCCTGATATGCCGGTGTACATGGAACTGGTGATACCCATTTTATTTCTCCTCTTTGCTTAAAAATTTAGGATGTGAAGGAGACTTCAGTCAGATCGACTTCACGCCCGTCTTCAAGTGTCAGGGTTGTGTTTCCGGAATCGTCCTGCTCCACAGCAGTGATGGTCCCGGCTGATTTGACCGTTACGTCCAGGGAGTCGCCATTCTCATCGTAGGCAACAACTGCCGCTGTATATGTGCCGTCCGAATCAATGTCGGCCTTGGCCATGATCTGGGCACCGGTAATTTCCGTCTCTCCGGACTCGATATCGGTGAAATAGATGGTGTCGACGATATTGCCGTCCGAGTCGTAAATGTTAATGCCCAGTGTGGCGGCGTCTTCATCCAGCTCCACGGTGATGTCCGTTGCCTCGCCGTCTTCCACCTCTATGACTCCGCCCTCGGCCATTACGTCCTGACCTATGTATCCGGAGGTACTCAGTGCCGAGAGAGCGGAAAGCTGGTTGATGATCGTTTCCAGGTTTTCATTCTGGGCAACATCCTGTTCAAGCATGGAATAATTGGTCATCTGGTTGATCATTTCCGTGTTATCAACAGGGTTTGTGGGGTCCTGATATTCAAGCTGCGTAGTGAGCAGGGTCAGGAAATCCACCTGATCCAGAGTGGAACTGCTGGAACTGGTCGTGGTAGACGTGCTGGTGGAATCGGTTGCAGTGTAGGTACTGACGCCTTCAATGGTCATGATATGACCCTCCTCTCTCTGGTAACGCCGAAATGACGGCGGAGTTTGTTGATTGCCTGGTGCTTGAGGCAACGGACTGTACGAGCGGTTATTCCGAGCTGTTCTGCTACTTCAACCGCCTTTAAGTCGCCCCAGAAAATCATTCTGATAACTTCACTCTGACGCTTTGAGAGCAGCCCTTCAGGCATTGAAAAACTTATTTTTGAATTTTCAGGCTCAGAGACATCTTCCATATCATCTACATTAATATATATGCGCCGGTTCTTTCTCATATAATCTACGGCAACAGACCTGCTGATGATATACAGCCATGTTTTAAGAGAACTTTTTTCAGATGAATATTTTTCTATATATCCATTCTTAATAACCTTGAATGCTATTTCCTGAAAAACTTCATCAACATCACTTGATGATATGTTTGTGTACTTAGTTCTAAGAAACTTACTAACAACATTTTTTATGAGCATAGAATTTTCTTTAAAGAAATTATCTGTGTCATATGCGTATTTGTCTTCAATATTTCTTTCAAAATAAGTATTCATAATGCCTCCTGCTGTATCTAATTCAGCAACCGGCATTCCATACAATATTAAAATACAAAAACAATGAATTCAGAATAGATCAGATTGTATTAACAATTTATGGGTATGATTAAGAACAGCTTTGCATAGGAGAGATAAAATTAACCTTTCTTGACAAAAAGAGCTTTAAAACCAGTTCATTGTAGGAATAAAAATCCACACCCGGCAGAAGAGGCAACATTTGCCGTAGATCCGAATCCTGAAAACAAAGGAAAATGGAACTGTTTACCGGCAGCTTCTTCCAATAACATTAAGAATCTGAAGGTTGGTAACGCGATAAAAAAAAGGACCCGGAAAACCGGGCCCTTTGCTTCTGATTTCACAGAATGAGGTGGTGTGCTTGCTAGCCGCCGATGAGCGAAAGTGCCATCTGCGGCAGGGAGTTGGCCTGAGCCAGCATGGAGACTGCAGACTGGGTAATGATCTGCTGCTTGGAGTAGTTGGTCATCTCGGTAGCAACATCAACATCAGAAATCTGCGATTCAGCGGCGGAAAGGTTTTCGGCCTGAATTTCGAGGTTGGATATGGTGGCTTCCAGCCTGTTCTGCACGGCGCCGAGGTTTGCGCGAATCTTATCCTTGGAAATAATGGCCGCGTCCAATGCAGCAAGAGATTCCTGAGCGGCCTCCTGAGTGGATACTGTGTAGCCTGCATTTACCGTGCTCTGGTTACCTACCCCGAGAGCGGATGCGGTGCAGTTGCCGATAGCGATATCATATTTATCTTCAGCGCTGTCGTTACCGGTTCCGAAATGGATGGTCATAGCGCTGGAACCGGAAAGGTTTCCGTTAAGCAGGTAGATTCCGTTAAAATCGGTGGCACTGGCGATACGGGTGATTTCCGAAGCCATGGCCTGATACTCCTGGTCGATGAGTGCGCGCTGATCCGAAGTATAGGTACCGGTTGCGGCCTGTTCAGCGAGTTCCTTCATGCGAATGAGCTTTTCATCCACAACTGAAAGAGCGCCGTCAGCGGTCTGGATCATGGAAATACCGTCATTGGCGTTACGCACACCCTGATTCAGAGTGGAAACGTCCGAACGCATGAGTTCGCGCACAGCCAGCCCGGCGGCATCATCGGCAGCCGTGTTGATGCGCAGACCGGATGACATTTTCTCCGTGGACGAACCAAGAGCCTGGTAGGCATCGTTAAGGTGACGGGCTGCGGAATTGGCCATAGTGTTGTTGTTGATTACCAAAGACATAAAAACCTCCGTGTTGCTTTATCTTCCTTGCGGACATTACATTGTCGAACAAATAGAATCGGTCTAAAACAACACTGTTGTTGCAACACACACTCCAAACAACATTAACTAATCAATGCGATATATTCAGAATAAAAAATTTATGGCACACAAAATATTAATTTAGGCAAGTCAACGTAAAGACTGTTGGGATAAAACACATATTTCTTAATAAAATAATCTGATTTTTACGGCTGAAACAAGGCAGAAGACAGATTTTTGAATTGTGGGAAGATCTTTCCATACAGCTCATGGAAAATATTGCTTGCAGAACATTGCAATCAATAAAACAGCAAGAATTAAAACGTGTTACCAACGCCTTTGCCCGTAACCCCGGATTTACACAGCCCCTATTAATCAATGAAGACAGAATCGGATCGTCCAAAAAAATGTCACGCATAACCGCCGGACCGCAACTATTACCCCCAAAAAAGCATAACAAAAAAGGCCCGGAAACCCGGGCCTTCGTAATTGCGGCACTTGCCAGTATCTTTGGTATGAATTAGCCGATAAGGGACAGGGCCATCTGCGGCAGAGAGTTCGCCTGAGCCAGCATTGAAACCGCGGACTGAGTGATGATCTGCTGCTTGGAGTAGTTGGTCATTTCGGTTGCAACATCAACGTCTGAAATCTGCGATTCCGCTGCAGAAAGGTTTTCGGACTGTATTTCAAGGTTGGAGATGGTTGCTTCAAGCCTGTTTTCGGTAGCACCGAGGTTGGCGCGGATCTTATCCTTGGAAACAATGGCTGCGTCGATTGCGCCAAGCGCGTTCTGAGCAGCTTCCTGGGTTGAAACGGTATAACCGGCATTTACCGTGCTCTGGTTACCTACGCCGAGAGCGGATGCGGTGCAGCAACCGATCTCTACGGTGTACTTGTCCTCGGCGCTGTCGTTACCGGTTCCGAAGTGAATGGTCATCGCGCTGCTGCCGGAAAGGTTTCCGTTGAGCAGATAGATTCCGTTGAAGTCGGTGGCACTGGCGATACGGGTAATTTCCGAAGCCATGGCCTGATACTCCTGGTCGATAAGCGCACGCTGATCTGAAGTATAGGTACCGGTTGCGGCCTGTTCGGCAAGTTCCTTCATGCGGATGAGCTTTTCATCCACAACCGAAAGAGCGCCGTCAGCGGTCTGAATCATGGAAATACCGTCGTTTGCGTTACGCACACCCTGATTGAGAGTGGAAACGTCCGAACGCATGAGTTCGCGCACGGCCAAGCCGGCGGCGTCGTCAGAAGCGGAGTTGATGCGCAGCCCCGAAGACATCTTTTCTGTGGACGAGCCAAGAGCCTGGTAGGCATCATTAAGATGGCGGGCGGCGGAATTTGCCATGGTGTTGGTGTTGATTACTAAAGACATAAAAACCTCCGTGTTTTTTCGTACATCCTTGCACTGAAGACAGCCGACCGATTCAACTGTCTTTGCCTGCTTATACGAAACGGAGGCATGAAACGTTTAGGAATGCATTTTCATTCCCTTTGCCGCAGAAGACATTGCAACGGATAAAAAAGAACTCATCTTTATAGTTCTTAATGTTCTTAACAAACTTTTACACTAAACTTTTTTGCTTATTTCTTCTGAACACATAGTATAAAACTCAGGAGAACAGTTATGAACAAAATACTTCTTATCGACGATGACCCGGATATGGGGGAACTTCTTTCCACCTATCTGGACGGCGAAGGGTACAGCCTGGTTCATGCCTGCACGGCCAAAGAAGGACTCAAGGTTATCGGAAGCGATGACTTCGACCTTGTTCTTCTGGATATCGTGCTGCCGGACATCAGCGGGCTGAACGTGCTTGAAAAAATCAGAATGGATTCCACCATTCCGGTGATAATGCTCACCGGCAAGGGAGATGAGGTTGACCGGGTCGTCGGCCTTGAAATGGGTGCGGACGACTACATCTGCAAACCGTTTCCCCTGCGGGAACTTCTGGCCAGAATGCGGGCCTCCCTGCGCCGGTGCGCCATGGATGGACAATCCAGAACCGTAACCCCCGCGTCCCGAGGAAAACTGAGCATCGGTGAACTTGAAATCAATCTCGACTCCCACTCCATCATGGTCCGTGGAATAGAGACCCACTTCACCGCAGCAGAATTCAGCATCATTGAACACCTGGCCACAAGTTGCGGAAAACTTGTTGAAAGGGATGAGCTGATGGAGACAGCACTCGGAAGGACAGTGGACTTCGACGACTATGTCCTTAACGTCCACATGAGCAACCTGCGCCGCAAAATAGGCGATTCGGTTTCAATTAAAACCATCCGCGGACGCGGATACATGATGACTGCCAGACCCCAGGCTAACGCATGATCGTAACGCGGCAGGCAGTTGCAGCCCTCTTTCTCTCTCTTCTGGTCCTATGGGCCGGACTCTCACCTTGTTTTGCAGGGGACAGGGAAGTCTCCTCCGAACTTGAAAATCTCGATCTTGAAGACCTGCTCCAGGTCGAAATGGTTTCCCCCTCGGAACGCAAGCAATCCCTTGAACACATCGCCGGTTCATACACTATTCTCACCGAGGAGGACATAAAACGCAGCGGGGCCACCTCCGTGCCCGAAGCCCTGCGCACAGTACCCGGAGTTCTGGTTACCAGAACGGATACCGACAAATGGGCCATCGGCGTGCGCGGTTTTTCCGGAACATTCAACAGTAAACAGCTCATACTTGTCGACAACCGTCCCCTCACCTCTCCTTATTTCAACGGGGTTATCTGGTCCAGCCAGGATCTGCCCATCCAGATGGTCAAACGCATTGAGATCGTGCGCGGGCCATGGACCAGCCTCTGGGGGTCCGAATCTTTCAACGGTGTCATCAACATCATCACCAAGTCCTCCATGGAAATGCAGGGCACCAGAAGCGTGACCACTGCCGGTACGAACGGAGTCAGCCAGTATCTGCGCCACGGCGGCAGAATTTCCGGCAACGGCACCATGGCTGTCTATGCCAACGGAGGATATGAACCCGGACAGAACTACCGTATCCGCGGCCGGACGGAAAAAGGCTCCAGAGACTGGAAAACCGCATCCGGCGGGTTCAGGACCGACTGGCTGAATGCCTACACCGACCAGCTTTCCCTCCAGGGACAGATCGCCGACTCGGCCATCTCGGAAAAATCTCCTCCGGGAAACCGTTTTTCCGCCAACACGGACAAGCATGACTACAGCGGATACGCCCAACTCCTCTGGGACAGAAAAACCGGCGTAAATTCCGGCATGCAGTTCCGCAGTTCGTTTACCAGGACCTCCACCACCATTGAAGACATGGAGACGGTCTCAAACTCCCTTGAAGCGGAGTTTGTCTATTCCACCGAACAGTTTGAAGGCCACCTGATGACCTTCGGCCTCGGCAGCAGATATTTCTGGGATTCATTTGAACAGGGCGAAAGGGTGTCGGTGACAAACGACAACATCTACCGTCTTGAACTGAGCGGTTTTGCCAAGGACCGCATAGCCCTTATTGATGACAGACTTTTCCTGACTCTGGGCCTGAAACTGGACTACTCCGAGAACAGGGACCTCGCCCCGCAACCGACCGCCCGTCTGCTCTACACTGAAGACGATGAAGAATACTGGCTGGCCGTTTCCTATGCCAATCGGGAACCGGGCTACTGGATACGCGAGGGCAGCTATCGGGTCAGAATCAAAGACAAGGAATACATCCTAAATACATCCGGCAATCTCAATACGGAAAAGCTGACTTCTTTCGAAGCAGGCTACCGCAAGCTCTTCAGCGAAACCCTCAAGCTGGACCTGTCCTTTTATTTCAACAGCTATGACCAGTTGATCACCCTGTCCTATGATGAAGACACATCAACCGCCACACCGGCCAGCGCCCTGTGCGGACTGACCTACGGAACAGAGATAGCTGTGGACTGGCAGCCCTTCAGTTTCCTGACCCTGCGCCCGTCCATCGACCTGTCCAACCAGGATTTTTCCAATTTCGATCCCAACGTGCCGGGCTTCTCCCCTCCGCTGAACAGCCCAATGTACAACCTGAAATTGCAGGCACTGATAAACCTGAGCAGCAACTGGCAATTCGACATCTTCACCTCCTACCTGAACTCACTGGACGACAGGGACATTTCCACCGGGTTCGGTCTGGACGCACGTCTGGCCTGGACCCCCCTTGAAAACGTTTCCCTGGAACTTATCGGTTCCAACCTGCTGACCACGATCAATGACGGCGACTTCGCCCCCACCGATCCGTCATGCGCGCTGAGGCTGACATGGGATTTCTGATAAACCATAAGCTGCTGACGATTATACTTGTCGTCCTTTTTATGGTAGGTTCCCTTCCATGTGAATCGGCCTGCGCCAAAACGGATCAGCCGGTACAAAAGCATACTCTGCGGGCCACTCAGCCACAGTTGCAGGCCCTGTTCATAAAAAAGATAACCAAATATGTGCTCGGTCCGGACAAACGCAGAATATCCGAAGAACGTCCGGTAACCGTGGCCGCAGTCAGTCCCCGCCCCATGGCCCGCTTTTTCAACCGTCCGGAGGAATTCGAACTGGTCCGCTGGCCGGCCGATTGCCAGGTGCTGTTTCTGGACGGAGATAATATGAGGGTGATTGCCGCGATCCTGAAAAAAATAAAGGGGCTTCCTATTCTCACCATCGGCAGCAGCCCGGAATTCCTGAGCATGGGCGGCATGATAAACCTTGTGGAATCAGGTTCCAGATTCAAGCTGCAGGTCAACGTCTGCGCAGCCAGACAGGCCGGGCTGACCATAAGCTCCAAACTGCTCAACCTCTCCGAAGTATACTGTGGAGAAAAGTCTCAATGACGGGATACCGCAACAGTCTCGGACGCAAGGTAAGCGTTGCCATTCTGGGTACGACCATTGCCGCGCTGGTCATATCCATAACCCTTATTGTAGCCTCGTTTTTTCATTCTTACCGGCAGGCCACCATCCAGAAAGCAAACGGGCTGGCTCAGGTGCTGGTCACCTCCATAGCTCCCGCGCTGGATTTCAACGATCCGGACGCGGCAACAGAAGTGCTTGATTCCCTGCATCTCGTACGCAATGCGGCCGGAGCCACCGTCTTTACCGCCGACGGCAAAGTCTTTGCCGGATACGGAAAAAAAAACACAACCCTGCCGGAAGATATTGAGCATCCGAGGATTGAGCTTAACGAATTCAGCATAGTCCAGCCGATTGAATCAGGCGGTGAGAGGCTTGGCTACCTGCTCATGGACCTCCGTTTTGCCGACCAGCTTGACTGGCTGTACCAGAACATCATCTCCTCGACCGCTATCCTTATCGGAGTCGCGGCCATCTGCATTCTGGCCACCAACCGGTTCCGCAGAAAAATTACCGCTCCTATCGGTCAGCTTACCGATGCAGTTCGCGACATTTCCAAAAGCAAGGACTACTCCAAAAGGGTTTCATACCGCAGTGACGATGAAATCGGCTATCTGGTCAGCGAATTCAACTCCATGCTGGCAAAAATCGAAAAACGAGATGTCTGGCTGACCACACACAGGGAAATGCTGGAAAACATCGTTGCCCAGCGCACCATGCAGTTGCGCTCCAAACAGGCGGAACTGGAGAACAAGAACAAACTGCTGGTCAACGAAATACATGAGCGGCGCACTGCGGAAATGATTAGAGATGAAGTGGAAAGGATCAACCGCCACGACCTCAAATCCTCGCTCAACCTCGTAATCGGCTATCCGGAACTGCTCCTGAACGGAGAACCGCTTACCCCGGATCAGCGCAAATACATAAAGCGCATTGCCGCAGCAGGTTACCGCATGCTCGACATGATCCAGTTTCATCTGGATATGTTCAAGATGGAGCAGGGAATCTACAGGCTTAAAACCATGCAGGTGGACCTTGTGGACCTTTTGACCTTTCTTGAAGAAGAAATGGCCCTGCTGCTCAACCAGTCGGGAGTGCAGCTTTCCATCATGCTGGACGGACGGGAAATAGAAGGAATGGAAGAAATCTTCATCACCGGTGAAGGCATGCTGCTGCGGACCATGTTCCGCAACCTGATCAAGAATGCGGTGGAAGCCTCCAACAGCGGCGACATTGTCACCATCTCCATTCTCAGCGGACCGCCTGTGTCCGTTTCAGTCAGAAACACCATGACTGTTCCAGAAGAAATCCGCGAACGTTTTTTCGACAAGTACGTGACCAAGGGCAAGGAAGACGGCACAGGACTTGGAACATATTCCGCAAAACTTATAGCCAACACCCACGAAGCCCTGATCAACATGAGAACCGCTGAAGAATTCGGCACCGAAGTCACTACCACTTTCAAAGAAGAAGGAAATGCCGCCTAGGCACTATTTAATGTGCTTTGCGTTTCGGAAAAACAATATAAGGCACCAGACTTAAATTGAAATCCGAAGACTGCCCCGGAATTCACCTCCCTGTTTATAAAAGTATAAACGATTGCACATTTGAAACGTTTGTTATAACTGGTCTACTATACAAATAAAATGGAGGCCGTTATGAAACGAATATTTACCACAATCCTATTTCTTGTACTAAGCTTCACACACCATGCTTATGCCCAGTCGTCTTTTATCCCGCAGGGCAGCGCGATTGCTTCAAATCTTCAATTTTATTACCAAAGCGATAACGGCTATACAAATCCAACCCTTTTTCTTACAAACATTTCAAATGTTCCGATCCAATGTAGGGTAACGTTTTATGATCATGACGGAAATGAACTAACCCGATATGCGAGAACTCAAACAGGTGGAATTAATAGTTGGACTACTGTCAATACCGGGACAACCGATTTCGAAATCCCTGCCAAAGGGTCACGCAGACACGGCCTGATGCCGAACGGAAAAATTTTTGCTATCGTACATGCCACTGTTGAGTGGATGTCCGAGGCTGATCCAAAATTGAGAAAGGCCCTTGTCGGCGGAGCTGATATCCACCGTAGAGATTATGGAGGAGGATTGTCCTATTCACACGCCAAAATTATGATCAATAACGGCGAACCGTTCTAAAAACAATGGACTCCTTCCCGGACAACGATAGTTGAAGGAAGGAGTCCATTAAATTTACACTCGTTCTCAAAACGAAGAAAAGCAGGAACGGCATCAATTACCAGCAGCACGCATCACACTCGTCCCGCCATTCTCATTCTACCATCGCCATGGACATATCCAGAACAACGGAATACGAGGACTCCGTTTCTTCTACATCAAACTTCCAGCCGAGGCAGTCCGTAAGGTCCTGAATAAGCATCAGCCCCAGCCCGAAGCTGTCGGACCCACCATCGGAAATGTTCGGCACCAGATCATTGCGGACACTCAGCACCCCTTTTGAAAAATCAACCCGGACTTCTCCTTCGTAGGTATGCTGAAAGGCATTACGGATAATATTGCTCCAGACTATGCGCACCAGACTTTCCGATGCGATAATCCTGCCCGGCTCCATCGCCGTTTCCAGTTGGACATCCTTGTTGGCGAGAAGATATGAATTGTCCTCAATGATTGCGGACAGCACGGTATTCACGGAGATGATCTGACGAGGAAGCTCCCCGGCATCCTTCCTACCTACCCAGAGAAAGGTGGACATGAGTTCCTTCATGTTGTTGACGGCCTTTCTCATTCCGTCCAGAGGTCGTTTGTATCTTTCATCCTGTCCGGCTCCGAGACGGCACAGCCAGTCCATATTTGTCTGCATCACCGCAACGGGAGTACGCAGCTCATGGCTGGCATTGCGCAGAAAACGCTGCTCGCGCTGAACTCCCTGCAGCAACCGGCGCATGTTCTTCTGGAAAAGCTCCGCCAGCCTGTTGAGTTCCGTATATTCAAAATCCCCGACAGGATCGTCAACATTGTCCTTATCCAGATGAAAGGCCCAGTCGGTCAGCCGCATGACCAGCTTGCCGATTCTCCTGATCATGTAAACGGCCACAAGGATAATGGCCAGAAAGGAAAGAATTCCGGCCGCAATGGTGTAGTAGAGAATACCGTGCTCAACGGAACTGATGGGCTCAAACTTGTCCGCATGGCCGAGGCTGTAGACGAAATAAAGTATCTTGCCGTCTGAACGCTGAAAGGAAAGAACAAAACTGAGTCTGCTCATTTTTTCCTTGTCCGGTATGACCAGATAGAAATCTCCGGCCCCGAACTCGGAAGGGGCTATCTCCTGCCTTATTTCCGCAGGCAGATCAGCATACTTTTCAATTGTGGTGAAGTTGGCGGCTTCGGGATACTTGGCCTCCTTATCCTTCGCGTATGCTTCGGCATAAGCGGCAGCCTCCAGTTCCAGCCGGTGCTGCACGGAAAGCATCAATCCCTTTTCAAAATAAAAATTAACCAGAATCGAGTATGATATGACCAGCAGGGAACACGCGATAAGCGTAAAAAAAATAACCAGCTTCATTATACTCTGGTTACTGCTCATCTCCGCCCTCCTGTTCCAGAACAATGCCCACCCCCGGCAGAGTGCGGATCATCGGAGAAAAAGGAGGAGCATCGACTTTCTTGCGGAGCTTGTTCAGATAGACCTTCAAAAGGGACTGTGAAGGAACACTGTCCCCCCACACAGCCTGCTCCAGACTGTTTCTTGAAACAACCCTAGGGCTGTTGAGAGCCAGTTCCTCCAGAATTTTCCATTCCGTCGGGGTAAGCAGCAACGGCTGCCCCTCACGCACGGCCTCGTGCGTATCCAGATTCATGACCAGCCCGCCGACCTCCAGTGTCCTGACCTGACGGCTGCGCCTTCTGGACAGGGCTCTTATGCGGAGCAGCAGTTCTTCCATGTCAAACGGTTTGGTCAGGTAATCGTCCGTCCCGGCATTGAATCCTGCGGTCTTGTCGTCCAGAGAGCCGAGCGCGGTAAGCATCAGGACCGGTGTATCAACAGCTTTTTTGCGCAGCCTCTCGCACAGACCTATTCCGTCAAGACGTGGAAGCATGACGTCCACCAGAAGCACATCGTAGTCATTGGCAACAGCAAGCTCAAGCCCCTGCAGTCCGTTGGACGCATGGTCGCAGACAATCCCTTCCAGCTCCAGAAAACCGGCAACCGCTGCGGCAAGGTCGTAATCGTCTTCCACCAGAAGAACTGTGATACTCATCATTTCCCCCTGCCGATTTGATGCGCTTCGCGATTGTGACAGTTCGATTTCGCCGCCGAAGGCATTATTACAAAATATCCGGACTAAAACTTTTCGGCAATGGAGGCGCGGCCTTTGTGATACCTGTGCCCCCCGTCCCCCTGACCGGCCCCGAAGACGCAGCAGATAAATGTCAGGACAACAACCAGCGCAAGAGCTGCTCGCGCATCATTTCCAGTACAGTATTTTATCAGGGCCTTCCAGTTTACCGCAATATGAAACGCGCTAAAAATAATGAAAGCCAGACCAAGCCAGTTATGAATTCCTTTCAGCCCCGGAATGCTGATATGAAAAAGCATCAGAAGTCCTGTGAAGGCCACCGGGACAAAGGTAAAAGCCAGTACAGGGGAAAGAAACGAACGTTCGGCTATCTTTTCAAGCATAATGACTCCTTTGTTTTTCCGGAAGCCGGCGCGGATATCGGGAAACTATCCGCGCCGGCACCGGCCGCTGAGGTCTCGGACCTACAGCGGAAACAACAGCGTTCCTTCGATCTATCAGTGACGGGCATCCCCGGCAGCTGAAACCTCGTCCGGCACGTCGGTTTTATTCTTCTTCAGCCTGCGTACTCCGGAAAGCACCCAGACAAAGAAAACCGGGGCAAAAAGGATACCCAGAACAGTTGCGCTGAGCATGCCGCCGATAACACCGATTCCAAGGGCCCGCTGGCTGGCTGCACCGGCTCCGTTCGCAATTGCAAGCGGAATAACACCGAGTATGAAAGCCATGGAAGTCATAACAATGGGCCTGAAACGCAACCGCGCACTTCTGGCCGCCGCATCAACCAGGCTGTAGCCTTCCTGATGGAATTGCTTGGCAACTTCGACGATCAGAATAGCGTTCTTGGCTGCCAGCCCGATGATAGTGATCAGCCCGACCTTGAAATAAACGTCGTTGGACATTCCCATGACCGTGACTGCCGCAACAGCACCCAAGGCCCCCAGAGGCACAATGAGCATTACGGAAAAAGGAATGGACCAGCTTTCATAAAGAGCCACCAGCAGGAGAAAAACAACCACCAGTGCCATGGTAAAGACTTTGGGAGCCTGAGCCCCGGCGAATTTTTCCTGATAGGACAATCCGCTCCACTCATACCCGATTCCTGTCGGCAGGGTTTTCATTATCCGTTCAAGTTCGGCCATGACTTCCCCGGAACTGTATCCCGGAGCAGCGTCACCGGTCAGCCTGAAAGCGTTATATCCGTTGTAGCGAACGATTTGGACCGGGCCTGTCTCCCATCTGGTGCTTATAAGCGAAGTGAGCGGCACCTGTTCCTTATGTCCATTGGGAACATACAGATTATTGAGACTTTCCGGGCTCTTGCGACTTTCAGCACTACCCTGAACCACAACACGCTGCACGCGCCCGTTGTTGACAAAGTCGTTTACCATGGCAGAGCCGTAGGCGCTGGAGAGCACCGTCTTAATATCTGAAAACCGGACCCCAAGTGTCTCGGCCTTCTCACGGTCAATATTCAGCCGGAACTGGGGTGCGTCCGGCAAACCTTCAAGACGGGCGTAAGCGATGACCGGGGATTTGTTGGCTTCAGCGAGCACCATGCCCATGGCCTTGGAGAACTCAGCCCGACTTATTCCGCCACGGTTCTGCAGACGCAGGGCAAAACCGCCGGTATTACCCAGGCCGTCAATGGAAGCAGGGTTGACCGCAAAGATCATCCCGTCCGTGTTCTGCGAAAGCATCCGGTTGGCCATGCCCACTTCAGCCTGGGTGGACTCGCCTTTTCCGCGTTCCGACCAGTCCTTGAACGAAGGAATGGCGAGAGCGGCATTTTCACCCGTTCCCGAAAAGCTGAATCCGAGAACCGCAACAGTCTTATCAATTGCCGGGCGTGAGCGCAGATAGTCTTCCACAGCCCGGACCACAGAAAAGGTACGGGAATACGTGGCACCGGGAGGAAGCTGGATGCTGACGAACATGTACCCCTGATCTTCTTCCGGAACAAAGGATTCCGGCAATCGCATAAAGCTGAATCCCAAAGCCACGAGCAAAGCCAGATATACGCACATGCATAATGCGGTTCTGCGTACAAGCTTGCCGGTTATCCACTCATACCGCAGGCTGAGCCGCTCGAAGAACCGGTTGAACATGCCGAAGAATCCGCGTCTGCCCGCATGCTCGCCCATGGATACGGGCTTTAGTATTGTGGCGCACAGGGCCGGAGTCATGGTCAGTGCCAGAAACCCGGAAATAAGGATGGAGACCGCGACAGAGACCGCGAACTGACGGTAAATAACCCCGACAGATCCGCTCATGAATCCGAGCGGCAAAAAAACCGCAGACAGAACAAGTGTGATCCCGACGATAGCCCCGGAAATCTGCCCCATGGCCTTGATGGTCGCCTCTTTGGGTGGCAACCCTTCGGCCGACATGATCCGCTCCACGTTTTCAACAACCACGATCGCGTCATCCACCAGAATCCCAATGGCCAGGACCATTCCGAACATGGTCATCATGTTGATGGAAAAACCCAATGCGGACATCACCGCGAAAGCGCCGAGTACGCAGACGGGCACAACAATACTTGGAATGAGTGTGTAACGGAAATTCTGGAGAAACAGGAACATGACCAGAAAAACAAGCAGCACGGCCTCAATGAGGGTGTGAACAACCTTTTCAATAGCCACGTCCACGAATTTGGAGGAGTCGAAGGGAATGGATATCTCCATATCCGAAGGCAGTGTTTTTTCCAGTTCGTCAAGCCGGGCCATGATCCTTTCAACCGTACCGAGGGCGTTCGCTCCCGGGGCAAGCTGAACTGCGGCAGCAGCGGTCGGTACACCCTGAAGTCTTGAAACGGAGTTGTAGGACTCCGGACCTATTTCGATTCTGGCAACGTCGGAAAGATGCACCGTGGAACCGTCCAGACTTGCGTGCAGAAGAATCTTCCCGAATTCCTCGGGAGACTCCAGCATCCCCTGAACCATGAAGGTAGCCTTAAGCTCCTGATCGGACTCAACCGGGCGCCCGCCGAAACTACCGGCCGGCACCTGCACGTTCTGAGCGGAAATGGCATCGTTGACATCGGTTATGGACAATCCGTAACTGAGCAGTTTCTGAGGATCGACCCACACACGCATGGCACTTTCGGAAGCAAAGAACTGCAGCGTTCCCACGCCGTCCACACGCCTGATTTCGTTATTTATGTTGCGGGCCATGATATCGGCCAGTTGCTGCGGATCCTTATGTTCCCCCCCGGCCTTGTAACGCAGGGAGTAAATCATCAGGAAGCCGGAGTTGGCCTGCTCGATGTCTATCCCCTGGTTCCTGACCGATTCCGGCAGACGGGACTCCGCCCTTTTGACCCTGTTCTGGACATCGACCTGAGCCATGTCCGGATCAATACCCGGTCTGAAAGTAACGTTGATAGTTGCGACACCGTTGGAGCTGCTGGTGGATTCATAGTACAGCAGTCCCTTTGCTCCGTTCAGTTCCTCTTCAATAAGACTGACCACGGAA
Organism: Maridesulfovibrio sp.; assembly: GCF_963677005.1. Taxonomy (NCBI): domain Bacteria; kingdom Pseudomonadati; phylum Thermodesulfobacteriota; class Desulfovibrionia; order Desulfovibrionales; family Desulfovibrionaceae; genus Maridesulfovibrio; species Maridesulfovibrio sp. Next base: position 3,144,312 of record NZ_OY781616.1, on the reverse strand, counting down.
TCATTGAGGTCGGAAGCGGATGCTCCGGGATAGGTTGCCTCGATCCTGATCTGGGGAGGAGCTACCTGCGGATATTTTTCCACCGCCATATTCGGTATGGCCATGGCTCCGGCAATAGAGATGAAAAGAGCTACGACCCATGCAAAATTGGGACGCTCGATAAAGAATCTGGACATTGGCTTATCTCTGAAATTTATGGAAGCACTGATTAATTTTTCAAATGTCTCCGACGGCCCTGCCGGGGGCCTTAAACCCTTTTGCAAAAGGGTTTAAGAATCCCAAACAATCTATTAAGGCTTTGCCGCTTCGTATGACAAAACGTAATTGACATAAAACGTGCAATCTACACTGTAAAAGTTTGTTTTTATGAATTAAAAAACAACACAATATACAGTTAATGCAATATGCAGGTTAGGATTTACCGGAAGCGGCATTCAGTTCAGCCGCAGGGGCTCCGGTATTTTTTACGGATACGGTCATTCCCTGATGAACTTTTTCCGACCCGTTGATTATGAGTCGGTCTCCTGGTTTCAACCCTTCGGTAATCTGCCAGCGTCCACCCTGCATAAGACCGGTTTTAACGGCACGCTGAAAAACGGTATTCCCTTCATCCACTACAAAAACATGCGCGGAACCGTCGGCATCACGAATAACCGCCCGCTGCGGAACGAAAACAACGTCCCGGGTCTTGCCGAGCTTTATTCCTATGCGCACGAACATGCCGGGAAGCAGCATGCCGTCCTTGTTGGGGAATTCACTTCTAAGGGATACCTGCCCGGTCTCCTGATCAACAGTCACATCGGAAAAAAGCAGTCTGCCCTTAGCAGTGTAATCAACATCGTCAAGTGAAACGGTCACTTCGGCCTTGTCTTCACCGCTTACAGCCTCGTTCATTATGGCCTTCAGCTTAAGATATTCCGCAACAGGCTGATTGATATCGGCATAAATGGGATCAAGCTGCTGTATGGTGGCCAGATGAGTAGCCTCGCCTTCCCCGACAAGAGCCCCCTCGGTAACAAGCGCCCTTCCTATCCTGCCGGAAATGGGAGCTGTAACCGTGGCATAACTGAGGTTCAGGGATGCCGAACGCACGGCTGCTTCGGCCGCATTTTTTGCCGCCAGTGCCGCCTTGTAGTTGTTTATGGCCGTATCAACTTCCTGCTGGCTGATCGACTTTGTGGTTATGAGCTTCTTGTATCTTTCGGCCGTAACTCTCAGGTCGACCATGCTGGCCTCTGTCCTTGCGAGATCCGCACGGGCCTGGGCGAGTGTTGCCTGAAACTGGGCGGGATCAATATGAAACAGCACCTGTCCCTTGGTTACATGGCTGCCTTCCTGAAAATCCCTGCTCAGGATAATGCCGGCTACACGGGCGCGAACCTGCGCTACCCGGCGGGCGGAAACCCTGCCCGGAAGTTCTATGCTTCTGCGGAAGGGAGTCATCACAACTTCCTCCACCTCCACCGGAACCATTCTGGCGTGGCTGTCTCCGGCCTGGGCTGTATCCGCATCCTTGCACCCGGCAAACAGTGCGCAAACGGCAAGCACAACAAGCGCTACCGCTACCAGCTTAAAATTTTTTACATTGTATTCAGGCATGTGTTCTCCTAAAAGCATAAATGCCAAAACCATATTCCGGAATAAATCCAGGAATATGGCTGATTCGAATTGAATTACTATGAAGGGACTCTATCAGTACAAGGGTTAATTCAAGGTTAACCGCTAAAGGGGGAGAGAAAAAACGGACAAAAACTGTCGAGAATATTTCGGCAGCAGGGAGGTGTTGAAAAAACTAGCGTGAAACCGGGGAGAAAGACGCCTTGACCAGACGCGCCAGATCCTGCGGGGCAAGCTCGATATCCATGCCTCGGCGTCCGGCGCTCACAAAAACGGTCTCGCAGCCTTCCGCGGAAGAATCAATAACGGTGGTAAGTAGTTTTTTCTGGCCGAGGGGACTGACCCCGCCGACAACGTATCCGGTTGTCTTTTCCACCAGTTTGACTTCAGCCATGGCAACTTTTTTTGCACCAACAGCCTTGGCCAGCAGCTTGAGGTCCAGACGTTTCATGACCGGGACGACGGCCACAACAAGGTCTTTGCCGGCGGAGACCACCAGGGTTTTGAAAACCGTATCAGGGTCCACTCCGAGCTTTTCGGCCGCTTCCTTTCCGTAGGCTTCGGCAGCGGGATCATGTTCGTATTCGTGGACCTTGAACGAAATCTTGTTTTTCTTAGCCATGTTGATTGCGGGAGTCATGGGTTCTTCTTTATGCAAAAAGGGAACGGCTTGGCAAGAGCGGCGCACAGCATACCGGGCCCCCGCACCGGGTATTTCAAGTTGTCCCCAAACGTTAATTCTGCAAAAATAAATTCATACGTTGTCATCATTCCAACATTAACCGCATTCAGGAAGTCCTTGTGTCGAACATCCGTAATAGTCTGGCCGCCATCTTCTTCTGCACCTGCATATCCCTGCTGACAGCAACACAAGCGGCACATGCCGATATATTCAGATCCGAGGAGCTTGTTTCAACGCAATGCAATTCCTTTTTCGACATATATGATTTCGTATTTCCCGTTCTGGCATCGGCTGTTGCGGTTAATCCGGGTTCACCGATGCCTGAAAAAATCGACCAGGCCTCGGACTATGTGCATTTCTATTCAACTCCGGGATTCAATAAACGTGAAAAAGGGCTTGGAACCGGTGACGGATGGAGATTCGGGGCAACCGTAATGCTCTATAGCGGCAACATCTTATGCTCGGAACAATCTTCCCTCGCAGTGATGCTTCTTGACTTCTACTTTCCGCGCATAAGATTTCGTAATGTGCAGCACCATACATTTCACGAATTGCTGTACGATGGTGAATGGTACATCATAGACCCGTATGCAAACACGCACCTGCGCAACCGCAAAGGGCAAAGCGCTACATATGGCGATATTCAGAAATACCTGAACGGCGATTCGAATGCCTTGAGTTTCCAGGCCAATGAAAAAGACAAAGTCAGGACCTACCTTGATCTGTTTAAAAACAACGGGAAAAGTGATTATTCAAAAACGTTTGCCATGAACTATTACAGTTATGGCGATTTTCTCGGATATGGCCTGCAGGAATTCTTTGACCGCTCAGAAGTGGACATGGAAATGCTTTCAGCAAAGAGAAGCATGCTTTATCTGCTGTATATAAGAAACAATATCTGTAATTATATTTTCAACAGCAAAGATAGACGGAAGGCTGCATGCAATATTCAGAATTACCTGTTCTCGAAAATAAAAGAGGATGCGCATAAAGGCATTTCAAAAAATAAGATTAACTATGACCTGTTTTTCGCCCGAGGCTACCAGCTTCTCGGCCGGTACAACCTGGCTCTGGAAGAGTACAGAAAGATTGAACCTTCACAAGAAGTAGAGTTGTTCATTGCTCAATGCTATTACAAGCTGGACAACCGTGCTGCATTCAATAATCTCAAGCAGAAACTTCAAAACAATATTTTTTATCGCAACATGTATTTTATATTAAACGGTAAAGAACTTATCCCCGGTGATAGAAGTATATTCGGCAAATTTTTGTACTTTTAGCAACTATATAAATTAGTTGTAGCCTACATGTTTGAACATGCATTTTTTAAAGAATGCTTCATCACTCTTTTTTAAATATTTCCCGTTCATAAGGTAATACATGTACCTGTAAAATAAATTTTTGCTTAGCTTCACATTCAATGAATTAAATTTCTTTTTTTCTCCCATCTTGAAATAGCATTGTGAAATAAAAAAATTTATCTGCTCCGATTCAGGTATCAATTTATAAATACCCAGAGCTTTCTCATATCTGCCAAGCAACTGGTACCCTCTGGCAAAATACAACGGTGATATCGGCTTACCCCTGTTAAAACCTGCTGCCGTTTCGTCATTAATGAGCTTGAAGAAAAAATCCTGAATCGCATAGACGGCCTTCTTTTTATCGCTCTGCCTTGAAAGAATGGCAAAAACATTATTTCTCACATAGGTGAGATATACATAGCAATCAGGCTGTTCCAGCGGCATTCCTTTTTCTTCGGCAATTTTTAAAGCGTCTTCAATAGAGAGCCCCAGAAGCGCGCTGTAACCCACTCCGGGCATGGGAACGGTTTCTCCGTACTTAAGCGAATCCGAAGCAAAATTCTCTTTGGCGTATAACTCCAGATACTCTCCTGTCCGTGGCAGAACCGGGTTGTTGAGGACCAATGCTCCCTTATCTCCACCAAGCCAGGACTGGATGTCATCAAAGGAAGCAAGCCCGCCCTGCCGGTTCCTGATGCGCATATCCCCGTAAGGATCTACAATGACCCACCTGCCGTTCACATTTGCCTCATGCAGGGTATGATGGCTTGCATCACGGACTCTGGTCGGCCCCAGATAGGGCTCAAGCATCATCGCGGCCAGGGCTGACTGCTCTGAGCACAGCAGATTACCGCTGCACATCATTACTGTCGCCTCCCTCCTCCACGCTCCTCCCGTACCCAGACCGGAATAACGTTTATACATATGGGGGGTGGAATAGAAATTAACGTATGAGATTACGTCAACAACCTGTTCGGAAGAATTCGAGACTCCGTCCAGAACAATCGCTGAGGCCAGAACGGGAAATATCCAATCGTAAATATCCAGAAAAGTGTTTGCCTGGGTGGACCGCAAGGATTCAAAAGTGAAGGCCTCTGCTCTGGAAACAGGCTGCAGGCTCAAAAAAACAGCCACAGAACAAGCAAAAAAAAGACGCAAAAAATACATTTCAACACCTGGATTATATATTTATTCTCTTTACCCAAGCCTAAAAAAGATATGATTCAAGGACAAGATATAAATCAGTAAGCAGTTACCCCCGCTCAGGAACTCTGCTGCGGAGGACGTATTCACCACCGGAAAAGCATGGACAAGGCCTCTGTTATGCAATTAAATGCGTTGGTGAAGGGATAACCGGAACAGAATCGAGCAGGATGTTTTTTACAACCACGGGCAGCAAAACAACATCCATCCGAAATAAATCATTCCATCACTTCGATCATAAAAGCATTCAGCACATTTTATGTTATGGTATGTGTAAACAACCCCTCTCCGGACAGAATGCCCCGGAGACTGCTGCAGACTTAATTGATGAGGATCTATCAGTAAACATGGCAAAAGAGGTAAGCGATACAGGCATTATGCAAACCATGCACAAAACCCTGATTCTTTTTCTGGCGTTACTGCTGTTTCCGGCGGCAGCCTCGGCCAAACCCGAAATTCTGCTTATCGAAAGTTATCATTCTGATTTTTTCTGGGATGCTGAAATTGTCGAAGGACTTCGCTCGGTCCTCAAGGACACAGTAGAACTGGCAAGATTCGAGCTGGATACAAAAAGGCTGCCCGAAGAAGAACACGAAAACCGAGCTGAAATGGCCTGGGAGTACTACCTGAAGACATCCCCGGACATTGTCGTTCTGTCCGATGACAATGCAATGAGAATGCTTGGAAAAAAATTTCTGAAAACAGACACTCCGGTAGTGTTTCTGGGAGTAAACGAAAACCCCAGAAAATATATTCAGCTGCGAAAAAATATCACCGGCGTTCTCGAAAGGCTTCCTTTCAAAAGAATGCTCCTGACCATGAAAGATCTCTCTCCTCAAAAAAACAGCAGAATACTCATCCTCTTCGACAACAGTTCCACGGCAAAAACAATTATCAACAATGAATTCAAAGGACAGAACTCCTTTGACCTGTACGACCTGCACTGCAACATTGTTTCCACCCCGGACCTCGCTGAATTGAAAGAAGCGGTATTAACCGCCCGGTCAAACGGATACTCATACATCATACTGGGATTATTCTACCATCTGTTCGACAACGGGGTTCATGTGGACAGTGAGCAGGTTCTGCAATGGATCTATCAAAACACGCCCCTGCCCCTTTTCTCATTCTGGGGGGTGAGTGTCGGCAAAGGAAGGGCCACCGGAGGCATAATCATGAACGGTAAAATCCAGGGCGGAGCAGCAGGAAAAATCATACAGGAAATTATAAACGGCAGAGAAGTCAGTTCCATCACCCCGGTGACCCCGGATAATGGATCGATCATTTTCAGCAGACACGAACTTGACCGCTGGAAAATAAGACTTCCCAGAAACACCCTGATGCGCACCATTCTGGTAGAGTAGCCCATTATAATCCAGACAGGCCGACCGAGCTTCCCCGGCAACATCCGGACATGACCTGAAAACATTTATTGTCATAAGCCTTTCCATCAAGACACCCCGAAGCACACGCGCACACAATTTTGTCAATCACAACAAACAAGCTTTACAGGAGCCGGTACACATACTACATTTAAGTAAAAAACAACCCGAGAACAAAAGACCTGTGAAAGCTACAAGTAATTATGCTCCGCTATGGGCACTCCTTCCTGAAGGACAGAAAACAACCGCTCCCGGAATACTTGATCTCTGCCGGGAACTGCAGCAGATCGTAACCATTATTTCCCGACTTTCGGGTATTGATCTCTACATAATCAATACCGACTACCTCTGCGTGGCCGGATCAGGATTCTACGAGGCGGCTGTGGGCTGCCTCAGCCCCCGCGACACAGCCATCGGCTACAGCCTGGTCAGCGGACGCCCGACCATGGTTGCGGACCCGAAAGCCAACGCCGCCTGCCGCGAATGCTCGCAGAAACTTACCTGCCGCGACCTGGCCAACTACACCGCCCCCATAGCCGTGCGCAACAGAATAGTTGCCGCAGTACAGATCGTTGCCTTCGATTCCGCGCAATGCGCCATACTCAAGGAAAAAGCGCTGGATATTGCTGAAGCCATCACCCTTTTTCTGGTCCAGAACTGCGAGGCGGACTCCAGACTGCTTTCCGCCCTTGCCGGATCGGCGGACGAAATAGACAGTTCCGGGCTTGAACGACTCGTCGGCGAAAGCAAGGCCATCCGCACCCTCAAGGACGATATAATCCGTTGCGCCCCTCTTGATTCAACCATCCTGATTCAGGGAGAGTCCGGCACAGGCAAGGAACTCACCGCACAGGCCATACACGATCTCTCTCCACGGGCGGCAGCACCTTTCATCGCCGTAAACTGCGGCGCAATTCCGGAATCGATAATTGAGAGTGAATTGTTCGGGTATGCTTCGGGAACTTTTACCGGAGCGCACAAGGGCGGAAAGGCCGGACTTTTCGAACACGCAGAGGGCGGCACCCTCTTCCTTGATGAAATCGCCGAGCTCCCTCTGCAGCTGCAGGTAAAACTGCTGCGCGTACTGCAGGAGCGCAAGGTAATGCGCCTCGGCGGACGCACCGAACACGATTTCAATGTGCGCATCATAGCAGCTGCCAACGTTGATGTAGCCGAGCAGGCCAGAGCAGGCAAATTCCGGCAGGACCTGTACTACAGGCTGTCCGTCATCCCTCTGCATGTCCCGGCGCTGCGTGAAAGGGAAGGAGATATTGAACTGCTCGTGCATCATTTCGCCCGGTTGTACGCACGCAGAAGAGGTGAGCCGCAACCCCCGGTAGAACCGGACCTGCTGCAGAGATTCATTTCCTACCCGTGGCCCGGAAACGTGCGCGAACTCAAAAATTTCGTAGAATACGGCATCAACTTCCGCAAAGGCCGCGCCCTTGATCTGGCAACACTTGAAGAAAGATTTCTCAATGCGGAAAAGTCCTCCTCGGTAGGCGGCTACGGACATTGGAATATGGACGGCAGCCAGCCCTGCCCAAGCAATGCTCCAGCATCGGCAGCAGACAACGGAGTGAAACAGGCTGCGCCTGCCTCCGAAAAGGAACTTACCGAACAGGAAACCCTCAGCGCGTGCCTTTCGCGCTACGGCGCGGACCTTGAAGGCAAAAAACGTACAGCCGAAGAACTCGGTATCAGCCTTGCTACCCTGTACCGCAAAATTAAACGGTACGGCCTGCTTGACGCCTATCGCTACGATGTCGGGGTTCATTAAGAACAGCACGCTTTTCAGACGCCGTTGGCCGGAAGACATAAATTCAAGAGCCGGAAAGCTTGGTTAAGCTTCCCGGCTCTACTGCTATATGGATGGAGGGGTGAAGGTATGTTTTCTGTTGCCTAATGGGCCTTCCCGCCCATGTATGCCTCTTCGAGACGACCATCGGCCACCAATTCCCTGGCAGGGCCCTGCATGACGATGGTGCCGCCTTCCATAATGTATCCGTAATCGGCCACGGAAAGGGCTGCCTTGGCATTCTGTTCAACTAAGAGAATGGATGTGCCGGTTTCCCTGATTTTCACGATAAGGTCGAAAATGCTTTTGATGACCAGCGGAGCAAGACCGAGTGAAGGTTCATCCAGAAGCAGAAGCTTCGGACGGCCCATAAGTGCGCGACCGATGCACAACATCTGCTGCTCACCGCCGGACATGGCACCCGCCTGCTGCTGCAGCCTTTCCTCCAGAATGGGGAAGAGGTCGAAGACATAGGCAAGGTCGTCTTTGAAATGCGCTTTATCCTGATGATATGCTCCGAGAATCAGATTCTCCTCGACACTCATGTTGGAAAAGATCTGCCTTCCTTCCGGGGCCTGACAGACTCCGGCCATTACAACCTTGTCCGAACCGATATTGGCAATATCGTTGCCCTGAAAGAGAATTTCCCCTTTATTGCTTTGATAAATATTGGAAATGGCCCGCATCAGGGTTGTCTTGCCGACTCCGTTGGAACCGAGCACGGCAACAATGCCGTTTTCCGCCACACTGAGCTCGACCCCGCGCAGGATCTGCTGAACACCCATGCTCACATGGAGATCGTGTACTTCTAATATTGACATTCTTCACCTCCAAGGTAGGCCTCAAGCACTGCCGGGTCTTTCTGTACCGACTGCGGAGTGTCGTCGGCTATTTTTTTGCCGAGGGCAAGAACCATGACCCGGTGACAGATGCCCATAACCAGCCCCATGTCGTGCTCGACCAGCAGGATGGGCACTCCTTCCGAATTGAGTTCGCCTATGAAATCGGCTAGCTCTCCGGTTTCCTGTTCGTTCAGACCCGCTGCAGGCTCATCAAGGATGAGAAGCTTGGGGTTGGTGGCCATGGCCCGGGCGATTTCAAGATATTTGCGCCGACCATAGGAAAGGTTGGCTGCCAGTTCTCCGGCCTGACCGTCCAGACCGACACGTTTCAGAATATCCCAGGTTCTGCTGCTTATTTCTTCATCCGTGCTGCAGCGGAAAGGCCAGATAGCCCTACGCAGGGAATGCCCGAGAGAACCGATGGCTCCCACTGAAACGTTATCGAAAACAGTCATGTTAGGCATGATGCGCAGGTTCTGGAAGGTCCTTCCGATTCCGAGCTTTGCAACCTGATACGGCTTGAGCCCGGTAATGGGGGAATCCATAAAACGCACTTCCCCTTCGCTGGGAGGGTAAAATCCGGTCAGACAGTTGAAAAAGGTACTTTTGCCCGCACCGTTGGGACCGATCAGTCCTACCAGCTCTCCCGGTTTCATGGTCATGTCCACACTGTCCACGGCCACAAGGCCGCCGAATCTGCGGGTAAGCCCTTTTGTTTCCAAAATGTATTCCGACATTATTTCCACCCCACCACCTGGCGGCCGTTCCAGGCCGCGTTGAACTGCTTTCTGGCCATTTCCAATGCTGATGTCTCGCCGAAAAGACCTCTGGGCAGCAGCAGAATGGAAAGAAACATGACAACACCAACAGCGATCATACGGAAATCACCCAGTCCGCGAGCCACTTCCGGCAGCAGGATGAGCAGCAGGGCGCCGAGAAGGCCGCCCGGCAAAGAACCGAGTCCGCCGACAACAACCATTGCCAGAATCAGGATTGACTCGCTGAACTGAAAGCTGTCCGGGCTGATATAACCTACACTGTGAGCAAACACCGCACCGGCCAGTCCGGCGAAAAAGGTGCTGGCTCCGAAGGCCTGAATCTTGAGTTTGACAACATTGATTCCCATGGCTTCGGCACACTGGTCGTCCTCCCTCAGGGAACGCAGGGCGTTGCCGAAGTAGGAGTTGGTAAGCCGCCAGATTACATAAATGGAAATACAGGCCAGAACCGCAATTACATAGTAGATGGACAGGAGGCTGGTGAACCTGTGCCCGAAGATTGTTATCGGTTCATAAAGCTGAACACCCATGGGTCCGCGGGTTACTGAAACCCAGTTCAGCAGGGTGACGTGAATTATCTCACCCACCCCGAGAGTGGCCACGGAGAAATAGATGCTTATCAGCCTCATGGTCGGCAGGGCTACGAGAATACCCGCAATTCCGGCGGCAACTCCGCCCAGCGGAAGGGTTACCAGAAAGGGCAGTCCGTAATTGGAAGCCAGCAGACCGGCGGCATATGCGCCGATTCCGAAAAAAGCCGCGTGGCCCAGGCAGAGCAGGCCGGCCGTACCGGTGATAAGGTTCATGCTTGCGGCAAGAATGCAGAAGATCAGGGCCGAATTGGCAATCTGAATATAGTAACTTTTACCCAGGGCGGAAAGCACTCCCGGAACAACTGCCAGCACAAGCAGCAGGACTGCCGCGGCCAGCATGCGGGAACGCCATGGATTAACTTTCATACTGTCGTTCATATCTGTCCCCTCGGAATTATACACGTTCCCTGCGGGCGCCGAAGATGCCCTGAGGAAAGAAAATAAGGGTTATAATTAGAAAACTGTAGGCCACCATATCGCTCCAGCCCTGAGTCATGAAGTCGGTTGCCAGCGACTCGCACACTCCGAGAATAAGCGCACAGATTACGGCACCGGGAATGCTGGAGAGTCCGCCCATAACCATGGCGACGAACGCCTTGAGTGAAGGGGCGAAGCCCATGGAAGGGAAAATGGCTCCGTAATACAGGCCGACCATTATACCGGCGGCACCGCCGAGCATACTGCCCACGGCGAAAGTGGCTATAATGGTCCGGTCAACGGAAAGGCCTACGTATTTGGCTCCGAGCGGGTTGTTGGAGATAGCCCGGATGGAAAGGCCGATGCGGGTATGATAAAGCACGTACTGCAGTCCGCCGAGCATGACTATGGAAGAACCGAGAATCAGGAACTGACCGGTGGAAAAGGATACGGGACCGACCGGGATGGGATCGTTGAGCAGATACTGTCCGGGTATGGTCTGCATTTCAGCGCCGAAGAAATGCTGAATGAGTTCCTTGATGATAATGGAAAATGCCAGAGAGGACAGGAGGGTGGCTTCACGCATGGCTCTTGATTTGAGTGAGGCTTCGTCCTGAAAACGCCTGAAGGGTTTGAAGGCTATCTTTTCCAGAATCACACCGGCGACTCCTCCTACGGCAAGAGCCGCGACAATAATAAGGGCGAGGGGCCAGTTGAAGGCATTGATGAATACCAGTCCGGCAAAAGCTCCGATGGTATACATCTCGCCGTGGGCGAAGTTGACAACGTTAAGCACGCCGAAGATGAGCGTGAAGCCGATGGCTATCAGCGCGTAGATCATTCCGGCGCTGAGGCCGTTGACGATTTGCATCAGAAAATACGAGTCCATGGTGTGATTTTCCTGTGATTGGTGGCGGGGCCGGGAAGCCCCGCCGATAATTGCTGGAATGACTTATACTGCTACTTTACGAGAACGAAGGAACCGTTTTTGACTTCAAGACGGGCCAGACCCTTAACAGGTTCACGGGTTTCAGGATCAAAAGTAGTTGAACCGGTAACGCCGGGATAGTCCTTGGTCTGGGCCAGAGCATCACGCAGGCTGGAGCGGGTTACATCGGGACCGACCTTGGCGATTGCATCAAGCATGATACCGACTGCGTCATAGGCCTGTCCTGCAAACATGTTCGGCTCGGAGCCGTATGCAGCCTTGTATGCTTCAACAAATTCGACAACATTGGGGTCGGGGCTGTCACACATGAAGGTGGTGGAAAGCATCAGACCTTCGGAGGACTCACCGGCCAGTTCAAGAAGTTTGGGAGAATAGAGTGAAGAGGTACCGAAAACAGGAGTCTTGATGCCGAGCTGCCTGCGCTGCTGCAGTACCATGGAACCTTCTTCATACATCATACAGAGGTATATGGCCTCGGGCTTGTCCCTTTCCACTTTGGTAAGAATTGAACGGAAATCGCGGTTTCCGGGGTTGAAGTACTCGATTGCGGTTACTTCGCCGCCGAGCTCCTTGAGCCCTTTTGCGAAATATTCGGCAGCGGAGATACCCCAGTCGTTCTGGATGGCTATGATTGCGAATTTCTTGAAACCGAGTCCGGTAGCCCATTTGGCGACAAAGGGACCTTCATAGGCCTGGGTGGTGATGTTACGGAACTGGTAGTTGCCGACCTTGGTAAAATCGGGGTGGGAAGCGGTCTGGGAAAGCTGCGGCATACCTTCCATGCCGTAAACACGACCGGCGGCCATGGATACTGTAGAGGTAAAATCGCCGAGAACGCCTACAATCTTTTCATTGTCAACGAACTTGCGGGCGATGTTGATAGCTTCCTTGGGATCGGATTTGGAATCTTCGTAGGTGATTTCAACTGTTGCACCTTTGAGCTTTCCCGATTTGTTAAATTTGTCAAGCTGCAGCTTGGCGGAATTACGGAAGACTTCCCCGTACTGTGCGTGGCTGCCGGTAAGGGGCAGTGTGTAGCCCAGCATGATGGTTTTATCAGCCTGAGCGGTTGAGGCCAGCAACAAAGCGGCCATGGCGGCAAGTCCAAAAAGAAGGTTTCTGATTTTCATTTGTCCCTCCGGGAAATTTTCTGGTTTGTTTGTACTTCTCAGTATGCTTGATTCATATAGCAAGCCCGTCGAGGCTTTTGGTAAAATTAGCAAACAGTATGCCACTACCCCTACAGAAGAGTAGCAATTTTACATATAATGTAAATTACCGCTTAAACCAAAGCAATCGTCCACTCACAGAATACACAATGACGACATAAACCATTCATGAGCTCTTCTCAAACACATCTGACAAGTTGCGAAATTGTAAACTTCGCAACCAAAATTGAGAATTATCACCGGAAGTGCGAATTTCGCACAAAAAATGAGAATTCGCAGGACAAAAAAAAGCGGGGAACCGGGCTTGTGCCCGACTCCCCGCCATAACCGTAAGTCTCAGACTATTTTTTTGCGCGAACCTTGAGGTAACATTTTTCCTTGCTGCCTTCGGGAAGAGCTGTCATTTCAAAATGAAATCCGGCTCCCTGGAAGGTTCCGTAGTCAATGATTCCGGCAACTTCACAAAGAGTTGCGCACTCTTCGTCGGAGCAGCCCATATCACGCCATGCATTCTTCAGAGGACAGTTGTCAAACTCGATGTCCAGGCCGCCTTCGTCACAACGGGTAATTGTAGGAGCAAACATCTTGGAATCGTCAGGAATTCCGCCGATAAAGGCATCGCAAAGGCCTTTGAAATCAGCGGGTGCGAATTTCTTGAAATTCTCGCCAATCTGCTCGCCTCTTTTATAAATACCTTTTTTCATTACTTCTTTTGCTTTTTCAAGACCGAATTCATCCACCATGGCGTCGAAGATCAATTTATAGATGATGGCCCTGTTCTCATTGGCGGCATAAAGCTCTTCACGCAGTTTGGCTTCACTCATTTTTGTTAACTCCTTTATTGTGCCGACGCGGAATACGCCGAGCTTGATTAATTTTTCCAAATTACATGCATAAGATGTACCTATTTTCGCAAAAGTCAACATTGGCACCAAACTTGATAGGAGAAAGATCACAAAAAAGGAAATTTGCACCAAGGAAACAAACTTCCGCGGATATGAGAATTATCCGCGCATACCGAAAAGGATTGATATGGATCTGCATGCGTTCTTTAATAATGAAGTAAAACCCGCACTGGGTTGTACGGAACCTGGTGCCGTGGCTTTTGCCGCCAGTGCCGGAGCAAGCTATCTCGCCGGACCTCCCCGGCACATTCACTTACGGCTTTCGGCCAATATCTATAAAAACGGACAGTCCGTGGGCATCCCCGGCACACCGGGACTCAGGGGCAATCTGCTCGCAGCCGCCCTCGGCGCTCTCGGCGGAGACCATGAAAAAGGACTGCAGTCCCTTGAGAAGATAGATGACGATTGCATTGCAAAGGCAAGCGAGATGCTCAACTCCGGAAGTCTGACTCAGGAAGTGCTGCAGGATGTCCCCAATGTGTATGTTGAAGTGGAGCTGATCAGACAGGGCGAAAGCGTAACCGCCGTTGTCGCCCACTCTCACGACAATCTTGTGGAAATCATCCGCAACAAGCAGACCGTCTTTGAAGGACAGGAGTGTGAATCCGGTTCCGGACGTCTCCCCTCCTACCTGAACGAACTTTCACGTCTTGATTTCGCACAGCTGTGGGACCTTGCAGGACAGATAAGCCCTGAGGATGAGAAATTCCTGCTTGAAGGTGCGGCAATGAACCTGCACGTGGCAAAACAGGGAATTGAAAAACCGTGGGGACTCGGTTCCGGCTTCGTAACCGCCGATAACATGGTCAACGAAGACCTTGGTCTGACCATCCGCGCATGGTCGGCCGCGGCTGCCGATGTGCGCATGGACGGAGGGCAGTGGCCGGTAATGAGCAGCGCCGGAAGCGGCAACCACGGACTGACTGCAATAATCCCGCCGGCACTGGCCGCCAGGGCCTGGAACAAATCGGACAGGGAACTGGCCGAAGCTCTGGCCCTGTCCCATCTGGTAACCGGAGCGGTAAAGGCCAAAACAGGCCGCCTTACCCCTGTATGCGGATGCTCAATCGCAGCCGGAGCAGGTGCCGCCGCAGCCCTGACCAGACTGGCCGGAGGCAACGCCACACAGGCGGAACAGGCTTCGGCATATGTTTTGTCATCCGTTCTGGGAATGATCTGTGACGGAGCAAAAGGAACCTGCGCCCTCAAAGTCGGTACGGCCGCAGGTGAAGCCTATCAGGGAATGCTGCTGGCAACCAAAGGCACGGGCCTTACCTCCCAGCAGGGAATCATCGGCCCGGATTTCAAAGACAACGCCATGGCTGTCGGTGAACTTTCCGGTATCGGCTTTGCCGCTGTCGACGCAGTGATCCTGCGCCTTCTGGACCGCCACCCCGCAGGGACCGCACAGGCATAGATTGCCTGTGGCACCCCGGAAACAACTGAAACTTCTATAATATGAAATAACGGAGATAAGAATGAGTGAACTTGATTTCATTGCCACGGAAAATGCACCGGCCGCAGTCGGTCCTTACTCGCAGGCCGTAGCCTGTGATAATGTCCTCTACATCAGCGGACAGCTCGGCCTTGACCCGGAAACCATGAAGCTGGCTGATGGATTCGCCGCACAGGCGAAACAGTCAGTCAAAAATCTGGGAGCCATTCTTGAAGAGGCAGGATGCGCGGTAACCGACATCATCAGCGTGGATGTCTTCCTCGTTGATATGGGAGAATTCAAAACTCTCAACGAAATCTACGCCGATTTCATGGGTGACCACAAACCGGCCCGTGCGGCAATTCAGGTCGCCGCCCTTCCTCTGGGCGGACTGGTGGAGATCAAGTGCGTGGCACGGAGAAAGTAGCAATATTTCATCAGCTGCTACCTGTCTCAGCAGTTCTCCAATTGATGCTTCAAGGCGCTCCTGTCGGGCTGAGACCCGGCAGGAGCCGCTTTATATGAACTGTCTGAAAAATTACGACAACTCGACCCAATTTTTGAATATCAGGTCATTGACCCTGAATTCTTCAGGTGTAATCAGGGTCCGGCAATGGAAGCTCTCAAAACGTTCGTCCGTTTTCCTGACAGCCTCCGCAAAAGAAAAAACATCATCGTACATGAAATCGGGATGGAACTGGACCCCCCAGACGGGTCTCCCTTTTACCTGAAATCCGTGAACGGCACAGCGAGAGGAACTTGCCGTGATTTCAAACCGTTCATCAAGTCCGAACACTTCGTCATAATGAAACACGCCCGATTTAAACGAATCCATTCCCCTGAAAAGGAGGTTGTCGGACAACGCAATTTCCGTCCAGCCTACTTCAGGTGTTGCCGATTTTCGAACATGCTCCTTGCCGAGTATATGCCTGACCAGAAACTGATGCCCGAAGCAGATGCCGAGAATGGATTTATCTTCGGACAGGAACCGACCGATAATGGCATCCAGATCCGGGTACCAATCGTTTTCCTCGGCAGCGCTTTCCGTAGACCCGGATATCATCAGATGCGTATATTTTTCAAAAAGGTTAAAATTCCTCAGTCCGTCAAGGTGGACGGTATCGTGCGGAACTCCTATGCTTTGAAAGGCCTCGGCAATTCTATTGTCGAAACTTGTTCTGAATGATTCCTCAGAAAGGATATTCAGAATGAGAATCTGTTTATTATCCATTTGATACAACCTTTACAGCAGCTTTACTTCTTCTCGAAGAAGACCCGACAACAACACCGATGTCAAGAAACAGGTTTCCAGATCTGAGATGAAACTGAACCTATATATCACACGGAGATTAATTTGCTTTACAGAACAATGCCCAAAAACGGAGACAGATTATCCGCCCTCGGCTTCGGCTGTATGCGCTTTCCCATGGTCAACGGAGAGATTGACGAAGACCGGGCCATAGCCCAGATCCGCTCGGCCATTGACGGCGGTGTGAACTATCTGGATACCGCCTGGGTCTACCATGACGAACAGAGCGAATCCATTCTGGGCCGGGCGCTCAAGGACGGATACCGCGAAAAGGTCCGCATCGCGACCAAACTGCCCACCTGGCTCGTCAATCGCCGGGAGGACATGGATACATTTCTGGACGCTCAGCTTGAAAAGCTCGGAACCGACCACATCGACTACTATCTGGTCCATTCTCTGGCAGGCCCCTCATGGAAATCCATAAGCAGCCTTGATGTAACAAATTTTCTGGATGAGGCCAGAAAGGACGGCCGGATAGTCAATCCCGGCTTTTCCTTCCACGGGCTTTGCAAAGATTTTATGGAAATAGTCGATGCCTATCCCTGGGTGTTCTGCCAGATACAGTACAACTATCTGGACACGGACTTTCAGGCAGGAACAAAAGGGCTGAAATACGCCGCCTCAAAAGGACTCGGTGTAATCATCATGGAACCGCTGCGCGGAGGGAATCTGGGTATGCCGGTTCCGCCTGCGGCTGTTGCCGAGATCTGGGACAGGGCGAAAACCAAAAGAACACCGGTGGAATGGGCACTTCGCTGGCTGTGGAACCATCCGGAAGTGGTCGTGGTCCTTTCCGGCATGAACGAGGAAGAACACATCAGGCAGAATCTGGCCATTGCCTCCGAAGCGGAACCGAACTCCCTGACTGAAACAGAACTTGATCTGGTCCGGCAGGCAGCGGAGACCTACCGCGAACTTATGCAGGTAGGCTGCACCGGCTGCGGATACTGCATGCCCTGCCCTGCCAATGTTCTGATCTCCACCTGCTTCGACTTCTTCAACAAGCTGCACCTGTTCGGAAACGGGAAGGTTGCAAAATCATTGTACGACACCTTCCTCCACGAAAACCAGTACCGGAAATCCGGCTTCGCATCGCAGTGCGTTGAATGCGGGCAGTGCATTGAAAAATGCCCCCAGGGAATCGAAATACCTGAAGTGCTCAAACGTGTGGCTTCCGAAATGGGAAAATAGCAGTTGCCATGCCGATGAAGGGCCGGAAACATACTTAGTTGTGACGCTTCGCGCTTTTGATGACTTGAATTTGCCGCTGGCAGCCAAAGGAGATAATCCCCTTTGGAATCCCTGAATTCCTGGAATGCTGGCCGCTAATAGTTTTCTTGATCAAACATTTTGGCGAACTGAAAAAGCAGCAGTGTTTTACGATCACGTCCACTTCATCAGCACGGCAGCGCATTTTCCGCAAAGTCATTTTTTACCGATTCGAACTTTTTACAGAAAGAAATAAGACAAAAGTGAAATCAGATAGACGAAAATTGTAAATATAATCAAAAATTAAGCAGATATGAAATAGCTAATTGAACGTTTATGGGAAAAGGTGTAGCGGTATAAAAAAGGCTGATGAAAAGAAAGCTGACCACAACTACAACCCAAGAAGAGGTCCCATGGATTTCAAGAACTATGACATCGGACCGCATTACGATGAGATGTTCGCCTCTCCCAACACTCCGCGTCTGGAAGCCGGACTTCTGGCAGACAAAATCAGGAGTCTGGGCATGCAGGAGCTTCAAAGCAGACAGGAAGCGGCTGAACAGGCGTTCTATGACCTCGGCATAACTTTCACGGTCTACGGCCATGAAGAAGGTACTGAGAAAATCTTCCCCTTTGATATCATTCCCAGAATAATCGGGGCGGAGGATTGGAGCCGTCTGGAGCGCGGACTCAAACAGCGCATCGAGGCCCTGAATCTTTTCATTGACGATATTTACCATGACCAGCGCATCATAAAGGATAAGGTTGTTCCCGAAGATGTAATTCTGACTGCAGAAGGATATTTCGAGGAATGCCGGGGCATAAACCCGCCCGGCGGAGTCTGGTGCCACATAACCGGAACCGATCTTATCCGGGACGACAAAGGCGAATTCCATGTGCTTGAGGACAACCTCCGCAGTCCCTCGGGAGTGTCTTACGTCATGGCGAACCGCCGGATTCTCAAACGGACCTTCCCGCAGGTGTTCGCCGCAGCGGGTATCCGTCCGGTCGAGGACTATCCGGCGCACCTGCTGCAGACAATGCATGACGTGATTCCCGGACACAGCTCGAATCCAAGCTGCGCTCTGCTTACGCCCGGAATCTACAATTCCGCTTATTATGAGCACTCCTATCTGGCACAGCAGACCGGTGTGGAACTGGTGGAAGGACGGGATCTGGTGGTTGAAGACGGCATAGTCTACATGCGCACCACCAAGGGATTGAAACCGGTGGATGTAATCTACCGCCGTGTCGGCGAAGACTTCCTTGATCCCACGGTTTTCAGGCCGGATTCCCTGCTGGGAGTCCCCGGCATAATGGACGCCTACCGCCGCGGGAACGTGACCCTGATGAATGCTCCGGGAACCGGAGTTGCCGATGACAAGGTGGTTTACGCTTATGTTCCGGAAATCATCAAATACTATCTTGATCAGGAAGCAATCATTCCCAATGTGCCCACCTACCTTTGCTGGAAGGATGATGACCGTTCCTACGTTCTGGATCATCTGAACGAACTGGTGGTCAAGGCCGCCAACGAATCCGGAGGGTACGGCATGCTCGTAGGCCCTCACTCCACAAAGGAAGAACAGGACGAATTCGCCCGCAGGATCAAGGAAAAGCCTCGCAACTACATTGCCCAGCCCACCATACAGCTTTCGCGCGTACCGGTCATAGTGGGTGACAGTTTTGAAGGGCGGCATGTGGACTTGCGGCCGTACGTTCTTTACGGCAAGGAAATCCGAGTAATACCGGGAGGACTGACCAGGGTCGCACTGAAAAAAGGCTCTCTGGTAGTAAACTCCTCGCAGGGCGGCGGAAGCAAGGATACCTGGGTTCTGTCCCGGTAACCGGAGTTACGCCCGGCAGCCTGCCCGTTGAACAGGGCAATGATGCTGCAACAACCGATAATCATGTAGCACGGAACCGGTTTGCCCGATGTTCCGGCACAAACAAATATAAATTGAACAGCAAGAGGACACCATGCTTTCACGCGTTGCCGATGCCGTATACTGGATGAGCCGCTACCTTGAAAGAGCCGTCAACCTGGCCAGGATTGTGGACGTGAACTGGCTTCTGACTCTGGACATGCCCGAAGATTTCGGAGAGCAGTGGGAACCGCTGGTAGCCACCACCGGCGACCGCGACTATTTCTTTCAGCGCTTTGACCGCGTGGACAGGGAAACCGTTCTGCAATTCCTGCTTTTCGATACCGAGTACATGAATTCCATCCGTTCCTGCCTGCGCATGGCCAGAGAAAACGCCCGGACTATCCGTGAAATGATTCCCTCGGAAATGTGGGAGGAGGTCAACATTTTTTACCATATGGTGGAACGTGCGGCGGAAAACCCGGAAGCGGTTGTCATGAACCCGTTTTCATTCTGCAACGAGGTCAAACGCAGAGGGTTCATACTCGGCGGGATTTCAGCCGCAGCCATGCCCCGCGACGAGGCCTTCTACTTTACGCACATGGGCCGCATGCTGGAACGTGCGGACAAAACCACCCGCCTGCTGGACGTTAAGTATTTCCTGCTGCTCCCCAAGGTGGAAGACGTCAACACCACGCTGGACCACATCCAGTGGAACGCTCTGCTCAAAGCTGCTTCCGGGTTCCAGGCATACAGCCACCGTCACGGACTGATCTCTCCGGACAAAGTGGTGGACTTCCTGCTGCTCGACCATGACTTTCCCCGCTCCAGTCTCCATTGCCTTACTGTGGCCCGCAACTCCATGCACCAGATCACCGGCAGACCCATCGGGCATTTTTCCAACATGGCCGAAAAGGTACTCGGCCAGCTTGTCGGGGAAATGTCTTTTCACGATCTGGAAGAAATCATCGGCTTCGGACTGCATGAATTTACCGACAACCTTCAAACCCGCATGAACAAAGTGGATACGGCCATTGCTGAAACATTTTTCAGCGTATCGACCCCGCTTGACTCACCCGGGGAACAGTGACATTAATCGGCCATGACATTCTGCCTTGGAATAAACGTTGAAGAGGGATTGGTAGGCATAGCCGATACCCGTATCACCTCCGGAAACGAAATCATAACTGCACGAAAAGTTACGGCGTACCAGAACGGTTTCGGCGCATTTTTCGTCATGACTTCCGGTCTGCGCAGTGTGCGCGACAAGATGATCACCTACTTCGAAGAGCGCATGGATACCATGGAAACCAGCCCGGACAAGCTGTACAAAATGGTAAATCTGCTCGCCGAAGAACTCCGCCGCGTGGCCGAGGAAGACAAGGATTATCTTTGTAATGCCGGACTGAATTTCAACCTGCACACCCTTGTGGGCGGACAGCTCAAGGGCGACTCCGACCACAAGCTCTACCTGATTTATCCTGAAGGAAACTGGGTGGAAATCGGTCAGGGCACGCCCTACCACATCATCGGTGAAGGCGGGTATGGAAAACCGGTCCTGGACCGCACGCTCAAGCACTCGGACACGCTCCATTTTGCGCTAAAAGTCGGCTGTCTGGCCTTCGATTCCACACGCATTTCAGCTTCTGACGTCAACTTTCCCATAGACGTGGTGCTCTATTCCAGACACAGCCACGAAATTGTTGAACAGCGTTACGAGGCCGGCGATCTGGCGGATATATCCCAATGGTGGCAGAATCTGCTGAGGCAGGGAGTTAATGACCTGCCTTCCGAGTGGATAGAAAACATCGCCGCCAAGCTCAAACGTGTTCGCAGGCGCATGGGCAAGGAAAATACGGACTAAACGTGCGTTTCACCCTGCGGCATCTGACTCGTTACAGCTATTCCCGGCCGGTTTTCATTGAACCGCACACCATTCACCTGACCCCCAGACAGGACTCCAGCCAGCACGTGCTGCAACATGAGCTTCTCATCACACCGGCTCCGACCGGGCGCTGGGATGGAATTGACGCAGAGGGAAATCCCTTTACGCAGGTCTGGTTCGATGGAACAGCCTCGGAATTTCTGGTGGAAGCTCGGACCACTGTCCAGACCCTGCGCGACAACCCCTTCAGTTTTCTGCTCTGCGATGCAGCCTGTCACATCCCTCCGAAATTAAGCCCGGAAGAAAAAACCGCACTTGGTGCCTGCCTGCGGCAGACGCCCTATTCAATCACCAGCCGAATCACCCGACTGGCCGAAAAAATACGTGCAGATTCACAGGGCCGGGAACTTGATTTCGTATTGGAACTCAACACCTGGATTTTTGAAAATATAGCCAAGATAATTCGCCGGGAACCCGGCATTCTAAGCCCGGAAGAAGTCTGCAACGGAAAGGAAGGCGCCTGCCGCGACTCAGCAGGACTTTTCATCGCCTGCTGCCGACAGGTTGGAATTCCGGCACGCTTTGTTTCCGGCTATCAGGCCGGAGATCCGGAATCGGCTGACGGCCATGACCTGCACGCATGGGCGGAAGCCTATATCCCCGGAGCAGGATGGATCGGCCTTGACCCAACCCACGGACTTGTGGTGGCTGACCGTCATGTTGCTCTGGCCGCTTCGCACGACCCCGAATTGACCGCCCCGACCTGCGGCCATTTCCGCGGCACCGGCGCAGACTGCACCATGACCCACGAACTGCACCTCTCTGCAGACAGTTAAGCCCCCTTCACAGCCCAGATCACAGAGCAGGCAGTTCCACACTTACCGAAAATTTTCCATCACTCCATGAAAGCAACAGTTCGCCTCCATGATTTTCAACAATCCTTTGTACTATCGCAAGCCCCAGCCCTGATCCGGGAATGGATTCGGACGCACCGCCACGCTGAAACGCTTCAGTCAACCGCAGCATATTCACAGACGGCTGTTCAGCGTCATTGGTAACAGAGATGATGATCCTGCCGTGTTCATTTCCAAGGTAAATTTCGACATTTCCGCCCGGAGGAGTGAACTTAAGGGCATTACCCAGCAGATTATCACCAAGGCAACCGATATCTCCGGCAGCACCGACCCCGGGAAGATTCTCCGGGAAAACACTGTGCAAATGAATACCCTTTGCTTCAAAAGAGGGTTCATGCCTCCGCAACAATTCATTAAAAATATCCACAAAACACAGGGGCTCCGGTGTACTTTTATCGAGTTCCAGACGCGAAAAACGAAGCATTCTTTCTATAAGGGCATCCATGCCTTCTATTTCCTCACGCATGGAATCAAGCAAAACAAGCTGTTTTCCACTCACCTGTTCTTCAAGAACCTGCCGGGCAACATCGATTCTGGTCAGAGGACTGCGCAACTCGTGTGATACGTGAGCGGTCATTTCCTTCCCGACACGGACAAGATGCTGTATTGATTCCGCCATCTCATTAAAATCCCTTGCCACCTGACCGACCTCATCCTGTGATGTAACCTTCGTGCGATGGGCCAGGTCTCCGGAGGCAAACAGCCTCATATCATGCCGCAGTTCTCCAAGAGGTCCGGTAACAATGCGGGCAAACGGTACGGCCAGCAAGGCAAGTGCGGCAGCAAGCACCAACAAAACAGAGCCGTATTTGTCATGATCGGGGAAAAATAAAAATCCACCTTTTCCATTTCTTGGAACATCAGATCCGGGTATGATCAGCGCATAAGCTCTGCCGCCCTGATTGAACTGTATGGAATCTGTTGCATCGGCATCACCGATCTTTCCTGATTCGACAATACGGACATCACCTTTAAACAGTCTGGAAGCCAGTTTTTCCAGTCCTACCAGAGAAACTTCGTGAGCCAGATCGTTTTTCAAGGCCACGTTCAGCAACTGAACGGCTGCCGCCCTTTTATCCTGCCTGCTGATCTCATCATCCTTGTGGGACATGCCTATCAGCCAGACGGCTACCGCAAGAATCAGGACCATAAAGACCAGTTCTGTAAGGACAATCTTCCAGTAAAGTCGTTTCATTTTCATTTACCCACGAACTTGTAGCCGACACCCCAGACCGTTTTGATCCGGTCTTCATGTCCGGAATGCTTCCTCAAAATTGCCCTTACCCGGCTGACATGCACATCCACGGTCCTGTCCGAAACAACGGTCTCAACACCCCAGCCCATATCAAGCAGGGTGTCCCTTGAAACCGGGACGTCCGGCTGGCGCATAAGCGCGGAGAGAATATTGAATTCCGCAGTACTCAGATCATATTCAAATGAATCCACGGTAAAAATCTGCCGGGAGAGATCAAGTGACAGTCCGGCAACTTCCAGAGCATCCATTGATACCGGGCCGACTGCATACCGCCGTGTTGTAGCCCTGATGCGGGCCAGAAGTTCACGCAGGTTGAAGGGCTTGGGCAGATAATCGTCGGCTCCCATTTCCAGTCCTACAACCCTGTCCGAAGCATCTCCCTTTGCCGTAAGCATGATGACCGGCACAGCTGAAACGCGCCGTATATCGGAGAGCACTTCAAACCCGTCCTTTCCGGGCATCATGACATCAAGAACTATTACCGAAGGCTGCATCCTCCGAACCGCTTCCGCGGCACTGTTTCCATCAGGGAGTTCCCCGATTTCATAATCATAGTCCGCCAGATATTCACCCAGCAGCTTTCGCAACTTGTCATCATCGTCGATAATCAGAATTTTTCCTCTCATAAACAACCTCCCCATGCATATACCCGTTTTCGACAGCAGCGGTTACCTTTTCTTCCGGCATTCACACTTTTTCATACTTTACAAACTTATCCCGGAATTCATGCACCGGTCTGCTGCTAGAAGAGAGGCATAGTTTCTACCATAAAGACCTATCGGAGAAAAAATGACTCAACTTAAAAAGAACCGCGCATTCATTTCAGCGGCAACGGCTTTCACCTTTATTCCGACAATGATCACCAGCATCCTTTTGCTCTGCCACGTAAAATTCTACGGCATCATGAGCATCCACAAGTGGGTCGGTCTAGCATTCATCCTGCTGTGCTTCTGCCACATTCCCATCAACTGGGCAGCGTTGAGGAATCATCTGAAATCGAAGACCGCCATTCCGGCATTGATCATTACAGTGATCCTGACTTTCAGCCTGCTGCTGTTCGGAGGGTCCGGCACCGGTTCCGGTAAAGGACGTCACGGCAGAAACATTGCCGGGCATTCGTACATGAGCACCCCCTATTAAAAACAAGGACACCTGCACCTCCGGCAAACGGAAACAGGAAACAACGTATTACATTGTGGAGTTAACAATGAGTAAAAATATTGAAGGAAAATCAATTACCCGTCTGATGCGTTCCCTGCATCGTGATATTGGATTCATACTTATCGGGCTGACGCTCATGTACTGCGTAAGCGGAATCGTGCTCATATACAGGGATCAGGGATTTCTAAAAACAGAACAAAGGGTGGAAAAGGTGATCTCTCCCGGCCTTGATGCCGGAGAAATTAAGTCTGAACTGAGGCTGCGGAAAATGAAAATAGATCGTCAGGAAGGCAGCATCATATATTTCAACAACGGGAAATATGATAAAATTACAGGCCAGGTTTCTTACACCACACAAAAATATCCAGCGATAATTGAAAAACTGAACTCGCTTCACCTGTCGCCGAGCAACTCGCCAATCCACTTTCTCGGCGTGACTTACGGAATTCTGCTGCTCTTCCTGGCACTGTCTTCACTGCTTATGTACAAGGCGGGAACACGGCAGTTACGCAGAGGAATTACTCTGGCAGCCACAGGTATTCTTGCAGCGGCGGCTATCCTTATCATATAAGCAAAAAAAGACCGCCGGCTGTCAGGATATAATTTTACAGACACAATCCTGCTGCATATAAAAAACCGTTTCTGCAAGATTTTTCAATCTGATACAGAAACGGTTTTTTTAATCTGCTTATTTGCTGTGAGCCAAATACGGAACAGCTATTGTTCACTTTCCTTACTTCGTAACAATAAGCATTTCACCGAAATCAGGTGTCAGAGACTGCATGGCCTCTTCCGCGCTTGGTATTGTGTAGAACTGTCCGGCCTGAACCCTTATGTACTTCTTGCCGTTCACGTTTACCTCCACCATGCGCGATTCCTTGAAGCCGCGACCGCGAAGATCTTCAAGGACTGCGGTTGCCCGGTCATACTCCGAAAAGGACCCGACCTGAACGTAATACGTATCCTGCACAGTGGCGGTTTCCGAAAGCAGAACATCCTTGACTTCCGGAGCAGCCTGCACAGTCTCCTCGACCACAGCCTCTTCTTCCGGGGCGGCAGTTGCGGCTACAATCTGATCGGCAGCCACAGGCTCCACGTTCACATCGTCTATGGCCCGCAGTTCAACAGGCGTAAGCCCTTTATTGACGATACCGAGCTTCGCAGCGGCAGTGTAGGAAAGATCGATTATCCTGCGGTCCGGATCGGCGAAAGGTCCGCGATCGTTTACCCGGACGATAACCTGCTTTCCGCTGCTGCGGTCAGTGACCTCAAGCATGGTTCCCATCGGCAGGGTCCGATGAGCCGCAGTCATGGCGTACATATTGTAGGTTTCGCCGTTGGCCGTGGTCTTGCCGTGGAAATCATCCCCGTACCAGGAAGCCAGTCCCTGAGCCTTATAGCCCTTGGAACTTAAGTGCGGTACGTAAGTCTGCCCGTTCACGCTGTACGGATCGGTTTTTAGTACAGGCTTGACCGTTTTCGGAGAATCCTGCTTCAAAGCTGCAGGCGTCTTTGCAGGCGGGGTGGAGTAAATCCTTTTCTTGGCACAGCCTGCTGAAAACACCAGCAGCAGGACTGCAAGCAACACCAGAAATCTTGACATTTAACCCTCCGTCATATGGACAATATATTGTTTCACACTTGTTTTTAAGTAACAAACATCCAGATATCCATAGTGGCTGCGGTCACTAAAGTCCAGTTGCCGCGATTATAATGTGCGGTATTCAAATAAGCGAAAGGTCTTCAACGTCCGGGACGTGACAATGCCAGAGCCAAAGCAGTGGTGAGCTTAACAATCTCGTTGTTGCTGCGGCGAACGGTGGTAGAAAGACGCCTGCCGATGGTCATGAAAAGCTTGCAGCCGATGGAAGGATGGGATTCGGCCAACTCGAAAAATCTATCCCGATGGGTGACCAGAAACTCGGAATCCTCGACAACAGCAACCGTTGCCGAGCGGATGTCCCTGTCTATAAGGGCTATTTCACCGAAGACAGGATAGCTGCTGTCATCAAGATTAGCCAAGACCTTACGGGGATTTTTCATTTCGGTCAGCGGGATGTTCATTCCCTTGATGAGCATGCGTTTCGAAACGCGGACCTTGCCGTTGACCAGGATGAACATTTCATCACCCTCGTCACCCTCAGTGATGATATTGGTCCCGGCCGGTACTGAAACAGAATGAAAAATATTTTTTACCGGGGCAAGCTCATCATCGGCCAGTTCCTGAAAAAGCGGTATGGATTTCCAGAAATCAGTCATGTCCGCCTCCGGCATCCGGGCTGATGATCAGCACGGCGTCATAATGCTCCATAGGCTCGCTGTCAGCCGGGTTCATCTTCACTTCCGGTCCCTGCATGCCCAGCGAAGTATCCTGACCAGAGGATCTAAAAAGTTCCATGATGAACTGGTCAAGTGCGGACCCTTCATCCATCACATCGGTAAGGGAAAGATTCTTGCCTAGTTTACACGCGGCAACAGGCAGGGCTCCGCAGCTTTCCCGGATCACACTGCTGAATTCTCCCCAGTTTTTCGCACGGTCATCAGGAGTGCACGGCCTGAACTGCAATCTCCCTGAATCGCCTATGCCCAGCAGACTCCTGAAAAAAGACCACATGGATGGGCTGACGCCCATCATGCCCATCATCCGGCTTGAAATTTCTCCGCGAACCAGAATCTCGTTGGCTCCTGCACGCAGCAGGTGTTCCTTGTTTTCCTGCATGGCAATCTCGGCATAGACCGGAACCTTGGGAGCCAGTGTGCGCAGGGCCAGAACCGCATAAATGGCCTGCTGATCAGAATCCTTCGCATCTACCGTATCCTGACAGAGCACATACACGGTGCGGGCCGTATCCGGGCTGGAACGGGCTATGGTGTTGGCCTGGCTGATGTTGCCGTGCACGAAATGCAGGTTATCACCCAGATCAAGGCGAAAAGAGATTTCATCCCGCTGCTGCTGTTCCAGTCCGCTTACTATAACCAGATGAAAATTTCTGCTGTCGAACTGCTCACGCAGAGAGTCCACAAGCCCGAAAGCGTAATCGTTCCAGCCGAGTATGATGACATGATTGCTTATTTTCACGCTCAGGAGCCCCTTGCGCTTTTTGGCCTTGCGCTCAACCAGCATGGAGGCCATGTTACCGGTAAGGGAGGAAACCATCCCGATACCGGAAATCATGACCAGGGCACCGAGAATACGTCCGGGAACAGTGGAAGGAACCATGTCCCCGTACCCGACTGTGGTGAGGGTTACGATCGACCACCAGAAGGCACCGGAAAGTCCGTCCTTCCCGGCCTCCCTGAGTTCCAGCCAGTAATAGCCGAGCGTGCTGAGCAGAAGCAGCATCCCTGTGGCAATAACCAGCTTGCCGAACCCCGATTTTAGCCATTCGGTAAATTTCATGCCGACAATGCGTCCAGATGCAGTATAGATTCATGCGGGAAATCCGCAGGAACAGCTGAAGGCCTATTTTCCGGTTATATTATACTTTTTGAGCTTGTATTGCAGCAAACTTTTTGAGATGCCGAGAGTTTCAGCGGCATCAACCTTGACGAAGCCGCTGTGCACCAGCGCACGGCGCACCAGTGTGGCTTCTATCCTGTCCAGCGTATCCGCGAGGTTGAGCTTGGTGGGAAGAAGGTCCACGGCACTTTTGAACTGCGCTTCCTCGTCCTTTATTTCCGCAGGCAGATCTTCCGTACCGATGACGGTACCGGAACTGAGTACAACGCAGCGCTCCACGACATTCTGCAACTGGCGTACGTTGCCGGGCCATTCATAGGCAGTCATGTAGTCCATGGCTGATGGAGAGAAACCTTCAAATTTTTTGTTGTTGTCTGCCGAGTATACAGCGAGGAAGTGGTCCACCAGAAAAGGAATATCCTCCCTGCGTTCCCGAAGCGGCGGCATCTCTATGCTCACAACATTAAGCCTGTAGTACAGGTCTTCCCGGAATTCTCCCTTTTCCACCGCTTCCTTGAGATTCTTGTTGGTGGCCGCAACAATGCGGATATCCACCTTGATTGGGTCAACTCCGCCGACCCGTTCTATGGTCTTCTCCTGCAGCACCCGCAGCAGCTTCACCTGCATGTCATGGGAAATTTCTCCGATTTCATCCAGGAACAGCGTCCCCTGATCGGCGGCCTCGAACCGGCCTCTCTTGCGGGCCACGGCACCGGTGAACGATCCTTTCTCATGCCCGAAAAGCTCACTTTCGAGCACTCCGGCGTTAAAGGCCATGCAGTTGACCGAAACAAACGGCTTGTCGCAGCGGGGAGATTCCTGATGTATGGCCTGGGCGACCAGTTCCTTTCCGGTACCGGACTCCCCGGTCACCAGAACGGTCGAGCTTCCGGGAGCGGCCTTGCTGATCATATCGAAGACCTGCAGCATGGGCTTGGAACGGCCGATTATGTTGCTTGGAGAATAGCGATCCCTGATCTGCTCACGTAACTGCCTGTTTTCCTGCTGCGCTCTGGCAAACTGGGCGGCCTTGGTCACGGAAAGGAGCAGTTCCTCATTTGCAAACGGCTTGGTTATATAATCGAACGCCCCTATTTTCATGGCCTCGACAGCGGATTCAATGGAACCGAAGGCGGTCATGATTATCACCGGGATGTACGGATAGTTCTTTTTTACGTGCTCCAAAACATCCTGCCCGGTGAGCTTGGGCATTTTCATGTCGGTGATGACCATATCCACCTCGGACTCGTCGAGATAGGCCAGGCCGGTTTCAGGGTCGGAAAGTGCGGTGACGGTGTATCCTTCGTCTGAAAGCAGCGCTTCCAGAATGAGCAGATAGTTCTGTTCGTCATCCAGTACGAGAATGTTTGCAGGCATATTTAAATTCCGGTTTGTCAGCAGTCTTTTTTAACGGGCAGTATAATTCTGATCCGCGCTCCGCCTTCGGGATTATTGCCGATGACGAGCTTTCCCTTATGGCTTTCCACAATATTGGACACTATGGCAAGCCCGAGTCCGGTTCCATTGTCTTTTGTTGTGAAGAACGGGTCTCTGGCCTTGTCGATCACTTCGGGTGAAAATCCGGGCCCGCTGTCCGAAAATACGATATCAAGCTCGTTGTCCTTATTGGAGATGGAAACAGAAACCGTGCCGTCCCTGTCCACCGCCTGAACGGCATTGCCCACCAGATTGTAAAACGCGCGGTAAAGCAGGTCCTCATCTCCGCAGACCGTATGCCCATGCACATAATCGCGCTTGAGATCGATTCCGGATTCAGCGCATTTGGACTCCATGAACATGAAGATCTTGTCCAGCAGCATGGCCGGGTCAAGGGTGACGAGGGCTATTTTCCGCGGCCTTGCGTAATCCAGAAAATCGCTGACAGTGCGGCTGAGTCGCTTTGTTTCCTCGTGGATTGCTCCCAGAATTCTGGCATTGACCGGGTCGCTCTCGTGCATCCTTTTCAGCAGCAGTTCCGAACTTGATCTGATAATTCCCAACGGGTTTCGTATTTCATGGGCCACGCCGGAAACCATTCGGCCTATGCTGGCCAGCTTCTCGCTCTGGTTCAGTTCCTTCTCGAACTGCTGGCGTTCAGCCATGCGCTGGGCGTTGATTATATCCGCACGCCGGATAATGGCCATGATGGTGGCAAAAAGGATGAGAGCCGAAAAACTGGATGTGAACAGGATCAGCCGCTCGAAATTTATGACCGACTGGTAATCCTCGGTAATGTCCTGAGTAAGCTCAAGGACCCCCATGATCACGTTTTCGTTGATTTTGAAACTTTTTTCCGAACGCAGCGGGTAAACGATCTTGAGCAGCATGGTTCCGGGACGCATATTCAGGTCGAAAAGCAGCCCCATGGTGGATTTCTTGCTGATAAACTCGTATTTGGGTTTACCGCTCTCCAGAACCTTTTTTACAAACTCTCCGCCAAGGTCCTCGGCACCTATGAACGCCTTGTCCGTGGAGTATGAAACTATCAAATCCGGATCGTAGATACGGACTTCACTGACCTTGAAGCTGTGCACAGTGGAGCGCACCACCTGATCAAGGCGCTCCATCTGCTCCGTGTTTTTCAGCCCTATTTTTCCGTATCCTATCAGGGTCGGAAGTATAAAACGCCGGTAAATCTGATGGTTGAGGTTCTCAGCCTGCAACAGGGCAAATTCTTTCTGCTTTTCCAGTAGGGTCTCGTCAGCATGTTTTGCCAGAAACACGGAAAGCCCGAGGCTGCTGGCAATAATGACCACCAGCAGGGTCCATGAAAGCAGCTTGACGAGCTGAAAAGATTTTACCTGAAGATCCTGAGTCTGCTCCAAGGGAAGCCTCCGGCTTGTTTTGCCACGCTAATCCATATCGCGGTCACGCAACCCGATGAGGTAAAGAATGGAATCCAGCCCGAAATGGGAAATGGCCTGACGGGCGCCTTTTTTAACTTTAGGCTTGGCGTGAAAAGCTATACCAAGGCCGGCAATGGAAAGCATGGGCAGATCGTTTGCCCCGTCTCCCACGGCAATGGCCTGCTGCAGGCTGATCTTTTCCTTTTCAGCTATGGAGCAGAGCAGTTCCGCTTTTTTCGGTCCGTCCACGATATCGCCTATGACTCCGCCGGTAAGCTTGCCGTCCTTTATTTCAAGACGGTTGGCGTACACATAGTCTACCCCGAGCCTTTCCTGAAGTTTTTCTCCGAAATAGGTAAATCCGCCGGAGATAATGGCAATCTTATAGCCGAATTTTTTCAGGTTGGCGATGAGTCGTTCCGCTCCCTCGGTTATCGGAAGCCTGCGGGCAATATCTTCCATGACCGATTCATCCAGCCCCTTCAGGGTTGCCAGACGTCTGCGCAGACTTTCCTGGAAATCAATCTCCCCGCGCATGGCGGATTCGGTAATGGAGCTGACCAGTTCCCCGGACCCTGCAGCCCGGGCCAGTTCATCAATCACTTCAGTCTGAATAAGGGTGGAGTCCATGTCGAACGCCACGAGCCTGCGGTTGCGCCTGAAAGCATTGTCTTCCTGCAGAGCGATATCAACCTGCTCTTCCGTTGCCATGGACAGAAAGCTGGCACGCATAAGGTCGAGATTCTCAGGAACCCCGCGTACTGAAAACTCTATGCATGAATGTCTGGGAGCCGGGTCGCCGTCCATGGGGATGCGCCCGGACAGACGGTGTATCATGTCGATATTCAGTCCGTTTTCAGCTACGATATTAGCTACTTTGGAAATTGCTGTCCCGCTGGCTTTTCTGCCGACAAGGGTGATTATATGCCGGGGTTTACCCTGAGCGCTGACCCATTCCATGTAATTATCCGACTGAATCGGCCGGAACTTCACGGTAACCCCGAGTTCGTAGCCCCTGAACATTATGTCCTTGAGCACGGGAGCAGACTCGGCTTCCCGCGGAATGCGGATCAAAACGCCCAGCACCAGTTGGTTATGAATTACACTCTGGCCGATATCAAGTATATCGATCCCGTATCCGGCCAGCACCCCGGTAAGGGATGAAGTCAGGCCGGGTTTGTCCTCTCCGGAAATTTGAATGAGAATTATCTGAGGCATGTTTATGTCCGTAATGGTAGATATGATGGCGGACTTTGGCATAAAAATTCTATACAGTAAACATAGCAGATTCTACAGTTGAAAATAGTTATTCGGCTTGCCACTTTTTACGCAGCCACGTACACTATAGTATCTCTTCTTCCCAAGGTAAGACTATGGCAAACAGCAAAAAAAGCGCAGAAGTTCATTCTCCGGAACTTACCGGCATGCTTGGAGAAGGATTCCATCTGAACGCCGGACCTGATCCTGAACGAATGCTCTCCATACACCGCCGCATCCATGAAAAGATGGATGATTACAAGGACTACAGTTTTTCGGCCACCGAAAAAAGAGCCTTGATGATTTTTTTCGACCTGGCTCAGGAATTCGATACTCTGGAAGAATTTTTCGCTGTCTGTACGGCAATTCCGAAATTTCTCTTCGATCTTGACTGTCGGCTGTATCTGGCCATCGGGCCGGACAACTTCGTTCCGGTTGGAAAAACTGAAGATAACGGCCCCATATGCAGTTCCGTGCCTCTTGAAAAAACGTACCGGGGAAAACATCTGTTTATCCCCATACGCGGCAACATAGAGCTGGTGGACCAGCTTCCGTTCAAACCGGCCGGAGACGTGATCGGGTGTTTCGAACTGTACATGATTGAAAAGCTATCTTCTCACCAGTCTCTTTTTTTTGAAAAATTCATCAACCGGGTCGGTTTTCAACTGCATAACAAACTTCTGCGCCGCAAAGGGCAGGAGCACCTTGATTTCGTGCGCAACCTGGTCAAGGACGTCGGGCATAATGTTATTGTGCCGAACATGTATTTCAAGCTGTTCTACAACAGGCTGCGCGACAGAATAGAAAATATACGCAAGCTTGAAAGCAGTCTGAACGGCAAGGACAAAACCGTCATAAAGGAAGAGCTTGAAGAACTGTACAAAGGACTTGTCTCACAATTCAACGAAATACACAGCCATTACGAACAGACCAGCCTATTCCTTGAAACCCTTCTGCGACGCCAGCATTTCGAGGAAGGGCGCTACATAGTGGAGAAACGCCCCTGCAATCTTCTGAAACAGATTATTGAACCGCAGTTGGAAAGATACCGATCCAGATTTGAGGAACGCGGAATACGTCTGGATATAAGCATGGGAGGAGTCCCGGACAGGGAAGTGCGCATTGTCGCAGACGTGGGACTTATCTCCCAAGTATACGCAAACTTCTTTTCAAACGCAGTTAAATACACCAGAGAAGCGGCCATGCAGGACGGTCATAACGATAAATTCACTGCATATGGCTGGGATATGGTTCCGGACCATTTCCAGAACGGCTGGGACGGGCTGAAGCTGAACGTATTCACCACAGGTCCTCACCTTTCCGAAAATGACCGCGACAAACTATTTCAGGCCGGATTCAGAAGTGAGAACGTGGGCAACGAATACGGCTCCGGGCACGGACTTTTTTTTGTGCGTCAGGTAGTGGAACTGCATGGAGGCGAAGTCGGCTATGAACCGCAGGATGGAGGAAACAATTTCTACTTTATCCTGCCTTTCAAGAGAAAATAGACGGTCGCCTCTATCTTTTTTCAATAGGTACACACATAAAAATAGATTATCATAATTACGATTACCGCCGATAATGGATATGCCCTGAACATAAGGCAGGAACGCACCGTGCTGGCGTTCTATGCAAGCTGATTTCCGATTTGGACGATATTGTGAATGCACTTGCAATACTATTTTTAAAGCAATGCTTATATTCTTTTTTTCAACGCATGGATTTAATATCAAAAAAAACATATTTTGCATTAAGTTACATCAGCACCACGATGCATTATTTGCAACTTGCTGTAAAATAATTTACAGAACTTACTATGAAAGTGTTGTGTTAATGCAGTAGACAGTAACGTAGAAATTCTTTGCTACTTTACTTTTTCGTGTTATCACTTTACCAAGTTTGCTCAGACCGAGACATTTTCAGGATACTATGTGATATTCAACTAGAATGCTCCAGTTATGTCCACGGTCAGCTATAAGTTATCCCCACAGAGTTTTCTCAGGAGGTAAAGGCGTGTCAAAATGGTTTGATGAAAGTCTTGAAAGAATAAAAAAAGCAACGGGAACAAGAACACAGGTACAGCTTGCAGAAATCCTGAACATACGCCAGTCGAGTATTTCTGATGCCAAGCGCCGCAGTTCAATCCCCGCTGAATGGTACATCAAGCTGTACAGGACGCACGGCCTGAACCCGGAATGGCTTTCCGACGGGGTAGAACCTGTTTATCTAAAACCCGGAAAGGGAAAAATTTCGGCTGATACAATCCTTAGCGAGACAACGGCACAGTACGGCCAGGTTCAGTCCAGAGGAAGAGTTGTTCCTGTTTCCTCAATGGCCGGTGAAGACGTGAGCTCGCAGACATGGAAGCCGCAGCAGACAGCTGAGCTCAGCATACCGGAAACATTCTACAGAACTTCCCTCGTAGTTTTGAGAGTGGAAGGTTCGTCCATGGAACCGGTTATCCGCAGAGATGCATTCGTCGGAGTCGATGATTCCCAGAAAAGACTGATGGCCGGAGACATTTATGCTGTTCATGTCCCCCATCAGGGCGTGGTCATACGCAGAGTGTTCTTTGATCCGGAAAATTCGCGCTTCATCCTGCGGCCGGAAGCACCGCAGCATCCGGAGCAGTACATTGCCGTGGAAGATCAGGATAAATATGTTGTCGGAAGAGTTGTCTGGGTCATGCAGGAACTGTAACTGTCCAGCTTAGTTAAGATTTGATAAGCCCGCCGATCCCGGCGGGCTTTTTTTATCCTCACTTACGGCTTTTCAGGCAAGTCCTCTTCAATTGTTTCAAGTTCAGCTGCCGCTTCGTGCACGGCCTGTTCGGCCGGAACTCCCCGGTTGACTATCTTATCTATCATGGCCGGAACAATTCCGAGCGCGGATGCCTGCGCGGCCTTGGAAAGAAGCACACCGTCGGCAAAACTGAAGCTCTTCAGGGAATCGAATCCTGAAATGACTTTTTCTATCCTTTGCCTTGAATATTTATGAAAGACCCCTTGAGCATCCCGATAGAAAGCAGGGTTCCTGGTAACGCTTTTCAATACCGGCAGCATCCCGCCCGGAACCATGTGCAGCCAGGTTATGTACGCATCCTCCCGGAACAGAAAATTCACGAAACATCCGGTTGCTTCCTGTCGTTCCCTACTCCCTGTATCAAGCAGCCCCAGAGCGTGGACAACTCCGAATCCAGCCTTGCGCGTACCGGTGATGACCGGTACCACGCAGGTATTTTCCAACAGGTTGACGTCAAACGATGTGCCGTTGAGATCCGGGAAATTCTTCCCTCCCAACGAGTCTGCGGCAACACTTTCTATGGCGAAATCGTCCATTATGAATGTGGAGTAAAACATCATGGCAAGCTTTCCCTGCATGTAGAAATCCCTGCCTCTCCACCACTGAGGTCCGGGAGGGGTGTACTTGGCCAACTCCTTGTAAAAACGGGCTGTTTTAATTATTTCCGGAGAATCGAAAACAACTTTTCCATTTTTTGAGAATTCCCTTCCCCCTGCGGAAAGGGCAAGGTGCGTAAAAATCTGCTCCGCGTATGAATCCGCCCTGGTCCCTACAAGAATGCCGTATCTTCCGTTTTCAGGGTCATGAAACGCCCTGGCCGCCTTGAGAATATTATCCCAGGTATCCGGTGGAGCAAGCCCCTTTTCCTCAAACCAGTCCTTGCGGTACCAGATGCCCTGTACCCATCCGTTGAATGGAATTCCGCAGAACCTGCCGTTTGCAAGCCGCAGCTTGTTCAAGGCACCGGGATAAAAGTTATTGCGGCCTATCCCGCTGATCACCCTTCCGGTTTCAGCAAAGTTGGTCCATCCACGGCTGTCGAAAGATACAATCAGGTCTGAAGCACAGCCTATCATATCCGGTCCGCTTCCGGCCTCGCGCGCCCGGGCCAGCTCTGCGGCGATTTTGTTCTCCTCTACTCCTCTAACATTGACCGCAATGTCAGGATGGTTGATTCTGAAAGCACGCACCAGATACTCTATGACCGCCTGCCGTTCCGGGTTTACCTCCGTGGTCCAGAAGGTTATCTCGGTTGCGGATGCCGTTGCGCACTGCACAAAGAACATAATCTGTAAAAGAACCGAGACAGCAGCAGTTATCCGTATGGACGCGCCCTTGCGGCTTGTATTACTTGGCATCGAAAACAACCTCCCCCATCCAGCCTTCACCGGGCGGGATGTCCGTATACCTTTCAGCCATAACCAGATAATAATCGGCCAGCGGGTCAGGCCCGGTCTTCTCTACATATGATTTGAATGCAGCTGCTGCTTCACTGAACCTGCCGGAAAGAAATATATCAAAAGCCTTTTCCCAGTCCGCGACCTTTTCTCCTTCCTCCGGCAGCACTGCAAATGGAGCGAGTGGACCTGCTGCACCGCTTACCGTACCCAAAAGCTCATACACCCCAAGGGCTGAAGATGTTCCCTTGGGCACAACCCGGCCCGCAAAACGGAAGAGGAAATCGCTTCCTGCCTCCTGCATGGTACTTTCACTGACCAGTATCCCGGTTCCAAGATACTTGTTCAAACCTTCCAGACGCGATGCAAGGTTTACTGCCGCGCCCATTGCCGTATAGGCCATCCGGTCAGAAGATCCGATGTTGCCTACTACGGCTTCTCCGGTATGCAACCCGATTCTGGTAAGCATCTCCGGCTTGTTGTTTTCACGAAGATTCCTGTTGTAATCAGCCAGTTCATCGCGGCAGCGCAACGCCGCCAGACACCCGTTGCGGGCGTGGTCGCAATCGTCGACAGGCGCATTCCAGAAAGCCATGATCGCGTCACCGATGTATTTGTCTATGGTCCCGCCGCTGATGAGAATAACCCGGCTCATTGCTTTGAGGTAGCTGGTTATACCTGCGGTCAGTTCCTCAGGTGACATGTTTTCGGAAATTGATGTGAAATTTTTGATATCGCTGAACATAAAGGTCAGATTTTTTCTTTCGCCCCCAAGTTCCGGAATGATGCTGCTTACAATCATGGATTCCACCAGCGGACGTGGAATATACCTGCCAAAGACATTGAGCGTGCTGCGCATGGTTTCCATGGCAATGGACAGGGCCCGGATCTCCGAGATACTTGATCTGACCGTAACCGGCCGGTCGAGATTGAACCTGCGGATGTTCTCAACATCACCGGTCAGCAGCTTCAGGGGGCGGCTTATTCTCTTTGCCACCATGTAAACAATCGGAAGGAACAGCAGAAGTATGACCATAGAGGCCAGCAGGGTATTCTTCCCGATTTGAGCTATGGGTCCGGTAAAAAAAGACTCCGGAACCGCAACAGCTACAAACAGCTTTCTTCCGTATTCCTGAGGAAGAGGGTCCACCAGAGACAAATATTTCTTTTCACCCACCAGAAGCTGCTGAATGCGGAAATCATCACCTCTGTACTGTTCGTGATCGGCAGCCAGCTTATTGAGAACCGGATTATGGAGACCGGCTACAGTTACATCCCTTATACTTTGGTCGGCATCCCAGTATATGCTGGAAGACAGTTTTTCCAGACTCTGATACCCGTACAGTTCTCCCCCTGATCCGAAAATCATGATCTCGCAGTCGTCACCGACCATCTGCCTTTTCATGAATGATGAAAGGTTCGCAAGGGAAATATCAACCCCGATCACTCCCTGCACATCACTGTCGAAACGGCGGGAAACGGTCAGTCCCGGTTCGCCGGAAAAGGCAAATACGTATACATCGTTCAAAACTGCTGTTGCCTTGCTTAAGGCCGAGATGAACCATGGCCTTACCCGGGGATCAAACCGGACATCCATGGATGAAGACGAACCGATGGTTACATAGCCGGCATCAAGGTATTTCTTGAGCTCATACCGCCTGCCATCAGCCAGATGACCGATTGATTGGGTGTACCAGGCCGCCTTTTCCGGAATATTCATTTCCTTTTTCATCTGCTCCCTGTCACGCAGGGATGAAACCAGATAAAAGTCACCATCCGCAAAGCCTATGTACACAGAAGTGAAATCAGGATTTTCCTGAAGGCACTTGAAGAAAACACTGCTCATGGGATGTGAATGGACCGAAGGCTTTTGTCCGATCTCTGGAAACTCGGCGTATGAGTTGACGGTCATGAAAGCGGAGTCGAACATGTTCTGTGTCCGCTCGCCGATGGAAGCCCCGGTCTGCCGGATAAGCTGATGCGCAGAAAAAAGAGCTATATCCGAATTGCGGACATAGCCGTAAAAGACAACACAGGATACCACAAGGCACATAACCACGGTAAAAACCGTCATTATATTCATGTATAATGGAAAATTTCTCTTCATCCCACCCCCCTGCAATCAACACTCGTCCCGGAATCAGTCCAACCTTTCGGTGCCGGTATTCAGCAGACACCAGGAAGCAATGCAGCCAACAACTATGTATGATTGTTCTAATTCTATAACAGTTATCAAAACAATAGCAAATTATGTTTATTCGGTTCAACACGCATTTTGATTGACTTCTTTGCTGTCATCATACCTGAACCGGCACCGCTCGTTGTTTTCATATTCCAAATGAGACATTTTTCACTTGCCTTGACGGTAGCAGGGACAATTGCTCATATCGGTTCTCCGGGACAGTGTTGGCCGCAGAAATCAGCATTATCCCGCAACAGAAGAGCCGGACAGCACATTTGCTGTGCACTTCCGGCATAAAAAGGCACAATTCCGGAATGGAACTGCTGCTATGACGAGGAAAAACATGAATAAAATTACGGCACCGGATATCTCCGGCCTGAAAGGCATAAAGAAGATAAGCATGGTCACCGCCTACGACTATCCTTCCGGACAGATCGCAGACGCGGCCGGGGCGGACATGATTCTGGTCGGAGACTCGCTGGGCATGGTCGTACTCGGTTACGAAGACACCCTCTCCGTAACCATGGCAGACATGCTGCACCACACTGCTGCCGTCTCGCGCGGAGTATCCCGTGCGCTCATAGTCGGAGACATGCCTTTCATGTCCTACCAGCCGTCCGTGAGCATGGCGGTTGAAAATGCTGGAAAATTCCTGTCCAAAAGCGGGGCCAGAGCAGTCAAGCTTGAAGGCGGTTTTCCCTTTCTCGCACAGATCCGCGCTATTGTTGATTCAGGCGTACCGGTGCAGGGCCACATAGGTCTTACCCCGCAGCACGTAGCCCGTTTCGGAGGCTTCAAGGCTCAGGGAAAAAACGCCCGCTCAGCCGCCGCGCTTGTGGATGAAGCAAAGGCGCTGGAAGAAGCAGGATGTTTCTCCATCGTACTCGAAGCGGTTCCGGACGAAGTGGCTGCTGAAATAACCGCCGAAATTTCGATACCGACCATAGGAATAGGCGCCGGTCCGAATACAGACGGGCAGGTGCTTGTCTATCACGACATTCTCGGGCTGTTCGACAGGTTCGTACCTAAATTCGTCAAGAAGTACGCACAGCTGCGCGGACCAAGCATAGAAGCCATAAAGCAGTACGTTACGGAAGTCGAAACCGGTGCATTCCCTTCGGCCGAAAACTTCACCTCCATGGACCCTGAAGAACTGGAGTTGTTCAAGACCCTGCTGCATAAACAGGGTTGATCCGCACAAAAAACAACTGCCCGCAACGATGCTTCCGTTGCGGGCAGTTTTGATGCGCTTCGCTATTTTGATAATTTGATTTCGCCGCCGTTCTATTTCTTCAGGCACATGGTCCTGAAAAACTTCTTTCCCTCGCGCTCAACACGTTCCACACCGTGGATATCGCTTTCGTAGCCCGGAAAAACGTTTTCAAAATCCTGTCTGGCCATCAGATAATCGAAAACAGGCTGGGCCTTGTCGTCCATTATTTCCCCGCCCATTATAATGGGAATGCCCGGAGGGTAGGGAACAACCATCACAGCCGGAATACGGTTCTTCATTTCCGAAAGTTCCACGTATTCAACATTCTTGCGTACCACAGCGTGATATGCCTCGGACGGCTTCATGGCCTGATCTGGAATGACCTGGAAAGCGGCCTGCATTTTATCAAGAAGACCGTGTTCCCTGTAGTAACTGTGTATGGCGTTGCAGTGGTCCTTTACGCCGACTCCAGAATAACGTTCCGGATAATCCTTTGCCAGCGCGGGCAGGACAACGTCCAGAGTTTCATTGGCATCGTAGACTTCCTTGAACTTGAGCAGACCGGCCAGAAGCGACCCCTGCTTGGCCTTGTTTGTTCCGATGGAATTGAGCATCAGGAAAGAGTAATAATCAGTCTTTTCGCAGACTATGCCGTGGTTGATCAGGTAGTCGGTAACTATTGAGGCCGGAATACCTTCCTCCTCCATGCTTCCGTCATGACGCAGACCGGGAGTGGTGAAGGTAAGCTTGATGGGGTCGAGCATGGCGTATTCATCTTCCATGTCCTCGAATCCGTGCCAGTTGTCGGCGGAACTGAAAACCCACGGATGCTGATGCGTGCACAGGTAGTCGGTGGGAACATCTTCGAATTTCTTGTAATCCTTGCCGACCAGAACATTTTCCGGCTGCCACATTTCAAAGAACCAGCTGTCTTTTTCCTTCATTTCGCTGGCTATCATGGAGACTTTCTTGCGCAGGTTGACTGCTTCCACGATAGTGTCATGCATGAGAACCTCACCGCTGTCCTCCATCATCTTGGTGGCAACGTCCAGTGAAGCGATCATGCTGTACTGCGGCGATGTAGAGCCGTGCATCATGTATGATTCGTTCAGTTCATCGCGGTCTATTTCCACGTCACTGCCGTTGCGCACATGAAGCATGGAAGCCTGCGAGAAGGCTGTGAGCAGCTTGTGTGTGGACTGGGAGCAGAAAATCGGCGGATGATGCTCGTTGAGGTCATCGTCAGCCATGCCGAAATGATCCTTATACATGGGATGGAACCGGGCATATGCGTACCAGGCCTCGTCAAAATGGAGGTTGTCCACGCTTTTCTGAAGCTGTTTCTTGATGTTGATTACGTTGTAGCAGACTCCGTCATAGGTGGAGTTGGTCAGTGCGGACATGCGCACGCTCTGCTGCTTGAGTTCTTCGGGAATGAGCTTGTTGTCCTTTATCTTGGACTTGATGGACTCCTCGGAAAATTCAGAAAGGCGGCAGGGTCCGATGATGCCGCGCTTGTTGCGTCTGGGAACCATGTAGATCGGATAAGCGTCAGTAATCACCATGGCATAGTTGAGAGATTTGTGGCAGTTGCGATCCACAAAGGCGATATCGTCACGCACAAGCTGGCTGCGCCATATTATCTGGTTTACGTTCGAAGTACCGTTCAGCACGTAGAAGGTGTTGTCCGCACCGAAAACCCTTGCGGAATTCTTTTCGGCATCGCCTACAACGCCGCTGTGATCAAGCAGGGAACCGAGCTCTGGTACGGAAATGGAAAGGTCGGAACGAAAAACGTTTTCACCGTAGAACTTGTGCATGGCCACACCGGCAGGACTCTTCAGGAAACCTTCGCCGCCCATGTGTCCCGGAGTATGCCATGCGTATTTGTATGCTTCCGAATACTTCACCATCTCCCCGAAAAATGCGGGAAACACGGAGCGGACATATTCCACCAGTCTGGTTTCAATGCGTCCGGCCAGAAATTCCGGTGTTTCGGCTGTTTTCCAGAGGCATTCATTTATCTTGCCGAGCACATCCGTAGGAATATTGTTCATGGCCACACGCTCGGTGAGCAGAAATACGGGAATATTCCTGTTGCGCCTGCGGATTTTGTCCAGCAGGTATTCCGGCGTATTTTTATCATCACCGTCATCAATGTTGATGTCCCAATCGATTACAACAGCTCCCAGATCCGCGCGGGAGATGAAAATTTCAGCGGCGTCACCGTAACTGTATGAAGGGTAAACCGAACACTCCTGCTCCCTGGTAAGTTCTTCCTCAAGGCTTCTCAGCCTGAGACCCTCGTCCGTATCCGCCTCGAATTGAGCGGACACAATAAGGACCGGCCACATGTGTTTGGTAATTTTCACAATATACTCCTCGCGTAGCTTGAAAGTTTAGAAGTAAGCTTATTTTCAGATGAAAGCGGCTGTTATTGCCTCTGGAACAAGTACACCTTTTTGTTCTTTAAAGCTACAACCCGAGCCCCATTCGATGCGCTTCGCGCTTTAATTAATTTGATTTCGCCTCTGGCAGCCAAAGGGGATAATCCCCTTTGGAAACCCTAATTGTTTAAGTATGTTACTTTGAACATCGTTGCTTTAATCACAAATTTTGCGGAGCTAAGGCAATAACCGTATTCAAACAAAAAAACGGTCCCCGCGATAAAACACAGGAACCGCTTCGGATACAGTTATTCCACCCGGGCAGATCTGTTTAGGCGGACGCAGGAAAAAATTATTCCCCACCCCCCCCGGAACCTCCGCCGGCCAGTTGATCGAGCATGCCTTCCTTGAAAATAAGCTTTGTTGCATACTCATCGGCAATCTCGGCCACATCCATCAGCTTTTCAAGAAATTCCAGTATTTCGAAACGCTTTTCTTCCGTGCCATTGTCGAATTCAAACTTCATGTCCCCGGAAGTCATGTAGTTCTCAAGTTTTTCCAGATAT
Source organism: Maridesulfovibrio sp. (assembly GCF_963677005.1). Classification (NCBI taxonomy): domain Bacteria; kingdom Pseudomonadati; phylum Thermodesulfobacteriota; class Desulfovibrionia; order Desulfovibrionales; family Desulfovibrionaceae; genus Maridesulfovibrio; species Maridesulfovibrio sp. The sequence goes on along the minus strand of NZ_OY781616.1, from coordinate 3,101,532 downwards.
TCCAGATCAATAATCGCCATATTATCAACTCCGATATGTTAAATCCGCACAGGTGGTGCCGTTGTCCCGGTCACACATGGTGATACGGGGAACCGCGCTGTATTGAAGCTGCCCGGTAAAGCTGTTCCATGAGTACTGTTCTGGCCAGTTCATGCGGCAGGGTCATCTTGCTCAGCGAAAGCTTGAATCTTGCTGCCTTCTTGACCTCTTCCGACAATCCGAAAGGACCGCCGATTACAAAGCACGGCGTGAGATTCGGGTCTTCGGTCCAGCGCTGCAGGAGTTCCGCCAGTTCCACGGAGGTCATCTCCCTGCCCTTTTCGTCCAGACAGATGAGCAGGTCCGAAGGTTTAACCTTCTCCAGAATGGCCTTGCCCTCGCGAAGAACCTTGTCTTCCGGGGGAAGTTTTCCGGGAGCGTCCTTGAGGACTGTCTCGTCAAGTTTGTAGAACCGCCCCAGTTTTTTTGCGTAATGCGCGCAGGCATCCCTGAAAAAAGCCTCCTTCAGCTTGCCCACCCAGACGAATCTTATCCTGCTCATGAAGACCCGGCCTGCTTGAGGACAGCATCAAGGTTCCCGTTCTCAAGGGTTATCAATACATAACCGCCCTCCGCTGCCATGCCGGGGTTGAATATGCGTGATTTTCCCAGAACGTCCTCGCCGCTGGATTCATGGATATGTCCGCTGACCACGATCTCCGGCTGGTACTTTTCAATGAACGAACGCACCGAACGGCTGCCCACATGCATTCCGTTCGATATTTTGTCCAGAGAAGTCCCGTGCGGAGAATCATGCACGGCAAGGATCAACTTTTCATAATCACCGGCCAGAGAATGGGTTTCTTCAAGCAGGGAAGCCATCTCTTCCTCTGTTACCTCGCTCGGAGTTCCGAACGGAGTGGGAATGGAGCAGCCGACCCCCATTATCTTTATTCCCGGAGCAAGTTCGCGAACCTCGCAATGCAGATTGGCATTTTTCTCCTTGAGGAATTCCGTAACATTCGAACGGTCCATGTTTCCGGCCTGCGCCAGAATTCTGGGATTGAAAGTGTATATCGAATCCCAGACCTTTTCCACCGCACCTTCAGGCGAATGGTTGGTCAGGTCCCCGGTAACGATTATCGCGTCCGCATTTTTGATTTCCGGGATTCGTGCGGGCAGTCCGTTACTCTGATGAATGTCCCCGAAGGCTATCCAGGTCATGTTATTTTCAGGCATACTGACTCCGGTTATTCGTTATTTTGTGTTGTTGCTCTTTACTTCAGCATTATGCTATATTTTTTCAAATAAAAACAGTATATTAAAAACACAATTAATCCACAATACCGCAATGGCGAAGCCTTAATAAAAGGTTTTGGGATTCTTAAACCCTTTTGCAAAAGGGTTTAAGGCCCCCGGCAGGCCTTACAGTCGCTTAACGAAAAGCTTTGCTTTGAGTTTTAGCGATCTGTTGAGAGCAGAGATGCCGTCGGAGACATCATGGATATCCCTGGCAATCGCATATCATTATCAGCTTCAAAAACCAATGGCCTGTTCGAAGGATCAAAACTGGAACAGTCATTTTAACGTTGCCTGATCGTTGCACTCTTTTGTTGATTTTTCCCTGCAAGGCATGCTCAAATTCAGACGAACTAAAATGAAGACCGGATGGAGATACCAGTGGATAAGAACGTAATCAGAAAAAGGCTTCTGGAACACCGTTCTCTGATGTCCGGCCCGGAGGTGGACAGGGCAAGCGGCGAAATCGTCGGGTCTGTCCTTGAACTCGACCAGTGGCGTAAGGCACAGGAAGTGCTGCTGTACTGGCCCATCAGGAACGAAGTCGATGTTCGTCCCCTGCTGCGCGAGGCCTGGGACAGCGGAAAGAAGCTGTTCATGCCCTGCTGCCGCCGGAACGAACCGGGCATTATGGATTTCGGCGTGGTGCGGGCGGAAAAGGATATGGTTGGAGGATCGTTCGGGATCATGGAACCGTGCCGCTCCCGGTGCGAATTCCCGGACGCGGTCAACCCGGACCTGATTATAGTGCCGGGTGTCGGATTCGACCGCACCGGCTACAGGATAGGATTCGGCGGCGGCTATTACGACCGTTTTCTGGCCCGTCCGCAAAAGGACGGATTTCTGGCCGTAGGGGTCTGCTACTCCTTCCAGATTGTGGACGGGTTCCCTCACGAACCTTGGGACCGTCCGGTTGGACTAATCTGTACTGACAGGGAACTGATATGGCAAAACTGACTTACATACCTTTTGTTTTTCCGGGGCTCGACAATGTCTCGGCCGTTTTCACCACCAGAAGAGGCGGAAACTGCAAAGCGCCGTTCGATGAAGGCAACCTTTCATTTGATGTAGGTGACGACCCTTATGATGTACGCGCCAACAGGACAGAGCTGGCCTCATCACTGGGCGTGTCACAGTGGCACGAATGCAGACAGGTTCACGGAGATATAATCCATTTCGAGCCGGAAGAAGGTTCTCCGGGCAATGTCGCGGAGATTGAAGGCGACGGACTGGCAACTTCCGCAAAAGGTCACGCGCTGGTGGTCAAGACCGCAGACTGCCAGCCCATCCTGCTGGCGCATAAAAACGGCGATTTTGTTGCCGCACTGCACAACGGATGGCGGGGCAATGCCATTAATTTTCCGGGAAAAGGGGTGGCTGAAATATGCGCGCACTATTCCTGCGAGCCTTCAGAACTGCTGGCTGTCAGGGGTCCGAGTCTCAGCCCAAAGGCGGCAATGTTCGTAAACTTTACTACAGACTTTGAACCCGGCTTCGAAAATTACTACAGCGAAACAGAGCAGACCATGGACCTGTGGAAACTCACCCGCGACCAGTTGCTTGAAGCAGGTCTGGAAGAACGTAATATCTACAGTCTGGATATGTGCACCTTCTCCATGCCGGATACTTTTTTCTCATATCGCAGGGAAAAGGAATCCGGGAGGATGTGCTCGCTGATCTGGATAAACAGGTCTTCCGGGGAATAAACGGAAAGGCAAAAAAAAGCGCCCTCAAGATCCGGTCAAGAGGGCGATTTGTGGCAAGTGGTGCCGAGGGACAGAATTGAACTGCCGACACGGGGATTTTCAGTCCCCTGCTCTACCGACTGAGCTACCTCGGCGCCGCTGAGGAGAGATAACTAACCAAACATCAGGTGATTGGCAAGAACTTTTTTTATTTTTCAGCTTTTTTCAATCCCAATTCCTTGAGATGTGCTTCGGAAACCAGCTCCCGTATTCTCCTGCCGTATTCGGCCTTGAGTTCTTCAAGGTATGCGGGATCTGTTTTTCCCTTCCAGGTTGTTATTTCATGATAACGTTCGGGAATTTTAATCGCATCAGGATCATACCCGGTATCGAAACGCACCTTCCAGCGCAAGGCCCTTATTCTTTCGCCCACGGAATGCATATTTTCCGCAAGTTCCGGATATCCTACAGAACGAAGACACTGCGCAAGCTGCTCGTCATTGTAGATACCGCGTCCGAAAAGGCATGAAACCATGGAGGTCAGAAAAGCCCTGCCGGTTTCATCGGATATGAGGAAATCACATACGGCGGCAGCATCCTTGGCATCGTGCTTCTGATCCCAGGAATATCCGCCGGAATCCAGATGGGAGTGCCTGAAGCCCAGTCCCTCGGCAACATAAAAGGTCTCGCCGGTAGCATACCCGGCCATTTCCTGCCCGAGTACGCAGGCAAAATCACTGCCTCCGTATCTGGCGGCCGCGACAAGTGTACCCTTGCTCAAGGAAGCGTAGAATTCGTTTTCGGACTGCCCGAGATAATAAACCGCTTTTCTGTAATTCTGCGCATCGCCGAAAGCCAGCGGCACAATTGTCTCTTTTTCCGTAACCAGCCCCTTTTCGAAGGCCTCTGTCGCCCAGGCCAGCGCTACACCGCCGGACATAACATCCAGACCGGCCTTCTCCACCTCGTCCATTATGTCCAGAACACTGGACGCATCGGTTACTCCAAGCATTGATCCGGTGGCAAATATCGGCTCGTAATCGTAGGCAACCTGCCTATAGAGATACTGATTCTGCTCCATGAATTTTTCACGCACAAAACCGATGTGTATGCATCCTACCGGACAACCGGCACAGGCCGCATTGCGCAGCAGAGTATCATCGGCAAACCTTTCGCCGGTAATGCCGGAAATACCCTCGTCCTTTGTGGCCTGCAGATTGCGCCATGGCAGGGACTTGAGTTCGTTCAGGGAGTTCAGGTTGGCTGCCGTTCCGAGGTTATGATATTTGCTCATCATGTCAGTGGCTGTCATCTTTTCGTAGACCTGCCGGTATACTTCGGGATAATCGCCGCCATCCGGCAGGGCAAAAGACCCGTCTCCCTGAATAACTATGCCTTTGAGGTTTTTGGACCCCATGACGGAACCGGAACCGAGCCGCCCGAAATGCCGGTAGGTATCCGCATTGATGCAGGCCATGCCGGAAAGATTCTCACCGGCAGGACCGATACGCAGGATGGAGCGGTGTCCTGAACCCGGAAACATGCGCCGCAGAATCTTGCCGGTTTCGAAAACATCTTTACCGGCCAGAAAATGCACATCCTTCAGTTCCAGATGCTTCATTCCTATGGAGAGACATGAAAGCCTATGCGCGCGTCCCTTGATAACTATGGCGTCGTAATCGGCAAAACGGATTGCAAGGGCCGAACGTCCACCTGCATGGCTTTCCGTGAACTGATCATGATACGGGGATTTGAAGGAACAGACCGTCTTGCTCATGAGCGGGAAAAGCCCGGTAAGCGGTCCTATGGAAAAAATTATCGGCTGGTCCGGGTCGTCCCACGGCCTGTCCGCATGTCCGTAAAGCTCGAACAGCAATGCGCCGAGCCCGCTTCCACCGGCAAATTCATTGCGTCCTTCAACTTTGGCCACGCTCCCCCTGCCTGTTGCAAGGTCGACCACCAGCACTCTGAAATAATCGCGTATCATTTCCGTACCTCCATTTCCTCAGGCCCTGCATACTCGACCATTTCAAGGCATTCATGCGGGCAGAAGGCAACGCACCTTCCGCAATGGATGCAGACATAAGGGCGGTCCTTCAGATCAAGGTAGATGGCCCCGACAGGACAGGCCGGAGCGCATTTACCGCAACGGATGCAACTATCCTTTTTAAAAATAACCCCGCCGCCTTTTTTACGGGGAACCAGTGCTCCGGTCGGGCAGGCTTCGGCACATGGGGCCGGGGAACAGGCCATGCATACGGTTGCAACAAATCCGGTTGAAAGCCCCCCGGATGAAGAAATCCTGATTCCTGCCGTATTCCATGAAAGCAGTTTATGAACCAGTCTGGCGCAGGCAAATGAACAGGAATGGCATCCTATGCAGCGCTCCATCCTGGATGCGGTAAGAATTTTCATACGTTTCTCCGATACATCAATTTAAAACCGTTCATATCAAATCAGGCGGAAAATGCCCTGTGCGGAACAGAAAATACAGAGACATCCGCTGTGCGGCAAAGTATTAACCCTATGAATAGCACATATCATTGATTTGAAAATGTAAATTTTGCGGTAAAATTGTGCTGTTATGAAAATTTATAAATCAGCTGTACTTCGGGAATTAACTTGGTGCTTTTTTTGCGTTGTTATTTCGCAAACCGCTATCTGGAAAAACATATAAAAATGCCGCTGCGAAAATTCTTCCGCAGCGGCATAACATGTTATCAAATATAACTTTTATTTCAGCTGATCGGCCTGTTCAAGGTTGCCGACTCCCTTTCCTTCATACTCTTTGCCCTTGAGGTTTGCCACAAGCAGCTTGGTAAGAACGCCTTTCGGTCCCAGCTCAATGAAATTACGCACACCCGCATCATACTGGTTGGAAATGATTTCGATCCAGCGAACGGATGAAGTCATCTGCGAGCACATGATCTTCTTTATCGCTTCCGCAGAAGACTCGGTCGATGCGGTGGCATTGAAATAGACGGGAAATGCCGGTGCATGCCAGTCCAGCTTTTGCAGATAGATGGAAAATTCATCTGCAGCTTCCTTGATCAGGGGGCTGTGAAAAGCTCCGCTGACCGGGAGAGGCACTGCACGACCCTTCTTTTCCTTGATCACGGTACCGGCGGCATCAATTGCTTCCTTTTCACCGCTGATCACGTATTGTGCAGGAGAATTGTAATTGGCTATACGCAGTTCCCTGCCTGTTTCGGATGCGCCGTATTCAACAGCCTCCTCAACATCAGACTGGCTCATCTTGAGAACAGCAGCCATCCCGTGATCGGCATTTCCGACCTGAGACATAAGCTTGCCGCGCAGGCAGACGGCCTTGATGGTGTCTTCCACCGAAAGAACACCGGAAGCTCCGAGAGAAGCGAATTCGCCAAGGCTGTGTCCTGCAGTTGCCGCAGGTTTCAGGCTGTCCTTGAGATAGAGCCACAACGAGAGGTTCACTACAGTCAGGGCAGGCTGCAGGGCGTCCGTCCTGGCCATGTCCGCCGGTCCGCCTTCCCAGTATATTTCACGCAGGGGCAATCCGGACTCGTCTTCGGCAAATTTCCAAAGTCCGGCGGCTTCGGACCATTTTTCAGCAAGATCACGGCCCATTCCGGGCTCCTGAGAGCCCTGTCCGGGAAAAAGTATCGATAAATCAGACATTATATTTCTCCTTGAATTTGATGATCAGGCGCATCTGACGGTAAAGGAAGCATGCCGCTATTGCGCGAGCACGTCCTCTACCTTCATCTCAAGCTCTTCTTTGTCTATCGGTTTGACACAGTATTCGTTTGCCCCGTGTTTGAGTGATTCTCGCGCGGTTTCCAGGGTGGGATACCCGGTAAGCATTATCACCCGGATATCCGGGGATATTTTCTTGAGCTCTTCAAGCACTTCCACACCGGTCATTTTTTTCAGCTTGATGTCCAGTATTGCCAGGTCTGCATTGTTCCTGCGGGCAAAGGCTATTGCCTCTTCCTCTTCCGAAAAAACAGAAACCTGATGTCCTTTGCGTTCCAGAATACGCTTCAAAAGGATACCGGCATCAACAACATCATCAAGAACCAGTATGTGTGCCATTGCTAAATCTCCCTGATCATTTTCTGAGGCAGAACATAATACCAATCAGGTACATAAGTCGAGAACCTACTTGACCGCTCCACCTCTGCCTATCTCATGATCGCAGACAGTTAAAATCAGCAATCAGGTGTGAGCGTACACATTTTCAATACATTGTTATTTAAGAACATATACCAAATCAACCAATAAAAAAATCAAAACCACAAATACAAGGCATACCTGATTCACAGTAATTAAAAATATCTGTTCTTACCCAAACGTATAAATTTCGTTAAACAAAGAATATTTCAGTACGATTGTTGGAAAAAGATAATTTTGTGAATTCGATTTAATGGACATTGACAAAAATGTATTCTATTGGGAGTGCGACTTTATGCGATTAACGCATTTTGTTTATATTTTTTTCTGATTTCGCAAAAAAAGCGGAAGTCAGCTGTATTTGTTAAAGGAGTTCCTAAAAATGCATAAAAGAGAAACATGGGGATCACGCACCGGCTTTATTCTGGCCGCCGTCGGTTCTGCAATCGGTCTGGGTAATATCTGGCGTTTCCCCTACATGGTTTATGACAACGGCGGTGGCGCATTCCTCATTCCATACTTCGTGGCAATGCTTGCTGCGGGCATTCCCTTCATGATCCTTGAATTCGGACTCGGTCAGAGATTCAAGGGTTCCGCGCCCAAAATCTTCTCGTCCATATCCGGAAAATGGGAATGGCTAGGCTGGTGGCAGGTCATGGTCTCTTTTGTCATTGCATCCTATTATGTAGTCGTTATCGCCTGGGCGATAAACTATCTCGCCTTTGCATTCACGCAGGGGTGGGGTGATGCACCGAAGGATTTCTTTTTCCACCAGTTTCTCGGCCTTACCGACTCCCCGATGAACCTCGGAGGAGTACACTCAAATATTTTCACGGCAACAGCAGCTGCGTGGATTTTTACCTTCATAGCGGTTTTTACCGGCGTTAAAAGCGGCATCGAAAGGGTGAACAAAGTTTTCATGCCCGTACTTTTCATACTTGTCTTCGTCTTCATCGCCCGCGGACTTACTCTTCCCGGAGCTGTTGACGGTATCAACTGGCTGTTCAAACCGGACTTTTCCGCAATCATGGACGGCAAGGTCTGGGCAGATGCATTCGGGCAGATCTTCTTCAGCCTCTCCATCGGATTCGGAATTATGCTCTCATACTCCAGTTATCTGCCCAAAGATTCCGATATCAACAACAATGCCTGCATGACAGTGTTCATAAACTGCGGTTTCAGCATAATCTCCGGAATTATGATCTTCAGCGTTCTCGGTTACATGGCCCAGCAGCAGGGCGTACCCATCAGCGAAGTTGCCGGAGCAGGGGTCGGACTGGCCTTCATCACCCTGCCGACAGCGGTAAACCTGATGCCGGCACCGGTATTTTTCGGTGTACTTTTCTTCCTGGCGCTCGTTGTCGCCGGGCTCTCCTCCATGATTTCCATCACCGAAGTTGTTGTTTCATCCATCATTGACAAAATGAACGTGACCCGCAAAACAGCAGCGATAATCTTCTGTACCGCCGGTTTTCTGGTAAGCTCGGCATTCGCCACCGGCGGCGGCCTCTACCTGCTTGATATTGTCGATCACTTTGTAAACAACTTCGGTATCCTGCTCGGCGGGTTCATAGAAATCATGTTCATTGCCTGGTTCTGCGATCTGGAAAGCCTGCGCGAACACGTGAACAAGACCTCTGAAATCAAGGTCGGTTCCCTATGGATGAACAGCCTGCGCTTTCTGGTTCCGGCAATGCTCGGGTTCATGCTCGTTTCCAACTTCATCGGAGACATCGGCAAGAACTACGAAGGATACTCCACTGACGCAATCGTGGCCTACGGATGGGCAGTGCTCTTTGCCTGCCTGGTTTTTGCGATGATCTTTTCCATTAAGCAATACTCATTCGCAAAAATCGTATCCACCAACAGCAGCTTCCTCAAAAGGAGATAAAAATGACCACAAGCGCAATCATCATGATGCTGTTCGGACTCCTCATCACCTGGGGTGGAGCCATAATGTGCTTCCGGATAGCTTTTAAAAGCAAATAGCCATTTTTAACTATAGGCTGCCATCAGCTCTATAGTTTTGATGCGCTTCGCGCTTTTAATACTTTGATTTCGTCTCCGACGGCCAAAGGGGATAATCCCCTTTGGAAACCCTAATAATTTAAGTAATATCCATACAGTGCAAAACAGTATGTAAAGACTAAAAAACGGGCGTGCTCCACACGGGGCGCGCCCGTTTCAGTTTGATGTTGACTAGTGCCGAATTATCGAGGAAGAAAAAGGTTGTATTCCACTTATAAGGAGTTTTGATGTTCCTACAGTGTATTGAGCTTGTATCTGAAGTTGCCGAAATGAAGGGCAATCAGCAGGCTTAAACTGCTTTTCTCCCGCAGATCCCCGCGGGTTAAGACTGGCCGGTTCCGGCCTTCCTGATTGATGTTTCCCTGAAACAGGTCTTTTGTTGCGCCCTTCCTTTCGCAACGCATTCACCATTATTTTAGACAGATGAAATCGTTGCTGCAAACCGGCAAACGCAATCAATTTCAATACCGGTCGATAACTTAATTCGACCGGAACCAGATGGTGACCAATAATGACCGACAACATCAATTCCCATGAAAAAAATATAAAAGGCAATCGTGAACAACTGCGTCAACTGGGCTGGAACAGCTATTTCGAAAACATGCTTGCCGGAATGGACGCAAAGCAAAACCGACTGGCGCGAGTAATCAGTGTTCAGCGCAACCTGTTTCTGGTTGCGGATGGACAGGACGAGTGGCTCTGCTCCCCTGCAGGCAGAATCACGCATTCAAAGGCCGGAGACTACCCTATAACCGGAGACTGGGTGCTGACCGAGGATATAGTTGTTACCGGGATCATACCGCGCAGAAACATGCTCTCCAGAGGTGAGTCGGGAACCCGCGGCAGCCGCAGCGGAAGTTCCGTTCGGGGGCAGGCAATCGCTGCGAATCTGGACACGGTGTTCATCGTCTGCGGACTGGACCGCGATTTCAATATACGGCGTCTGGAACGCTACCTTACGCTGGTATACAATTGCGGGCTTACCCCGGTCATAGTGCTGACCAAGGCAGACCTGCACGAAGACCCGGAACAATTCCGTCCGGAAGCGGAAAATATCGCTTTCGGCGTACCTGTTGTCCTCACATCCATGCATGACGCAGCAGGCGTTGAAGAGTTGGACAGATATCTGGAAAACGGACAGACAGTGGCCATGATCGGTTCATCCGGGGCAGGTAAATCAACCCTTGCAAACAGGCTTTACGGCAACGACATTCAGGCCACAGGCGCAATCAGCACAAGCGTAGGCAAAGGACGCCATACAACCACTGCACGGGAACTCATCCGCATGCCGCAGGGCGGAATGCTCATGGACAACCCGGGCATAAGGGAAATAGCCTTTCACGATGATGGAAGCGGTATAGAAAGCACCTTTGCCGATATACAGGATTTGGCAGCAATGTGTCGCTTTGCAGACTGCTCACACAGCAATGAACCTGGCTGTGCCGTGCTTGAAGCAGTTGAAAACGGTCAACTTACTGCAGAAAGGCTTGCAAGCTACCAGAAGATGAAACGCGAGATGGAGTATATTTCCGAACGCCGCGATAAAAGTGCGGACCGCGTTGAAAAAGAACGCTGGAAAGGAGTATCCATGCGCATCAAAAGTATGATGAAGCACAGATAATAAATAAGCCGACAATAAAGATCCGGCGTGTTTCACATGAAACACGCCGGTTTTTTATTCTAATTACTTCGGCATGATACCGGATATGAATCAGCGGATATCAACCGGATTAATCAAATGCGCATCCTATTCGGATACAATACGGTCAACCGGTTCGGTAAGCAGGAATTCTCCCTTTTCTATCCAAGACTTCAGCTTATCGGCAATTTCAAGGGAAATTACGTGGCTGGTAAGCGGTACGGTCGGGATCTCCGTGCCGTTCAGATTTATTTTACCGGACTTCAATTCTTCGTAGGTGACGTGAGCCAGAATCTGGCCGACTCCGTTCGGGTAATCGTATCCGTAATCCTTTACCGGAACCTGAATGTCCGCATCGCTTACTCCGGTGAACCAGGCCATTTCCTCGTTGAGGATAGGAATGGGGATACCTACACCGACAGCCGCAGTACATCCGTATCCGAGGAATCCGAGGCCGCGGAAGTAACGCGGGTCCATGTCGGACATATTGCTGCTCTTGAGCATAAGCGTACCGGACGGAGTAAGGGGAATGCCGCGTTCATTGCGCTGCGGGCTGGTGACGTGCTGCGTGCCGGCACCGATTACATATCCCTGAGCTCCGGCAAGGAAAATACGCGTACCCAGACCTATGGTCTTGAGATAGGGATCATTGAAAAGCGGGGACAGCTGCCCGGCAGTGGCGTAGTTTGCGTTGCGTTGGTTCGGCTTGAGCGGACCCATGTACGTGTATATGGTCCTGCTGGTCATGTTCACCGCACAGTTGTAGTTCTGGTAGCAGTTGCGCGGGTTGAGCATGGTGCAGTCCTTAAGATCCTTGAGGGAGACGTCTTTCTCTATCTCGCGGCGCGGATAACAGTCAGTACCGTAAGCCTTGGCCTTCAGGCGTACAGACTTACCGGCAATGAGATCTTCAATGACATGCCCGCCTCCGTAAGCGAAACGTCCGGGATGAACCTTGTTCAGAGGATCGTCTTCTGCAGGCTCCGTAGCTCCGATAAAAGAGTCTACAGCTGCAACCCCGGCGTAACAGGGAACATTGTTCAACCAGACCTGCGAAGTCTTGATCAGGGGCGGAACCTGACCGATATTGAACAGCATGCCGGAAGAGCACATGGGAGAAAAAGTCCCGGTGGTGACGACGTCTATCTCTTTGGCTGCTTCAACCTTGCCTTTGGAACGGACGATTTCGACCATTTCTTCAGCATTGACGACTACAGCCTTACCTTTTTTAATCCGATCGTTGATTTCCTTGATTGTCTTGTTGACTTCAAAGGTAGTGGCCATTGTAAGGACTCCGTTTGGTGGTTGATGAAAAAAAGAAAGCAGGCCGCATGATAAAATCCGGTGCATATGGAAATGCTGCAATTGCCATGACCTGCCTGATGCGCCAAGATTGTGTCCCAAATAGCCCCATATTGCAATTTTATTTTTATCCGGATGGTTGAATTGTTTTTGACGTAAAAACGTTTTAGAACGCTGATCCGGCTTGGCTTGAACTATATTTTAATGTATAAGAACCCGTGGTCGCGGGGACTTGGTACGGAAGTGGTTTGCAGAAAGATTCACTAATTTTATTTTTATATTTTTTATCTTTTATTTCAGATAGTTAAAACACCCGCAAAAAATCAATTATTCACGTGAAAGAAGCACTCAGAAATCACCTTTCAAATTCCTGCTCGGAAGCGGAATTAACCCGCTGGTTCGATCCCATCAGCATAGACATTTCCGATGAAACCGGAGAAGTCATTGTAGGCTTCCCGCATGCGTTTTTCGGCCAGTGGTTCAGATCAAGCATTCAGGACCGCTTTGAAGAACAGCTAGGTCTCTTCCTCGGCAGCGGCTTTTCAGTATCCTACTCAAGCAATGGTGCGTCCAGTTCCGTGCCGGGGAGTCAGATTTCAAGCACAAAAAAAATCGACTTCCCTTTCGGGCACAACTTCACCTTTGAAAATTTCCTCATCAGCAAGAAGAACTATTTCCCGCTGGCTTCGGCAAAGGAAGTCACAAGGGTCGATAACGTCACCTTCAATCCTTTTGTCATCTGCGGCAAGAACGGATCCGGAAAATCGCACCTGCTCAAAGCCATAGCCAACGAGATAAGTAAAAAAGTCGAACGGGAAAAAATATTCCTGGGCAATGTAGACGATGTGCAGAACATCTACTCTGTGCAGTTCAACAACGATTCCCTGAGGGCCAGAAACCACTTCTTCGGCTACGATTATTTCTTTCTGGACGACCTCAAGCAGATAGCCAAATACGAACATCTTCAGCAGGAACTCATCTCCATTTTCAACAATTTCTACGAGAACGGAAAGCAGATGGTTTTCAGCTGTACGGACAAACTGGCCTCCTACGACTTTCTGGACAAGAACCTGAAGTCGCGCCTCGAATGGGGCCTTATCGTCACCCTCAAGCGTCCTGATCTGGAAATAAGGGCCAGCTATGTGCAAAGGCAGTGCAAGCTGAAGAAACTACCCCTCAGCAAAGACCAGATACTTACGCTCTCGCAGCGTTTTCAGGACTTCAGATATCTGCAGGGAATCATCATCAAACTTTCGGCTTTCAGGGAACTTGTTCGCAAGAACATGGATGACCGCGATTTTGAACATATCCTGAGCAACACGGAGGAAAAAGCCGACGAGACACTTACCCCCGAGTATGTCATCGAGTCTGTGGCCGCCCATTTCAACCTGAAACCTTCTGAACTTACCGGCAGCAAAAGGCACAAAATGACTGCCCATGCCAGGCAGATTGCCATGTACCTTTGCCGCGAACTGCTGGGGATTTCATACCCCGCACTGGGAAGGACATTTGGAGGCAAAGATCACTCGACAGTTCTTTATTCTGTAAAAAAAATACATAAATTACAGCAAGATGATAAGGTTTTGAAAAGACTGTTGATAGATCTGAAGAATAAGTGTCTCCTGCGTGTCTCAAACTGAGGCAGTTCGTAAATCGTGTAGAAATGTCACTGAATTTACACAATGAATGTTCGCTAATTTTCTTATTATTTCATTTAGTTATCGCATAAAGAAACATTGGAACCGGACTTACTAAAACAACAAGGAGAATATATATGTATTTAAAGGTGAACAGGGACGAGATAATCGAGGGATTACAGAAATCCGCCAGCATTATTCCCGCCAAGACAGGAGCCGCATACCTGCGCACCATCTGGCTTAAAGGCGAATCCGGAAATCTGCGGATCATGTCCACGGATTCCAATCTTGAATTCTGCGGCGCCTATCCTGCCGAGATTGTGGAAGAGGGCCTTGCCGGTGTGCAGGGTCGTGCTTTTTACGATCTGGTCCGCAAGCTTCCTTCCGGTGAGCTGACCATCAAAAGCGAGTCGGACGGTTCTTCCGTACTGGTGGAACAGGGATCCAGAAAATACAAACTTCCGGTGAACGATCCTACCTGGTTCCAGAAATTTTCGGATTTTCCTTCCGAGGGAGCCGTGTTCTGGTCAGGAGACTTTCTCCTTGAGCTCATTGAGAGAATAGCTTTCTGCATCAGTGACGAGGACAGCATGGAGGCAATCGCCTGCATGAACATAGTTCCTGTTTCCGATGACAACGGAAACTACGTCGAAGCCTGCGGACTCAACGGCCACCAGTTTGCCAGACTCAAGTTCATCAACGACGACATATATGCCCTTCTTCCGGAGGAAGGAATTCTCATCCAGAAGAAGTATATTGCCGAACTCAAGAAGTGGCTGACCGCGGATGAAATAGAAATGAGCCTCAGCGAAAAGCGGCTTTTCTTCAAGACCGCTGACGGAAGGGAGAATTTCAGCCTGCCGCTCAGTTACTATCAGTACCCGAACTACAAGAATTTCCTGTCCAAGCTCAATGACGACGATGTGTCGCGTATGGAGGTGAACAAGTCGGAGCTTTCAAATGCTCTTGACCGTATCTCCATTTTCAATACCGACTCCAACCGTTGCGCATCCTTCCTGTTCAATCCCGGAGAGCTGGTGCTCTTTTCACAGGGGCAGGAAGTGGGTACCGCAACTGAATCCATGGAAATCAAATTTTCCGGCGAAATGGAGCGTATTGCTTTCCCGACCAAGAACCTGATTGAAATACTCGGTCATTTCCAGTCCGGCAGCATCAGCTTCACCCTTACCGGTGCGGAAGCACCCTGCGGTGTTACCGGGGATGATGACAACGAATATCTGGTAATCGTCATGCCCATGAAAGTTCAGGAAGAGACATATTACAGCGAGGAAGACGTTTAATGGCTCAGCAACAAGAGTATACCGCGGATTCGATTACCATTCTCGAAGGTCTTGCCGCGGTCAGGAAAAGACCTGCAATGTATATCGGTTCTACCGATACCAGAGGGCTTCATCACCTTGTCTACGAGGTTGTGGACAACTCCATTGACGAAGCCATGGGCGGGTACTGCTCCAAGATAAAAGTAACCCTGCACATGGACAACTCGGTAACCGTTTCCGACAACGGCCGCGGAATTCCGGTTGATATCCATCCCAAGGAAAAGAAACCAGCCCTTGAAATCGTCATGACCGTCCTGCACGCGGGCGGAAAATTCGATAACGACGCCTACAAGGTTTCAGGCGGACTGCACGGTGTCGGCGTTTCGTGCGTAAACGCCCTCTCTGAGCAGCTTGAAGCTACCGTGAGAAGGCAGGGTAAGATATATCGTCAAAGTTACGAGAGAGGGGTGCCTCAGGGCCCTCTGGAGTGCATCGGTGATGCTGTTACCACCGGTACCACCGTCCGCTTCCGCCCCGACGAGGAAATTTTCGAAACCAACCAGTTCGAATTCAGTGTTCTCAAGAAGCGTTTCCGGGAGCTGGCCTACCTGAACAGAGGCCTTGAAATAGAGTTCATAGACGAGCGTACCAACGAAAAGGCCAATTTCAAGGCCGACGGCGGCATAGTCTCCTTTGTGGAAGATCTGAACAAGGGTCAGAACACAGTCAGCGAGATTATTTACGCCGAGTCCGAGACGGATAACGTCATCACTGAGCTTGCAGTGCAGTATAATACGGCGTTCAAGGAAAATACGCACACCTTCGCCAACAATATTCGCACGGTGGAGGGCGGTACCCATCTGGCAGGTTTCAAGAGCGCACTGACCCGCGCCATAAACACCTACATCCAGAACTCGGATCTGCCCAAGAAGCTCAAGCACAAGCTTTCCGGTGACGATGTTCGCGAAGGACTTACCGCGGTCATCAGCGTCAAGCTTCCGGACCCGCAGTTCGAGGGGCAGACCAAGACCAAGCTCGGAAACTCCGAAATGGCCGGTATTGTAGCCGGAATGGTTTACGACAAGCTTTCTTCATATTTTCAGGAAAATCCCAAGGACGCCAAGTCCATTGTCGAAAAGGTGGTTGATGCCGCAAGAGCCAGGGAAGCCGCCCGCAAGGCCCGTGACCTGGTCCGCCGTAAGGGCGCCCTTTCCGACCATTCACTTCCGGGCAAGCTTGCCGACTGCCAGTCCAAGGATCCGTCCGAGAGCGAATTGTTCATTGTTGAGGGTGATTCTGCGGGAGGTTCCGCCAAACAGGGACGAAACCCCAAACATCAGGCCATCCTTCCGCTGCGCGGAAAGATACTCAACGTCGAGAAGACCCGTTTCGACAAGATGCTCGGCAACAAGGAAATCCGCGCCCTGATCACCGCCATGGGCATCGGCATCGGTCAGGATGAAGGCGAAAAGGATTTCGACAAGCTCCGTTACCACAAGGTTGTCATCATGACTGACGCCGATGTTGACGGATCGCACATCCGTACGCTGCTGCTGACTTTCTTTTTCAGGCAGTACGAGGAACTCATCGAGCGCGGTCATCTCTATATTGCCCAGCCTCCGCTTTACAGGATAGCCAAAGGCAAGTTCGAAAAATTCATCAAGGATGACAGCGAGCTTTATTCCATACTCGTCGAAAGAGTGGCCGGTGATATCACCGTAAAAAGCCACAACGGCAGGGAGTATCATCAGCAGTCTCTGATAGGTTTTCTCGATGACATCCGTTTCATCAAGGACAAGATCGGCGAAGCCATGAATATGGGCATCGCAGACACACTGTTCGCTTCCCTGATAGGGCTTGAGGAAAAGATGACCCCGGAACATTTCGAGGATGGTGATCCGCAGTCCTTTGTGAGCGCCATGGAGCAGAAAGGATACAAGGTGACAATTGATCGGGAGGACGATGAAGGTGAAGAACGTGTCTATGTTATCTTCGAGAACCAGAACGGCCACCGCACCAGGCTGGGAGTGGAATTTTTCAACTCCAAATTGTTCCGGCATACGTACGAGCGCAACCGCAATATCGTAGAAGAATGCGACGGTGTTGAATTCACCATTGCACGCGGGGAGAACTCGACATCCGTCAGCGGCATATTCAGGCTGCTGGACGGGGTAATGGAGGAGGCCTACAAGGGCATAAATCTCCAGCGCTACAAAGGTCTTGGTGAAATGAACCCGGAACAGCTGTGGGAAACCACCATGGACCCGGAAAAACGGACCATGCTGCAGGTCACCATTGAGGATGCAACGGCTGCGAACGATATCTTCGAAGACCTCATGGGCGATAATGTCGAACCGCGTCGCGAGTTCATTGAAAAGAACGCTCTGGCTGTTCAGGAACTTGATATTTAAAAGTTTTAGGATTTTTCTGAAACGACTGTTGTTGCGGCTGCAAGAGTTGCCGGTAGTGACTTAAGTAAATACTGATTAAAGTCATATTTTGATATGTCTATATACTTAGATCTGTTTAACTTTTGTTAAACTATTAGGGATTCCAAAGGGGATTATCCCCTTTGGCCGCCGGAGGCGAAAGCAGACCGTCAAAAGCGCGAAGCGCAACAAATGGGAATCTGCCGGACGCAACAGACATGGAGAATAAAAGTGTCTCAAATCACAATTGAAGAAGAGCTTAAGAAATCATACCTTGAGTATTCCTTGAGCGTTATCATAGGGCGAGCCATCCCTGACGTAAGGGACGGTCTGAAGCCCGTGCACAGGCGCATCATGTACGCCATGCACGAACTTGGAAACACCTACAACCGGGCATACAAGAAATCGGCACGTGTTGTCGGTGACGTTATCGGTAAATACCACCCGCACGGTGACTCGGCTGTTTACGATGCATTGGTGCGTATGGCTCAGGAATTTTCCATGCGCGATCCGCTTGTGGACGGGCAGGGAAACTTCGGTTCCATCGACGGCGACGCTGCTGCGGCCATGCGTTACACCGAAGCAAGGATGTCCAAGCTCAGTTCCGAGTTTCTGGCCGACCTAGAAAAGAACACCGTTGATTTCAGGGACAACTACGATAACTCACTGCAGGAACCTTCCGTTCTTCCGACCAAGGTTCCGAACCTGCTGCTCAACGGTACTTCCGGTATCGCGGTCGGCATGGCCACCAATATTCCGCCTCACAACCTCGGGGAACTGATCAACGGAACCGTGCATCTTCTCGATAATCCTGAATGCGAGATTGATGATCTCATGGATCATATCAAGGGCCCTGACTTCCCTACCGGCGCTCTGTGTTTCGGCGGAAGAGGGCTTCAGGAAGCCTACAGGACCGGACGCGGTTCGATTAAAATCCGCGGCGTAGTAAATATCGAGGAAAAGAAAAACGGTCGTCAGTCCATAATCATCACCGAAATTCCCTACGCGCTGAACAAGTCCAGCCTGGTAGAAAAAATTGCTCAGCTGGTCGGCGAAGGAAAGATAGAAGGTGTTTCGGACCTGCGCGATGAATCGGACCGCAAAGGAATACGCATTGTAATCGACCTCAAGAAAGGGTCCATTCCTGATATCATCATAAACGCCCTGTACAAGTTTACTCAGCTTGAAACCAGTTTCGGCATCAACATGATGGCCGTTTCCGGTAACAGACCCATGCTGATGAATCTGAAACAGGTGCTGAGTGCTTTTCTGGAGCACAGACGGGAAGTCATTATCAGGCGTACCCGTTTCGACCTCGACAAATGCGAGAAACGCGCGCACATCCTCGAAGGATTGCGTATAGCTCTCGACAACATCGATGAAGTTGTAAGGCTGATCAGGGCATCAAGAACTGGTGAGGAAGCCAGGGAAGCACTGATGGACCGTTTTGAACTCTCAAGGGTTCAGGCGCAGGCCATCCTGGATATGAGGTTGCAGCGTCTTACCAACCTTGAGCACGAAAAACTTCTTGAAGAATACGCCGAGATTCTCAAAAAGATAGAATACTTCAAATCCATTCTTGCCAACGATGATGTCCTTAAAGGCGTTATCCGCGATGAGCTGGTTGAAATTAGAGAAGGTTACGCCACTGCGCGTAAAACCGTACTCATGGATCAGAACCCCGATGAAATCGACATTGAAGATCTCATTCCGGACGATGACGCGGTCATTACCCTGTCCAGACGCGGGTACATCAAGCGCACGCCGCTTTCCAACTACCAGAAGCAGAAACGCGGCGGTAAAGGCATAGCAGGTGTTCAGACCAAGGATGGAGATTTTATCCACACCTTCCTGACAACCTCAAACCACCAGTACCTGCTCCTGTTCACATCCAAGGGCAAGATGTTCAAAATAAAGGTCCATCAGGTACCTGAATCAAGCCGCATAGCCCGCGGGGCTCACATAGCCAACCTGCTTCCTCTTGAAAAGGATGAAACAGTGGCAACAGCCATGACCATGCGTGAGTTCGGTGAAGAATGCTTCTTCCTCTTCGTCACCAAGTGCGGAATGATAAAGAGATCGAGCATTGCGCTTTACCGCAACTGCCGTCAGTCCGGCATAAGGGCCGTAGCCCTCAGGGATGGTGATGAGCTTATCACTGTCAAGGAGGTCGAGGCTGATTCCGAAGCAGTACTTGTAACCAGGGACGGAACATCAATCCGGTTCAGTTGTCAGGATGCAAGGCCGATGGGCCGTGTGGCCAGCGGCGTGAAAGGGATAGCTCTCAAGCCCGGAGACGAGGTTGTTTCCGGAGTTGTTACCGGTGATCCTGAACGGATGCAGTTGCTGACAGTTTCTCAGGGCGGATACGGCAAGCGTACCGATCTTGAGCAGCATCGTTTACAGACCCGCGGCGGAAAGGGAATAATAACCATGAGAGTAACCAACAAGACCGGAAAGGTTCTGGGAGCTATCATGGTTTCACCTGATGACGAGGTTGTTCTGCTCACTTCAGGGAACAAGATTATCCGCATGGGTGTAAAAGACGTCTCGCTGGTAGGCCGTGCGACACAGGGTGTAAGGCTTGTGCGCATGGATGACGGTGACAGCGTAGTCGGCTTTGATCTTGTTCAGGAAGGAAATGATGAAAACGACTCCGATCAGGAGTTGGACGGTGAAGAAACCGCATCATGAAAAGATGTCTGATTTTAATTCTCGCATTCCTGCTCCTGATGGTGCAGGGATGCGAGAAGCCTGACTCCGGTGTTTCTGAGGTAATAGAAAAGGCCAGGATGAATTTTATCTCCGGGTATTATTCCGATTCGGAAAAAGGTTTTGAAAGATATCTTCAGGACAATCCGCAGGGAGAATCCAGGCTTGAGGCCTGGAATTATCTTGTAAAAATAGCATCAGAGGTACGGCATGACAGTGAACGCGGGGCAGCGATCCTTGAGGCCATGTACCTTGAATTCGGCCATAGGAAGGACCTCGCAGCTAAACTTAAACGTCAGCTGGCGGAAATGTATATCCGCAGCGGTGATTACAAGAAGGCTGTTGAAGCACTTGAAAAAAGTCTGGAGTTTTCCGGGCAGCCGCAGGAGGATATTGATTCCACCCGTTTCATGCTGGCCGAGACATTCCGAAAGCTGCGCAATTACGATCTTGCAATATACACCTACAGCGACATAGCTTCCGGTCAGGCGGATATTAAAACCAAAGCCAGAGCTCTTTATGAAATGGCTCATACCTTAACGCTTATCCAGGCCTGGGAGCGGGCTGAATCCGAACTTGGAAAATTAATCAGGATGGATGGCGTTCCGGAAGACATCCGTTCAGAATCAGTCTTCATGCTGGCCGATATTTATGAAAACAGGCACGAGTACCGGGAGGCCGAAAAGCTGCTTGAAAGCATTGTGGATACATATCCGAATCCATATGCAGTGCGGTTCAAACTAGATTACCTCAAGAAAAAGGAATGAGCAGTCTATTCGGCGAAATCATAGACAGTATAGCTGCTCATCAGTTCCAGCATGATATATCCGCTTACCCTGTTACGTATGCATGCGACAGCATCGCCGATGATCCTGAGCTTGGCTTCCGTTTCGTGAAGCTGGGCTTTTTTGCGCTCCCTGACTATCTGTTCGGCATAGCGGATTTCCATTCCTGAAAGAGCGGTCTGCAGACCTCGGCGCAGGTAGTGATCTTCCGGTGTACCTGCGAATTTAAGCATTTCATCAGTCCCGAGTTCATCGTGAATATGTTTCAGCTTGCACAGACTCATGGCCACATCTTCAGGTGGAAGGCTTACTTTTAATGCCGGATACAGAAGAAGTCTGCTGTGCCTGGACAATCTGTCCAGCATTTCAATGTCGTCCGGAAAATTTTCTGCAAGGTCTGCGGCCAGTGTGCGTAATCCTCTTTTCCTTATCAGGGCCATCAGGAACGACTCACTCATATCCAGTCGTTTTTTACAGTCCTCATAGGCTTCTTTTTGCAGTTCGGACGTTTTTTCCGCAAGCATGGCATCATTCAGGTCATCAATAGAGCAGGAGAATATTTTGGAACTGTAGCTGTCCTCCAGCCTGTCCAGAATAATATTTTCCATTTGTACCCTTTTACCGAAAAGAGATTTTATGCCCTTTGCGGCAAGATCCCACCACGAGATAATGTCGTGCAGGTCCATGTGATGCATGTTGAAATTAGGCAGGGCATCGGTAACGGAATGCAGTTCGTCAGCGAGGTCGAAAAAAGAATTATCAAGCACAACTTCAGGAATTTTTATGATTCCGTTGTCCTTGAGCTCCTGAACACGGTCCAGCAGCATTTCGCAGGTTCTCTCAAATGAGGCAGGGCATGGTTCCGGAGAATTTTTTTTATATTGTCCGGCGAGTTGCAATATATTTGCTGCCCGGACGGCATTAAGATTGCGCAGTATAATATCCCGTGAAGGAGCGGAAAGAAGGAATAAGATCCTTGCCGTATCTATATTGCTGAATTCGCGGCTGAAAATTTCCTGCAGACAGTAGTCCGGCAGGACAGACAGGGACTCAAGCTTGTAAAGTCCGTTAAGGTTGTTGATTTCAGCCACTGTTTTTCTCCTCAAAGCCCCCGGAGCAGTGACCGGGGGCAGAGCTGCTTACTGGTTGGAGTGAGCTTCCTTTATTCTGGCGGAGAGATATTCTTTCGGTTCCGCATCATCGGCATCGAAGCAGTGGCCGTCCTCTCCGAGCAGTCCTTCGGGAACGAGGTCACCCAGTTCATCTGGGTCTGTTATGCAGTCTCCGAAAAAGCAGACCGAAAGCCAGCGGTTGGCCGGATCATCGTCAATTACGTCCACCATCACGAAAAGCGGCCATTTGGTCTGAGAAGTCTTTACTCCCCGCATGGAGTAGGTAACTCCGGGGCGGGCATGGAATTCTATTTTTGTATCTTCAAGAGATTCCAGCAATTCCTTGAATTCAATGAAGACGTTTTTAACCCCGGCAGGATCCTGGTCCCATTCGGAAATAAATTTGGCAAGTTCCATAACAAAACTCCTTGGTATTTTTTAAAATCATCGGCCTTGAAAATAAATGCCGCTTGTTGAAAACGGCATATTCAGATTATTATTTTGCGACATTCATACTCTTATGTCAGGATATGGGCAATCAGGATTTGACATTGGCAATCAATCCAATGTAGGAAAACCCTATTCGTAACGGTAAACATAAATTTCTGGATACAGGTTGATGAAGTCAGCACAGGATATATTCACCGAGTACCTTTCTCGGCAGAGACTGAAAATGACCCCCCAGCGCAGGACAATTCTGGACGTGTTCCTTGCTGAAGAGGGTCATGTATCCTCGGAAGAACTGTATAATCTCATCCGGAAGGAAGACTCGTCCATTGGACAGGCTACCGTTTACCGCACCCTGAAACTTCTTGCCGAATCAGGCATTGCCAAAGCTGTTGATTTCAACGACGGCGTAATCCGCTATGAACATAAGTACGGTCATGAGCATCATGACCACCTTGTCTGCGAGCGCTGCGGAAAGACCATCGAAGCCGTTGATCATGAGATCGAACATCTGCAGGAAGAGCTCGCGAAGAAGCACGGATTTGTTCTTCTTCATCACGAAATGTACCTCTTCGGCGTTTGCAGGGAGTGCCAGGGAAAAAGCGAATAAATACGCAGAAATTTCCTTCACACATACATAAAAGCGCCGCCTGAACTCAGACGGCGCTTTTTTTGATTCGAGGAATTTTTATAGGCAATCATCCGGAAGTTGTTTCCGGTTTACATCAACTTTGCAACAAGGCTAACTTGAGCCGTCCGAGACAGAGGATTGTATGATCAAGCCAGACTTTGATAAAATGAAAGGTCTCATACCTGCCATTGCGCAGGATGCCGAAACAGGTGAAGTCCTGATGATGGCATACATGAATGAGGAAGCATGGAATAAAACGCTTGAAACAGGTGAAGCCCATTACTGGAGCAGAAGCCGCAACACTCTCTGGCACAAGGGCGGTACATCTGGCCATGTACAGATGATCAGATCCATAAGGATCGACTGTGACGATGACACCCTGGTTCTGCTCATTGAGCAGATAGGCGGTGCCGCCTGCCACAAAGGCTACAGAAGCTGTTTCTATCGTGAACTCAAGGAAGGCGAAGTAGTTGAATGTTCGCCCATGGTTTTTGATCCCAAGGAGGTATACAAATAATGTCCAATAAACTTAAAATCGGTCTGCCTAAAGGTTCCCTGCAGGATGCCACAATCAAATTGTTCGCCAAATCCGGGTGGAAGATCAATCTGCACCACAGAAACTATTTTCCCGATGTAAACGACGATGAACTGAATATTTCCATGTGCCGTGCACAGGAAATGTCGGTGTACGTTGCTGACGGTGTCCTTGACGTAGGTATGACAGGTAAGGACTGGATTCTTGAAAACAACTCCGATGTCGTGGAAGTTTCAAGCCTTGTATACTCCAAGGTTTCCAACCGTCCTGCACGCTGGGTTCTGGCTGTCGGCGGAGATTCTCCCTTTATGAAGCCGGAAGATCTGGCCGGAAAGAAAATCGCCACCGAACTGGTCGGCTGCACCAAGCGTTATTTCGAGGAAAAGGGCATTGATGTTGAAGTGTTCTATTCCTGGGGAGCTACCGAGGCAAAGGTTGTGGAAGGTTTGTGTGATGCCATTGTCGAAGTTACCGAGACCGGCACCACCATCAAGGCTCACGGCCTGCGCATCATTGATGAGGTAATGCAGACAAACACCAGGCTTATAGCCAACAAGGATGCCTGGAACGATCCCTGGAAACGCAAGAAGATCGAAAACATCAACCTTCTGCTGCAGGGAGCGCTTCGCGCCGAGAAAATGGTCGGGCTCAAAATGAACATGCCCAGAAAGGCCCTTGATGAAGCAATGAAGGTCATGCCCAGCCTTAACTCTCCCACCGTGTCTTCACTTTCCGATACTGAATGGGTTTCTGTTGAAATCATGGTCGAGGAAATTGCAGTGCGTGAGCTTATCCCCCAGCTCATAGACATGGGGGCGGAAGGTATCATCGAATACCCCCTCAACAAGGTGATTTAACTTCCGGCCGAATATCGGCACCGTAGAAATAATTTAAGCCGTGCAGTCCGGGTATAGTTCCGGGGTGCACGGCTTTTTATTGGTGTTAGGCTATGTTTTTCAGCGCCCACAGGTAATGTTCCCTGTTTCCTGCAGAATACGTGGTGTGTTTTTCTACTTTGAAACCGAATTTTTCAGTTGCGGCAGAATCCGGCGGAAGATCGTTGGACAGTATGATCACCCTGCCCCCTTTGCCGAGCATCGGGATTACAAACGGCAGGAGTTCCTTCCAGGGCATGAAGGCCTTGCTTATGATCAGATCGGCCGGGAGTTCGGCCTGTGGTATTTTTTCCGCTCGGCCCTGAAATACATCTGTTCCAGGAAGTTTTATGGAGCGCAGTACTGTGCGCATGAAAATTGATCTTTTCTGTCTGGATTCCACTAGAAGGTAGCTTCCGTTCTGCCAGACGCAGCGCAGCGGTATTCCGGGAAGGCCTGCTCCTGCTCCAAGGTCCAGTGTACGGGGTGATTCAGGCAAATCCAGTGTCTTAAGAAAATCAGCCAGATAGAGGCTGTCCGTAATCAGGGAATGGAAAATTTCCTCCCAGCCGGAAGGACCGACCAGATTCATGGATTTATTCCATTTAATCAGCAGGTTCAGGTAGTCAGCAAGTGCTGTTGCCTGTCCTTCAGCTTCCATGAAACGTTCATCAAGACTTGTGTCGGGTTTCAGTTCTCTTCCGGCTTGTACTGCTTCTTTTATTATCTGTTCGCTGCTTACTGAATAGGCCATAAATCCATCCCTCCATCCGGTTTCGGGCAGATTGCACGCAAAGGTCTTATTTGGCAACTGCGGACTTGCGCAGCACGGACCTGGCAGACACAAGCACGGCAAGGACACAAAGGCATGAAAGCGCTATCAGCGAGAAATGCATGACCTTCAGGTATGCTGTCGACGATTCTGCTGATATGGGGGCATTACCCATGATTGTGGAAAGGAAAACAGCAATGATCACCATGCTTGTAACCATTCCTATGGTCCTCAGTCCTCCTGAAACAGAAGAAGCAAAGCCGAATCTGGAAGGAGGTACGCTGCCCATGAGTATCATCATGTTGGGAGATGAAAACAGGGAAAACCCTATGCCCTGAATTACAAACATGGTGTAAAGATAGCTTATTTCCGTCTGAGCCGTGACAACTACGCCCATGATTGTTCCGACCGTGCAGAATATCATACCCAGCAGTGCCAGCAGTCTCGGAGAAATCTTGTCGGCGAGTTTTCCGCACGGCGGTGAGAGCAGCGATTGAATGATCGGCTGCACAACAAGCACAAGACCTGCTTCATGCGGCGTAAGGCCCTTCACTGTCTGCAGGTAAAGGCTGAACAGAAAAACCATGCCGAAGGTTCCGGCGTAGTTAATGTACTGTACAAGGGAAGCATCCGAGAAATCCTGCCTTTCCTTGAAAAGGGTCAGTTCAACCAACGGGTATTCGACCCTGTTCTGCATCAGAATGAAGATTATGAATCCGGCAACGCCTCCTATCAGGAGCATGGGGCCGAACCATCCTGAATTGAGACTTGTTCCGCCGAAAACAATTCCGGCGACGGATAAGGCAACAACAATACTTCCGGCAAGATCGAATTTTTCTTCCGAAGTCCTGAATTTTCCATTCAGATTCAGGTGCGCGACAAGGTATGAGATACCGAGCGGGATCATGCCCAGCCAGTACAGCCAGCGCCATCCGAGGTGAGAGGTAACCAGCCCTCCGGCGTATGGTCCTATTGAGAGACCGACGTACACGGCGGCAACAGCAAGCCCCATGGCCCGACCGCGTTCTTCTCTGGGGATGGAATCTGTAAGGAGGGCCATGTTGGTTGCAATGCACATTGCACCGGATATGCCCTGAGCCATACGCAGCAGGATGACGGTGTTGATTGAATGTGCATATCCGATCAGAAAAGTGAAGATGGTGAAAAGGAGAGTGCCGAGCCTGAACATGGGCTGTCTGCCATGCATGTCTGCCAGTCTTCCAAGAGGCAGCAGAAGAGCCGCAACGCTTCCGATGTAGATAGATTCAACGAGACTGAGGTCCAGTCCGCTGGCTCCGAGATCATGGCCCATTACCGGCAGTGTTATCCCTACTGCGGAAAACATGAACGGCATAGTAAACTGGGTTATGGCCACGGTCAGTATAACGGCTCTTTTTTTTGCGTCATTCATTAATAATTACCATATATTAATTGCATTTGGTTACAAAAAGTAAAAATGTGTAAGAGGTACGGTTTCCAGAGGACGGATTGATTGTATGGCATCCAAAACAGAATATATCAGATCAAAGAATCCGGTTTCACACGTTGCATTCGTCTTGTCGGTTGGGATTCTTTTCAATCATACTTTTCCAACTCCCTCAATAGTCATAAAGTATGATTTCTTGCTTACGGTCTGCAAAAGCTGTATTCGGGTGAAAAATCAGGAGTACGCGCTTGACATATCCGGAGCCCAAGGGGAGCAGGGTTGCAGCTTATGCTGCGAATCTCCTTAAAATAATCATAGCTGTGGGCATAGTCTACTGGCTGGTTGTTTCCAAGAGCATCCGTCTTGAATATCTTTATGTATCACATGAGAATATTTACCTTTTAATCTATTCAATACTGGTAATTGCTGTTGCAGTTAATTTATCCGCCCTGCGGATAGGCATCCTTCTGCGTGGTGCAGGTATAGGACTTGGTTTTCATAAATGCTTGAAGATTAACATAATAATGTATTTTTTTTCCCAATGCGTTTTGGGAGCTGCAAGCGGAGATGTTGCCCGTTTTTTCTATATAATGCGTGAAACCGGGCACAAGGCCGAGGCCGGCGCGGCCGTGCTTATTGACCGCATTATCGGGCTCATGGGGCTGTTTATGCTGGCAGGTCTGGGAATGGTTCTGAACTGGCAGCTTGTGGAAGCTGCCGAGCGGCTCAGGATAATAGCTACCCCATTGCTGGCTATCCTTTGTTTTATCTGGCTTGTTTTTTTACTAGGCTTTCTGGCTCTGGTCAAAGGCAGGATAACAGCTCTTGTCGTCGGTTGCGGAATATCAGGCTGTCTGCTGCTTTTATGCAGCTTCAGTTCTTCGGCCTATGTTGCTTCTGAAATAGGTCCTGCTCTGTTTGCTGCTTCCACAGCAGCACTGATCGCTCCAATCGTATCTCCGGAATTCGCTCCGGAAGGTTTTATCTATCGCAGGGTTCTGGGAAGGAGCAGATTGGGTTCAAAAATAGCAGACCTGACAGCGGCTGTATTCGTATACAGAAATTCATTTCCAGCTCTTGGAATTACCATTATTTTTACTGCGGCTCAGCACCTGCTTATGATTTATTCCCTGTATCTTTTTTCGCAGGTTCTGAATCTGCCTGCTGTTCCTGATTTCGGGCAGGTCTTTTTTGCCGGTCCACCGGCATTTCTGGCCGGGATAATTCCCGCTCCGGCAGCCGGACTTGGAGTTAACGAGGCTGCCTTCGATGTCATGCTTGAGCTTATTTCAAACGGGGTCATCACCGCAGGTGCTTCGATTTATCTGATGCAGCGCATCTGGCTTACCGTTCTCAGTCTTGGTGGTTTACCGTTTATTTTCAAGTTAAAAGGTAAAACTGTTGAGCCGGAATAAAATATATGCTCAACTGTATCTATAACTGTGTTTTCTAAAAAATATGCATTATCCGGTCTGCAGGTTATAATATGGCGAAAGTTCTGGTTATAGATGATGATTCTTTTTTAGGGGAACTTCTGGTTTCCATTGCCGAAGACTTGGGGCACAGCGGTGAAACAGCGCTTACCTTAAAGAAAGGTCTGGACATGGCCCGTAAGGAATCGTTTGACGTTGTTTTCCTTGACGTTGTCCTGCCGGACGGAAACGGTCTCAATGCCCTGCCGGAACTGCACCAGATGAGCAATGCGCCTGAGGTGGTCATCATAACAGGGCTCGGTGATACTAAAGGAGCGGAACTGGCCATAAATTCCGGAGCCTGGGATTATATTGCCAAGCCGGCCAGCGCCGAAGACTACATCCTCCACATGCAGAGGGTGCTGAAGTACCGGGTCGAAAAGCAGGCTTCCAGCCCGAATCTTGGTCATCATAATATCGTAGGGCGTTCAAATTCGATAATGCGCTGCCTTGAACAGGCATCAAAGGCGGCGGAAAGCCATGTCGGCGTTCTTATACTTGGTGAAACAGGGACGGGAAAGGAACTGTTTGCCAGAGTTGTGCACGACAACAGTACCAGGCGCAAGGGTCCTTTCGTAATCGTCGACTGTGCCTCCATCCCTGAAAATCTTGTTGAATCCATCCTTTTCGGCCATGAGCGCGGTGCTTTTACCAGTGCGGACAGGTTTCAGGAAGGACTGATAGCCAAGGCTGACGGCGGTACATTGTTTCTGGATGAAGTGGGTGAGCTGCCTCTTGCATTGCAGAAAGCCTTTTTGAGGGTTCTGCAGGAGCATACATACCGTCCGGTAGGCGGTAATGAGGAACTGCAAAGTGATTTCCGTCTGGTTGCCGCCACAAACCGCGATCTTGATGCGCTTGTTCAAAGCGGCAGATTCCGACAGGATCTTCTTTACAGGCTGCAGGCCTTTACCATAGAGCTTCCACCGCTCAGGCAGCGCGGCAACGACCTGCGGAGACTTTCGCGCTATTATCTGAACAAGCTTGCGGCTGACTTCAACATTACTCCTATTCCTATTTCCGATGAATTCATGGATGCTTTGAAAGCATACTCCTGGCCCGGAAATGTCCGCGAACTTTTCAACGTCCTTGAACAGGTGTTCACAGCCAATACCGAGGCCGGGGAACTGCTCCCCATTCATCTTCCGGTAAAGGTAAGGGTGGCGGCAGCTCAGGCATCCGTATTACCCAAGGTTGAAACCGGAAAGACCCTGACGCTGATTCACGGTAACAAGTCCAGAAAGAGTAAGCCCTGCCTTAGTACAGAAATTCCGGCCGTAAATATGGAAAATGATTTTCCTCTGCTCAAGGACTATCGGGAGCAGGCATTGGATCAGGCTGAAAAATTATATCTTGAAAGTCTCATCATGCACTGCAAGGCTAATATGGGTGAGGCCGCGAAAACAGCAGGTCTTTCAATGTCACGCCTTTATGCACTGCTCAAAAAGCATGGTATCAGGAAAAAATATATACCCGGTTAAAAACTGCAAGGTTTTTTGCTTTTTCGTACAAGGCTATTTCCTTTACTCCGCCAAAAGGCATTCAATAGACGTGATTTGATGCGCTTCGCGTTTTTAATAATTTTATTTTGCCGCTGGCGGCCAAAGGGGATAATCCCCTTTGGAAACCCTAATAGGTTAAGGTTGTTCCTTTGAGAGTAATTACTTTGATCAAAAGTTTTGCTGAACTGAGGAAATAGCCATATTTTTGTAAACATTCATAAGTTGCAATTGCGAGGCTTATACAGTTATATTTTCACAATGATTTAATTCCAACCTTTGAATTTTCAAGGAAAGCAATGGATAATCTGCCAAGTCTCAATCAATTCGGGGAACAGCTTGATCTGCTCAAGAAATTTCTAAGGGAAGAAAATGATGAACAGGCCGACAGCCTGGCCCAGACAATATTTGAGACTTACGCCTTTTCACGCGGAGAAAATCTGCGTCTGGAAGATGATCTTATAGCGGAGAAAAACATGCTCAGTGTATCCGATGAACGGGCGGAACACCTGGAAGTTAAACTAAGGGAAGCCGTTTCCGCATGTAATTCCGGAATTAATACCTTCCGCCGGTTCTGCGCTGCACAGCAGCATATAAACGGTCTAAAATCTGTTGCAGGCTTGCCGGAGCTTATGAGTGCTGTGGCGGCAGAACTTGATATATACAAAATTTCCGTTGTGCTTGACCGGGGGCTTTGTTCCGGTCTTCCATCCGAAGGAATTCCGACATTTTACCTGAAAGGTTGTATGCGTTATATAGACGCCACATTCGGCAATGGCGGCAGCCGGGTGTATATAGGCCCTGTTTCCAAGATGATGCGCCCGGATATCTTTTTCGGAGATCCTAAAATGTCTCAGGATATAGGTGGATCGTGTTTTTCCTGCGGTCTGACCGACAAGTATCATCCGGGAGAACTTATCGGGCTTTTTTCCATTTATGACCCGTCTGAAGACCGCTATCATCCGGATATGGGCACCGATTTTCTGGAACATTTCTGTGGATCATTCTCATCCACACTTGTTGATGTGATCAACCATCAACGCGCTGAACTGCTCCGGCAGGACGTTGAGCGCATTACAAGACATGATCTCAAGACTCCGCTCAATGCAGTGATCAATCTTCCCCACCTGCTGCTTGCCTCGGAGCAGGACAGCGGTAAAGCCGAGATGATCCGGACAATTCAGGATGCCGGCTACAAGATGCTCGGACTGCTCAACCGTTCGTACGATATCTATCTGATGGAATCCGGGACCTATATCCTGAAGCCTGAAAAGGTGGATCTTCTTGAAATGGCGGGAAAAATTCGTCTGGAATTGCTTGACCTGATTGAAAACAAGAATCTTGTTTTTGAAATTTCAGTGAATGGAAATGTTCCGTCCGGTGCGGATATTTTCACGGTAATGGGTGAGGAACTGCTTCTTTTTTCCATGCTGGCAAATCTTGTGCGGAACAGCGTGGAAGCTGCTCCGAAAAAAAGCACTATCAGCATCAGACTTGATAATACTGCCGGTACCAGAGTGGAGATTCATAACCTCGGTGAAGTTCCTCCTTCCATCCGGGATAATTTTTTTGAAAAATACATCACCTGCGGAAAAAAGAGTGGAACAGGGCTCGGTACCTATTCTGCCCGTCTAATAGCCAGAACACATGGCGGTGACCTGGAAATGAACACGTCTGCCGAAGATGGAACTACACTGGTTGTAATTCTTTAATTGCAACTAATAAATTCTGGTTGTTATCGGAAGTCTGAAAATAAATTTTGATCCCTTTCCCGGCGTTGATTCAATGCTGAAACTTCCCTGATGGTTTTCGGTGATGATGAAATATGAAACCGACATGCCAAGTCCGGTGCCTGTTCCTTTCGGTTTTGTGGTGAAGAAAGGCTCAAAGACCCTTCTACGTATGGCATCATCCATTCCAGGACCATTATCCTCAACTTCGGTGACAACGTAATCATCTTCCTGACGGACCCTGATGGTTATTTTCGGGTTGGTGTTCTTTTGTTCCGCATCATGCATGGCCTGAGCGGCATTTCCAAGCAGGTTGAGAAAGACCTGCTCGATCTCAGTTGGTGAGCAGATTACGTATGGAATGTTTTTTCCGTATTCTTTAATTATTTCTATCTGCTTGAAGTCGTATTTCTTTTTAAGATCGTAGTCCTGAGCAGCAAGGGCCACGGCCTTGTCGGCAAGCTGATCAAGCATGCATGATGTCCGGTGAACATCGGTTTTTCGGCTGAAGTTGAGCATGTTTGTTATGATGTCAGCAGCTCTGGTCGCCGCTTCCCTGATCCCTTCGAGCATCTTGAAAATTCCCCTGGCCTGCATGTAGCCGTGGATTGTTTCCAGCGATGTTCCGACCCGTTCAGCTTCCTGTATGTTCTTTTTAAGACCAGGTGAAAGCCTGCGCTCAATATTCTGAGCTCCCTGAAGGATTCCGCCGAGCGGATTATTGATTTCATGAGCCATACCGGCAGCCAGCCCGCCGACCGACATCATTTTTTCCGTCTGAACCATGACCTCTTCTATGCGTACCCTTGCGGTAACATCATCCAGCCTGATTACGGCGCCCTGAAGCCCTTCGTTAATCAACGGGTAAATTGTTATGTCCTCGTAATGAACTTCCCCGTCAATCTTGCGCGGAACACGGACTTTTTCTTTTATATTGCCTTCCGCAATAACCGGACGTGACTGTTCAAGCTCTGCCGCCAGTTCCGGAAATACATCCTTGAGCATCATTCCGCTGACTTTTTCGAAACTTCGACCTGTGGCTTTGGCAGCACCGGCGTTCCACTGGTTGATTGCTCCTCCGGCATCAACACCGACAAGTATGGATGGCATGGAGTCGAGTATGTTTTTCTGGTGATTGCGCAGCCGCAGCAGTTCCTGACGGGCCTTGGCGTGATCCGAGGCCTCTACTTCCAACTGGTAGTTGATCGCGGTAAGCTCTCTGTTTCCCTGCTCCAGCGCTTGCATGAGCTTTTCCTTTTCCGCAATGCCGGACCGGATGGAATCCAGCATCTGATTGATCACCGTTCCGAGTTCCTTTGTCTCGGTTGTACCTTCCACTGGTATTTCAACTGCTGAAACGCCGCCCTCGCGTATGGCCCGTGCCCCTGCAATCAGTTTCAGGAGCGGGTGCACTATGCTGCTCGAAAGGATCGCCGCAAAAATCAGAGCCAGCGCCAGCACTCCAAGTGAAAGCAGAATAATTTTTGTCCGCAGCATCAGTCCCGGCTGCTGCAGTTCATCCTTGTAAACCGAGGAACACACATACCAGTCAAATGGTTTGAAATATTTTATATAAGCCCTTTTTCGAAATTTATATTCGCCGATGTGTCCCGGGGGTTTATCCCAGATGTATTCGTGGACTCCGTTTTCAGAGGCTGCTTTTTTTAGTTCTTCAAGCAGAAGACCGCTTGTTTCAGGGTTGATCAGTTTATTTACATCTATGTCCCTGTATACAGGATGAATAAGTACTTCGTTTTTACCTGAAAAAACGAAAACATAACCGCTGGTTCCTATCTTTATGGCCGAGAGGCTTTCCCGCAGCTCATCAAGGATTGCGGCAAACCGTTTGTCCACATCCTTGTTTATGTCATCCAGATACACCCCGGAACCGATTATCCATCCCCAATCCTTGAACAGGGATACATATGAAAGTTTGGGTTGCTCCTTTCCAAGTCCTTTGTCTGTCGGTTTCGGCCAGAGGTAATCCACATATCCGCTTCCACGGGCTTCGCAGACATCGCGAAATGCCACAAATAGATTTTTTGAAGTTCCCTGAGCGCAGTTGAATTTATCACTGTCCAGAATTTTCCCGTCCAGCTCAGGCATGGTCGGGTGCATTATCATCCGTGGAATAGGGGTAGAAGTATCGTTGACCCATATGTAGCCGATGCCGTTGTCGTACCGTATATCCTTGAGTTGCTGCAGGCTGTTTCGTTTTGCTTCGCTTTCGCTGAGTTTTCCTTCGCGGTATTTTTTATAGTTAAGTTCAACAATGCCCTGAGAAATATCTACAATATCCTTTAATTCCTTTTTGCGCAGTTCAATGGCTGCTCCGCGGAAGAAGAGCAGGCTTTGGTACTCGGTGGATATATTCAGCAGGGTGTAGTCGATAATGTCCTGGGCATGTTTGAATTCTGTTTTGAATACAGAATCGGTCACCTCGTGCTGGGCAAAAAAAGTAAGTGCGGATGTGGTCAGGATGACCAGTCCTGCGGCAAAAAGGAGGATTATCGCCCGCATTGATTTGAACATCGGTTCTCCGGCACTAAAAATGTGACAAACACAGCCCGCAGAAATGTATTTACAGCAGTAAGACCCTAACACATTAGATTAGTCCGGTAAAATAAATTGCGCAGATGGAATGTGCTGTAAAAAAAGGCAGCATCCCATGTGATCGGGATGCTGCCTTTTGCGTTTGCCAGTGCTTTTAATAAGCTTAGCGGTCTATTTACAAAGATGGTTACGAATGTTCTGTCAGGATTCGAAAATTTCCTTCTGTCCGTCAATCAGATCATTTATGACCGATGCGTCGGAAAGGGTCGAAGTATCCCCGAAGTCGTTTTCACCAACGGCAATTCGGCGCAGAATCCGGCGCATGATCTTGCCGGATCTGGTTTTCGGCAGACCTTCGGAAAACTGGATGGTTTCGGGAACGGCAATGGCCCCGATTTCCTTTGTAACCCACTCCCGCAATGATGAGCGGGTATCGTCATCCTCGTCCATTCCGGGACGCAGAGTCACATACGCATACACGGACTGTCCCTTGACTTCGTGAGGTATGCCGACCACAGCTGCTTCGGTCACATCCGGGTGGGCTATCAGGGCGGACTCAATTTCCGCCGTTCCGAGGCGGTGTCCGGAAACATTTATGACATCGTCGAGCCGACCCATGATCCAGTAAAAACCGTCTTCGTCTATTCTGGCGCCGTCACCGGTTTCATACATGCCCGGAAAACGTTCGAAGTATGTTTTTTCATAACGCGTCGGGTCATTGTGGATGGATTGCAGCATGCCCGGCCAGGGTTCGGTTATGACCAGATGACCGCCTTCGTTGACATCAGCCGGGGAGCCTTCGCTGCGCACCACCGATGCCTTTATTCCGGGAAGGGGTTTTGATGTTGAACCGGGTTTGAGCTTTCCGGTGTACGGCAGCGGGGAGATGAGAATGCCGCCGGTTTCTGTCTGCCACCAGGTATCCAGAAGCGGCAGACGCCCTTTGCCGACCTGCTCGTGAAACCACATCCATACTTCAGGATTGATCGGTTCGCCTACTGTTCCCAGTATGCGCAGGGAAGGCATTTCATGTCTTGATGTCCACTGCGTGCCTTCGCGCATAAGCGCCCTTATGGCTGTGGGGGCGGAGTAGAATACGCTTACCCCGTAGCGGGTGACGATGTTCCAGTACCTGTCCGGTCTGGGATAGGTGGGCACACCTTCATAAAGCAGGGTTGTGGCGCCGAGTGCAAGAGGTCCGTATACGGTGTAGCTGTGCCCGGTTATCCATCCGAGATCTGCCGTGCACCAGTGGACGTCATCGTCCTTGAGGTCGAAAACCCACTGCGAAGTATGCGCTGTGATGGTCATGTATCCGCCGATGGTATGGACAACGCCTTTGGGTTTTCCCGAACTTCCCGATGTGTAGAGTATGAAGAGCGGATCGTTGGACCTCAACTGGGCGGGTTTGCAGAAATCATCTATATCCTGCGCAGATATTTCCTCATGCCACCAGGTGTCCCGTCCTTCAAAAAAATCTATATCCCGCCCGGTGCGCCTGACCACGATGACCTGCTCCACGGAAGGGCATTCGAAAAGGGCTTCGTCCACATTGCGTTTTAGCGGAATTGTTTTTCCGCCGCGCAACACTCCGTCTGCGGTTATAACTATCTTGGCATCGCAGTCCAGAATGCGGTTTTGAAGGCTTATTGCCGAAAAACCGGCAAAAACAACTGAATGTACTGCCCCGATGCGGGCACAGGCGAGCATGGAAATGACCAGTTCCGGAACCATGGGCAGGTAGACGATAACGCGGTCTCCCTTGCCGACACCCATTTTTTTCAGCACATTTGCGAACCTGCATACTTTCCGGTGCAGCATGTGGTAGGTGTATACCGCAACGTCTTCTTCGGGTTCGCCCTGCCAGATCAGGGCTGCCTTGTTCTTGCGTCCGGATTCCAGGTGACGGTCAAGACAGTTGTAGGAGGCATTGATTCTGCCGCCGGAAAACCATTTATATTCTTTTTTCTGCGAATCGGTTTCCAGAACAGTGTTGAAATCGCGCTGCCAGTGCAGCAGTTCCCTGGCCCTTTCGGCCCAGAAATTTTCTGAATCTTCCGCTGCCCTGCTGCAGGCCTGCTCGTATTTTTCCTGATCAATGAAAGCCTGTCCCTGCATATGGGCAGGCGGATCGAATGTCCGCTGTTCGTCCATCAGGCTTTCAATAGTAATGTCATTCATGTCAGATGGCTCCGGCTCACCGTTTTTGAAAATATTGTGCACTTCTGCTAATCATATACTATGTTTCCAATCCATTGAACAGGGTTGGCCGACCTATTGTTTCGCGGAATTTGATTGTAAAAACAAATACGGTTCCGGTTTTGCTTGATATGATGACGATTAAGCAGATATGTTTTCCGCAGCAGGTGATTTTACCGGAAGCTTCCGGGAAAATCACTGTCCGCAAATGGTATGTGTGGCCGTGAAATCGGTCTGAAGTTCGTCCGGTCCGGTGCATTCCGGTTGGAAACCAAGGCGCTGTGCGCATCAGATTCAAAGAGGGATTCATGAGTGTCATCAATTTGGAGTATCTGTTTCAGCCGAGATCGATAGCCGTAATCGGCGCAACAAACGATCCTTCCAATGCCGGTTATATACTCATGCGCAACCTTATGGGCGGAGGGTTTCTCGGCCCGGTCATGCCTGTAAGCACCGATGCCGAAGCCATTTCCGGAGTCCTTACTTACAATGATGTGGAGGATCTGCCGAAGGTTCCTGATCTTGCCGTGATCTGCCGTCCTTTATCCGAGTGCACGCAGCTTCTGGCCAGACTGAGTGAAATTGGGGTAAAGGCCGCTGCGCTGATCGGTCCGGGATTCAGTGCCATGTCCGAGAATGAAAAAAACAAACTGCGCCGTGAACTGCTGCAGGCCGCCCGTTCCCCGCACATGAGAATACTCGGTCCGAAGAGTCTCGGTTTCATGGTCCCGACCATCAATCTCAACGCCAGTCTGGCTCCTTTGCCGGCCAAACCGGGCAAGATAGCCTTTGTGTCTCAGTCGGACAGCTTTATACCGACTGTTCTCGACTGGGCGCTGACCAATGATATCGGTTTTTCACATGTTATTTCACTTGGCAGGCGTATTGATCTTTCTTTTGCCGATGTGCTCGATTATCTCGGTTCCGATGCCCAGACGCGCTCCATACTGCTTTATATCGAGTCCATAAACGACGCCCGCGAGTTCATGTCCGCCGCCCGTGCGGCTTCGCGCAACAAGCCGGTGCTGGCCATTCGTCCGGGGCAGTCGCTTCAGCACGTTACCCACGAGCTTTCCATGCTTGATAACCCGATGGCGGCCAGGATGGATGAAGTCTATGACGTAGCCTTTCGCCGGGCGGGAATGCTCCGGGTACAGACCATAGACGGCCTTTTCGATGCCGCCCAGACTCTGGCCAGTCTGCGTCAGCCGGTACGTGGAAACCGTCTGGCGATTATCGTCAACGGCACCAGCGCCGGACTGACTGCTGCGGACGGGCTGATCAGGCGCGGCGGAAGCCTTTCCGAGATATCCGAAGAAACCGTATCAAAACTTGATGAGGTTTTCGAAGGTGAGTGGAGCAGGTCCAACCCCGTGACCATAAGCTACAATACTCCGGGACAGAAATATCTGGACGCGCTCAAGGTGCTGATCAAAGACAAGGAAGTTGACGCCGTGCTGGTGGTCCATGTGCCGTTTGCGGGAATTTCCAGTATAGATGTCGCCGAGGTTCTGGCCAAGGGCCTCAAGCGGGTCCGGCGTATGGTGCTCACATCATGGCTTGGCTCGGATATGTCCAGAAAATCGCGGCGAGTATTCTCGCAGGCCGGAATACCGACCTACGAGAGCGCGGATCAGGCGGTGCGCGCTTTCATGTACATGGCCGAATACCAGCGCAACCAGGAACTGCTTACCGAGACCCCGGATTCTCTGCCTACGGACTTCTTTCCGGACACCACCACCGCGCGTGATATCGTGCATATGGCAATTGCGGGAGGCAGGGAAAACCTTACCGAGCCGGAGGCCCGCAAGGTTCTTGCCGCCTATGGACTACCCGTTGTTGAAACCCGTGTAGCTGTTTCGGCCAGAGAGGCGGTTATAGCCGCAGACGAGATCGGATGCCCGGTGGCCCTTAAAATCAGGTCTCCGCAGATCAGCCAGCCTTATGATGTCGGCGGAGTCGTGCTCGATCTTGAAAGTCCGGAAAAAGTGTGGGAGGCCGCGGCCACCATGCTTACAAGGGTGAACCGTCAGCGTCCGGACGCCTATATCGAAGGGTTTACGGTTCAGAAAATGGGCCGTAGGCTTGGAGCTCACGAACTGTTCATATCCGCCCTTGCGGACACGACTTTCGGTCCGATCATTCATTTCGGGCATGGCGGCATGACCCGCGAGGTTGTGCGCGATCAGGCCATTGCCATGGTTCCGCTCAACATGAGTCTGGCCCGTGAACTGGTAGGCAGGACGCGTATTGCCAGACTGCTTTCCGGAACACCTACCCAGCCTCCGGCTGATATTGACGACCTCTGCCTGACTCTTATACAGGTTTCGCAGCTGTTCATTGATATTCCCCAGATTGTTCATCTGGACATCAACCCGCTCTATGTGGACGAAACAGGTGTTCTGGCTCTGGGCGCACGAATCCGGGTGGCGGAGTGCGGCAGCGACTGTCCGCAGCTGGCTATACGTCCGTACCCGCGTGAACTTGAGGAGTGCGTTGTCCTCAAGGACGGGCGGCAGGTCACCCTGCGGCCGATCCGCCCGGAAGACGAACCTGCCCATTATGAATTTCTCAGCCGGGTGTCTGATGAAGACATGCGTATGCGTTTCTTCGGGGTTGTGCGCCGGGATTTCGACCACAAGGACATGTCTCGATTCACTCAGATAAATTATGACCGGGAAATGGCTTTTATAGCTACAGCCACAGGAGACGGAGGCCGACCGGAGACCCTCGGTGTGGTCCGCACCTCCACCAGACCGGATAATTCCGAGGCCGAATTTGCCATTGTGGTCCGTTCGGACCTCAAAGGCACCGGGCTCGGTTCAATGCTTTTCCACAAGATAATCCGCTACACCAGGGAACGCGGAACTCACTGGCTGGTGGGACAGACCCTGTTTGAGAACAAGGCCATGCAGGGACTGGCCAGAAAATTCGGTTTTGAAATAAGTGAAAACTACGATGAAGATCTGGTGGATATGAAGCTGGATTGTTCCGGTGACTGATTCCGGCGGTTGTTTTCGAATTTGTGAATAGGATCCTACTTTGAATCATGATGATAATATAAGGGAGTATGTCGCTTCCCTTCTTTCCTCGCCTGTAATGGGGGATCAGGTCGCCCATCACCGGATTGTTGAAGGGCAGGAGGCCTCCTTCGGAGATCCGCGCAGAAAATTTCCGCCTTCCATAGAGAACATGCTCGGCTTAAGGGATATAGATCGGCTTTTTTCCCATCAGGCTCTGGCCGTGGATTACGCCAGAGCCGGGCGCAACGTGGTGGTTGCCACACCCACGGCAAGCGGCAAGACCCTTACATACAACATCCCCGTTCTCGAACAGGGGTTGCGCGATCCGGATTCCCACGCTCTCTATCTTTTTCCCCTCAAGGCGCTTGCTCAGGACCAGCTTAAGACATTTACCGAAATGGCCGCGTTGCTTCCGGAAAACATCCGGCCTCAGGCAGCCATATACGACGGGGACACCTCGCCTTACAGACGCAGGAAAATACGCGATACCCCTCCTTCCGTGATCATGACAAATCCGGAAATGCTGCATCTTTCCATTCTTCCGTTCCATGAAAAATGGGCACCGTTTATTGCCGGTCTGACCCATATTGTCGTGGACGAGGTCCATACCTACCGCGGGGTCATGGGCTCGCATATGGCCATGGTCTTCCGCAGGCTTCTGCGCATCTGCAATTATTACGGCGCGAATCCTTCATTTGTCTTTTCTTCTGCCACAGTGGGCAACCCTTCCGCCCTGTGCCGGGACCTGACCGGACAGGATGTAGGGGAAATAACCGAAAGCGGCGCGGCTTCGGGAAAGCGCAATTTCATATTTTTCAATCCCGTAGCTTCCCCTTACAGCGCGGTAATTCAGCTTCTTAAGGCCGCTCTCGCAAGAGATTTGCGGACCATTGTCTATACCCAGTCGCGAAAGATGACCGAGCTGATAGCCATGTGGGTCAACGAAAAGGCCGGAAAGTACAAGGACCGCATCAGCGCTTATCGGGCCGGATTTTTGCCTGAGGAACGGCGGGAAATTGAGCGAAAGATGTCTTCCGGCGAACTGCTGGCGGTGATATCCACCAGTGCCCTTGAACTGGGCATAGACATCGGTGGCCTCGACCTATGCATCATGGCAGGATATCCCGGATCGGTCATGGCCACCATGCAGCGTGGAGGCAGGGTCGGGCGCAGCAGGCAGGAATCGGCAGTCATTCTCATCGGACAGGAGGACGCCCTCGATCAGTATTTCATGCGCCACCCGGACGATTTTTTTTCCCGTCCTCCGGAAAATGCCGTGCTTAACCCCTACAACCCGGTAATCATGGAGAGGCATCTGATCTGTGCCGCATCCGAGCTTACCCTGCGCGATGACGATTTCCTGCTCAGGGATGAGCGGATAAAGGATACGGTCATGCAGTTGGTTGAAAAAGGCGTTCTGCTGCGCAACAGGCGCGGGGATGAAATATACTCCAAACGCAAGAGGCCGCATCGGGACGTTTCCCTGCGCGGTGCCGGATCGACCATGCACATTGAAGACATCTCCGGCGGTGCGGTCATCGGGACCATAGACGAGGTGCGGGCCTATTCCGAGGCCCATGAAGGCGCGGTCTATATCCACCGCGGTTCCACCTACCGGATAACCGAACTGGACCTCGCAGAGCGCAAGGTACGGGCTTCCAGGGAACGGGTCGGCTATTACACACGGGCGCGCAAAAACAAGTCCACGGAAATTCTGGAAGTTTATGCGCGCAAAAAGGTTTTCGGAACCGTGATGCGTTTCGGACGGCTCAAGGTTACCGAGCAGGTCACCGGATATGAAAAGCGCGCGGTAAAGGGCGGAAAGCTGCTGGGCATAGTTCCGCTTGATCTGCCCCCGGTTGTTTTCGAAACGCAAGGGTTGTGGATGGAGATTTCACCGGAGATAAAGCGCCGGGCCGAAGATGAATTCGTGCATTTCATGGGCGGAATACATGCCGTGGAACATGCTGCGATAGGCATACTGCCTCTTCTTGTGCTCACGGACCGCAATGACCTCGGCGGCATCTCCACACCCATGCATGAACAGATCGACGGACCGGCCGTGTTCATTTATGATGGGATGCCCGGAGGTGCGGGACTGACCATGCAGGCCTTCGAGCAGGCTCAGGAACTTCTGGAACGTACCCTTCAGGTTATCGTGGACTGCGAATGCGAGCTTGGCTGTCCCACTTGCGTGCATTCTCCGAAATGCGGTTCAGGTAACAGGCCCATAGACAAGGCGGCCGCCATATTCGTGCTTGAAAACATGATTAATGGTAAGCCGCCTGAAAAAATAGAGGATTTATCCATGGAACTGGTACCTTTCGGTGAGGAAGTGAAGACGGAAAAGAAATCCGGCCCGGAATCATTCGGGGTGCTGGACGTGGAGACCCGCCGTTCCGCTCAGGAAGTCGGCGGATGGAACAAGGCCGAGCGCATGGGCATTTCCATAGCAGTTCTCTATGATTCTGTGGCTGACGAATTCTTCCGCTATGAGCAGGAACAGATTCCTGAAATGATCGAGCGGCTGCGGAAACTGGATCTGATCATCGGGTTCAACATAGAGCGGTTCGACTACAAGGTCCTTTCAGGAGTACATGCATTCAATTACAGGTCGCTGCCTACCCTTGACCTGCTGAAAAGCGTTCATGAGCGGCTCGGCTACCGGCTGAAGCTGGATAATATCGCTCAGGCAACCCTTGATTCGGCCAAGAGCGCGGACGGGCTTCAGGCCCTTGAATGGTGGAAAGAAGGACGTCTTGACCTGATAAGCGAATACTGCACACAGGACGTGGCCGTGACCAGAGATGTATATCTTTTCGGCCGTGCAAACGGTTATGTGCTTTTCACAAACAAGGAAAAGAAGACGGTACGTCTTCCTGTAAGTTGGTAGTCTGTCTCGATTTTTTCAGATGCTCTCAGCAGAGCTCAGCCCTATTTCCGGCTACACCCACAGTGCCGGGCTTCCGTGCTTCAGAATTTCGGCCACCACGTCGCGATAGGTTGTGAACAGTTCGTCATTATCTATGTATGTGCCCCCGCCGAGCAGATAGTCTGAAAAGACTGTACCGAGAACTGCGGTGAACGAGATGAATTTGACTTCTTCAGATTTGTTCGGGTTTGCTCCGCACCGGGTCAGAAATTCGGAGAAATAAACGCAGCAGGTGTTGTAGAGATTTTCTCTTTGTTTTTGAAGCTCCGGGCTGTCATGGTTCAGTTCCCGCAGACCTACGAGGTAGATGTTGCGGTTTTCACGGGCGTCTGTGAGGAAGCTGTCCACTGATTTGTCTACAAGGTCGTGGTGGTCGGAAGAATCATTCATTGATTTCTGGACGATATTTATCACCCTCTGTGCGAAGCAGGCGAAAATTTCCTTGAGAAGGCCTGCCTTGCCCCCGAAATAGTACGAAAGCATTGCGCTGTTCACATCTGCTTCCCTTGCGATGTCCCTTATCCCCACTGAGTTGTATGAATGCTCGGCAAAAAGTTTTGCGCCTGCTTCGAATATTTTTTCTCGTTTTGTCATGCAGAATATTTTAATCAATTGATTAGTTGAAGTCAATAAACGGATTACAGATCCAGCCTCCCCGGCCGGAGCTATTGGAAAAGTCCCTTGCCTACTTCCGGTATAGATGTGTTTTCCGGTTGTTCCGAACCCATGTTTATTACTTCCACCCTGCGGTTGGACGCGCGGCCGATAGGCGTGTCGTTGGAAGCTATGGGCCTGTCTTCCCCCATACCCTCAACGGATATTCTGGAGGAATCGATCTTGAAGTGCCCGGTCAGGTATTGCTTCACAGCAGTGGCTCTTTCAAGGCTGAGCTTACGGTTGTATGCACTTTTACCTGCGGAATCGGTATGGCCGACAAGTTTCACCTTCATCGCTGATGCAGCCCCGGAAGTTAAGGCCTGTCCAAGAGCATTTACCACCGGGATTGCTTTCGGGCTTATTTTTGCGGAGTTCACGCTGAATTCTATTTTCAGATAAACCCTGCCGCTGTCACCGGTGAGCATATTCAGTATTTCATCGGCACTGCCTGCAAAACCGTCCTGTCCGGCTCTGGCCATGGTTGCGCAGACCAGCAGCATAACAAGTGTACAGAAGAATTTTTTCATATGAGCCTCCGCTGGAATCGTGATGATTTGACAAGATTAACCCCTTGAAGTGATTGCCGCAAGTTTTTCAATGTTTTTGAGCGGCTTCTGCGGTTGTTTCCCTGCTGCGGACTTCACTCGGCAGTACTTCAGCTGAGATGATGTCTGTTTGAACCGGGTCGTCATTGATTTTCAATGATATTTTTCAAGCGTTCCAGTCCCTGCCGGAGTTGTGTAATGTCCCGTGGACCGCTCAGGGACAATCTTATCATCGGGGGGACCGGACAGTCTCCCACAGCAAATTTTTCCGCCGCAAAAATATTGATTCCGGCTTCGCGGGCTCTTCTTTCAAGCATATTTCCACGCCACGGTTCAGGCAGCTTCAGCCATGCGAAAAAACCGTCCGGATTGCCGCAGAGTTCCATGTTCTCGGTCATGTCGCGGACTGCCGCAAACCGCTCCCGTGCGGCTGCGCGTTTGAGGAGCATTGTTTTCTGCGCTGTTCCGTCCTTGATCCAGTTGCAGATCAGTTCCGCATTAATCGGCGGTGTCACCCAGATGGAATTCAGAATCGCGTACGCAAGCTGCTTCTTCATTTCTCCTTTTGCCGACATGAAAGCCACACGCAACCCGACCGCCACTGTCTTGGAAACTCCGGCTATGTGTACGCTGGATTCGCGCAGGAAAGAGGATACAGGAGGAAGCACGTTTTCCTTTGTAAGGGCGTAGGCATCGTCTTCTATCAAGGTAAGGCCGTGTATTCCTGCCGTATGTGCTATCTCTATCCGGCGTTGCAGAGACATGCAGGCAGTGGTCGGATTCTGGACCCCCGGCATCAGGTAGATTCCGTTGATCTTTCCCCTGCGGCATGCGGTGTCCAGTGCTTCCGGTATCATTCCCTGTTCGTCCATCTGGACCGGTATCAATTTTATGCCGAGCATGGAGGCAAGCGTTTTCATGCCCGGATAGGTCAGGCTGTCCGCGGCAATTCTGTCCCCTGCCCGGAAAAGCGAGCCGAGGCAGCAGGAAAGAGCGTGCTGTGCACCGGAGCAGATCAGGACATCGTCCGGTTCCACTTCCATGCCGTATCGCCCTATCCACTCCGCCCCGGTCTCCCTGTGTTCGGGCAGACCCTGCGGGTCCGTGTAGCGCAGGAAGGTATTGAGATTGCGCCGCCGGGTAAGGCGTTGCATGGCTTCATTCAGGTCCGGATCAAGGTCGTAGAATGTATTGACCAGTCCCATCTCTATCATGCCTCTGGCGTGCGGCTCAAAAGAGACCATGGGGGTTGATGTGGTCGCGTCCGGGGCAATGAACGTTCCCCTGCCCACGGTGCTGCAGACAAGTCCCCGCTTCTCCGCTTCGGCATATCCCCTGGTTATGGTGCTCACATTCATTTTCA
Source organism: Maridesulfovibrio sp. (assembly GCF_963677005.1). Lineage (NCBI taxonomy): Bacteria > Pseudomonadati > Thermodesulfobacteriota > Desulfovibrionia > Desulfovibrionales > Desulfovibrionaceae > Maridesulfovibrio > Maridesulfovibrio sp. Next base: position 3,056,834 of record NZ_OY781616.1, on the reverse strand, counting down.
GATCATCAGCCAAATCACGATGTGTCGGCAGTCTGTCTCCGGGATTGAGCGTTCCGGCATACACATCGCGTTCAATTGCATCGGCCAGCAGCCTGAACTTAGGTCTTCCGGTCTTTTCCAGTTCTGGTGTCCATTTTGTCATGCACACAATAATTCCATTGACTGCATACAATGTCAAGAATATGGATACAATCTAGCAAGCGTATGCATACAATTATTCATGTTCCGGAGTTTGAAGTGTTAATTTCTATTTCGTCAGCAGGCGGAGTTTTTTTCGAGGAGAAAATACAATGCAGGAAAATTTTTGGGCATTCCTGATATTCGTGATAGTGATGACCGGAACTCCCGGACCGGGAAATCTTGCCTCTATGGCTTTGGGGCAGGCAGTCGGTTTCCGGCGTTCCATACCTTTCCTTTCCGGTATTGTGGTCGGCGGGACGGTGATGGATATACTTTCGGTTATAGGTCTGGCCGAGTTGTTCATGGCTTCTCCGCGGATTGCTGCGGTCCTCAAAATACTTGGACTGGTGTATATCCTGTACCTGGCCTGGAAGGTTCTGGGTATGAATGCTGAAACAGGGAGCAAGCGTAAGTCCTTCAGGTTTTACGAGGGGCTGATGCTGCACCCCCTGAACCCGAAACACTATGCCATGACCGTTTCGGCTTTTTCGCAATTTGTCGGTGTGCATGCTCCCAGCGTAACCGATATGATTATTTTCGTGGGTTGTTTTACATGCGGTGCCACCTTGTTTCACTCCCTGTGGTGTATTGCCGGGGAGTCCATACTCAAGGTGCTGCAAAGCCCGAAACTGCGTTACACGGTGAACACTTCCATGGTTGTGCTCATGCTCGGGGCAACAGTCTATGCCCTCTACAAATAGGGGCTGGCCGTATGTTTTCTTTCATCTACCCCCGTGCTATGAATTTGGCCGGATCGGATATTCATCAGAACAGTTGTGCAAATCGAGGATATAAAAAATGAGCAGAAAAATAGGTTGGATCGGCACCGGAGTTATGGGCGGATCAATGTGCATGCACCTGATCAAGGCCGGAAACGAAGCGTATGTCTACAACAGAACCAAGTCAAAAGCCGACCAGCTTATAGCTGCCGGAGCGCACTGGTGCGACTCCCCTGCTGATGTGGCCGCCAACGCGGATATTATTTTCAGCATTGTCGGCTATCCCGTGGATGTTGAAGAAACCATTCTCGGCGAAAACGGGGTGCTCAATAATGTCTGCCCCGGAAAAATAATAGTGGATATGACCACCTCTGAACCGGCCCTTGCCGAACGTATTGCCGAAGCGGCAGCCGCCAAGGGTGTCGGCGCTCTGGACGCCCCTGTTTCAGGGGGTGATCTCGGAGCCCGCAATGCCACTCTGGCAATCATGGTCGGCGGCAGGCAGGAAACTTTTGACGAGGTAAAGGATCTCTTTGACGTGATGGGATCAAATGTCCGGCTTATGGGGGCGGCCGGTGCCGGACAGCACACCAAGATGTGCAACCAGATTCTGATTGCCGGAACCATGATCGGCGTGGTCGAATCCCTTTTTTACGCCTACAAGGCGGGCATGGACCTTAACGAGGTCATTGATGTGATCGGCTCCGGCGCAGCCGGTTCGTGGTCCATCAACAATCTCGGTAGACGTATTGCCGATGGAGATTTCAATCCCGGATTTTTTATCAAGCATTTTGTCAAAGATATGGGTATCGCCCTCAGCGAGGCAAGACGCATGAATCTCGCACTGCCCGGTCTTGCACTGGTAAACCAGTTCTATGTAGCCGCCATGGCTATGGGCCACGAGGAACTCGGTACTCAGGCTTTGTACAAGGTTTTTGAAAAAATGAATGGATAACCTGTCGTTTAAGAAATCTCAGGCCGACTTCGGGGTTTTACCGGAGTCGGCCTTTTTTTATTCGTGAAAGAATTTGATGCATTTCGCGCTTAAGGCCGGCAGTCGTAATCAGCATAATTTGAGTTTCGCAAAATTTTTGTCCAGCTCGTGCCGAAAATGCTTCTGAAACATATCTTCGGTTGCAGTGCGGCGCTTGTCCTTGAACTGCACGCAGGAAATGGTGTTGTGCAGTTTTTCCGATCCGGGCTGTATCACCATGATTTTCCCTTCCGCTATCTGTCTGTTGATCTGGTGGCTGACGATGATTCCGAGTCCCATACCTTCCTCAACAGCCCTTATTAGCGCCCCCGAACTGTCTGCCGTGAAGACGAGGTTAAGCGAGTTCGGCTCCTGCCCGTAATTCAGTTTGAACCAGCTTCTGAACAGGGAGATATCGGTTTTATAGCCGATGAAATCCAGTGTGCAGAGCTGCTCGTATTTTGCGCCGGCCACCTTTGATTCGTAGTAGCCCCGTGAACAGGCCAGCACAAATTCTTCTCTTATGACCGGAGTGATGGAGTATGATGAAATCCCGCCCGGAGTGTCCATGATGAATGGCAGGATGTCGATGTATGCGAAATCAAGCTCCCCTGATGAAACCATGGAGAACAGCACGGTCGGGTCTGCCAGTTCCAGCTGCATGGAAACCTGCGGGTATTTCCTGCGAAACGATGCGAATATTCGCGGCAGATAGGCTCTGCCTAATTCCGGCGGACAGCCGATGCGCAGCAGTCCGGAAGGCTCTCCGTCATCAGACAGATGGCGCACTCCCCGTTCCAGCTCATCCATGAAACCGCTTACGACAGCGTACAGCCTGTGCCCGGCTGAAGTCGGCACCAGACGGCGGTTAACTCTGGTGAAAAGCCTGGTATCGAGTTCTTCCTCCAGCTTTTTAAGGTGCTGGCTTACTCCGGATTGAGTTATGTGCAGCTTTTTGGCCGCTCCGGTACTGCTCAGTTCATTGTAGATGTGAAAAAAGACCTTGAGTCTGTTCAGATCGGGCAGCATTTCAGCTCCTGTAAGAATTACTTACTGAAAAAAGTAGAACTATTAATTTTACTAACTAATGGTTTGGCGCTTATTTTTCAAGTCTCATCCCGATCGGTGGGAGAAACTCATATGACAAAGGGGCGCAAAGTTGAAAATCGGAATTATTGCCGCCATGGAAGAAGAGATTGCCATGCTTCTGGACAGACTGGAGGATTCCTCCCGGATATGTCTGGGCCATATTGTTTACCATTCCGGGCGAATCTGCGGAATTGATGTGGCCCTGTTGCTGTGCGGAATCGGAAAAGTAAACGCTGCTGTAGGAACTGCCCTGCTGCTTGATCGTTTCAAACCGGACTACCTGATCAATACCGGGGTCGCCGGTGGTTTTCCTGATGATGTCAACGTCGGAGATATCGTGCTTTCATCCGAGGTGCGCCATTATGATGCCGATGCCACCGCGTTTGACTACGAAATCGGCCAGATTCCGCGCATGCCTGCGGCCTATATGGCGGACAGCATGCTTCTGGGGCTGGCCGGCAGGGCATGGATGAACGATCCCGGTGTGACTGTTCATCAGGGACCGGTGCTTTCCGGGGATACCTTTGTGCACACACGGCAGCAGGTCGAGAGAATTGCCGAAAGTTTTCCCGGCGTGATGGCTGTGGAGATGGAAGGAGCGGCAGTTGCCCAGACCGGCTTCCTGTTCAATGTGCCTTTCATCCTCATCAGGTCCATATCAGACAAGGTTCGGGAGGTCGGGAGTGTCTCCGTCTACGAAAACTGCATGGAGAAGGCCGCGGTCAACTCGGTCCGCATGGTCCTGACTATTATCGAAGGTCTGCGAGATAGAATTTCAACCGAATGCGGAAATGAGCCTGTATCAGCGGTAATCAGCTGATTTTTCCTTTAAAAAATTAATCAAGGTGAAACGGAAATGAAAAAAATAGAGAGCTTCAGAATTGATCATACAAGGTTGAAACGCGGGATATATGTTTCCAGAAAAGACGCTGTGGGCAGTGAGTGTGTAACAACCTTTGACCTGCGCATGAAGGAACCGAACAATGAACCGGCTCTTTCACCCGAGTCGGCGCATACCATGGAACACATCGGGGCCACATTCCTGCGCAATCATGCGGAGTATGGCGATAAGGTCATCTACTTCGGACCCATGGGCTGCCTGACCGGTTTTTACCTGCTGCTTGCCGGGGATTACGAATCCGTGGATATCGTGGACCTTGTGCGGGGTCTGTTCAGATTCGCTGCTGATTTTGAGGGCGATATTCCCGGAGCATCAGCTGTCGAGTGCGGAAATTACACCTTTATGGACCCGGCCGGTGCCGTGATCGAGGCCAAAAAATACTGCGCAGAGGTTCTGGACGTGATCAGCCTTGAAAACCTTGTTTATCCGGAGTGATCAGTTAAGTGCGGCAAAGGCCAGCAGTGCGGAAATTTCAGTCAGCACCAGTGCGGCACCGAGAAAATCGCCGTTTGCACCCTTCATTTTTACGGCCAGCCTGTAAAGGAAGAACAGCGCAGCGCCGGAAATCAGAAAACCGAGAATCTGTGTAGAAGACGAAACGCCGAACATTCCGGCAATAACAACTGTGGCCAGCCCGCACAGGAGCGAAAAACAGTCGGTCCCTTTCATGGTCAGCACTCCCTGTCCCGGTCTGGCCAGGTGCAGGGCCAGTCGGCCGAAGGCGGCATTGCCCAGTCTGCCAAGAGTGAACACCCAGATTACCGCTCCATACGAACAGGCGGAATAAAGATAATAAAAACCCAGAATCTGACCGCTGACCGCCAGCACGGCAGCCAGCACCCCGAACACCCCGCAACGGCTGTCCTTGATGATCTTCCAGAATCTTTCAGGATCGGGATAAGGACCTGCTCCATCGGCTATATCCGCAATGCCGTCAAAGTGAAGTCCGCGGGTGAGGTATATCGATGCCGCAACGGTCAGCCAGGCCTGAAGCCAGAATTTACCGGCAAACAGACCCAGATAAAACGGCAGCGCAATAAGTGCTCCTAGTACCGCTCCGGTGAGGGGCATCCATTTGACTGTGCGTGCAAGGTCGGCGGCTTCTATTTCCATGACCGGGCCGATACGGGTCATGAAGCCCAGCGTGATGAGGAAATCTCTGATCGGCCCTTTTGTGTTTAATAGAGACATATAGGTATGGTTTTGGCGAGCCGGAAGGGAAATCTCCCCTTCCGCCCGCTGATGCTCAAAAAAGTACTGGTCAAAAAAGCGGTTAGAACGGCTGTTCCGCGCGCTTGGTGTTCAGGAAATTGTTCAGGCTTTTCTTTTCATTTTCAAGTCCGGAAGCTCCCAGCCGGGCCTTGGCGAGCAGCTTGCCCATTTCCACGGCAGGCTGGTCGATGGGGTTGATGTCCATGATCCATCCGGTGAAGATGGTTGCGGCCATGAGCAGTCCCATGAGTCTTCCTGCCGCTTCTTCATTCTCCGAACCGACTTTTATTTCCACCAGTGGAACATTGTTGGCACTGAGGGCCATCTTGGTGCCAAGCCCTTCGGCGTGAATCAGTTCACCGAACTTCTTGCCTTTGAGGTATGCGAAGTTGGCCGGAATGTCCGACGGGAATTCCTTTCCTTCGGGCAGATCCGGGCAGGTCAGAAACAGGCAGGCCTTGTTGCGCGGTCCGTCAAGGAACATCTGGTTCACCGAATGCTGATCCGTGGCTCCTGTTGCGGGAATTGGCTGGCTGCCTTTGCCTTCCTTGCCGAGGCTTTCCGCCCAGAGCTGGGCAAACCATTGTCCGAAACAGGCCCACTGCGGAACGTAGGAGAAAAAGATCAGTTCGTTGAATCCCTCGTCCATGAGCGAGGCTCCCCAGCAGGCCAGTCTGAAGGACGGGTGCCGCCGCAGGATGTCCGCATTGAGATCTCTTGAGGCCAGCGGTGAAAGAACGGCTGACGCTCCTTCAACCATGGCGCGGTAATCTATGCCCATAAACATGGCCGGGAGCAGTCCCACCGCGGAAAGAACCGAATAGCGGCCGCCGAGATTATCGGGCACCTCAAGGGTACGTATGTCCAGCTGGTCGGCCTGCTCGCGCAGGAAGCCCTTGTTCTTGTCGGTAATGAAAATCGTGTTGCGGTTCCAGGAATCGCCGAGGACTTCCTGCATCCTGCTGCGAACCAGAAAATACTGGCTGATGGTTTCGATGGTGCCGCCGGATTTGGAAACAACAGCAACCAGCGTTTTTTCTAGTGGGAGTTTTTCAAGATAGGCATCAAGGGTACCGGCGCAGACGTTGTCCGCTATCCAGAGCCAGGGGCCCTTGTGGCAGGGCTGATCCTGCTGCGGGAAGAATGCCTTCTGCAGGGCGCGGGCTCCGAGGGCTGATCCTCCGATGCCGAGCAGCAGCATGTGATCGAAACTTTTTACGTAATCCTCAAGTCCGGCAAGGTCATGCAGGAGTTCGGACATGAAAGGCATGGAGCAGAAAGGAAGTCTGCCCTCGGCCACTTCGCCGCTGAATCTGGCGGCGATACTGCCGGCGTTATCGGCCTTTGATTCCGAGTCAAGTTTTTCAAACCAACTGTCGGTCCAGTCCAGAATATTCGCAGCCATATCTGATCTCCAGTTATTATAGTGTGTTATCCCCTTCCGTGCTTTTGACGGAAGGGGATGGTTCTATTCGCTATCAAATATGACTATATTTACGTAATTTTTATTTGTTCATCAACACATTACCGATTTTTTCCAGTGACTTTCTAAGAACCTCATCGTCAACCGCGTAGGAAAAGCGGATGCAGCGGTCATCACCGAAAGCGGAACCGGGAACGAGAGCTACGCCTGCTTCCTCCAGTATTTTGGTGCACATGGATGCGGAATCAGGAGTTTCTTCGGTGTAGAAAGCGTCCAGTACCGGGAAGAGATAGAATGCTCCGTTTGGTTTGGGGCACACTGCTCCGGGCCAGGATGAAATGATGTCGTAGGCCAGGTCGCGACGTCTCTGGAAGGCTACCTTCATTTCGTCTACGAGGTCCCAGGGACCTTCGAACGCAGCCACTGCGGCCTTCTGGGTCATGGAGTTCACGTTTGAAGTGGACTGGCTCTGTATCTTGGTCATGGCCTTGACCAGATCGACGTGTGCCAGAGTGGTTCCCACGCGCCAGCCGGTCATGCTGAAGCTTTTCGAGAGCGCGCCGACAATGGCTACATCTTCGGGGTTCTTTTCCCAGAAGTTGCAGAGAGTGGAGTACTCGGCCGGTGCGTAGACCAGCCTGTCATACACTTCATCGGAAATGATGAAGATGCCCTTGGATTTGGCCCAGGCGGCGATTTCATCAAGGTGTGCCTGAGGATAATGTCCGCCGGTGGGGTTGGAGGGAGTGTTCAGCACAAGCACTCTGGTTCTGTCGGTGCATGCTGCCTCAAGTGTTTCAATATCGGCCAGAAAGCCGGATTCCGCAGTTGTGGGAACAATGACCGGCTTACCTTCCGCCAGCTCAACCATGGACGGATAGCTTACCCAGTAGGGAGCGGGGATGAGCACTTCATCGCCCGGATTGATCAGAGCCATGAACAGGTTGTAAAGCGAATGCTTTCCGCCGTTGCTGACGATGGTGTTTTCGGCCAGAGCCTTTGCGCCGTAAAATTTGCCGTAGTAGTCGGCTATGGCTTTGCGCAGTTCCGGGATTCCCGGAACCGGGGTGTAACGGGTGAATCCTTCATCAACAGCTTTTTTCATGGCTTCGCAGACGTGTTTAGGGGTCCCGAAGTCCGGCTCGCCTACTGCAAGGCTGACTATTTCCTTTCCCTGTGCGCGCAGTTCCTGCGCTTTGGCGTTGACAGCCAGCGTCGCGGACGGCTTGGCTCTCATAAGTCTTTCAGAAATTTTCATATCTCTTTCCTGCTGCTTGAGTTATATGTTTCTCCCTAGGCCACCTACGATATTATGCACACACCGAAACAAATTATTCCAACAGGTTATGAGTTGGAGAACAGGTCGACACCCAACTGCCGGGATGTTTTAAGGGGATGGTTCCGGTCCATGCTCTATTCGGGAACGTAATGGAAAACAGTCCGAACGTAAATAATGCATTGTAATGAAGCATGATTTACGGTTATGTTTTTTGCCTTTTGAGCCGGGGAGCCAAGACAATAACCATTGTTTTACAAAAGGGGTCGGCCCCTGCTACAACTTCAGGCAAGGAGAATAACGATGCTTTACAGATTTCTGATACTGGCGGTTCTGCTGGCCGGGCTTGCGGCCTGCGCTCCGGTGACCATGAACGGTGATCTTGTTTCCGGCGAGGGCGATGCACTCGGTTCCGCGCAGGTGGTCGCTTCGGATATCCGAGGTCTTCGAATGTATACGGTCAAGGCCCAGCTCCCGGATGAGACGGTTTTCAGCGGCGAAATGAAATACGGCGCAAAAAGCGTCACTCTTTTTGATGACAACGGGGTCAGCATGAATTGCAGGTTTGTGCTCAAGGATCCTGTTAAATCCTTTCACGGCGGCGGCACGGGCGAATGCGAGATTTCCGACGGCCAGAAGCTGAAGGTCAGATTCTAAGAGGTCGGTTGCGGCAATGATACGGCTCAACAGGCTGTCTTACAATTTCGGTCCCACCTGGGCACTCAAGGACATCACCCTGAACATCGGGAAAGGTGAGTTCATCTTTCTGACTGGCCATTCCGGGGCCGGAAAGACCACCCTCATGCGCCTTCTGTACGGAGCGCTGCCCCTCAAACGCGGACAGGGCACCGTTGCCGGTTTTGAACTGCACAACATGAAACGGGGTAATATCCCCATGCTGCGCCGGGAACTCGGCGTGGTCTTTCAGGATTTCAAGATACTGCCGAACCGCTCGGTGTACGAAAACGTCGCTCTGGCCCTGACTGTGCGCAGCATGCCCAAATCCACCATAGACAAAAGGGTCCGGGCCATAATCCGGGCTCTGGGGCTTGATAACAAGAGCTACACCAAATGCCATCAGCTTTCCGGCGGCGAGCAGCAGCGGGTCGCCATTGCCCGCGCAATGGTGGTCAATCCCAAACTCATCCTTGCCGACGAACCGACCGGAAACCTTGATTTCGAACTGTCCTTGCACCTCATGGAGGTGTTCAAGCAGTTTCATACCCACGGGACTACAGTGGTGATGGCCACCCACAGCCGGGAAATACTGCGCACTGTCCCGGATGCGCGGATTGTCCATCTTGAAAACGGGCAGATCTGCGAACCTCCGGCCCACATCCTTGAGGAGTGCTGCCCGTGCTAGCTGTTTTTTTCCGACTGGTCGGACGCGGTATACGCGACCTCGGCCTGCATCCATGGGCCAACATTTTCACTCTGGTTGCGGTAACCATGGTTTCCCTGCTGGCCGGAATGTTCATGCTGGCCCTGCACAACGTCAATCAGGAACTGCTCAAATCAAGGGGGCAGGTGGAAATACAGATTTTCTGGAAGCCGGGCTCTCCGCTTGCGGATATTGAAAAACAATGGGCCGATCTGGAAACAATTGAGGGACTCAGGGATATACGTACGTTTACTCCGGAAAACGCCCTTAAACAATTGTCCGGGGCTCTCAGTGATTCCGGGGATTTCTCCTGGCTGGGGGCCGACAGCAATCCCCTGCCGCCGACCGCGCTGCTTTCCTTTTCAGTTGAGCCGAGCTTAAAAAATGAACGCTGGGCCGCAAATCTGCTGCGGAAACTAAAAGGACTTCCCTTTGTGGACAAGGTTCATTACAATCCGCTCCAGATCGACCTTGCGCGTGGCTGGATAAATCTGGCCCAATCGGTTGTCTGGCCCGTTATCGGTTTTCTGGGATTCGTGGTGGCTCTGGTGGTCGGAAATACCATGCGGCTGTCACTGATGACCCGGCTGGACGAGATTGAAATCCTGTACCTTGTGGGTGCAAAGCAGTGGTTCATAAGACTGCCCCTCCTGACCGGAGGAGCCTTGCTGGGCCTGCTGGGAAGCTCCATCGCCCTGGGTATGCTTTACGGGGCCCAACAGATTTTTTCCGACATACTCAACTTCCCGCCCCTGTTCCTGAAAATCGGTTTTTTACCCCCCGAACAGTGCGCAATCCTGCTTGGCACGGTAACCTTCATCGGTATGCTGAGCAGCTTTGTGGCTGTCAGGAACTGATAGGCCAGGGGCCTGAACTCCGAAAAATTTTGATTTAAAAGGCTACTTTTGATGCAGCCACTTTAAACTATTAGGGATTCCAAAGGGGATTATCCCCTTTGGCTGCCAGCGGCGAAATCAGATTGTCAAAAGCGCGAAGCGCATCAAAACTTCTTTGCTGACAAAAAATGCCGATAAAGCCGCCGGAAATATTTATAAAGAGGAATCAATATGAGAAGTAAAAAAATGACTGGAGGGCTGGAAAAAGCCCCGCATCGTTCCCTGCTGTATGCTCTTGGTATGTCCAAGGACGAGGTAAGCCGTCCTCTGATCGGTATCTGCAACGCTGCCAACGAAGTTATTCCCGGCCATGTGCATCTGAATACCATTACCCGTGCGGTAAAGGACGGTGTTCGTCTTGCCGGCGGTGTTCCCATGGAATTCCCGGCTATCGGCGTCTGTGACGGTCTGGCAATGAACCATGCCGGTATGCGTTATTCGCTGCCCAGCCGCGAAATTATCGCAGACTCCATCGAGATCATGGCTACAGCCCATCCTTTTGACGCGCTGGTGCTCATCCCGAACTGTGACAAGATCGTACCGGGTATGCTCATGGCTGCTCTGCGCCTGAATATCCCCACCATCGTTATCAGCGGCGGGCCCATGCTGGCCGGACGCAAGGAAGGAAACAAGGTCGACCTGATCACCGTTTTCGAAGGCGTAGGACAGGTTAAGGCCGGAAATATGACCGAAGACGAACTTTCCGTACTGGAACAGAGCGCCTGCCCCACCTGCGGGTCCTGTTCCGGCATGTTCACGGCCAACTCCATGAACTGCCTTTCCGAAACAATCGGTCTGGCCCTGCCCGGCAACGGAACCATCCCCGCTGTCATGGCCGAGCGCGTGCGCCTTGCCAAGGAAGCCGGTGCGCAGATCATGACTCTGCTGGAAAAGGATATCAGACCGCGTGATATCGTCACCGAAAAGAGCCTGAAGAACGCCGTGACCATGGATATGGCGCTGGGTTGCTCCACCAACACGGTTCTGCACCTGCCCGCCATTTTCAGCGAAGCCGGACTCAAGCTCGACCTGACCATATTCGATGAAATCAGCCGCAGCACTCCGAACCTGTGCAAGCTTTCTCCGGCCGGTCCCAACCACATTGAAGACCTGAACAGCGCCGGCGGAATACCGGGAGTCATGGCCGAACTTGCAAAGAGCGGACGCATCAACCTTGACGTTATGACCGTTACCGGAAAGACCGTTGGTGAAAACCTCAAGGCTCTTAATGCCGGGGTCAAGAACTACGAAATCGTACGTCCGATTGATGATCCGTACAGCAAGGAAGGCGGTATCGCTGTCCTGTTCGGAAACATTGCCAAGGACGGATGTGTCGTCAAGCAGTCCGCCGTGGCTCCGGAAATGATGAAACGCACCTGCAATGCCAAGGTTTTCAACTCCGAAGAAGAAGCAGTTGAAGCCATTCTCGGCAACAAGATCGTCAAAGGCGATGCAGTGGTCATTCTTTACGAAGGACCCAAGGGCGGACCGGGCATGCGCGAAATGCTGACCCCCACCTCGGCCATTGCCGGCATGGGACTCGGCGCTGACGTTGCGCTCATTACCGACGGACGTTTCAGCGGCGGAACCCGCGGCGCAGCCATCGGGCACGTTTCTCCGGAAGCCGCTTCCGGCGGAGCCATCGGTCTTGTGCAGACCGGCGATACCATAGAGATCGACATCCCCGGACGTTCCATCAATCTTCTGGTGGACGAGGCCGAACTGGAAAAACGCAAGGCAGCGTTCAAGCCGATTCAAAAGGAACTGCCTTCCGCATTCCTCAAACGTTACAGCGAAAATGTTACCTCGGCCTCCACTGGTGCCGTGTATAAAAAATAGACCCTGCGTCTGATTTCTGCGTATTTATTCGCTTGATTGAAAAACCGGCATTCGGAAATTTCCGAATGCCGGTTTTTGGGTTCCGGTCCATGCCGGGAAATGGTGTATTTTTGAAAACCGTAAGTTTGAACACTAGGTTTGCGGAGCTAAGGCCCCCGGCAGGCCTTGTAGCCGTTAGGCGACAGTTTTACAGATTATGAGAGCAGAGGTGCCGTCGGAGACAAATGCTTTCCGGGCACTAGCGGATGAACAGTCCCGGTTTCAGGTCCTGATGGCTGCTGCGCAGGACGCATTCCGTTCCGGAATGCACGGTATCCCTTGCCTCCCCGTTCGTGGATTCGAAGGCATAGGATCCCTGACCGAGCTTCGGACGGCTCAGTCCGGGAACGATAATTTCCGCGTCCAGCGTATTTTCCCACTTGGCTTTTACTGAAATCAGCCACTTGTCTTCACCCAGATTTTCCAGCACCCGGCCTACAACCTGCCGCCGCTCTGTTTTTTCAGGCGGCTGGGCGATTGTTGAAGGTCCGCTTGTTTTGAAGAATGCGGTACTCAACGGTCTGGTCGCGGTGTTTATCAGTTCCGGCATGGCCTGCTTCGGCATGGGGAGCCCTTTTCCGGCCGCGTCAATGGCAGTGCGGTAAACGTCCGTGACCTGCGCAAGGTATGAGGAGCTTTTGGTCCTTCCTTCTATTTTCAGCGAGGCAATGCCCATTCCGGCAAGCAGGCGGATGTAGTGGATGAGGCACAGGTCTTCGGAGGCGAAAAATTCGGTATAGCCGTCGTGATCGACGGTTTCCCACACATCCCTTCCGGGTCTGGTCTTTTCCTCCACTCTCATGCCGGTGGCCTTGTACTCGAAGCGGCAAGGATGGGTGCAGCGGCCCATGTTGGCGGAGCGGTCATTCAGCCAGGAACTGAGGAAGCAGCGTCCGGAAATGGCCATGCACATGGCTCCGTGCACGAACATTTCAAGTTCCATATCCGGGCAGCTGGCGGCTATTGCGGCAACGTCTTCGACAGAGAGTTCTCTTGCCAGATTAACCCGTACTGCGCCGAATTTACGCCAGAATTCGGCAGCCTGACTGTTCCCGGTATTGGCCTGGGTGCTAATGTGCACCGGAATTTCCGGGAGTATTTCGGAGGCCAGCATGAGTACGCCGGGATCGGCGATTATCAGGCCGTCCGGGGGACACTGGGCCAGCTTTTCCATGTCTGCACGGACGGCGGCGAGGTCTTTATCTTTGGGGTAGGCGTTGATGCAGAAGTAGACCTGCGCACTTGCGGCATGGGCAATTTCAAAGGCTCGCGGGAGTTCGTCCCAGTCGAAGCCCGCTCCTGCCGAGCGCAGGTTGAGGTTTCCTGCTCCGAGGTAGACGGCGTCCGCACCGTAGGCGACCGCGGTCTCCAGTTTTTCCATATTTCCGGCCGGGCAGAGCAGTTCCGGCATTTTGAGCGGAGCTCTCGGCCCGGCGGTATTTTTTCTGAATTCTGAATAGTTCAAGATCATAATGAGGTTTGGGGCATGGTTATACTTTGAGGCCCTTGGATTGCCTGAATGCCTTAAGGCCGTCAAGCACGCTGTGGTGGACGAAGAGGTTTCCGGCACCTTTGCCCAGATGGATGTCCGGTTTTACGTAGCCGTGAAAGTCCGATCCTCCGCTGGGCTGCAGGTCGTATTTTTTGGCCATTTTCTTGATGAATCCGGTCATTTCAACCGTGTGGGAGCTGTAATATACCTCGATGCCCTCAAGGCCAAGTTCTTTGAGCCTGTGAATTTCCTTTTCCAGCTTTTCCTCATTGTTGTTCAGGAGGAACGGATGGGCAAGAATCGGAGTTGCCCCGGTTGAATGGAGCAACTCGAATGCCTGTTCGGCAGAGATGTTGTCCTTGGGCATGTAGGCCCGGCCTTTTTTGCCAAGATAGTCGACAAAAGCCTCATCAAAGCTGCTGACGTATCCCTTATCAACCATGATGCGGGCCATGTGCGGCCGACCTATGGTTCCGGCTCCCTGGGCCAGAAGTTCTTCCATGGATATTTCAAAGCCGAGGTCCCTGAGTTTGGCGACCATACCTTCGTTGCGGCTTTTGCGGCGGTCGCGGATTTTGTCAAAGGCTTTTTTCAGGGTGTATGAATAGGAATCAACCCAGAGGCCCACAATGTGCAGTGCACCGGTTTCGCTCTGGACGCTCAGTTCGCAGCCGGGTATGACTTCCACCCCGGCTTTTACTCCTGCTTCAAGGGCTTCGGGCAGCCCGTCAATGGTATCGTGGTCAGTTACGGCAATGGCTGAAAGTCCTGCGTCTCTGGCGGCGCGGACAAGCTCGGCCGGGGTCATGGTCCCGTCCGATGCTGTGGAATGGGTATGCAGATCTATGGCAGACATTCAACTCTCCAAGGTGAAACGGCTCTTTATATATAATCATCATTTTGCGCAGTGGGAAATGCGGGCTTGAGGATTTTTTTTTCTATAGTTATAGGATACTGACAAGACAATGTGCAAGGAGTACCTTAACGATGGCTCTTAATAAAGAATTGATTGATATCCTGGTCTGTCCCGAGTGCAGAGGGAAGCTTGAACTTCTGGAAGGCGAAACCGGGCTGAAATGTGATGCCTGCAAAGTCGTGTATCCTATAAAGGACGATATTCCCATTATGCTCGTGGACGAAGCTGTTCCGGCAGATAAGTGGGATAAAAATTAAATTTCTGTTTTAACCAATGCGGAAAGCAACCGGGACCGGTTGTCCGCGACACACAAGGAGTTTCCATGTCCCAAGCCAAAGACGGCGACAAAATCCGCGTTCACTACGCCGGTTATCTTGAAGACGGCACCGAGTTCGATTCCTCCTACAAAAGAGGAGAGCCTCTTGAAATTGTTCTCGGCCAGGGAATGCTGATCAAAGGTTTCGAAGACGCCGTCAAGGGCCTTTCGACAGGAGAAAAGGTAAAGACCTCCATCTGCCCTGAAGACGGCTATGGTCCTTATCACGATGAGCATACTTTTGAAGTCGACCGCAACCAGATTCCGCCGGAAATTAATCCCCAGGTGGGCATGATGTTGCAGGTCAATACCGAGCAGGGAGTCACCAATGTTACCGTTAAATCGGTGAACGATGAGAAGGTTGTGCTTGACGGCAACCATCCTCTGGCAGGCCAGACAATGATTTTCGAGATCGAACTGGTTGAGATCGTAGGCTGATCACTGCTTACAACGCCTGTAAAAAACGGCCTTTTCCTGTTTATGGGAAGAGGCCGTTTTTTGTTCATTCATAAAAAGGTCAGCCGATACATCTGATCGGTAATCGGG
Organism: Maridesulfovibrio sp.; assembly: GCF_963677005.1. Lineage (NCBI taxonomy): Bacteria > Pseudomonadati > Thermodesulfobacteriota > Desulfovibrionia > Desulfovibrionales > Desulfovibrionaceae > Maridesulfovibrio > Maridesulfovibrio sp. Next base: position 3,041,636 of record NZ_OY781616.1, on the reverse strand, counting down.
ATTTTATTTCTTGGCAGTGTCAGCCTTGGGCGGGAAGACCAGCAGCGTAACTCTGCGGTTTCGTTTCTGGTTTTCCGGGATCGGATTCCCTTTTTCGTCCTCGTTGGGATACATGGGCTGGGTGTCTGCCATGCCCATGACCTTAATCCGCTGCTTGCTGAATCCGTGATCCAGCAGGTAGCGGGCCACCGCGCTTGCCCTGGCCGAGGAAAGTTCCCAGTTGGACGGGAACTGCTTGGAATTGATGGGGATGTTATCCGAATGACCTTCCACCACAATATCATAAGGGGATTTGGCCAGCGTGGAGACTATCTGGTCCAGAACCTTTATCGCTCCGGGGGTCAGATCCGCGTGCCCGCTCCGGAAAAAGAAGTTGCCCTTGAGAATGATGGCCACGGAATCCGGCCTCATCTTTATATTCAGGGCATCGGTTTCCCTTCCCACCAGCCGGGACATTTCAAGTTGCATTTCAAAGATGTTGCGCTGATCCTGGCTGATGGACATGCGGGCCACGGACGAGCCGTCACGGGACCGGGGGGATTCAACTCCCATGGCTTCGGCCAGAGATTCGGAAACGTTCTTGTATTTGTTCTGGTCCACATCGGCAATCGCCAGCAGCAGAACAAAAAAGCAGAGCAGCAGGGTCATCATATCGGCAAGGGTCAGAGCCCAGCCTCCCTCGCCCCCTTCCTGAGATGGTTTCTTTAACTGGAAATCGTCGGACATGGCGGCCCCCGGTTACTTTTTGGCCTTGACTGTTGCCCACTTGCGCGGCGGCAGGTAGCCCTTGAGCTTGTCCATGACAATGGCCGAAGGAGTCTTTTCCTTGATGAAAAGTATGCCGTCACGGATAACCCGCATGAGCAGGGTGATCTCGTCTATGCGTTTTTCGACCTTGATGGCTATGGGCATGAAAAGCATGTTGGCAAAGAGCGCGCCGTAAAGGGTCGTTGTAAGCGCCGTGGCCATGGCAGGGCCGATGGCGCCTATATCTTCGCCCATGCCCTGCATCATTGCTATGAGGCCGATCAGAGTCCCGATGATGCCGAAGGCCGGAGAAAGGGTGGACATGGTCCGGTAGATTCCGGCCGCGCTGTATTCCTGCTCGTGATACTGCTGGATGCGGTTGTCCAGAATCTCTTTGATTTCTTCCTTGGAATAGCCGTCCACCAGCATCTGCAGACCTTCGCGCAGAAAATCGTTTTCTATCTTTTTCAGGCTTCCTTCGAGGTGCTCTTCGCCCTTGGCCGCGACCTGTTTGGAAAGGCCGACAATTACGTTGATGTAGTTTTCAAGTGGAAGCTCGTCCGCACCCATGGCCATCATGAAAACCTTGAGCACACGCATGACTTCGCGCAGGGGGTAGCAGATGAATGTAGAGGCGATGGTTCCGCCGCCGACAATTGCAATACCCGGCAGGTTGATGAAAACCTCCACGGAATCCGTGGAGGTGTAGGTGGCCACCACAAGGATGGCTATACCGCAAAAAATACCGATTATGGTCGCTATATTCATTTAATATCCCCCCCCTTGATCTCCCTCACCATATCAAAAAGCTCGTTCACAGCATCTTCAGCATCCGCTTCATCAACATGCTCGCTCACTTCGTCCTGTACTACCTGTGCTATTTTCTTGGCCAGATTGGAAAGCATCTTCTTTCTGGCCTCTTCTCCGGCTATGCTCATCAGCAATCCAAGCTTGTGGTAGCCCAGCCGGGTAAAGACTTCCTTGAGAGTGGCATTATCCACAAAGACGATATCGTCTATGTCTTCAAGTTCCGAAATATCCTTTTTCTTTTTCTTTACCTTGCTGAAATAATCAGGTTCCTTCTCCGAAGCCCATTCACCGACCTTCTTGCGGTCGAACATGAACATGGTTTCCGGAAAATCCTCCATCCCGATTTTTTTGTAGATGATTTTAGGATCACTCTCCAGCATTTCGGCAATCTCGTAGATGTCTACAATCTGAAGCTCGGAAGTTGTGGAAAAGGACGTCTGCTGGAGTTCCTTGAAAAGATTGGTGGATATTTCAATGAAATTTGCTGGATCGGCGATCTGTATGAAGCGGTCCGGGAAGGCTTTTCCGGTGCGCAGGTCGATCACGTCAATCATCTTGAGGCCCTTGAGCTTGTTTATGACCGAATCGATATCAGCCTGTGTTACCAGAATGATGTCCCTGATTTTTTTGCACAGCTTGCTGTAGTCAAGCCCAAGGTCGTGGTTGCGTTCTTTGCGGGCCTGCTCCCGGTCCATGCTCATATGGGTGCGGTAGGCCATATCGAGGATGTGGCAGATACTGGTGAAGTTGTTGCGGTGCCCTTTGGGCGAGATCATTTCCCCGGTGCGGGCCAGCCGTTTGACCAGAAGTCTGGTCATGTACTGAATTGTTCGCGGGCACTGGTCCAGAAGTTTGAGTATGATCTGATCGGTCAGGATTACCAGATCGCAGTATTCGGCAGCTTCGGCGTTGGCAGAACGGCTGCCTTTGGAGATGATGCCCATTTCGCCGAATATTTCGCCCTCTCCGAGTCTGGCAAGGACGATCTTTTCGTTGTTGAGGATTTTGAATATGTTGACCGCGCCTTTCTTGATCATATAGGCAACGGAACTCTCCTGCCCTTCCTTGAATATTTCCTGTCCCTTGTAAAAGGACTTGATGTTGGGACTGCTGGAACCCATATAAATCTCCTGACGCGCACTCCCGCATGAAAGGCCGGATGTTTGAGCCTTAAATTCAGCCTGGCAACCTGTTACTATTTAGCGAATCAACTACGTCAACTGGCACATACCATATGATTTCACTTAACAATATATCGCAGATCAATATAAAGAACAATAGACCATGCAACAATGAAGGCGGGTGAATAAATTTATAATACGGTTCAGAGCAGTTCCGTTCTGCCGGAATGTCGGCAAGGCGGAATAATTTACCTTCGCGAGCGTATTGCAAATTGAATGCCGTCTATCGGAGCAATTCTGTTTTCATTTTCATCATGTTATTCCGCTTACGATATCCGGCGATTCCTGCTAAGGTCGTTACGGCAGCAGGGACGGCCCTGAATTTTCCACGGATCACACAACCACTGAAATTCGGTACGCAATATGGAATGGAATCTGTTAATAGGTCATCTCTCCGTTGTGGGCGGCTTTATTCTGGCTGCCGTTCTGGTCATGTCCATCCTTAGAAAACAGCGCACGTCCTCGGCGGCATTTGCGTGGCTTATGGCTATTGTTTTCGCTCCGTACATAGGAGTCCCGCTCTACCTTATTTTCGGCGGGCGCAAGCTTAAAAGGGATGCCCACACCAAGGAAGACATCCATCTGGAAGTGCAGGAAACGGTTCCGGCAGCACAGGCCGATCCCATAGACACCCTGCTGCGAGAATACGGAATACCGGGTGCCACCGGCGGAAACAAAGTCAGGCTCTGCCCTACCGGTATCGACATCTACAATGAGCTTGTTGAACTTATCGAGAGTGCCGAGCACCAGATACTGATAACCACCTTTATCCTTTCAAAGGACGAAGTGGGCAGGGACATCGTCGAACGGCTGGCGCGCAAGGCTGCCTCCGGAGTTACTGTGCGGCTGCTGCTGGACGATATCGGGTCCATGTTCACCACACGAAGGTTCCTGAAAAAACTGCTCGATAACGGCGGAAAGGTCGCCTATTTCATGCCGCTCTTCCGGGCGCCGTTTCACGGAAAAACCAACCTGCGCAACCACCGCAAGATAGCCATTGCCGACCAGAAGGTCGTGCTGGCCGGCGGAACCAACATAGCCAATGAATACATAGGGCCGAAACCGTGCAAGGACCGTTGGGTGGATCTGTCTTTTGTCCTGCGCGGCCCTGCGGTGCGTCACTATATAGAAGTTTTCCAGTCCGACTGGCTTTTTGCCTACGGGGAAAAGGTCAATATCATTCCGCCGTGCCTCAAGGGAGGAGCTGTCAGCGGCGAGGGGGTCATGCAGGTTGTGCCTTCCGGCCCTGACGTACCTCGTGACCCGGTGCATGACGCCATGCTTACCGCAGCTTTCACAGCGGAGAAACGTCTCTGGATTGTCACTCCCTACTACGTGCCGGATGAAGCGCTGGCCCAGGCCCTGCGTCTTGCCGCCCTGCGCGGAGTGGATGTGCGGGTTGTGGTTCCGGGCAAGTCCAACCACCTGCTTGCCGATCTGGCCCGCGGAACACATCTCCGTGAACTTGAGGAGTGCGGCGGCGTCATTCTGAAATTTCCGCACATGGTACATGCCAAGGTAGTTGTTGTGGACAACCGTCTTGCGGTTGTCGGTTCGGCAAATATGGACATGCGCAGCCTGTTCCTGAACTACGAGATCGTCATGTTCTCCTATTCCGATCCTGACGTTGAAGCCGTAAAACAATGGGTTAAGGGGCTGATAAACGAAAGCAGGGAAGGAACACAGCACGTAGGATTCGTGCGTGATACCGTGGAAGGAGTAGCCCGCCTTGTGGCTCCGCTGCTTTAGCCCGATAAGGTAATTCTCCAGTTTCCAAAAAAATCGACACCTTTATCTTAATTAGTTAAAACAATTAAGGATTCCAAAGGGTATTATCCCCTTTGGCTGCCAACGGCGAAATCAGTCAATCATAAGCGCGAAGCGCATCAAAAAAGAACCTTGACCGCTTGTCCCGGAGAGTTATTTTTTACAGATGAGCAGAATTTTTCTTGTCCTGATATTCACCGTTACGGCGGTTCTGGGGTCTGCGGCGACCTGTCTGGCCTGGGGGCCGGGAGTGCACATGGCCATAGGAAACGCGGTCCTGTCCCACACCGGGCTGTTTTCCGCAGAGACCGCCAGAATGCTCCTGTCGAACTCGGCAATATTTTTATACGGCTGTCTCAGTGCAGACATATTCATAGGCAAGGGCAGCAAGGCCAAACGCAAGCACAGCCATAACTGGAAAACAGGATTCGCGTTGCTGGAAGAGGCCGATACGGAGTTTCTCAAAGCCTACTCCCTTGGATACCTTTCCCATCTGGCAGCCGATATCATAGCCCACAACTACTATGTTCCGAACCTGATGTGCGAGGCCCCTCCGGGCGGCAGGGTGAGCCATGTGTATATTGAAATGCTGGCCGATGACCAGGCCAACTGGTCGGCGCAGCAGACAACAAGGCTGTTCAGAAAGGCCCATGATGAAGCGGACCTGTCGCTGCGCAAGCACATGGATGCACGGAAGCTGAGTTTTTTTCTGAAAAAAAGCGTGTTTCATCAGACAATAGGGTTGCTTGAGTACAAAACGGTCACGCGATCGCTGCATTTTTCCAAACGGGTCATACCGGCATACCGCCATGATTATCTGCGTTCGGTGCTGGACTATTCCTACAGACTGGTGGTTGATCTGCTGCAGGACCCTGAAAAGGCTGTGGCTCTGGAGTTTGATCCTATCGGAAGTGACAACCTTGCCCTTGCCTCCAAGGAAAACAGCTGGCGACGGGCATTAAAGCGTTCCGGAGATTCCGCCACCAGCTTTGAGGTCAGCGGGCGCATCACGGCGCTGCCTTTTCCTCCGGGGACGGACGCACTTATGAAGCCTGCCTCTGGAAACTATTCCCCCCCCTTGCCCTCCCGCGGATGATTTTTCTGTGTGCACAGACATGCCGTGCCGGGCGCTTTCAAGAATAAAATTCATATTTTTAATTTTAGAACTATCTAAAATTCCCGGTTTTTAAAAAAAGTGTGAATAGTTTTCGGTGGTGGCTTAGGTTTTTCAGTTGCTGAAAATTTTTATGCAGTGCTTATGTTGTCCTTCTGTAGTTTAGTAAAAAGTGATGCAGTATGTGTCTGTACTGCAGTAAAAGTGCATCAATTATACATGATAAATGTTGTTTTAATGTTTTGTACAACAGTAATAGATAATTTCAATAGCGATTTACTTTCAGTTCAAAGCGAGCGTAAAGTTTTAACAAAATTGGCACTTTTTTCAGGGTGTAAAAAATATATCCTTTAATTTAAGTTATATATACATTCAACTTTTATATCAAATATGTAAATGCATGTACTCACCGGACAGGCTTGCGAAAAATTTCACCAAAGCATTGATTCTTAAATCAACGGCGCGGAAAAATAATAAAAAGAGATAGGCAGAGTGCTTTTTATTACATAACATATTGATTTAAAAGATTATTATTTAAAACATTCGCGCTGAATTTTATTTGCTATTCAATCGTTGCGTATGCATGTGTTGCTGTTGACTTACATTGCACCGGGACATACTTGGGAGCCGTGAGCAACACAAATCAACCAAAATTTTTTGGAGGAATATAACATGTACGCAATCGGAACCATCAAGGCCTGGGCCGCTACCCGTTCTGCCAACAATAACACCGAAGTCAACCACAGCCTGCACGCAGTGCTGACCATTGCAACTCTCGGCCTCTGGCTCCCGGTCTGGACCGTGGCTGCCATTCGCGAAAACAACCGTACCAAGATGAGGTCCACCCTCGTGGATCTGCGTCACATCGAACGGCTTGAAATTTCGCCTGAATATCGCCGTCAGCTTGCCCGCATGTCCTAACAGACTGTTGAAAAACGGCGATCTGCGTCGTTGCTTCAAAAAGTTCAAATCCTCGCGTACAGGAAGTACGCGTCGGTCTTGAACTTTTTTTGCGCCTAGCATCTCACCATTTTTGAACAGTCTGCGCAGTTGTTCTTTACAACGGGCTGTTAACCGGCAACAGCAGCAGTGAATTTCGCCCACGGCACCAGCTTTAAGGTGCCGTGGGCTTTTTCTTTTCGGGATGGGCAGAACTGTTTACTTTTCATTATATCCCGGATAGCCTTGATCATCCATACGGGCTGCTGCCCGCATCCACATCTTCTGTTCCCGCGCCAAAACAGATTCTTCTGCAACCCGACAGGCCCATCAGCGGTCCTGTCTTCTTAAACCTTTCTATGCGAGGGATAACTAATGTTTCATTATGACATCGCCCACTGGTCCACTTTTATTCTGGCCTCATTTCTGCTGAACATTGCCCCCGGCCCTGATATGGCTTTTATTCTCAGCCATACCGTAAGCGGAGGGCGCAAGTCCGGGTTTGCCGCCATGTTCGGCATCTGGACCGGAGCTTTCGGGCACGTTCTGCTGGCCGCCCTTGGGCTTTCGGCAATTGTTTCAGCTTCGGCTACAGCTTTTTCCGTGGTCAAGTGGATCGGGGTTGCCTACCTCTTCTGGCTTGGCGTACAGGCCCTGCGCTCCAAAGGCGGAGCCCTGAACATCCGCGATAACGAGTCTCCGAAAAGTGCGACTGCGATTTTCAGACAGGGGGTGCTGATAGACCTGCTGAACCCCAAGGTTGCAACTTTTTTTCTGGCTTTTCTGCCCCAGTTTGTTGTTGAGGGTGCCGGGCCGGTATGGGCCCAGCTTCTGCTGCACGGGACTCTGATTATCGTTGTTGCCGCAGTCATAGAACCGCCGCTTATTATTGCCGGAGATCGGGTTACCGGAAGACTGCGCGAAAGCGAGCGTATGCAGCTTTGGCTGGACCGCATGCTCGGATGCGTCTTCTTCGCATTCGGGATAAAGCTGGCCATGTACGAGAAATAGGAAAGCTGCATCCTCCTTTGCCATCGCATCCGGCTTCTGCTATTTTTGTCCGAACCACGGAGTCTGTTCATGAAAAGAATCTTCATTGTCCTGTGCATTCTGTTTGGACTTGTAATTTCCGGTTGCCAGCCGAAAATGAACCTCTTTCCCGATGGAACCGATCCCCTGCTTGAGCAGTACATTCAGGGGGAAGGCCCGTACAAGGTCCTGGTCATTTCCGTTGACGGCACAATTTCCGATTCGCCTAAACGCGGCCTGCTCGGCTATGCCCCCAGTCTGGTGCAGGAAGTCACATCCAGACTCCAACTTGCTGCCGAAGACGACAGGGTTAAGGCTCTGGTGATCCGGGTCGATTCTCCCGGAGGATCGGTTACCGCAAGTGATGTGCTTTACAACGAAATAGAGCGGTTCAAGCAAAAAACCGGCGCAAAAGTTGTGGTCAGCATGATGGATGTTGCCGCTTCCGGCGGATACTACATCAGTCTTCCTGCGGATTGGATCATGGCCCATCCCACATCGCTGACAGGTTCGGTGGGAGTGATCTTCATCCGCCCCAAGGTCGCCGGGCTCATGGATAAGATCGGGGTTTCCGTGGAAATTTCGAAATCCGGCCGCAACAAGGATATGGGCTCTCCCTTCAAGCCGGACACGGCGGAACAGGAACAGATAATAGACACCATCATCAGTAATTATGCTGATCGTTTTCAGGCGCTGGTGAAAAAACACCGGAAGATTTCTGAAAAAAATCTTGAAAAAATCTTCACCGCTCAGGTATTCAGCGCTGACGGAGCAAAGAAAGTCGGCCTCATAGACGGGATCGGTTATCTGCCCGATGCCGTCTCCAAGGCATGCGAGCTGGCCGGTATCCCGGAGGATTCCCTTGTTATCACCTACAGGCGCGAGTTTTATCCGGACGATACTCTGTACAACACGGTAACAGCCCGGACCGAGCCCCTTGCGCTGGTCAACATTGATGCCGGGAATCTGCTGCCGCCCAAAGCCGGATTTCATTTCCTCTGGTTTCCGGCGGTTCAATAGAGCAGAAGCGGCTTTGCATTCCCGGAAAAAAAATGTATGAACTGCCCGTTTGACCTGATGGCTGCAACATCTACAAGGAGTACATGCATGAAAATACACAGTCTGATCACCGTGGTTATGCTGGTGATTTCACTTGCCGTTTTCGCAGGATGCACTCAGGAAACCCAGAACCGTATCGGCCGTTCCATCCAGAACTGGACCGGTGTTGACGGAATTCTTGAAATCTATTCCGGGGGCAACGTCATCAAACGTTTCATAAAAATAGACAAACTTTCCACTGCGGCAGGCACCAAGGAAAGGGTTCAGCGTCCTTACCGTTTCGGTTACGGAGTGCTGGATGCCAATCTCAACGGTAAAGCCGACCCCGGTGAAAAGAAAGTTTATTTCGAATTCAGCGACTACTCTACAAATTACGTCTTCTTTGAAGACCCAGAAACAAAATAAAATCAGGCCGGACCTTCAAGTCCGGCATTTTTTTGCCCATGAACAGATGCATAAGAGCAGCGCGAGCTGTAACCATGAAAGATGGCGAGGGAATTCTTGAAAATTTCGCCATGATCCACGATGGCAGCACAATACTTGAAACAGGCTGCTGGACCGACCTGAAAAAAGATTTTTCAGGAGAAGTGGATGATCTCGGCGAGGTAACTGTTGTCCCGGGGCTCGTTAACGCCCACGTACACCTTGGACTTTCGCATCTACGCGGAAAAACCGTTCAGGGGCAGGGCTTCACCTCCTGGGTGAAATCCCTTATCGCCAATCCGATGTATATTCCTGAAATGGATGCGGTGAGAAAAGCGGTTGCGGGAATGCTTGAAAGCGGAACGGTTTTCTGTGCGGACATAGCCACCGCCAACGTGATAAACATAGCCACTGTCATGGACGAACTGGGCATGGGGTTCTGTGCCTGCTGCGAGGCCATGGGGCTGCAGGTTCCGGAAGAAGGCGCAAAATTATTTCCGCAAAAGAAGTTCATAAACGGAAAGGTGGTCGGTTCCGGTCATGCGCTTTACTCCACATCCGCAGAACTGCTGCGGGCGGTCAAGAAAGCTGATGATGAAGCCGGGCTGCCGTTCCCCATGCATCTTGCCGAAAATGCCGAGGAAGACGAAATCGTGGCTGCCGGGACCGGAGTTTTTGCCGAGATGCTTCGCGGCGCGGGAATGCTCGCAGACTGCGGAAACAGCGGAATAACCCCGGTTGAATACGCAGATTCGCTCGGACTGCTGGACGGTTCCACTCTGGTTGTTCACTGCGTGCGGGTTACGGACAGTGACATAGCGATTCTTGAAGAAAGAAATGTGAATGTCTGCCTGTGTCCGCGTTCCAATGAATATATCGGTGAAGGCAGGGCTCCATGGGAAAAGATATTGAAGTCAGGCATAAACACCTGTCTCGGCACCGACAGTATAGCCTCCAACTACGATCTGAACATGTGGAACGAACTGGAATACCTGCTTGAAAATCTTGAAATTTCACTGTCCGCCCGTGAAGCGCTGTCTCTGGTCACGCTCAACGGGGCCAGGGCGTTAAAGACAGACAATTCATACGGCTCACTGGAAAAAGGGAAGAGAGCGGTCTTTGCAACCGTTCCGTCCCGTCTGGAAGGGCTTTTGTTCGCATAACTTTTTCAGCCTGCCGCGACTGCGGCCAAAGAGGTTACCATGAATTGGCAGCATAAAGACCTGCTGGACATAACGCAGCTCAGCACAGAGGAAGTGTGGCATGTATTCGAGACAGCCACCTACTTTCAGGAAATCAACTCACGCCCGGTAAAAAAGGTTCCGACATTGAAAGGCCGCAGTGTGGTCCTTTTTTTCGCCGAGCCGAGCACCAGGACGAAAACCTCTTTCGATATGGCCGGAAAAAGGCTCTCCTGCGATACTTTTTCCCTGGCCAAAAGCTCCAGCAGTCTCACCAAGGGCGAAAGCCTCAAGGACACGGCCCTGACCCTGCAGGCCATGAATCCTGACGGAATAGTCATTCGTCACTGGGCAAGCGGAGCGGCACAGTTCCTTTCGGAACGCCTTGAGTGCAGCGTGATCAATGCCGGGGACGGCCGTCACGCCCACCCGACTCAGGCCCTGCTGGACGGATTTACTCTCTACAAGGAGTGGGGCTCGTTCGAAAACAGGACCGTGCTTATCCTCGGGGATATCGCCCACAGCCGGGTGGCCCGTTCAAACGTGATTATGCTGACCATGCTGGGCGCAAAAGTCCGGCTGTGCGGTCCGCGCACGCTGCTGCCGCCGTATCTGAAGGATTGGCCCGTGGAAGTCTTTACCGATATCAACGAAGCCTGCAAAGGCGTGGATGCCGTCATGTGTCTGCGGTTGCAGCTTGAACGCCAGCAGGCGGGCCTGCTTCCGGACCTGCGTGAATATTCCCGGTTTTTCGGTCTGGGAAGCAGGCAGATCGAACTGGCTTCACCGGATGTTAAAATACTGCATCCCGGCCCCATGAACCGCGGGGTCGAAATCAATTCCGAAATTGCAGATTCGGCCGCAAGCCTTGTGCTTGATCAGGTCGCCAGCGGTGTAGCCACCCGCATGGCCCTTCTCTATCTTTATCTCACCCGTAAAAACAACTAAGGAGGCCGGATCATGACCAGTCCCGAACTCGTTGTCCGCAAGGCGGTCTGGAAAGGAGAGGAAACCGATCTCCTGGTCGCCGATGGAAAGATTCTAGAGGTTGTTCCGTCCTCCGACACCATGTACGAAGGTGCGAAAGTAGTCGCTGCCCGCGGCCTGCTGCTCATGCCCAGCCTGACCGATGTGCATACCCATCTGCGCGAACCCGGCTTTGAATACAAGGAAGATATTGCTTCCGGGTTGAAGGCTGCTGTCCATGGCGGATTTTCCAATATAATGTGCATGGCCAACACCGCGCCGGTGAACGACAATTCCGTTGTGACGGACGAAATGCTCTCCAAAGCGGCTCAGGCCTATCCTGATGGCGGACCGCGTCTTTATCCCGTGGGAGCTCTTACCAAGGGGCTTGAAGGCAAGGAGCTTTCTCCCATGCACGAGCTTGCGGAAGCCGGGTGCGCCGCTTTTTCCAATGACGGAGTGCCGGTAAAGAACAGTGAAATATACCGCCGGGCCGTGGAATACGCTTCGGACACCGGAAAACCGGTTATAGATCACTGCGAAGATCCCTGGCTCGAACCGGCTGCAGGGGTGAACGAGGGAAGGGTCTCCAGTCTGCTGGGCCTTGCCGGACAGCCGGACGTTGCCGAAGCCGCACAGGTGGCCCGCGACCTGCTGATGGCTGAATATCTGGATATGCACATCCATTTGGCCCATATTTCCTGCCGTAAATCCGTGGACCTTATTGCCTGGGCCAAAAAACGGGGCGTAAAGGTCACCGCAGAGACGTGTCCGCACTATCTTCTGCTGACCGAAGAAGCGCTGGAAGGGTACGGATCAGCCACTAAGGTCAATCCCCCCCTGCGCACAAAGGACGATGTGGACGCTCTGTTTGCCGGGATAAAAGACGGTATCATCGACATGTTCGCCACCGATCACGCCCCGCATGCAGGCTACGAAAAGGAAGTTGAATTCATGCTGGCTCCCTGCGGAATCTCCGGGCTGGATTCGGCTCTGCCTCTCACCTGGTCACTGGTGGCTGCGGGCAAAATAACTTTCGATGATTTCATCCGCATGTGGACAACCGCCCCCTGCGAAACCTTTGCTCTGCCGCTGAACAGTTTCCGCAAAGGCGACCCGGCCGACTTCTTTCTCTTCGATCCCAACGAGGAATGGGTTCTCACGCCGGAAGCAATGCATTCCAAGGGCAAAAACACGCCTTTCATGGGCCAAACCCTGAAAGGGCGGGTCATAAGCCATTTCCTTGGCGGGAAAAAAATAGTATGACCTCTTGAAAAGACAGGGAATAAAGCCGACGATTACGGCAAAAAAACAATAAATTTATGTGGTTGAAAAAAACAACCGATGTAAATATGACAGGCTGTTTATTTCTGATAAGGAGAGATTATGAGTGAACCTTTCAAGGATGCGGTTGGTATTTGCAAAACCATCATGCGCAACGGATATGATGCTTACATCATCAACGAAAGACTTCAGAAGCTGACCATCGACGACAAGGGGCACGAGACAGAACTGGACATTTCAACGGAGCTTGATTTCAAGGGCCTTGCAAAGCTTTTCCCAAGCATCCAGCCCTCGGAAAGAACCGGAATCTGTGCGATACTTAAAGAAGGTGAAACCACCTTCCTCTTCTACAGTTCAGAAAGCAGCAACTCCTGCCATCCGGAGGAATGCGTTGCCCGCATGACACCGCGTCTGCTCAAGGTGCTGGAGAAAAAGCATGAAATTCCGCTTTCCGCCGCATGCCCTTACATCCCCAAGGCTCAGGATCCCTATGAAGGATTTGCCGAACTGAGTTCCGGCGAAGTCCGCATGACTGGTATTCCGGACCAGACGCTTAAGAAGGATTACCTCATGGGCATCAGGGCGCTGCGTTTTGCCGCCAACTACAATCTGCCCATTGAAACAAATACCAAGATAGCCATTATCCGTTCTTCGAAGCGCATACTGGACTATGTTCCGGTTCCCGAAATCATGAACGAATGGCGCAAGGTGGAAGCCGAAAACATGTATGTTTTCGTTTCACTGCTTTTCGAAACCATGCTTCTGCACGGTCTGATTCCTGAAATTGCGGCGCTTTCCCGACTCACTCAGGTCAAGAACAGCAAAACCGGTGAACTGGAAGATGTTTTCAGCCATACTCTGGATGTAATGAAACTCTATCCGGAAGAACTTCCCTATGACTGGTTCGGAGTGGTCGCCTGCCTGTTCCATGATGTGGGCAAGCTCTATACCGCTGAAGAAGTGGACGGAAACTGGCAGTTCCTGCAGCACCATCGTGTCGGAGCCAAGGTAACCAGAAAGATACTGACCCGTCTCAACTTCCCTCAGGAAGATGTGGACCTGATCTGTGATCTGGTCAGAAACCACATGCGTTTCCATTTCATGCTCACGGACAAGGGTATCCGTAAATTCAAGGTTATTGACGAATATCCGCGTCTCATCGAGATTGCCCGTGCCGATATCAAGGCCAGAGGCACCACTTACAAGGAATTCAACCACAACATCAAGATGCTTGAGCGTGCTGATATTCCCGAGGAAGCGCTCGACCCGTTCCTCAACGGTAACGAGATAATGCAGCATACCGGCCTGAAACCCGGCCCTGTAGTTGGCATTATCAGGGAAACCCTGCTCAAGGCCCAGATTGCCGGTGATGTGACGAACATGGAAGAAGCCATTGAGTTCGTAATTGCACAGGCAAAAATGGCTTAGCGCACATAACTATTTGAAATATTGAATAAAAAAGCCGTTGCGTATTTCCGCAACGGCTTTTTCCATTCTCAGATGTGCCCGGCATCAACCGGGACAGGAGAAGGACTAGAATTTTTCAAAATCATCGTCGCTGGAAGCCATGTCCAGCGAAAGCCCTCCGAAACCGGAAGAGTCCTTATCTCCGCCTGCCGCAGGTGCCTTCGCAGGTTCTGCCGAGCGTGGCAGGGCCTTGGGACGATTTCTACCGATACTTATATTTCCGCTGACCTTGAAGAACGACATGGTGTTCTCAAGCTGCATGCTCTGGGCGGACAGCTCTTCGCTGGTAGAGGCCATTTCTTCGGACGCTGAGGCATTCTGCTGGATAACCGCGTCAAGCTGGGTGATGGCCTTGCTGATCTGCTCCGCTCCTGAATTCTGCTCCGCACTGGCAGATGAAATTTCCTGAACAAGTTCGGCGGTTCTCTCAATATTAGGGACCAGTTTTTCAAGCATTGATCCGGCCTTTTCCGCAACGTTTACGGTACTGGTGGAGAGTTCACTTATTTCACCGGCTGCGTTTCCGCTGCGTTCAGCCAGCTTGCGGACTTCCGCAGCGACAACTGCGAATCCCTTACCGTGTTCTCCTGCTCTGGCTGCTTCTATGGCGGCATTAAGTGCCAGCAGATTGGTCTGGCGCGCGATTTCTTCAATGATGGAGATTTTTTCAGCAATGTTTTTCATGGCCGCCACGGCTTCGTTAACAGCCGAACCGCTCTCGCGGGCATCACCGGCAGCCTGAATGGCTATGTCTTCGGTGGTCTTGGCGTTAAGGGTGTTTTGATGGATGTTGCTGGCCATTTCTTCAATGGAGGCCGAAACCTGTTCGATGGATGCGGCCTGTTCAGTTGCCCCTTGGGAGAGTCCTTCCGCCGATGCCGAGAGTTCCGTGCTGCCGGATGCCACGTTTACCGATCCTTCGCGAACGTCCGTAACAACCCGGATAAGTTGCATGGCCATCTCTTTCATATTTCCATATACCCCGACAGCGGATTTCTTGAAGCGAAGATCCAGACCCCCTTCTGCAATGCTGGCGGCGATGGTTGCTATTTCAGCCGGATCGCTTCCAAGCTGGATGTTTACCGTCCTTATGATGAACCAGGCCGTGAAGATGCCCACGGCAACTGCGGCAATGCTGATTATGACTGCAAGCATGATGGCCTGGCTGTTGGCTGCCTGCAGTTTCGGTCCCAGAATTTCCTGGTCGGACATTACGGAGAGCTTCACATCCTCAACTTTGGAAGCGATTTGCGGACCGAGTTTATCAAGCCTTTCGGTAACTATTTCGTTGCGGCTGAATACTACCTTTGTCAGACTGTTGAATGCCTCAATATATTTTGTCTTACCTTCGATCAGTTCTGATAGGAGCTTACGGCGTTCCGGATTTCTGAGGCTGCGTTCAAGTTCGGCGGTTATTCTGTCCAGATCGGCCATTTCGGTTCCCACCCTTTCCATTGCCGACTTGGAATTATCCTGCAGGAATTTGACCACGTACAGTCTGGCCAGCAGCAGCCGCCGCAGGGCAAAACCGCTTTTTACAGCAGCGGCCATATCGTTGTCACGTTCGGCTGTTTCCAGAATTCGGGAGAGTTTTTGTTCCATCTGCGGTCCGACCATATTGAGAAGATCAACATAGTGCTTGCTCTGGAGGCTGGCTTTCTTGATGATTTCAAAGTTCTGTCCGTATGAACGAACCAGTTCGTCTGTGGCGGAAAGCATTCCGGCTCTTTCCGGGTTTTTTATTTCGGCTAAGGCTTCATCCAGGAACTCCCGCATTTTTTTGAAGTATACACCATACTCTTCAATGTCTTTTTCACTTCCTGTGAGGATGAAGTCTTTAACATTCATGCGAACCATCAGCATATTGGCCTGAAGGCGTCCGCACAGGTTTGTGTCGCGCGCAAGTTCCCGGTACTGCGTAAAGCCTTCGCTTGAATTGTTCAGTGCCCAGAAAGACACTGACGCAAGTATGAGCAGAAGGACGATAACAGAACCGAATCCCAGCATTAATTTTGATGATAACTTCATGTGATCTCCCCAAAACGGTTGTTTCAGACAACGAAAGTCCAATGAATAGGATTCAGCCAGTCGTTATAATATATACTGAATTTTATTTTTTCGAAAATAAAATTTGCTTCCGATGGGGTGAAAAGTAGCAGGGGGATGGATAGTTGCGCGTATCTTGCCGGTAAATATAGGGAATTTTATGATGACAAAAAAACAAAAGCCCTCATGATCAGATCATGAGGGCAATATGTCTCGTGTGGTGCCGAGGGACAGAATTGAACTGCCGACACGGGGATTTTCAGTCCCCTGCTCTACCGACTGAGCTACCTCGGCGCCGGAGGAGAATTTCTACGCATAACGCAGGCAGGTGTCAACTTTTTTTGCGATTAATATTCTTATAATTGGCAGTCCTTGCAACTGCGGCGGATGTGCTTATTATCCTGATGAGCGAAAAACGCCGGAGAAATCGGGAAATGGAAGATTCACTGCTTTTAAAAAAAATACGGTTAATGGGCTGTCAGCTTGAAATTCTCCGGGCGAGTTATGTTCATCAGATCTTTTCCCGGCATATTCATGAAGACTACGCCGTAGGGGTTATCGAAGACGGGGCCATGGGGTTCCGATATCGCGGAGCGGAACTGGTGGCCTCCAAGGGGCTTGTAAATCTTGTTGTACCCGGAGAAGCCCATGACGGACACCCCGCTGTTGACGGCGGCTGGTCTTACCGCATGTTCTACCTGCCTGCCGAACTGCTCATGAAGGCTGCCGGTGAGATTTCAAGCCGCCCGGAACAGCCGTATTTCCGGGAAGGCGTACTGAATGATCCAGCGTTGGCCGGACAGATTATGCAGGTTCACAGAAGTCTGGAACAGGGGACCGCTTCCTCGCTGGAGATGGAAACCATGCTGCTGGAACTTCTGGTCAGCTGGATTTCCAGACATGCAGATGACTCGGCGAGCCTCTGCGAACCCGGTAGTGAGCATCGGTCAGTCAACATGGCCCGCGAGTTCATGGAGGATTGTTTCTCTTCGGACGTCAGTCTTGAACAGCTAGCGGCACTTGGCGGCTTGAGCCGGTTTCATTTTCTGCGTGTTTTCGAGAAAGGGACAGGCATTACCCCCCACGCCTACCTGATGCAGATAAGGGCCAGAAGAGCGAAAAGCATGCTTGAAACAAGTATGAGGCTCGCGGATATAGCCGCTGCCTGCGGTTTCTGTGATCAGAGTCATCTGAACCGCCATTTCAGCAGGCAGTTCGGAATAACTCCCGGACGATACCGCAATTTCATCCAAAACAGCAGCACCGTGTCGGCATAGATTCGTACTCCGAAAGGAGTATGAAATGATAAAAGCATATGTAAATCTTATCCTGGCAATGGTGATAGTGGGAAGTTCAGTGGTGGCCGGTAAAATAATGGTCTCCGGGCTTCCTGTTTTCCTCTCTTCCGGCCTGCGTTTTCTGCTGGCCTCAGTGATCATAGTTCCGGTCCTTTTTTATCTGGAAGGAGGACTGCCCCGCCTTTCTATCCGTAGTTTGATGATTCTGGTTGTGCAGGCTCTCTGCGGATCATTTCTGTTTACCGTATGCCTGCTCTTCGGGTTGAGGTTCGTGAGTCCTGCGTCCGCAGGCATCATCACCAGCACAACGCCTGCCTTCATGGGGGTAATCGGGTGGACTTTTTTCAGGGAAAAGTGCTCAGCGCTGTCCTGTGGCGGAATAGTGCTTTCCTTTGCCGGAATACTTGTTCTCAGCGTGGGACAGGAGGGCGGAAGCAGCTCGCTTATAGGTTTGTTGCTTGTGCTCGGTGCTGTTGTTGCGGAATCCATGTTTCTTGTTTTCCGCAAATGGATAAACGAACCTCTTTCACCCCTTGCGGCCACCGCGTTGATTTCTTTTTTCGGCCTGCTCTGGTTTCTCCCGGCCTCCCTGTACGAATATTCGCAGTGTGATCTTTCTGCTGTTCCCTTCGAAGCATGGGTGGCGGTCTGTTATTACGGTGCTGTTGTTACCGTGCTGGCCTATCTTTGCTGGTTTGCGGGAGTGGTGCGGGTGAAGGCTTCGGTTGCCGGCGCGTTTACCGGAATAATGCCGGTATCCGCGGTGCTCCTGTCGTCTCTGGTACTCGGCGAGGAATTGCGTTGGTTCCACTTGTGTGGATGCGTTCTGGTCTGTGCTGGAATTCTGTTCAGTTCAGGTTTCTTTGCCGCCAGGCAGACAGGCGAGGTTGTAAGAGCCCAATAAAGTTGATTCGCGAACAGGGTCATTCTCCATGTTTTTTTTTGCCTGACTTTCCTGTATGTATAAACGAAGTTAAATAACCGATAGTTGTAAGCTGATTATAATTGATAATAAAATCTGTTTTACCAAAGTTTAGGAATTTACAGCAATAAAAATTGGAGACTTTCAATGAGTGAAAAACCGTTGCAGGCAGGCACGGAGCAGCTGGCAATAGACCGTATGCTGCAGCCCTTTTATGAGTTTGTTAAGGTTGAATCCTCCGGCGGGGTTGTGCTCATCGTTGCCACGATCATTGCTTTGATCTGGGCTAATTCCCCCTGGGGCCATCTTTATGAAGCGTTCAAAAATGTCCCTCTGACAGTTGGCGCCGGGGAGTTCGTCCTTACCAAGCCCGCTATACTCTGGATTAATGACGGGCTTATGGCAGTCTTCTTTTTTCTTGTGGGCCTTGAAATCAAGCGGGAGATTCTGGTCGGGGAACTGAACTCCTTTCGACAGGCGTCACTGCCCATTTTTGCGGCAGTGGGCGGCATGGTTGTTCCGGCAGTGGTTTATGCCCTGTTCAACTCCGGCACGAGTTCCGCGGACGGCTGGGGAATCCCCATGGCCACCGATATAGCTTTTTCACTCGGCGTCCTTTCCATGCTCGGAAATCGTGTCCCCACGAGCCTGAAGATTTTTCTGACCGCAGTGGCAATTGTGGACGACATCGGAGCAATTCTGGTTATCGCCGTGTTTTACTCCACAGGGGTGTCGGTTTGGATAATCGGGGTAGGACTTCTGTTCTTTGTTTTAATGCTTTTTTTGAATCGCATGGGCGTCAGGTCTCCGCTGCCGTATCTTGTACTCGGCGTTCTGATGTGGCTGGCTTTTCTGAAAAGCGGCGTTCATGCCACTGTTGCCGGTGTGCTGGCAGCTATGAGCATTCCGTCTTCCACCAGAATATGCTGCAACGATTTTGTCGGAGCCATGACCAGACATGTCTCCGAGTATGAATCTGCGGCAGGAAGCGGCGCTGTTACCCTCTCAAACAAGGGTATGCTTTCCGCCCTCGGATCAATGCACGGGGATGTGATCAAGGCCGCTCCACCACTCAAGAGAATAGAGCACGGTCTGCACTATTGGGTCGCATTCGGGATTATGCCGGTATTCGCTCTGGCCAATGCCGGGATAAACTTCGGAGGCGGAGGAGTTGATCTGTTCCATCCTGTGAGCATGGGTATCTTTTTCGGGCTGATCGGCGGCAAGGCGGCAGGAATATGTTTGGCAAGTTGGATAGCCATAAAGCTCGGCGTGGCGGACATGCCTGGCAGCATGGTTCCCGGTCATTTTTTCGGGGCATCTCTTTTAGCCGGCATCGGTTTTACCATGTCCATATTTATCGCCACCCTGGCGTGGGAAGAAAGCTCGCCGTTCATCGTGGATGCCAAGTTCAGCATTCTGGCTGCTTCACTGGTGGCAGGGCTGCTCGGCTTTCTGGTACTGCGGAGCTGCCCGTTGTCCCTTGAATGCAGCAGCGGGGATAATTCTTGAAGTTTTCCGGGGAAAAAGTAAGCGCGGTCATTGCAAGGTACAGCGAAGAGCTTTCCTGGCTTGAAGCTCTCGACTGTCCGTCGACGGTGTACAATAAGGGTGAGAGTCCGGTGGAAGGGGCCGTGGTTCTGCCCAACGTGGGAAGGGAGTCCCATACCTATCTGACCCACATTGTGCGCAACTATCCTGATTTTCCGGAATTTCTGGTCTTTCTGCAGGGGGCTCCTTTTATCCATATGGAGGAAGGAGCGGACTGCGCAAAGCTGAATTCACTGATTGCGGACTGCATTGACCGCAATGTCCCGTTCAAGGGTTTCGCCTGGTTTCGTCTTGTCTGTGACCGTCTCGGAAGACCGCACCAGATGGCCGACCCGGCCAATAAAGGTAAATGGGCCGGGTGGGGGCGTGATATCCCGGTCGGAGACACTTATGAAAAACTTTTTGAACGCACCCCTCCGGAAAAATTTATCGCAAGTGCCGCCACCGGATTATTCATGGTCCGCAGGGACCGTATTCTCGTCCGTTCGAAGAACTTTTATGAAAAAGCGCTGGGTGTTATCGAGTCTGACCCCGGAGATGCCCGCAACACCGGCCACGCTTTTGAGAGGTTGTGGCAGGTTGTGTTCAACGGCAGCCGCAGCATCAATCCGGAGCTAGGCTAGGTTTTTATAATTTGATATATGGAATTGTTCTGAAAGAGTAAGGACTTCCTTTTTTTCGCGGCATGACGGCCCGGACACGAAGGCTGATACAAAGCGAAAGAAAAGTGATAATCCGGCGTTTTTGAGTCGATAACTCACTATTATTCCTAATGAAAAACACCTCCCTGTCAATCGCCAAATATCTGGCTGCAATATTTCTGACTGCAATACTGCTGGATGCATTCCTGCAGCATCAGCTTTTGCAGCGCTACAGAAACGACCAGATATTGAATGTTTACCAGCAGACCGCTGTTATCAGGGCCAGATTAGAAAAACAGGTGGCCAGTAATCTTTATATCATTCAAGGTCTTGCCAACTATATTTCCCTCAACCCATCTTTTTCCAAAGCCGATTTCGATCATTACTCTCAGGAAATGATGTATAATTCCGATGAGATCCGCAATGTTTCAGCGGCGCCTGATTATGTTGTCCGGTACGTTCATCCTCTTAAAGGGAACGAGGCGTTTCTGGCGCTTGATTGCCGCAAGGAGCCTGAGCAATGGGAAAAATGCAAACAGGCTGAAGTGACCGGAAAAATGATTATGGCCGGTCCCGTAAAATTTTCGCACGGCGGGGAAGGCTTTGTAGGAAGGGTTCCGGTGTTTGTGAGAGGGGAGAGGCGCGAGGTTTTTTGGGGGATAGTCTCAGCTGTTATTGATGCCGATCTGCTTTTTGCTAAGTCGGGAGTAAAATCGAACAGAAATCTAAGGCTGGCGATACGCGGAGTGGATGAAAAAGGGGCTTCGGGGGCTGTTTTTTATGGTGGTCCCGAGTTTTTCAATCCAGAGGCAAAAGCCGTTCTGCAACCGGTAGCCCTTGCTTCGGGCAGTTGGGAAATTGCGGCGCTTCCTTTGAACGGCTGGAGCAATTTACCTCCGAATTCTTCGCTGGTTCATCTGGTGATACTGCTTCTCGTTGTCGGCGGGTCTTTTGCAGCGGTAAAGGTCGTCAGCAAAAATGCCGAGGTTGAGCGGAGCAGGGAAAGTCTGAATGAGGCCCAGTCCATTGCCCATCTGGGCAACTGGAGCGTTGACCTGCGGGATAAAAAGATATGGTGGTCCAACGAAACATACAGGATTTTCGGGCTGATCAGTGGGTATGATGTCCCTACCCAACGGACAATTTTAAAACGTATCCATAACGCTGACCGCCGCGTAGCCAACGAGGCTTATCGTGATTCCATGAAGAGCGGAGAGCCTTATCATATTGATCACAGGATCGTGAGGCCTGACGGTGAGGTCAGATATGTTTCCGTGCAGGGGCGGTTCGATTATGGCGAAGACGGACGAGCGGAACGTTCATACGGAACTGTGCACGACATTACCGAGAGGAAACTGATTGAGAATGAACTGGTTGAGTCAAAGACCCGTTTCGACCATATAACCAAAAAGCTCAGCAGTAAGTTTATTTTCTTCTCGCACACAATTTTCGGTGAATTCATCCGGCTGAGCGAAGGATTTGAAATGCTCGGCTACGGCCCTCCTGAAAACGGACTGGGACGAAGATGGAGTGATGTGGTGAATATAAAGCCGGAGAGCATGGCTGTTGCTCTGGAGGCAAACGAAAGAGTCCTTGCCGGTGATGTCGAGACCGCTGAGTACGAGATTTCATATGAGACCCCGGATGGGAGTGAGCGTTTTCTGGCCATTTTCGGTTACATGACTTTTGATTATGATCTCTATGAATATGTATTTGAAGGCGTTGCCATAGATATTACGGAACGCAAGGAGCGTGAGGAAAAACTCAAGGTTCTGACCAGAGCCATTGAAAACGCTCCGGTATCCGTTGTCATAACGGATACAGAGGGAACCATAAGTTACGTCAACCCGTATTTTTCATTTGAAACCGGTTATTCCAAGGAAGAAGCAATCGGTGCCAACCCGCGTATCCTCAAATCCGGCATTCATGATGAAGAGTTTTAC
Source organism: Maridesulfovibrio sp. (assembly GCF_963677005.1). Taxonomy (NCBI): domain Bacteria; kingdom Pseudomonadati; phylum Thermodesulfobacteriota; class Desulfovibrionia; order Desulfovibrionales; family Desulfovibrionaceae; genus Maridesulfovibrio; species Maridesulfovibrio sp. The sequence goes on along the minus strand of NZ_OY781616.1, from coordinate 3,019,268 downwards.
GAGAATCTGTGGAACACAGTCACCTCCGGGGAAACCTGGCGGGGTGAAGTTGCCAACAGGCGCAAGGACGGTTCTCTTTACTGGGAGTCCGCATCCATTTCGCCGGTATATGATTCCAATGGAAAGATTGTCAGCTATGTTGCCGTTAAGGAAGACATTAACGACAAGAAGGAACTGGAACAGCTGAAGAATGACGTGGACCTCATTATGCGTCATGACCTGAAGACCCCGCTCAACGGGATTATCGGTCTGCCGGGACTCTTGTGCATGGACGACAACCTGACGGAAGACCAGCTGCGGTTGCTCAGGATAATCGAGGAGTCCGGCAGGAACATGCTGGCCATGGTCGAGATGTCCCTGGACATGTTCAAGATGGAAACCGGAAAATATGTTTATTCCCCGGTACTGGTCGATGTTGCGGAGATTGCCCGGACAGTTGTTGCCCAGAGCCGTACAAGGTTCACGTCCGGCAAGGTCGGTATCAGCATCGCTGTTAACGGCGCGGAGGACGATGAAAATTCGGGGCTGCTGGTCTGCGGCGAGGACAGATTGATTTACTCGCTTTTTTCCGGGCTGCTTATCAATGCGCTGGAGGCCTCTCCCAAGAACGAGATGGTGCGCATATCCATAACTGACGGTGATCCGGTAACTATTTCGTTTTGCAACAAAGGCGCTGTTCCACCGGAAATACGAGACACGTTCTTCCATAAATACGTTACTTCCGGTAAAAGTTCTGGAACCGGTCTTGGAACCTATTCTGCCCGGCTGATGGCGGAGACCATGAATTATTCCATCAGCATGGAGACGTCCGATCAGAAAAATGAAACCTGCATCACCATAACTGTTCCTCGTTACCGGGATGGAGAGGACTGCTGATTCGGGTACATCTTCATTCTGTGTGGCTATGGGCCATCCATTCTCTCTTTGCAATTTCTCTTTCTTGGTGTCATGCTCTTTGCTGTCAGTCGTTCTTCCGCCGATTTTCTTTCCTTAATAATCTGATTTTCACATAGAAGGTTCCCAATGGATTTCCTCGCCGGTTTTTTACCTCTTATCAAGATTATTTCAGTCTTTGCATGCATGCTTGTCGGAATAAGGATGCGCCTTGGAGTCGGTCCTTCAATACTCATAGGTGCGGTGGTCATGGCCGTATTCACCTCCATGGGGGCGGGCAGTTTCATTCAGGTTTCGCTCAGTGCCCTGGCTGACTCCAAAACCCTGTTTCTTGCCCTGATTGTGGCTCTTATCATGGTGCTTAGCGGCTTGCTTGAACGCACGGGACAGGCTTCCAGAATTATGGAATCCCTGACCGGGTATCTGCGCAGCCCCCGGTTGCGGCTGGTGTTTTTTCCGGCCCTGATCGGTCTTCTGCCCATGCCCGGAGGTGCCATTTTTTCAGCTCCCATGATTCAGGAGGCAGCCGGAGGACTGGATGTTTCCTCAAGGGAAAAGGCGGTCATCAACTACTGGTTCCGTCATGTCTGGGAACTTACCTGGCCGCTCTATCCGGGAATGATTCTGGCTGCGGCACTTTGCTCCATGCCCATCTTCAAGCTCATCAGCTATACTTTTCCGGGGTCTCTGGCGTGTATTGCGCTCGGCTGGTTTTTCTTCCTGCGGCCGTCTGTGCTGCCTATGGCCAATAACGGTAATTCACAGGGAGATGGACCTGCCAGGACCGGAGTCAGAAGAATTCTTGTTGAAGGGCTGCCGCTCATAACCGCCATCGTCGGAGCGCTTTTTTTTGAAGGGACGCTGGCCGCGCTTTTTCCGGACATTCCTTTCGAGTCCGGAATCGTGCTCGCCCTGACAGCGGCAGTGCTGTGCGTAGTTTTTGCCAATCCCGGTTCCCTGCCGCTTGTCCGCTCGCTATTGCTGGAAAAACGGTTCCTGAACATGGTATTCATGATTCTCTGTGTTTTCGTGTTCAAGGATATTCTGGGCGCAAGCGGTTTGATTGATGAACTTTCGCGCATGGCCGGAGGGGAGACAGCACTTGTCGCGGCGGCGGTTCTGGTGCCTTTCCTCGTAGGATTCATTTCCGGGATCACCATGGCCTTTGTCGGCTCCGCCATGCCTCTGGTCGTAGGACTAGTTCATGCCTCCGGACTTTCCGACCAATTGCCCGCCTGGATGGTGCTGTGCATGTTTTCAGGTTTTTCCGGGATAATGGCGTCGCCGCTGCACATATGCTTTCTGCTTACCTGCGAATACTTCAAGGTTGACATGTATTCCTCATGGAAGCAGGTTGCCGTTCCCAGCCTCGTACTCATGATGCTCGGAGTAGCTTACTTTTTCATTTTATTGTAAGGGTAACTTCCCTTGAATTAATGCTAAGAAAAAATCGGAGGAATATAATATGGCCAATCCCATGGTACTGATGGAAACCCCTGAAGGCGAAGTGCTCATTGAGCTTTTCGAGAAGGAAGCACCCAAGACAGTGGAAAATTTTCTGCGTTATGTAGATGAAGGATTCTATGAAGGAACCCTTTTTCACAGGGTTATCAATAACTTCATGATTCAGGGCGGCGGGTTCGATTTTTCCATGAAACAGAAGGATACCCATGAGCCTGTTGAAAACGAAGCAGACAACGGCCTTAAAAATGAGCTGGGAACCCTTGCTATGGCCCGCACCATGGACCCCCATTCCGCTACTGCACAGTTTTTCATCAACGTTAAGGATAACGGCTTTCTGGACCACACCGGCAAGAATCCTCAGGGCTGGGGATACTGCGTATTCGGAAAGGTGGTTGACGGCATGGAAGCTGTTGAGAAGATCAAAAAGGTAAAAACCCGCTCCTACGGTCCCATGGATGATGTCCCGGTTGATCCGGTCAGCATCATCTCCATGAAGCGCTTTGACGACTGATTAAAGCCTTATCTGATAGTTTTTAGGGCAGTGCCGGAAAGTAATTTGCTTTCCGGCACTGTTTTTTGTTTTGCGGACTTGATTTTTCGGCCCTTTTTAATAAGAATTTTAGTCAGTAGTTATTTTTGTTTTCTGATTTGCCGGTCCGGAGGAGAAAGTAAATTTTCCGCATAAAGCACCAGGGGTAACTTTTGGATAATTCTGATTTAACAATTCTTGTAATTGATGATGAATCTTTTGTCCGTGAAACCATAAGCGATTATCTCAGCGATTCAGGTTTTGAGATAATCGGAGCCGGTGACGGGGAAGAGGGACTGGATGTTTTCAGGAAAGAAAATCCGGATGCCGTGCTGGTTGACCTGAACATGCCCAAGGTCGACGGTTTTGAAGTGCTCAAGGCCGTAACCACGGAAAGCCCGGACACCCCGATTATAGTTGTTTCCGGAGCCGGACTTATTCAGGACGCCATCAATGCCGTTCGTCTGGGAGCCTGGGATTTTGTCACCAAGCCGATCGTGGATTTGAGTATCCTCGAACATGTGCTGGGCCAGGGATTGGAACGGGCGAGGCTGATCAAGGAAAACAGGCGCTACAAGGAGCATCTTGAAGCCGAGGTTGAAAAACGGACCGAAGACCTCCGCCGGGAGGTTAAAGTCCGCCGGGAGACTCAGGATGCGCTCATGGCCATTCAGGATGAGGTCATTGAAACTCAGAAGGAAATAATCCTGACCCTTGGCGAAGTTGTTGAAAACCGCTCCAACGAGACTGCCAATCATGTGCGCAGGGTGGCCGAGCTATCCTATATTCTGGCCCTGCGTAACGGTATGAGCGATGAAGAGGCGCAATTGCTGCGGCTTGCATCCCCCATGCACGATGTGGGCAAGATAGGCATACCGGACACCATCCTCAACAAGCCCGGAAAACTTACCCCTGAAGAAAGAAAGATAATCGAGTCCCACACAACCATCGGGCATGAAATTCTTAAGCATTCTGACCGCCCCATCATCAAGGCCGCTGCCATTGTAGCCTATGAGCACCATGAACGCTGGGATGGACTGGGTTATCCCCGTGGAATTTCCGGTGAAGACGTGCACGTATACGGCCGCATTACCGCCATTGCAGATGTATTTGATGCTTTGGGCAGCGAGCGTGTTTATAAAAAAGCATGGGATATTGAACGGATAAAAGAATATTTCATGGAATCGAAGGGTAAGCAGTTCGACCCGTTCCTTACAGATCTTTTTTTTGGCGATATAGACGAAATCCTCAATCTGCGCCGCGAGTTCCCTGACGGATGATCCGTTAAGCGGCTTCCACCATTACATCCCTGCGAGCCATGTTTTTTAAACATGGCTCAGTTTTTTCATTTTCCTTATATATTTTTCAACGTGACCCTCTGCGGCAATTGATCCACAGGGCGAAGCCATTTTTTGGACAAAAAAAAGATGGCGGCACCGAGTCTTTGTCGAGGGAGGATTTCGGCACCGCCATCAAAGGGGTTGGACTGTAAGGAACTTTACTGTTTCAACCAAATCAGGGGTGTGATTATTGGTAGAATACAACAGATTGATTGAAATGCAAGTAGAATTTGTATTTTTTTAGGCCGGGAAGAGTTTTTCCTGACGCAACAGCAGGTTTACGTGTATTGAGTGAATGAAATTCAGCAAAAAGTATGATATTGCAGATAATAAATTCAGTTAAGATTGCGCCATCGTAGAAATCAACATGCAGGAGATTGAAAAATGGATGTCTTTGAAGCTATTTACAGCCGCAGAAGTATCAGGAAATATGAGGATAAACCGGTAAGTGAAGAGTTGATCAGCAAGCTGCTCGGCGCGGCGATGATGGCTCCGAGTGCCGGAAATGCGCAGCCGTGGCAGTTCATTGTTGTGGATGACCGGGAAAAGCTGGATGCTGTTTCGGACATCAACCAGTACGCCGCAATGGCCAAGAAGGCTCCGCTCGGTATTCTTGTCTGCGGCGATTTAAGTCTGGAAAAATACGCCGGATACTGGGTGCAGGACTGCTCCGCCGCAACAGAGAACCTGCTGCTAGCTGTGCGTGCCAGCGGACTGGGCGCTGTCTGGACCGGTATACATCCCATTGAGGAGCGGGTGCAGGGCTACAAAAAACTTTTCAATCTTCCCGAGCAGGTCATCCCGCTGGGATTTCTGGTTATCGGCTGGCCGGATCAGGAATCCAAGAAAAAGGACCGCTACAAGGAAGAACGGGTTCACAGAAACAACTGGTAGCTGTCTACATAAATTTCTGCCCCGGTGCTCAGGTGCCGGGGCTTTGTTTCATCCATTCCAGCACTGTTGACCACATCTGCTCCGCCTGCCTGGCGTCAAAACAATCCGAATCCGGTTTTGCAAACCCGTGTTTCGAATCTTTCACCCTGATTATTCTGCAGACGATTTCAGAATCGTTTATCTCCCCTTTGAATTGGAGCAAATGCTCTTCGGGGACCACGGGGTCGTTTTCAACATATATTGCCAGCAGAGGGCATTTTACATCGCCTGCGGCTGCGGGGTGGGTGGTATCAAGATATCCGTATACGCTTACAGCGCCTTTCAGATTTGCGCCCGTGCGGGCAAGTTCAAGCGCGCAGCCTCCGCCGAATGAAAAGCCGAGGGCGAATACTGTGTCGGAGTCCGCTTCCGGGCATTTCAGCAGCGTTTGCAGACAGGCGCATGCCCTTTTGCGCATGAGCAGCCTGTCGTTGCGATATAAACGGTGTATTGACCGGGCCTGTTCAATATCCGCCGGAAGGTTGTCTCGCCCGTAGAAATCTGCCGCCAGTACCGTGAAGCCCGCTTCGGCGAGTCGTTCGGCATGTCCCAGAGTGGCTTTATCGAGCCCGGTGTATTCGTGGATGAGCAGTACTGCCGGGTGAGGTCCGTCTTCGGCGGGCGAAATCAGGACATGCTCCAATTCAATGCCTTCATGAAACTGCCGGACTGTTTTGGATCGCGTTGTCATTTCCCGCTGCCGATCTTTTCGTCAAGTCTGATCCGTGAGCCGCACAACCCGCCGGTTTCCTCACAGTCGTAGGAGGATTCATCCTCCTTGGGTTCCACGTGTATGGTTACCTGACAGTTGTTCAGTTCATCCTTGATGCAGGTTTCTATCTCCGAGCACAGTTCATGGGAGCTGGCGATGGTGGATTCTCCGGGAAGCAGCAGGTGGAAATCGACAAAGCGGTCCGATCCCGCCTTGCGGGTGCGCAGTCCGTGGTAGAGCGCATCCTGTCCTCCGCATCTGCGTATGGCATTGTCTATGACGAGCAGTTCTTCCTGCGGAAGGGTGTTGTCCATCAGTCCGGAATACGATCTTCTGATCAGTGAAAATCCGGTGAATACGATGTTACCGGCCATAATGAGCGCGATAATCGGGTCGATTACCGACCATGCAGGCGGTGTGAACAGCATGATCCCCAGTCCGGCCACCAGCCCCACGGATGTCCATACATCGGTGAGCAGGTGTTTTGCGTCAGCTTCCAGAATTATGGAATCATGTATTTTTGCTCCCTTGAGCATGATCCGGGCGGTTACGAAGTTCACGACCGATGAAAGAAGCGCGATGAACAGGCCGGGACCGAGATTGTCCGGAACCGCAGGGTTGGCGAAGCGTTCGACAGAAGCATAGACGATTCCTACCGCGGCGATGAGGATAAGCATGCCTTCCGCACCGCTGGAGAAATATTCGGCCTTGCCGTGTCCGTAGGTATGGGCGGCGTCCGCCGGTTTGAGGGCCAGGTTGAGCGAGGCGAGCGCCAGCATGCCCGCGGACAGGTTGACCAGAGTTTCCAGTGCGTCCGAGAGCAGACCGACCGAGTCGGTCATGTACCAGGCCCATGTTTTGAGAACCATGGTGACGATGGAGGCTGTCAGTGAATAATAAATATATTTCTTTGGTGATTCAGGCATAGGCGTGCGGAGTTTGCCGGTTTTCGCGGATACGGAATGCAATGTGTCCGTATCCGCGATTAAAAGTTTCCTTCAGTCAGTACTCAGGACTCCTGTCTGATCTTGCGTTCGAATTCGGTGCGGTCCTTTCCGACGTAAAAGATGAACGTGCACAGCATGACGATCATGCAGCCGATAAGCGCATCTTTGGCCGCTCCGGAAAGCGCCACAAGGCAGAATCCGCAGGCCAGCAGAGCCGAGGTAATCTGCAGCCAGGCCCGCTTGGCATGGAAACCGTAGCGGCGCAGCAGGTTGAGTGCGGAGTAGAAATACGGAGGCAGGGTCAGCAGCACGGCGATGGAGGCGATGTTGCCGAACAGGGACTGGGTATTTCCACCCTTGGAAACCAGCATGAGCACTACAAGCAGGATGCTCATCATGATCGAGGAAAGTATAAGCCCCATTACCGGGGTGCCGTGATTGTTTTTGCGGCCGAAAATTTCCGGCAGGGTTCCGTCGCTTGCGGCTCTGCTTCCGGCCTGTGATACCAGCATCATCCAGGAGCCGAGCGATGCCAGGCAGGCAAAGGCGGTGACAGCCGAAACAAGTTTCGGAACGTATTGCGCAAAAGGCAGGCTTGCGCAGATATGCCCCATGGCCATAGAGAAAGGTGCTCCGGAAGCAGCCATCTTGTCCGCAGGGAACATGCCCGATATGGCTGTACAGGAAAGAATGTAGACCAGTCCGGCAAGGGCTGTGCCTATCATTGTGGACAAGGGTATCGTCCTTTTGGGGTCTTTGACCACGGCGGTGTTCACCGCGGCACTTTCCACGCCGATGAAGCTCCAGATGCAGAGAATGATGGCCGCCAGCACGGCAGAGTCGGGCGTCTGGCCCTTGACCAGCCAGTTCGCGTTGAACTGGGATGCGTCAAAGAACATCCACCCCGCTGTGCCGGTAACAATCACCGGAATGAGCAGTAATACTACGCCTATGGATACCAGCCGCCCTATCCAGTCCGCGCCGAGAATGTTTATGCCGGTGAACAGCCAGATAATGGCTATGGAAGTGATCCCGGACATGACCGGGTCCTGAAGTGCCGGGAAAAATACAGAAAGATAGTCCACACCGGTGATGGCAATGGCAAGGTTTCCAATCCAGTTTGCATGGTAGTAGAGCAGCCCGGACTGGTATCCGAGAATAGGTGCAACTTCGCCGGAATAGGCGATGGGACCGCCTTCCTGCGGATCCTCCATGCCCAACCTTGAATAAACGTAGGCAAGAGCCAGCGCGCCGAGGAGAGCCACTCCCCATCCTATGAGGGAAATGCTGCCTATGGCGGCGAGGTTTGCCGGGAGCAGGGCTATGCCGGATCCCATCATGTTTCCGGCCACAACTGCCGTACAGGCGATAACACCCATTTTCTTATGCTCAGCCGACATCTACATTCTCCTTTTGGCAGCGGGTACCGGTTGTTTTTGCTATTTCGGATTGCAGTCAGGTTGAATCCATGCGGAAGGATTTAAGCACGAATCAGCAAAATTGAGCAAGAGTATTATTGGGCTGCACGTATGCGGAGGCAGCAGCGGATGCAAAAAATAATGAGTTAGACATCAGTCGGTAACAGAATGATACAAATCGGTTTAACAGGGATCGGTGGGGCTTTTTTTGATGCGCTTCGCGCTTTTGATAATTTAATTTCGCCTCTGGCAGCCAAAGGGGATAATCCCCTTTGGAATCCTTATTAGTTTATAGGAGTTGTTTTGAAAGCTGTAACTCTAACACAAAGCGTGGGGAGCTTTCGGAAATAGCCACAGCAAATGTGGGTAGTCTAGCGCGACGACATCCGGTCAGGACGCCGCCACCTTGCTTTTCAGCAGAGGTTTTTTGATCCCGAACTTGCGAAGCACACTTTTCATGGCGTCCGTTGATTCCGGTGTTCCGGTATGGCGGACGAAAACACGGTACCATGTTCTGGTGCCGCTTTTTCCCGGTTCAACATAGGCGTCAAGTCCGTTTGCTATCAGTTTGTCGCTGAAATCTCTGGCCCTTATCTCGTCTCCGAAAGAGGCTGCCTGATAGATATAATTGTAGGTCGGCAGGGTGGTTGCCTGCGGATTGTCCATTTCAACCGGAGGTTCCGGCTGTGCCTGTGCGGCAGGGGGAGTCTGCGCAACAGCGGCGGGCTGGGCAGGAGCTTCGGCTTTGGGGGCCGGCTTGTCCGCAGGTTTTGCTGCGGCAGCCTTGGGGGTTGCGCTTTGCTTTTCTTCTGCCGGTTCCTGGCGGACAGCAGATTCAGGCTTTTTCTTGAGCTGATCGATATAGCTCAATTCCTCGGGCTTCAGCACACCGCCCTTTATTTCTCCGGAGCTGTTGGCCGACTGGCCGGGCATCATCATGGCCAGTTCCGGCACATCGTTCTCCGGCTGGTAGCCGCGGCCGAGCAGTATGCCCAGGATAAAGAATGCGCACAGAGCCGCCACACTACCGGCACACAGACCGATCATTTCCGGTACCGTGAAGGTGAATGTGTATGTTTTTTCCTGATTGTTTGCGGTCTTCTTTTTTCCTGTGGAAGCAGCCATCACGATCTCCGATTTAGCGGCTGACCCGAACGGTTCTAATCACGGCGGAGACGACAGCTCTGCCCGGTCTCTGCTGAAAATCAGCCTCAACCGGGAATCCTGCCGTTTTTTACCGTGTGCCGTTCAGGGCAGCCTGTTTTCAATTCAGTTACATGCGTTCAGGAGCGGATACCCCGAGCAGTTTCAAGCCGTTGGCGAGAGTTGTTGCCACGGCCTGCAGCAGCACGAGCCTTGCTTCCACAACCTCGCCTTCGGCGGAGAGGATGTGGTGCATGCTGTAAAATCTGTGCAGAGCTCCGGCCAGGTCCCGCAGATAGAAGCTTATTACGTGCGGGCTCATGTTTCTGCCTGCGCTTTCGGCAACATCGGCAAACTGGTCCATGAGTTTCATCAGCGCAAGTTCTTCCGCATTGTTCAGGGAGGACAGTGCTGCCGCATCCGTAGCGGGAATGTTGATACCCTGCTCGGCGGCCTTGCGGATAATCGAGCAGATGCGCGCATGGGCGTACTGTACGTAATAGACCGGGTTGTCCATGGTCTTCTGTTTGACCAGATCAAGGTCGAAATCCAGATGACTGTCGCTCTTGCGGGACAGGAACATGAACCGGGAAGCATCGCGGCCTACTTCATTTACCACGTCTTCAAGTGTTTCGAATTTACCAGCGCGGGTGGACATGGCAATCTGTTCGCCGCCGCGCAGCAGGTTGACCAGCTGGACGAGAATTACATCAAGCTGTCCCTTTTTGCCGAGGGCCTCCACTGCAGCCTGCATGCGGGGAATATAACCGTGATGGTCAGCACCCCAGATGTCCACGACCACGTCAAAACCGCGTTTATACTTGTCGTCATGGTAGGCGATGTCCGATGCGAAATAGGTCAGATCGCCGTTTGATTTGCGCAGGACGCGGTCCTTGTCGTCGCCAAGATCCGTGGACCGGAACCAGAGGGCTCCGTCCTTTTCGTAAGCCATGCCGCGTTTTTTGAGGTCGGCAAAGGTTTCTTCCACTTTTCCGGCGGAAACAAGACTTTTTTCCGAGAACCATACATCGTGGCGCACATCAAATGCGGCGAGGTCTTTCTTGATGCCTTCAAGAATCTGGTTCATGCCGTATTCACGGCAGATAGCCACGGATTCCTCTTCCGTCATATCAAGGATGGTGGGATTCAGTTCAAGGACTTCGGCTGCGATGTCCTTTATGTAATCACCCTTGTAGAAATCTTCGGGGTCGGGAATATCGCGTCCCTGAGACTGCTGGAGGCGGACCCAGATGGAGTTGCCGAGAATGAGCATCTGGCGTCCGGCATCGTTGACGTAGTATTCAGCCTCAACATCGAAACCGGTGAAGTCCAGTATGCGGACCAGACAGTCGCCGATGGCGGCACCGCGTCCGTGGCCGATGTGCAGGGGGCCGGTGGGGTTGGCGGAAACGTATTCCACCTGTATTCTGGTACCCTTTCCGATTTCGCTGCGGCCGTAGTCCGCACCTTTTTCAAGAACATCGGAAATTATATCCTGCCAGAATGATTCGGAAAATGTGAAATTCAGGAATCCAGGGCCGGCGATGTCTGTTTTCTCTATATATTTGTCGCCTTCGAGTCCGTTCTTTATTTCTTCGGCGATTGCTCGCGGATTCATTTTGGCCTGCTTGGAAAGCATCATGGCTATATTTGCAGACATATCACCGAATTTATTATCTTTAGGCGGTTCGATCACAGCCTTTTCAGGCCATTCCCATCCCTTGGATTCAAGAATGGAACCGAGTACTTTTTCAAGATGTTGTTTAGCTTTCATTGCGGATTGAAATCTCCTTGTGGAATTATGAAAGACAGCCACGGAGGCTCTGTATTCGCCCTTCCGTGCTGTTTGCGGCTTTGCGGCAAGCTTCGCTTACCATCTTTCCTTGCGGCTTCCAAGTCTTCATTGACGGGCCGAAACGGCAATCCGGGCCGTATCATCATTGACTTTTCATTGATACAGTAAAAAATTGCTCCGCACAAAGGAGAATGTGTGCTGACTGACAGTTGGATCGGCAGTTGCCGTCTGGTTATAAACCAACACATTTAAACCGTTCCGGATTTCAAAGGGGCTGTACTGGGCCGGGGAAGATGGTTATCATGGCGCGGTCAGTTATTCGGATTCAGGCGTTTCGGCATTATTTTTCTGCGGTTATCATGGCTCCGGAAATAATCGAATAAACTTCCAATGTATTCGGAAAATGTTTTCCGTACAGAGGCAGGCAGATGGGCAGACCAATTGCGTTACTTACGGACTTCGGCTTGGATGACCCCTACGTGGGGCAGATGAAAGGGGTGCTGGCTGCGCGTGCACCCGAGTCCCCTGTTATTGACGTCAGCCACGGAGTGGAGCCGTTCTGTATTTCCCAGGCCGCTTTTTTTCTGGCTGCCGCCATGGAACATTTTCCCGGCGACACTGTTTTTATAGTTGTTGTCGATCCCGGTGTGGGCAGTGGACGCCGCATCATCGGGGCGGAGTTCGGCGGCAGGACGGTACTGGCACCGGATAACGGGGTTCTTGAACTGGCCGAGGATAAATTCCGCGGGACCGCCATCCTGACCGATCTCAGCGAAGCTGCGGCCAGAATGCACAGTTCGGCCACTTTTCACGGTCGGGACATTTTCGCGCCGATTGCAGCAGAGATTGTCGGCGGCGTTTCGCTGGAGGAACTGGGGCCGAAGCTGCCCCTGCGCGACATGGTCAGGACCGGTATGAACAGACCGCACTGGCGAACTGACGGCGTGCTGGCAACCGTGCTGCACAAGGACCGGTTCGGCAATCTCGTGCTGAATATCCCGGATAGTCAGAACCTTCCGGAACGTATGTCCATATCGCCGGATCTGCTTCTTTCCGGTAACGACAGCTGCTGCATACGCAGGGTTTCCTGCTATGCCGAACTGGAGAGCGGAGTAATGGGACTGATTGCCGGGAGTCAGGGTTACTATGAACTTGCAGTCAACCGAGGTGCTGCTTCCGAAATGATCGGCCTTGAACCGGGAGACACCCTTTTTCTGGAGTGGAACGGACGTAAGCCTGTTTTCCTGTAAGAATACCTGCCGATATCGACCACGTTATGCGAAAGAAATATTCAAATCAACCACAACAGGCGGAAACCATGAGTGCTGTAAAGGCCGGACCGGATATAAAAAAAATACTGCTTTCAGCAGCCCTGCTTTCAATAATGGTCATTGTCGTTTACGGACGTTGCGGCGGTTTTGAACTGGTCACCTATGACGATACCAGCTATGTAAGTAATAACGCCCGGGTCATGCAGGGACTCTCCGCAGACAACATCGGCTGGGCTTTCAGCACCTTTCAGCTTTCCAACTATCATCCCCTGACCATCATATCCCACATGCTGGATACCTCTCTTTTCGGGGATTCTCCGGGCGCCCGTCATCTGGTCAATGTCTTTTTCCACCTGTGCAATGTCCTGCTGCTTTTCTTTTTTCTGCTCAAGTCAACTGCGGATTTACGCTGCGGCGGACTGCTGCCCTCGTTTTTTGCTGCCGCCTTTTTCGCCGTTCATCCGGTGCACGTAGAATCTGTCGCCTGGGTGGCGGAACGCAAGGACGTGCTTTCCACCTTCTTCTGGCTGTCTGCCATGCACGGCTGGCTTGCCTATGCCCGTGACCGCAGCCCTGCCAACTACGGGCTGACCTTTTTTTTCACCGGCATGGCCATTCTTGCCAAGCCCATGGCCGTTACCCTGCCGGCCGCCCTTTTCCTGCTTGATATATGGCCCCTTGGCAGGGTGGTTTCCGGCAGGAAGGTTCTGCCGCAACTGGCCGGTCTTGTTCTGGAAAAGCTTCCCCTGCTGGCTCTTTCCGTTCTTTCTTCCGTCCTCACCCTGCTGGCTCAGGAGGGTGGGGGAGCAATGCAGTCCACAGCTTCATTTCCGCTCTCTTTGCGTCTTTCCAATGCCCTTGTTTCCTGGGTAGCCTATCTGCGGGAACTGTTCGTCCCGGCAAACCTTGCGGTTTTCTATCCCTATCCGCAGGAAATTCCGCTCTGGAAGCCGTTGCTGGCCTTGTTGTTTATTGTTGTTGTTACTGCTGCGTGTCTGCGGATATACAGAAAATTTCCCGCAGCTGTCGTTGGCTGGCTATGGTATCTCGGCACCCTTGTACCGGTTATCGGGCTGGTGCAGGTAGGGGATCAGGCCATGGCGGATCGCTATGCCTATATTCCGTTCATGGGGTTGTACATGGTTCTGGCCTTCGGAGTTGCCGCGCTGGTGCGTGAGGGGCGTCTGCCCGGCAAGGCTGCTGTCGGGGCAGGGGGGGTGATCGTTATCCTGCTGCTAGCCGGAGCGTATGTGCAGGCCGGGTACTGGAAAAACAGTGAAACACTCTATCTCCGGGCTCTGGATGTCACAGAAAACAACCACCACATGAACTACAACTACGCCAACCTGCTGGAACGCAAAAAGGAATACCCCAAAGCCGCAGGATACTACCGGGCTGCAATCAAGGCCGACCCGTCCCACTACAAGGCCATGACCAATCTCGCGAACATTCTTTCCCGGCAGGGCGATGTTGACGGTGCCATGGAGCTTTACGGCCGGGCTCTTTCCGTAAATCCCGAATACGCCGCAGCCTATTCCAACAGGGGGATAGGCTATCACAAGCAGGGCCGCTTTGACCTCGCGCTCGCGGATTACAGGAAAGCCCTTCAACTGGACCCGAACAATGCCAACACAATGGTCAATATGGGGCTGCTTTACTATATGCGCGGAGACCTCCCGGCCGCAAAAGAGTGGCTGCACAGAGCCCTGGCCGCAGACCCCCACAATGAAGCTGCCAGGCGCAATCTTGAAATGATTCCTTGATATGTTGCGCTTCGCGCTTTTGGTCATTTGATTTCGTCTCCGACGGCCAAAGGGTCCGCGACCCTTTGGAATCCCATGTTATTTTAGAGAATTCTTACAGCAGAAAGAAATTAACCCTTTTTAAATATCATAAGAAATATCGTCTTGGCTCCACAACCATCTGAACATACGACCTATTTAATAAAATAACTAAATTATACAATTAGGGATTCCAAAGGGGATTATCCCCTTTGGCCGTCGGAGACAAATTCTTTAATTAAAAGCGCGAAGCGCAACAAATATTTCCAAAAAGGCATTCCATGCGGAATTAATGAAAAAAGGCACATAAAATTTTCTGTTTGAGCAAAATTAGCAAAAAAATTCTGGACAGAACCTGCTTAACCGCGCAAGTAAATCTGTTTGTGCGCTATGTCGGAGTATAATATCCGGTTTTGATCTTTCTGTATCTTTCCTGCAGGGCTGGCCTGATTTCCTGCTCCCGCATGCGTTACAATACGGTATGGGCAGTTCCCGTAATATGTTTTCCTCGTTCTCTGCGCCAATTTAAGGGATCGGGGTTGGGAATGTTTTGCGCAATGTAACAAGGGTGTGTTCCGGGATGGAAAAATTACAGAAAAAATACGGTTTCTGGACTGCAACTGCAATGGTTGTGGGAATTGTTATCGGTTCGGGGGTCTTCTTCAAGGCCGATGACGTGCTGAAGGCCGCCGGTGGCGACCTGCCGACAGCCCTGACCGCATGGCTCATAGGTGGAGCCATCATGGTGGTCACGGCGTACGTCTTTTCAAAAATTGCCACGCGCATCGAGAGGGTCAACGGCGTTGTGGACTACTTTGAAGAGGCTTACGGGAGAAAGGCGGGCTACATGGTGGCCTGGTTCCTTACCTTTATCTACTATCCGACTCTGGTGGCTGTTCTGGCCTGGGTTTCCGCCAACTATACCGCCGGGCTTATCGGTCTTAAAGACAGCGTCTGGGTAATTTCATTCATATATATGACCGGATTTTTCCTGCTGAACTACTATTCTCCGGTTCTGGCCGGTAAATGGCAGGTGGCTTCCACGGTCATAAAACTCATTCCGCTGGCTCTGGTGGCTGTTGTGGGCGGTATTGCCGGGCTTTCCAGCGGCCAGACCATGCAGAATTTCATGGATGCCGCCAAGGTTGTTTCCGGCAGCGGCGGGGGGCTGGCCGTGGCCACGCTTTCGACCGCTTTCGCATACGAGGGCTGGATTATAGCCACGGTCATCAACGCGGAGTTGAAGGATGCCAAACGCACGCTCCCGAAAGCGTTGGTAGTCGGTACAATCGCGGTTATGACTTTTTACATGGTCTATTACATGGGTATCTCCGGCGTGCTGACCAACGATCAGGTTCTAGCGGAGGGTGATGCCGCTCCGGTAAGGGTTATCGAGATGATTTTCGGCTCCGTGGGAGGAACCCTGCTGACCGTTTTCGTCATCATATCCTGTCTGGGCACCCTGAACGGGCTTATCATGGGTTCAGCTCGCGGCATGTTTTCCATTGCCTCGCGCAACATGGGGCCGCGGCCGGACATTTTCAGGCAGATCAACCCCAGCACAAACAGCACGGCGCATTCGGCCATTGTCGGATATTTCCTTTCCGCATTCTGGCTGATGGTCTGGTACGGCAACTTCCACGGCTGGTGGGGGCAGTTCATGGACATCTCGGAATTGCCCATTGCTTTTCTGTATGTGATTTACATTTCCATTTACATCTGGGTGATGAGGACTTTTGACGATCTCGGAGCGCTCAGCCGCTTTGCCTGCCCGGTTATGGCCGGGGCCGGTTCGATATACATCATCTGGGGGGCGGTGCATAAGGACATGTTCGCCCATTTTC
This sequence comes from Maridesulfovibrio sp., assembly GCF_963677005.1. Classification (NCBI taxonomy): domain Bacteria; kingdom Pseudomonadati; phylum Thermodesulfobacteriota; class Desulfovibrionia; order Desulfovibrionales; family Desulfovibrionaceae; genus Maridesulfovibrio; species Maridesulfovibrio sp. The sequence goes on along the minus strand of NZ_OY781616.1, from coordinate 3,003,197 downwards.
TGATAATATTTCTGCTGATACTGGCAGCCGGGGTGGCCTTGATGAACAGTTCAAGGCGCTGATCCGCTTGCATGAAACAGGAAAAAAGTATTATGCCCGCATTGAATCAATGCGGGCATATCTGTTTTGGGCTTCGGTATGCCGGATCAAGGAGTTGCCATGGCCGGTCTGGAAGATAAAATTGCGGAAATAGCAAGGCGCTACGCTGCTGCGCTGGAAGGCAGGGTGGTTGAGATAGAAGGGTGTCTGGGTGTTTATGAAGTTTCCGGAACCGAGGCGGATCTGGAGGCTTTCTACACAAAGGCGCACGCGATTGCCGGTTCGGCCAGAACTTTCGGGTTGCCGGAGGTGACAGCAAAGGCCAAGGACCTGGAACTGGCTGCCCGCGGCGGGGCGGAAATAAAAATTTTACATGAAAAATTGACAGCCTTGAAAAAATGTATTTCTTCCTGATTCTTGAACAGGTTAAAAATGACATTTACTGTTCGGCTCCATGCCGTTCTGCCCTTTTCAAGGGGGGGCGGAGAACTTTTTTAGGTTGCATACTGTCTTCTTGGTGGTTATAGGCTCCAAACTATGAGCAAAGATTTAATTGTTGTTGAGTCCCCGGCAAAGGTGAAGACAATCAGCAAGTTCCTTGGGAAGAATTACCAGGTGGCCGCATCCGTAGGTCATGTGCGAGATCTGCCCAAGAACAAGCTGGGAGTTGAGGAAAACGGTGATTTCACTCCGCAGTATCAGATCATTCCCGGCAAAGAGGACGTGGTCAACAAGCTGAAGAAGGCAGCGGCCAAGGCCGATCATGTCTTCCTGGCACCTGACCCCGACCGCGAGGGAGAGGCTATCGGCTGGCATGTTGCGGCCATTATCAAGGATGTGAATGAAAATATCAGCCGTATTCAGTTCAACGAAATCACTTCCAGGGCCGTCAAGGAAGCTCTTGAACATCCCCAGCCGCTGAACGAGCAGCTTTTCGATTCTCAGCAGGCCCGCCGTATTCTTGACCGGCTGGTCGGCTACAAGATTTCTCCCATACTCTGGAAAAAGGTCAAACGCGGTATTTCCGCCGGGCGCGTGCAGTCCGTGGCCCTGAAGCTGGTGGTGGAAAGGGAAAAGGCCCGCCGGGCTTTTATTCCGGAAGAATACTGGCTTTTCAAGGCTCATCTGGAAGGCAAAAATCCACCTCCGTTTGTGGCTGATCTCTGGAAAGTGGACAACAAGAAGGCCGAGATCGGTTCCGCCGAAGAAGCCGAAGCGCTTGAGAAAAGCCTCAAGGGTGCTTCTTTCGAGATTACTGACCTTACGGAAAAGGAACGCAAACGCAGCCCTCTTCCGCCCTACATCACCTCGACACTCCAGCAGGATGCCAACCGCAGGCTCGGTTACTCCGCCAAAAGGACCATGACTCTGGCCCAGCGCCTTTATGAAGGTGTCGAGCTGGGTGACAAGGGAACAACAGCGCTCATAACCTATATGCGTACGGACTCGGTACGTATCGCCAACGAGGCCAGGGACTCGGCCAAAACGCTCATTCTGGAAAAGTACGGCAAAGAATTTTATCCTCCCAAGCCGAGGGTCTATAAGTCCAAGGGCGGGTCTCAGGACGCTCACGAAGCAATCCGCCCGGTAGACGTCTCCATCCTGCCCGAGGATGTAAAGGCATTCCTGCCGCCGGACCAGTTCAAGGTTTACAGACTTATCTGGAACCGGTTTGTCGCTTCGCAGATGGCCTCAGCCAGCTTCTGGGATACCGTTGTAACCGTAAAAGCAGGTGAGACTCTTTGGCGTTCCAAGGGCGAAAGACTGCTTTTTCCCGGCTTCATGCGTGTTACCGGCAAGACCGGTGATGAAAATCTTCTGGAACTGCCCAAGCTTGAAAAGGGAGAAATGCTCAAGGTCGACAGGCTGGAAAGCGAGCAGAAGTTCACTCAGCCCCCGGCACGCTACTCCGAAGCTTCGCTTGTGCGTGAACTGGAGGAAAAGGGCATAGGTCGTCCTTCCACTTACGCGTCCATTATTTCAACCATTCAGGATCGTGGTTACGTAAATCTCGAAGAGAAGAAATTCATTCCCACCGAACTGGGCTTTGTGGTCAGCGACCAGCTTTCGGAGCATTTCAAGGAATTGATGGACGTGGGCTTTACTGCGGCCATGGAAAAGCAGCTTGATGATGTTGCCGAAGGCAAAATGGAATGGACTTCCCTGATGAAGAATTTCGTGGACGGTTTTTACCCTACCCTTGAAACAGCTTCCAAGGAAATGAAGCGTGGTGGAGAGGATACGGGAATCGTCTGCGATAAATGCGGTGCGCCCATGGTCATCAAGTTCGGCCGCACCGGGGAGTTTCTCGGATGCTCCAATTATCCGGACTGCAAGAACATCGTCAACTTTGCCCGTGACGAGAAAGGCAAAATTGTGGTTCTTGAGGATCAGGCTCCGGAGGATACCGGCGTAACCTGCGACAAGTGCGGTTCTCCGATGGCCGTGAAACGGTCCGCCCGTGGTGAATTTCTCGGATGTACCGCCTATCCGGACTGCCGTAACATCAAAAATTTCGTTCGCGATGACGATGGCAAGATTAAAGTGGTGGAAACGGATGCTCCGCAGGTTGTGGGCAAGTGCCCGGACTGTGACGGTGGTGAACTGATCATAAAACATGCCCGCAGCGGCAGCAGGTTTATCGCCTGTTCCAATTATCCGGATTGTAAATACGCCCAGCCGTTTTCCACCGGCGTCAAATGTCCGCGCGAGGGCTGCAAGGGGGAACTGGTTGAAAAAAGTTCGCGCAGGGGAAAGATCTTCTATTCCTGCAACCAGTACCCGGACTGTGATTATGCGGTCTGGTATCCTCCGGTTGAGGGTCCGTGTCCCAAATGCGGGCACCCCGTGCTGGTAAGAAAGACCACCCGCGCAAAGGGCGAGCATATAGCCTGCCCGGAAAAAGGTTGCGGTTATGTTCAGGAGATCGATGAATAGTTTCGGTGGTCTCCGTATTTTTGTAGAAAAAAGCTAGAAAATTTCAAGTCGGCCTAACGGTCGGCTGAAGCCCTTTCCGAGTTGTGTTGGAAAGGGCTTTTGCGTCAATTGCAGGGCGAATATCGCCACGTTGTTTTGAAATTGGCGTACCGAAGGGTTTTCGTGTATTTTGCACCTGAATATTTACAGGACGCGAACTGTGTTATGAATTCAACCCTCGCAGCATAGCCGGAAATATGCCGGACACTGCGCAGAGAGGAAATAATATGTCTGAGTATAAATTTGGATGGGTGGCGCTTATCGGACCGCCCAATGCGGGTAAATCCACGCTGATGAACCACTATCTGGGGCAGAAGGTGGCTATAGTCTCGCCCAAGCCGCAGACCACCCGCAACCGTATAAGCGGTATCCTGAGTAATGAGGATTCGCAGGTGGTGTTTCTGGACACTCCCGGTATCCATCGCATGCGCGGCAAGATGAACCGCTTTCTGCTTGATTCGGCCTGGGAGGCCCTCGGGGGTTCCGATGCCATCATCATTCTTTTTGATGCAGCCCTTTACGCCTCCAAGCCGCACCTGATGGAAAAAGATCTGGCGCCGGTGGTAAAACCGGTAAACCAGTCCGGCAGGCCGGTCTTTGTGGCGGTCAACAAGGTTGATAAGGTCAAGGACAAGGCCATGCTGCTGCCGGTGATGGAGAAAGCACAGGAATTCTGGCCTGAAGCGGAGTTTTTTCCGGTTTCGGCCCTTAAGGGCGAAGGAGCGGATGTTCTGCTGGAAAAGGTGGTGGAGTCTCTTCCCGAAGGTGCCCCCATGTTTCCCGACGACCAGATTTCAACCGTACCCATGCGGTTCATGGCTGCTGAAACAGTCCGTGAAAAGCTGTTCATGGGGTTGCAGCAGGAGTTGCCGTACTCAACCGCCGTTGAGATTGAATTCTGGAATGAAGAGCCGGAGCGGAACCTTGTCAACATCGGAGCGGTAATTTACACCACCAAGAAGAATCACAAGGGTATGATCATCGGTAAGGGTGGACAGAATCTCAAAAAAATCGGCACTCAGGCCAGGACGGAACTGGAAGAGATGCTCGAAATGAAGGTGATGCTTGAACTCTGGGTCAAGGTCCGTGAAGGCTGGACCGAGGATGTTGGTTTTCTGCGGTCCCTTGGACTGGGTGAATAGCTTTTGTGGATGATTTCTTGTTCTTTTGTTTTCTTTTTATTAAAGAAATTCATATAATCAACCGAAATTCAGTGTAGGCCGCTCACTTAAAAGCGGCAGTAATCAGATGGACAGCAGGGAAAAAGAGCTTACGGAAAATCTGGCAGAGGTCAGGGAAGAGATTGCTGATGCTGCGCTCAGATGCGGGCGCAAGGTCGATGAAGTAAAGCTGTGTGCGGTTTCCAAACTGCACCCGGCGTCCGATATAGAGATTCTGTATCGGGCCGGGCAGCGCTGCTTCGGAGAGTCTTATGTGCAGGAAGCCCTTGCAAAACAGGAAGAACTCGCCGGGCTTGAAATAGACTGGCATTTCATCGGCGGACTGCAATCCAAGAAGGCAAAGCAGGTGGCCGGCAGGTTCAGCGCCGTCCACAGCGTGGACTCGATAAAGCTGGCCGGTCTGCTGGACAGGAAAGCTGCGGAACTTGGCGTTACCCAGAATATCCTCGTTCAGGTCAATACCGCCGGTGAGGAGCAGAAATGCGGCATCGGTGAAGAGCAGCTTCCCGCGCTTTTGGAACAGATTCTCGGACTGGGCAGCGTGAAGCTTGTCGGGTTGATGGCTCTGCCGCCATTTTTTGACGATCCGGAAGGGGCAAGACCCTATTTCGCTCGGCTGCGCATGCTTGCTGAGGGGATGGAAAAACTGTTCGGAATAAAACTTCCGGAATTGTCCATGGGCATGACCGGAGATTTCAAGGCCGCCATTGAGGAAGGGTCCACAATGGTCAGGGTAGGAACCAAGATATTCGGCCGCAGGACCGGTTATTGATCGGGCTGGCAGGGGTCGGAAAATGCAGGACGGGCGGAGCGGTCCTGTAAAATAATCCACAGGCGGATTGTATGGATCTGGGTACAGTCATAGGCATAGTTCTTTCCTTCGGACTGGTTCTTTCGGCTATTCTGGTCGGAAGCCCCCTTTCCATTTTTATTTCAGTTCCTTCGCTGCTTATCGTTGTCGGGGGAACGATCGGTGCATCTCTGGTCAACTACCCCATGGGACATGTCCTCGGTGTTGTCGGGGTCATTAAAAAGACCTTTTTTTCCAGCCTCGAATCCCCCGGTGAAATTATCGATAAGTTTATGGATTTCGCCAACAGGGCCCGCCGTGAAGGTATTCTTTCGCTGGAACCTGCCTTGAAATCCATTGAAGACGATTTTCTGCGCAAGGGGCTGCAGCTGACCGTTGACGGCCTTGAACCGCAGGTCATTCAGGAAATTCTCGAAACCGAAATTCAGTATCTTGAAAACAGGCATGAGACCGGTGCAGAAATATTGAAAATTTTTGCCGACTTTGCTCCGGCCATGGGGATGATCGGTACGGTTATCGGGCTGGTGCAGATGCTCCAGACCATGAGTGACCCCAGTACCATCGGCCCGGCGATGGCCGTTGCGCTGCTGACCACTCTTTACGGCGCAATTCTGGCCAACCTCGTCTTTACACCCATGTCCGGCAAGCTCAAGACACGCAGCAAGGAGGAGATTCTCCTGCGTGAAATGGTAATGGAAGGAATCATATCCATTTCCAAGGGTGAAAACCCGAAGATAATCGAAGAAAAGCTCAACAGTTACCTGCCGCCCAAAATCCGCAAGAGCACGGACTAAACCGGGAACTCTTTTTCGGGGGGAGCACATGGCAAAGAAGAAGAAACCGCCTGAGCCGGAAGGACAGCCCCTGTGGCTGATCACCTTCAGTGACCTCATGACCCTGATGCTCACCTTTTTCGTGCTGCTGGTGAGTATGTCCGTGGTTGATGAACGCCGCAAGCTGGTGGTGCTGGGCTCCATTATCGGCACATTCGGTTTCGGCTCCAAAGGCTATGATGTGCTTTCCGACGGGTCTTCACGCAAGACGGTCGAGATCGGTCCGATGGAGATCGAGAGTGACCTTGAGCCGATTAAACCCCTGCTCTGGGAATTTGCGGAAGAGGATTTGCGATTTGAATCCAATCGTTTTGTGCAGATTCTTTCCGTGGGGGCTGATGTCCTTTTTTCGCCGGACAGCACCTCAGTTTCACCAGAAGGACAGAAGATTCTCGACACGGTGCTGCCTGTTCTTAAAAGGGTCAGTCATCCGGTGCTGGTGGCAGGCCATACTTCCATTCTGCGGGACGAACTCGGCGAAGACTACCGGGTTGAAGACACGGCTCAGGTCCCGGACATTTCCTGGAAGCTATCGCTCAACAGATCCCTGGCCGTTTACAGCTATCTGATCCGTCACGGGATGAATCCCGAAATGCTGAGACTTGAAGCCTATGGAAAATTTCGGCCCCGGCATCCGGAAACAACACCGGAGGGGCGGAGAATGAACCGCCGTGTGGACCTTGTTCTCGATACCCGGAGCGCGGCTGTGGAGCGTGAACTCAAGTCCTACGAACCCCCGAAGAAAAAGGAAAAAGAATTCAAATACGATGGATTTGTCTTTCCTGTTGACGGTTCCGGCAGCCCGGCCGGAAACAAGCCTTGAGGTTAGAGCATGGGACGTGACAAGGTAAAAAAGCCGCCGGATCCGGGCGGGGGATGGCTGGTCACTTTTTCGGATCTGGTGACCCTGCTTTTGACATTTTTCGTGCTCCTGCTAAGTATGGCTTCAATGGACCAGAGTTTTATCACCCGGGTAACCATTATGCCTGCAGAGTTAGGCTTTCTGGCCGAACGCGGGGCCGGCCGGGTCACGGCAAAGGTCAAGCTGGTAAGTGAATTTCTGGAACGCCCGTGGGAGGTAATGGAACGTCAGGACAGAATAAAGGATCTCCTGTTCCCGGATGATGTCCTTCCCCCGGACATGGATAGGGCTACACTTGATGAAAACCTCAAGGTGCTGGCCAAACCGGAGGGCGTCGCGCTGGTACTCACCGACAAGCTGATGTTCCCGCTCGGCGAGGCGCGTCTTGACGAGAGTGCCAAAATACTGCTTTATCAGTTGATTCCGGTGCTTGAATACCTTGGATCGGCTGACATCAACATTGCCGGCTACACCGACAATGTTGGCGGAATGAGTGCTGATAATTTTCAGCTTTCCGGGGATCGGGCCATGTCCGTGCTTACTTTCTTTGCCGAACAGGGTATAAAAAACGCACGGATGAGTGTTTCCGCTTACGGGCCGGCGCTTCCCATGTACAGCAATACCACCCCGGAGGGGCGTGCCCAGAACCGGCGGGTGGAAATATTGATAAAAACCACTCCCCACATGGGGGGATACTGAAATAAAATCAACCGGAGAGGCTGATAGAAATGGCTGAAGCTAACGGCGAAGAACCGAAAAAGAAAGGCGGCATATTAAAGTGGATCATTCTGCTGGTCCTGCTCGGAGCCCTCGGTGGTGGTGGATTTTTCGCCTACCAGAAGTTTTTTGCAGCCCCGCAGGAGGATGCAGCGGAAGCTCCCGCAGCCGATGAGCAGGCTGCCGATCCGGATCAGGGCCCGTTGCCCGGCAGCGGATTCAACGTCACGTTGCCGACATTCGTCGTCAACCTTGCCGATCCTCTGGGCCGCAGATACCTCAAGCTGGGAATTGACGTGGAAGTGGTCAGCGAAGAGGCTTCCGCGGAGTTGTCCAAGAAGGAACCGATGGTCAAGGATACTCTGATTCTGCTCCTTTCCAGCAAGACATATCAGGATCTTTCCAGCATGGAGAGCAAGATTCTGCTGAAAAAAGAGATCGTCGACAGGCTTAATCAGATTCTGGGCGGTTCCAAGGTACTGCAGGTATACTTTACGGATATGGTTATTCAGTAGCACGGATTTTGCTTGGTATATCCGGGGTGTCTTTTTTTTGGCAGGTCCGGTAACGGGATGAATACAGTCGGAGGAGAACGGCAATGATGTCTGATGATCTTGATCAGGATAAATTAGCGCAGGAGTGGGCTGATGCCCTTACTGACGATTCTGACGGCGGCGATCCTCTGGCGGACGATCTCGGGGGCGGCGATGAAGCCCTGGCCGACGAATGGGCGGCTGCCCTGGCTGAGCAGGATGATTCCGCTTCCGATGATGACGCGCTTGCCGATGAATGGGCTGCGGCTCTGGGCGAGCAGGCTGATGTCGGCGGCGGAGGCGGGGGCGGGGGCGGCGATGACGCACTTGCCGATGAATGGGCGGCGGCTTTGGCCGAGGATACCGGTGACGACCTCCGTAAGGAGAAGGAACAGGAGTTCCTGCGCACTCAGACCCGCGAGGCCGATTTCAAAGACCTGACCAATGAGGCCAAGAACCCGCGCCATGACGGCTCAAGGCGCGATCTGGATTTTATCCTTGATATCCCGCTCGATGTTTCAGCGGAACTGGGGCGGTCCAAAATGCTTATCAACGAGTTGCTGCAACTCGGAACCGGGTCAGTTGTGGAACTGACCAAGCTGGCCGGTGAACCCCTTGAAATTTATGTTAACGGCAAGCTTGTCGCCCGTGGCGAGGCTGTAGTCATCAATGAAAAGTTCGGAATAAGGCTGACCGATATCATCAGCCCCATTGAACGGGTGAAACATCTTGCCTAACGCTACCGTGCTTCCTTCCATGGTCCCGGATGCAGGTGTCGGGTCTGTGCTAAAGATGTCGGCGGCACTGTTTTTCATTCTGGCGATGCTGCTGCTCGCCTATTATGTTCTGCGCAGGCTCAATGTGGGGGGCGGATTATCCGGAATGCGCAAAGGCGAGTTGCAGATTGTGGACCGGATTGCGATAGGACCCCGCCAGAACATTACCGTTATCCGCTACCGGGACCGTGATATGGTTCTCGGAGTCACTCAGGACAGAATAACTTTGCTCCATGCAGGGGACGAAGGGCATGCTTCAAGTAAAAAAGATTTTCCCGGATATCTTGAAAAAGAAAACTCCGGCTTTTCTGATTCTTAGCGCAGTCCTGCTGCTGGCACTCCCGGCTCTGGTCTTCGCCCAGGAGCAGACCATCCCCACGCTGACCCTGAATCTTGCCGCCGGGCAGGAGGAGCCTGAGCAGGTCGCCAAGCTGCTGGAAATACTTTTCCTGCTCACCATTCTGGGCATGGCTCCGTCCATTCTCCTGACCATGACCTCGTTCACAAGGATTATCGTTGTCTTCCATTTTCTGCGTCAGGCCATGGGTACGCAGCAGATGCCTCCCAACCAGATTCTGGCCTCTCTCGCCATTTTCATGACGGTTGTCATCATGATGCCCACGGGCAAGGCAATCAATGACACTGCTCTGCAACCGTATCTGAATGAGGAAATCGGCTTCAAACAGGCTCTGGACAAGGCGCAGATACCCGTCAGGCAGTTTCTCTTCAAGCATACCAGGGAAAAGGACCTGTCTATTTTCTATTCGATCACCGGGGAAAAGCGACCGGAAACCAAGGAGGATGTCAACACCATGCTCCTGGTCGCCGCCTATACCATCAGTGAACTTAAAACCGGGTTCACCATCGGATTTCTCATCTACATACCTTTTCTGATTCTGGACATGGTTATCGCCAGTATTCTGCTGGCCATGGGTATGATGATGCTCCCGCCGGCAATGGTCTCGCTGCCTTTCAAGATACTTCTTTTCATCATGGTTGACGGCTGGGCGCTTCTTACGGGCTCCATCGTCAACACATTTCAGTGACCGGGGGAGTAGTGCGCCCTTTTAACACGGAGGTTTGTTATGACTCCTGAATTCGTGATCGGCTTTGCCAAGCAGTCCATTGAGCTCGCTCTGACTTTGTCCCTGCCTATGCTGGGTGTGGGGCTGGTTGTAGGTATTTTCGTATCCATGATCCAGGCCGCAACCCAGATTCAGGAAATGACGCTGACCTTTGTCCCCAAGATTGTTTCCATGTTTCTTGCCCTGCTTATTGCTTTTCCGTGGATCATGGACAAAATGATAGACTTTACGCGCAGCGTATTCATGAATCTGCCGACGTATATCAAATAAAAAAATCAGGTTAATGACTCTGTCCGCTCTGCCGTCCGCCTTGAAAATTCGTTTATGAGCATTGCGCCGGCCTGGGCCACATTAAGTGAATCAAATTCGCGTCTGAAAGGGATGTGGATCAGTTTTTCACAGCGCTTTTCAACATTGTGGCGGATGCCTTTTTCTTCATTCCCAAGTACCAGTATTGCGGGATAATTGAGGTCCGTGGTGTAGGCCGAAGATGAATCTTCGGAAAGTCCGGCTCCGTATATACTGATGCCCATGTCTACTGCCTTGTCCAGGGCCTGCGCTATGTTGGCGACCCTTGCTACAGGCAGTCTGGTGAGTGCTCCTGCGCTGGCCTTAACTGCCGCCGGACCGAGGAATGCGCCGCCGTGTCTGGCGGTAACTATCCCGGCCCCGCCGAGAGCGTAGAGGGTACGGGCCAGCACGCCGATATTGCCGGGGTCCTGAACCTGATCCAGAACTATGAGCAGCGGCAGGGGGGCCTCGCGCAGTGTTTCGAGCATTTCATCGAAATCAGCGTAGGACATGGCTGCCACACGGGCGATGATTCCCTGATGGTTGCCGGGAAATATTCTTGTCAGTTCGGTCTTGTCCGCTATTTTGTATTTTACGCCGTGTTTTTTGCAGCGTTGTATAGTGCGTTCGAAATTCTTGTCCTGCCGTCCCTTTTGCAGGTATAGCTGGTCGATCCTCTCAGGTGAGTCCAAAAGAAGTTCCTGCACGGGTTTACGGCCCGCTATGATGGTATTGTCAGCGTTATTGTCTCTGTTTTTCATCTGGTTCTGCCTTGTAAATGACTGGTAGCAAAAACTACATTTTTATATTTTGGTGGCGGCCGACTTTACCGCAAAAATAAGAATAGGTTTTCATGTGCCAATTGATCAATCAAAAAAGTATGTTACAGCCGGACATTTTTTCCCCGGCCAGGTTGTACTCGTAATCTGAACCTCTCTGGAGGTCGAAAACCCTTGCGCCGCAACAGTTTCGGGAACTTATTCCTTTTGTTTTACTATTGCAAACGCGCGCTCTTTAGGATAGCTCTACATAAGTTCGAATTAATCAATTATTATGTATAAAATTCATTTTTTCTAAGCTGTTGACACAGATTTTCTTGTTTAACAGGCTAAAATCAATACTTTTTCTAGATATTTTATGGATAAATTAAAAAACAATGCCGTCAAAGCTGACAAGGGGTCGAACGTGCTGAATTCGCTCCGGTTACTCGTTTTACTTGTCGTTTTTTTCGTATTGGCAGGGTGTGCAGCCAAAAATGCGCCTGTTGCCAAAGAGGAAGCCTGTGCACCTCCTGTTCAGACTGCGGAACAGCCTGAGGCTGATGTCTCAGATTCCGGAGTACAGCCTCTTGATCCTGAGCTTGAAGTTGCACCGCATGAGTCGGAAGCCCTGACTCCTGAAGAGCAGAAGGCCCTGCTGACCAGCAACGGAATCTATTTCAATCTTGATGAGCACGATACCAAGGAAGTGCAGCAGTATTTCGGGTTTTTTACACACAAGGCCCGCAAAACATTCGCCCGCTGGCTTGACCGGTCCGAACCTTTTCTGCCCTATGTGCGCAAGGTTCTTTCCGACAACAACATGCCCCAGGACCTTGCGATGCTGCCTTTTGCGGAAAGCGGATACAATGCCTGGGCCTATTCACGCGCCGGAGCAGCCGGAATGTGGCAGTTCATGCCCTATACCGGTAGAAAATACGGCCTGCGTGTTGACTGGTGGGTTGATGAGCGCCGCGATCCCTATAAATCAACCCTTGCAGCTGTCGAGTATCTCAAAGTGCTGCACGGCATTTTCAACGACTGGCACCTCTCTCTGGCTGCGTACAATGCCGGGGAAGGGAAGATCATAAGGGCGCTCAAGAAAAGCGGATGCGACAATTTCTTTGAGCTGACCAAAAACAATCACAAGCTCAGCAGACGCTACAGGCTGCGCCCGGAAACAAAGAACTACGTTCCCAAGTTCATCGCCATTTCCAAGATTTTCAAGAACCTTGAAGAACTCGGTTTTGAAAATATCAACTGGGATAACGGCATGAAGGTCGAAACGGTTAAAGTTCCGGGCGGAACCGATCTGCTGGCTCTTGCCAGGGCATGCGATATGAAATGGAGCGAGTTTCAGAAACTCAACCCTCATTTCCGCCGTCAGGTCAGCCCTCCCGATGGAACTATCAACGCCTATCTGCCCGAAAGGGTTATGGCGGACGCCTCCGACTATCTTGAATCCCCTGCCGCACGTCCTTTTGCAGGGTACAAACGCTATAAAATCCGCAGCGGTGACTCCTGGTATCGCATAGCACACCGTTATGGAGTTCCTGTTGCCGTTCTCAAGTCAGTAAACAACCACAGGTCCAACCTGATCAAGCCCGGACAGTACATAATGATTCCCGGAAAGGGCTCGACCATGTCCGTGGACGCATCACGAGTGGGTAAAACCCGTCGTACCGCCCAGAGCAGGGCGAACTACCGGGTGCAGAACGGCGATACTCTCTGGGACATCGCCAGCCGCTACAATGTAAGCGTTAAGACCCTGAAAAGAGCTAACGGACTTTATTCTTCCAAGCTCAGGATCGGACAGAAGCTTTTTATTCCGGACAACAACGCCCGCAGTTCCGCCAGCTCCATGGCCAAAGCTGAAAACGTAAAGCAGCAGATGGTTGCCTACAGGGTGCGTCGCGGTGACAACCTTTGGAAAATCGCCCGCCGTTTCGGAGTCAAAGTTTCCTCCCTCATGGAATGGAACAGCCTCAATTCAAAGAGCATCCTCAAGCCCGGAGACAAGATCAAGGTCTACGTCCGGTAGGATCACCTCAAAACGGAATTTCCGGGGCGGCCTGAAACAGGCCGCCCTTTTACGTTTCTGAATTAACAGGCTCCATGTGGCGAAACCGCTCTGTGGAGCCGCTCACTTTATTCCCGCATAACATAAGGTAAAACTGCCATGGCAATTCAAAGCACCAACCCCATGACCGGTGGGGTTGAAAAAATATTCGAAGAATGGACTCCGGAAGAAATTTCATCCGTACTCGCAGATGTAGACAGTGCCTTCCGCAAATGGCGTGAAACAACTCCGGCATTCCGGGCCGAAAGCCTTATCCGCCTTGCCGGGGTCCTGCGCGAAAAGGCTGATTCCCTTGCCGGGCTTATGGCCGCGGAAATGGGCAAGCCACTCAATTCCGGCCGGGCCGAGGTTCTGAAGTCGGCCACCGTGTGTGACTACTACTCCCAGAACGGACCGGGGATGATTGAAAGCGAACTGCTTACCGTGGACGGAATGCAGTGCCGCATCGAATACTCCCCGACCGGAACGGTACTTGCCGTAATGCCCTGGAACTATCCTGTCTGGCAGGTGCTGCGCATCGCCGTTCCCACGCTGATGGCCGGGAACACCATGGTTCTGAAACATGCCTCGAATGTTCCGCAGTGCGCGCAGGCTCTGGAAGAGCTTTTCCGCGAGGCCGGATTTCCGGAAAACGTGTTCCGCACCCTGATGATCGGGGCCGGACAGGTTGAAACCGTGCTGGACCATGATTCCGTTGTGGGCGTCAGCCTTACCGGGAGTGAAGAGGCCGGACGCAAGGTCGCTGCAGCGGCCGGGGCAAGGCTCAAGAAAAGCGTAATGGAGCTTGGCGGAAGTGACGCTTTTGTGGTGCTTGAAGATGCCGATCTGGCCAAAGCCGCTGAAATCGGAGCCGCTTCACGGTGCTCCAATGCCGGGCAGGCCTGTATAGCCGCTAAGCGCTTCATAGTGCACCGGAGTGTCTTTGATGAATTCGTCTCCATGCTCGGAAAGGAAATGAATGCTATTCCGGTCGGGCATCCTCATGCCCCGGAAACAGTCATGGGGCCTCTGGCTTCCTTCAGATTCCGCGACGAGTTGCAGGCCCAGGTGGACCGCTGTGTTGCTGCTGGCGGCAAGTTGTTCATGGGAGGAGCAATTCCGGAAGGCGAGGGAGCTTTTTATCCGCCTACAATTCTCACAGATATCCCTTTTGACGCTCCAGCGGCCCGTGAGGAGCTTTTCGGTCCTGTTGCCATGGTCTTTCCTGCTGAATCCGAAGAAAAGGCCATGGAGATGGCAAATGACAGCCGTTTCGGGCTCGGGGGATCGGTCTGGACTCGTGATGAAGAGAAAGGGCTGAAACTGGCCCGCAGGATTGAGGCCGGGCTTGTCTACGTGAACGGCAGGGTCAGCAGCCGTCCGCCGATTCCCTTCGGCGGAGTCAAGAATTCCGGTTACGGCAGGGAACTGTACACCTACGGTATCCGTGAATTCGTCAACGTCAAATCTATCTGCATCGGCTAAACAGAGCCGGTTAAATCTATTGATTTTCAGCTTGGCCGAAGGCGTCCGCAGAACTCTTTCAAAAGATTTCTGCGGACGCTTCTAAATTTTTTCTGCTGGTTTTGCGGTGAAGACGGAAAGATTATATTGGGCGAAATAATCTTCAGCCTCGTCTGAAAGCAGGGCTAGTCTTACTCGGAAGACTCAATGCCGCCCCGGAGATTACAGATGGGCCAGAAGCAGTTCTCTCGCTTTTAGGGCATCCAGGTCTTTCCCGGTCCATATCCTGAACTGCTCCATTCCCTGATGCAGGAACATCTCAATACCGTGCATGACCCTGCATCCCTTTGCCCTTGCTTCCTTGATGAGAACCGTCTCCATGGGATTGTAGACCAGATCGTAGACGGTCGTTTTCGAGTCCTGATGATCCATGATCATCGGGTTGATCTTCTCATTTTTTCCGGACATCCCAAGCGCGGTTGAATTCACGATAAGATCAAAGTGCTGATCCCCGCGATCTTCCCAATCAATAGTTGATATTCCGAACTCCGAAGCCAGATCATCAGCTTTTGATCTGGTGCGGTTTGTTATGTAAATATTTTTTATATCAAGCGACTTAAGCCCGAAGATGGCAGCCCTTGCAGCCCCGCCGGCCCCGATCAGAAGAGCCTTTTCAACCTGAGAGCAGCAACTGCGGAGCGGTTCCGAAACCCCGGCGGCATCGGTATTGTCTCCCACTATCTTATCACCGCGCCAGTAGAGTGTATTCACTGCTCCGACCGCCTCGGCGCGTTCCGTCAGCTGATCAATATAGTTCATTACGGAAAGTTTATGCGGAATGGTCACGCTTGCCCCGGATATGGGCAGGTTCCTGAACGTCTGCATGAAACTTGCGACCTTGTCCGGCTCCGTGGGCCAGGCCATGTAAACGGCCGGAATACCGAATTCCCCAAACCCCCAGTTGTGCAGCAGGGGACTCATGGTGTGTCCCAAAGGATGGCCGATTATGCCGTAAAGTTTCTCAGGTCCGAAAGTGTTCATATTTGATTCCTGCTGGCTATTGTCTTTATTTATCAACGACGTTTTGTCATGCGAAGCGGCGGAGCCTTATCAAAAATGTTTGGGATTCTTAAACCCTTTTCAAAGGGTTTAAGGCTCCCGGCAGGGCGCCCCGCGAGGCCGTCGGAGACGAACTCAAATTATTACAAGCGCGTAGCGCATCAAACCCAAAAAGTACTTACGCTAAAGGCCCGTGCCGGTAAACAACCGGCACGGGCCTTTGAATTCATGGAGTGTATAATTGCTAGATTGCGTCTGCTCCGGCCTGAAGAGCTTCGGCGTTTTTGGGTATCAGGTGGCTGTAGTGGGCCGATATTACGTTGCCGAGGGAGTCGATGACTGATTTGAGATCAATAATCCCGGTGGCTTTGACAAAGGCTCCGAGGGCCACCATGTTGGCCATGCGGGTATTGCCGAGTTTGTCGGCAATTTCGTTGCAGGGCACCATTACCGATTTTATTCTGGTGGTATCGACCAGATCGGAATCGATAAGTGACGAGTTGACAATCTGAATACCGTTGTCCTGCAGCCTAGGCTGGAATTTGTCCAGCGAGGGGCGGTTCATCAGGATCAGGCTGTGCGGCCGGTGGATGATCGGAGAACCGATTTCATCTTCGGAGAGAACAACCGTGCAGTTGGCGGTTCCGCCGCGCATTTCAGGCCCGTAGACCGGAATATAGGTGACGTTGAGGCCTGCGTGCATGCCGGAGTAGGCCAGCAGGTTTCCGATGAGCATGACGCCCTGTCCGCCGAAACCGGCAATGATGCTGTCGAGGTATTTGCTCATCCTATTCCTCCGCGGTTACGTCTTTGAAAACACCCAGGGGGAAGTAGGGGATCATTTCGGTTTCGATCCTTTCATTCGCCTGAATGGGAGTCATTCTCCAGTTGGTGGGGCAGGTGGAAAGCAGTTCGACAAAACCGAAACCGAGTTCCTGCTGCTGGACTTCAAAAGCCTTTTTCATGGCTTTTTTGGCCTTGCGGATATTCTTCACGTTGTTCAGGGCAACGCGCGCGGAATAGGCGGTGCCTCCGAGTTGACCGATTATTTCGGCCATGCGGACCGGGAGTCCTTCCTTGGCCGGGTTGCGGCCTGCGGGAGAGGTGGTGGTCTTCTGGCCTGCGAGGGTGGTCGGGGCCATCTGTCCGCCGGTCATGCCGTAAACGGTGTTGTTCACGAAGATTATGGAAACCTTTTCCCCGCGGTTGGCGCAGTGCATGATCTCGGCCATGCCGATGGATGCAAGGTCGCCGTCTCCCTGATAGGAGATGACGAATTTATCGCCTCTGGCGCGTTTAACGCCGGTGGCGACTGCGGGTGCACGTCCGTGCGGAGCTTCCACGCTGTCTACATTGAGGTAGTTGTAGAGGAAGACCGAGCAGCCGATGGATGTGACCAGCAGGGTGTCTTCCTGCAGTCCCATTTCTGAAAGCAGTTCGCCTGCGAGTCTGTGGGCCACGCCGTGCTGGCAGCCGGGGCAGTAGTGAGTGGGAACGTCAACTATGGAGTCGGCCCTGTCAAAGGCCAGGATTTCTTGTTCGCTCATTTCTATTTCCCTCCAAGGCTTTTGAGGATGGGCTCCTCGAAGTCGTCGGGAGTGGGCAGGTTGCCGGGCATGAACCCGAAAAAGTCACTGTCGGTAATGGTGCGGATGGAAAGGCGCACGTCTTCGACCATCTGCCCGAGGTTGTGTTCTATGGTCAGGAATTTCTTACCCTGATCGGCCAGTTTTTTCAGTTCTGCCGAGGGGAAGGGGTAGAGGGTGACCGGACGGAACAGTCCGACCTTTTTGCCTTCCGCACGCAGCTTTCTGACTGTGCTCTTAACGATGCGGCCGATTGAACCGTAGGCAACGACGATAAGTTCAGCGTCTTCGGTTTCAAAAAGTTCCTGTTTGGTGTTCTGCGCCATGGCCTCGTACTTGGCCTGCAGTTCCATGTGATGTCCTGCAAGGGAGCCTTCGCTGAGGAACAGGGACTTGAGAATGCGGTGATCGCGTCCTTTTGCTCCTTCAATGCGCCAGTCTTTGCCTTCGTCTTCGCTTTTAGGTTCCGGTGTCCAGGTCGTGACCGGCTCCTTCATCTGTCCGATGATGGCATCGCCGAGGATCACGACCGGATTGCGGTATTTGAAGGCCAGATCGAAAGCTTCGATCACTAGATCATAGGCTTCCTGACAGGTTCCGGGGGCCAGAACGAGGGTACGGTAGTCCCCGTGTCCGCCTCCTCTGGTGGACTGGAAATAATCACCCTGGCTGGGGCCGATATCACCGAGTCCCGGTCCCCCGCGGTTCATGTTGACTATAACCGCCGGAAGCTGGCTTCCTGCAAGGTAGGAAATGGCTTCCTGCTTGAGGGAAACGCCCGGACTGGAGGAGGATGTCATGCAGCGCACTCCGCATGCGGCGGCGCCGATGAGCATGTTCGCGGCAGCAACTTCGCTTTCGGCCTGGACGAATTCGCCTCCGGCTTTGGGCAGTGCTGCGGACATATATTCCGGAATATCGTTCTGCGGGGTAATGGGGTAGCCGAAGTAGCATTTAAGGCCGGCTGCTATAGCGCCGCGGGAGATAGCCTCATTGCCTTTGATAAAAAGCTTTTCGCCATTTTTAGCCATACTATTCTCCTTTGGCCTTGGGGGTTCTGTAAACCCGGATTGCCAGATCCGGACAGATCAGCGCGCAGGAAGTACATCCCGTACACTTTTCCATTTCCTCGGCCGGTACTTCAGCAACTTTGTAGCCGTGCTGATTGAATCGGTCGGATTGCCTTATGATCTGTTTTGGACAGACGGTGGTACAGAGCAGGCAGCCTTTGCACCGTTCTTCCAAAAATTCTACTCGTGACATCCTAAACTCCTGTTACCGTGACAGAAAAAGCCCGTTGTAACGCGGGCCGGGTCCAATGAGTCTTTGTTCCAGTGTTTACAGCGCACAAAAAAGTGGCCGTTGTGCAGCAGCGTATAATTATTTGCGCTCAGGTGCAAATTTTTCAGTCTAAACAACGGTAATGCGTCAACCACGCTATTTAATATACATGGAGTCGCCGTAGGAGAAGAATCTGAATCCGTTCTCCACCGCTTTTTTGTATGCCCTGAGCACGTTATCCCTGCCGGCAAGAGCGGATATCATAATTATAAGGGACGATTCCGGCAAATGAAAATTGGTCAGCATCCGGTCCACCACTTTGAATTCGAATCCTGGGTAGATGAAGATATCGGTTTCACCACGAAATTCGCACACTTGTCCGGTCTGTTGGAAGGCTCCTTCCAGTGTTCTGGCCGAGGTGGTGCCCACGGCTACTACCGGTCGGCCTTCAGCTTTTGCTTTGAGTATTGCGCTTGCGGTTTCGTCCGGTATTTCAATGTATTCCCGGTGCATTTCATGGTTGCGGATATCTTCGGCCCGGACCGGGCTGAAGGTGCCGTAACCTACATAAAGAGTGACCTCGGCTCTTTCGATGCCTTTGGACCGGAGCTTGCGGTTGATTTCTTCGGAAAAATGGAGTCCCGCAGTGGGAGCTGCAACCGAACCGGCCTTTTCGTCACACGCGTAAAGAGTCTGGTAACGGTCACTGTCCGTTTCGTCTGCGGCCCTGCGGATGTAGGGGGGCAGGGGAATGTTTCCCCAGGTCTCGAAAATGGTTTTGAGGTCCCCGGTCCAGCTCAGTTCCACATCGGAAAGACCGAAATCTCCCTTGCCCAGCACGGTAAGTTCCATTCCTGATTCAAAGAGAATTTTTTCGCCCGTTTTCGGTCCCTTGGAGGCCCTGAGCAATCCCCTGACTACGGCTTTTATGCGTCCCTGAGCGTCCTGTTCCGGTTTGATAAGCGGCAGGGGGGTCAGCAGCAGGAATTCAACCCGTCCGCCGGTAGGTTTTTTACCGAATATGCGTGCCGGTATTACCTTGGAGTTGTTGGCGACCAGCAGGGTGCCTTCCGGCAGCAGGTCTACAATATCGGTGAAGGACCGGATATCGGATTCACCCGTGTTGCGATCCAGAACCATCAGTCGCGAGCCGTGCCGCTGTACAGCCGGGCACTGGGCGATCTGATTTTCCGGGAGTTCGAAGTCGTAGCTTTTGAGGAAATAATCCTGTTCTGTAACGTTCATATTTTCAGTTTTCTTTATTGGTGATAATCTGATAAGAATCTTTGCAGCAGGCATGGTAACGGCGCGCCGATGCTGTGTTTGTTCTTTGATTGTCCGGTCAGGCACCTTGCCTGATTCTCACGTTGATCATGAACACCGGATTGTTTTTATGAAATGGTTATCTGTTGCAGAAATATCTAAAATAACGATGATTCCAGCCCCGACAGCCCGGCGTTACGCTTCGCTGTTCAAGGATTTTCTCCCCAGTAAAAAAATGGGGAGGGTCACAAAATATCCCGATTCCGCAGTGGAAATTTTCAAGCGGATAGTAACCCTGTACAACGAGGGCATGGTCACCACGGAAATAGAGCAGGAACTTCGAGCCGAGTTTCCGCGCACTATCGAGATCAGCCCGTCCGAACGGGGGGTACCGGTTCAGCCTTCCATGAATCTGCAGGCCGAGCTTAGCGGAGCTTTTGCAGAAATGATGGACAAGATGAGCCGCTCACTTGAAGTTATTGCCGATCAAAAGTCAATAATAGAAGAGCAGCGCGAGGATATTTACAAGCTCAAAAAAGCCTTTGTTCTTCTTGCCCGCAGCCAGAAAAAAATCAAGGCCCTCCCGCAGCTCGATATTCGGGCCATTACCGACGAGTACGATGAGCGAACCAATGCCCTGGAGCAGAAGGATGTGGAGCTTGAAGTGGCCACGGCCGAACTGGCGCAGGAAAACACTTCGCTCAAGAATAAGCTGGAAATTATGGAAGCGGAGTTGATGCGTTTGCGCAAGGACCGCCGGGACATGGAGAATTATTTTCTGGACAAGATAAAGAAGCTTAAGAATCAGTCCTGATCCGGAGACCGGTCTGGTCCGGTTTGATTTTTATTGCTGCCGGATGTAGATAAAGTCTAGAAAACATGCGGATTATAATTTATGAATGTGCAGTCTGTATGAAGGAAGACAACTGATGTCCAGCCTTGCTGGCGTGAATTTCAATATGCATTTGGTATCAAACCGGAGGATTTTTATATGAAGACTTTCGTAAAAATGTTGATTGTTTCCATGCTGTTCGTAGGTCTTACAGGATGTCTGGCCGGCAAGAATTCCGGCTCCGAAGAGCCTGCTGTCGCGACTGCAGGCGGAGCTGCCGAAAGCTACGAGGAATTTGTTCCCTACACTGAGTTTGATGATATTGCTGTTCCCAACGAGTTGAGCAGGGTCCCTGACCAGTCTTATGTTGCTGAAGACCAGTCTTTCAAGTACGGTAAGATCGTCCTGAAAGGCCGGGTGGAAAACCAGAGCCTGATCGACTTTTTCGTGAACCAGATGGCCAAGGACAACTGGACCAAGGAACGCTCCATAACCTCCACCGTGTCCACCCTGTCCTTCACCAAACCATATAAAAGCTGCACGGTCAGAATTTTCGACGGTTCGTATAATACCGAAGTGGAAATCTATGCCGTTGAAATGAAGTCTGACGCTCTGCGCGATCCAAGCGGGGTGCAGGAACAGAATATCCAGTAATGAATGAACATCTGAATTTCGACTGTTTTTTAGGAAAGCGTATCCATCTGGGTGTGTGCGGGTCGGTAGCAGCCTACAAGTCTCTTGACCTGCTGCGCATGTTCCGCAAGGCCGGGATAGAGGTCAGTGTAACACTTACAGACGGTGCGCAGGAATTTATCAAGGGCCTCAGTTTTGAGGCCCTTGGCGCTTTCAAGGTCTGGGAAAGAATGTTCCCGACCCTGGACGATACCTTCGGTCATCTGGAACCTGGACAGGCTGCCGATGCCATGCTCATCGTCCCGGCTACGGCTTCCATGCTTGCCAGAATGGCCCACGGACTGGCCGATGAAATGCTTTCCTGCCAGTCTTTGGCCTTTCGCGGCAGAAAGCTGGTCGCCCCGGCTATGAACCCGGCCATGTGGGATGCTCCGGCCACAGTGGATAACTGCAGCGTGCTTGCCGGGCGCGGGGTTGAATTTATCGGTCCCGACTGCGGAGACGTGGCCTGCGGCGATCATGGGAAAGGGCGCATGGCTCCTCTGGAAGCGATTTATGCCGCAGGACTCAGAGCCGTTGCTCCCGATGACATGAGCGACAGGCATGTGCTGATCACTCTCGGACCTACCCGTGAAAAATGGGATGCTGTACGTTTCTGGTCCAATCCCTCTTCCGGTATGATGGGCGCAAGTATTGCCATGGCAGCATGGCTGCGCGGGGCAAAGGTCACCGTTGTTTCCGGTCCGGTCAACTGGTGGTTTCCCGATGATGTCGAGGTGATCAGAGTTGATTCGGCACAGCAGATGTTTGATGCCAGCATGGATGTCTGGCCTGTCTGCAACACCGGATGTCTGACCGCTGCCGTCGCCGACTTCAAACCCGTTCCTCACGGGGAGGGCAAATTCAAGAAAGAGGGCAGGAGTTCTCTTGGGGTCGAATTCGAATGCAACCCGGACATCCTGAAGACTCTTGGCTCGATTAAGCGTGAAGATCAGCAACTGATCGGATTTGCAGCAGAAACTTCCAATATAATGGAAGCAGCACGGGGCAAGCTTGAGCGCAAGAATCTGGACATGATAGTTGCCAATCCGGTCAATCTCCCGGGGGCCGGGTTCGGAGCATCTACCAACTCCGTTTATGTTCTGGACAGGGCAGGGCGCTCCGAAGAGTGGCCGAACCTTCCCAAAACCGAAATAGCGTGGCGCATATGGGATCACCTTCTGCTGAACTGAACGTTCTTGAATCGGCTCGTCCGTGGTATCAGAACGGCCTGCAGTTTCTTTTCAAGGAAGCGCTTCCCGATCTTTCACCGGCTGCTCCTTCTTCTGCATCGCGTCCTGCCGTGCAAAAGAGTCCTGCGCCTATGCCTGAAAAACCTGTGCAGACCCCTGCACAGCCTGTTTCTGCCGGAAGCGGGAGTTCAGACCGGCAGGGATTCCGTCAGCCGACACCTCCGGCCCGGCCTTCCCGCGTACCGGTCAGGAAGCCTTCGCCGGCTTCTGCAAAGGTCAACTTCCCGGAGCCGTGTTCATGGCCGGAGCCGTGGAGCAAACTTGCCGAGCGCATTACCCCGCGTCTGCAGATTTTTTGGACTTACGCCCAACTGGCACAGGACCTGTCCGGTCAGGCGGATGCGCAGCGCAGGAAACTTTTCCAGTCGCTGATCGGCTATATGGGGCTGCCTAAGGGCGCGATTTCTTTCTGGCCCTGTACTACATGGAACGGGAGTTCCCTTGAGGGCAGTCCCGATGTTTTCTGGAACGGGGTCCGATCCTACGGCGTTAAATTCGTTGCCTGCTTCGGCGATGAGGCCCGCGAACTGCTCGCACCGTCTGCGCCTCCGGGAGCATCGACTGTGCATGTGGACAATATCCAACTGGTCATGCTCAATGATCCGGATTTTTTAAAGACCCTTCCTCCGGAAGAGCAGCAGTTGCTCTGCATCTCCCTTTTGCGGCTGCCCCTGTTCTGATCTGTTTTCCGCATTTCTGCCCTAGCTGAGCATCCTGTTCTCATGACTTACCTATCAGTTATAGTCTGTTCCGCTGTTCCGGAACCGACAGTTTTGTCTCCGTTTCAAAGACTCAAAAAACTTCTGCCCTTGGGTAATTGGTGCTATTGTCTTTAAAAGCTCAGTCTCTGGCGCTGGTTTTTGTTGGTGCTCGATGAATGGCGCCAACGGATTCATCTTGCATCATTTTCAGGATTGAGCCGAGTAAGGATAATTTCTGCCATGTCTGAATCCATGTGCAGGATGATTTAAGGGCAGGAGTTTCGCATGAACGGATTCGGTACTCATAAAAAAGTAGTAATAGTTTTTCTGATGCTATTCATGAGCATTTTGCCTGCATCCGTCTTTGCCGAGCAGATAAATGTTCTTTATGCGCAGATGGAAGGAGGTATAAGCCCGGCGCAGGTGCGCATGCTTGAGGGGCTTGTCCGGCAGGCTGAAAATGACGACAGCCGGATAATACTGCTCAGGCTGGACACTCCCGGAGGTCTTGGCGATTCCATGCGGGAAATGGTCAGGATAATCATGTCCGCAGAAAAACCGGTGTGCATATGGGTAGGCCCTTCCGGTGCAAAGGCTGCATCTGCCGGTACCTTTCTTGTGGCTGCGGCGCAGGTCGCGGCCATGGCCCCGGGCACAACGCTTGGAGCAGCCAGCCCGGTATCCGTTTCCGGTGATGATCTGCCGGAGACCATGGCCAGAAAGGTTACCAATGATATGGCCTGGTTTATAAGGGGCATTGCACAGGAACGGGGGCGCAATGCCGATTGGTATGCCGCAACGGTTGAGCAGGGTGATAGTGTGGAAGCCAAACAGGCGGTGACCATTAACGCGGTTGATTTTCTGGCTGTCTCAGTGGACGATTTTCTTGAGCAGCTCGGAGCACGGGGCATTGATACTCCCGAGGGGCGGCTCCGGTTTTCGCCGCAGGATATTCGTATTTTCTCTTTTGATGCCGGGTTCAGCTATTCCGTCCTTTCCTGGCTTCTTGATCCGCAGGTGGCTTATCTCCTGCTTGTTGCCGGGTTCTTCTGCCTGCTCATCGAGTTTATACATCCCGGAGCGGTGGTTCCTGGTGTGGTGGGCGGTTTTTGCCTGTTGACGGGATTATATGCATTGTCGATCCTGCCGACAAATGCGGCCGGAATTTTGTTGATTTTCTTCGGTGCAGTGCTTTTCGTGCTTGAAGTGTTTATTACCAGTTACGGGTTGCTGAGTTTTTCTGCTGCCGCCGCAATGCTTGTAGGATCAATGATTCTATTCAAAGATGGAGAAATCAGCCAGGTCCCGTTGGCAACTGTTTTAGGCGCAGTTTTGTCATTCTCCGCGTGTGCGGTAGCGCTTGTTTTTCTTGTGGTCCGTGCGCAGCTGCGTAACCATCAGACGGGTCGTAAAACCATGGTAGGCCTTACCGGAGAGGTTTTTGAATGTGACGGTCATCGGCTCAAAATCAGGGTCCGCGGAGAAATCTGGAGCGCTGAGTGTTTTGAAGCGTGCGGACTTGAAATAGGGACAGAGGTGATCATAACTGATATTAACGGTCTTACCTTGAGCGTTGTAAGAAAATAATGATCATATAAAATTTACGGAGGTCCGAAGTGACTTTTATTATTCCACCGGTGTTGATTATACTGTTTCTCCTGATCACATCGTTGAAGGTCCTGAACGAATATGAGCGCGGGGTGATTTTTCGGCTCGGACGGGTAATAAATGCCAAGGGTCCCGGGCTGATAATCCTGATTCCTGTGGTTGACAGGATGGTGCGTGTTTCCCTGCGTATACTGACTCTGGATGTTCCGCATCAGGATGTGATCACCCGTGATAACGTAAGCGTCAAGGTTAATGCGGTCGTTTATTTCCGGGTCATTGATCCTACAAAGGCCATTCTGGAGGTGGAGGATTTTATGTTCGCCACATCTCAGCTTGCGCAAACCACCTTGCGTAGCGTATGTGGAGGCGTTGAGCTTGACGAGTTGCTTTCCAAACGAGACAAAGTGAACAGCGAAATTCAGGAAATTCTTGATGCCCACACTGATCCGTGGGGCATAAAGGTAAGTACTGTCGAGCTCAAGTACATCGATCTTCCGCAGGAAATGCAGAGGGCGATGGCTAAGCAGGCCGAGGCTGAGCGGGAACGCAGGGCCAAGGTCATCAACGCGCAGGGTGAGTATCAGGCGGCAGGCAAGCTTTCTGAAGCCGCATCCATAATTTCTACTCACCCGGAAGCGTTGCAACTCAGATATTTGCAGACGCTGCGAGAAATGTCTGCTGAAGGAAAATCTTCCACAATAATCCCTCTCCCTCTTGATTTATTTAAGATGTTGGCACCGTTAAGCGGCAGGGGGGAGGCAATAGACAAAAACGACGAGAGCAATAAGTAATGAAAGTCCTTGTAACGGGAGCAGCCGGTTTTATCGGTTTTCATCTTTCCCGCCGCCTTCTCGGTGAAGGTCATGAAGTTGTCGGCCTGGATATTCTTAATGATTATTATGATGTAAACGTTAAGAAAAACAGATTGAAACAGGTCGAAGACAACCCCAATTTCAAATTTGCGTTCATGGATATGGCAGACCGCCCGGCCATGGAAAAGCTTTTTGCTGAAGAAAAATTTACCCATGTTGTCAACCTGGCAGCGCAGGCAGGTGTACGGTATTCGCTCCAGAATCCTCAGGCATACATTGATTCCAATGTGGTCGGGTTCATGAACATTCTGGAAGGTTGCAGACATAACGGCGTTGAGCATCTTGTTTACGCCTCATCCAGTTCTGTTTACGGGCTTAATACCTCCATGCCTTTCAGCATCCACGATAATGTGGATCACCCTATAAGCATGTACGCGGCTACCAAGAAATCCAATGAGCTTATGGCCCATTCCTACAGCCATCTGTTCAACATTCCCACCACCGGGCTTCGTTTCTTTACTGTTTATGGACCCTGGGGCAGACCGGATATGGCGCTTTTCCTTTTTACCAAAGCCATATTTGAAGATAAACCGATCAATGTTTTCAACCACGGAAAAATGCTTCGCGACTTCACCTACATTGATGACATTGTCGAAGGTGTTGTGCGGGTGATGAAAAATACTGCAAAACCCAATCCTGACTGGACTGGGGATAAACCTGATCCGGGATCGAGCCCTGCGCCTTTCAGAATCTATAACATCGGCAACAACCAGCCCACAGAGCTTATGCGCTACATAGAAGTGCTGGAGGAGTGTATCGGCAAGAAAGCGGAAAAGAACATGATGCCTTTGCAGGCCGGTGATGTTCCTTCAACCTACGCCAATGTGGATGACCTTGTCCGTGACGTGGATTTTAAACCTTGCACGACAATTGAAGAAGGCATTGCCAAGTTCGTTGCCTGGTACAGGGAATACTACGGGGTCTAAGCTTAACTTAGTCATGATAAAGGGCCGCTTTTGAGCGGCCTTTTTTTTGCCCTTTTGTTGTGGATCTGTCGGTTGTATCGGAACTGTTTTAGATTTTATCTTGAATCTTTGACTGTTCCGAGAAGTTTTAAGCGCTTTTTTAAATCATATTTCGTGAGCGAGCGTATGGATGCTTTTATCTATCCGGTTTTTGCAAAACCGCTTCTTTTAAATTTTGGGTGTCTTTCATAGTTTTTACAAAAATTTTATCATACCATATGGCAACGAGTTGTTTTAGAGGGATGGGTGACGATTTATCCTGTTGTTTTAATTGCAAAACACGCCGTTTTTTTTGTGAATTAATCAAGGGCTAAGGGCTTGAATGAGTCGTGTTTTATGTCTTTCCGTTAAGGTTGTATCTGATTTACCTCATGATAATTAACAGTCGTTTTCTTGATTAAAAAATTGTTTCAGTCTAGTTTGGGCAAAGTTGAATGAACGTCAACTTGGCAGAGATGTTTCACGTGAAACATGAAAATATGAAAATTTGAAATCTCATGAACAGGATGGTTTCAAGTGGCAAAAAGAATAGTTGTAGCCAACCAGAAGGGTGGGGTGGGTAAGACAACCACCTCCATTAATTTGTCGGCTTCCCTGGCTGTTATGGAAAAAAAGGTGCTGCTGGTGGATTGTGACCCACAGGGAAACGGTTCAAGCGGACTCGGCTTTTATCCAGGTGACTCAAGGGAAAATATATATTCGGTATTGTTTGATCCGGAAAGAGTCCGGGAGGCTATCTATCAAACGGACATCCCGTATTTGTCGCTTATGCCCGCGAGTCAGGATCTGGTCGGGGCAGAAATTGAACTAATAGATAAAATGGGGCGCGAGTATTATCTGAAAGATTTGATAGAGCAGGTTGATGATGAATATGACTACATAATATTTGATTGTCCTCCATCTCTGGGACTTTTGACCGTTAACGCCCTTTGCGCGGCAAAGGAACTGCTTGTACCGCTGCAGACAGAGTACTACGCCCTTGAAGGTGTTGCTCAGTTGCTGATGACTTATGAGCTGGTCAAGAAGAGGCTGAATCCCGATCTTTCGGTTCTAGGCGTTACTCTGACCATGTATGACCGCAGAAATCGGCTTGCCCGACAGGTCAAAAATGAAGTGCGCAAGGCTTTTCCGGATAGTCTGTTTGAGACGATCATTCCCAGGAATGTGAGACTGTCTGAAGCACCGAGCTTCGGAAAGCCGGCGATTTCATACGATGCAAAATCGAACGGCGCACTTGCCTACATCAGTCTGGCGCAGGAAGTAGTCGCCCGGCATGCTGCGGCAGATGAACAGGAATAAAAAAAGCCGATGTTGAGTCGGCTTTTTATGGTTGGAATGTCTTAGTCCTAGTAGCGGGCTTCCAGATGCTTGGATTTTTCGGGGACGTACTCAGTGCATTCTACGGTGATTTCGTCTTTGAAATGTTTTTTGGTGACTCTGCCCTGACAGTGCATGCACTTGAATGTGACAAGCCCTCCAAGGTTGCAGGACATGAGTCGGAACTTGCGGGGCTCATCGGTTTCCCAGTTTTCTGTCTTGTTGCCGCAGAGTTCGCAATGGACATCCATGTCAACCGGGTAAGCGAAATCCCAGTACTGCTTGAGGGTTTCCCATTCCCCGATAGGCTCGGGCTTTTCCTTGGGTGCTTCTTTCGGCAGCAGGTCCATGATCCTCGGTTTGATACTGGACCACAGCTGGGCGGTGATCAAAGCCCCGATGAGATTTCCGTCTTTATCATAAAGTTCTGTAAGATTATCATCGTGATTGGACATTATTCCTCCGGCGTTGCTTGTTTTGAAGTTGCTGGGCATACATTAATCACGGTTCCAACCAAGTCAAAGAAAAATTAATATCTCCCGGATGTCGGGAGGTTCGGATAAAGGAGATAGTCATGGCCGGTGTAACAGGCGGACTGGGAAGAGGGCTGGATGCCCTCCTAGGGGGATCAAAACCCGGGGCAGGAACTTCAGGGAAAGACGCTTCTATCGACGCCCGTCAGATCGATATTGATAAAATCGTGGCCAATCCCAATCAGCCGCGTAAGGAATTTTCTCCGGAGGCACTGAAAGACCTTTCGGAATCCATCAGGGCCAAGGGTGTTCTGCAACCCATTCTTGTCCGTCCTTCCAAGGGCAGAAGTGGCGTTTTCGAACTGGTGGCCGGGGAGCGCAGATTGCGTGCATCCAGGCTTGCCGGACTTGGAGAGATTCCCGCTCTTGTCAGGGAAATGACCGATCTGGAAAGCATGGCCATTGCGCTCATTGAAAACCTGCAGCGCGAGGATCTGAACCCCATTGAAGAAGCCAGAGGGTATCAGGAACTCATTTCCAAGTTCGGGCTGAGTCAGGAACAGCTTGCCGGACAGGTTGGCAAAAGCCGCTCGGCACTATCAAACTCCATGCGGCTGCTGACTCTTTCCGATCCTATTCAGAATGCAATCGGTGACGGAAAGATAACCGCAGGGCATGGCCGTGCCCTTATGGCTGTGGGAGATGATGACATCCGCGAGGAACTTTTCGACCGGATAGTTGAGGGCGGCATGTCGGTGCGCCAGGCCGAAGGAGCGGCAACTTTTTTTAAAGAGAATGGCACGCTGCCGCAGGTAGATTCGGCTGAAAAACCGAGCGGGGCGAAACGCAAGAAGAAAGAACCTAAGGTTCTGGAAGAAAGTCTGCAACGGATCAAAGGACGGCTTGAAAGCGCTCTTGAAACCAAAATTGTTTTCAGCGGCAGTCACAGCAAGGGGAGGATGAGCATAAGCTACTCTTCCGAAGAAGAGCTGGAACGTCTTGTCGCTATTCTTGAATTGAGATCATAATTAAGCCATCCAGAAGGATCATATATAACATGGATAATAAAATACTGAGCGTCCTTCCCGCTCTCAAGGGTCAGAAAGTCCTGATCATCGGCGATGTGATGCTCGATCATTATGTGATCGGAGCGGTTGAAAGGATTTCCCCGGAAGCTCCGGTCCCGGTTGTGCAGGTTACCGAAGAAAAATATCTGCTTGGTGGGGCCGGTAACGTGGCCCGCAACATAGCTTCCCTTGGGGGAACTCCGAAGCTTACCGGGTTCGTGGGCGCGGATGAAGAAGGGCGTGTCTTCAATCGGCTCTGTACGGAATCCGGTATCTCCTGCATGCTTTATGAATCCGATGATCGCCCGACGACCAAGAAAACCCGCGTAATGGCCCATAATCAGCAGATGGTTCGGGTTGACCGCGAGAATACGTCTGATTTTTCCACTGGTCTTATGGATGAGCTTTTTGATTTTCTGGACAGGGAAATTTGCGATTACAGCGTGGTTATCCTTTCCGATTACGGCAAGGGAACTCTTTCACAGTCCTTTTTTGACCGCTTCTGGACTCTGCTCGGCAAAAAAAATCATAAACCGCATATTCTGGTTGACCCCAAGACAGTCAACTATGACCGGTACAAGTCCGTAAGCATGCTGACCCCCAATGCCAAGGAGGCCGGAGAGGGTGCCGGTATGGCGGTAAAAAGCAGGGAAGATGTCATTGAAGCCGGTAAAAGACTTTTTGACCGTATTTCTCCGGATCATCTGCTCATCACTCTCGGTGGGGAGGGCATGGCCTTGTTCGAGTCCAGAGAAGTGGTTCGGCACGTGCCTACATTTGCGCGTAAGGTCTTTGATGTGACCGGAGCCGGGGATACTGTCATCGCTGCTCTCGGCCTTGGCCTTGCTGCCGGTCTTGATCCGCTCACCTCGGCAGTGCTAGCCAACTATGCTGCCGGCATTGTAGTCGGCCAGGTAGGGGCGGCAACGGCCTCTGTGGAAGAACTTGCCGAAGCAGTACGCGACTGGCCCAAGCCGGAAGTCAACTCCTGGTGCGAATAATACTTGAATTATTCTCGTTTGACGTGACATAGTAAGGGGTGAATCTGAAAAACGGTATCGCCGTTGCAAGGAATACAAGGAGAATCTGTGGACAGACAGGCTGCACGACTGAAGATGCTGATCC
Source organism: Maridesulfovibrio sp. (assembly GCF_963677005.1). NCBI lineage: Bacteria > Pseudomonadati > Thermodesulfobacteriota > Desulfovibrionia > Desulfovibrionales > Desulfovibrionaceae > Maridesulfovibrio > Maridesulfovibrio sp. The sequence continues at coordinate 2,972,738 of NZ_OY781616.1, read as the reverse complement.
AGGCCAATGAGGTGCTTGCAAACATAGAGTCGCTGGTGGAACTTCTTCCTCAATTGCTGAGGCTTGCGCAGGATGTTACCGGGGCCGAGGCTTCCTCCATAATGCTTTATGATGAAGAGAGGAACGTGCTGAGGTTTGCCCTTGCCATGAATGACGTTCTTGGTGAAGAAAAAATGAAGGAACTTAAAACCGGCTTTGAACTGCCCATGGGGAAGGGGATTGCCGGATGGGTTGCGGAAAATCAAAGCTCCCTGAATGTTGTGGATGCGCAGAATGACCCCAGATTTTCTAATGCTGCTGATCAGAAAACCGGCTTTGTAACCAATTGCATACTGTGTGTCCCGATCATACACAGAGATAAGTTGATGGGCGTTGTGCAGGTGCTCAATTCAACTGCCAAGGAATGTTTTGATCTGGATGACAAGGAACTGCTGGAAAGTTTCGGTCATCTGGCCGGGGTGGCGCTGGTCAGGTCCGACCTGCTTCTGCAGCGGCTTAATCAGCAGAAGCTGGAAACACAGCTTGAAGCGGCCTCCAGAATACAGAAACAGTTCAATCCGGTTCAGCCGGAACTGGACGGCGGAGACCTTATCTGGGGGAGTTCCGTGCCGGCCCAGTTTGTCGGTGGTGATCTTTATGATTTTATACCAATTTCCGACGGAAGCTGGTACATTTATATTGCGGACGTTTCCGGAAAGGGGCTGCCTGCTGCGTTGATCATGTCGGCCCTGTGGACCAGAATCAGGGCGGAAGCGCTGAATGAAAAAGATCCGGGCGCAATGCTTGAGTCCATCAACAAGGGCGCCTGGGAGTTCATGAACGGTAAAATGTTCGCGACCATGGTGCTGATGAGATACGAACCGGCCAGCGGGAAATGCAGTTACGCCGTTGCCGGACATACTCCGCCTCTGCATGTGGCCGGGGGAGAAGTCAGGGAACTGGAAAGACCGTTCGGTATGCCTGTAGGCATTATGGATGACGGAGATTTCACCACAGCCGAGTTTGTTCTTGGACACGGAGAATCGCTCATAATCGTTACCGACGGCGTAGACGAAGCCAGAGCCGCTGACGGGGAGTTCTTCGGGGAAGAGCGGCTGCTCAAAACCTTGAAAGAATCCGGCGAGCCTCCGCTCGGAGACAAATTGATTCAGGCTGTGTCACAGTGGCGTGCAGACACCCCGCCCAATGACGATACTACTGTTGTGGAAATTTTTCGCGGATAGGCGGGAAGTTACGATATAAGGAGTTTTTATGGCTGCGGGCTGGAAAATGGAATCATCTGTAGAGGATGTGCTGATAAAGATCAGCGGTGAAGTTGATTTTACAGGCACTCCTCAACTCCGTGAAGAGCTGCATAGCTTTGTAAAACAGACCGCAGGTGATGTACGCGTGGATCTTTCGGAACTTGATTATCTGGACAGTTCCGGCCTTGCCTCGCTGATTGAACTCCGTAAAATCCTTACCGGAGACGGGCGCGGTGTAAAGATCATCGCCGTTACCGACCAGGTGGACAGGCTGCTCAAGCTGACCCAGGTCAAGCCGTTGTTCGGTATGAAATAGACTTAAGCTCTTTTCGGGCTGGTGCATTATGAACGGATTCAGGGTGCTGGCATGGATGATATCACGGCTTATCGGATGCCTGCGGCCTAAATTCGGAAAAAGCAAATCCTTTCATCGCAAAAGGCTCTGGCGCGACCTCGCGCAGGTAGGAGCCGATTCTATTCCCATCGTAAGTGTAATTTCCGCCTGTACCGGTATTATTCTGGCCCTGCAGTCCGCGCAGCAGCTGGAAAAAGTCGGAGCCATCAGCTACGTGGCCAACCTTGTGGGGGTCACCATCATTCGCGAGCTGGGGCCCATGCTGACCGCCATTATAGTCACCGGACGATCGGGGGCCGCCTTTACTGCCGAGATAGCCACAATGCAGATTTCCGAGGAAATCGACGCCCTTGAGGTCATGGGCATAGAGCCGGTCCGGTTCCTTGTTGTGCCCAAGCTGATCTCCATGCTCATCATGGTGCCGGTGCTGACCGCCTGGGCAGATTTTGTGGGCATCTTCTCAGGGGGCGCATTTTCCGCCATTGCTCTGGGTATAAACAAGACAACATACTTCAACAACTCCGTTGAGTTTCTGCAACTTCGCGATGTAGCCGCAGGGCTGGTCAAAAGCGGAGGGTTTGCCGTTGCAATCACGCTGGTCGGCTGCTGGCAGGGGTTTCTGGCCCGGGAAGGTGCCGCGGATGTAGGTCGCAAGACAACCAATTCCGTGGTCATATCTGTGTTCATGATCATTCTTCTGGACCTTTTCTTCACATCCCTGAATTTTATCTTCCGGTGATCATCATGGCGTTATCAAGACTGGCACAGGACATAATTCTTCAGGATCTGACCCTCGGATATCCGGGTAAAATCCTGATGGAAAACCTGAACGCGGTCCTTCCGGCAGGCGAGATAAGCGTTATCCTCGGAGGATCAGGGTGTGGAAAGTCGACACTGCTGCGGCATATTCTGGGGCTGAACAAGCCGGTTTCCGGTGAAATATTCCTTGGTGAAACCAATCTGACCGCTTTGAAGGACGAAGAGGAATACAAGCGGATCAGAGCCCGGATGGGAGTGCTGTTTCAGGACGGGGCAATGCTCGGTTCGCTGACCTTGGGAGAGAACGTAGCACTTCCTCTGCAGGAGCATACCGAGCTTCCGGACCCGATCATTGAGGAAGTTGTGCTCATGAAGCTGCGGATGGTGGGGCTCGGGGATTTCGTCCATTACTTTCCGAGCCAGCTTTCCGGGGGGATGCGTAAAAGGGCAGGGCTGGCAAGGGCCATGGTAATGGACCCGACAACCCTTTTGTGCGACGAACCTTCGTCCGGTCTGGACCCCATAACCGCAGCCGATCTTGATCAGCTTATCCTGAAGCTCAAGGAAACTTTTCATGTGACCATAGTTGTGGTCAGCCATGATCTGGACAGTCTGTTCAATATTGCCGATCATGTGGTAGTATTGCATAGGGGCAGTTGCCTGTATCAGGGTGACCTTGAGGGATTGCGCAATTCATCCAACCCCTATCTAATTGATTTTCTGGAACGAAGACCGACTGAAGCTGATGATACCATGGAGCGGGCCATGACATACCGGAGCAGGAAATAACGGGAGCGGGGTAATGGTACTTAATCCCAGAAGTTCAACAAGTGATCTGATCAAGGCTGCCCTTGCCGTGGCAGCCGGATTGGCCGTGCTCGGACTGTTCATAGTCTTTCTCGGCGGACATGATTTTTTTTCCGATTATTCCCGGTACCGGGTTTTGTTCCACAACGTGAAGGATCTCACCACCGGACGCCCTGTAAAATATGCCGGACTGAGGGTCGGCAAGGTTGCGTCCATATTCGTTGATAAGGATAAGCCGGGACTTGTCTCGGTTGTTCTCAATGTTGATAGCGATTTTCCTCTTTACGAAGGCACGGTGGCTACCGTAACCCAGAAAGGACTGGTGGGTGATAACTATGTGCTCCTGCAGTTGAGCGGAGAAGCCGGGAACAGGCTCGCTCCGGGGGCGGATATTCCCGCTGCGGTGACCATGAGCATGAACGATGTGGCTGCTGAAATGGGCCGCGCTATTGCCGGATTGGCTCCGCAGCTGGAAAGGGCCGTAAATGGCTTTGAGATGCTTCTTTCTCCTCAGAACAGGGCAAACATCGAAAAAAGTCTGAAAATGGTTCCTGAGCTGATTCAGGAGGCCAATGCAACTCTGGTTTCTTTCAGAAAAGACTGGAAGACTCTTTCAGGGACCGGTGCGGGAGCAATGCGGACCGGTGCGGACAATATAACCAGGCTGACCGCAGAAATAACCGATACCCTGCAGAAGATGGAAGAAGTCCTCTCAACTCTGGAAGGAGATCTGAGCAATACCCTCCACAACGTGGACGGACAGGTGGTCAGGGCGGTGGACGGCATAGAAGGGTTTACCACCGGTCTGCGCAGGAACATGGACTACGATCAGGAAGAGCTTGAGGCCATCCTTATGAACGTGAACCGGCTGACAAGAGAGATGAATCGGCTGGTGCGGACATTGCGGGAAAGACCCTGGCAGGTTCTCAATCCTCCGCAGGGGGCTGCACATGATTAGGATATCCCGGACAGTGTTGTTTTGGGCGGTCATGTTTATTCTTTCCGGGTGTATCGGCGGAAAATCCGTTGATCCCGTCTATCTGCGCGTGGCGCAGGGGGCAGCTGCTTCATGCGAAAAAATCGGAAGCGGTCTGCCAAGGGTCGCATTGAAACATTTCACTTCCCTGCCGGCATTGAACAGTGAGACAGTGATTCTGGCTGACGGGAATGTGCTGAAACCGGATTACCGCTGGAGTTGGGAAGGAACCCCTGCTGAAATTTTCGATCTGGCGGCCGGGCCCGGTCTTGGCTGCATGAAACATTTTGAGGTCGTGACCCCGTATCGCCCCGGAGTGGAGAGGACATTCATTCTGTCCGGGGTTATTACTTCGTTCGAATTGCATAGGGACGGTGGAGACCGGTTCCTGGCATCCGTGCGTTATTCGCTTTGGGACGGCGAAGGCCGCATCCTGCTTGCCCGCAGGGAGGTGGAGTGCGCTGTCCCGGTTAAGTCTATTGACGGACAGGCCGTGACAGAGGCGGCGGGCATGGCCGTTGACGGAATTATGGTACGTACCGCAGGGTGGATGGACGGATTGTCGGGCACTTTGTCTGTACAAGGGAGCAAGTGATGTATTTTATCCATGCCATAGCCGAGGCGAAGATCAAGGAAGCCGAACGGAACGGTGAATTCGATGATCTGCCCTGCAAGGGTCGGCCCATTGAATACGAGGACGATTCCATGATTCCCCAGGAATTGCGCATGGCCTATAAAGCGCTTAAAAATGCAGGCTACCTCCCACCCGAGATGCAACTTACAAAGGATATTCATTCCGCCCTTGACCTGCTGGAGCATATGGAGGACGAAAAAGAACGTTATGTCCAGATGCAGAAGGTCAACATACTTTTCGAGCGTATTAAATCCACGCGTGGAAAGAAAATTTCCATTGACGCTGAAGACGACTACTATAAAAGCATTGTCGAGCGAATTACTTTGCACAGCAAGAAACTCAAGGGATAGAATTGATGACTCTTAAATTTATCAGGCCCGGCTGGAGGGTAGTCCTCCTGCTGGCAGTGCTTTTGCTTGTCCCTGCGGCAGGTCACGGGGCTGAGCGGGAAAGGGTGGGGCAGTCCTACATAAAGATTTCCCCGCAACTCAAGAAGGGGACTGTCTCCTCTCTGAAAAATTATGTGAAATCCCTGCTGGCAAAGAAATACGTAAGTGCCGACAAGCTTTATGATCCCCCGCTTGAAGATCTTGAAGACAAATTTTATGTTTCAGTCACGCGGGAAAAGGCCGTACCCATCATCGCCGGAGGGGTTTCCTCATTTTCCGGAAATGATGAGGGGCTGGCAGCAGCCCTTTACGATGGAACTGTCCGCATCTGGAGCGGGTTCAACTGCGCAAAGCTCCGGCTGCCGGGCGGCGGTGGAGCGGGGAGCCTCGGTTACGGTCCGGGAAGCCCTTCACTGGCCGCGACATCCTCGGACGGGAGCAAACTTTACGCCTATGATCTGAAACAATGCGCAAGGATTCCGGGAGAAATTCCGGTTGCCCATGCCCCGGTTAAAATGATGGCCGCTTCACGTACTGGTGACTGGCTGGGCTTTATCGACAATTTCAATACGCTGGTCTGTGGTCCTGTCACAGGGCCGCTGTCCGAGATTCGTATTCTGGAGGGAACTCCGATCCTTCTGGGGTATACCCCGGCGCAGGGGATTCTGATAGTTGTGGAGGCTTCGGGAAAAATTACCAAGACCGGCATGAAGAACATGTCTTCCATGGATTCCGATCAGGTTCCCGGCGGACCGTTCAAGTCGGCCCGCATGGCCGGGTACACGGTCTGCCTGACCGCTGATGACGGCCACGATGTATACTGGGATCTGCGTAAACGCGGTACGGTTAAAAGATCCGAAGCATTGCGCGAACAGCCGTCATGGATATACGAACGTGACGGCGCACTGGTCTACTTCACGGGCGTGGACCGCTGGAAGGTTACGGAGCATCTGGGCATGCCCATGTTTATTGTTTCCCATTCCGTAAAGAAAAAGCTGCTCAGAGTTCGTGACCTTGACGGAATAACCCGCTACTATAGCATGCTGGACGGCAAGGAATTTCCCGATGGCCATGCCGATGACTGGAAACTGGTAACCCCCCGCAAGGGAGTTTACAAGATCGGGGCTGGCTCATACCGGCTTTATGACCCTGTGTATCAGAAGGGCACGCAGCGCCTTTATTGCAGATACATAGCCGGAAAAGGTTTCTATCTGTGGTGGGAACCGGTTGCCGGGTATAAAAATTTCAATCCCCATCCCATGAAGCTGCCTGTTCGCGAGTGCGTTCTGGCAAAAAGTACTGTCGAATGGGTTCCGCTTGTTGAAGGCGAAATAAACGATTAAAGTGATGTAACCGTTGCAGGAGGTTTGAAATGCCTAGAAAAGCTGCTCATAAAAAACAAGTGATTGATACCGAAATCCCACAACTCGGCAAAGCCAAGATTCCTTCTCCGCTCAAACGCTGTGTCTTTATTGAGGATCAGGAAAGAACGCTGGTCAACCTTGCCGAAGAGGAAATGGATTCCTCGGTTGATAATTCCGTGTATCAGGAATTCGAAAAGGCCGGTCCGCGCGCCTTCACCTACTTTGATCCCTCCAAGACCAAGTGCGCTATCGTCACCTGCGGGGGCCTTTGCCCCGGGCTGAACGACGTTATCCGGTCCATCGTCCTTGAGGCCCATTATCTCTATAAGGTTCCATCCGTACTGGGCATCAAGTTCGGTCTGCAGGGGTTCATCCCCAAGTTCGGGCATGATGTGATTGAACTTACAGCCGATAAGGTTGCAAATATCCACCAGTTCGGCGGCACCATACTCGGTTCGTCGCGCGGTCCGCAGGACCCTGAGGAAATAGTGGACGCCCTTGAACGGATGAATATTTCGGTTCTCTTCATGATCGGAGGGGACGGGACCATGCGTGCTGCCAAAAAGATCGTGGCAGAAGTTGAAAAGCGCAAAGTGAAAATTTCAATTATCGGAGTCCCCAAGACCATCGACAACGATATCAACTTTGTAACCAAGTCCTTCGGCTTTGATACTGCTGTGGACAAGGCCACGGAAGCCATTCAGTGCGCTCATGTGGAGTCTCTGGGAGTAGTCAACGGAGTAGGGCTGGTCAAGTTGATGGGCCGTGAATCAGGTTTCATTGCCGCACAGGCCACGCTGGCCCTGAAGGATGTCAATTTCGTGCTTGTTCCCGAGCATGCTTTTGAATTCGATGGCGAGTACGGGCTGCTCCGGTCGCTTGAGAAGCGCCTTGAAGAGCGTCAGCACGCCGTAATCGTTTGCGCTGAAGGGGCCGGGCAGGAACAGTGCGAGTACACCGGGGAGAAAGACCTTTCCGGCAACCCCGTGCTGTGCGACATCTGCACCCTGATCATCCGCCGTATAAAGGAATATTTCGGTGAGCGCGGCAAGGAGATAACCCTCAAATTCATTGACCCAAGCTATATTATCCGTTCCGTTCCGGCCAATGCCAACGACTGCGTATATTGCGGTTTCCTCGGCCAGCATGCCGTGCACGCCGCAATGGCCGGAAAAACCGGGATGGTGGTCAGCAGGCTGCAGGCCCGCTACGTGCACCTGCCGCTGGATCTGGTTACCACCAAGCGCAAGAAACTGAACATCAAGTCCGATTACTGGCGTGCGGTGCTGGAATCCACCGGTCAGGGACATCTGCGCAATGATATGGAAATGGATATCTGCGATATTTAGTATGGATGTTTTGTCGTAGGAATTCTCCGACGGCATCTCTGCTCTCAACAGATCGCTAAAACTCAAAGCAAAGCTTTTCGTTAAGCGACTGTAAGGCCTGCCGGGGGCCTTAAACCCTTTGCAAGGGATTTAATAATCCCAAAATTTTTTAGCGGGGCTTCGCCGCTTCGTATGACTAAGTGTGCATGAAGTCAGGAGACTACATTTAAGCCGTTTTGGTTTTTCAAAAGGTATATCAAACTGTGATTGATATAGCTCGTACGTTTTATAAAACATAATGAATTAATTGATAAAAAAGTCCGCCGAGAAAATCTCGGCGGACTTTTTTATGTCTGTCTATATTTTCTGTTCGACTTTTTCAAAACAGGGTATGCACAGAGTCTGCCCGGCAAAGCGTCTGGAGCGGGATTCCATGTGCACTTCTCCGCAGTTCTCGCAAACGAGTGACTGCAGAATCTTGGCCGGTCTGGGGATGGAGATGAGCGGATCACTAATTGAGAAGATTTCGGACAATTCCGCATCGAGATATCCATGCTCGCATTTTGAGCGCATTTCTTCGCATGCGGCTTTTTGTTCCGGTGTTGCCCTGCCTTCGGCCCCAAGGGCCATCAGGCGGCTCATTTCCGTCCGTTCCTCGCCCATGAATTCGGGGTTGAGCAGAGCCCGGAATCCTTTTTCGTCCGCTCTGCGGAAAAATGTGAAAGCCATTTTGCCGTGATCTCTGAAAATTAGGTTGCCCTTTCCGGCAGAGCAGCCGGTGAAGAACTGAATGGCATCCACACCGCACATATCCGTTTCACAGATTGCCACCAATGCGGAATCATTGTGGTGCCCAAGTTCCTTCAGGCAAAGCTCGGCAGCCCTGATCCCGATAGCCAGTCCCGGACAGCGGTGCCCATGAAATCTGACTACTTCCTCAATCTGTGTATCAGTAAAGAAATCGTTCATTATGCCTCCAGCGGCCTTGCGGGGCGCCCTGCCGGGGGCCTTAAACCCTTTTGCCAAAAGGGTTTAAGAATCCCAAAATTTTTTAACAAGGCTTCGCCGCTTTGTATGGTGAAATGTTATTGATATAAGAGGTGCATTTTACACCGTATTTAGTTACGCCAGCAGCCTAAGACCTGCGTTATCCACGGCATGGTCGTGGCTGTGCTCAGCGGTGTGCTCAACGCAATCGTCATGCTCTTCAAGTGGATGAATAACCGGACAGCCGTGGCGCATTTCTATTTCCACATTCACTTCGTAGACTTCCCGGATGGTTTCCGGGGTCACGGATTCCTTGCCCCCGCATCCGTAGACGGCACCGTCTTTGAGGAAAAGGAATTTGTCCGCATAGCGCAGGGCCGTATTCAGGTCGTGCATGGTCATTACCGCCGAGACCTGATGTCCTTTGACCACGGACCGGACAATACGCAGAATTTCCAGCTGATTTTTGAGGTCCAGAGCGCTGGTGGGCTCATCTAGCAGCAGGACATCCGGTTCCTGCACCAGAGCGCGGGCGATGCTGACTTTCTGGAGTTCGCCGCCGCTTAAACGGTCAATGTGCCGAAGTGATAAATGGGTCAGGGACAGCCGTTTCAGGGCTGCGTCGACTATTCTTATGTCATGGTCGCGGACCCTCCACCGGATGTGGGGTTTCCGGCCCATGAGCACGGCATCGAAAACCGTCAGCCGGGCCGGTTCCACGCGTTGCGGAACATAGCCGAGCAGCCGCGCTATATCGTCCGAGCCGAGTTCGGATACATCCTGCCCTTTGACCATGACCGTTCCTTTATCCGGGCTGTGGATGGCGTTCATGCATTTGAGCAGGGTCGTTTTGCCCGCTCCGTTAGGACCGAGTACGGCCAGCAGCTCTCCGCATTTGACGCTGAAATCTATTTTTTCCAGAACCGGAATACCGTGGTAGCTGAATCCTATGCCGTTAACGTCGAGATTCATCTGTTCCCCCTGATAATGAGCCAGATAAAGGCCGGTGCACCGAGAAATGCGGTAAGAACCGAGACCGGGAGCACGTTAGGGGCCAACATCAGGCGTGCGGCGGTATCCGCGGCCAGTAGAAGAACCGCTCCGGTTATGCATGATGCAGGCAGTAGAAAGCGGTAGTCGTCCCCGATGATGCGGCGGACCATGTGCGGACAGACCAGCCCCACAAAGCCGATTATGCCCAGAAAGGAGACAATTACCGAAGTGAGCAGGGAGGCCAGCAGCATGCCGATGATTCTTATCTGCTGTACCTTTACGCCAAGCCCTCTGGCGGTCTCGTCTCCGGCTTCAATTGCGTTGAAGTTCCAGCGGTTCAGGGTGAACCAGAGGTAGGAGGCAACGGTTACCGCGGAAATTATACCTAACTCTGTCCAGGTAGCACGGGCCACGTCTCCGAAGGTCCAGAAGACCATGGCCGCTAGCTGAACGTCATCCGCGAAATACTGCAGAAACATTGTCCCGGCGGTGAAGAGGGCGCCAAGCGCCACACCGGTCAGGACCATTACTTCCGGAGTAGCCCGGCGCAGGCGTGAAATGATAATTATGGCGAATGTGGCCAGCAGGCTGAAGCTGAAGGCCACCACAGTGGTGAGGTAGGGCGAATTTATGGTCACCGCACCGACATTCGAGCTGGTCATTGTCCCCATTCCCAGAACCATTACCGAAACAGCGGCTCCGAATGCTGCCGCATGGGATATGCCGAGGGTGAAAGGGGAGCCCAGCGGGTTGCGCAGGATCGCCTGCATCACCGCTCCGGCAACGGAGAGTCCGGCTCCCGCAACCACTGCTGTCAGGGTCTGCGGAAGCCGGATGTTCCAGATGATGAGGTCGAACTGTTTGGAGACAGTTTCGCCCATCAACGTCAGCATGGTCTGCAAAGGGGAGATGGTGACAGGGCCCATGCCAATGGAAGAGACCAGAACCAGCGCGGTCAGCACCAGCCCGCCGGTAATGAAAAGAATTTTTTTCCTTATGTGCCTGCGATACTCAACCGGAATCTGTCCGTCATCGAAATGCATGGGTTATCTCATGTCGAGTCGGCTGAAGGCGTTGATATTGAACGCTTTGTTCATTACCCCGAAAACTGGTTTTCCAACCAGAAATGTGTATATTTCGTCCGCCTTAGCCGCAGGATCAATGTCCTTGAAGTGCTCGGGATAGAGGACCTTTCCGACGAAAAATGCGTCCGCGATGATGGAACCGTAGTTTCTGGAATACCAGTTGTACGGAAGCACCGTGTACACGTTGTTGCTGCTCACGGCACCAAGAGCCTGATAGGCCGGGTCTGTCTTGAGTTCGTAGACCGCCCCGGAATTTTCCCCCAACTGGCAGGTGGAGATGTCCACAAAGACAATTTCAGGATTCCAGCCGACGATCTGTTCCTTGGATACATTGGCATGCTGCAGTGGTTTGCCTTTAGAGTCTTTCGGGCAGGCTGCGTTGTCCGCGTTAACGAATCTGAAGGGCGGGTAGGCCGGTTCGGTGGACTGGAAGCCGTGAGGACCTTTTTTTGCGATACCGCCTACGTAGCAGCTCTTACGTTTGTCAGCGGCAATTCCTGAAGTCCGGTCTTTGAGATCAGTGATATTCCTTTCCATGAAATCGCATACTTCATCAGCTCTTTTGTCCTTTCCAACAATGTTGCCCATAAGCTTAAGGGCGTCGTAAACTGACTTGCGGTTCGAGGCCAGACTGTCATAGTTCAGGCAGACTACCGGTATTCCGGTTTTTGCCTGCAGTTCATCCGGGTCGTAGCCCATTTCCTTGTATGTCTTGAATATCACCTGCGGTTGCGGTGAAAGCCCTAAGATCAGTTCCGGGTTATCGTGTCCACGGAACTCTCCGAAAAGCGGCAACTTGGCAAATTGGGGATTTGCTATGGCGTACGGGCGGGCATCGAATCTGCTCTTGCGTTTTTCAATGGAATCTACACCCACGATCATGTTCTGTGCCTGTAGATAGGTAAGGTAGCGCAGGCAGCCCGGACCGGAGCAGATAACCTTTTCCACCTTGTCCGGTATTTCCACGGTCCGTCCGGCCATGTCCGTGATTGTCCTGGCCTGGGCTGCGGTTGAAAACATCATGACCATGGCTGCCAGCAGCAGTGCCGGGAAAAGATATCGCTTGTTCATACGGGCCTCGTTCAGGATTTCATACTCATTTATTGGGATAAATTGTAATCAATTACCTGTTTGAGGTATACGTATTTAAAAAACGTGTCAATAATGGTGAAAAATAATGCCCGGCGTAAATAACACCGGGCATCAGGACTGTTAAGGAGGTGTCTGATTCTCAGTTCGATCTGCCGGAAAGAAATGTTGTGCATACAACCCGCAACAGGGAGGCGAAATTGGATATCTCACCGTTCAGGTTGTATGCTTCCGTGTGCAGCCTGGATATGAATTTGCCTGTTGTGGATTTTTCTTCAGCAGCAAGTTCATCCAGTATATTCCAGAACCGGCGTTCCAGACGGATGCTGGTCACTGCTCCGTTTATTCTGACGGAACGGGTGGTCTGCTCATACTCCATCGGTGGAGTGGACGAATAGATTTCGCACATGGGTACCTCACAGGTCGTGCATACCCGGCGCGGCTCAATTTCCGTCTTCTCTCCCGGCCTGTCTGCAAATTGCGTTACCCGATGGTTTCCACCAGCAGGCGCAGCCATTTGGGATGCGCGGGCCACGCAGGGGCTGTTACAAGATTTCCGTCGCAAATAGCGTCATCGAGGCCTATTTCAACGTACTCACCACCGGCAAGGCGCACTTCCGGTGCGCATGCAGGGTATGCGGATACTTTTTTGCCTTGAAGAGCTCCGGCAGCCGCAAGGAGCTGCGGCCCGTGGCAGATGGCGGCAACAGGACGGTCGGAAAAGTCTCTGACAACGTCCAGTACCTTTTCGTTAAGACGCAGATACTCCGGTGCTCTGCCTCCGGGTACGACAAGGGCAGCATAATCTGCGGTGTTGACGCTGTCAAAGTCAGCATTGAGAGTGAAATTGTGTCCGGGACGTTCCAGATATGTCTGCTGGGACTCAAAGTCATGCACGGCGGTGGCGATCTGCTCGCCTGATTTTTTGTCCGGGCATATGGCGTCTACTTCAAAACCCATGGCCTGAAGGGCCTGGAAAGGCACCATTACTTCGTAATCTTCAACGAAATCTCCAACCAGCATTAAAATTTTCTTAGCCATAGCTTTTCTCCTTGCTTATTTAATTTTCCATTCAATACCAGAAAATCGGAAGTCTGTGGTAATATTCGGCTACTACAGGATCGTTTGTAACGCCATTGTCGGTAATTAAAATTATCGTGGTTTGCCCGTAGGCTCTCTTAATATTTCTTAATATCTGGAATTAAATTTGCATACACTGCTGTATCTTTATCCGATCAGGTCTTTTTTACCGGTTTCCGGATGGAAGTTAACAGGAGGCGGCTGTGAGCATTTCAGACATTGGCGGCATTCAAGATCCGCAGACATATACCGAATCAATAAGCAATTATTCGACGGTTCCTGAAGCGCAACAGGAAAGTGATTTTGTTGAATCATTAATGATTTCAAAAGATAAGGACTCTGACGGAATACTTACCCTTAAAGAGTCCGGCCTGCGCAAAAAGGAATTCGCGGAACTTGATTACGATGCTGACGGACGGATAAGTGCAGCGGAGATTTCCGCACATCTTGATCAGAAAGCGCGTATGGGAGCTCTTTCCGTGGCAATGCGGCAGGTGGAAGATTTTTCCTCCGGCGGGGCAGAATCTGCAGACGAGAACATGGTCAGCTTTGAATCCAGCGGGCTTGATGCGGAAAGCTTCAGCGAAATTGATTCCGATGGGGACGGAATGATTTCTAAAGATGAACTCGGAGCCGCAAATCTGGAGGACATAAGTGATCCCGGAGAGGACTCTGCATCCGCTTTTTCAGATGCATTTTCCGAGTTCAAGAAAAGTTTTTTTGCCAGTGAAGAAGATAAGAAAGATGAAGACCTGGATGATGACGGGGAGGTCTCGGCAGCCGAAAGATTTCTCAGTTCCCAGCAAAAAGGTTCCTCGAAAAGTGAAGAGGCTGAAACAACAGAGTCCGAAACGAATGGAAAGAATGGATATTCCGCAGCATACAGGTCCGGAGTTCGTGCATATCAGCAGCAGGCAGGCAACGTTGCAGCCTTGGATAACCAGTTCCGCGCCGAGTATTGATAGTCTCCGCCATATTATCAACCGTCCGGGACTGCTTGCTCGTAACGATCAAAGCCCCGGCAGCATCTGCTGCCGGGGCTTATTGGTTTGTTAAGCTCTATGGTTCTTAGGCTGTGGTCGGCGGAGTGAAGACGCGCAGAGCAAGTTCCTTGTCGAGTATGAACATGCCGTTACCTTTCCCGTCGATGAGTTTGAGTTTGTTCAGCACCTCGTTGACGCTGTCCTCCTCTTCCACCTGTTCGGTGACGAACCACTGCAGGAAGATGTTCGTGGCGTGATCCTTCTCAGTGATAGCCAGGTCCACAAGGTTGTTGATGAGTGAGGTCACTTTCTTCTCATGCTCAAGAACACCCTTTACGCAATCCAGCGGGGATTCCCATTCGGTCTGCGGGCTGTCGATGGAAGACAGGATTACACGTCCGCCGCGTTCATTGATATAATCGTAGAACTTGAGGGCGTGGAACTGTTCCTCCTGAGCCTGGACTCTCATCCAGTTGGCAAAACCGCTCAGTCCGATGTCGCTGAAATATGCGGACATGGAAAGGTAGAGGTAGGAGGAGTAGAATTCAGCATTGAGCTGCTCGTTAAGAGCTTTTTCAAGTACTTTGTTGGACATTTTGATTGATCTCCGTAGGTGCTTAGTAGCCCAGGTCCTCGTCAGTGATCTTGGTTGCGAAGGTCTTATGCATCCAGAACTGATAGGCGATGACTATGGGTACCATGATCAGGGCAACGGTCAGCATTATCTTGAGGGTCAGCGGGCTTGATGCTCCGTTATAGATAGTGACCGAATATGCCGGGTTGATGCTTGAGGGCAGCAGAGCCGGAAAGAGTCCGATTACGCCGAACAAGGTGGTGGAGACAATGAGAACAGCGGAACACATCCAGGCCTTCCACCACTTGCCGGCAGAAATCAGGGTACGTACCCGGACTATTGCCAGGACCGGAATCAGCAGTATGAGCAGCAGTGCCGGCATTGCCAGGAAGTTGCTCAACAGCTTGGTGTATACCCCGGTGAGGGCCAGAAAGGCAATATAAACAGCAACCATCACCGGCCAGAGAGTCGCGGCCAGCTGTCCGGATCTTTCGCACAGGTCTCCGGTGGTGCGTGCGGCAAGCCAGAGGCAGCCGTGCTGCGCGAAGAGCAGCACAAAGAGGATGCCGCCGCCGAGACCGTAGGGGTTGAGCAGGGTGAAGATGTTGCCCTGGAAAACGCCGTTTTCATCAATGGGAATTCCCATGAAGATGTTGGCGAAAGCCACGCCGAGCAGCAGTGCAGGCAGGAAGCTTCCGACAACCATGGCCTTGTCCCAGAAGCTGCGCCAGGCATCGCTTTCTCCCAGTCCGCGGAATTCAAAGGCGACACCGCGGATGATAAGGGCGATGAGCAGCAGCATGAGCGCGGTGTAAAGTCCGCTAAACATGACCGCATAAGCTTTCGGGAAAGCGGCAAAGGTCACACCGCCGGCGGTGATGAGCCATACTTCGTTGCCGTCCCAGAACGGTCCCATGGAATTGTAGATTATTTTTCTGTCTTTCTCGGTTTTGGCCAGAAAGGGCATCATGGCACCGAGGCCGAGGTCATACCCGTCGAGCATGAAATAGACGGCCCAGAGCACTCCCCAGAGTAGGAACCATATTGATTCAAGCATGATAATCTCCTCTTGTTGCAGGCTATTAGGCCTCTACAGGTTCAGGCCCCTTGCGGGCAAACTTGGTCAGCAGGAATATTTCCGCAGCGCCCAGCAGGGTATAAAGAGTGGTCAGGGCGATGAAGGAAAATGCGACCTGTCCCGTGGCTATGGGGGAAACAGCGTCCGCTGTTTTCATCATCCCGTACACTATCCAGGGCTGGCGTCCGATTTCGGCCACAGCCCAGCCAGCCCACATGGCGACGTAAGGCAGGGGGATACAGAGGAGCATTATACGCAGGTAAAGCCTGTTTTCAGCCAGCGTCTTGCGTTTCAGCCAGCCCCAGATACACAGCAGCGGGAAGAGGGTTCCCAGACCGACCATGATTCGGAAGGAAAGGAAGGTTGCGGTGACCGGAGGACGGTCTTCTGCGGTCCATTCCTTGAGCCCCTTGACCGGAGCGCTGAAGCTGTTGAATGCGAGAAAGCTGAGTCCGCCGGGAATTCCCATGAACTCAACGGAGTTTTCGGCCTTGTTTTCATCGGGAATCACAAAGAGATACATGGGTGCGCCGTCTTCAGCCGTATCCCACAGGGCTTCCATTGCCGCCAGTTTTGCAGGCTGTTTTACAGCTACGTCCTGAGCATGGTTATGACCCTGGGCAGCAACGAGAATGGAAAAGATGAAAGCCGTTACCAGTCCAAGCTTGAAGGATTTGGTGAAGAATTCGTTTTCGTTCTTGCGCAGCAGGTGGTAGGCGCTGATTCCCATGATGAAGAATCCGGCCACAACGAATGCGCCGAAGGCATTGTGCAGGAACTGTCCCCATGCAAACGGGTTGCTGATAACTTCGGTGAAGCTGGAAAGTTCCGCACGGCCGTTCCTCATTACATAGCCGACAGGATTCTGCATCCAGCCGTTGGCCAGAATGATCCAGATGGCGGAAATATTGGAGGCAATTGCGACAATCCAGATCGATACAACATGCATTTTCGGGGAAAGTTTTTTCCAGCCGAAAATCCAGGCTGCAAGAAATGTGGATTCAAGGAAAAAGGCCACCGTGGCTTCCACTGCGAGCAGGGAACCGAAAATATCCCCCACGTACTCGGAGTAGCGGGACCAGTTGGTGCCGAACTGAAATTCAAGTGTTATCCCGGTTACGACACCGAGAACGAAGTTGATTACAAACAGCTTTCCCCAGAATTTGGTCATGCGCAGATATATGTCTTTTCGTGTGCGCACGTACATGGTCTCCATGATGGCAACCAGTACTGAAAGCCCCAGTGTGAGCGGTACGAAAATGAAGTGGAACATTGTTGCCATGGCAAATTGCAGCCTTGACAGCATCAGAACATCCATCATTCCTCTCCTTGTTCAAATTGTTGATTAATCCCCTGAAATTCTGTCCAGAGCTTCCTGAGCCAGCCTTCCCACTGTTACTGAATCCAGTGAACAGTTTTTATAGATATCTATAATAGTATCATTATCCAGCAAAGCTTCAAGTGCTTTGACGGACTTTGCCGATCTTAAGCCCCCGAGTCCCCAGCAGGCCGTTCCTGCAATCACGGGGTCCGGATGACTTAAAAATCTTATAAGGTCGTCTTCTGCCTGTCTGGCGACCTGCTGCCGATCCTGAGCCAGTCTTGCCGCTCCCCAGACCGCTCCCCTGAGCAGTGTGGTGAACTCCAGAAAGTTTTCAGGGCCGTTGGGCTCCTCATGGCTGTAGCTCAGCAGTATTCTGCCGTATTCATCCGCCATGAGTTGGTTTGATGCGGTTATTTCGCCCATGGCTTCCGGCACTCCCCAGGCACAGCCTCCGGATTCTTCGTTGAGCATCCACATAATGCGGCGCATGACAACCCTTGCTTTTGCAGCGTTTTCTTCCGCCATGCGGGAAACGACCTTTCCAAAGCAGGTTATCGAATGCCAGCGTACCATGATGTCGGGGGCGCAAAGGCCGGAAAAAAGCGGGGAGATCAGGTCCTGCATGGAGTATTCGTCCATCAGGGCTGTGAAATCCTGTTCCCAGCTTTCCCGGGCCAGAATGTTCATTACGTTTTTTTTGATCTTCCGTCCGACTGCCATAAGCCGGTACCTCCCTTGCCTGGTTTCGGCGTTTCTTTTTAGTCGTAAAAGCAATTATTATCGTTAGTCGGGTAACGACTAACCATTACTGCTATTTATAACATAAAAAGATTAACTATGAAACAGTTTAATCGGCCGTGCCGATAACGCCGGTTAAACGGCGGGCGAAAAAGGATCCGCCCGCCGGATTTATCTGATTAGCTGCCGACTTTTTCTTTGATGGCGGCAGCGATTCTGACGCCGAGGTCGAAGCATTCCTTGAGAACATCATGATCAGGCCTGTTTTTGGCCTTGATGTTGGGTTCGATGATGTCCATGCTCATATTTTCAAGCCATTCCTTGAGTATGTTCACGCACTCACCGGACCAGCCGAAGGAACCGACAGCAGCACCGATTTTGCCTTGAGGACGCAGACCCTTGATGTAGGTCAGGGCGTCAGCCATACCGGGCAGAATGCCGTTGTTGTGGGTCGGGGAGCCGATGACCACTGCAGCGGCATCAAAAACTTCGCTCATGATATCGCTGTGATGGTTGGTCTTGACGGACATGACTTTTACGGAAACACCTTCGGAAACAAGACCGGAAGCAACGGCGCCGATCATTTTTTCCGTGGAGTGCCACATGGTGTCGTAGAAAAGAACTGCCTTTTTCTTGGGAGTCTGTTTTGCGTATTCAGCGTATTTTTCAAAAGCGAATGCGCAGTCGTCACCACGGAAGATCAGACCGTGATCCGGGCAGATGGTATCAACATCGAGGTTGAGAGCCCCGAATGTTTCCAGGGTTTTCAGAACCTTGGGGGAGTAGGGGGTGATGATGTTCGCATAGTACTGCTGCATGTAATCGGCAACGTACTCTTTGCTCAGTTCATCAACAAAGCGTTCACTGGATGCAATGTTCTGTCCGAAGGCATCGCTGGTGAAGAGCATTTTTTCTTCGGGCACATAGGTGAACATGTTGTCAGGCCAGTGGAGCATTCTGGTTTCGTAGAAGCGCAAGGTGCGTTTCCCGATGGAGACTTCCTCGCCGGACTTGATGACGTGGATGGGCCAGTCCGAGCAGTCGAAAAAGGTATTCAGGGCCTTGCCGCCCATGGGTGATACGAAGATTTTTTCGGGCTTGCAGATTTCAACCATTCTGTCGAGGCTGCCTGCGTGGTCCGGTTCAAGATGGTTGACTACAATGTAATCAACTTCGGAAGGGTCTGTAAGGTGGGCCAGAGCACAGAGGAGCTGGTCATCAAACCCTTTGTACACGGTATCAACCAGTACTTTTTTTTCGTCTTCAATATAAAAGGAGTTGTAGGTGGTTCCTTTGGCCGAGCGGGCGTAGCCGTGAAAATTACGGCAGTTCCAGTCTACCACGCCAAGCCAGTGTACACCTTCTTTGATTTTTACAGGTCTCACTTTATTCTTCCCGATGGTTTTGCTGTTAACGATGCGAAAGCCGGGATAGAACCCGGCTTTCTTCCTGATTTATTTACTTCTTAACCCTAGTCTTCGGGTTCGAAGTCGTCCTTGCCTGCACCACAGACAGGACATTCCCAGTCGTCAGGGATATCTTCGAATTTTGTGCCGGGGGCAATTCCGCCTTCAGGGTCGCCCTGAGCGGGATCGTAAACCCATCCGCAAAGTGAACATACATATTTTTTCATTACTTCTCTCCAATGTGATTTTATTTCAACCAAGGGGCTTGAAGGCCTTTTTGCTGGCTCCGCAGACCGGGCATTTCCAGTCTTCCGGAAGATCGGCAAAGGCGGTTCCCTTGGCGATTTTGCCTTTTCTGTCTCCCTTGTCGGGATTGTATATGTACCCGCAGTTGCTCATCTGGCACTGGTACATGTCTTTAGGTTCGGCCATATCGAATCCGGTAAGCTGCTATGCCTTCCAGAGGCCGTGCAGGTTACAGTATGCACGTGCAGTCACGGGTTCATCCCCGAACTTGCAGCCGCAGAAATCGGCTTCGGGTGCCTGGCCGGGGGCAAGCTGCTTGAAGTAGCGGTTGTCTCCGGAAACAAGCTCGATCCATTCGATCCAGTGTTTTTCTTCCATGGGGTGAGCCACAGCTCCGACCTTGACCTTGTAGCCGCCTTCGATCTTTTCGATCACAGGAACGTGTTTTTCCTTGGCTGCGTCAACGGTGTTTTCGGTGAGGAGTTTCATGGGGCTTCCGCAACAGACGAGTTCTCCTGCTCCGGCATGAACGACCATGGTTATATTTCCGCAAATTTCACATTTATAAACTTCGTACAGTTCAGCCATTTTGTCCTCCGAATGGAGTTAGGGTTTGCTACCAGTTTTCACAGACCAACTGAAAATGAGCCTGGGGGTGCGCGCATGCAGGACATTTATCCGGAGCAGAAGTGCCTTCGTGAACGTAACCGCAGTTCTGACACTGCCATACCACGGGTGCGTCCTTTTTGAAAACCTTTCCGTCTTCAATGTTTTTTGCAAGCGCCAGGTAGCGTTTTTCGTGAAATTCTTCGGCCACCGCAATGGATTTGAAAACAGCTGCGATGGTGTTGAATCCTTCTTCTTCGGCGATTTTAGCGAATCCGGGATACATTTCCTGCCATTCGTATTTTTCGCCGCCGGCTGATTCCATGAGGTTCTCGACAGTTGTGCCGATTACTCCAGCGGGAAAAGCCGCCGTGATTTCAACTTCGCCGCCTTCAAGAAGTTTGAACAGCCTTTTGGCATGTTCCTTTTCCTGGTTGGCCGTTTCTTCGAAGACCTTGGATATCTGTACAAAGCCTTCTTTTTTGGCCTGAGCGGCGAAGTAGGTGTAGCGATTACGGGCTTGAGATTCACCCGCAAACGCGGTCAGAATGTTTTTTTCGGTACGTGATCCTTTTAATGCGGACATCTTACCAGCTCCTTCGCAAGTTTTGATATAGTGAAGTTGTAAGTGTATAAGAAAGTAACAGCTAACAGCGCCGATGTCAGTCTATTTTAAGACAAAGTTCGGTCTTGTTAAGCCGTTTTAAGTAAATTTATGATTATTGTTATGCCTTTTAGTGACTTGAAGACATGCAGTCCGGGCAGATTCCGAAATATTCGATATTGCAGCCCTTGATGTCATAGCCGCGTGAACTTTTATCGTCCAAGGTGGTAACATCCACCTGCTGCATTACATCATCAACCCTGCCGCACTGGGTGCAGCGGATGTGCGGGTGAGGTTCGGCCGTTCCGTCAAACCTGTTTTTTCCGCCTGATTCGAGTTTCAGGATTACCCCGCTCGCCGCCAGCAGTTCCAGGTTGCGATAGACTGTTCCCAGACTGATGTTGGAAATGCGTTTCCTCACCAGTTCGTACAGTTCGTCTGCTGTCGGATGACAGGTCAGTCCTCTCAACTCTTCAAGTATGAGTTCTCTTTGCTTTGATCTTCTTTGTCCAATTTTCATAATGACCTCGTGTGGTCATTATTAGTAATGATTCTTGTTTCAGTCAAGGATTTTATAAAATTTAATGACTTCTTTTAAAAACTCATGGAACAGTTAATAAGCAGGGATTATGAAAAGTAAATGATTTTAGTATGAAATTATCTGCGCCTGAGCCTTGCGGATTAATATTAATCAAGTTATCTCAAAGTCGATAATAAAAGTACTGTTTCGGAGATGTCTTGACCAGCCTTAAAACCTTGATTCTTCACCCGGACTCAGGAGTCCGCACCTCAATCCGCGAAGCCCTTCGCGGATCGAAGCTGGTGCGCGTTCTCGGTGAAACCGTTTGTGCGGAGGAAGCTCTGGAGCTGCACAGGGCGGTGGGATACGGGATAATTTTTCTGGTCATGAATCCTGACGACAGCAGTGAAGGGGCCGATCTGGCTCAGTCGCTCGGGGCAAGCAAACACAAACCCGGTCTTATTTTCATCGCTGACGATGAAACAAAGGCTTATCTGGCTTTCGAACTGGGGGCGATAGACTATCTTATCTGGCCGCCGGACGAAAACAGGATGAACAAGACTCTGGAACGTATTGCCCGGTTCAAAAGTCATTTCAGGGAAGTTCCCCACCCGTCCGACTGGGAGGAGTCCGGTTCCGGCGTGGAGACCGGAGAGGAAACCCTGCAGCTTTCTCTTGAGGACGATGAACAGGACCGTTTTCTTTCGGCCCTTAAAAACGCCTGGGATTATTCGCAAACCCGCCAGCCTGAGATAGAGAAGCTTCCGGTCAACCAGGACGGGAGCATGATTCTCATTCCGTATACCCAGATTATTTTTGTGGAGGCATATGAGGATTACTCCTACGTGCATACCTCCACCCAGAAGTTCCTGACTTCCCACAGACTTAAGAATCTTGAGGAGCGTTTGGAGCCGCATCGTTTTTTTCGCGTACACCGCAAGTATCTGGTCAATCTGGAGATGGTTACCGAGATAGCCAGTCTGCCGGGCAGTAATTTTATGCTGAGGACTGCGGGGCGGACCCGTATAGAGCTGCCGATCAGCAGGCGGCGTATCGGTAAACTGAAACAGATTCTGGGGATGTGACCATGCCGCTTACCGGAATCTTCAAACCGTTTGCCGAATTTGAAATGCGCAGGACAAAGCCTGAGCCTAAGTTGCATTATGGGTTTTCCGAGTCCCGCAGTTGCGGGTCGAAATTTTCAGTAGAGGTGTGCTTGGCCGTATCAAAGAAGGGAGGGCTCCGTGGATCATAAGGAAACACTGGACAGCCTGCTGCATGAGGAAAGGGTCTTTCGCCCGTTGCCGCAAATGCTTATCGAAGCCGGGATGAACCCACAGGACCTGCGTGTTGCCCGAGAACTTGCGGAAACCGACCTGTGCGCCTACTGGGAAGAAGCGGCCGAGGAACTGGACTGGTTCACCAAATGGGAGAAGGTCTGCGATTCTTCCGATGCTCCGAATTTTCGCTGGTTCACCGGAGCGCGGTGCAATATTGTATACAACGCGCTCGACCGGCACATAGAAACCGTGAACAAGAACCGTCTGGCCCTTATCTGGGAAGGCGAAGCCGGGGATTCTCGGCAGTATACATATTATGAACTTTACCGGGCAGTGAACCGTTTTGCGAACGGTCTCAGACGGTTGGGGGTAACGAAAGGGGACCGGGTGGTCCTTTATATGCCTCAGCTTCCCGAGACGGTTATCGCCATGCTGGCCTGCGCCAGAATAGGGGCGGTGCACTCCCTTGTCTTTTCCGGTTTTTCGGCTCGCCTGCTCCGGGAGAGGCTCTGCGAAATCCGCCCCCGCGTGGTGGTAACGGCAGACGGCTTTTATCGTAACGGTCAGGTCATCCGCCTCAAGGAGGAAGTGGACCGGGCTTTGCTCGGCACGCCGGAAGGGGTGCCTGAGTCGGTTGTGGTGGTACACCGGGCAAATGTGGATGTGGACATGGATTCGGCCAGAGACTGCTGGTACGCGGATCTTGTGCGCCATGAACGTCCCTTTGCCCCTGCGGAGATAATGGCGTCCGGCGACCCCCTCTTTATTCTTCATACCTCCGGGACATCCGGGAAGCCGAAAGGGATAATCCATTCCCACGGCGGATACATGGTCGGAGTACACCGTACATTCAAGTGGGTGTTCGATCTGAAGCCCACGGACATCTTCTGGTGCTCCGCCGATCCCGGCTGGATAACCGGACATAGTTATCTGGTCTACGGGCCGCTTTTGGCCGGTACAACCACAGTCATGTACGAGGGGCACTCCCTCTATCCTCAGGCTGACCGTGTCTGGAATATTGTTTCAAAATACGGGGTCACACTTTTTTATTCCTCGCCGACTCAGATCAGGACGCTCATGCGGTTCGGACACCGTTATCCGGAACAGCACGACCTTTCCTCTCTGCGTATTCTCGCCGCAGTGGGAGAGCCGTTCAATCCCGAAGCCTGGCTCTGGATGTATGAGCATATCGGCAAGGGGCGCTGCCCGGTGCTGGATACCTGGTGGCAGACCGAAACAGGGATGATCATGATCAGTCCTTTTCCCGTTTCCGTGCTCAAACCCGGATCGGTGACCAGGCCGCTGCCCGGAATAGATGCCGACATCGTGGATCGGGAAGGGAATTCCGTTCCGGAAGGCAAGGGCGGATTTCTGGTGATCAGGAAACCGTGGCCGGCCATGTTCAGCGATGTGTTGGGGGATCGGGAAGAGTTTATGGCCCAGTGCTGGCAGCATATACCCGGAGTGTATTATGCCGGGGACGTCGCCCGCAGGGATGAGGACGGATATTTCTGGATTCAGGGCCGGGCGGACGATGTGATCAATATCGCCGGGCACCGCATCGGCACCGCCGAAGTAGAGTGCGCACTGGCCGGTCACCCGCAAGTGGCCGAGGCCGTTGTGGTCGGTGTCCCGGACAAGATCAAGGGGCAGATTGCCAAAGGGTACGTCACCCTCAAGCATGGCGTGGCAGGAACCGATGATCTGCACCGGGAACTCAAAGAGCACATCCGCCGCGAACTGGGACCGGTCGTGATTGTCCGGTCCATCGAGTTCTGTGAAGAACTGCCCAAGACCTCTAGCGGAAAGATTCTGCGAACGGCGCTCAGGTAAGGGAGAACCCCGTCTATTGCTGCAGTCGTCCTGTGTGTATGAATATGAGCTTTGTCCTTTTGGTATTCTGACTTCGGCTTAGGCGGATTAAATGAATAATTGATCGCTGCTCTTCACCCCCCGATCAGACCGGAAGCAGGGCTTCAATCCACGGGGATATGAAGAGCAGTTATATTTTCCTGAAGATTTGTCTAAAATGCCGGGCTATGCCTCTTCATCCTCAATCAGGTTGCCGGATGATGCTGCTGTGCGGGCGAGGTCATCGCACCGTTCGTTTTCCGGATTCCCGGCATGCCCCTTGACCCAGCGAAAGGTTACGTTGTGGGTTTTAAGCAAAGGGATGAATTGCAACCAGAGGTCCTTGTTCTTGACCGGCTTTTTCGCCGCAGTTTTCCAACCGTTTTTCTGCCAGTTATCTATCCATTTCTTGGTAAAGGCGTTTTTGACATACTGCGAATCAGTATAAAGAGTCACATCGCACGGTTCGCTGAGTTCCGTGAGCGCCGCAATTACGGCCCGCATTTCCATGCGGTTGTTTGTTGTTCTTTTGTATCCCTGAGACAGTTCCTTGCGGTGATCATTGTAGAGAAGCACTGCTCCGTAGCCGCCTTTGCCGGGGTTTCCAAGACATGAGCCGTCCGTGTAGACGGTTATTGTTTTTCTGGACATTTCTTCCTTTGTTTTTCTGTTTTATTCCGTGTGTCCGCCGGATTCAGGGTCGGTTGTGTTACCTCCTGTTTTCCCGCTGTAAACCGGGATTACAGGCTGGGCCGAATCAACTTTCAGCAACCGTTCCCAAATCATGGACAGTGAGGTCATGAGCGAGGTGGGCCATTTGTCATCAGTGAAATTTCCGGTAAAATGACCTTTTTCCATTTCCTCGATAAAAGCATCTCCAAGTGCGTGGCGGACAAGTCCGGGGAAAGACATAATCACTTCCTCGTGGGCCGGTGAAATGCCGATGTAAAGTTCATTTGAATCAAGCTTCGGCTCTTTCAGATGGTCGGTAATAATCTGTATGCGGACCTTTACTCCGAATTCGCTGCGCATACTTCTGATGAACCCCTGCACAAATTCCCTTTCGGACCGGGAGAGAATCTTGGTCTGGTCCCACAATGCGTTTCTTGCCTGCAGCTTTTCCAGCGTACTCTGGTTATTCATCCAGAAAGCCCATGCCACAAGGCCGAAAATTATGAGAATTCCGATCATTCTCAGGAATTTTTCACTGGCGGTTCTGCCGTACGGTTTCAACATGAGAGCCATGCAAGCCACCTTTTCGTTTTCGCTGCCTGTTTTCCCGGCAAATTAAACTGCATATTTCTTTAACCGGCGGTCCTAGGGCTTAAGGTAAATCCTTCCGGCAGGGTAACCCGAGAGGCACGCCATGACGAAAAACCCTGCCTGAACCGGTTCTTGAGTCTAGCATTCATAATGAATTCCTTCAAACAGGATGTAAAACCGTCTGTCAACCTTCAAGTTCATTTCTTAGCTGCTTGAGCAGGGAATCAATGATTTTTCTTATTTCTTCAAGATGCTGTGGGGAATCGGCTTCGTACCTGAGCGTCAATGCAGCCTGAGTGTTGGATGTTCTTACCAGCGCCCAGCCGTGCTCGAAAACAACTCTGGCACCGTCTATGGTGATAACCCTGAACCGTTTTGAAAGCTCTTCCACGGCTCTTTCCACTATCCTGAATTTTATCCGCTCCGGGCAGTCAACGCGCAGTTCCGGCGTAAAGAATGTTTCCGGCCAGTCTTCAAGCATACCGGAAAGCGGTGGTTTGCTTTTCGAAAGAATCTCCACCAGCCGCAGGGCTGCATAAATTCCGTCGTCAAAGCCGTAAAACCGATCGGAGAAAAACATGTGCCCGCTCATTTCTCCGCCGAGACCGGCTCCGGTTTCGGCCATTTTGGCCTTCATGATCGAGTGCCCTGTGCGGGCCATGATTGCCTTGCCTCCGTGAGTCTCAATGTCCGAGAAAAGGAGGTGGCTGCATTTTACATCGCCGATGACGGTTTCCCCCGGTTTACGGCCGAGCATTTCCCTTGCGTATATGGCAAGCAGACGGTCTCCGGGCATAAGCCGCCCGTTTTCATCAACAGCGCCGATGCGGTCGGCGTCTCCGTCCAGCCCGATTCCTGCTTCCGCTTTGTGATCCACCACTGCGGCGAGCAGGTCGCCCATGTATTTTTCCACAACCGGGTCGGGGTGATGGTTCGGAAAATCCCCATCCGGGTCGCAGTATAGAGGAATGACGTCCGCTCCGGCCCGGCGCAGCAGTTCCAGCGCGATATGTCCGCCTGCGCCGTTGCCGCCGTCCAGGACCACCCGTACCGGCCGCTCGATCCTTATGCCGGAAAGCAGGTCTTCAACATAAAACGGTATGATGTTGTGGAAAGAAGCCACTCCGCAACCTTCCGCAAAATCACCTGATTTCATGATCTCGTAAATATCAAGTATATCGCCGCTGTGAATGGTGGTGTCTTTTCCCCAGACTTTGAATCCGTTGAACTCCGGCGGATTGTGGCTGGCGGTTATCATCACTCCGGCCATGTAGCCGAGTTTTCTGGCTGCAAAATAAAAAACAGGGCTGGGCACAAGATCGAGAAAAAGCACATCCACACCGCAACTGTTCAGCCCTTTCACCATGGCCTGCTGGTAGGCCGGGGAGCTGTGGCGGCAGTCATGCCCTACAACCGCCCGGTCCCATCCCTTTTTCCGGAACCACGTTCCGCAGGCCCTGCCCAGCATTTCCACCCATTCCTCGTCAAAATCACTGCCCACAACTCCGCGTATGTCGTAGGCCCTGAATATTTCGCGGTTGATTTCCTTCACCTGAACAGCTCCTTTAAATCTGTCGCCGGAGTTCCGGCTGCCTTGCGTTATTCGTAAACATTATGGCTGGCGCATGCTAAAACCACAACCGGGTCCCGTGTCAACTTGCGGAATCTGTTGCAGTTGTCGATTTTCGCACATATACTTGTCCGATCGGTGTCTAGATACACGCCACGGCTGTCAATCGGTTGTGACGTTTTTTATTAACCGCGCGGTCCGCTTATCCGATTTTCCTTGATATGTCGGTCCGTCTCGCCTATCAATTTATCATGAACTGGGATTGGGACAAATTATCCGAACAACGGCAGAGGAACAGCGGCGGCGGACCTAAGCCGCCCAACATGGACGAAATCAACTCCACTATCAAAAAAATACGCGGAACCGGAGTCCCCGGCGGCAAATTCATTGTCATCGGCATCATACTTCTCTGGTTTCTTTCCGGGGTTTACATCGTAGAACCCGATGAAGTCGGTGTGGTGACCAGATTCGGCAAATACGTTACCACTACCGGTCCCGGACCGCACTACCACCTTCCGGTGCCCATTGAATCGGTGATGCGTCCGAAGGTCACTCAGATCAGGCGTGTCGAAATCGGGTTCCGTTCTTACGGATCTTCCAGCTCCTTTACTCAGGGGCAATCCAGGAATGTTCCCGAAGAATCGCTCATGCTTACCGGTGATGAAAACATTGTCGATGTTCAGTTCATCGTGCAGTACCAGATCAAAGATCCGGTGAATTACCTGTTTAAGGTGAACAATCAGGCAAAGACTATTCAGGACGCGGCTGAAGCTGCCATGCGTGAAATCATAGGCAAGACCAAGATCGAACTTGCCCTGACCACCGGCAAACTGCAGATTCAGACCGAAACACGTAATCTCCTGCAGGAAATCGTTGATCGATATAAACTCGGGGTCAACGTGCTGGCGGTGCAGCTGCAGAACGTTCATCCACCGAACGAGGTTGTGGACGCGTTCAAGGACGTTGCCAGTGCACGCGAAGACAAGAGCCGCTACATAAACGAGGCTGAAGCCTACCGCAACGACATACTGCCCAAGGCCAGAGGCCAGGCGGCGGTTATCGTGAACAGGGCTGAAGCGTACAAGGAATCCAAGATCCGTCTTGCCGAAGGTGAGGCCAAGAGATTCATGGCCGTCTATAAGGAATACCTTAAGGCCAAGGACATCACCGTGAAACGGATGTTCCTGGAGACGATGCAGAATATTCTTGCGAATCCTGAAATCAAGAAAATCATCCTTGCTGATGATGCGGCGAAAAAAGTGCTTCCATTTCTGTCTCTGGACGGCGGAACGCTTCCCGTAACAACCGGAAAGAAATAGGGGGAAAAGAATTATGAGTATGCTCAAGAAAAGTTCCGCTCCCCTGGCAATACTGATAATCGTACTTGTGCTGGGGATTGCCCAGAGTGCCTATATAGTCAAGCAGACTGAAAAGGCCATTGTACTGCAGCTTGGTAAACCCAAGTCCGGCCCGCTCGGTCCGGGGCTGCATTTCAAGCTGCCTTTCATCCAGAACGTGATTTATTTCGACTCACGGCTGCTTGAATACGATGCCCGTCCGGCGGAGATCCTGACCAAGGACAAGAAGAACATGGTCGTGGACAACTACTCCAAGTGGCGTATTGCCGACCCGTTGCAGTTTTACCGCACGGTGCGTTCCATACCGCGAGCCCAGGCCCGCCTTGATGACATCATTTATGCGGAGCTCCGTGTTGCGCTCGGCCGCTATACGCTGATTGAAATTATCTCCAGCGATAGAACCGCCATCATGGAGGAAGTAACCAGTACTTCAAACAATCTGCTCAAGGCCTACGGTATAGAAGTCCTTGATGTACGAATCAAACGTACGGACCTGCCTCCGGAAAACGCACGCGCTATTTACGGCCGCATGCGTGCAGAGCGCGAACGTATGGCAAGACAGTATCGTTCGCAGGGTAACGAAGCTGCTGCAAGGATAACAGCTGCAGCGGATAAGGAAAAAGCCATCACCATTGCAGACGCCAACCTCAAGGCTGAAATCATGCGCGGTGAAGGCGATGCCATGGCTACAAGGATTTATGCCGACAGCTTCGGCAGGGACCCGCGGTTCTATGAATTCGCAAAATCTCTGGAAGCCTATGAAAAGGGCTTCAAGGGTGATACGAGGATTATTCTTTCGCAGGACAACCCGTTCTTGAAGTTCATGAAATAATTATTATTGCAAGCTGGTTTCTGACGCCCGGAGTGGATTATCCCTCCGGGCGTCAGTTTTGATAACACCCGGCAGACAACTCCTTACAGACCGGTCGGAAAACATCCATGAATACAAAAAGTCTGAAAGCAGACATCCTGCTTCTGATCACAGCCATTATCTGGGGAGCAGCTTTCGTGGCCCAGAGAGTCGGTATGGACTATGTAGGTCCGCTGACTTTCAACGCGGTCCGTTTTGCTCTCGGAGCAGCCGCGCTTCTGCCTCTCATCGTCCGTCTGGACAAGGAGCGCAGGAAGGACGGAACGTATCAGAAAGTTGACCCGAAAAGCTTCGTCAAGGGTTGCCTGATTGCCGGAGGAGCTCTTTTCATGGGCGCAACCCTGCAACAGTGGGGGCTGGTCTACACAACCGCAGGAAATGCCGGGTTCATTACCGGGCTTTACGTTGTCTTCGTTCCCATATTCGGTCTTTTTTTCAAGCAGAAAACAGGGCTGCCTACCTGGATAGGAGCACTGCTGGCTGTAATCGGAATGTACCTGCTTTCCGTTAACGAAGGTTTTCACATAGAAATAGGCGACCTGCTGGTCCTGTTCAGCGCCTTTTTCTGGGCCGGACACGTAATAGTCATTTCTCTGCTGGCCACACAGGTGGACCCGGTCAAGTTCGCCTGCGGACAGTTTGCGGCCTGCTCTGTGTTCAGTTTTGTCGGAGCGGCAATCCTTGAAGACATGACCCTGTCCGGGATTTACGGCGCCGCTGTTCCCATTCTTTACGGGGGGCTCATGTCCGTAGGGGTGGCCTATACCCTGCAGGTGATAGCTCAGCAGGACGCCAAGCCCGCACACGCCGCAATCATCCTCAGCCTTGAGTCGCTGTTCGCCGCTGTTGCCGGATGGCTGCTGCTTGGTGAGACTCTTACCACACAGGGGATGGCAGGCTGTGCGCTCATGCTTTGCGGCATGCTGCTTTCGCAGATCAAATTCAGTTTCTAAAATCAGTTGTGCAGAATAATTGAATAACCGACCTTGCGGGCCGGTCGTTGTATTTACTTGCGATTTTTAAAAGTGAGGACTGATTATAATAAGTAGAATAGGTTGCGCTTCTTTTCGAGGAGAGCTAAGGAGAGGCTTTGCTCCAAAAGGTTGAAAGGGAGACCGCTTGCCTGGGGAAGTGGAAGGATGGCAGCGGTCTCCTTTTCAGCTGAAAGCCGGCCGACTTTACTTAACGATCAGCAATTGGATGTCGCAGACGTTGGTGTTGGTCGGGCCTGTCTTATGCAAGGCTCCTACCGTTTGAAGGAAGTGGTAGGAGTCGTTGTTTTTTAAATATTCTGAAATGGAGAGTCCTGCCTTGCCTGTGCTCTCCAATGCGACTGCATCCGCAAAGCCGCCGGCCGCATCGGTCGGACCGTCATTGCCGTCCGTTGATGCGGCAAGAAAATGGATGCTTTTTCCGCCGGATTCGTCCTGCGACAACCGCTGCAGGAACTTGAGCGCCATTTCCTGATTGCGGCCACCCTTGCCGTTTCCGGACAGGGTCACCACGGTTTCACCGCCTGCGATTATGCAGGCCGGTTTCTTTTCCAGCAGTTCCCACTCCCGTTCATCCTGCGCCACGGCCCAGAACATATCCGCCGCGTCCGCTGCTTCTCCCTGCAGTCTGGAGGTGAGAATGCGCACATTGTAGCCCAGTTCGCGGGCTTTGTCGCAGGCTCCGAGCAGGGCTATGCGGTTGGTGCCGATGAGGATGTTGTCCGCACGGACTCTGCTGAATTCTTCCTGCTTTAGGGTCTCCTGAAGTCTGCCTTCCCTGCCGAGTTCCAGTATTTTTAATACATGTGCAGGGATTCTGTCCCTGATGCCGTAGCTGTCGATTATGGATACCGCATCGCAGTATGTGCTGCGGTCCGGGCTGGTGAGCCCGGAAGCTATTGTATCGGGATTGTCCCCGACCACGTCCGAGAGGATCAGGTTCAGGCTGCGGGCCGGACGAAGGCAGCGCAGCAACCGGCCTCCCTTGAGATTTGAAAGATGTTTACGGACGCAGTTTATTTCGCTTATGTCCGCTCCGCAGGAGAGCAGGGTCTTTGTGACGCTCTGCTTGTCTGCAAGGGTTACTTCTATCCTTTTTCCGTCAACCTCGGCATGTGCCGGGCAGGGCAGCAGGGCGGACCCTCCGCCGGAAACAAGGTTCAGAACCAGCGTTCTGTCGGTTGCGGAGCAGGCCATGTCTTCTATTTCGAGAGCCGCCTTGACCCCGTTTTCGTCCGGAACAGGATGTCCTGCTTCAATGGTCCTGATTCTGGAAAGTTTTTCCGTGTGCCCGTACTTGACGGAAATAACACCTGAATCAATACGGTCACCCATGATGTCTTCAATTGCCCGGGCCATCTTCGCAGTGGCCTTTCCGGCACCGATGACCATTACCCGGTCGAATTCATTCAGGTCGATGGAGATGTCGCCCTTGTCATCGGCAACCGAGAGCACATCTCCCTCAAGAAACATGCGATTGGTAATGATCTTGTACGGATCAACCCTGTCCAGGGCTTCCGCAAAAATGAGTTCAAGATGTTCCCGTTCGATTGTCTGATCCATGGTCTCGTTCCGTCTAGTGTTTCCTGAGTCCCGCATCACCCAGGGCCTGCAGTGCGCTGCTCAGATGTTCATTCATGAGCAGCGAGGCTTTTGCTCCGTCCTTTGCTCTTATCGCATCAAGGATTTCGCTGTGTTCGGCCAGGCTCTTGTGCGGCTGGCCGGGAATTTTAAGCGGGGCCTTCCACCCCTCGATCATGGTCCGGTACAGGGCGTCCATTATTGATGAAAGCACTTTGTTTCCGGTTGCTTTCCCGATCAGCCTGTGAAATTCCGCGTCAACCAGTATGGCTCTGGGCAGGTCTCCTGCGGCCACAGTGTTTCCGAATTCCTCAAGATTTTTTTTAAGGGCTTCAAGGTCCTCGTCAGAAATACGCTCGGCGGCCATTCGGGCCGTAGAAGGTTCCAGAAGCGAGCGTACTTCGAAAAAATGGTGCAGGGCTTCGTTGTTGTCTTTAAGCCATGTTGAAAGGGGACTGAAAATATCTCCCTCATGACTTTTGACGAAAGCTCCTATTCCGGGCCTTGTTTCAATGAACCCCTTTATCTCCAGAATGCGCAGTGCTTCACGGATGGACCCCCGTCCCACCTGCAGTTCCTTCATGAGCCCGCGCTCAGAGGGCAGGGGTTGCCCTTCGGCAAAGGTGCCGTCTTTTATGAGCTCTTCAAGCTGCATGGCCGCCGTTTCGGAGACCCGTACTTTTTTGATCGGTTTGAACATTCGCTTCCCGGTTTTGCCCGGCCCGTTACCGCTGATTTGGTTTTGTTCAGCTGCCGGTGGAAAACGGATCATGCGCTTCAGTACCGGTTTTTTACGGTCGGACATCATACTGTCTGCTGGTCCTACCAGTATAATTGCTCCGGGTTTAAGTCAAGCAGGATCTATGAGTATGTATTTATGATTATAATATGGATCTAAAAAGTGCAGTATCAGCTTTTAATTTAATGAAAAAATATGTTATTGTATTCGACAGTGTAATTATTGCGTACAGTTAACTATTTTCGCGTTCGCGGAAGGATTGAGGGAGAGAGTGTATGGGGTGGAAAGATTTGAAATTGGCGTACAAATTTTCCGTCGGGTTCGGGTCCGTGCTGGTTTTGCTGGCCGTC
Organism: Maridesulfovibrio sp.; assembly: GCF_963677005.1. NCBI lineage: Bacteria > Pseudomonadati > Thermodesulfobacteriota > Desulfovibrionia > Desulfovibrionales > Desulfovibrionaceae > Maridesulfovibrio > Maridesulfovibrio sp. Next base: position 2,939,714 of record NZ_OY781616.1, on the reverse strand, counting down.
CTCGGAATCTGGTCGATAGTGGGTATCGGCAACATAGTGCACAACGCGCACGATGTGATAGACGGGAATAGATTAAGGGGTGATTTTGTTCAGAAAGTTGTGGATCATCTCAACTGGGTGAACAAAGTCAATACGCTGCTTACCGACAAGAACGTCCATACGCTGGATGTTCAGACAGACCCGCACAAGTGCGGATTCGGCAAGTGGTATTACAGCAATGCCCGCAAAGAGGCCGAGGAACTTGTTCCGGCCATAAAGCCGCTGCTGGCGAGGATAGAAGAACCGCACAAGGCACTGCATGAGTCCGCCATTGAAATAAGCAGAAAATACAGGCCTGTCGATCCGGAACTGGGGAATTTTCTGCGCGAGAAAAAGCTGGACCACCTCAACTGGATGCTTTCCGTTCTGGCTCAGCTTATGGACCCCGATACGAGGAAACTGTCCGCTCAGGGAGACCCCCACAAGTGTGGACTCGGCCGTTGGTTATACTCCGCGGAGACTAGGCGACTGGCCGATGAGAACAGCGAGTTCGGGGAAAAACTGAAAGAGATTATGGCCCCCCATACGCGATTGCATGAATCCGTTGCGGTTCTTAACGACTATCTTGCGCGTGGTGACCACAAAGGAGCACAAGCGTACTTCCGGGACAAAGTGGAAAAAGAGGCCAAGGAGACCCTTGGAAAAATTGATGCAGTTATCGCGTGGCATGATAGCGACATGAAGTCCCTTGCGGAAGCTTCCAATGTCTATGCCACGGTAACTGTCCCGGCTCTCGCCAAGATTCAGGAAATACTGGATGAAGTCCGGGCAACCGTTGTCAGAAACATCATGACTGATGAACAGATGCTCGACGAAGCGAACAAGACGCGGCAGGTCATAGTTTCCGTTAGTGTTGTCGCTATTCTGGCCGGAATTGTAATGGCTCTGATTATTGCCAGAGGCATCCTCGGTCCCCTGCGCAAGGGTCTTGATTTTGTGGCTGAGGTCAGCCGGGGAAATCTGGCTGCCGACGTTGATTTGAGACGCGGTGATGAGCTGGGAAGCCTGGCGGACGGCATGCGCAAAATGGTCGGCAGGCTCCGTTCCGTGGTCGGGGATGTGACCGGGGCATCCGATAATGTTGCCAGTGGCAGCGAGGAGCTTTCCGCTTCAGCGGAAAGCCTTTCTCAGGGGGCGACAGAGCAGGCCGCCTCTATCGAGGAAGTCTCTTCCTCCATGGAGCAGATGGCTGCCAATATAAGGCAGAATGCGGAAAATGCATTGCAGACCGAAGGTGTGGCCGAGAAGTCGCAGGTTCAGGCTGATCAGAGTGCTCAGGCGGTCGGCCAGGCCGTTTCAGCCATGAAGAGCATTGCTGAAAAGATAATGATCATAGAGGAAATTGCCCGGCAGACCAATCTGCTGGCCCTGAACGCGGCCATTGAAGCTGCCCGGGCCGGAGAGCATGGCAAGGGCTTTGCCGTTGTTGCCGCAGAGGTGCGTAAACTGGCCGAGCGCAGCGGCATGGCTGCGGCGGAAATCAGCGAGCTTTCGTCTTCGTCTGTAGATGTAGCTGAAAAGGCCGGATCAATGCTGGAAAAGCTGGTGCCGAGTATCCGCAGGACAGCGGAGCTTGTTCAGGAGATAGCGGCATCTAGCAGTGAGCAGAATTCGGGCGTGACGCAGATCAATCAGGCAATTCAGCAACTTGATACGGTCATACAGCAGAACGCATCCGCTTCGGAAGAGATGGCTTCGACTTCGGAAGAACTGTCCAGACAGGGGCAGGTCCTGCAGCAGGCGATAAGTTTTTTCAAGTTTGAGGGGAGGAGCTGGGCCATGCTTCCGGCCGGAGGATCAGAATCAGACGACGAGGACGGATTCGAGTTGTTTTAGAATGATCTAATGTCCGGCTGTCGGAGATTTCGGCAGCCGAATTGATCTGGCTCCGATTTTATTAACCGAGAGACAAAAGAAAAGGCGCACAATCCTGAGATTGCGCGCCTTTTCTTTTAAAAATGGTGGGTCGTGCTGGGTTCGAACCAGCGACTCTCTGCTTAAAAGGCAGATACTCTACCGACTGAGTTAACGACCCTTATATTTTAAAGCGCCTCTATAAAAACTATCAGACCGAATTAAAATAAGTCAAGTCTGGAGCAGTTTTTTGAGGAACCGCCATTTGCCGAATCTGGTCCGCCGTAAGGCGGTTGGCAACGGGTGTTTAAGGATGGTGGGCCGTGCTGGGTTCGAACCAGCGACTCTCTGCTTAAAAGGCAGATACTCTACCGACTGAGTTAACGGCCCGTCCTTGTGAACGAAGAAGCTTTTATCCGTACCGCACCGGGCTGTCAATAAAAAAAATGAAAAAGTTCGGTTTACGGCCATAAGAAGTAAGATGAACTGCAAAAATAGTTGTTTTTATCTGTTCGAATCTGGTAATCAAGCAATTAACGTGCTATATTAATTGGTGTTTTGGTAAAAAAGTTGACAATTGCGGAGTGTTTTTATATATTACCTGAGGTAAAGTGGGGATTCGTCTCCGCTTGACAATAACATTTGGAGGAAACCTATAAATGACTCGTAAAGACCGTACCGAAGGCATATACAGTCGTCGTGAAGTTCTGGATGAGAGTGAAAGACGTCAGTATTGCGCCCTTCAGCTCAAGGAGCTTCTGACCAATGCCTACCGTTATTCGGAAGATGTCAAAAAGCGTTTTGACAGAGCTCAGTTTCAGGTTGAAAAATTCAAGGATATTTCGGACCTCAAGCATATACCCATATTAAAAAAGAAAGAACTCATATTCCTGCAGTCCATGGGCCCCCGGCTGGGCGGCCTGCTGACCAAGGATCTTGGTGAATTGCGCAGGATCTTTCTTTCTCCCGGTCCTATTTTCGATCCCGAAGATCGTGCCGAGGATTACTGGGGATGGACCGAAGGGTTCTACGCTGCAGGCTTCCGCTCCGGCGACGTTGCCCAGATCACCTTCAACTATCATCTGGCTCCGGCCGGGCTGATGTTCGAGGAGCCGCTGCGCAACCTCAGTTGTGCTGTGGTTCCGGCCGGTCCCGGATCTACCAACAGCCAGCTTGAAATCATGCAGAAGCTGAGAGTTACCGGCTATGTCGGAACCCCCAGCTACCTGATGCATCTGGCGCAGAAGGCCGAAGAGGCCGGACTTAACCTGCGTAAGGATCTTTATCTGGAAGTGGCTTTCGTCACCGGTGAAAAGTTCTCCGAAAAGGTGCGTTCCAACCTTGAAAAGAAATTCGACCTGATCATGCGTCAGGGCTACGGAACCGCAGACGTAGGCTGCATCGGCTATGAGTGCTTCCACAAGAACGGGCTGCACATCACCAACCGTGCCTATGTAGAAATCTGCCATCCTGACACCGGTATTCCGCTCAAGGACGGTGAAGTCGGTGAAATCGTCATTACCGCGTTCAACAAGACTTATCCGCTGATCAGGCTTGCCACCGGAGACTTGAGTTACATCGACCGCACTCCCTGCGCCTGCGGACGTTCCACTCCGCGCCTTGGCAACATCGTTGGTCGCGTGGATACTACCGCGCGTATCAAGGGCATGTTCGTCTACCCCCATCAGGTGGAGCAGGTCATGGCCCATTTCGAGGAAGTCAAGCGCTGGCAGATCGAGGTTACCAACCCCGGCGGCATAGACGAGATGATCCTCAATATCGAGGTCTCCAACTTCAAACGTGAAGATGAACTGCTGCATATGTTCCGTGAAAAGATCAAACTGCGCCCGATTCTCAAAGTGCTCACCCCCGGAGCCCTGCCTCCACAGGTTCGGCCCATTGAAGACAAGAGAATCTGGGATTAGCCCGGTACATTGCATGGTGCGAAAAATTATCGGAAAAAGCGCAAGGGGTCTTCTGGCCCTTTGCGCGGTTTTTTTTCTGCTGCTTGCGGCAGGTTGTGCAAAGAAGGTCGTTCCTCCTGAAATGGCCGTTTCCTTTCTGCCGTGCTCCGGAGAGTTTCTTGACCCGGCCGGGGATAGAATGCCCCTTGAGAAGCTGGTTTCAGAAGCTTTGAAAGCCGACTACGTGCTTATAGGCGAAGGGCATACCAACCGTTGTGACCACAAGGTGCAGCTTGAAGTTACTGATGCGCTTACGCGCGGTAACCGCAAGGCAGCGATCGGCCTTGAAATGGTCACGGCGCAGAAACAGGATGTCCTGAACCGGTTCAATCTAGGGCAGATTTCCGTGGACGAACTTCCCGAAGCTCTGGATTGGAAAAACGGCTGGCGGTACGACTTCAACATGTTCCGGCCCATATTCGAACTGGCCTCAAACCGGAGGCTGACTGTTGCCGGGCTCAATTTTCCGTTCCGGTTGACCGGAGAGGTCCGTGACAAGGGTCTGGAGGGACTTTCCCCGCAGGACCGGGCCATGCTTCCGGAAAAGGTGATTTCTCCGCCACAGGAGCAGGAGGAAGGCCTGAAACAGGTGCTGGCCATGCATAAGGGACATAATGCCACGGACCCGCAGCAGATAGAGCGTTTTTTTCTGGTGCAGTCGCTCTGGGATACCGCAATGGCGGAAAAGTCCGTTTCCCTGCACAGGAGTTCCGGGCACCCGGTGATTATTCTTGCCGGTGGCGGTCATGTGGAGCACGGCTGGGGCATAGCCCGGCGTCTGAAAATACTTGATCCTGAAGCCCGGATAATGTCCATTCTGCCCTGGCGAGGGGAAGAATTTTATCCCACGGCCGCGGATGCTTTTTTCTACTGTCCGCCGAGTTATGAAAGCAGGATGGGCATGACGGTTGAAATGCGTTTCGGCAGGGCGGTGGTAACCGAGGTAAAGCGTGACCGCAAAGGATATCGCCAAGGTCTCCGTCCCGGCGACATAATAGCCCTGGCTCAGGGCATTCCCGTAACCTCGCTTTCTTCGCTGCATATGGCCGGTGCCAAGGCGCACAGGGAAAACAGGCCGCTTGTCTTTACCGTGGACAGGTACGGAGATCAGGTTGAAATAGATCTGGGACTGCTTTCAGGCTCGAAGAAGAAATAATAAATTTTTAGTTCAGGATGACATCATGCCAGAATTACCGGAAGTGGAAGTAATATCCCGCGGACTGGCCGCATCGCTGGTCGGCAGGACCATAGAATCGGTCAAGATACTCAACCACAGCAGTGTAAAAATGCCGTGGTATCTCTTCTCGTCCCGTGTTGCCGGAAAGGAGATTACCCGCGTTCATCGTCGGGCCAAGCTGCTGATCATGGATCTCGGCGATGATCTTCACATAACTTTCCATCTGAAGATGACCGGGCGCGTACTGGCTCACGACGGACCCACTGACCCGAAACCGCACACCCGCATTGTCTTCGGCCTTGATAACGGCGGCTCTCTGGAGTTTCATGATACCCGCAAATTCGGTGAAGTCCGAGCCCTTAACAATGAAGAACTGGAAGAATGGTCCTTTTACCGCAATCTGGGACCGGAACCCCTTGAAACAACTCCCGCTGAACTTGTCAAAAGGGTAGAGGGGCGAAAGTCGCAGATCAAAGGCCTTCTGCTCAACCAGTCCATAGTAGCAGGCGTGGGGAATATTTATGCCGATGAATCGCTGTTCCGCTCCGGTATTCATCCCAAGGCCAAAGCCTCGGACCTGTCCCGCGAGTCGCTGGAAAAGCTCTTTACCGAGTTGCAGGCGGTGCTGCGGCAGGCAATCAGTGAAAACGGCAGCTCCATACGGGATTACGTGGATTCCGGCGGTGATGCCGGAGGATTCCAGAACAGCTTCAAGGCGTACGGAAAAAAGGGCGAGCCGTGCCCCTGCTGCGGCAGGACTTTCGATGGAGCAACCGTGGCCGGGCGCAGTTCCACTTTCTGCTGCAACTGCCAGAAAATGTCCGGGTGATTCAGATTTTTAGGCTGATTTGAGATTTCGGCATTTACGGTTTTCACTTTTACCCTCATACCGCGAAAACAGGTCGGCTCCCGCAAAGCCGGGGAATTTAACATGACTGCACAGAACTCCAAAGGGAAACTGTCCGTGTTCACACTGATGATGATCAACGTGGCGGCAATCCTGTCACTGCGTTCTCTGCCCGGCCTTGCCGAATACGGGTGGGGCCTGATTTTCTATCTCGCGCTCGGGTCGTTTTGCTTTTTCATTCCTTCGGCACTTGTTTCCGCGGAACTGGCTTCCGGCTGGGATGAGGAGGGCGGTGTTTATCTCTGGGTCAAGGAAGCTTTCGGGCCCAAATGGGGTTTTGTGGCCATCTTCATGCAGTGGGTGGAAAACCTGCCCTGGTTTCCCGCGGTACTGGCTTTCGGCGGATCGGCGATAGCCTATACTTTCGATCCTGAACTGGCCGACAACAAATGGTTTATCGTGGCCGTCATTCAGGTAACCCTCTGGGTTGCCACATTCCTGAACTTCAGGGACATGAAACTTTCGGCATTTTTCAGTTCTTCGGGCGCAATTGCCGGGAGCATTGTTCCGGGCATTCTCATCATTGTGCTGGGCATTGACCACGTGATGGCCGGTAAGCAGGTTCAGATTGCCTTTTCCGCCGCAGCCCTGCTGCCGGACATCAACAATCTGCAACAGCTGATGCTGCTTGCGGCCATGCTTATTTCGTTTACCGGCATGGAGATGTCCGCAGTTCATGTGAACGAAGTGCGCGACCCGGCGGTCAATTATCCTAAGGCCATTTTCGCGGCCAGCGCCCTTATCATCGGAGTTTCAGCACTCGGGTCGCTGGCCATAGCCATGGTTGTACCTGCGGACGGAGTGAGCCTCAGCGCCGGTGTCTGCCAGGCATTCGACAAGCTGTTCCAGATACACGGGATGGAGTACATGACCCCGGTGATCTGTTTTCTGATGGCTTACGGAGCCCTGACCATGGTGATAACCTGGATGGTCGGTCCGTCGAAAGGTATCCGCGAAGTCGCGCGCGAGGGCTACCTGCCCGCAAGTTGGAGCAGGGTCAACCGGTTCGGTATCCCCACAAACATACTGATAATTCAGAGCGGCCTTTCCGCAGTTGTTTCATGCGCCATTCTTTTCATGCCCACGGTTTCCAGCGCATTCATGCTCATGAGCGCACTGGCGGTGCAGCTTTACCTGATAATGTATCTTCTGATGTTCGCGGCAGCCATAAAACTGCGCTACACGCGGCCGGATGTGAAGAGAGGCTACACAATTCCCGGCGGCAAGGTCGGCATATGGATTGTTTCGGGCATAGCCATCGTGACCTGTGTATTTGTCTTCGTATTTGGCTTTATCCCCCCGCAGGCGGTCCTTGATGAGGGAACAGCCGCTTCCGCCGGATACATTGCCTTCCTGCTTGTGGGAGTGACTGTTTTTACCATGGTGCCGCTCCGTTTTTACAGCAGGGCGGCAGGCTCGGATGAACTCGGAGGAACGCCGGAATATTGCGAAGCCGATCAGGGTTGATCGCCGACTTGCAATAACGCAGTCATCCTATGTATGCTCTTCCGGAATGCAGCCAAACACCCCAACCGGCGGAGATGTTAATGAAGAATCTGATACTGTTCCTGATTGTCTCGGCTATTATAGGACTTGGAGTACCGACGGCATCCGCCGAAAATGCCACCGCAGCGGACAGGAACGCGGACCGTTCCCTGATGCTGCTCAAGGAAGGCAACCTGCGTTTCGCCAAGGGTACAAGCGTTTATCCGAATCAGACCTCCCACCAGCGCAAGCTGCTGGCCATCAAGGGGCAGCAGCCTTTTGCCTCGATCATATGCAGTTCCGATTCCAGAGTGGAGCCCGTACTTGTTTTCGACCGCGGGCTTGGGGATTTGTTCGTTATCCGCTCCGCCGGAAATGTGGCAGGCAGCGACACGCTGGCCTCGGTCGAGTATTCCATGCTCGCACTTGAAACACCGCTTCTGGTCGTCATGGGGCAGACAAAAAGCACTATCATCAAGGCTGCTGTAGAGAAAATGGCAATCAAAGGCCACATGATGCAGTTGATGGGCAAGCTGGAACCGGCGATCAGGATGACCGGGATTCTTTATCCGTCGCTTAAGGGGGATGAATTCGTAGACAGGGTTTCCGAAACAAACGTGCGGCAGGTGATGCGTGATATTCTCGGGCAGTGCCCGGCCGTGCTGGAAAAGGTCCGCTCCGGGCAGGCCCGGGTCATAGGCGCCGTCTATGATACGGACAGCGGAACAGTCCGCTGGCTGGGTCCTTAAAACAGGAGAAACCGGCAGCGCCCTTGATACGGGGTGAGCTCTGCCGGTCTCTCGAATCTTAAGTACCACCCGCGATCCTGCCGGGACAGTCCCCGGCCGAATCAGGAGTTCGGGGAGTTTTTTCTCCCCAGGGGTGCACCGGGCTCATCCACTCTTGCCCTGACCCCTTTGCGGAATTTGACGTTCCGCTGCTACAATCCGCACTTGCCCATGTAATCAATCAGGTCGGCAAGACGGCAGGAGTAGCCCCATTCGTTGTCATACCAGGCATATACTTTTGCGAGGTTACCGCCCTGTACAACAGTGAAATCCGCTTCAACGATGCCGGAGTGGGGGTCGCCGATGAAATCGCTTGAAACAAGGGGAGCTTCCGAATAGCCCATAATTCCCTTGAGTTCACCCTCGGCGGCAGCCTTGAGCACGGCTTTGAGTTCTTCCGTGTCGGTGTCTTTTTTGAGCACGGCCACGAAGTCGACCAGGGATACGGTCGGTGTAGGAACACGTACGGAGTATCCTTCGAAGCGTCCGGCCATTTCGGGAATAACCAGGGCAACAGCCTTGGCGGCACCGGTGGAGGTAGGAATCATGTTGCATGCTGCAGCACGTGCACGGCGCAGGTCCTTGTGCGGCTGGTCGAGAATGCGCTGGTCATTGGTGTAGGAGTGAACTGTGGTCATAACCCCTTTTTCAATGCCGAATTTTTCATGCATGACCTTTACGACCGGAGCAAGGCAGTTGGTGGTGCAGGATGCGTTGGAAATAACCGTGTGTTTTGCGGGATCGTAATCGGTGTGGTTTACGCCCATTACAACGGTGATGTCTTCTTCCTTGGCCGGTGCGGAAATGACAACCTTTTTGGCTCCGCCTTCAAGATGCTGCGCGGCAGTAGGGCCGGTGCGGAAGATACCGGTTGATTCGATAACAACATCCACTCCGCATTCGCCCCAGGGGATGCGTTTGGGATCACGTTCTGCAAAGTTCTTGATGGTGAAGTCGTCTCCCACGTACATCATATCGCCTTCAACCCTGAGGTCCGCAGCGAATTTACCGTAGTTGGTATCTCTTGCGCAGAGGGCGGCGTTGGTTCCGATGTCGAAAAGATCGTTGATGGCAACAACTTCCACGGTGTCGCGGTGTCTTTCCCATATGGTCTTGAGAGCCTGGCGGCCGATGCGGCCGAAACCGTTGATACCTACTTTTACTTTACTCATTTTTAAAATCCTCACCAGAAAATCGGGCTAATCGTCTACCCGGTAAATGTATTCGTTTGCCAGTTCACTCGCGCGTTTAAGTGCGGAAAACATGCGTGCGTTTTCGAGGGCGAGACCTGAAAGGTCGGCAACGCACTTGAGAAAGTCCAGTTCATCTTCGGAGAATTCGCGCAGCTCGGAAGAATAGACGCGCAGGACGCCGATGACCTTTTTGCCGCGTGCGGTAAGGGGAAGCACAACAAGGGAAACGAGGCCTTCCTTGGCGGCTTCTTCAGGATACTGGAAACGATCATCGTTGCGTACATCAGGGATGGTTACGATTTTTCCTTCCAGAACTTCCTGGTCCAGACGGCTTTTGGAAACCTCAACGGGGCCTTTCTGTTCGTAGCGTTCGCTCAGACCGTAGGAAGCATCCGCAAGCAGGGTTTCCCCTGTGCGGTCGAGGAGTCTGATAAAGCAGCCTTTGAGCTCCATTTCAGTTGCCACTTTTTCGGCAATACTGTTGAGAACCTTTTTCGGTTCCAGGCTGGAGTTGACCGCTCTGGTAATTTCAAAAATCGCCTTGTAGAGTCTGGTTGCACCCATTTCTCATACCTGCCTTTTATTTGTTTTCATTCTTAGGGACCTTCCACTCCAGGTCCGTTATTCTAGCCTTTGATCCCGAACAGGTTACTTGGGATTTAACACACAAAAAATAATTTTGCATGCAAAAAATGACCACTTTCTAACATTTTCTAAATTAATAGCCTTAACTCTTGTTCGATTATGAACATTTTTTTCGATTTCGACAGGCCGGCACTGCCGTAAAAAATGTTCCTGACGGAAATTATCGTCTTGTAATATCGGGTCCGTAAGCCCGAAACTGCAGGAGACAAAATTTCCCCGGATAGAGATTCAATCCTCCCGCCGTGGGCAGGAAGGAAGCCTTTCTTAAAAAAATGCTCAGCTAATATAATCACCGGTAACGGCATATGTCTGTGCAAAGAGTATCACAACACGGTTAAGATTAACCATCAAAAAAATAATGACCACCCCTATGTACAGGCACGAGGTAAAAAAAGGGAGGATTACCCGGTAGGCAGGGCTTTGCTGTCAACCTCTCAACTTTCTCATGTGGTCCATGAATACATCAATTTCCCTGCCCAGCTTATCGAACTCCTGGTCTGTGTCCGATGATGATCGGTCATGCCCGGCATGTTCAAGCCGATGCGCTGAGTAATAGGCCCCTGTCTTGCCGAAATTACCGAGCATGCTTTTCAAGGCATGCGCTTCCATTTCCAACTTATTGAAATCCATTTCTTCAATAGCCGCGCGTATCCGTTCAATCCGGGGAGATAGTTCATCTTCCAGTATATCGATCATCTGAAACAGGAATTCGCTGTCGTCGTTGAATCTGGTCACAAGTTCATCCAGGCCCGGCAGTGAGTCTGTTGCAGCTGTATTCTCCTCCTGGGCTGCATGTGCAAGTCGCACTGTGGGCCGGTCCTGCTTCTTATGTCGGGATTTTCCTCCATATTCCTCTATTTTGGCGAAAAGTTCCTTCCATCTGATGGGCTTGGCAATATAGTCATTCATGCCTGCCTGCACGCAGACATCGGCGTCACCTTTCAAAGCATGGGCAGTCATGGCCAGAATCGGTGTGGGGAAAAGGCCGTTCTTTTGCTCATAAGCCCTGATGTGTCCGGTGGCTTCAAGTCCGTCCATGACCGGCATCTGCACGTCCATGAGTACCAGGTCAAAATCTTCGGAAATGAATTTTTCAAACCCTTCATGCCCGTCAGTTGCTACTATTACCGTATGTCCCCATCCTTCAATCATATGTTCGGCCACCTGCAGGTTCAAGGGGGTGTCCTCAACCAGCAGAATCCTCAGCGGAACGTCTGTGGCAAGTACATTTACTCTCTGCCTTCCGGCATCTTCCCGCAGCCCGGATTCCTTACGCAGGGCTTTCATAATCGCGGAAAGCAGGTCGGACGCTGTAACCGGTTTGTACAGGACGGAGTCTGCACAGATTTCCGCTGCACCTTCTTCCGCCCCTCCGAGCATGATCACTATCGCACTGGATGTGGCCGGATTGTCTGCAAGCTCTTTCAGGAATCCCTGTCCATCTGCATCCAGTTTATTGTCGCCCACAACAATCCGGTATGGCTCTTTGCGGTGTACGGCCTGCTTTACCTTATCATAAGCAGAGGAGACGGATTCTGCCTCATCAACAACCGCGCCCCAGCTTTCAAGCATTCTGCGCACGATCGACCGGTTGGTGGAATTGCAGTCAACCACCAGCATGTGCATGCCGACCAATTCATTTCCGGCCGTTATGACCAGATTGCGTGACATCTCCTTCACAACCCGCAGGGGAAGTGTGAAACGAAAGGTGCTTCCACGTCCGGGAATACTTGAACAGTCCATCCGGCCGCCCATGAGGGAGACAAGCTGGCTGCTGATGGTCAACCCCAGCCCCGTTCCCCCTCTGGACCGGGTCAGGGAACAGTCTATCTGTTCAAATGCGTTAAATACGGAGTTCAGCTTTTCTTTAGGAATACCCGGACCGGTATCGCTGATGGAACAGGTGAGTTCACCTCCTTCCGGATCGTTTTTGACAAAATCGACCTCAACCAGAATTTCCCCGAATTCAGTGAATTTAACTGCGTTTGAAACGATGTTCAAAAGGATCTGGCGAAGCCTGTCGCCATCTCCCTCAACTGTTTCAGGCACATTGTCAGAAATCTGCAGCATCAGTTCCAGACCCTTGTCCCGGGCCTGTATGTAAAGCGTCCGCAGACTGTCTGCCACCAATTCCCGGATATGGACCGGACCCATGTCTATGACCAGTTTGTTGGCTTCTATTTTGGAAAAATCAAGAATGTCGTTAAGGACGTTGAGCAGTGAATGCGAGGAGCTTTTCAGTTGACGCATGAAACGTTCCTGACTGGCTGTCAGTTTTGTCCCGAGCATCACTTCGGCAAGCCCCAGAATCCCATTCAGCGGGGTACGGATTTCATGGCTCATATTGGCCAGAAATATGGATTTGGCCCTGTTCGCATCTTCCGCGTCCTCCAGAGCCTGCTTGAGTTGTTTCTCCGCCTCCTTGCGTATGGAAATATCGATAACAAACCCGTCGTAATGGGTGATCGTGCGTGTATCCGGATCAAAGCAGGCCTGCATGCTCAGGGATACCCAGAATACCGAACCGTCTTTCCTGCGCCTGCGGGTTTCATAACCTACCAGACTTCCCTGCTCTCCCAACTGGGCCTGGACCCATGCCCTCTCTCCGGGATCTTCATATATGGTATCGGCAATGGATGTAACACTGCTGATCAGGTTTTCAGGACTTTCATACCCGTACATGCGGGCAAGCTGTTTGTTGGCATACAGATAGCTTCCACTCGGCAAGGATTGGAAAATGCCTATGGGAGCTGTTTCGTAGAGGATTCTCAACCTTTCCTCGCTGCTCCTCAGCGCAAGCCGAGACTCCTTTAACTCGGAGGTGCGTTTTTCAACCCTTTCCTCCAACTCTTCAAGCAGCATGGAGAGCCTGCCGTTTGCTTCCATCAGCTCCGCGGAACTCAGTTCCAGCGAACGCTCCAGCATTTTACGGTCCATGTCCGATTCGCGGTAGGCGTCGTTTACAGACTGCACAAACTTGAGAAGCGGCCCGTCAATATCCTCGGCACTGACATTCAGGTGCCGTTTCAGTTGGCGCTTCAAAAGAGTGTGCAGATCTTTCATGGGCTATTTTTCCCTGAAAACCGTTATGGTCATGGTCTGGTTGTGCAGCGAACATTTTCCACTGCCGCCTATGGGTGAAAGTTCTCCGTAGGAATAGTATCCGGTTGCTGCGGCCTGAGCACCAAGAACCGAAAGCACGGCTTCCACTTCTTCTTCCACCCGCTGGCCAAGTACCAGCTTGCGTCCCACACAGCTTACGCAGAGGGCGAGATCCGCCGGTCCTCCGACTGCGGAAGTACTCATTTCGGCAGCATGCTGGGCTCCGTCTATCAGCCGGTCCTTATTGGCTTTCATGAATCTGACGATTGAACCTTCTGGAATATCCCCCGCAAATGTCATTGATTTTGCGAGATCATCAATGCCTAGAATAGTGCGGACAAGCTCGCTGTGTTCATTTCCGTCCACACTCATGCTCAAAGGAAAAAGCAAACCAGAAGCAGGCAGACCGTCGGCAAAATCTCCCAGATATGTTTTATAGAGTTCTAAAGCGGATTTATGGTCCAGTTCATAGAGAATATTGCCGTCCGAGCTGGTTACCAGCCTTTTGGGCCCGAACGGGTCCCATCCTCCCATTGAACCGCAGCCGACTTCCAGTCTGTCCGAATAGAACCCTACAAGGCATACTGCATTTCGTAACGGTTCAGTTCCGCACAGCACGTAGGTATTTTCAAAGTTCGACCCATCTCCGGCCAGCCCTCCGCTGACCGATACTCCTTCTGGAAGGGCGGATGTTATTCCCTGCGCGAGTTCCGTTCCGTTAACTTCAAGTCCGTCTGAAAAAACAAGAACATGGACCAGTCCCGGCCCTACCATCTGTCCGGCCAGTTGCCCGGCTAATTCGGCAACATCCTTCTTTTCGGCAAAACATCCGTAAACAGTTTTTATTTCAGTATGGTCGAAACGGACGGCAGTAACTGCGAGTGATTCGTCATGGACTCTTTCACCGCATATTTCCCCGGCTGTAGAGCATCCGGCCAAAACTGCTCCAGGAAAAGCCGCAGCAATCTCGGCAAAAAGAGTTTTTTCACGCAACGCACTGCCTGATCCGAACACAAGAACCAGCCCGGCTGCATCAAAACCAAGTTCTCCCGGAGAGCGTTTCCAGCCATCTCCCCTGCTCCATACCGTCTGTACCGTCTCCATTTTAGCCTCCGGCTAAGCAGAAATCAGTCCATATATTTTCTGCTGATTTCAAGTACCGATTCTATATGCTGTTTGAACACATCATATATGCGGGGATCAAAATGAGTACCCCTGCCCGCATCCATTATCTCCATTACCCTGCTGAAGGGGAGTGCCGGGCGGTATACCCGTTTGCTGCTGAGCGCATCAAAGACATCCGCAATTGCCGTGACTCTGCCTTCCTCGGAAATATCCTCCCCGCTCAGACCCTGCGGGTAACCGCTTCCGTCCCATTTTTCGTGATGGTGGAGGCTTATTATACGCGCTGTTTCAATAAGGGCGTATTCCGTCCCTTCCAGAATATCTGACCCTATCTGCGGATGTGTTTTGATAACTTCGAATTCATCGGAAGTAAGCAGGCCGGGCTTTTTCAAAATTGCATCCGGTATGCCTATTTTACCCAGATCGTGTATGGATGAGGCCACCCGGCAGTTTTCCACCCGTCTTTTGTTCCATCCGAGCCCTTTGGCAATCAGTTCACAATAAGCGCCGATGCGACGTACATGGTTCCCTGTTTCTCCATCCTTGTATTTGAGAGAGGACATCAGCCGCAGGATAAGTTCTTCACGGCCATGACGAATTATTCTGGTCTGTTCGGCAACAATTCGTTCCAGTTGATCGGAGTGTGCTGTCATCTCCCGTTCCAGAGCAACCATCCGTGAACCGACCGATATTCTGGCCTGAAGTTCGTGTACATCGAACGGCTTGGTCAGGTAGTCATCTGCTCCAGCCCGCTCCAGCGCCATTGCAAGATCGTCCTTGGAGTCCTTCCCGGTAAGAAAAATAACATACACGAACGGCTTGCCCGTATCCTTGTTTTTAATCATACCGACAAGTTCGTACCCGTTGATTTCGGGCATCATCCAGTCTGTGATTACTATGTCGACGGGCTCTTTCTCTGAGGAGAATTTTTCAAAACCATCACGGCCGTCCCCGGCTTCAAGTACCTCGTGTCCCCAGGACTCAAGAAGCTTAACCAACCTTTTTCTGGCTATAATGTCGTCTTCAACGGCAAGTATTTTCATCAGGCTGACATATCCCCGTGTTCAGTGGGTGGAAATTCAGGTCTATCCTTAAAATAAACCTGTTGCGACAATTTATGCAAGTTTCTTTTCCCGGGCACGGAAACTGTTTCGCAATATCTGGAATTCCATATTGAGACACCCTCGTGCTGGGATATCCTCCCGACATGGGGCCTTCAGAACATCATGAAGAGGATTTTTTTAAAACTCCCAGAAAACGCGAACGCAGTGTGTCACTCATCAGTCCTCTTTTTACCGGAGACAGCTTGAGAAATCCGCCCAGCACAGCACGCATAAAGCCCTCGCTGCGGCTGTTCGGATTATCGAAAACAAGATTTTGGAGGGTCCCTCTTTCAAGTGCCTGCAGAATAACTCTCTCAAAGCTGTCTTCAGGATGAATGACTCTCTGGGCTCGTTTATCAAGGCCCATTGCACCGGTCGGGCATTTCAGGGCGCAGACTCCGCATCCCAGGCAGATGCAGGTATCCACTTCAGCGCGCCGTTTTTTTCTGCCTCCCGGAACCTCCGGTTCAATCTCGATTATGGAAATCGCGTCAATGGGACAGGCTTTTGCACAAAGGCCGCAGCCGTTGCACGCTTCAGCATCAACAGATGCAATAAAGGAGGACGAAACCAGTACCCCCGGATAGCCGGAATATTTTATTCCGTTCATCAGGTTGCAGCAGCAGCCACAGCAATGGCACATGAATCCGGCATCGTTTTTGACATTGTCGGTGGTCAGGGTGAACCCGTTTTCCTTTGAGCGGGCCATAATCTCATTCATCTCGGACCGGGATATTTCACGGGCGAATCCGTTTCTGATCAGAAATGCGGCGGAGTCTCCCATGGAGGTGCAGGTTTCCATATCCACCGTGCATTTTCTCTCGCCCAGATGGCTCTTTTCATGACGGCAGGAACACAGGCCGACAGCGAACATCTCCTGTGCATCAACAAGTGCGGCAGCTTTCTCGTAGTCGAGCACTTCCACAAAATCTCCGCGCACAGTTTCCTCGTAAGGAAGGGTGCGCATGACGGAAATCTGCTCACCGTTTCCGAAGTTGCTTTTCAGAAAGGACTTGTCCCCGAACATGTAGGCGTGAAAAAGTTCCGCCCATTTTCGGGAATCAAGATCACCTTTGGTCCGCATCATTGTAAATTCGAAAAATCCGATTACAAACGGGCTGATCATATATGTGTAGTGATCCTCTTCCCACAGATCACAGACCAATCCTTTCAGGCACATTGATTCCAGCATGGGCAGCAGGATTTTAGCCTCCATGCCTGTAATTCCGGCAATGCGCTCAAGGGATGAGGGCCGATAAGGCATACGGATTATGAGTTCCGCCTCGGCCGGGGAGTAGAGTGTCCTCAGCATTTCGTGCAGGGATTCGGACCACGGCATGCGTACCGTGGTATTGTCTATTTTTTCCCCCAGCCGACGGTATATATCTTTTCCTATTATGTGTCCCATATTCCAGAAGTATCTTCAGACGGCCCTGCTTGGCAAGCCTGACTGAGAAGCAACTCAGATCAGGTAAAAAAAGCGAATCAGCGATGCCCCGGATCAATCTTTAAAATAGACAATCCTGCGGGCTGGTTATAGGTTAACGCTGCACCTCGTTTCAGATGTGCCCAATTCTTTTGCAGCGGGGGATTATACCCCTTCATAATAAGCAACCACTCATGTAACGAATCCCGGGATTGAATTCCTGGCAGGACTCAGCGAGGGAGTTTATGTCAAAGGTATATTTCTGGAATTTACGTACAAGCAGTAAATCTCCCCATGCCTTGCGCATGAAGAAACTGCTTAAACAATCAGGTCTCAATGCAATTGTGGACCCGGGCAACCTTGTAGCCTTGAAAATCCATTTTGGGGAAAGTGGCAACACAGGCTACCTGAATGCTCTCATCCTGCGGCCTATTGTGGAATTTCTCAAAAAAGCCGGGGCCAAACCATTTTTTACGGACACAAGCACGCTTTACGTCGGTGACCGGGGAGAATCGGTTTCGCACGGTCTGCTGGCCGCAAGACACGGGTATGATCCCAATGTAATCGGCGCTCCGGTGCTTTTTGCAGACGGATTGCGCGGAGAATATCAGGTAACCGTCCCGTACAAGGGAAACTACATCTCCGAAGCATATGTCGGCGGAATGTTCATGGAAGCGGATATGCTGGTCACCCTGAACCATGTCAAAGGTCACGGATTGGCCGGGTACGGCGGTGCAATCAAGAACGTGGGCATGGGCTGTGCCTCCAAGAAGGGCAAAATGCATGTCCATGCGTCCACCGGGCCCAAATTCGCGCCGGAAAACTGTGTCGGGTGCGGGGTCTGCGTAAGTGAATGCGCGGCCGGAGCACTGGACCTTGATGACGATGGAATTGTCAAAATGAGCGGGAAATGCACCGGCTGCGGGCGTTGTTTCCTTTCCTGCCGGTACAAGGCCATTGTTATAGACTGGAAGCGTGATGTCGGTGAATTCACAAATCGGCTCATCGAATACAACAAGGCGATTCTTGATAAATTGAAACGCCCGGCCATGCATATCAATTTTCTGCAGAACATCACCCCGGACTGTGACTGCCACGGGTACAGCGATGCCCCCATCTGTCCTGATTTAGGGGTCATGATCTCTTCTGACCCGGTTGCCGTGGATCAGGCATCGCTTGATATGATCAACGCCGCGCCTCCGCTGTACCCCAGCCGCCTTCCGGAAGGGCTCAGTCAGGGAGACGACAAGTTCAAGGCCCTGGCTCCGGAAGCTCCTGACGGGTTCGGCCTGAAATACGCTGAAAAAATCGGGCTGGGATCGCGTAATTACAAGCTGATAACCATTTAGGAAACAGGGTATAAACTTCATATAATCAGGAAGAGTGGCGAAAGGTGAGTGTCTGCCGGGAACATCCGGCAGTAAAATTTGAAATCACCCTTTATTTTTGTACCTGATTTACGTAAGAATGCGCTTCTGCACGGCATCCGGGATTTCCCGGAAACAAGACCTGGCGATATAAGACGCGAATTTACGGAGAATCCTGTTGAACGAAAGGAAAAGAACCCCTCACCAGTCCATTCGGGCGTACTGCCTGTGGTGCATGGGAGGCAGCCCGCAGATGGTCAAAACATGCGAAGATGTGGACTGTTCCCTGTACAACCTGCGCGAACCGAAAACCGAAGAATCGGCAAGGACGTGCATCAGGGCAATCCGCAGACACTGTCTGGCCTGCACTGTCGGTGACCGTCAGGCAATAAGGGACTGCCTTGAAAAGGATTGTGTGCTGCGCCGCTACCGGTTCGGTGTGCACCCGAAAACACTTAAAAGGCGCAGGCAGCGGCAGGCTGAGAAAAGTCATCTCCGATTGCCCGGCCTGTAGACCCGAAATGTACTGATATAAAAATGCAACTGCCGTCCCCGGAATTCCGGAGGCGGCAGTTTTTTTGAATCGTATCGGCCAGCAGTCTATGGGCTGTGCCGGGAACCGGTCAGCAATCAACGGCTACAGGACAGGAAGGTAGGTGGTCAGTTCGTATTCAGTGACCTGGGTTCTGTAGTGATCCCATTCCTGAATTTTGTTCTTGTACAGGTTGGTATGGATGTGATCACCAAGGCATTCACGAACCATCTCGCTGTTTTTCATTTCCACCGCAGCTTCATAGAGGTTTCCCGGAAGGGCGGTTATGCCGTACTCGGAAAGGGTCGGAGCATCCATGGCGAAGATGTTTTCTTCAACCGGTGCCGGCAGCTTGTAATTCTCATCAATTCCCTTGAGTCCGGCTGCCAGCATCACAGCAAAGCAGAGATACGGGTTTGCGGCCGGATCAGGACAACGCAGTTCCATTCTGGTGGCGTTCTCCTTGCCGGGTTTATACATGGGAACCCTTACAAGGGTGGACCTGTTCTTGCGCGCCCAGGATACGTATACCGGGGCTTCATAGCCCGGAACAAGCCGTTTATAGGAGTTGACCCACTGGTTGGTTACGCAGGTCATTTCCGGGGCGTGCTTCAGGATGCCGGCGATGTAGTTCTTTCCTTCGGGGCTCAGGTGATATTCATCGTTGGCATCAAAGAAGACGTTGCGTCCGTTCTTGAACAGGGATTGGTGCACGTGCATTCCGGACCCGTTTTCGCCGAAAATGGGTTTGGGCATGAAGGTGGCGTAAATGCCGTGTTTGCGGGCGACTTCCTTGACGATAACCCGGTAGGTCATGGCGGTGTCCGCCATTCTCATGCCTTCCGCATAGCGCAGGTCTATTTCATGCTGGCTCGGAGCTACTTCATGGTGGCTGTATTCCACATCATAGCCCATCTGCTCAAGAGAGAATATAATGTCGCGACGCACGTCATTGCCGAGGTCGAGCGGGGGAGCATCAAAGTATCCGCCGCGGTCTATAATCTGAGTTCCCTTGGCGTCCTGAAACAGGAAAAATTCCAGTTCCGGCCCGACATAGTAGGTGTATCCCCGTTCGGCAGCCTTATCCAGGGTTCGTTTAAGCACCCAGCGGCTGTCTCCCTCGTAAGGGGTCCCGTCAGGGTTCTGGATATCGCAGAACATGCGGGCCACCGGCCGGTCGGTCGGACGCCAGGAGCAGAGCTGGAATGTTGTCGGGTCGGGGATGGCAATCATATCCGACTCTTCAATGCGGGTGAATCCGAGAATGGAGGAGCCGTCAAACCCCATTCCTTCCTCGAACGAGGCTTCAAGCTCTTTGGGGGTTATCTGGAAACTTTTCAGGGTTCCCAGAATATCCACAAACCAGAACTGTACGAAACTTATGTTGTAGTCGCGAACAGCTTTAAGGACATCATCGGCATTTTTGCAGTTAAAAATCGGCGCAGTCACTGTCGTCTCCTCCCTTAAGGAAAAAGATGTTGGGGGGTGATTGTTTCCGAAATCCGCCAGCCGGAAGGCTCAACGGCACGGATATTCAACCAATTGTTATAATTGTAAAAGGCAGCGAAAACGTTTGATACACCAACATATCATAGCTAATCAATCGTTCTTTTTGCAAACCATATCGGCAAATTTTTTTCAGCTGATTTACTGGTTCTCGATAAGATCGCGAACTTCACGGAAAAAAGTGAGTATGAAGGCGGAATCCTTTGTCTCGGAATTGATGTCCAAACGCCTGAAGAAAGATACAATATTACCTTTCGGTGTCTTCGTGCGCTGAAAGAATAACTCATGCAGCGGACCTTCCGGCGATCTGAAGGAAAGGATCCAGTCCCGGCCGTCCCGACGCCAGACCTTGGAAACGTAGTTCTCCCTGCGAACCGTGACCAGGAAAACAAGCTCCTGAAGAGTGAAAGGGTGTCCCGGTCGTCCGGGCATGCCCAGAAATTCACCGTTTTCGGAGCGTATAACTACCGGCAGAGCCATGAAGTCTTCTTCCGGTTCAACAGCGCTGCTGTCTGTTTCAAAGGAATACGAGTCGGAACCGCCGTCATCTTTTTTAATGGTGACAACTTTTTTGGCAGTAACCCTTTCCGGAGATGGCGGCAGGTTCAAGCCGGCGATAGCCGTGCGTATTTCATCCAGAAGGGCTTCGGTGTCCGGTCTTTCGTCAAGTCTGTCCAGCAGTTCCCGGACGGTTTTTTCCATCTTGGAAAGTCTCTGCTCTGCTCTTGCCTGGGCAGTGACCAGCCCGGCAAGACCGTTCATCATCTGCGTGGTCGTGCGAACCAGCCTTTCAAATTCCCCGCCGGGAACGCCGGCGGCAGGTTTCGGCGCAGGAGTCGGACGATTTTCTTTAACCGACTCAAATTCTATAAGGAGTTTGTCCCTGATCTGCTTTACGGAAAGATTGCGGCCGAAAAGGTCGCGTATGCGAAGACAGAGCTTGTCCGTTCCCTTGCGGAACCGCAGGGGCTTACCCTGACCTGAAATGAAAAAGAATTCGGGAAATTTTTTGCGATAGCTTTTTATGGTGGTCACAGACACACCCGTTATACTTGAAAGGTCCCTGTGGGTAAAAGTATCTGCGGCCATATAGCACCCCTCTGGCTGGTAATTCCAATCCGGCAGACAGCACGTGTGATTCAGGAAAAATGTATGCCGGACTTTTTTTGCAGGGTTGGCTGATCGGGGCGAAACGACCCTTGAATATGAAACCGGGAACAATAGGAGCAGGGAACATCGTCCTGCACTCCGACCAGCCGAAACAGCATCTCCCAACCGACCGCAAGCACATTGGTACTGCCGATCGATCATGAGCGCATCACCCTGTAATTAAGCATTAACTTGCTTATCGATAATCGCAATCGTCAACGAGGTCAATTCATTTATCTCATCCGTTTTTTTCTGCGCCAGACATGGTTTGTGAGGGCCGAATATCTTCAATCCAGGGAGTGTTTTCTCCGGGCGGCAGTCCCTGATGAGTTTAAATCTGTCTCTCCATAAGCGGGAAATTATCCTCGGAATTTCAGCTTGAAAATATGCAGGGTAAAATTAATCCATATGTGGTCAGAGGAATAGACTCAGACAGACCAAATTTGAACGGCTGCCGTTTGTGCAAACAGCAGCCGTTCTGAAACAGAGGCCAAGTAACCTGTACCCGGTTGAAGATGAGTGGAGTCATGAAACAACCGGGTTTTCAACGTTACGCTACTCTTGGAAAGTAAGGCAACCCAATTATTCATTAATTTTCACATAATCATGCAGTTGGGTGATCGTATAAATCGCTAATCATTATCTATCTTATTTATTGGACAAAAAATAAAAATCAGTTGTCGTAAATGACATTGATTAAAGACGGGATGCATGGCAGTGCTGCCAAGCTTTTAATTTGGTATCTATCAAAAACGACACAATAGTTTTAGGGATACTTTTGCCTGAATTTATAATCCTCAGAGAGCAGGACGCTCATGGCTCTCGGCACCATCTGGCAGGGGACGCCCTTCAAAGATCTTTTTCAGATTTCCGACAGAATTTAGAAATCAGGATGGGTCTGTCCATCACTTTCTCAAAAATAAATAAGCATGTTTCGGGGCTATCCAAAGTGCATGGCGATAGTTTTATCTGTGCATTCTTTTTGATAGGCACCTTCGCTTGGCGATAACTTTACGATAAGCCTTTAGCCGCTGGTGTCAGGTCAATTCTGAAATCTTGTAAGGATGGAAATTAGAAAAAGCACAACCAGCGCGGCCAGAAGAATCGTGTTGATATTGATACCGCCTTTGGCCCGCTGCTTTCTGCGGTAACCGAAGATCAGGATCAGTATGCCTATGAAGAGAAGTAACTTAAACATGGTCCACCCGCAGGATCAGATCAGTCCCACTCTTTCCTGAGCATGAATTTATAGGAACGTACACCGTGAACCATATCCGCAAGAAGTCTGGGCATGGATTTGAAAGCTATTTTGAAGGACATGTGTTTCAAAATCGGCTGGGAATAAAACAAGGCCCAGCGCAATCTGTTTGAGTATTTCAATTCCGGGTAAACGTATTTTTCCAGCCGTTCCAGATAAAATTTTTCCGGATTTCTGTTTTCGGACAATCCTCTGGCCAAAGACTCGGCAGCATACCTGCCGCTCTGCAGGGCGTAAAAGATGCCCTCGCCGAACAGCGGCTCCACAATTCCAGCCGCATCACCGGCAAGAAGGGTCCTACCGAAACAGGGGTTTTTCATATAGTTGCCGTACGGCAACGGAAACCCCCTCATCGGTAGTGCTTCCGGGTTCGCCACTCCCTGGGAACGCAGAAAATTCATGAATGTCGATTTGAAATCCACAGTACAGCGGCTGAGTGCGCCTATACCGGTAACAACCTTGTCTCCGGCGGGAAAAACCCAGATATAGCCTGCCCGCAGATAACCTATGTAGAGCTCCGGCCTGGTTATCCTGCGGGGAAAATCCTCAGCGTTGAATATGATTTCGATTGTTGCGGCCATGTCCGAGCGCCATTTTTTCTTGTCATATGGCAGAAAACGGCGGATTGTGGAGTTGACCCCGTCAGTTCCGAGCAGGTACTGCCCTTTGTAGATTCTCCGGGAGGCGGTTTTTACTTCTGCGTCCCGGTAATTGCAATCCGTGATTTCCTCACCGGTAAAAATGTGCGCGCCGGCTTCGGCGGCTTTTTGCAGAAGAAAATAATCAAAGTCCACCCTGTCGATAAAGCGGAACGGAATGGAAGATTCCGCATCACGAATATTGTGGTCGCGGTAATTTATGGAATATTCGGGCGATTCGAAGCGGATGAGTCCTTTTTCGTGGAGCGTTGCAGCTCCGCAGCCGTAAATTTTATCCAGAAGCGTCACCGTCTTGTGGGTGATAAGGCCCCCGCACAGTTTTTTACGCGGGAATTCGGCCTTGTCGATCAGGGCGACCCTGAAGCCTTTTCGGGCAAGAATATAAGCGGCTGTGGACCCCGATGGCCCTCCTCCCGCAATGACTACATCGAATTTACCGGACACGTGGACTCCCGATCTGTTGTATACTGGACATGCTGTTGATTTCAGCAAGGTTTTAATACCGTTAGAAGCCCTCTTGGGCAAGCAAGACCGAACAAAAGATACCGGATAATGAAAAAAATAGAAGCAATCGTATTTGATTTTGACGGCACCCTGGCAGAACTGACCATTGATTTCAACGACATGAAAAGAAGGCTCAAGGCTCTGGGCAGCGCTTTTCTCGACCCGCTTCCCTGCCGGGATGACCTTCCTGCACTGGAATGGGTCGACTTCATGGCCGAATGTATTTCCGGCGAAGACCCTGCTCTGGGCAAGGAATTTCATACCCGTTGCCGATTTCTGATCATCAGCATGGAGGTTGATGCCGCCAGAAACGGCAGGCTCTTTCCCTTCACCTGTCCCATGCTTTCTTCCCTGCGCGAATCAGGCATCGCTACCGGTGTGATCACCAGAAATACCGCCTCGGCAGTCCGTCAGCTTGTGCCGGAAATAGACCGGATCTCGGGATGCTTCCTTTCCCGCGAGGACGTGCAGAACGTAAAGCCGCACCCGGAACACCTCTTCAAGGCCCTTGAGAAAATAGGTGCCGCTCCGGAAAATACACTCATGGTCGGTGACCATCCCATAGATATCGAAACCGGAAAAAGAGCCGGAGCCATGACCGCCGGAGTAGCCACAGGGCGTATGTCTCTTAAGGAGCTTGAGAATGCAGGTCCGGACTTCGCGTCTGCGGACTGTTCGGAACTCATGTCCTTGCTTAAGGGGCAGGGGCTGATTTAACTGTTACTTTTCAGCCTTGCGAAAGGAAATGGTGACTTCCCGTTTGCCCCAGTCCTTTGCTGCCTGCGTATCAAGCCCCATATAGATATCGATTTTGTCGGTCCAGCGCTTGTTCATCTTGTCTTTGACCAGATACTCGCCGTCGAGGCCTTCAATTTTCACTTTAGTGTTGTGGGTCAGTCCCTTGGCAATCAGGTCGCGGGAAACGGCAATGCATTTCATGCCCGGTTTGAGTTCATCTCCCCAGGCTCCGAGAAACGGATGTTCCGAAGTCTGGTCCACATGAGAAGTGTAGGCCGTGGAAGCAACCTTCATGGTCACCATATCCTCGCCTCCACAGGCGGAAACCAGCAGTGCGGCAACGGCAAGCAGCAGCAGAAGTTTAAATCTTGTCATATTCCCCCCGGTTTTTGGTTTCATATTTTACACCCGGCAAAATCGGGTTCATTGTCAAATGCCGCAGCTCCCTCGTACAGGGAATGATCCCGGCAGCAGTATTCTCTGGTCGTGACCCTGTGAAGGAATTCAAGGTCGTGGGAAACAACCAGCAGGGCCACATCAAGCGAGCAGAGAATTTTTATAAGACGCTCGCGCATCGACGGGTCCAGATCGTTGGTGGGCTCGTCCAGTACCAGTGCTTCCGGCTGCATGGCCAGCACCGTGGCCAGCGAAACCAGCTTCTTTTCTCCGCCGGATAAGCGGTAGGAAACCCTGTCCTCATAGCCGGATAGTCCCAGTGTGCAAAGGGTGTATTCGGCTATTTTTCTGGCCTCGGCAGGAGATTTTCCCAGATTGAGAGGGCCGAAGGCCACGTCTTCGAGAACAGTCGGACAGAAAAGCTGATCGTCCGCCTGCTGGAAAAGAAGCCCAACTCCCTTGCGCAGTTC
Organism: Maridesulfovibrio sp.; assembly: GCF_963677005.1. Classification (NCBI taxonomy): domain Bacteria; kingdom Pseudomonadati; phylum Thermodesulfobacteriota; class Desulfovibrionia; order Desulfovibrionales; family Desulfovibrionaceae; genus Maridesulfovibrio; species Maridesulfovibrio sp. The sequence continues at coordinate 2,914,327 of NZ_OY781616.1, read as the reverse complement.
CCGGAAATCCTTCTCCCCGTGCAGTTCGCGTCCTTTGTAAAGGACTTTGCCGGACGAAGGTTTCAGCAGGCCCATGATGATGTGCAGCAGGGTGGTTTTGCCGGACCCGTTATGGCCGGTAAGAGCAATTCTGTCGTCCCGGTTCAATTCGAAGTTGACTCCGGAGAGGACGGAAACACCTCCGTGATATGCAAAACCTATGTCCTGCAGGGAAAATATGGCTGAACTCACTTGAAAACCTCAATGCCCTTAAATTCCAGAATGAGAAACCCGGCCGTACATATAAGGCTCATAGCCAGAAGACCCCAGTCGCGTTCGCATACACGGTAAGTCTCAAGTGTATGAAATGTTCCGCTGAAACCCCTGCAGAGCATCGCTTTCCATACACGCTGAGCCCTGTCCAGGCTGCGCACCAGCAGCATCCCCATGAGCCATGCGTATGTCTTATAGGTCCGCAGATTTGTGCGGGGAACAAAATTGCGCATTGCGGCCGCACGCCGCATCTTCGAGAATTCAACCCGCATCACGTGCACGTACCTCCAGGTAAAGAGGAAAAGACGGCAGAACTTGTCAGGGAATTTCAGGGACTGCATCCCGGCACCCACCAGTTGGACCGGCATGGTTGAAAGAAGCGATGTCACGGCCAGAATCACCCCGTTGGATTTCAAGGTGATCACGGTCGTATAGATTAGTCCGGCAGTGGTGGCGGTAAACGGGCCCACGGAAAAAGCAGGATTTCCAGGCCGGGAAAACGGCAGAAAAAACCACAGAAAAAAAATGAAGAAATTGACAGCCAGTAAACGTTTCAGCAGAGGCAACAGCGGCAGGCGCGCTGCAATTGCAAAGCAGATTCCGGCGAGCAGGACTCCTGCCGAGGACGTAAGTCCTGAAACGGGTGCTCCGCAGAGGGAAAAAAGAAAAGCACAGCCTATCCGCATACCTGGGTGTGCGGTATGAATAAAGGAATTTCCTGCGATAAAAGGCTCTGTCAGCTGCTGCAACTACTGCTCCTGATTTCGCTCAAAGGGGTAACACGCATGTATAATTCATGCAATCCGAATCAGGTTCTTGAGTTGGACAGCCAATACGGGTATATGGTTCGCTGTCTTGAACTCCGCTTCCGCACATGCGCAGCAGTAAAATCTGTCGGCAGTTAGCCGCAACCGAGTATGATCCCATGAGCAAAAATGCTGAACTGAAAAAAATCGTGGATGAGGTCGGTGAAAACCTTATCTGGCGTCCTCTTTTCGACTTTGAGAACAATTCCCTTGCCAGCGGGGTAGGAAGGAATATCGATGGAATAGACCCCGAATTCACCTCACTCGACTTCAAAGGGAAAAGCGTCTGCGATCTGGGCTGTAATCTGGGGCATTTTTCTTTTCACGCCATCCGCAACGGAGCCGCAAGGGTTGTAGGATACGATGAGGAACCAAGGGTTGTGGCCGGGGCGTCCAGACTGGCCGGGCTTTATGGCATAGACAATGTTGAATTCAAGGTCTGTGATTTCGCAAGTGAAGAACCTGACGAAATATTCGATATGGGTATGCTGATTGATATTCTGGGCAAGCAGAATATCTCCGGAGGCCATCTTGTTTCCATCCTCAAAGGTCTGGAAAAAAGATCCGGGTCGGAAATGCTGCTTACCTTCAGGTCTTTCTATCTGGTCGAGCGCCACCTGAACATGAGTGAAGCGGATTTTCTGAAGATGTATCCCGGGGCTAAAATCGAGGGCGGATTTTTCAATCTGCTTGATTTTGTGAAAGAACTGTTTTCCGAAAACTGGGTGCCTGCATATCTTTCGAAAGCACAACCCGTGACCAAGCAGCACAAGCACACCGCTTTTTTTGTGCGCCGGAATGCTTGCAATAGCCGAAGCTGAGGATTAAATACCCCATTCGTAACACAGGCACAGGCACAGGGAGGCAGCATGAAAAAACCGCTTGATACCATCGACATCGAATTTGAAGTTTCGGAACAGAAAAAAAACAGTACGTATGTTTCCGGAGCCGCCAAGGATATGACCATCGGCGGGCGTGATTCCGGAAACGTGTTTATATTCTGTCTGAATGATGACCTGCGTAGATCCATTGCGGCACAGGTTGCCGAAAGGCTGGGACGGAAATGCGTTGTGGTCAACCGCAGTGACGGAAACCCGATGATCGAAAAGGTCATAGCCGAGGATAATCAGATAGTAAGCCTGCCCCGCGCGGCCGCAAAGTCCGAGAAAACCCGCAGGATTCTGCAGGATAACGGCAAGGTCATCTGCATACTTTCCGACTTTCTGAGCCTGCTTCGGGCTACAGACGGCTCCGAGGATGCTCGCGAGCAGATATCCATTATGCTCAACCGTTTTGAACCGAGCTTTTTGGAAGCAGCCCATCATGTTGTCCGCTCGGACCAGAGCGAAGAGGAAATCCTTCAGGATACCTTGCTGAAAATTTCCATATAAGCACAACCGGTCCTGTCTGCTCTTTGATAAGAAAAGTCGGGACCTCCTCATTTTTTCCTGTCATACCATCGGCTGCAGGATTTGCCTGTTTGCTGCCCATATTTTGTTGCAGTTCGAAACACCTGCCTGCTTCCGGTAGAAGCCCCCCTCCGGACCATTGCGCACTCCATGATTTTGATGCAAAGAAAGACCAAAAAGATGTGCAACTCTTGTAAGCCCATTTTGCACCAACTTCCTCTGCCCCTATCAACGCTGACATAATGAATCATCCGACAGGCAGGGCCGAGTATCAAGGAATCGTCATGAAAGGATTATTGCGCTTTACCCTCAAACAGACTGTCTTCATAAACATCATATTCGTCCTGCTCATGGTTGCCGGTGTGTTCTGCATGACCGAACTGCCGATTGAGCGCTATCCCAATGTGCACATGGGCAAGGTTGTAATCAGCGCATTTCTGCCCGGAGCATCCCCTTCCGATGTGGAAGCACTGGTAACCCAGAAGATCGAGGATGCGCTTGATGACCTTGAGGACGTTGAATATATCCGCTCCCGCTCGTTCAGGGAACATTCCAGCATCATGGTCAAGTTTCTGGACGATACGGATTATTCCAAGGGATACGATGAACTGCGCTTCAGGGTGCTGTCCATCCAGAATGACCTTCCCAGAGAGATGGACCCGCCTACGTTCACGGAAATAAACGTGAACGAGTGGCTTCCCGCCATACGGTTGTGCCTTGTGGGCGACCGGACCAACCGGGCTCTGGCCATGATGGCTGACGAAATAAAAGTCCGGTTGCGTAAGATCTCCGGGGTGAATGAAGTTGAGGTGGAGGGGGAATACACCCGTGAATTCCACGTCTCACTGGACCCCGGAAAACTCATACGGTTCAAACTCACTTTCGATGATGTGGCCAGAGCTCTTGACGACGCCAACATCTCCATTCCGGCCGGAGATTTCGATTCTTCCGAAGGCGAATACGTTATCGTGGTGGACGAGCGGCTCAGGACCCGCGAGGAGATCTCCGGGACCATAATCCGCATGGACGGAGACGGGTCATTCGTCACTGTGGGCGATGTCATGAGCGATGCCCGTGTTTCCTACCGCGACCCGCAGGTCATCACCTCCATAAACGGACACAGTGCGGTCACCCTTAAAATTGTGAAGTCTGCCGATGGGAACGCGGTCAGCATTGCCGAGGAAGTTGAAAAGGTTGCTGCGGAGTTTCGCCCGTCCCTTGAAAAGGAAGGGGTGAGCGTGGTTCTTACCAACGACCAGCGACTCCATATTGACGAGGCGCTGAATACGCTCGGCATGAACCTTTTGGTCGGGATTGTGCTTGTCTTTATCGTCATACATCTGGTCATGGGGTTCAGGAACGCCATGCTCACCACTGTGGGGGTGCCTTTCTCCTTTCTGGTGACCATGATCATCATGAAACTCACCGGCAACTCTCTAAACCAGATTACCCTGTTCTCCTTTGTGCTGGTCAGCGGGATCATTGTGGATGACGCAATTGTGGTCGTGGAGAACATTTTTCGGCATGTACAGGAGGGGAAGGGCATAAAGGATGCGGTGGTGGACGGAACAGCCGAAGTGTTCCTGCCTGTTGTCGCGGCAACGGCAACGACTGTGGCGGCCTTTCTGCCCATGCTGATCATGTCCGGGTCCACCGGTGAATTTTTTGCCCAGGTCCCGAAGGCGGTGGCATTCGCGCTTACGGCATCCCTTATTGAAAGTCTGCTGATCCTGCCGCCTCATTTTCTGGATTGGCCGGGTGCGAAAAAACTGTCCGGGAACCGTGAGAAATGTCTGCGCGACCCTGCTTTCATGCATGCCTTAAGGAGATGGACGGATAAGCTTCTTACCATGGTGATCCGGTTCCGGTTTACCTCCATGGGGATTGTTTTTGTCGCCTTTGTCGTTGCGCTGGGCATTCTCGGAGTATCTCTTTCCGGCACTCTGCCCCTGATCAAGATCAAATTCTTTCCGGACGATTACTCGCTTTACTATATTGAACTGGAAGGCCCGGTGGCCACGCCCATTGAGGTGACTTCGGACAAGTTAAAGCGCATTTCAGTTTTCATTGAAAACACCGGACCGGGCATGGCCAAATCCGCAACTGCCTTTGCCGGATTCTATCTCAATGATGATTATGAAACCGTTCACGGCAGCAACCTCGGAAATATCGTGGTGGAACTGCCCCGCAAGGACCGGCAGGCATTCGAGGATGCGCCTGTGAACGATCCCGGCAAACATCTTGAGCAGGTTCGCAACTCTCTGGATAAATTTGCGGAAGAAGGGTGGACATTCCGTGTGCGACCGGAAAAGGACGGTCCTCCGGCGGGCAAGGACATAAACATCCGCATCCTCGGCTCCGACCATCAGTCCGTACAGAAGCTTGCCGCCGCAATCATGGAATTCATCAAGGAGACCGACAAGCTCGGCCCGGAACTGGTCAATCTGGATACGGACGACGGCACTCCCAACCGTATTTTCCGCTTCAACCCCGTCAAGGAGCGGGTGGCGGAATACGGTCTGACCCCCAAGCAGGTGGCGAGACTTTCCGGTTCTGTGCTCGACGGCAGATTTGTGGGTAAATTCAGATTGTCTGATGAAGATGTGGACCTGCGGCTCAAGATTGATCCGCAGTTTCTGGTCAGCCCGGAAGAAGCCTTGAACGTCCCTGTTCTGGAGCAGGACGAAAGTCCGATCCGGCTGGGCGATCTCTGCAAGGTGTCCATCTATATGGAACCGGGCCAGTTCAACCGCTTCATGGGGCAGCGGGCGATTACCATCACCGCGAACATAAAGCACGGCTCAAGACTGTCGTCTCCGGCCGCAGTCAAGATGGTAGGCTCTTTTTATGAGAAAATACGGGGTGACTATCCCGGCGCTACCATCAACTTCTCCGGTGAATTCGAATCCACCCGGAAATCATACACCTCGTTGATCTATGCGTTCCTGATCGCCATACTCATAATCTACATGATTCTGGCCACGCAATTCCAGTCCTACGTGCAGCCGGTGATCATTCTTTCGGCGGCAGTATTCTCGCTTACCGGGGTTATTCTGGGCTCGTTTCTGTCGCAGACGGTCTTCACCATCAACAGTTTCATCGCCACCGTGGGCGTTACCGGGGTCGTGGTCAACGATTCCCTTGTGCTGCTGGACTTCATGAACAAGCTCTACAACGGCGGCATGGACCGTAAAAAAGCAATGCACGAAGGGGTTCGCATCAGGCTGCGTCCCATCCTGCTCACAACCCTGACCACAACGCTGGGACTTCTCCCTATGGCCGTGGGATTCCCTTCCTATTCGCTGGTATGGGGAACAATGGCCTCGACCTTTGTAACAGGGCTTTGTACCGCTACCTTTCTGACCCTGTTTATCATCCCTGTGGAGTGGGATCTGCTCATGGGCTTCAAGGAATGGCGCAAGTCAAAAACAGAGACGGTCAGTCAGTAGGGCTTTTGCTTTCCTGCGATACTATTTCCCGTATCTGGTAGGTCTTGGTGCCCATGACCGCTTCGTATGTGTTTGTCAGCGATTCAAGGATAAGTCCTGTGGACATGAAACCGAGTGAACTGAGGTAGAGCAGTATGCAGCCCATGAACGGCGGTCGTGTGCCCATTGCAACGTCTAGGAAAATCTTTTCGTAGAACAGCCAGAGCATTATCAGGGATGCAAGCATGAACATAAGCAGGCTGATGCGTCCGAACAGATAAATAGGCCGCTGCTTGAACGAGGACTGGAACCAGAGCATGACGATATCGAAGAGTACGTCGATGGACCTGGCCAGTCCGTAATGGCTTTTGCCGGCAAAGCGTTCCGGAGCCGAGATGGGCACTTCGGAAACGGAACCGCCCATACCGTAAACAAGCGCCGGAATAAGTCTGTGCTGTCCTTCGCGCAGGGTCATGGACCGGGCCAGTTTTCCCTTGAGCACGGAAAGACCGCCCATATCCCGGACCTGACAGCCGCTGGTGGCCCGCATCAGGTAGTTGGCGATCTTGCTGGGCAGCTTGCGCTTGATCATGGATTCTCCGCGGTTGGTGCGGCAGCCGGAAACAAGGTCGAACCCCTTGCGGATTTCATTGATCAAGGAGGGCAGTTCTTCGGGCTTGTGCTGTAAATCGCCGTCCATGATCACCACGTAACGTCCGCAGCTTTCCTGTATTCCGGCATAGATGGCCGTGCACTGTCCTCTGTTGCGGGCCAGCATCACTCCCTTGATATGCGGATCGCCTGCGGAAAGTTCCCTGATGATTTCCTCTGTGGTGTCGGTGGAGCCGTCGTTGACCAGCAGCATTTCATAGCTGGTATCCATGCCCTGCATGACCGCGCTCACCCTGCGGTGGAATTCGCGCACGCAGCCTTCTTCATTGTGCATGGGGGTTACGATACTGACCTCAATTTTCCGGCCCTGTCCCGTTTTTTCCTGCATCATCAAAAATCTCCGCTTCGCGGGGGTATCTGCCCGTAGTTTACGGGAGTTCCTCCCAATTTATCAAATATTTCAAGCCAGCCGTTATGGGCAAGGGAATCGTATTCCTCTTTCCACTGGGCCTTCACCCGCATGGGGCCGAAATCGGACGGCAAAGGGCCGTCTCCCTCGGCAGGAAGGCCGGGATGGCAGACTATTTCCACTATTTCCGGATGATATGTATTTATATACCGTTCAAACAATTCCGGTTTCAGATTCTGTTTCTGGTCCCCGATTCCCCACACGCATGATGCCGTAGAGGGCTCTTCCGGCGGAAATCCCACGGCAAGACAGAGCTGCAGAAAACGGGTTCTCAGCATGGCTTTGTCAAAACGTCCGGCGGGGGTATGCTCAAAAGGTCTGCGCATCCATTTTATGCCGTATCTGCGGGCCAGCTTGGCTGCCAGTCCATACAATCCCGGCCAGGCATGGATGTGTTTTTCACTGTCAAAATGGGTCAGCCGCACCTTGTGGTCAAGCAGGTATTCGATCTGGGCCGCCCACTCCGTTTCCACTTCGGATATCTTTATCCGCCCGGTTGTGTACCGCAGAAGCAGGGAGGTATAATTCCCGAAAAGCAGGCCGTCATCGTCCACCAGTGACGGAATATGGTCCGGGTTTGAAATGGGTTTTCCACGCAACAGATTAAGATGCGCTCCCAGCCCCAGCCCGGCATGCCTGTCCTGAAGGAGAACGGATTCGGAAAGGTCCGGCCCGTTGGCCAGCATAGTTGAGGATGTGACTACTCCGGCTTCAGCCAGACTGTCCACCGCTCGGCGCACAGCAGGATGCAGTCCCAGGTCATCCACATTGATCACAATAAGCATTATACCTCCGGTGTCAGGCCCGGCAGTCTACTGGCATGCGCCGTGAACGTAAAGAGCGTATCCATACAAATATGTAGCAACACCATCCACCTGATAATAAGGATAGATTTTACAGCCCCATATGCCGTCCGGAAAAATATTTACCCGCGTCTGCGTCGCAGTGCCCCGATAAGCATGCGTGCATCACCGGAACGCAGAAGCAGTGCTCCGGCCCCGTAGGCTGCTACCCAGACGGGAATCAGGGCAAACCACAGGATATCATAGCCTGCGGAGAACCATGCGCCGGTTCCTATGAGTGCACTGAGCAGTATGCTCTTGAACACATCTGCCCACGGCAGAGGAAATTCACCGGTCCGGCGGGCCATGACCACTGCCAGCAGGATGCTGTTAAGCATGGACGACAGGGAAACAGCCAGGGCCAGCCCGACATGGGCCATGTGCTGCATAAGCAGATAACCGGCCCCCACGTTGACCAGCAGGCAGCAGACCGCAATTTTGACCGGGGTCCGCGTATCCTCCTGAGCGTAAAAGGCGGAAACCAGCGGTCTGGACATGGCAATGAAGGGTAGACCTATGCCGTAGGCCATCAGGGCCTGTGCCGTGGCTGTAACCGCGCCGGAATCAAAGGCCCCACGCTGGAAAAGAAGGGCGATGAGCGGTCCGGCAAGGGAGATCAATCCGGCCATGGCGGGGAGGGAAATAAACAGGGTCAGACCCACGGTCTGCCTCAGGGTATTGGAAAAGTCTTTATTCTTTCCCTTTGCGCACAGGGCGGAGAGACTGGGCAGGGCCGCAGTTCCCACTGCGATGCCGAAAACGCCGAGGGGAAACTGGACCAGCCGGTCCGCATAATAAAGATAGGAAACGCTGCCCACGGGCAGAAACGAGGCCAGCAGGGTTCCGAGTGCGACGTTGATCTGGTAGACCGCCGCTCCGAGCACGGTGGGCAGCATGAGTCTGCCCATGCGCTTTACCCCCGGATTGTCCATTCCGCCCTTGCCTCGCCAGCTCAAACCCGCCCGCTTGAGGTATGGCTGCTGCAGCAGCCACTGCATGAGTCCGCCGATAAGGACACCCCAGGCCATGAACAAAGCCACGCTGTTCCCGGTAAGCCATCCGGCCAGGGCTGAACCTATCAGGGCGATGTTCAGCATGCACGGAGCCAGCGCCGGAGCCAGAAAGTGTCCGAGACTGTTCAGAATCCCCATGCACAGGGCCACTGCGCAGATAAAAATCACATAGGGAAAGCAGATTCTCACCAGTTCGACCGTCAGGGACATAAGTTCCGGGTTGCGGTCGAATCCCGGCGCGATGATCAGGACCAGTGGTTTTGCAAAAACAATCGCCAGAACGGTCAGAACTCCGAGAATGATGAGCAGCCAGGCCATGGCCGAGCGGGCCATTTCAAAAGCGGCCTGCTCCCCTTGTTCCTGCCTGACGCGGCTGAACACGGGCACAAAGGCCATGGTCAGCGAGCCTTCACCGAAAAGTCTGCGAAGCAGGTTCGGAATACGGAAAGCAACAAAAAAGGCATCCGCCGGGAGTCCTGCCCCTAACGTGAACGCAACAATAAGGTCCCTGGCGAAACCAAGAATTCTTGAAAGCAGTGTTGCGCCTGCCACAACGGACGCATTGCGTACAATCCTGCCGGACTCTGCAGTCATCTGACTCTCTCGTTATTTAAAAATATGGTTATTGCCTTAGCTCCGCAAAATTTTTGATTTAAGTGGCTGATTTCAGTGCAGCAACTTTAAACAATCAGGGACCCCAACGGGTCGCGGACCCTTCATGTAACTTGTTGTTCAAAAAGCGGATAGCGGGAAGGAGATTAGGGGATGAGCAGAAATTCCTGCCCGGCTTTGACCGCCTTGGATGAAACCCGGAGCTTTCCGTCTTTGCCGGAGCCAAGAACCAGCACCTTGACCCTCACTCCGTCAGGCCGGACGAGAAAGCTGTCGTCGTAGGCCTTGAGCACGGCTGAAGTCGGCACCAGAACAGATCCTCCCGGATCAGGCTGCTCAAGATCAAGCTCCGTGCGCAATCCGCCTCGGAATTTGAATTTACCGGAGGTTATTTCAAAATCAACCTCTACCTTGCGGGTTTCCGGATCAAAATCCGGGGAAAGCAGTTCAAGTCTTGCGTCAACGGTCTCGCCGATGTCCGGAAGTCTCAATTTTACCTTGCCGCCCATGGACTGGACTTTTTCCAGTTCTGCAATGCTGAGCGCGTAGGGAACAAGCAGGGTCTTGAAATTGCCCAGTTCGGCGGCTTTTTCGCCTTTTGTCACCCATTCTCCGGGCTCAATGTAGCGTTTTATAACTTTCCAGCCCGCAGGAGCGCGCAGGGTATACCGGCGAAGGTGCTCGCGATTTACACTTATTTTCAATTGGGTGGCCCGCAGGAGCGATTCCGCATTTTTAAGGTTGCGGATATGCAGATCCAGTTCAGACTGCGCGGCAGTACTTTTTTTTACCAATTTTTTATAGCGGTCTGCTTCCTTGCCGTAGTAGGTGACGTCGGCCTGCAGCCGGTCACGCTCGGCTATGAGCTGGTCGGTTTCCAGTTTAATGAATGTTGGATCAAGCTCTGCAAAGCGTCCGTCTTTGCCGATGGTGTCACCCATATCCGCGTAAACTCCGGTGCAGGTTGCCGACTCCTCGCTGACCAGGGTCATGCTGACTCGCGGGCGGGTGAACCCGGTCAGTGTAACCGTTCGCGAGGCAGGCAGGCACTTGAAGACAGTTGCTTTTCCGGCCATACTTTCAGGTACGTAAAATGAGCACAGGAACATCCACAGAGCCAGCAAGATGAGCGGCGGGCGGATGTGGAAAGTCGGTTCAGCTGTTTTCTTCACACTTATGCCCGATCCGCTCTATCAGCGGGGTTGTTATGAAGTCCAGTATGGCTTCCAGTTCTTCTGCAATGTCCAGTTCAGGCATAAGGCCTTTGAGTCTGCCGTTCGCCACCAGCGCAGCCAGGCCGTGAACCGATGCCCATAGAGAGGCCACGGCAACGTTAACAGATACATTGCCAAGTTCACCTGTTTCAATACATTCCCGCACTGTTTCCCTGAAATCCGTGAAATTCTTGCGCGGTTTTCCAATCCATTTGTCGGGATCGCAGAACGAAGGCACGCTGCGGTTGAACAGCAGGTCGTAATATTCGGGTTCTCTGTGGGCGTAGTCCAGATATATCCGGCCGCCTTCCTTAAGCCGTTCGAACGGGTCTTTTATTTCGGAGAGATGTTCCTGCATCCGGGCGAATTTATTCATTCCTTCGGATCTAAGCGAGAGAATAAGGTCTTCCTTGTTCTTGAAATAGCGGTAGAGAGCAGCAGGGCTGTAGTCTATCTTTGCCGCGATCTTTCTGACGGACACGTTGTCGAATCCGTCTCTGGCAAAAAGGTCTTTTGCGGCGTCCAGGATCAGACGTTTCATACGCAGGTGTTCCTGCTCTTTTTTGGTATTTGTGCTCATGGGGATTGGTTAACAGACGCAAGGTCGGTTGTAAACGCTGTTCACAGGAGTGCCGGAACTGTTCTGAAGGCTGTTTCTGGTGCGGATCACAGTCCCCCAGTCTTTTGTTAAATAAAAAATTTTATTTGCAGTTGTCGTGGCCCTGAAAAACGGCATTGCAAAGTTCCAGCGCGGCTAGCACGGCCTTGTCCATGTCGTAATACCGGTAGCAGCCGAGCCTCCCGGCAAAATGTATGTTTTCAAGTTTTGATGTTTCCTGCCGGTAAAGTTCCAGCCGCTGACGGTCCTGAGCTGTGTTTACAGGATAATACGGTTCGTCCCCCTGTTGCCATGCCTCCGGGTATTCCCTGGCAATGACGGTTTTGCCGCTTTTGTTTCCGCGTTCGGGATGCAGGTGCTGATATTCGTGCATTCTGGTAAAGGGGATGTCGATATCAGCATAGTTCATGACAGCCGTTCCCTGATAGTCGGATACGTCTTTCACCTCGTATTCAAAACGCAGCGACCTCCAGGATAGCTCCCCGTGGCGGTAATCAAAGAACCTGTCCACCGGTCCGGTATAGAATACAGTGCTTTCTTCCGGTATTTCCTTTCTGATATCAAAGAAATCTGTCTCAAGAGTAACCTCGATCAGTTCGTGATCAAGCATTTTTTCAAACAGGTCGGCATATCCGTTCCAGGGCAGGCCCTGATATCGGCAGGTGAAGTAATCGCATTCGTAGCCGTGGCGGAAGGGCAGGCGGGTGATTATTTCCGCCGGGAGCTCACGGGGGTCGCGGCCCCATTGCTTTAGCGTATAGCCCTTCACGAACGCCTCATACAACTCGCGTCCGATGAGGCTTACGGCCTTTTCCTCCAGATTCTGAGGATCGGTGATGTTTTCCCTGGAACTTTTCAGGCGAATGAATTCATCCACCTCATGGGGTTTCAGACTGATTCCGAAAAACGAGTTTATGGTCTGCAGGTTCACCGGCATGTGGTAGGTGCGCCCCTTGTACAAGGTAACCACCTTGTGGCGGTAGCTGTTGAATTCGCAGAACCGGTTAAGGAAATCCCAGACCCGTTTTTCCCCGGTATGAAACACATGTGTGCCGTAGCTGTGCACCTCAATTCCTGTCTGCGGGTCCAGTCGGCTGTGGCAGTTGCCCCCGATATGGTTGCGCCGGTCTACTATCAGCACCCGTTTCCCGGTTTCTTCGGCAATACATCGTGCCAGCGTGCATCCGGTTATGCCTGCTCCGGCGATTACGTAGGGGAAGTCGGAGTATCTCATTTCCTGCCCCGCTGGTCGAGCATGTCTTCATCGACAGCCAGAAAATTGTTTACAGTACGGGCCAGACCCTCGGGGTCCTGATACATGAGCCAGTGCCCGGCATGACGGTATCGGGCCAGCCAAGAAGCTTCGATTCCCTCGGCCAGCTCCATGCTCAGTTTTTCCGGCAGGATGTCGTCAGCGGTTCCGGAAATGATCAGGGTGTTGTTTTTCAGTTCATGAAGTTTTGAGCAGGTTCCGGGCCAGTAGGTCATGGCCTCGGCCTGGGCCGAAATTATGTCCGGATCAGTCTTTTGTGCCGGACGCGGCAGTTCGGCGAGTGCCTCGGGGTGGAGTTTGAGCCAAGCTGCGGGGAAGAAATGGCTCAGCAGTTCCTTTATGTCCATGGACATCAGTCTGCGGGTGGTATCGGCAACAGCGGTGTTGCTGCAGGATGTTCCCATCAGGATGAGTTTGTCGACCTTTTCGGGGTGGGTCAGGGCCAGTTCCTGTGCGATCAGTCCGCCCATGGACCAGCCGAGCACATGAACCTTTGTATAGCCAAGGGCTTCGGTGAGTCCTGCCGCATCTTCGGCCATGCCCTGTATGGTTATCCTCTGCTTTCCTGCGGTCGTGCTGCCCATGCCCCGGTTGTCGAAAATGATGACCGTGTGTTTTTTCGCCAGAGTCCGGATGAATTCCGCGTCCCATATGTCCATGGTTCCGGCAAAGCCCATGATCATGAGCAGCGGTTCTCCTTTCCCGAACACCCTGTATCCGAAATTGAGATCATCAACCTGTGCATGTTTGACAGGCAGCGGGGAGAGGTATTTTTCTCCACTTGGTATATTGTTCCCTGCACACCCTGTAAGCAGCAGTAAAAACAATAGAACAAAAAAATATCTGCGCATGGGGTTCCTCCACGTGTGTGATAGGGTCACCGTACCCGAGAGCTGATTTTTTTGAAAGTATATGCGGTTCAGGACTTCCATATTGCGGGTGTGCTGAGTCTTACGATAAAGTCGAAAAGATCAGACTGTTGAGAATGTGCCGGATGCAAGGCGCAAGAAAAAGCATGGAACGAAGCGCATACAGACATATGTAAGTTTCATGCTTTTTCGCAGCAATGCAGCAGATAGTGCCTTATCATCAGGCCGCCCGTATTGCGGACGGCCTGATGATAAGCTGATGATGAATTGCTGATTGTGAAGGTTTACGCTGATCAGGCGTCGGTTTTTATCAGGCTCCGGCAGGATGTTCAGGACGGTTATTCCGTCTATCCTTTGTAGGTGAAGTTAGTGCTTAAAAACGTTGGCACATCCGGTTAAGCCTTTTCATCCTCTGATTCTTCCTGCGTTGAATCCGGGTCTTCCGTGCCCTGATCATTGACAGGGGCGGGAGTTTCTTCCGGCTCCTGATCCGAGCCTTCGCCCGGTGTTGTTTCCTTTCTGTTGCCGGTGTGCACGGTTGCGAAGTGGTCGTCGATTACATCGTTCCTGATCGCGGTGATACTGAATCTGTCCCCCTTGTTTATCATGGAAACGATTCTGTTGAGAAAATCCCGTATGGATGCCGCGTGGTCCTGCTCATTCCCGGATGCAAGGTCGCAGGCCCTGCCCAGTTCCCGCAATCCGTTTACCAGCAGTTTGGCTTCCGGGTTGTCTTTGAGCCTGAAAAGGGTCGTCAGCAGCAGAACGTCAATTTTGCCCAGCCCTTCGGCCATGGCGGCGTAAATATGATGTTCTTCCGTAAGCCTGCCGTCCACAATTGCTTCGACTGTATTCAGCAGGGCGCGATCCTCGCCGGAATCGTTCCGGCAGAAGATGAGTCTCCATTGCGACCGCTGCTCTTCGGGAAGCCCGGAATCGACGATGTCCTCCATGCTCAGCCGTTCGTTGAGGTAACGCTGAAACAGCTCCCTACCTGCGGAGTTGATGCGCTCCGTTTCGGTTTTTTCCTGCTGCTGCCTTCTGCACACGCGATCGGCCAGTATCATTTCGGCAAGCTCATCACGCATTTTTTCATCAGCGATGTCGTCCAGTTCGGCCTTGAGCAGCTCGCCTTCAAATTCACGCAGGGTATTGAACTCCATCTTGAGGCTCTGGTTTCTGGCCATTGGCTCGAACCTGTCGTAGAGCAGCGCGTATTCTTTTTCATCCATCCGGTCTTTCCAGCCTTCAAGCACAATCACTGCTGTAATAGGGTCCCCGGCTGCGATTGATTCCAGCGCGCCGGCATACATGGCCTGCCTTGCCTCGTTGAGTCTGGCTGTCAGCAGTTTCGGGTTGCTGCCCCGGTACAGGCGGGTTACGGCTCCTTCAAGCAGTTGTTCTCCGTGCGTCAGGGATGCGGCGTCCGGGCAGATGTTTACGGCTTTCAGTATGGAATCGATGGTCTGAGCCGCGGTGGCGTCCTTCCATTTACAGTACTCCCGGCTTTGATGGCGGGCAACGGCGTCCACTGCCGTACGCCTGCGCGAAGCCAGAATATCCATGAAAAGTTTCCTGCTCTGGTCATCCGGGAGTTCATCGCGCAGCCTGCCTCCCTGTTCGCTGAAGTAGTCGTTTACTTCGAATACGGCCGATTGTGCCGCTCCGGCCTCGCGCAGCATGACCCCCTTTCCCGGAGCGGTGAGCATTTCCTGCAACCCGGACTCAAAGCGGTTGTATGCATCAAGTACCCGGATGTCTCTTTCTTCTGCTTCGCGGTCTCTTGCTCTTTGCAGCAATTCCGGATTTATTCTGTACTTTGCGAGCCGTTCAATCGCCGGGCTTGTCTTGCTGCCGAACATGCCGGATTCACTCCCGGTTCCTGTAATACCGTATGAATCCGTATCCGTTTCTGTCGGGATTCTCATTTTCTGTCTCCTTTTGTGTGTTTATCGATCTATAAAACATCTGAAACGGAGACAGAGTATCAGGCAGGGGGGACAGGAGTAATTTTGCTCGTGTCCCTTTGTCTGTTTAATTGCAGGCAGAAGAATCAGACGGACAAATCCCCGGAGTCTTCCACAAGCGGAATGGTGAAGATAAAGGCGGTGCCTTTCTGAATACCTTCCGGCGGACTCTGCACACTGATTGTTCCTCCGTGGTTGGATACGATGTGGCGGGAAATGGCCAGTCCCAGCCCGGTGGAACCGAACTCGTTCCGGCGGAATTTTTCCACGGAGTAAAACCTTTCGAAAATACGGGGCTGGTCTGCGGCAGGAATGCCAAGTCCCTCGTCCCGCACAATCACTTTGAGCATTTCACCTTCAACCGCATGTTCCACCGCTACGGGTTTATCTTCCGGTCCGTACTTGATTGCGTTTTCAAGCAGGTTGCGGAAAAGCTGCATGAGCTGATCCGGGTCCGCATGGACGGTGAAATGTTCCGGTTCAAGGTCCGTTACCATCTGGACGTTTCTTTGTTCCGCAAGTGCGGAGCAGGCCTGCCATGCGTTTTTCAGCGTTTCGGCCGGGTCCGTATAGATGAATTTGCTGATGTCCCGTCCTCCCTCAAGGCGCGAGAGATTAAGCAGGTCATCCACAATCTTGCACATATGGTTGGCGTTTTTTTCAATGGTGCCCAGAAAGCTGTTGCGGATGGATCCCGGCGGGGGCGGGGAGGATAGCAGGGTTTCCGCGTATCCCTTGATGGAGGTCAGCGGTGTGCGCAGTTCGTGGGAGACATTGGCCACGAAGTCCCGGCGGACGGTTTCCAGCCGTTTGATTTTGCTGATGTCGTGAAACACGGCAATGGCTCCGGGACCCTGCCCCGGTTCGACCGTGTGCGGTGAGCGGACTATGTTGATGTCATAGACTCGCCCGTCCTGTAATTTCAGCTGCACCGTCCGGGCATCAGGCCCTTCAGGATCAGTAAGTTCCCGGCAGGAGTCCTGCAGATCGGGGCAGGGTATCACCTCAAGGGGATTGCGGCCGATACCGTTCTGTACGCCGGGAAAAATCTCCTGCAGCGCCCTGTTGACGCTTTGGATGCGGCAGTTGCCGTCCATAACCATTACCCCGTCCCACATGCCGTTCAGCACGGCCTGAAGTTTGTTTTTCTGGCTGGTAATGATGCCCACGTGTTCATCAATGCGTTCAGCCATCCAGTTGATGGCTTCGGCGAGAGGGATGAATTCCTTGTCCGGGAAATTTCTGATGCGGCGTTTGTAATTACCCTGCCCCACAGCCTCGGCCGTTCTGACCATGGACTCCACAGAAGTGCTCAGGTGCAGGGTTACAAAGCGGATAACTGCGTAGCAGACCAGAGCCACGATGGGCAGGGCCCAGAAAAACACCTTGCGGATCGTGCCCATTCTTTCCCCCAGCCCGGCTAGGGATTCCTTCATGACCAGAAAACCGGAATCACGCCCCTGAACGTCTCCAAGCCTGATGGCGGCGTAAAGGGTTCTATGATCATAGCCCGGATTTTCGCGTATCTCGAACCCCAGCCCGTCGGCCTTTGCCTGGCGTAATTCGGAACTGTCCGCATGCCACGGTTCCTCGGACCGGGCCGATGGTGATGTGATTTGTCCGCCCTGAGAAACATAAGCCATTTCCCTGCCTAACAGTCTGGATACCTCGGCTATCCTCAACGCAGGTTTTTCCGAATCAGATTTAAAGTAGATGCGCCTTGCCAGTTCAAGCTTTTCCTGGGCCATCATTCTGGTATCGGCGGCAAGGTCGGCTTTGAGGATATAGTATGCAAATCCTAGCGGGAGACTCACGCACAGGGCGGCACTAAGACACACTGCGGCAAAGAGCTTTGTTTTTATGGAAAAACTTGCGTTGTTAGTCATGGTCATTCTGTCCGGCGCAGGCTGTTCGTCAGCAAGTGGTACGCACCGAATTTATTGTTGTCGGTTGTTGAAAATGCGTGGGATATTATCCATGTGCGCTTTGTTACAGGGTATTCATTCTAAAACACGGAAAGTTGAAGATGAATACGTTCAGGTTACGATTGTGTGTTCATAGAATTACGACTGACAAATGAGCTTTGAAATGACAGAGGCAGGTAGGTGGCCCGGCTGGCAGGAATAAAGCGCATGGAGTTAATGAAATCCGGCAGGCAAAAAAAATCCCGGCAGAGATGCTCTCTGCCGGGACAGTCGTTGCTTTAGGAAGGGGGTCTTATTCCTGATGTTGCGTAGATTCGATCAGTTTGAACACGCGCTCCGCGAGCTGGTTGATTTCAGCCTTGGAAATCTGATCGTCCGCTCCGACCGATTCTCCTTTGTGATAAAGGGTGTCGGTAATAATGGAGGAACAGAGCAGGACCGGAAGATGGCGCAATTCCGGATCATCCTTGATGCGTTTGGTCAGGTTGTGTCCGTCCATGACCGGCATTTCAATATCGGTAACCACGATGTCCACGAAGTCGTCGATGGTCTTGCCTTCGTTGGCTGCCCTTGTCCGCCATTCAGTCAGTTTGTCCCAGGCGGCCTTGCCGTTGTGAGTCCTTGTAACCCGGAATCCGGCGTCTTCAAGCATCTGCCCGATCATCCGGCGGATCATGGTGGAGTCATCGGCTATAAGAGCCTTGAGTTGTCTTTTTTCAATTTTATTGATGAGATCTGCTTCCGGTACGTCTGTAATATCCATGCCCGGATTGAGGTCTGCGACAATCTTTTCAAGGTCCAGCAGAAAGACAATGCGTCCTTCAAGCTTTACCACACCGGTAATAGAGTTGGCCGTGAGCGATGAAACCTGCTTGCTGGGCGCTTCCACCTGTTCCCAACTGATGCGGTGGATTCTGGTGACACCCGAAACCAGGAAGGCGGTAGATATCTTATTGAATTCAGTTACGATAACCTTAGGGGCTTCGTTTTCAATCCGGCTTTTTCCGACTCTGCGGCTGAGGTCGATCAAAGGGATAATCTCGGATCTGAGGTCGAAAGCTCCGAGGACAGCATCGTTTGCCGCATCGGGCATGTCTGTAAGTTCCGGAAGTCTGATAATTTCAACAACCTTGGCCACGTTGATACCGTAGAAACTTCTGCGGCTGGATTCTCCGTGGACAGTGTCCATTTCATCAATATAAAATTCAACTATTTCAAGTTCATTTGTTCCGGATTCAAGAAGAATATTGGTTTGGGCCATTCTCATCCCCCCCTGTATAATAACGAGTCATACCGGCATTAAAGTTATTGTACGGCTGTCGCTTATGTTAGATATTAGCTTGAAACGATTGAATGTGAAAGATATTTTTCAGCATTATAATCGAATTCGAGTCTGCATTTCCAGTGTAAACTGAAAAAAAGTCAATACGGATCACGTCAGTTTTTCTAAAAAACACAAAAAAATAACACTGGATGTTACAATCAGGTCTGTTTTTCGTAAAGTTTGACGTAGTCATTCAGCATCCTTTCGCTGCTGAACCTTTTTTTTCCGGAATAAAATCCGTTCATTCCCAAACCGGTTGCCAGATGACGGTTTAAAAGAAGTTCACAGACAGTCCCGGCAAACAGTTCTTTATTTCCGGGAGGCACAAGAATGCCATTACTGCCGGTTGTTATCTGCTCCGGGACTCCGCCGACTTCATAGCTCACAGCAGGAAGGCCGTTGGCCATGGCTTCAAGCACCACCAGCGGGTGATTATCCGCCAGAGTAGGGTAGGCCAGAACATCCGCGGCCAGCATTAACCTGTTCAGAACAGTGCGGTCCACATAGGGAATGCTGATGAAGTCACCTTCTCTGCTGTTTGTTTTTCCGCCGACTGCGAAAGCGATTGCATCGGGAACGTTCTTCTTGATCATGGTCCAGAATGTTTCCCATTGCGGGCCGGACTTGTAGACTGCTTCCTTTCCTCCGTGGGCAACGAAAAGAACGGATTTGGATGCCGGATGCAGGCCGATTGATTCACGGGCGGCCTTTTTGTTGCCGGGCTGCTCCGGCCATGGAATGCCGTTGGGAATAATTCTGGCTTTGAGCCCTGCATGAGCTTTACGCACGATTGATGCCAGCCATTTTGAAGGGGAAACAAGTTCTGCGCCGCTTTCTGTTATTGCGGCGATGTTTCTGCGCCGTACGTTTTCGGAGTCCGGATAGTTTCTGGGACACGGGTTTCGGCATTGCTGATCAAAGCGGGGGCAGTCCAGCGGGTTAATGCATCCTCCGGTGATCATTTTTGTGTCGTGCAGAGTGATTATTATTCGGCACGATTGCGGCAGGGCTTTTATGAATTCCGCAGGGTCTGCCGAAGAATGCAGGTGGACGATTGAATGCTCCGGTATTCTTGATGCTGCTTCGGCCGGACCGAGCAGGGGATCTTCCGGATTCTCCGATGCTTCGAAACTGTACAGGGCGGGAATGTCCCGGTCCCTTAATCCT
Organism: Maridesulfovibrio sp.; assembly: GCF_963677005.1. Classification (NCBI taxonomy): domain Bacteria; kingdom Pseudomonadati; phylum Thermodesulfobacteriota; class Desulfovibrionia; order Desulfovibrionales; family Desulfovibrionaceae; genus Maridesulfovibrio; species Maridesulfovibrio sp. The sequence continues at coordinate 2,894,526 of NZ_OY781616.1, read as the reverse complement.
TCATGGATCAGTTGTGCTATCCTGGCTGCTCCTCCGCTTTTTGCCAGGGCGGTGTGCTGGACTATCAGTCCTTTCAGCATGCCTTTTCCAGAATGTCGTGCTTGATGCTCCACAGGATGTGGAAGCGGATTTCATCGTCGGAGAGGTTCGGAGCCAGGGTTCTGATTTTGCCTTCCAGATCCTTGGCGCGGATCGGCTTGCGGGCAAAGAATGCCATCTTGCGGATGATTTCCTGTTCCAGAATTCGTTCCAGTCCGCGGTAGATAAGAGGGAACTCCCTGCCGTGGTATATTGCCCGGCCCGTCATGCCCGTGACGACGCTTGTGTCCGGACCAAGGGTGGACGTGGTATAGTGGGCAAAGGTTTCCCCGAACCGCACCTGTGCCGGGTGCAGCAGCTTACGCAGCGATTCCCTGTCCACCGGAGCGGTATTCAGTTCCTCCCACAATTTTACGTGCTGCAGTATGACCTGTTTCCAGGTAAACATGCTGTGTACTCTTTCTGCACCGGCGCGGCCCATATCCTCCCTTAGTGCCGGGTTGGAAATGAGTTCCTGCAGGGCTGCGGCCAGTTTGGGGGTCAGAATTGCCGTCTGCTGAGCCATAATCAGATGATACTGGTTGTCGAAGCATAGCTGCGCCATGGGGTCGAGGTCCGCAGTGGCAGGGGTGCCGATTGTCTCGATCAGGAAACCGGTTTTCCCGTCAACAATGAGGTCCCGGTAACCGTCATATTCGGAGGCGACAACCGGCAGGCCCATGGCTCCGGCTTCAAGTATGGTCAGGCCGAAAGTCTCCTGCGGATTGTCGGAGATGGAAACAAATATATCCGCCGCCCGGTAAAGGGACAGTTTGATCTTGTCAGAAGGTCTGGCGATTATGACCAGTTCCAGCCCCATGTTTTTTGCGAGCTGGGTCAGTGTGCCGGGGAAGTCGTCATCATCGTCAATCCAGCCGGCCAGAACCAGCCGGACCTTGTCGCGGTCCGTTCCTGCGGCAAAAAGTTTCTGCATGGCCCGCAACAGGGGGATCAGGTCCATCTTGGAGTAGTGGGCTATGCGGCCGAAAACCAGAATGTTGACCCTGTCTCCGCCGAGTCCCAGTTCCTCTGCGGCAAGTTTCTTTTCCGCTGTCTCCGGGGGAGTGAACGGTCCCGGATTTATACCCAGCGGAATCTTCCTTATCTGCGGCGAGGGAAATTCCTTTTCATCAAGCCCGTAACCTTCCCGCAGGTGGGCAAGGTAATTTTCAACAACCTTTGCTCCGGGGCCTGAAGTGGCAACTATGCAGTCCCGTTCCGTGGTTCCCTTCCATAAATAATTAAGGAAGCAGGACCCGTAATTGGCGTAGCTGAGGGAGTGCGTGGTTCCGGTAACGGGAAATATGTTTGCCGCGTACATGTTCCTGAGTCTTGCAAGGTGGGGCGGGTAGACAATGCAGTCGGACTGGTGGAAACAGAAATATTCTGTGCTGCCGATTGCGGCAGGCAGGTCCCGGCGGTCCATTATTTTGACTCTTCCCGAGTTTTCCAGAGCGGGAAAATTGCGCTCCAGAAAATCCTGAAGACCTTTGCGTATTCCTCCTCCGGAAAGGAAAAAGTGGTACTCATCAAAGGGGTTTGCGTTAAGCAATCCACTAAGAAATCCTATGTTGGCCACTTTGCGGCCGAGAATGGGCCCGGTCTCGTAAAAGGGGTCCAAAGTTCCCCATATTCTTTGAGTTTCCATAGGCAATTACAATCCATATATATATGGGTCTTGTCAAAGGATTTATTTTCCGCTCCCGTTTTTCCCGGTGGCGGAAATCCGGCACTAATTTCCTGTTATTTGATATATCTTTATTTTCAGTCGGGTCGGCAGGGAATTCTGCTCTTTCCTGTCTTCATAACGTTTACAGTCGGTCCGGTGTAGAACAGCTTTGTTTTACAGGATAAAATTTTATGGCCTGAACCGATCTCGGAAGGGCGATGTCCTGTTTTAAATTTTGTGGTCCTCATTTTGCAATATAGCTGGTGGAATACTATTTCTGACAGCTTAAAAGGCAAACAAGGAGACCCTAAATGAAGAGAGGAAGCAGGCCGGAACTGCTTTGGGGGTTCGGTCTTAACAGTATCGAAGCCGGAAAGATTGAGGATTCACTCGGTCCCGGATTCTATCTGCGCAATTTTTCGGAGAGAGCCCTGCCAGGGGAAAAGGAACTCAAAAACCAGGAGAAGCCAGCAGCTACCTGGATTCCGCAGCGTGTGTGGGATCTTCTCCCTGAGTCGCGCCGTGTTGAATATCGTAACCTTGACTCAACCCAGCGGATTCTCATTCAGGAAGACAAGGACAACGTTGATCTGGAAAAGGTTCTTGAAGAAGGATTTCTGGCAGTAGTAAGCACCCCGCTGACCAGTTCCAAGGTTCAGGACGCACTTTTTCGGGCAAAAGAGATATCCGGTCTTTACGGTGACCTGTACCGTATGACTGAAGAGATAATCCTTGAAAGGGAACTGCTGAGTCGTAAAACCGAACAGCTTATTTTCCTTAACACCGTGCTTTCCAATGCCACAGAACGCCTTGAAGTGTCCGATATTCTGGCGCAGGCGGGTGAAGATCTGAAGATGCTTCTGCCGGTTCTTTCGGTTCAGGGGGCATTCTGGAATGTTCTTGAGGGCGGAAAGGATATTGAAACGGAAATTTTTCTAAGCCAGGGACTGCTGCCCGAGGTACAGTCGGAATGGATTGATTTCATGATTGAGAATGTGAAGACCCTCAGCAAGGCCGAAGTGTTCGGATACAATGTGTCCGAGGTCGGCATTGTCGGGGAAAACCGCATGGCCTACAGCCCCTCGGCCGGGAGAGTTCTTGCTCTTCCTCTTGCTGCCCGCGGGGACAAGTTCGGCTGCCTGGTCATTCTTTGCGACAGCAAGGTCAGACTGGCCAAGGACCAGGTTTCCACTCTCAATGCCGCGGTCAATCATCTTTCCCTGGCCCTGAGCAATGCCCTGATGTTCAGCAAGATCAGGACCCGTGCAGACCGTGACGGGTTGACTCGTGTGTTCAACCGCCGCAGTTTCGATGAGAGGCTGGTCGAGGAATTCAAGCGCCATCAACGCTTGAATACCGATCTGTCCCTGCTTATGGTCGATCTGGATTTTTTCAAGAACATCAACGATACCTACGGCCATATGGCCGGGGATATGGTCCTTGAACGGGTGGCAAGGCTTTTTGAATGCACATTCCGTTCAACGGACTTCATTGCCCGCTACGGAGGCGAGGAATTTGTCATCCTTCTTCCGCACACAACAGAAGACAATGCCGGAATGCTGGCTGAAAAGATCAGAAAGATAATTGCCGAAACTACCATGACCTACAATGACAAGAGTTTCAGCGTAACTGCCAGTATCGGAGTTACCTCCATAAGGCCTGGCAGCCTTGATAAGGATAATGAAATTATCAGCAAGGCCGATGAAGCTCTCTACGAAGCCAAAAGGCAGGGGCGTAACCGGGTCGTGGTGACTCCGGCAAAACCTCAGCTTAGGATTATCTGACGATCTCCTCCGGTCTTGAGCTGTCAGAACGGCCGGAGATAACGGTTTACCAGCCGGAAGATTGCAGGCGCTAAAGGCTGTTGATAAACCACCACTTGCAATGTTACCGTCAAAACGGTCGGAACTTACGTGCACACAGTGCGTTTAGTTCCGGCCGTTTTCTTGTGGTTTTGCCAATTTCCCTTCCGGTTATGATTTTGTCCGTGCAGTTCGGACGATTTACCTGCCGCAAGGCTTTACGCTAACGCTTATTTTTTACGGAACCGGAGTCTGTTGTTCAACCTTTTGTCGACTCCGGGCCGGAGGCTTGTTAATGAATGAATTGCTATGGTTCGGATTTGCCCTGCTGGATTTGAGCCTTGTTCTGATTTTGTATCGTTTTTTCGGGAAGACCGGTCTTTACGGACTTATTGTTTTCAACCTGATCCTGTGCAACGTACAGGTGCTCAAAACAATAGAGCTTTTCGGGCTGACCACTACCCTTGGAAATATTCTGTATGCCAGTGTTTTTCTTTCCACGGATATGCTCAGTGAATTTCACGGTAAGAAAGAGGCTCAGAAGGCTGTTTATCTGGGTTTTGTCATCTTGCTGATGGCCGTTGTCTACATGCAGCTGGCTCTGAAGTTCGTACCTGCTCCCGATGATTTCGCCCAGCCTCATCTGGAGGTCATATTCGGATTTCTTCCGAGGATCGCCCTGGGCAGCCTTTGCGCGTACCTTGTTTCCCAGTTGCACGATGTTTATGTTTTTCACCTGCTCAAGGACAAGTTCGGCGAACGCCGTCTCTGGCTGCGCAACAACGCCTCAACCCTGCTGAGCCAGCTGCTTGATTCCTCGGTTTTCTGCTTTGTCGCGCTGTGGGGGGTGTTCCCGTTTGATGTCTGGCTTGAGATTCTTCTGACCACGTACCTCTTCAAGGTAATCGTGGCGGTTATGGATACTCCTTTCCTGTATATGGCCCGGCGCATCCACGCCCGTGTTTACGGTGCCTGATCCGGAAAACTTGACTAAGAGTTCATGGTGATCAATAATTAATGTTCATCACTTATGAATTAATGGAGAGATTTTTATGAGCAAAATGTTTGGAAAATCCATTCCTTTTTATAAAATGCAGGGCTGCGGTAACGATTTCGTGATTATCGATAATCGGGAACTCGGTGTTTCTGTTTCGGAAATGCCCCGCTGGGCGCAGAAATTGTGCCAGAGAGCCTTCGGCATTTACGCCGACGGACTGCTTTTCATTGAAAATGCCCCGGAAGGTTCAGACCTTGATTTTGTCTGGCAGTTCTACAACTCGGACGGTTCGCGTGCGGAAATGTGCGGTAACGCTTCCCGGTGTGTGGGCAGGCTCGCCCATGCCATCGGCATAGCCGGGGAAGAGCACGTTTTCGGTTCTGATGCCGGACCTATTCGGGTCAGGGTTTTTCCGGAATTCGAAGAAGTGAAGGTTCAGCTTACGGACCCCACGGACGTCGCCCTCAAACAGACTCTTGAGGTTGACGGTGAAACATACGAATACCACTTTGCTAATACCGGCGTTCCACATGCCGTCATTCAGGTTGCCGATGTAAAGGATGTCGACATCAAAAAGCTCGGCAGCGCGGTCCGTTACCATGAAAAATTCGCTCCTGCCGGCACCAACGTCAACTTCGTACAGATTGACGACAACGACAGTCTGATTGTCCGGACTTACGAACGCGGGGTAGAGGATGAAACCTATGCCTGCGGAACCGGCGTAAGCGCTGTTCAGGTCACTCTGAACCGGTTGGGGCTGACGGATGCTGCCGTGCGGATACGGACATCGGGCGGTGAGATTCTTAAAGTGATCATCGAGGGTACCAGCGTCTTCCTGCAGGGAGGAGCGGAACTTACCTTCGCCGGAAATGCTTATCTGGAATCTTTAGGCCTTGATTAACTGATCAATTCTGTTTTTGTGACTTGAAGGCACTGTTTTAAGAACAGTGCCTTTTTTTGATTTGCTATTTCATACCTTGACATCTCAGAATAGTATTGAGTAAATCAATCCTTGCAAGGTTATTGGATTAGCTGTATAGCCTTTTCCGCGCCCTCTTAGTGATTTGATGGATAACTAAATTTCTTGCAGAACAGTAAAATTTCTTGCCAGCTGAGAAAAACAAACCTGTTGATGAAAATGTTATTTTTGTATCACACTAAATTTATTTATTAAAGTTTAGCTATGTTATTACCTCGTAAATTGGCATGAATATAGCTACGTTTTCAAGACACTAAATAATCTAAAAATAACGAACAATGGAGAGACAACATGGCAAATAACGAACTTACCAAGCTTTTACAGGATGTTGTGCTTAAAAATGATAAGCCTGCGCGTGATATCGCCAGCGAAATAAGCAAGCCTTACCCGACCCTGCTTCGCGAAATCAACCCCGAAGACAAGGGTGCAAAAGTCGGTGTGGAAGAACTGGTACCCATTATGAAGTCCACCGGCAGCATCCGTCCGCTGACCAGGCTCGCAAACATCATGGGTTACGTGCTCGTTCCCATGGATATCAATCCCGAAGATCCGGATGAAGCCAACTATATGGCTCTGGACCTCATGGACGGTTTTGGAAGATACTCCAAGGCCCTCAAGAGCGCTCTCCAGGCTGACCCTGCTGATGATCTGGTTGATTCCGTTGAGCAGGAAGGTTTTGAAGCCATCACCGCCATTCTGACCATGGTCCATTACCTGCGTAAGAGGGCTGAAGAAGAAAAGGCCAAAAAGGCTCCCCGTCTGGCTCAGATCAGCTAAAACATATTTCTGACTTTTCAGATAAAATCCAAAAGCCCCGGCAAACTTGTTTGTCGGGGCTTTTGGATTTTCTATCGTCGTGATTGCTGTGTTACGGGTATATCGGGATATGTGCGCGGCTGTTTCTGCCGGGCACGGATATACGCCCCTGTCTAGCAGTCGTGCACATCCTTGTTGATATAGAAGCATACGTCAAAAAGGTTGTTGACCATCTGGTCCACCAATTGCTCCTGCTCCGGGTGGGACGTATTAGAGATAACTGTCTTGTTTATGATTTTTGCGAAAAGAATGGACACCAACTCATCATCCTTGTTGGTCCAGTACTTGTTGGACGATACTGCCTTATTATCAAATCCGTGATAATACATAAATACTCCTCCATGAGTAGGGCTTCCCGCGGACAGGAATTTTGCCGCTTGTTCATGTCTAGCCTATCGGCATCAGGAAAGAATCTCTTTATATCCGGGATATTTTTTTTTGAATTGATTCAGGAACCCTGAGGTCATTGATTTAATCATCCAAAGTAAATACAAAGAAAAAGCTGTGGTGTTGAAAATAAGTAAATTGTAAAAATGCCGCCCGTTGATTTTGTATGGTAGCGGGAAGGAACAGGAAGTAGCAGATGCGTTTTTCACTCAGGAGAAAAATCATTACCATTGCATGCGGGGCCGCGATCATTCCGATTATGGTTATGTTTTTCATTACCAATGTTCTGGAAGACCGTCTGCAGGTCTGCCTACAGGGCGAAGTCCGTTCCCTCATAGAAACTCATATTTCCCAGTTGACGCGAGACCTGTACGATGAATGCAGGGCCTCTTCCGAACTGCTCATGGATGAGACAAGACGGGCCTCAGTTGCTTTACAGACTTTGCTGCAGGAGTCCGGGGCTGTTGAAGTCTCAAAAATGGTTTCCGATTGGCCGCTCCACAATCCTCGTGGAGAGGACGAGACGGAAATATCCGTGCCCGTCATGAGTATGGGCGGGGTAAAACTGGTCTACTCCGAGCGCAAAAATAATCCGCTGCCGGTCCTGGTGGAGGCTTCAAGCATTTCAGGAGCATACTGCACGGTGTATCAGCGCATAAATCCGGAAGGGGATATGCTTGTCGTTGATACCACCGCTCCGGAAGGAGCGGAAAACAGCAGGCCGGGAGATATTTTTTATTCTCTAGGGAAGGATGGAAAAGCCAGTACCGTTATAGATGATGTCCTTTCCGGACGTACCGTGGAAAAATTTGTCTCCGCCGACCACGGCACCAGATTTGTTGTCTATTCCCCCCTGCGCGATAAGGATAATTTCATAACAGGCATGCTGGCCGTGCATATGGACGATAACATCGTCGCCATATTCAGAAAATCCATGCTCAAGACGACCATAGGCAAGACCGGTTACGTATGGGCCATCGGCACCAGGGGTAAGAACAATGGAAAATATGTGGTTGCGGGTTCGCCTGCACAGGACGGGCGCAGTGTTGATGCGGCAGGTGGTAAAAAGGAGTTTGCCGACAGCCTGATAGAACAGGCCGTGAGTGCCGGGGAAGGCAAACTGAGCAGCATGGAATATTTGTGGAAGACCGAAAAGGACGATAAAGAGCGTCAGAAGATTGCCGTATTCACCTATTACAAGCCCTGGGGATGGGTTATCGGCTCATGCGTTCCATTAGATGAATATCAGGGCATTACCAACCGTCTTGAAGGTGTTCTCGACTATATGGTGCAGTGGCTTACCGCAGCCGGAATAGTTCTGCTGGTCATTACCCTGTCGGTTTCCCTTTGGGTCAGCGGCCTGATTGCCAACCCGGTCAGCCGGATGGTCGATCTGGTCAAAGTAGTTGCCGAGGGAGACCTGTTTACGGCCAAGAACAAGCTTGCCGAGATAGAACAGGAATGTTCCGGCGCACGTCACGCCGCCGATAACAGGGAGAATGACAGTCTTCTGGACGAGACCGGCCAACTCTACCTTGCCATGAAAAACATGGTCGACAATCTTTTTTCACTGGTTGCTCAGGTGCAGAGGTCCGGGATACAGGTGACGACCTCCTCCACCGAGATAGCCGCCTCGGCACGTCAGCTTGATGTTACTTTTCATCAGCAGGCAGCCGCCACCAACCAGATAAGTGCTACGAGTACCGAAATATCGGCCAATTCCATGGAATTGGCCGGGACCATGCATCTGCTCAATGATTCCGCCTCGGGCATGGGGGCGCTGGCCAGTGACGGTCAGGACGGGCTCCGGACGATGATTCGCATCATGGACGAATTGAGTCAGGGAACGGCTTCCATTACCGGCAAGCTGGCCGAGATCAATGACCGGGCCAATTCCATTGTGGGCATAGTTTCAACCATCACAAAGGTGGCCGACCGCACCAATCTGCTTTCGCTCAATGCGGCCATAGAGGCGGAAAAGGCCGGAAAATTCGGTCAGGGTTTTTCCGTTGTGGCCGAGGAGATACGTCGTCTCGCGGACCAGACTTCTGTTGCGGCTCTGGAAATAGAAAATATGATCGGCAACATGCGGATATCCGTTGATTCCGGTGTAGAGGAAATGGATAAATTTGCTGCAGATGTCCGTCTTGGGGCCAGCAAGGCCGGTAAGCTGGGCAAGAAGCTGGACGGCATAATGGTCGGGGTCCGCGACCTTACCCCGCGTATAGAAGTGGTCAACGAAGGCATGAGCGCACAGGCCGAAGGCGCGGAACAGATCAGCGAAGCCATGTCCCAGCTTTCCGAGACCGCATCGGATACTTCGGACGCACTGGGAGAATTCAACCGTGCGGCCGGTCAGCTCAATGAAGCCGTGCAGGGATTGCGCGGTGAGGTATCCCGCTTCAAGGTGAGTGAATAGCCATGCTGGTACTGACTTTCAGGATAGGAAATTATCTGTACGGCCTTGAGGCTGTCTCAGTTGTCGAGGTTGTTCCTCCTACGATATGCAAGGAGTTGCCCCGGTCGCCGAAATTCGTGAAAGGGCTTTTCAATTACCGTGGCAAGGTCACGCCGGTAGTCGACCTCTCCATGCTGGCAACGGATCGCTCCTGCAGACCGTTGATGTCTACACGGATAATAATTGTGGACCTTGCCGACCTTGATCCCGAAGCTGGCAGGGGCGAAAAATTCCTCGGCCTTCTGGCGGAGAGTATTACCGAAACCCTGAAGGTCGCGGATAAGGATTTTGAAACATCCGGTCTGGAAATACCGGATGCGCCATGGCTGGGGAAGGTGGCCCGTGTAAACGGGGTCATGCTGCAGCTGATCCGTCCGGACAGGCTTCTTACGCCGGAGTTGCACAAGATACTGTTTCCCCATGAAGAACCGTCCGGTGTTTCCGGATGATCCTTATCTCCCTGTACCGATTTTCGCGGGTCTGGTCAGGATGTGTTTTTATGGTTGTTTTTTGCGGTTAGCGAGGTTTCTCAGGCCGGTCATGTTTGGTTGCCCTGATGATATTATGCTGCATGTTTTTGTTGGGGGCAGGATATGAATTTGGAACCGTTCCATAAGATTTTGAACAAGGCAATGGGCCTTTCGCCCGATTCCTTGGGACGGTCCGGAGTCGCCCACGCGGTCGGAGTCCGCATGCGGATTACCGGCTGTGATGAGGAGCGGTATCTTGCCCTGCTGCGTGCCAGCGAGGAAGAACAGGCTGAGCTGGTTGAAGAAATCGTTGTTCCTGAAACATGGTTTTTTCGTGATGTCAGGCCGTTCGAGTTGCTGTCCGAAACCGCGTTCCGGAGCAGGCGGGGGGTGTTCAGAGTGTTGAGCGCTCCATGTTCCACCGGGGAGGAGCCGTATTCAATCGCCATGACCTTGATGGGTGCCGGACTTGAACCGTCCCGGTTCCGGGTGGACGGGGTGGATATAAGCCGCAGGGCTATTGAAAAAGCCCGATGCGGGCTTTATTCGGAGAATTCGTTTCGAAATGTCATGCCTGAGTATGCGAAAAGCTGCTTCAATAAATGCTCCGGCGGAAGACAACTGGCCGGAGAGATTCTGGACGCGGTAAATTTCTATACCGGAAACATCGTTGAGGGATGTCTGCCGGCTGGAAAATATGATGTTATTTTTTGTCGTAATTTGCTGATTTATCTGGACGATAAATCTAAGGTGCATCTGGCGCGGATGTTAAGCGAAAAGCTTGATGATCAGGGATTGCTTTTTGTCGGGCATGCCGAACTGCTTCCGGTATTCAATGACTGGTTTACTCCTCTGGGAAAGAACGGAACTTTTGCATTGAAAAAAGGGAAGCGTAAGGTTGCCGGATTGTTGAAGGAAAGAAAGCCTACCTGGGCATGCAGACCTCAACTGGCCATGGAAAGAAAGGCTAGATCCTGTGAAGTCTGCTCCTCCGTAGCGGATGGCAACGAGTTGGATCGTAAGGAGATTCAAAGCCCTGCTTCGGACAGCGCAGCCGTTGCACCGGATATGAAAACCGGGCAATCCGGTCCGGGCGGAGTCGACAGGGTCAGGGAGCTCGCTGACCGGGGATTGACCGGCAGTGCGCTTTCCATGTGCGAGGAACTGCTGCACGGCAGCGGTCCGGAACCGGAGTTGTATTATCTGTGCGGACTGCTGCACGAGGCAAACGGCAATGAAACCATGGCCGAAGATTATTACGGCAGGGCTCTGTATCTGGACCCGCACCATGTTGAATCCCTTGTGCATCTATCTTTGCTGCTTGAAAACAGGGGGGAGGTCCGCAAGGCGGAGCTTCTCAGAAACAGGGTCCGGCGGGCCGAAAAACTTTGATGAGGCCGGAGAATGACTGCATCATGCTGGAATACCATAGGCTACGCCGGTGACAGAACCTGTACCGAACTTGTGAAATGGAATCACTGCTACAGCTGTCCGCAGTTCACCAGTGCCGGACTTTCCCTGCTGGACCGCGAACCTCCGGTCGGATATCTGGAGGAGAATACCGTTGCGGTCTCCATGCGCAAGGAGGAAGAGAGTGTTGAAACTGAAGGGGCGGTTGTTTTCCGCATAGCCATGGAGTGGCTGGCTTTGTCCTCGCATGTTTTCGTAGCCGTGCTGGAGCGCAGGAGCGTGCGTCCGGTTCCGCACCGCAACAGCCATATTTTTCGAGGTCTGACCAGCATACAGGGCCAGATTGTTCCCGTGGTTTCGGTGCGTGATCTTTTGGGGCTTGATCCGGAACACCTGACCGATGAGGAAAAGGGATTCAGGGTTTACGACCGTTTTATCTGTGTGGACAGCGGTCATGGCCGCTGGGTTTTCGGTGCCGACGAGGTGCAGGGGGTCCAGCGCTATTTCGCGGACGGGCTGCTTGAAGCTCCCGCAACGGTGTCCAAGGCTCCGGCCGCTTATACCAGGGGACTTTTCGATATAGGCGACAGGCGTATTTCACTGCTGGATGACGAGCTTCTGTTCGCGGCGTTCAACCGAATAATAAAGTAGGTCCGGGATCATGAGCAAGACAGGGAGAAATCAACGTGGCGCGTGACATGGCCGACCTTTCCATGCTGGAACTCTTCAAGATGGAAGCGGAGAGCAATTCCCGGTCCCTTTGCGGCGGTCTGCCGGAACTTGAGCAGAATCAGTCTCCGGACAAATTGGAGCCGCTCATGCGGGCAGCCCATTCCTTGAGGGGGGCGGCGCGTATCGTGGGGATAGACGAGGTTGTCGATCTTGCCCATGCCATGGAAGATGTGCTGGAGAGCTGTCGCAGGGGAGAAAGAAAACTTGTCCGGGCCGACATAGACCGGTTGCTGGCGGCGAATGTTTTTTTCACTGACATGGGCGGGCTGGACATGACGGACCTGTCCGAATGGCTGGACGGGAATGTTTCGGCCATTGAGGAAGCTGCGGCTGATCTTTCCGCCGATCATACAGATTCCCCGGACGAACAGGACTCCCCGGCACAGCAGGACTCCCCGGCACAACAGGATTCTCCGGAGCAGCCAGATTCGCCTGCCGAACAATCCGTTTCCGAGGTTCAAGGCACGGCAGAAGTACCCCGAAAGCCAGAACCGCAACTTGCCGATCTTTCCATGCTCGACCTGTTCCGCATGGAGGCGGAGAGCCATTCCCAGTCCTTGAACAGCGGATTGCTGGAGCTTGAAAAGGATCAGTCCCCTGACCGGGTGGAACCGCTCATGCGTGCGGCCCACTCCATGAAAGGGGCGGCCAGGATAGTGGGGCTTACAGATGCCGTGGCACTGGCGCATGCCATGGAGGACCTGCTTGTTTCCTGTCAGAAAGGGGAAACGGTACTGAAATCCTCCCAGATTGATCTTCTGCTCAGCGCCACAGATATTTACAGGGATATTTCGCTGCTCGAAACCGGGGAGATACAGGATTTTCTTACCGGAAAGAAGCCGCTGATGGACAGGATGGAAAAAGGATTGCGCGGAGATGAGTCCGCAATGCGCGAAGTCCTTGATTCCGTCTGCCCCGGAGGTCTGTCCGATTCGGTTGTGGAAGTGCGCGATGTCCCGGAAGAAACAGCTGTCCATCCGGAAAAGGCCGGTCCAGCCTTAACCGGCAGCCCCAAGCTTGAAGCCGAACCTGTAGGTCCTGCTACAGCTTCCGTAACTCCGCAGAAGGATTCCGTTGTCAGAGTTTCCGCAGGAAATCTCAACCGGCTTATGGCCCTTGCCGGGGAAAGTCTGGTCGAGTCGGGGAGGCTTTCGGGATTTGCTTCTTCCCTGCTGCGTTTGAAGTCCGGACAGCGTGAACTTATGAAGGCCCTTGAAGAAGGGTGTGAAAGGGTGATGAGCGGAGACTCTCCTGCGGGTGTGCTCAATGAACTGAAGGCGGCTGTTGCCGGTTGCCAGGAACAACTCGGCAGACACATCTCCGAATTTGATGTCTACAGACGGCGTTCGGACAATGTTTCCGGCCGGTTGTATCATGAGGTCATTGCCAGCCGCATGCGTCCTTTTTCTGACGGCGGGCGTGGTTTTCCCCGACTGGTGCGCGATCTGGCCCGTTCCCTCGGCAAGCAGGTCGATCTGGTCGTGGAAGGAGAAAGCACTTCGGTTGACCGTGATATTCTTGAGAAGCTCGAAGCTCCGCTTAACCATCTGATCAGAAATGCGGTTGATCACGGCATTGAAATGCCGGATGAACGCGTTGAGGCCGGTAAGGAACCGTGCGGGACGGTCCGACTTATTGCCGGGCATCGGGCGGGGATGCTTTTTATCGAACTGCGCGATGACGGCCGGGGCATAGACCCGGAACGTATCCGGGCCAAGGTCGTGGAAAAGAATCTGGCTCCGGCAAGGATGGCTGCGGAAATGAGCCGGGCCGAGCTTATGGAATTTCTGTTTCTGCCGGGATTTTCAACAGCCGGGAAGGTCACTGAAATTTCAGGTCGCGGAGTGGGGCTGGACGTGGTCCATGCCATGGTGCAGGAGGTGGGCGGAACCGTTAGGGCCGAGTCCGTTCCGGGCCGGGGAATGAATTTTTCCATGCAGCTGCCGCTGACCCTTTCCGTTATCCGCACTCTGCTGGTGGAAATTTCCGGTCAGCCTTATGCCGTGCCGCTCAGCCGTATCAGCAGGATCGCATCGGTTCTCCCGGAGGACCTGAAGCTGGCGGAAGACCGGCAGTACGTCTCGCTGGACGGGGCCAACGTCGGGCTTGTGCGGGCGGCGCAGATTCTGGGAACTCCTTTTGATCCGGCTGATTCCGGGCCGCTTAAGATTGTGGTCATCAGTGACCGCATGAACAGGTACGGGCTGGTGGTGGACGATTTTCAGGGAGAGCAGGACCTTGTTGTCCGGCCTCTGGACCACCGTCTTGGCAAGGTTCCGGATGTAAACTCAGTAGCCCTCATGCCGGACGGTTCTCCGGTGCTGATTCTAGATGCCGAGGACATGGTGCGTTCCATAGACAACCTGTTGTCCGGCGGAAGGCTGGGCAAGGTCGGTGTGGAATCAAAGGAAGTCGTTCAGGTTCGTAAAATTCTGGTTGTGGATGACTCCCTCACTGTCCGCGAGGTAGAGCGTAAGCTGCTGGCCAATCACGGTTATGAAGTGGACACTGCAGTCGACGGGCAGGACGGCCTGAACGCCGTGCTGGCGGGAAATTATGATCTGGTGATCACGGACGTGGACATGCCGCGTATGAACGGTCTGGAACTGACCCGCAGAATCAAGTCGGACGCTGACCTGAAATCTGTCCCGGTAATGATGGTTTCATATAAGGATCGCAAGGAAGATCGTTTAAGCGGTCTGGAAGCCGGAGCCGATTACTATCTGACCAAGAGCAGTTTTCATGACGAAACACTTCTTTCCGCTGTGGAAGATCTCATAGGTGGTGCCGCCGGATGAGGATAGGAATTGTTAATGACATGGGCGCGGCCGTTGAGGTCCTGAAAAAGGTCGTCCTTTCCGCCGGATACGAAGTGGCCTGGGTGGCTCGCAACGGCGAAAGGGGGCTTGAGAAGTGTCTTAAGGATATCCCGGACATCGTGCTCATGGATCTGGTCATGCCGGTCATGGACGGGGTTGAGGCCACCCGCAGGATAATGAATGAATGTCCCTGCCCGATACTGATTGTAACCTCCAGTATTGCGGAGAATGCCTCCAGGGTTTTCGAGGCCATGGGAGCCGGAGCCCTGGACGTGGTGACTACTCCATCTCTCGGCCCGACCGGGAGTCTTGAAGGCGATGACGGGCTTATTTCCAAGATTTCGGTCATCAGCAAGCTGCAGGGTAACGGCAGGTCTGCTTCTTCAAGAGTACGTCCGGCTCCTGCAAAAAGAACCATCCCGCCGGTTCTGGCTATAGGAAGTTCCACCGGCGGACCCACGGCGCTTGCTTCCATACTCGGAGCTTTGCCGGACGATTTTCCGGCCGCAGTGGCTATTGTGCAGCACGTGGACGGAAGTTTTTCCAGCAATCTGGCCCAGTGGCTGGACAGCCAGACCGGATTGAAGGTGTCCATTGCGGCCAGCGGAGACATGCTCAGGGCGGGAGAAGTGAAACTTGCACCGGGTGACAGGCACATGTTGATGGGACCGGGTGGAACTGTCCAGATCACTTCCGATCATGGCGGGGCCATTTACGTTCCTTCGGTCGACATGTTTTTTGACAGCCTTGTCCATGCCGGTTTTCCTTCGGGATCGGCAGCCGTGCTTCTGACCGGCATGGGGGCGGACGGAGCCAGGGGAATGCTGGCACTCAGAAATTCCGGCTGGCTGACCATAGCACAGGATGAACAGTCCAGTGTGGTCTGGGGCATGCCGGGTGCTGCGGTGAAGATGGGCGCAGCCCGTGAAATATGCTCGCTCGGGGACATCCCGAGGGTACTCGTAAGGCATTTCAGGAAAAAAATTCAGGAGAACGGATTATGAGCGATACGGCTTCCAGACCGGACCTGCTTACTCAGCACAAGATCAATGTACTGCTTATCGATGATCAGCCCATGGTGGGCGAGGCCGTACGGCGCATGCTTGCAGGCGAGGAGGATATTGATTTCCATTTTGTGAGCGATCCCACCAAGGCCATTCCGGAGGCCGAAAAGCTGCAGCCGACCGTGATTCTTCAGGATCTGGTGATGCCGGAGATTGACGGCATGACCATGGTCAAATTCATGCGGGTCAACTCCAAGCTGAAAGATATCCCGCTGATTGTCCTTTCCACCAAGGAAGAACCGGCCACCAAGGCAGAAGCTTTCGCCCTCGGTGCCAATGATTATCTGGTCAAACTGCCTGACCGCATTGAACTGCTGGCCCGCATCCGCTACCACTCCAGAGGTTATATCAACCTGCTCCAGAGAAACGAGGCTTACAAGCAGCTTCTGGAAAGCCGGGACGAACTGCGCAAGGAACTTGCCGTTGCCGCAGATTACGTTACTTCGCTGCTTCCGGAACCGGTCAGGGAAGGCGATATCCTTGCCGACTGGCGCTTTATTCCCTCGGCTTCACTGGGGGGGGATTCCTTCGGTTACCACTGGCTGGATGATGATCACTTTGCCATGTATCTGCTTGATGTCTGCGACCACGGGGTGGGGTCGGCCCTGCTTTCGGTTTCGGCCATGAACGTGCTGCGCTCCCAGACACTGCCGGATACGGACTTCCTCAAGCCGGAAAAGGTGCTCGAAGCCCTGAACAACTCTTTTCAGATGGAGCAGCAGAACAACCTGTATTTCACCATGTGGTACGGGGTTTACTGCAAATCTTCGCGAACCCTTACTTTTTCCAGCGGCGGCCATCCTCCGGCCCTGCTCATGTCCGGCGGCGAACCGCTCAAGCTGCGCACGGTGGGCATGATAGTCGGGGGTATGCCGGATATGACCTATACCAGCGAAAGTGTGGAAGTTGAGCCGGGAGCAAGATTTTTCCTCTACAGTGACGGTGTCTACGAGTTGCGGCTGGCTTCCGACGGTTCCATGTGGGATTTTGAGGAATTCGCCTCTTTCATGGCCGGAACAGGAGGGGCGCTGGGTGAGCCTATCGACCGGCTCATTGAATATACCAGAGAGCTTCAGGGGTTTGAAACCTATGAAGACGATTTTTCCATGGTTGAATTCGTATTCAATTAACGAGGACTGATAGATGACAATCCGCAAGCAGTTCATGATCGGGTGTGTGCTTTTCTGCATAGCCCTTACCGTGTCCATCATGTGGCTTATTTCCAGCTATACCCGCGATACCCTTGTGGACGAATATCGCGGAAAGGTGGAAATAATGCTCCACACAATGAAGGCCGTGCGCAAGCACACCGGGGCGGTAATTCGTCCGAAGGCTACGGAACTGCTTCCGGAGGATCAGTTCGTTCCCGAACTGCAGTCAACTTCCTTTACCGCCAACGGCGTTTTCGGCCGTATTCCCGATCAGTACAAGCACGATCTGACCTTTAAGACCGCCTCTACAAAACCGCGTAACCGGGACAATATGGCTACCGGTGATGAAGCAAAGGTCATTGAACTGCTCGATGCCATGGCTCAGGCCGGGAAAAAACCGTTTCTCACCCAGATTCGCAAGATAAACGGTGTGGAGAGCTTTATTGCTGCCGAAGGAGAGGTGAACAAGCCGGATTGCATGGTCTGCCACGGCGACCCCAAGGATGCCCCTCAGTCCATGAAAGACAGATATCCGGTTGAGAAGGACGCCGGATACTACCGCAAACCCGGACGCATAGAATGCGCCATGATTTCATCTATTCCGCTGGCAGCCATGAATAAGGCCGCCAATCAGACCATGGGCGCGGTGGTGTTTGTCGGGTGCGTGTTTATTGCCGTCACCCTGTTTTTCCTGATTTTCGGTTTGAACCTGATTTTCAGACCTGTTTCGCGCATTACCGAAATAGCCAAATCCATTGCCGAAGGCGACCTGCAGAGTGCGCATGTTTCCATACGCAAGATGCGTCACCGGGCAGAAGACAGTTTTTTTGCCAGCCGGTTCATGCACCCCGGCAGCGAAATAGGCAATCTGGTGTCTTCATTCGAAACCATGACTTCCGGGCTTTCCCAGATCATCGGTGAGGTCCAGTCCTCAGGGGATAAGGTTTCAGTTGCCGGTAACAAGATCAAGGATACGGCAGAACAGATTGACGCCGCAGTTAACCGTCAAGCGGCTTCCACCAACGAGGTCACGGCCACAAGCAGGCTTATCAGCCGCACATCGAAAGATCTGGTCAAGGTTATGGGCGATGTTGCCGGGAGCGCAGGGGAATCCGCCAAGATGGCTGAGAATCTGCAGGCCAATATTGCCAACCGGGAGCAGTCGCTGATCAGGCTGGTCAATTCAACAGACAATGTCTCCAACCGTCTTGGCGCGATCAATGAAAAGGCAACCAAGATCAACAACATTGTTACCACGATCGCTCGCATAGCCGACCAGACCAACCTCCTTTCGCTCAATGCCGCCATCGAGGCTGAAAAGGCCGGGCAGTTCGGGCAGGGATTTTCCGTGGTCGCCCGTGAAATCCGCAGACTGGCCGACCAGACCGTCATAGCTGCCGAAGACATCGAACTCATGGTGCGCGACATGCAGTCCGCCGTAAGTTCCGGGGTCATGGAAATGGACAAGTTCAACAGCGAAGTCCGCTCAAGCGTGGATGAAGTGGAGAAGATGAGTTCGGACCTCGGGCAGATAGTGGAACAGGTCCGGGTGCTCGGTCCCCGTTTTGCCGAGGTGTCCCGCTCCATGGGCGACCAGTCCGACAGCGCCGAGCAGATAAGTGAAGCCATGTCCGATCTCAGTGAGACAGCGGCTGGTACAACCGAGTTCATAGAAGAGTTCAAACGCACTGTGGCCAGCCTCAACTATACCGTCCAATCCCTTACCGGGGCTGTGGACGGGTTCAGGATGGTGGAGGACGGCGACATGTATGTTCGAGATGAAGTGCGTACGGGTGATTCCGGTGAACAGGATGATGACGGAACGGACAATTAACACAGTTGTAACTGATTTGTCTTAATCAGTTCCATTGTTACGGGTAAGGTCCGTCCAAAAGGAGAACGATGTGTCAGTCGAAAAAATACTGGTTGTTGAAGACCATAACGATACCATAGAACTTTTGAAATATAATCTGACTTCTTCAGGCTATGAAGTCGTCACCGCCATGGACGGTCACAAGGCCCTTGATCAGGCCAGAGCCGAACATCCGGACCTCATCCTGCTGGACCTCATGCTGCCGGGCATTGACGGACTGGAAGTCTGCCGCAGGTTGAAACAGGAAAGCGTCACCCAGCATATTCCGGTGATCATGCTTACCGCCAAGGGGGAAGAAGTGGACCGGGTTGTAGGTTTGGAGCTCGGTGTGGACGATTATATCGTCAAACCGTTCAGCCCGCGTGAACTGGTGTTGCGGGTCAAGGCTGTGCTGCGCCGCAGTGTGGAAGTGGAAACCAAGCGTCCCGGCAAGTGGAGCAGGGAAGGGCTGGAAGTTGATTTCGAAGCCCATACAGTGACAAGTGACGGTGAAATAGTGGCCCTGACCGCAACGGAATTCAAATTGTTTTCGGAACTGCTGCAGCACGAGGGCAAGGTGCGTACCCGCGATCACCTGCTTGATACGGTCTGGGATACCCATTTCGAAGGCTACTCCAGAACCGTGGACACGCACATTCGCAGACTGCGCCAGAAACTCGGCCCCTACGCCGATTATATCGAGACAGTGCGCGGCGTGGGCTACCGCTTCAAGCATAACTGATCCGGTCAGACCGTTTTCTTTTTTTTTGGAAACTGTTTCGCGTTTATTCATCCGATATAAAAAATAAAACCCCCGCCGGGAATTCCTGACGGGGGTTTTGAACATCCTGTAATTGATCAGGATCAGCCGCAGCACTTCTTGTATTTTTTGCCGCTGCCGCAGGGGCAGGGATCGTTGCGGCCGACCTTCTTTTCTTTTCTGATGGGCTGCTGGGGTACGATTTCACCGTCCACGTAGAGCCATCTGCCTTCACGCTTTTCGAAAACGCTGGCTTCGTGGTGGGTATGAACAGCGCCTTTCTGCTTGAATTTGGCTATGAACTCAACTTCGCCTTTTTCATCTTCGGGGGTTCCCTTGGAAGTTGAAACAATGGTCAGGCCGAGCCATGTGGATGTTTCCGCCCAGTTTTTTACCTGAGCCTCATCGTAATCATCCTTGCTTTCCGGAGCCAGAGTCTCGCCGAGGTAGTCGATGCGATTTACCACGAAAGCCGAGTAGCGGGAGCGCATCAGCGCTTCTGCGGTCGGGGCGGGTTCTTTGCCTGTGATGTAAGGTTCGCAGCAGCTTTCGTAAGCCTTGCCGGAACCGCAGGGACATTCTGTCATGTGTACTGGTCTCCTTAGTGGTCGCCGCAGGATTCGTGATCGGCGCAGACGATTTCGGAGTCGGTTACATTACCGGCACTCCACTGGGCGACAACTTCCTTGAGCTCGCCGCTGCAACCGCGGATAACCTGGATGCCGCTTTTTTCAAGAAGGTTTACTGCTCCCTGACCCATGTTTCCGGCCAGCAGGAGCTTGATGCCCTTTTCTGCCAGAACAGGTACGATGTTGGATTTGCATCCGCAGCCCGGAGGGGGGGTGAGTTTTTCTTCTTCGACAATGTTTTTGGAGTCGTCCAGAGTAAAGATGGTGAAGGCTTCACAATGTCCGAAATGTTCATCGATAAGTCCGTTTCTTGAGGGAAGGGCGATTTTCATGATAAATTCTCCTTGAAAAAATTGTAATAACGATGCAGATCAGAATGCATCGAATTAAGCGAGGTTAATTGAGACCTTGTATACAAAAAAACAGAAGCATCCGGCCGATAGCTATGATAATTATCACTTCCGCATTGTCCATACCCGAAAATGAAATAAATTTCATCACCAGCAGAAGCTCCGGACCCGGCGGCCAGCACGTGAACACTACCTCTTCGCGCGTTACGCTTGTCTTTGAACTTGAGGATTCACAGGCTCTTACGGATTCCCAGAAGGAGATCCTCCGTTCCCGTCTGGGGAACAGGATAAACTCTAGGGGCCAATTGCTCATTTCCTGCGATACGCACCGCAGCCAGTTCCGAAACCGGGAGGAAGTGCTGGACCGTTTCCGCAGGATAATTGCCGAAGCACTGCGGCCGGTCAGGAAACGCAGGCAGACGGCGGTTCCTTTTTCCTCAAAGCGCAAACGGCTAGATGGCAAGAAAAAACGTTCCGATATCAAAAAGAATCGGAGCAGGCCCGGTTATCCGCAGGATTAAGCTGTTTCGTCCCGACTTTCCTTGACGATTTTTATTTTCACTCCGTTTTCCCGGTCCGGCTCAAGGGCGAGAATCCTGTCCGCGCTTTCAGCGAAAAGTTCAAGCGGGTGGTGACTGATGACCAGCACCTGAAAATCGAGTTTGCGGGCAATGGTTCCGATCAGGTCCATGAAACGGGGAACGAGACCGGGGCGCAGCCAGCAGTCCTGCTCGTCCAGAACCAGAAAGGGCCTGTGCTCCTCAGGATTCAGCCGAGAAAGCGCGATAAGCCGTAGCCCCACGGAAAGGATGTTGCAGACCGAACCGCCCTGTCCGACCATGATGTCTTCCTCGCCGCCCTGATTCAGAATCTGGAAATCCACCTGAAGTTTTTTGTCCCTGATGGAGGGCACGGCCCGCACTTCGCGATCCTGCCCCAGAATTTCCCGGATGGCGTGGGTGAGGTTGGTTTCCAGTTCGCGCAGCAGTTCCCCGAAAAGAGCCGTGGACAACTCCTCAAGCCTTTCCGCTGCCAGAGGTGCCAATTGCAGGAAGTCTTCCGTCCTGCGGGCTTCTTCGCGCAGGGTCTGCCAGTCGTCCATGCGTGTGGCGGCGCGGGCGGAAATAGTTCCGGCTCTTCTTTCCAGAGATTCAAGAGTCGGCAGTTCCATGTCCATGTCAATCGTCATGGCTCATCAATCCCTGCCGTCCTGTTCAAGCTTCTGCAGCCCATCCATGATCGAATTTATGTGCGCCCGGTATTCGGCTACCAGACGGGAGTTCTCGGCGCGTTTTTCCTCCAGCAGGTTTGCCAGTTCCTGCGGGTCGGCGGTCTGGTACTGAAGTCTGGCCTGCTCTTCAAGGTCGGCGAGCTGGCGGCTTATGTTGTCCAGATTCTGTTCGGTGCGGACCTTGTCCTCCCGCAGCATTTCATACTGCCGTCTGAGCTGGGCAAGCTCCCGTTCCAGACCGTTGCCGTCCGCCGTGTTCATTGTGTTACCCGTTGCCATCTGTAACCTCCGTATACAATTCCCATATCAACCCGCTTTCCGGGGTTTGCGGGTCTATATTGTCCTCAAGAAACTGTCTGAGCCCGGCTCCTTCGTGTGTGCGCTGCCAGGCAAGCCTTTCAAGTCCCTGCAGAAAGCGGGATTCGGCTTTCTCCATGTCCTCCGGTTCAGGCGGAAATTCCTGATCCGGAAATACTTCGTAAAAATCGCGGTGGGGTACTTCCCATTTTTCAAGATCAGTGCAGTCCGGGGTCCATATGGCTGCCTGCGGTCTGCGTTCCAGAGCCATGCGCGAAAAAACAAGTCTGGTGATGTTTCCGGGGTTTGCCCAGGAGGTCATACCTGCTGTGACGGTCTCCCTCGGTCTGTGAATGTGGCCGTTTATTATCCAGTCTATGCCGGTTTTTTCCTTGATGTCGTAATGCTGCTTGGCACACTCGGGAAAGGATATGTTGTGATGGGCGGTCCAGATCACTTTCAGGTAGCGGCCGTCGCTGCGATCGAATTTTGCCGGTAGCGGGGTGCCGTCCGGGGATGCTCCGACAAGCACCGTACCCTGCGGTGTTTCAAGCTCAAAGGCCGGTCCGTATTCACTCATCAGGCGGATTACTCCGGCTGCTTCAAGGACAGCAAGCGAAACATCGCGGGTGAACCTTGCCTGATACTTGTCGTGATTGCCGACCAGAACGAATGGCCTGTAAGCCCCGAACAGGGCGATCATGTCCACCAGAAGGGAGTTGCCGTTGTCCCTCGGCCAATGGAAAAGGTCACCGAGAATGAGCGGGACGGTGTCCAGTTCTTTAGCCTGTCTGAAGCATGCTTCAAGCTTGTCCAGTACGTTCTGGGCGAAGTCCCCGATTCGCTGGCCCGGAGCGGTGGAGGCAATGTGCGGGTCGCCGATGAGAAAGAGTCCCCGGCCGTGTACTTTCTCAAGCTCCATGTCCGTCCTCCCCGATCAGTTTATCCGCATCAAGTTCACCGCCGCACAGGGGGCAGTTGCCGATTTCGGTCAGCCGTGCGCTGATGCGTTCCTTCATGCGTTCTTCCGCCTGTTTGAGGTCCGCAATCCTCTTTCTGGTGTTGGTCATCTCCTGCGAAAGGGAGGATATGCGGTCCAGCAACTGGCCGAGCTGCGAGATATCGAACAGTTCCGGCGGGGCCGCAAGAGTTCCAAGAATCTGACTGCGACCGGCTATCCGGTCCCTGAAAACACGGTTGCGGGAAATGTTGGAGATGGTTGCGGAGATTGCGGAAAGATCCTCCGGTTCCGGGGGAGGTGAGAGTTGTTTCAGCACATCCCGGCGGGCGGATTGAATTGACCCGGCATTGCGCAGTCGGTGCTGCCGGGCAAGGCTCTCTGCTAGTTGCGCGGCGGGAAACAGATCCGGCGGGAGTCTCAGTCCTTCCAGCGCGGTGGATTTCCTTTCCAGAGCCGAGCGCGTGCTGCTCAATCCGTTCATGCGCGCAACTGTATTTTCAAGCTGTGCGGAAGGAAACAGTTCCGGGGCAGGGAGCAGTCCGTTCAGACTCTTTTCTCGCTCTGCCAGCTTTCTTTTATTTGTTTCCAGTTCATTTTTGCGCTGCAGTAGTGCTTCAATGGCCGGAATTTCCTTTTCGATTGTTTCGGTGCGTGTTTTCAGTTCGCGGGCGGATTCAAGTTCAAGGCAGACATCCGGCAATTCCTGCATCCGGTCCAGTTCTGCGCGTATCGATTCCATTTTTTTCTGTTGATAGCTCTGGTCCCTTTTGGCGTTGCGCACTCTGTTTTTGAGTTCCGTCTGCATGGCCAGCAGGTGCGATGCCTCGGAGGATGAAGCGAAAAACTGCGCGGCCACGGAAGGGGGTTGATCGAGCAGGAAAATAGGATTCCGCTGGTTGCCTATGTGAACATCAAGGGAGTTTCCGTTTTCCAGCGGGACATGATTCAGCCGCAGCAGGTTGAGCACGTCCTCCGGCGGTTTGCGCCCGAATTTGGCGTATACTTCGGGTTCCTCCTGACCTGGCTTCATAACCTCGTACCATGCAGTGGCTTTTTTGCGAATCCATGCAACCCGTACACCGTCGTCCATTTCCAGTTCCACGCGGGCCCTGGATGCTCCGTGGCGGATGAAATGCCGGGGCAGGGGATTGGTGGCAATACAACGCAGGGCCTCGACAACGGATGATTTACCGCTGTTGTTGAGGCCGGTCAGCACGGTCATGCCCTCGCCGAGTTCAATCTCGGTTTCGCCGTGGGCGAGGAAATCTTTCAGGATAATTTTTTTTATCATTTTATGACGCGGATGCTGTTTTGATGCGTTTCGCTTTTTTGATAATTTGACTTTGTCTCCGACAGACTAACCAACGGCCGATTTGGCGATAAACGGGCAGTATTTCACTGCCGAAGCCAAAAGTTCTTGACCATCACCGTAGAGGATTACCGGCGGTTCCACAATCAGACCGGGTTTTCCGTTTTTTACCGCCTCGACCATAACAACCTTTGCAGGAGCACCCACCCTGCCGTGGATGAACTTTATACGTTTGGGTTCCAGCCTGTGTCGTGTGAACGAATCAAGCAGTTCGGTCACCCGTTCGGCAAGAAAAACAAAAGCCACCCGTCCCCGGTTACGGATCATGCGCGCAGCCGTAGCGGTGAAGGCATCAAGGTCGCAGTCCACTTCGAATCTGGCCTTGTTCTTTGATTTGTCAGGGCATGCTCTGCCGACGTTTTCATTGCGGTACGGGGGATTTGAAAGAACCAGATCATAACTTTCGGCCGGTGCGAAATCCGGGGTACGCACATCCACGGCCAGTATTTCCAGTTCGGCCGAAAAATCAAGGAGTGCCGTATTTGCCTGAGCGGCAGCAATCATCTCCGGGTTGACGTCTATTCCGGTTGCCGCAAGCCTGTTTTCCGGATGGCGCAGCAGAACACCGAGAGGAATGACTCCGCAGCCGGTTCCGAGATCAAGAATCCTGCCCTGCGGGGGGACGGAGGCGAAACAGGCCAGCAGCAGGGAGTCCGTTGAAAAGCGGAAGCCTGTGCTCGGCTGCGTAAGCCCTCTTGGAAAGTATGATCTGGGGTCGTTTTTCATTATTGTTTCTCTGCCTGATCGTTAAAGCCGTGGCGGACCGTGCGGCAAAATGAGAGGCATTTAAACACGGATGTGCTCAGGTGAGCAAGAGGCGTGACGACCGGCAGTTTTATCCGGAATGTTTCAGCATGGACTAATTTTGCCCTTAAGTGAGAAGTTGCTGTAAACCATGATTTAATCTAGGGTGAATCGGCATGCGTAGGCGCATGTTGAGAATTGTGCTGCTGTGAGAAGGACGGAATTTAGTATAGATGAAAATAGCTTATGTGATCGGCGGACTGCCTTTCGGCGGGGTGGAGAACTGGCTTCTCGACCTTACCCTGCGTTTCAGGGATCGTGAAGACGTTGAGGCCGTGGTCGTCAATGTTTCCGGCACCGGCATAAAGGGGCCGGAGTACGTCCAGAAGGGAATTCGGGTGATAGATGTCTGCGACTCGAAAAAGGGCCTGAAAACATTCAAGTTCGGCACGGCCTTAAAGCTCAGGAAAGTGCTTGTGGACGAGGCCCCGGATGTTATCCATACCCTGCATTTTTCCGGAGATTATTTCGGCCGGATAGCTGCCGTGGGCTTGGGTATTCCCGTGGTTACCCACATCAGGAACATCAAGCGCCAGACCAAGAAGTACCGCCGGTTTGCCAATAAATTTCTCTGCCGTTTCACAGATGTGTTTCTGTCGGTATCCGCTCAGGCCGAAAGGGAGTGCGTGGCTTTGGATCATAACGTCTGCGGCAAGCCGTCCCTTGTTTTTTACAATGCCGCGGACCCGGAAAAACTGCGGGTTGGCGGCGTAGACCTCAAGGCCGAATACGGGGCCGGGGATTTTATCATTTCCGGCATCGGCCGTTTTGTTCCGCAGAAAAATTTTGACCTCCTCATAAAAGCGTTTGCCCTGATTGCCGCAAGATATCCGCAGGCTTCACTTGTCCTGCTGGGTGACGGCGGGGAGATGGACAGTCTCAGGGAACTGGTCCGGTCCCTTGAGCTGGAAAAGCGGGTTGTTTTTCCCGGCTACCGCAGCGATGTGCCGCGCTTCATGCGCTCAACGGACATTCTGGTCATGCCCTCGGATTACGAAGGGCTGCCCATAACTCACATCGAGGCCCTTTTCTGCGGTGTTCCTGCTGTGGTGTCCCGGTTTGTGCCCTCCCTTGAAATTGCGGCCGAGGCTTCACTGGTCTGCCGTAGGGAGCCGGAGCACATTGCGGAACAGATTTCACGCCTGATAGAGGATGACGGTCTTCGTGACCGCTTGTCGCACAAGGCGTTGGAGATTGCCCCGGAATATTCAATGGATAATTACGTGCGCAGACTCGTGGATTTCTACGGCGCATTGATCAAGAACGGCAAAAACGGTTCTGACGATTTCAAACGTTTCGACCAGGCCAAGGGCGGCGTGCAAGCATGTGCGGAATAATCGGCGCGGTAAATTCCGCCTTTGATACAAATTTCGATCTCTCCAGCCTTCGTCACCGTGGGCCGGACGGTCAGGGCGAGTGGCGCGACGGCAATTTCTGTCATCTGGGCCATACCCGGCTTTCCATTATCGATCTGGACCACAGGTCCTCCCAGCCCATGATCAGCCGCAGCGGACGGCATGTTATTGTTTTCAACGGTGAAATATACAACTACCGCGAACTGCAAAGGGAATTCCTCGCTGATTTCGATTTCAGGACCACCTCGGATACGGAAGTGCTTCTGGAAATGTGGGAATCCATGGGGCCGGAATGCCTCAACCACCTGCGGGGAATGTTCGCTTTTGCGGTCTGGGATGTCAGGGAAAAGGAACTCTTCCTTGCAAGGGACAGGATGGGCAAAAAGCCCATTGTATTTCATTGCGGAAACGGGACGCTCAGCTTTGCTTCCGAATTGGATGCTCTGCTCGGACTGCTGCCGCAACGACCGGAAATAAGCATCCGGGCCATGGACCTTTTTCTGGCCTACCAGTTCATCCCTTATCCTTTCACCATTTACGAGGGCTGTGAAAAGCTGCCCCCGGCCCATTACGCCCGTTTCAAAGATGGCCGTATGGAGCTGAAACGATATTGGGCAATAGATTTCGAACCGGATTATTCCATAAGTGAAGACGCCGCGCTGGAGCAGCTTGAAGAGATGGTCCGTGAATCCGTGCGGCTGCGCATGCGTTCCGATGTGGAGGTCGGCGTGCTGCTCAGCGGCGGGGTGGATTCCAGCCTTGTGGCAGCTGTGGCCGCAAGGGAATCCGGCATGCGGCTGAAGACTTTTTCCGTTGGTTTCGATTACGGCAAGAGTGAACTGGAGTACGCACAGAAGGCTGCGGACACCTGCAATTCAATCCACAAACCTGCCTCACTTGATGAAACCACCGCCTGCGGACTTTTCGACAGCATGGTCAATGCCTACGGAGAACCGTACGGGGACAATTCGGCTCTGCCCAGCCTGTTCGTCTGCGCCCACGCGGCTTCCGAAGTCAAGGTTGCCCTGAACGGAGACGGCGGTGATGAACTGATGGGGGGGTACGGCAAGTACAATCCCAAGAAACTGCGCCGGATGATGACACCGCTGGCCGCAGCCGGATACCGCGCCGGTTGTTTTCTGGAAGGAGTTGCAAACAGGCTCTGTTCAGGCCCGGCCATGCTGAAATTCGCGGACCGAAGCTGTTCCGCGCTTTCTCCGTACATGAAGGTGGTCCGCTTCAATCACTTTTTTTCCTCGCAGTACCGCAAGGGACTCTATAGGCCGGAAATGTTCGGGCAGGTTCTTGATAACCGCTGCGAGTATGAGCAAAGGCTTATTTCCGAACTTCCTCTTTCAGGTCCGCTCATGTGCAGGCTGCAGAATATCGACTACAGGCATTACTTTGCCTGCGACCTGCTGGTGAAAATGGACATCGCCGGGATGCACAATTCTCTTGAGACCCGTTCGCCATTGATGGATCACCGGCTTTTCGAATTCGCGGCAACCCTGCCACCGGAACTAAAGATCAGAAACGGCGAAACGAAATATCTGCTCAAGAAGCTGGCCGCAAAATACCTGCCCCGCGAAATAATCTACCGGCCCAAAACAGGTTTTTCCGTGCCGGTAGGAGATTGGGCCGGGACAATATTCCGGCAGAGAGTGGAAAAGGCCGTAACCGATGGGAACCATCCGCTGTGGAATTATCTTGAACGCGGCTATGTGAAGAAAATGATTTCTGGAAATCCGCGCAGGATTCGTCGGGACGGGCATCGTCTCTGGCTGCTGGCCGTACTCTGCCGCTGGATGGAAACCCATTCCTGATGTGCCGGAATTGTCCGTATTTCTGAATTTTTCAATGAGCCTTTTGATGCGCTTCGCGTTTTTTATAAACGGAGTTCGCCTCTGGCTGCCTAAGGCTTTCTTGTTACCAGCGCAGGGACAGGCAGGTGAGTCCTCCGTCCATTTTGCGGAATTCGGACATCTCGATGAAGTCCGGGGTGAATCCGTTCTTATCAAGCATTTCCGCTGTGGCTGGAAAACCGGCCGGGGCAAGCAGTTTTTCGCCCAGATAAAGGCAGTTGGCCGAGTATGATTCCCCTTCTGGAATAATTATTTTCCTGAAGCCGGCGAATTCTTCCCTTTCTGCAAAACGTCGACTCATAATCAGTGTCTCGGCATCAAGGGCGGAAAGTTCCGTTTTCAGGTGCGGCATTCCCCGGTCAAAGGGTACTGGTACGGCCGTGAGCCCGAACCGTTTTGCGGCGCTGGCAAACTGCTCATAACCGGAGCGGTTGGTTCTGGTGTCTATGCCCACATAAAACGTCCGTCCCATGAGCAGCACATCTCCGCCTTCCATCAGACCGTCACCTTCCATACGGATTGTTTCCTCTGTGTATGCACTGACTGCCGCGCTGATGGCTTCCACTTCTCCGCGTCTGGGGGCGGCTCCCGGACAGGTCAGAAATACCGCTGTTCCACCGCTGAAGGGGATCATGACCGCAGTGTCCTCCACGAAAACCGAATCCGGGTATTCCTCTACCGGCGCAAGCTCGGTTACATGGATTCCCGCATTTTTAAGGTAGTTCGTGTAGTTTTTATGCTGGGCAAGGGCCATGTCCATATTAGGACAGCCGAGTCCTGCCTCGGTTATTCCCCGGCCCATACTGCGTGAAGGCGTTCTGACAATGGCTTTACTGAACATCCGTATTTTCCTGTCCCGCTTATTGGAGTGTAGAGTTTTTTGCTTTCTGCTGTTCGGCGATTATCGTGAGCTTGGAGCGGATGTAATCGCTGGCGATGTTGCCTGCTTCATCGTTCTGGGTCGGAGCGTAGGCGGCGATGTCCTGTTCTATCTGCTTTTCCATGCGTTCCGATTCCATGAACATGATGTAAACGAGCACCAGTGCGGAATCGTTTTCCGCGGTGCCGCTGCAGAGTTCGTCGATCTGGTTGCCGGGAACGGTTTCAAGGAGTCTGTCTATAAACATTTCGGTCCATTTCTCATAGAGCTCGGAAATGGGCGGAATCATGGATTTGATGTTTCTGACCGCGCCTTCATCGATGTTGGGCATGGTCATGGCTATGTATTCGCCGAGGGCGTCCTGTCTGGCCTGTTCGTCCTCGGTGCATTTGTCCATTATGATTTTGCGGATATATTTCCTGATAGCAGATTCATGCATTTTCGCTGATCCCCTGTGGTTCCGGTAATTGATCGAAATTGATGGGGACTGATTACTAAAAAGCCGGGCGGCAGGCAACCGGCTTGATTGCCTGGGTGCTTTGGTGATAACTGACCGTTTGAAATAGTGGGAGCCCCGTGTTTTGGACGCAGTAATACTGATTTTCTTGTGCGTGACGGGAGTTCATGGCTTTTGTCTCTGCAAATAGGCTGCCGCGCAAAACATGTTAACGTCTGCAACGGTATGGAGAAATATAAACAGATGGTGAACGGTAAAAAAGTTGTCATGGTCATGCCTGCATACAATGCGGCATCCACGCTCAAGAAAACAATAGATGAACTCCCGCCTGATGTTGTTGATGATATTTTACTTGTGGATGATTGCAGTCGAGATGACACAGTGGCTCAGGCCGAACGATTGGGGCTGCGGACCGTTGTGCATGACTGCAATACCGGGTACGGCGGCAACCAGAAGACCTGCTACCGAACCGCTCTTGAAATGGGCGCGGATGTTGTGGTCATGGTTCATCCGGACTACCAGTACACTCCGCTGATTATTTCGGCCATGGTTTCCCCTATTGCCAATGGTGTGTTCGACTGCATGCTGGGTTCCCGTATTCTGGGCACCGGAGCGCTCAAGGGCGGAATGCCCCGTTATAAATATATCGCCAACCGGGCGCTTACTATGTTTCAGAACATGATGGTCGGCTATCATCTTTCCGAATACCACACCGGCTACCGGGCTTTTTCCGGAAAACTGCTGGAGGCCATACCTTTCGAATCAAACAGTGATGATTTTGTTTTTGATAACCAGATGCTCTGTCAGATAATCTATGCCGGATACGACATCGGGGAAGTGACCTGCCCGACCCGCTACATGGATGATTCTTCTTCAATCAGTTTCAGCCGTTCCGTGAAGTACGGACTCGGAGTGCTCCGTTGTTCTTCCGAGACCCTGCTGCACCGTCTTGGCTGGCTGGAAAGTCCTTTCCTGAAAAATATCAGTCGAGTAAAAAGACAGTAGGTTTTGTGAAGCTGTAAAAATCATTGTAGAATGAACAGGGCGGTTCCGCATGACCTGCGGAACCGCCCTGGTTTTTACGGTTGCAAAATATTAACGGTACGCAAAACCAACTACAGGACCCAATGGTTATGCATCGGGCCCGTATTGTTGATAACTTCAGCCGGTTTTCCCGGCCGGGCAGAAACTTTTGCGTCAGTCTAGCCGTTAAGCTCCGACCTGAATTTGCGGGAGAGCCTGAAGACCACAACCTTGCGTGCAGGCAGTGTAATGGCTTCATTGGTCTGGGGATTGCGGCCCTTGCGTGCGTTCTTGTCGTAGGCTTCGAATTTGCCGAAACCACTGACCAGCATGGCATGATCGCTTTTGATCGCCTTTTTCATGATGTCCAGAATGGATTCCACCAGCTCTTTGATTTCAGCTCTGTTCCGGTCGGTTTTTTCGTAGATGTAATCAACAACGCTGGCTTTAGTAAGGGTGTTTCCGGTAGCCATTTCCTTTCCTCCGTTGTCCCCGGCCCTGAGGTCAGGGGCGGCGGGTTTAATGTTATCCGCTGCAGGATGCTACAGACGGTGATGCAGGCAAGGCGTTATCGTTAGAAGCAAGTTGTTAACACGTTATTAACAAGTTATCTCTTTATCATCTTTTCTATCTTTAATGCAAGGTCCTGGGCCTCATCCATGCTTTCATAGCTGCTTTGGTCCCAGTGCCTTAGGCCGTCCTCCCTGAAGCGGGGGATCATGTGCATGTGGGCATGGAAAACAAGTTGCCCGGCAGCTTCATTGTTGTTCATTATAAGATTAAGCCCGTCTGCGCCGGTAGCTTTTACTATGGCATCACCGGCAATCTTGGTTGCAGTAATGATTTCACTGCCGAGATCTGCCGGGAGGTCCCATATGTCACGGTAATGCTCTTTGGGTATTACAAGAGCATGTCCCTTGTGTACCGGGCCTATGTCCAGAAAGCTCAACAGCCGGTCCGTTTCGTATATTTTGAAACACGGTATTTCTCCGGCTACTATCTTGCAGAATATGCAGTCCTGATTACTCATGGTATATTCGGTCGTAATTCTTTTGTTGCATGTTATGACAATTCTTCTTAAACGGATCACAGATGACCGCAAAAGATATTTTAACGTTATATTTAACCGACCATTTTTTTTTAATCAAGCTAATTTATTAAATAAAGATTTAAATCTATCGTCTTTTTCCGCATATGAGCCATCCCATAATGAGCCAGACAACCTTCAAACACCCTGAGCCGAAGCATGTAAAAAAGCGTATCTGGCCGGTATTCATGCCTTTTTTAGGATGTCCGTCCCGGTGTGTCTATTGTTCACAGGAGAGGCAGACCGGTACCGGTCTGCGCTCTTTAAACGATATATATCAAGATATTGAAAGAGAAATTCCAGAGTTTTTCAAGACCGGTGAACGCGACCCCATGGAGCTGGCTTTTTTTGGAGGAACTTTTACCGCACTGCCTTTTGAATGGCAGATGAGATTCATCGGACTGGCCGAGAGATTCAAGCGGGAAGGGTTTATCACTGCGGTGCGTTTTTCAACCCGGCCGGACTGCATTGATGCGAACCGGCTTGAGAAGCTCAAGGAAGCCGGGCTGGACATTGTCGAACTGGGCATCCAGAGCTTTTCCGCGCTGACCCTTAGGCGCTCGGCCAGAAATTATACCCCCGAAACTGCTATAGCCGCCTGCCGTACTGTTAAAACTGCGGGGCTGTCTCTGGTCATCCAACTGCTTCCGGGGCTTCCGGGATCGCAGGAAGGGGAGTTCCAGAGGGATGTGGCGCAAACAGTGAAACTCGGTCCGGACGCGGTAAGGCTTTATCCCTGTCTGACCGTTGCCGGGACTGTTTTGGAGCGTCTCTACAGGGCGGGGAAATACCGTCCATGGACCCTGGAGCAGACGGAGATTGAACTTGCGCATGGACTTATGCAGCTCTGGCCGGCCGGAATTCATGTTATCCGCATCGGCGTTGCGCATGAAGAGGGGCTTGCTGAAAGCATTGTGGCCGGTCCGTTCCATCCCGCCCTTGGACAGGCGGCCCGTTCAAGGGCCTTGTATCTTTTTCTCGGCTCAAAGCTCGCGCAATACAAATCCGGCCCTGCCCGTCTCAGCGTTCCGGCCAGGTATTCCGGAGAATTCTGGGGTCATAAGGGAAATCTCAGGGAATTGTATGCCGGTCTGGGATTATCCCCGGAGAACGTGGTCTTCAAAAATACTGATGAGTTTATTTTGGAATTTTAAACACCAATTTATACAACGAATTGTGTTTCTTTTAGTAAATATTCCTGATAATACTTGGTGTCTGTGAAAAACATCTGCCGTTTATGCCGGGGTCCCTTCCCGGAACAGGCAAAATAGGTCATATTGATAACAGCACCATATAGATTAATCAGCCCTGCCACGGTTTTTAAGCCGCTGTATTCCCGAAAGCGGTGCGGCAGGCGACCAAGGAGACCAGTCGTATGAGTTCACTCAGTGCAGAAGATCGGTATCGCAATTTCATCCCGGACGAGAGTCGGCAGTATCTTGAAAAAATGTTCGCCGGTTTCAAGCGCAATGTCGCCATTGAGATTTATACCAAAGAAGGGTTGCACAACGAATATAATGAATTTTCCCTTAAGCTCTGTCGGGCCCTGAATGTCATGAGTGACAAAATCGAGCTCAGGGAGTTTGCGATGGATAGCGAGGAGGGGCGTGAGCGCAAAATAATTGCTTCCCCGACAATCCTCATTGCGCCGGACAAGTACGATATACGTTTTCTGGGTGCTCCTGCCGGTGAAGAAGGCCGTGCTCTGGTCGAGGCCTTGAACCTTGCTTCCAAGGGTGAGGAGGGGATTTCCGAAAGCGCAATGGAAATTCTCGGCAAACTCAAGGGAAACAGGCTGGTAAAGATTTTTTCCAGCCCGTCCTGCCCGTATTGCCCCGGCCAGGCCATCAACGCTTTCAAGGCTGCTGTGGGCAGGCCGGATAAGGTTTCGGCCTGGTGCATTTCAACTCTCGATAATGAGAATATGGCCCGCCAGTATAACGTAGGATCAGTTCCGCATACCGATATAAATGATACCGCCACGTTCAAGGGGCTGGAGCCGGAAGACCAGTTCATGATCCAGCTTCTGTACATGAAGCCGCTCAAGGAGATTATGGAAGAGAATCGCAAGGAACCGGAGCAGCAGGAAGAAAAGGAATACGAAGATGTCGATCTGGTGATCATCGGCGGAGGACCCGCCGGTATGAGTGCCGGAATATATGCGAAGCGCAGCGGCCTTAGTTGCGTTATTCTTGAAAAGCAGGGTGTCGGTGGTCAGGTGGCCCTGACTCCGAAGGTGGAGAATTATCCGGGGTTCACGCACATTCAGGGTTTTGAACTCGTGGAAATTTTAGGTGCCCATGCCCGTGAATATACCCGGATCAATCAATTCGTAGAGGTCCGGGACATCAAGGCGGGAGAGCGTTTCGAGATTGCGACTGATGACACGGTCTACCGGGCCAAGGGGATTCTGCTGGCAACCGGTGTGAATGTGCGCATGCTGGGCGTGCCGGGTGAAGATAAATTCTACGGCCACGGGGTAAGCTACTGCGCCACCTGTGACGGCAATTTCTACCGAGGCGGTAAGGCTGTGGTGGTCGGCGGTGGAAACACGGCCCTGACCGATGCCCTGCACTTGAAGCATCTTGGAGTGGAAACGACCATCATCCATCGCCGCGACAGATTCAGGGCTGAGAAGGTGCTGCAGGATTCAGTTGAGCGCGAAGGAATCAAGGTGATCTGGAATAGCGAGGTTACCGAGATAATCGGTGATAAGCAGGTTGAGTCCGTGCGGGTGAAGAATAATGAAGACGGAAGTGAAACAACGCTTGATACCGACGTTGTCTTTGTCGCCATCGGACATACCGCCAACACATCCCTTGCGCAAAAACTTGGGGTGGAACTGCGTGAAGACGGTTTCATCAAGGTTGATGCCGGACAGCGTACCAGCGTCGAACGGGTTTACGCTGCCGGAGATGTCACCGGCGGAGTGCGGCAGATCATAATCGCCACCGGGCAGGGGGCCGCTGCGGCGCTCACCGCGTTCGATGATTTTGCCCGGACTTTTTCGGAAGAAAAGAAAATGCCCGTAAATATCTGGTGAGCCTGTTGAGGCATCAGACGGATTTTCAGGCCTGTATTCAAGATAATAAAGACCTCTCGCCAAATGCCGCCGGGCAGTTGGCGAGAGGTCTTTTCTTTATTACTGTTGTTCTGGCTCCCGGCTAGAGCACATCCTTCAGTTCAAGGGCGAGCCCTGAATCCTGCATGGCTTTTTTGCCTCCGAGCACAACTACATCTCCGTGTTCGGCCACGGCTTTGGCGGCTTTGGCAAAATTACGGAAATCCTGCGCACTGCATCCCAGCACCTGTTCGCGTATGGACTGCCTGAAGGCTGCGTCTTCGCGGCAGAGATGGCGGACCATGGAGGTATAGCCCTTGGCATCCGGCAGCATGTAGTTGTCTATTTCGCCTATGCCGCCGAGCACTGCTTTTTCCAGCTCATCGCTGTTCAGCTTGAGGTCGGACAGATAGTCGGCCACGGCATCATAGGTGTCGAGGGTGCGGGTCAGGTTCGGGTCGCGGTATGAGACAAAGCTCAGGCTGCCGGAAGTGCGGTCGAGCATGGAGAAGGAGCCGTAAGCTCCGCCCTGCACACGCACTTTGTCCCAGAGATAACCGGTGCGCAGATAGCGGCTGACAACATGGGCCGCTCCCGTATATTCATAGCCGTACTCGGATACTTTGGCTCCCTTGGCAACATAGTTGACCTGAGCGGGAATGCACAGTCCTTCCGCTGCGGGAAATTTCAGCATAGTCCGTTGTGCTTTGGTGCTGTTTCCTGCGGGAAGCTGTCCGACCATGGAGGCAATATCAGCTTCAACATCTTTGAATGATTTCCCATCCATGGTGATGTTGGACAGCAGGGTGCTCTTGCTGATGATTGCGGTCCGTACAGCTTCGAGGTCTGCGGCCACGGAATCGAAATCGTTTTCAACCCGTTCTGCCAGTTTGCGCAGAAATTCCAGCCCGGAGATGCCGTTCATAAGCTCGTTGATCAGGCCTGCTTCATTGAAACGGGCTTTCATGCGGGTCGCGGCCATGATGTGTCCGGAGGGCACAAGGGATTGTTCCTTACGGGCCTTGGATTCAAGCACTATCTGGCGGATGCGGTCCCGGTTATCAAGGGATGCTTCGCGCAGCAGTTCCGAGAGGATTTCCAGCAGATCATCAGTCCGCTCTGTCGTGGCCTTTGCCCGCAGTACAAAGCGGGAGCAGGTATCATCGGTCATGTGAATGGGGGTCACGATGGCGGCGTGATGTATGCCCCCGGTCTTGGCGGCCATGCGTCTGGTCATGGTTACAAAATCGGTGGATCTGGTTCCAGTCTGGAGCAGAGCCCGACCGAAAATCGGGAGGTAAGGGACAAGCCTGTCTTCCAGTCCGGAAAAATCAAAGGCCAGATCGAGGTACATGATCCCGTTGGTGTCCAGATCGTGAAAGAGGGTGTCGCCCTTTTGGTCGCAGACGATTTCCCGGCCTTCCTTTTCAATATCGGCAATGGTGAGTCTGGGGATTGTCGCCAGAGCTTCGGGAGAGTCCTCGGCTTCCTGTTCCGCCTGCAGTTCCGCGGCCTTCTTGAGCACGGACTGGTATTCGCTTTCATCCATGGCTGAGCGAGCCTTGTCCAGCCTTGCTTTTTCATCGGCTTCCCGTTTCGGGCCGACTTCGCTGTCCGGTATCATGAGAACGCTGGAACGATAGCTGTTGTTGAGAAAAATCTCGCTGATCAGCGGCTCGAAAACGTTTTCGCCATTTTCCAGACGTGCTTTCAGTTCCGCCAGCGGCTGTTCGTAGCGGACGTATTCAAGCGGGTGTCCATCGTAGAGCCAGGAAGTCATGGCGGTGATCATGACCGACAGTCCGCGGGGGTAGGAGCCGGTATTGTTTTCGCGCAACTGAAATTCAATGGTGTTGAGCGCCGCTTCTATGTCGTCCTTTTCAACTCCGTTTTTCACAATGTCCCGGAGCGTTGCGAAGATTATTTCTTCGACCTTCGGTCCGTCTTCGGCCTTGATGCCTTTGAGACCGGTAGAAAAATAAAGCTGCCGCAGTTCGTTTTCAAGCCCCGCCCCGGCGAGATCTTCGCCAAGACCGGAATCATTGAGGGCCTTGCGCAGAGGCGAGGAGGGGAGACCGATGAGGATTTCCTCCAGCACGCTCAATTCAAGATCAGCCATTGCCTCGCGTCCGCGTGAAATACCGAAGTTCATGGTGAACATGGCTTTCTGGGCATCATCGTCGGAAGCGGCGTATTTTTTTACAACCGAGACCGGTTCCTTGAAAGGAGTCTGCATGCTGATTTCGGAATGGGGATCAATCCGATCATAGCGGGAAAAGTATTCTTCCAGCATCACCAGACGGTGTTCCGGGTCGTCGTCACCGTAGAAAAAGGCGTATGCGTTGGAAGGATGATAGTATTTGCCGTGAAATTCGATAAATTCCTCAAAGGTCAGTTCCGGGATGACTTCCGGATCGCCGCCGGAATCAAGTCCGTAGGTGGTGTCCGGAAACAGGGAATGCTGCGAGTGTTCATAGAGCAGACTGTCCGGTGAGGAGTACGCCCCTTTCATTTCATTGAAAACAACTCCCTTGTAGCTTAAGGAACCGTCTTTTTCAGGAACGTAGTGCCAGCCTTCCTGCATGAGGGTGTTGGGTGTCAGGTTCGGGAAGAAGACCGCGTCCAGATATACCCCCACAAGGTTTCGGAAATCCTGTTCATTGGGACTTGCGACCGGATATACGGTCTTGTCCGGATAGGTCATGGCGTTCAGGAATGTCTGCAGCGAGCACTTGAGCAGCTCGACGAACGGTTCCTTGACCGGGTATTTTTCCGATCCGCAAAGTACGGAATGTTCAAGAATATGCGGCAGGCCGGTGCTGTTGGCAGGCGGGGTGCGGAAGCTTATTCCGAACGTTTTGTTCTCGTCATTGTTGATTACCGACAGAACTCTTCCGCCGGTCTTCTCATGTTCATATATAACGGCCTCGCCGTTCAGTTCGGCTACGTATTCGCGTGATATTTCTTTAAAGCCATGCGTTTTGCTCATTCAGGAACTCCATTATGTTTGTGATCAAAGCAAATTAACCAAATAAAACATCAAAGGCAATATTCTCTTTATATGCTCTCTTTATAATAAAGTTTAAAATATTAAATATTTAAAAAATTATCGAGAAAGATTACGATTATCGTTGACACGGGAATCAAATTTGCCTAGTGTCAAATCAACGAATGAGAAGCATTACTATTAAGAAAATTGAAATAAAGATTTCAAACCTACAGGAGATAAAAAATGAGTTGTGAAAATTATGAAGAAGTTATTACACAGGCTGCTATCGGAGAAAAAGTTCCCGATTTCACAGTAGAAGCATACGACCCTGAAGATTGCGGCTTCTGCGAAGTCAGCTTTGAAGAAATCAGGAAAGCCGGAAAGTGGCTGGTCCTGTTCTTCTACCCCGCAGACTTCACCTTTGTCTGCCCGACGGAACTGGCCGACCTTGCAAATAAGCATGCCGAACTGCAGAAACTCGGTTGCGAAGTGGTTTCCGTATCCACGGATACCAAGTTCGTACATCTCGCCTGGAAGAACGACGAGCGGTTGCTCAAGGACGTAAAGTTCAAGATGGCTGCTGACCCCACTGGCGAAGTTTCCGACTTCTTCAGTGTCTACGACCACACCACAGGGCAGGCTCTCAGAGGAACCTTTATCGTGAATCCTGACGGGGTTCTGGTGTCATCCGAAGTCAACTACTACAATGTCGGCCGCAATGCCGAAGAACTCGTTCGCAAGGTAGAAGCAAATGTCTACCTCAAGGATCACCCGGCAGAAGCCTGCCCGGCACGCTGGACCCCCGGCGACAAGACTCTGACCCCCAGCGAAAAGCTGGTCGGAAAGGTATACGAAGAACTTAACGGAGATTAACTCCTTAAAAGCGTTGACCATTACAGTCTACCCCACAGTCGGCGCGTTAGATAACTACACCTCCTCTCCTCGTTAACCCCAGCAGCCCGCCCGGAACATCCCGATGTTCCGGGCGGACTTGTTTTTTGTCGACAGTTACATTCCGTTTCACGCGGTTAGTGTTTGACCGGTCGCCATATGCTGATTATCTACAAGGATAGGGCTTTGCTCTGCGTGTCTGATTTAACATATGCAAAGGTGGAAGTTATGGTCTGGAACGGCGTGGACGCTGAAAAATTCGATACCTGGTTCAAGACTCCCGAGGGCGGTTTTGCTCTGGAGCAGGAAGTCCTGATCATGGACAGCCTTATTTCCGCATGGCCCCGGCGCAAGCGTAAGCTTCTTGAAATCGGCTGCGGTACGGGGCTTTTCCTCGACCATCTTTATCGGTGCGGTTTTGATATCACCGGTGTTGATCGTTCTCCCGTAATGCTTGAGGCTGCGCGGAAAAGACTTGGCAACCGGGCCTCCCTGCACCTGTGCAACGGCGAGAGCCTGCCTTTCGACGACAATGAATTCGATTTTACCCTGCTCTGGACCGTTCTGGAATTCTGCTCCGATCCCGTGGCAATGCTTTCGGAAGCAGCGAGGGTTTCCGCCGGGGGGCTGCTTGTGGGGTTCCTGAACAGGCATTCCATCTATTTTTTCACTCACGGCAGGATGTGGGCATGGGCATCTCCCAGCACACTTCGTTCGGCACACTGGTATTCTCCATCTGAAATGCGCAGGATGATCAAGGACGGCAGCGGCTACAGTCCGGCTGCAATCCGCTCGGTACTGCCCGGACCGATGTGGAGCTGGAAAGACAGAACTCCCTGGAAACAGTTGAACGGGATAATCTATCCCCCGTATTTCGGAGCATTCACCGCCTGCCGGGTTGATTTCAGCAACCGCAGGCCCATGAATCCTTTGCACGCCTGGAAGCATATCCCTCCGGTAGCAACCATGGCAAAAAGCAAGCAGCTGAAGCCTGAATGCTTTCACGATTCGGAACAGGGTTGAGCTATTCCTCCATGGTTACCCATAGTAGCTGCAAGACATGCAAAAGCCCCGAGATTCGGAAGAATCTCGGGGCCTTCTTGTGTACCGACGCTTTGTACTTCGTGTAAAAAGAAAATTATTCGTTTACCGCGTCCAGATGTTTCTGGAGGGTCTCCATTTCATCTTCGGAGTAGAGTTCCGCCTCTTCCGCCAGTGCCTGAGCAAAGAAAGTAAGCATGTTTTCAGTTTCCAGCCCAAGCAGGATGGAGCCGTTTGAAACCATGCAGACTTCACCCTGATCTTCCAGCAGGTAGGCCCTTCTTTCCCTCTTGATGCCGTCTCCGTTAACTACGCTGTAGCCGGTTCTTCCCTGCTCTGTGCTGTAGATTTTTTCCGAGACAAGTTCTCCTGTATTTTCATTGAAATGCAGGGATTCATTTTCCAATTTCCCGGTAAAGGAAATTGCTCCTCCGAAATCATTTTCCAGAGTCACCCTACGCAGGGCAGCCTTCTTTTTCATGATTTTGTCCACCGATGTTTCTCAAATGGGCAGTTTCAGTTGTTCAGGGCCTTTCTTGTCATCTCCAGACTTTTTCTTCTTCGGTACCGTGAGTCCGTTTTCTATGTATTCCAGCAACGAACTTTCCGGAACACGCCACTGGCTGCCGACCTTGATACCTCGAATCCGTCCCTCCTGAATCAGCCGGTAGGCGGTTCTGGGATGGATTCTCAGCGTGTCAGCGATCTCACGCACCGTGTAGAGTGTAGGCGAGGGAGTCAAAGACTTGTCCTGATTTTTCAAAATTACACTACGATGTACTCCTTATGACATTATTTGTCAAAAAATGTCAAAGAATGACATCCCTGCGCACAACTTTCTGCCACAATACTACAACAAGCATCAAATTATGTGGAATCATAATGAAAATAGGCCCGCACCACCCCGAAAGCCGGTACGGACTGCAAGGGCGGTGCAGAAAAAAAATTAAAAAAAATGGATTTTTGATGAACCGTGAAAGGAAAACACGGCATTCTTATCCGGTAATGGATGAGAACGCCGTGTTTATTATGGATGTCTTAAAAACGAAGTTTGTGGTCTTTGGGCCAGTATCCGTTGTAACCGTAACACAGATAGATTGTGAACTTGCGGGCCGGTTTTCCGCGGAAGGTGGTCTGGATGTGTATTGGCGGGCTTATGCGCTTGAACATCTTTACCAACTCCCGGTCCGGTTCTCCCTTGAAGTTCTTGAGCACGTACACGCAGTCCCAGCCTGTTTTGTCTACTGGGCCGGGCCAGAGGTCGTACTGGTTCATGCGCCGGTCTATCCATGCGCAGTAGGTACGCGGCTGACCGGGTACATAGAAAGCCAGAGCGGCGGTCATGTCGTATAATTCGCTCATTACAAAGACTTTGTCCGGATCCTTGAACTGGCTTTTTTCCAGCTCCGCGACCTGCTGTCCCAGATCGGTCCAGCCCTTGAGTCTGTGAGTGGGATTCAGGTTGTCCGGCAACGGCACCAGATTCTGGAAATGCAGAATCAGGAAGATCAAGACACTGAGGAAGACCCACAGGGAACGGAACCTGCCCCGTGCTGTCCAGAAGTGTTCAAAGGCTATGCCTGCCAGCATGACTCCGCCGACATAAGAGATTACCGCCCAGTTGCCCAGAACCTTGGCGTGAAAACTCCAGACAAAGAAGAACGCCCAGACCGGCAGGAAAAAAACCGCCAGCAGTGCGGATTGCCTGTTGTTCAGCCCCAGTCTGTTGTCATTCCTGCTGCCGAGTATGAAGCGCAGGGCCGTAATCCCGCCGATGAACATGAAGACCATCCACCACGGTGAAGCCATTCCGATCTGCTCCCCGAGGAAGGGCAGAAAGCGGTCAAAGCGGATCAGTTGCGAAGCTTCCTTTCCGGATGCGCCGATCAGGTAGAGGACATGTTTGTAGCCGACAAATCCGTTTTGTATATTCCAGATCAGGGTCGGTAGAAATCCAAGGAAAACACCGGCTGCGAGGGCCGCGAAAAGTTTGAACCAGAATCCTTTGGGAAGCTTTTCCCGGCGCATCAGCAGCAGACCGTACATCACTGAGAGGCCGATGAATCCGAGCATGGTATATTTTGCAAGAATTCCCAGGGCCAGAAAGAACGAAATCAGCAGAAACGGTCTGGTTCGCGATTGATTGGAGTCGCGGTCTATGCCCGGAGGGTAGGGGATGGAAGCATCATACAGCGCAAAAAGAGCGCATGACCAGCAGAGAATGAACGGGTTGTCGGTGGTCATCATTATCCCGAGGGCAAGGAAGACCGGCATGGAATTGTAGATGATCAGTGTCCAGATTGCTGCCGCAGGTTTTTTCCACATCTTCGCCATGCCGAAGAAAAGTACAAACTGGGTTATGAATGACCCTACGACGGACCCGAAGCGCACTCCGAATTCGGTGTTGCCGAAAATGGATGTAAACGTTGAAATAATTACGGCAATGAGCGGACCTTTGGAATAATAGGTCAACTGCATGTGCCGGGTCCAGTCCCAGTACTGGGCTTCGTCCTGTACCAGATTGAGCTGCCCGGTTGCCAGAAACCATATTCTGGCGAAGGTTGTGAAAAAGATTATGCCCACAGCCCACAATACCGGCTTTCGGGAAAATGATTCGGATAGGGATGACACTTTGACGCAACCTCCTGCGCTGCAAACAACGGCCTGCATACTTCTCATGTATGCCTTTTCCGTGACGGTTGTATATAAATTTGAAGTTAAGCTGATTAAAATGCGGCACCGGTTTCGAAAAAGAAATCGGCCTGCCGAAGAAGAATGCGTTTACCAGAAAGAATCCGGGGCATCAAATTCTACAGTGCTGCAAAATTTCTATAGCACGACATCGGCAGCGATGATCAGGTATGTGTTGAACCTGTCAGAAACATCCGGCCTAGAAAGTGCGGCTCCTTGCCAAAAAGAAACCCCCGTAATGCGGGGGTCTGATAACTTCAGTCTGCAGCGGTTCTTATAGTCCCAGACTTTTGATCCGGTCCTCCGGCTTGATTATTTCCGTGACCCGGAATCCGAAATTTTCGTTGATGACAACAAGTTCACCCCGCGCAACGAGGCGTCCCTCAACGTACATGTCCAGAGGTTCTC
Source organism: Maridesulfovibrio sp. (assembly GCF_963677005.1). Taxonomy (NCBI): domain Bacteria; kingdom Pseudomonadati; phylum Thermodesulfobacteriota; class Desulfovibrionia; order Desulfovibrionales; family Desulfovibrionaceae; genus Maridesulfovibrio; species Maridesulfovibrio sp. The sequence continues at coordinate 2,851,696 of NZ_OY781616.1, read as the reverse complement.
CGGCCAGTTTGTGCAGTTCGATAACCGTTCCCTGTCCAAACTGTATTATTTCGTTGACCAGGAGTTTGGTGCGGCCCATCTCGACCTTGATTTCAAGGGGGATGTCCAGAATCCGTTTCAAACTGTTGTCGGCTGCCATGAATTTCTCCGCTATCAAATTGTTTACTTATGCGCAGATTAGCCCAAAAAGGAGTAAACAACCAGTAAAACAAAACAGGTTGGCCCGACCGGGCAGCGACAGAGTTTAAAAGGTGAGAATGTAATACACAATCCCGATAAGAAGCAGACTTGTCGTGCGCAGCAGCTGGTTGCAGAGGATTAGTTTGAGGGCGATTTTTCCCCTGAATATGCCGGCGTAATAAGGCAACTGGTGACGCAGGGCCCGCATGGGAGTCGAGAGGATATTACCGGCCATCAGGGCAAGGACGATGCTGTGCGGTTCAAGTGTGCCTGCGCTTAGCAGTGAACCTGCTGCGGCCAGTCCGGCCGTAAATTCAGCAGCAAGGCTGAAAGCGATTATCCCGAAGATCTGCGGATTGAGCCAGGACAGGAAAGACAGGTGGCCGCTCAGCCAGGATTGGAAGTCGGTGAACACTCCGTAGCGGCGCAGAAAGAAGAAAGCGACATAGATGGGAACTGTGATGAATACAACGCGAGGCAGTCTTTTTTTGAGTCTTTTGACAGCCTTTGTGATGATTGCGGAAAATGAGCCCGGTTCCTGTTCCTTGAGCCTGCCCATCACATCGGAGCAGCATTCTATCGGGGGCAGGGTCATCCTGCCCCAGAGAACAATGGCCCCGGTGCGTAGGATTGCCGCGATGAAGGTCAGTCCCACATAAACAAAGGCCACGCTGCCGATGAAAGGGGCGGCGATGAAGAAAACAGTGGGCATGTGCAGGAAGTATGTAGGCAGGCTGTTGAAAAGGTTGGAGATCAATAGTTCCCGGTCGGAGATATCCCCCTTTTCGTATGCCTCGGACAACATGGAGTTGGCCGCGACTCCGGAAAAGAAGGCCATGGCGAAACTCGCTCCGCTGATGTCCTTGAGTCTTCCTGCGTGGATAAGTGGAGTAGCCAGACGGCCCATGGCCCTTGTCCAGCGCAATCCTTCAACAATATTACCTACCAGCAGTCCCAGGCTTATGAACAGGATCAGCCGTATAAGCGGCCATCCCAGCCCGTTCCAGAGAATTTCGGGGGAAAGAGTCAACTAAACCTGCTTTGTTTTCCATGTATCCGCTTTGGTTATACTCAGTTGCGAATGCTCGTTTTTAAGTGCGCCGATAGCGGTCAGTTCGGTAAGTGCGGCCTTGAAGTCCGCTTCGCCGCCACTCCATTTGGCAAGGCAGCTTTCAACAGTAATGGGCTGGGGTCTGGCTGTGCAGTTTTTGTCCGGGTCTATCCTGTTTCCTTCCAGCCCCTCGATGAGCAGAAAAAGGGAAACGGCTTCAACTGAAAGTCCGAGATCAAATATGGTAGTGGGCATTTGGTCCTCCGTATTTTTTCAGGCTGCAGAAAGATATACCCGAACAGTTGCGAGTACCAGCTAAAAATACCTTCAAAGGTTTAAGCTGTTGCTTTTCAAAATGCTCGTATTCAGTCAGTCCACAGGTATACCTGAAGCTGCAGGATGTATTGCCCGGCTTTACCTGAAGGAACAGCCGTTCTTTCCGCAGTGAATTGTTCCCAGAGTGTTTCCTGCAGGATCTTTGAGCACACATTTTGAAAGCGGGCTGCCGCAGTGCTGGAAATAATCGGCGAGGGTTTTGTACAGCTGCATATTGGCTGATTGTGAGCGGCCTTTGATCGCAGCCGGGTTTACCGTGGCAAAAAAGGTGTCCCCACGGGATGATGTCCGGGTAAAGAGACTGCTTCCTGTCGCGGTGTTCAGGTTGCCGAATTTTTCAAGGCCGTCCCTTTTGGCCGAGTAAAAAGCATGCTTCTGGGCGTAGAACTTAAAAGTCGGGTTGAGTTTCTGCAGTGCCGCATAGCCGTTGACGTTCTTCAGGATCATGTATCCGGGCAGATGGCGGACATGGCTGATGAGCAGTTCTTCCTCCATTCCTGCGAGAGCCGCGGAGTACTCTGCCGGACAAGCGCTTTCCCTTTTATCCATATCGGAATTATAAGCGATCACACATACTTTCTTGTCCGGTCTCGGTGTGGTTTTTGCCACTTTTTCGAGAAATTGTTCGGCCGTGGCCAGCGGGGTTTCCGTGGAGGTGATGAACAGGTAGAAATCTCTGTTTATTTTCAGGTCCAGAATTTTTTTGTCCGCACGGGCCATTTTTTGGCATGCGGCTATGAATTCACTTCGGTCCTTTATAAGCCGGACCCTCTTGCCGTAGTGTTCCCTGCGGGCTGCATAGTAGGCATTGGCCGGTGCAAGTTCGCAGAGTTTTTCATAGCCTCTCAGGTTTTCCTCGGCTTCAGCGGGGTTCAGTGCATATACGTATTTGTAGAGGAGCCCGGCAATATCTTTTCTTTTCAGGCCGGAGTCCATACCGCCTTTGATCATGTTGAAATCTTTATCCATCATACAGACCGAAGTTCCTGAAAAATCGCATTTTCCGGAGTCTTTTTTTCTTAAGGCCTTGATTTGCGAGATTATTTTTATGCTTGTTGTCCGGCTATCTGAGTCCAGTATGGCGAGGAAGCCCGTATCACTTTGTTCCACAGCCTTGATCCCTGAAATTTTTTCGAGTCGTTCCGAAAAAACAGCGGGACAGTCCTGCTGTGCAAAGAGAGGCTGTGCGGTTGAAAGAATAGCGAGAATTGCTAACAGGATCAGTCTGGTTTTCATGGGGTCCTCTTTTATATCTGCGGGTGGTGGGTTCCGGATTACGTTCCGGCAGCAGGTCAAAGTACGCCGAGTTCCTTGAATTTGAGATATATCTCCCTGCTGACCCATGCGTCTGTGGCCGCGTAGGTAATCTGCTGCGGGGTCAATTCCTTGCGTCCCCAGTTTGAACACTGCACCCCTTTGGATATGCGGAATCCAAGCAGGTTGGCAGCCAGATTGCGCAGGCCGTTGGTCTGCATTTCAAGTGATCTGGCAAGGTCTCCGAGGTCTACAAAGCCTCTGCCTTCGAAAGAAGAAACTTCCCGCAGTTCTTTGACATCGTTTATGACCGCCACACCGGTTTTTATTATATCTGCTGAGGAAAGCAGCGTTTTTATGCATTCCGACAGGGGGATGTGGTTGAGATGCAGCAGGTATACGCAGCTGTCTGTGGCAAGCTGTATGAGTGAAGGAGGGTAGGATACTCCCTTCCTGAAAACCGGCCTTGTTTCGGTATCGAAGCCCAGCAGTCCACAGCGGCTTATTTCCTCTATTGCCGCAGGAACATCCTCTTCGGAGTCAATCAGCCTGATGGGGCCGTCATATTGCTGCAGGGGCAGTTCGTTTATTTCGTCTTTACTGAATTTTCTTTTATATTTTTCAGGTATCTGCATAAAAATTGAAATCTGTTCCGGTATTAATTGAAAATATTCGGACGCAATGCGTGCCGAATCCTTCCTACCGGCCCGTGATGTCTCAGATAAATCTGAAAAATCACGGGCGGGCAGGATGCTGGTCTGGCTTTTCACCCGTACAACAAAAGGCACAGCCCTTGAAGAATAACCGCGGCGCAGGAAATTTATATTTCGAGAGACCGTACCGTAAAGTTGTAACTGTCCTGCTTTTGGATATTAAGCTATCAGGAGTTCGTCAACCCCCCGTCTGCTCGTAACGTCCTCTCTGTTTTCATGTGCAACAGACCACAAAGCAGCACAACCGGCTTATGTCGTGTGAAATAAGCCGGTTGCACAGTTTTATCAGGAGTTCGTCTCCGAGAAGACTGTGGAGATGTTTACTGATGTTCTCTGGTTTTATGAAATGTTATTTTAGGCCATTCTTCTTCAGCCTGCTGCAGACGCCACTGGCTGGGAGCGAGAAAGGTCAGGTTTTCATCTCCGTCCAGAGCCACAAAGCGGGGATAGCGTTTTTTGATCCCGTCAAGTTCCCGGCTGTCTTCACTGCTTATCCAGCGGGCAGTGTGGTATTCAACCGGTTCGTATAGTGCGGAGACACCATACTCGTTCTTAAGGCGGGACATGATGACATCGAACTGGAGCAGCCCGACTGCACCGAGGATATTGTCGTTGTTGCCGAGGGGCTTGAAGAGCTGCACCGCACCTTCTTCGGCCAGTTGGTGCAGTCCCTTGTTAAGCTGTTTGCTCTTGAGCGGGTCCTTGAGGATGACCCTGCGGAAGTGTTCGGGGGCAAAGTTCGGAATTCCGGTAAATTTGAGTTCTTCCTTCGAGGTGAAGGTGTCGCCGATTTTTATTGTTCCGTGGTTGTGGACCCCTATGATGTCGCCGGGAAAAGCCTCCTCGACGCCGGTACGGTCCTGAGCCATGAAAATTGTGGCATTGGCGATCTGAACTTCCTTACCGATGCGGTGGTGCCTTACCTTCATGCCGCGGGTGAATTTTCCGGAACAGATGCGCATGAAGGCAATGCGGTCCCGGTGTGCCGGGTCCATGTTTGCCTGGATTTTGAATGCTACTGCGGAAAATTCATTTTCAAATGGAGAAACTTCGCGGGTGGTTGTTGCACGAGGCCGGGGATGCGGAGCAAGTTCCACAAACGAGTCGAGCATTTCCTGCACCCCGAAGTTGTTGATGGCACTGCCGAAAAAGACGGGGGTCTGTTTTCCTGCCAGGTAGCGCTCCTTGTCAAAGGGGTATCCGGCTCCTTCAAGCAGTTCCAGCTCTTCGCGCAACTGGTCGGCCTGATCTCCCAGAAGTTCGTCCAGCCGGGGGCTGGACAGGTCCTTGATGACTTCGCCTTTCTGGATTCCTCCGCCGTGTACGGCAGAAAAAAGGTGCAGTTCGCCTTTGTGGATATTGTATGTTCCCTTGAAGTCGGAACCCATTCCGATGGGCCAGCTTAAGGGGGCGCATTCAATTTTGAGCGTGTCCTCGATATCCTGGAGCAGGTCGAAGGGGTCTATGCCTTCACGGTCCATCTTGTTGATGAAGGTGATGATCGGGGTATCGCGCATGCGGCAGACTTCCATGAGCTTCTTGGTCTGCATTTCGACCCCTTTGGCGCAGTCGATGACCATCAGCGCGGAGTCCACAGCGGTGAGCACCCGGTAGGTGTCTTCGGAAAAGTCCTGGTGACCGGGAGTGTCCAGCAGGTTTATTTCGTAGTCGCGGTAGTTGAATTTCATAACCGAGGTGGTTACGGAGATTCCGCGCTCCTGCTCCATGGCCATCCAGTCGGATGTGGCATGGCGGTTGGCCTTGCGGGACTTGACCGTTCCCGCCATCTGGATTGCTCCCCCGTAGAGGAGAAGTTTTTCGGTCAGTGTGGTTTTACCGGCGTCAGGGTGGCTGATGATGCCGAAGGTTCTTCTGCGTTCAACTTCCTTTTTCAGTGCGGTATCTATATTCCGGGACATGATATATTTCCTGTATCTTGATTTTTATCGGGCCGGGTGAACTGTTGTAGTATCCTGACGCGCATCGGCTCGGTCGGCCGTGCGTTGCGAATTTCATATTCAGGGTCGTTCACCGCAAGTGCTGGATTGTCCGTATCAGGATTGGCGCAAAGGTCAAGAGCTAGTTTTGCATGGATGTGGATTGCGGGTGTGCTTTTGTGGAAATGGATCGGAAAAAAAGGTATGCTTTTTCTTCGGCGGCTGTTTGATTAATTTTCGGCAGGGCATATCTGTATTGTATACACAGACGGACCGGATGTTTCAGGTCGGATTGCAACTTTCGGAGTCCTGCACACTTAAGAGATACCGCATAAAAAGTAAATTTTCCGGAATATTATGCACGTTGAAAGAATAAAGGCGGGTATATAAATGATAAAGAAAGCCAGTTTAAGGCTGTTGCAGCGTCCGGCCATGCCGGAGAATATTTTGGCGGAGACTGTATACCGCAGGACTTCTCTGGCCGAGGATATTGATGAGGCGGGCAGGCCGGGCAGTGAGCTTGACGGTTCGCTGCTCATGAACATCCTGGTTAAGTTCTTTCACGCCTATGTTTATCCCGGATCGCATGAAAATGTTCTCGACCTCGGAGAGGTTTCTCTGCTTTTCGATCGTTTTGTGCACCGCAGGCTCGGAAGTGACGTGCTTGAGAACTGTCTTCCATTGCGCCGGGAACTGCTGTCTTACGGGTTTGCCCTGTGCATGCTGGCTGATCTGCCTAAAAGCGCGCATATTTTCAAGGCCATTGCAGAAGCCGATCCGGTGCTGGAAGGAGACGTTTTTACCGGGCTGGACATCGGTTCGGGAACCGGGGTGCTTATGCTGGCCATGAGTGTGCAGGCCCGCAGAAACGGTTTTGCAGGGGTTTCTCTTGTAGGTATGGAGCGCAATCAGATTGTGGCCGAGCGCACCAACGAGGTTCTGGGCCGTCTGGGGCTGGGCAACGTGATTGTGGCTGATGCAAAAAAGGTTGAGAGCTATGGCTTTCTTGGAGACCGCCGACTGCATTTTATCAGCAATGAAACACTGCCGAGCGTGAACCGCAGCCTCTGGAAAGAGGACTTCATTTTCATAAACAGGACCTTGTTCGATGCTTTCCCGGAACAGGTTGCGCAGGCCGGTTTTTTCCCGGAAGCCGTGCTTGTGGGCCGCAGTCCTTCAGAGATGCTGACCGTTCTGGACAGTTCCGGGGGGTTCCAGCTTAGTGCTGAGGGCTACCCGCTCAGGCTTATGAAGCCTTACGCAATCAGTCTTTCCGGTTTTATGGTCCCGATGGATGAAGTCGGCAGTTCATATCTGGAATTTATTCCGGATAGTTGGAAGACCGTGCTTACCCGCCGCTGGTGACAGGAGGTTATTCGGCCGGTCCGAGGAGATCTTCCAGAAACCGGAGCAGTTCCTTCTTTTTGACCGGTTTTCCCATGTGGGCTGTGCATCCGCAGTCCAGACATCTCTGCTCATCTTCGCGGAAGGCGTTTGCGGTCAGGGCCAGAATGGGGGTCTGCGCCAGTCCGTTGTCCCTTTCGTATGCTCGTATGGCCTTTGTGGCTTCGTAGCCGTCCATAACCGGCATCTGGATATCCATGAGAACAATGTCGAAGTTTCCATTCATGTATTCTTCAACCCCTTCCTGTCCGTTTACGGCATATGTTATCGTGTAGGGTGTTTTTTGCAGGAAAAGATCAATAACCATCCTGTTGTCTTCCGAGTCTTCGACCAGAAGGATGGAATTCGTTTTGTGCAGTTCCGTCATTTCGCCTTTTGTATCCTGTTTAGCGTGGTGTGCGGCAGTCTGCGAGGGCTGTCCGTCATCCGTTTCTCCGGGGAGCATGCAGTATGCGTTGGAGAATTTTATGTCATCCACCACCGCTGCCGGATGTGCCGGCCGATGAATCCAGCCTGCTCCGAGTTGTCTTGCTCTGGAAGTTTCTCTGGATTGCGGTTTTGAATCCATGATTATGATAAGTTTCCAGTCCCTGCAAGGCCCGTTCTTAAGTGTCCTGGCTATGGCGAAACGGTCATCCGTCCAATCCGGGTGACCGATGATAATGACCTTTTCCTCGAATCTGGAAAGGGAGATTTCCGCAGCCTTTGACGAGATTTCGCCCAGACTGTCTGCTGTGACGGTTTCCGCTCCGATATCAGTAAGGCCCCGGCAGAGAAATTCCCTGCAGGCCGAGTTTTTGTCCACCACAAGTATGATGGTGTCTGCGAGAGGCGGCGGTATTTCCGGCTGAACCGGGAATCCCACCGGAATTACGAACGCGAAGGTGGACCCTTTTCCCTCTTCGCTGCTGACAAAAAGTCCTCCGTGCATGCTTTCCACCATGCGGGTGCAGATAGACAACCCCAGCCCGGTGCCGCCGAAGTTGCGGGTGGTGGATGAGTCCGCCTGGGAGAATGTTTCGAATATGAAATGCAGCTTGTCCTGCGGTATACCTATTCCGGAGTCGGTGATGAGAACGCGCAGCAGTCCTTCATATGTAATTGACGCTTCGAAGGTTATGATTCCGTTTTCGGTGAATTTAAGAGCATTCCCCACAAGGTTTACGATTATCTGCCTGATCCGTGTCGGGTCCCCGGTGATTATTCTCGGTACGTCCGGATGAATGTACCAGCAGAAATCAATCTCTTTGGCCTGGGCACGCAGTCCGAAAATGGAGCCTATGTCCTCGAACATTTCTTCAATGTTGAAATCTATTTCTTCGAGATTGATCTGGCCCGCTTCAATTTTAGAGAGGTCAAGGATGTCGTTTATAAGCAGGAGCAGGTTTTCCCCTGCGTTCCTGAAAATTTTCACGTAATTACGCTGAATCTTGTTCAGTCGGGATTCCCAGAGCATGTCGGCCATGCCCAGAATGGCGTTCATGGGTGTGCGTATCTCGTGGCTCATGCTGGCCAGAAAGTCGCTCTTGGCCTTGTTTGCCGCATCGGCGGCTACCTTTTCCTTTTCCAGTTCCCGCGCTTTTCTTTTTTCGGTGATGTCCTCCAGCACTCCCTCGATGCAGTTTTCCATGTTTTTACCGTTTCGGTGCAGCGTTACGGTCATGTTTATCCATACGGGAGTGCCGTCCTTGCGGCGCATGTTCACTTCCCTGTCCCGGACAATCATTTCGTCCAGCAGTTCTTCTAGTATCCTGTCGTGCATTTGCGGATCGATGAAAAACGATCTCAGGGGGATTCTCCGGAATTCCGTCCAGTCCCGGTATCCGAATATTTCTGAAAGAGCCCTGTTAGCCTTCACAAGTCTGCCTTCCCGGACAGCTTCCGCGCGAAAAGCACCCACGTTGATGCTTTCCAGAAGGGTCCGGTGCTGAGTCTCGGATTCGCGCAGTTCGGAGTACAGCCGGGCGTTCTGAATGGCTATGGCTGCCTGTGAACAAAGCAGATTCAGCACTTGCAGCCGGTCTTCGGTAAATACCCCGGAGGTCAGATTGTTTTCCAGGTACAGCACTCCGCGCATAATGCGCTGGTTGAGCACGGGCATGGCCAGTATGGATTTCGGTCTTGTGCGGATGACGTAACTGTCTATGGTAAACGGTCCCTGAGCTCCGGCATCACGCAGGACAATGTTGTCCCTTGAGCGCAGGACGTAATTTACTATGCTTTTGCAATAAAGTTCCCTGTCCTGATCAGGATTGATTATGGTGGTGATGCCTGTTTCAGAGACAAAAGCATGGGCTGCAAGTTCGAGGTTGTTGTTATTGATCAGCAGCAGAGAGGCTTTCTGCGCTCCGGCGTTTTCCGTAACGATGCGGATCAGTTTATCCAGCAGCCTGTCCAGTACGATTTCGCCGGAAATGGCCTGTGATGCCCTGATAACTGCCGAAATATCAACTGAATGGGGCTGCTGAATTTTGTCCTGCAACTGGTTCTCCATCAACAACTGACCCGGCGAATTCAGGAGCTGTCTGTTGTCCCGCAGGAGAGTCTTTACTTTGGCCGTTGCGCCCCATTTCCCGTAGTGTCCGCATGCCTCGGAGAGCAGCGCCAGCCCGGATATTTTTCCTCCTATGGAAAAATGGAAGTAGGCTGCGCGTTCACAGGCCAGACCTGAAAAACCGTTTGCCCCTGTTTTCTGGGCGCTTAGAATCGCCTCTTCATAAAACCGCAGAGCTTTGCTGTTTTCGCCCTTAAGTCTGGATTGTTCGGCCCTGGCCAGACTGTACATAGGCCTGAAATTGTCCGGGCAGGACTTCTCCCATCGTCCTAGTCTGTCCACGGATTTGCCGATTCTGCCGAGGTATTTTCTGCTGATGTCCGGGGGAGAGTCCCGGTGGACTTCGGCCATGTTGATTATGCTGAACAGATGGAAAACCGGCACGATGAACATACCGAACATGGTCTGTTCAACCCTGTCGTACATACGTTCAATGTACTCCAGAGCCTTGGAGTGACAACCGAAAAAGGTGAGGGTTATGATTTTGGAGATGCCGGTCCAGTGTTCGGTAACTTCCGAACCGCTGCTTCTGGACATGTTGATAAGCATGACTTCCCTGAATCCCTCGTCATCCAGGTAGCCGGGGGTGAAGGTCCTGCCCTGCAGGCTTTTGCCCATCTGTATGGCCAGGTCTAGTACGCCGTTGCCCAGGGAGTTGTTGTTTTTGCGTATAAACGGCGAGTATTTCATTGAGGAGTTGTAAACATCGTCTATGGATTCCCAAAGCAGGAATCTGTAATACACAATAAAGTAAGCGCAGTAGCGGGCATAGGCATTGTCTCCGTGGCGCAGTCCGCTCTGATACGCGCTTTCAAGTGTACTGATGCTCAAGGACAGGGGAGCAAGCCAATGATCGTGCATGGCACCGCGAAGCATGGCTATCTTGGCTTCCAGTTCGGTATTGTCGAATCGTTTGTTCAGTTTTTCGGCCAGTTCGGCAAATTTACCGGATCGGTTGAAATCAGAAAATCTTGCTGCAATGAACATGGCATAAAACATATAGCCATAGGCGGAGGAGGGGGCGTTGCCATGTCTGAGCGAAAGGCGGACCATTCTGAGCACAATGAACAGTACCAGTTTTTTGTTGAACATGAATGCCGGGGCAACTGTGTACATCAGAAGCCGCATGGTCTGCCGTTTTTCACGGTCTTTCATTTCCGGCATGTTCAGGATTGATTCTGCCGAGCGTTTGCGCAGGCACATTCTGGTTTTGAACAGTTCCAGAGCCAGATCAGTTTTTCCGGGCTTGGACGGTATTCTGATCCCGTACAGCTCAAGCATTTCCAGTCCGATGCCGACTGCTTCCTGATAGCGGCTTTTATCGAAGTACAGTTGTATTTTGGCGATGTTCGCCTTCGCCAGATCTTCCTTGGCGGCGGAATGCTCCAGGATTGTACGGAATATTTTTTCGGCCTGTTTAGCGGCTCCGCCAAGGAAAACACATTCGAACCAGTCAAGATACATGTCGAATGTATCCCGGTAGTTGTTTTCCCAGCCATCTGCACCAAACAGCCTTACAGCGGTGGAAATATATTCGGCCGCAGGTTCAAAGGCGGAACTGTGCATGGCCTTGCTGCCGGAGAGAAGAAATATGCGTGCAACATCCGCCTGCTCATCTTTTGAAGTCACTCCATGCAGGCACAGACTGAACTGTGCGGCTGTTTCAAAGACATCGTCCGGCATGGATGATTCCTTGAACCTTTTAAGCATGATTCTTCCTATTTTCAGGTGCAGGTCTGTCTTTTCCCGGCTGTCCAGCATGGAATAGGCCGCCTGTTGCACTCTGTCGTGCATGAATGAAAAAAAACGCGGAGGTTCTGTTTTGCCGGGGATGGGGTGTGTGATAAGTCGGTCTTCCTCGGGGACAATCAGACCTTCCCGGATGGCGATGGCAAGATAATCGGAGATTACATCTTCAGGAGTATCCAGAACCGAGGTGAGCGTATCCAGATCAAAAAGCTCTCCGATACATGCGGCCGTTTTCAGGATTTCCTGTCCTTCCGGAGGGTGGGATTTGATCTTGTCGATCATCATTTCCACTATATTGCCGTCCATGGACAGGTTCCGTATGCCCTGCAGGTCCCATTCCCATTTGTTTTCCAGCTTGTTGAACTCGATCATGCCCCCCCGGTGGAGATTGCGCATGTATTCATGGACAAAGAGCGGGTTGCCTCCGGTGCGGTTGAAGACGAGTCTGGCAAGACCATCTGTCTGATCCTTATCGGCACACAGGGTGCGGCATATGAATGCCTGCACGTGGCGCAGGCCCAGCCGTTCAAGGGTTATGGTTTCAACGTTCGGGTCAAGTTCTTCAAGCCCGGTCAGTTCCGTCAGTATGTTTTCATTGAGCGGCAGGCCGGTGCGGTATGCTCCCACGATTATAAGGTAGGATGTTTCCTCGTCATCAAGCAGTTTTCTGATCAGTTGCAGAGAAGAGGTGTCCGCCCACTGCAGATCATCCAGAAAAAGTAACAGAGGTGTCTCCATGCTTGGAAAGACCCTGATGAAATCCTTGAACGTCCTGTTGAACCTGTTGCGGTCCTCCGCGGAAGGCAGTTCCGGAGGCAACGGCTGTTTGCCGATCAGCTGTTCCAGTTCGGGGATGACATCCGTTATGGCTCCTGCATTGGCTCCCAGCACACCGGTAATGCGTTTTTTCCAGGCCTCCATAACCGGGGCGGGGCTGTTCAGTTTTTTACGGAGCAGATTCTGGAATGCCCGGACTATCGCGCTGTATGGACGATTTCCGCGGAACTGGTCGAATTTGCCGCGTATATATTCGCCTCTTTCTTTCAGGACGTGTCGCTTGAGAGATTTGATAAGGGCTGTTTTGCCGCATCCCGGCTCACCGCGTACAATCACCAGTTCAGAACTGCCTAGTGCGGCCCTGCTGTATGCAGCGAGAAGCTGTTTTGTTTCTTCCGTCCGCCCGAAAAGTCTTTCGGGCAGCATGAATGTGTCGGAGATATCCTGGCTGCCGACAGCAAAAAAGTCGTATGAATCCCGGTCGCGAAGTATCCTGAGGCAGGCTTTGAGGTCCTGAATGATGCCGTGGTCCGACTGGTAACGGTCATCGGGACTTTTGGCCATGAGCTTGAGAATAATTTCGGAAACCGGTTCCGGAATTTCTGGATTTATTACAGCGGGTGACTGCGGCATTTTGGCCAGATGACTGTGGATCAGTTCAAGCGGGTCCGCGGATGTGAAAGGTCTGGTCCCGGTAAACAGTTCATAAAGAGTTGCACCCAGAGAGTAAAAGTCCGAACGGCGATCCAGACCGTTTCTGATTCTTCCGGTCTGCTCCGGGGAAATGTACGGCAGGTTTTCATCCGGTATAATTCCCGTAGCTGGGCCATGAGAGTTGTCGGAAATTCTTATTCCGTACTGCAGGTTGAGCAAAAGCGAGTCACTCAAATCATCGGCAACCGCTATGCTTGAAGGTTGAATGTTCCTGTGCAGAAATCCCTTTGAGTGAATCTTGCTTACCGCCTTCGCCGCATTCAATGCGATTTTAACCCTGTCCGCAACGCCGATCCGGTTCTCGCTGATCAGAGTGTCGAGCATCGTGTATCCCCGGTCTTCCAGCACCAGGGCGAGAGAATTGTCGGTGGTGAAAAGTGTTACAGTCGGAAATACTCCCGAAAAACCGATTTCCTCCATGATGGAGTATTCATTTTTAAGCCCGGCCAGAATTCTGGGGGAGGGGGTGTCCGAGCTGGGTGATTTTATCAGCACAGGATGTCCGTCATCCTCCCGCACGGCGCGCCAGAGGCTGATGTCTGTCCCTTCCAGCATGAGACTGATGTTTTCGTAGCCGGTCAGATTGATCATGCGCGGCTTTCCTCTTTGCTGCTTTGGCGTATCGTGACGCCGTCCACCGCCGGGGAGACCGGCCCCGGCGGTTTTACGATGAGATAACGGAACTTATAGGAATAATATCAGCAAAGAGAGGATCTGTCATGAAAAGAGTTGGCAAGAGAGGGCCGTTCCGGGCTTATCCTAGGCGGGCTGCCAGCATCATGGTGCCGAAGCCCAGTATCACCAGTCCGCCGAACAGGGACAGGATCGAATAAGAGTTTTTGATTTTACCGGAAAAGTCTGCTCGCTCCATTGTCCGGCGGGTGCCGGTTGCCGCGATGGCAAAAAGGGATGTGGTAATGCCCATCCCGGCTGCCATGCAGACCATTGCCGCAAGTCCGGCCGGAGTATCCCTGCGGAGAGTGTATACACGAGGATGATAGCCGCGCCGGGACAAGGGATGATGCCGGTCACGAAAGCCACTGCGGCTGTTTCTTTCAGAGTTGCCCCGCGAGCATTCGAGCAGTTGCAATTCCGTCCCCGGAAGGAAAACACGGCTTCTACGGTCATCCAGAGACCGATGGCGGCAATCAGGAGGAAACTTGCCGTCTGCATGTGGTTGTTGAAATTCTCAAACCCGGACATGCCGTTTTTCAGCAGGAGATAGGCCAGACAGACTGTGACCGTTGCCGATCCCACATGAACAACGGAGATAAGCCAGGACATGAACGCGGCAGTGAGAATGGAACCGGGGCGGGAAATGAAATAAGCACAGACTACCGATTTGCCGTGGCCGGGCCCCAGCGCGTGCACCGCTCCGTATGCAAAGGTAAAGGCCAGAAACAGCCAGAATGATTTGCCGAAATGGTTTTTCCTTATTTCAGTCGAGAATCCTGTCAACCGGTCCCTGATTTCTTTCTGGGCCATGGTGATCCGGGTCATGAGTGCGGTATAGAATGATCCGGCCGTTTCTGTCCGGATATTTACCCGTATTTCGGAATTACCGGCTCTGTCACCGGTTCCGGCTGAAGCCGAGGTCTCTTTTTTGGGCGTCAGGAAAGGGTTGGAGTCGCCCCCGGCGTACGCCAAACCCGATAAAAGAAGGAGCAGTACAGCCACAGACAGCAGGATGGAGGGTAAGATTTTATTCATCAGCGGGCAACGATTGTAAGGACTGCGGCATCAGGCACCATCTGCCCGTAAAAATAAGCCATTTCCGGTTCCTGTTCCAAAGTAAGATTAACCTGCATGTTCGAAGGAGTGGAGCTGATTTTGTTTTGGGGATCCATCTGTATGGCGGTATAAAAACTTTCGTCATACACAGCGACTTTTACGGTATGCGCTGAATCAGCAGCAAGATGCAAAGGGACGAAAAAGGTATAGACAAGCGTGGAGTCTTCCACAAGTGGTTTGAACTCGGTCGCAGTTATCGAGGAGACGCGGTTCCCGTCAACGGATATGCTGGTGAAGTAATTGAAATTCCGGAGGTTGATAAAGGCCCCGGATTCTATTTCTTTTGCCTCTTCTTCGCTGATTATGTTGTTGCGGTCCTTGTCGTAGTCTCCGAGAATCATGGCCGCGAACATTTTGTCGAACCACCATTTCTGGCGGATACCTTTAAGGCCGCTTTCATCGAATTCAAACGTCAGTGAACAATCCACAAATACATGCGGATGGGCATCTACCCTGTTTGGGGCGGCAAAAACAGAGATCAGAAAAAATGCAGCCAGCAGCATTAGCGGTCTGCATTCTTTGATAATCCTGTGGGGCGCAGCTTTATTTATCATGCGCAGACCATGAAAGAGGTCCTTGCTGCTGTCAAGCCCGGCATGGATGAAATGCCGTTTCTGCCTGCACGGCATTTCATCCTGCGAAATGTGATCAGTCCCTTGATTTCATGCTGCGGACAACAAATTCGGTTGTTTCTTCATACAGGTTCGGCAGGTCGTACGGAGACAGAAATCTGGTTCTGACCGTGCCGACGATGTTTGAGTAGACTATTGTAGTGGTATCATCAACGGACAGGGACCTGATTGATCCGTCCTCCATGCCCCGCTCCACGCATTCCCTGATTAAGTTCAGAAGCTGCTGAAACTTGATGGAAATGCGGGTTCTGTCCATATCTATCTGGACATCGGAAAAGGGAGAGCAGCGCAGCAGCACAGGGAAGGTGTTGCGGTGCTGCAATGTGTAGCTCAGGTAGCTGTTCATGAAAAGCTGTATGCCTTCTATGCCGGACCGGGCCTTGCGCATTTCACTTGTAAGGTACTCCATAAGGTCTTCTACAAGCGCTACTCCGGCCGTAACAAAGAGCTCCTCCTTTGTTCCGAAGTAGTGGGATACAAGCCCGAAGGCCACTCCCGCGCGTTCGGAAATCATTTTTACTGTTGTTCCTGCGTAACCGTATCTCCCGAATGTTTCCTGCGCGGCGTATAAGATCGCGTCTTTTTTGTTTTTACCTTTCATGGCCCCTCGCTGGCACAGTTTAAGGTTATATGTTTGCTCGCTTGGGCTTGTTTTAGTCTTCTTTACCAATGGGGTCAAATCTCCCGGGGTTTGGATGTGCAACAAAAAACCCCGGAACCGGGGTTCCGGGGCTTGAAGAAAACAGGGTTGGATCAGGCGTTACTGGTCCAGCACTTCAGCCTTGATAATCGTTACGGGTTTAACCGGAACATCATCGTAGTGGCCCTTGCTGTAGGTAACGACGCCTGCAATTTTATCGACCACTTTTTTTCCACCTAAAACTTTGCCGAAGACCGCATAGCCCCAGCCGGAACCGCTGGCGGATTTGAAGTTTAGGAAGTTGTTGTCGGCAACGTTGATAAAGAACTGGGCTGTTGCCGAATGCGGGTCGTTGGTTCTGGCCATGGCCACGGTATACTTGTCGTTGTAAAGGCCGTTGCGGGCCTCGTTTTCAATGGGAGCGTGGGTGGGGCGCTCTTCCATATTCTTATCCATACCGCCGCCCTGAATCATGAATCCCGAAATAACGCGGTGAAAAATGGTTCCGTCGTAATGTCCTTCCTTCACGTATCTGAGAAAGTTTTCAACGGTCTTCGGTGCCTTGTCCCGGTCAAGCTCAAGAACAATGTTGCCCATGCTGGTCTGCAACTGGACAAATACTTTGGAACCGGCGGCAAAGGCATGTCCGGACATCAGAAGCAGGCTGAAAAGAACGGATATCAATAAAATTCTGACAAGCTTCATTATAAATGCTCCTTCTCTGTAAGGGTTTCCTGCCGTTTACCAGAAAGCAAAGTGGCGGGCAAACCAGATTTATCGGGTGTGGGGACTCGGGTGTGGGGGCATGGAGGCTTTCGATCGGCTAAAAAAAAGGACCCGGTTTTCCGGGCCCTTTACTTTTGGTTGGTCTTTATTCAGCCGATATCTGAATCTTGCGGGGCTGAACTTCAGGGATTTTCGGCAGGAAGAGTTCAAGCACCCCGTTTTTGAGGTTGGCCTTGATGTTCTTGCGGTCCACAATATCCGCAACCGTGAATCTGCGGACGTATTCTCCGCCGGAGAATTCGCGGTCCAGGAATTTTTCATTTTCAGCGGTTGCGTATGCCGTCCTGCCTGTAACTACCAGCGAATTCTCTTCAAGGTCTATTTCGAGATTCTCGCGGCTTACGCCGGGCAGGTCCATATACATGTAAAAACCCTGTTCACTTTCCACAATGTCCGTTGCCGGGCTGAATTTTTCAATCTTTGCTTCTGTGCTCATAACAAACCTCCCTTATTCCACTGCGATGTCGACCTTGCGCGGTGCGGAAGCAGTTGCCTTGGGCAGCGCAATGTTCAGAATTCCGTCCTTCATGGATGCCGATACGTTATCCGTATCTATGTTCGTATTTATGGAAACTATCCGCTGAAAGACTCCGGAAGGCCTTTCCTGACGAAAGTATCTTCCTTCAGGCAGCTTGCGCTCTCCCTTGATCACAAGATCCTTGGCTGTAACTGTTATTTCGACGTCTTCAATTGCAACGCCGGGTACTTCCGCATGAACGTATATGTTGTTTTCATCCTCGGTAATGTTCAAAGGAGGGTATGAAGCTCTTCTCCTTCTGTAATGGTGAGGATTTAAGACGTCATTGAATATTTTGTCGAACTCATACGGAAAATTATAGAATGAACCAAAGTCGATAACCATATGAAACCTCCTGTAATTGTCGCTTGTTCAAGAAATATACACTCAAATGTTCTTGTCAACAACGCACAGTGCATTTTTTTGATGAAAATTATCCGGGAGATTTAACGGTTCGAATTCATGGATTGGAACGCCAGGAAACAGGCGCTGAAAAAAGAAACCGCGCCACCCGTAAAGGATGTCGCGGTTTTCTCACGCAGCCCGGCTGCGCAGGAGACAGTGCGGCCAGGGGCTACACGTAATCTCCTCGGTTAAATTTGATCTGTTCGGTTGCGGTCATTACTTCCAGTTCGGAGACAATGGAACCGAGTTCGGGGTTTTCGCTGGCAACTCCGGGCCAGTCCTTCTTGAGCGATTCAACTCCACCCTGAATCCCTTCAAGAGTACTGTAAGCCTGCTTCAGCCCGTCTTCAGACCCGAGCTGCTGCGCATAGTTTTCCAGCTTGCCGAAAAGTTCTTCCACCTTGCCCACGAATTCCCCTTCACTTACCTGTGAAGATTCTACAGGGGCTGTCTGCTGCACCTGCAGAAGAGGATTCATGGCTTGAAGACCCGGCACTGTGGGAATAGTTGCAGTCTGGCGGGTTTCGCCCTGCTGCACTTCCTGATTCAGGAATTCCCCGAAAGCCGCCCCGTCCACCTTCTTGGCCTTATTGGTCTGCTGCTGTTGCTGCTGTAAGGCTTCAATCTGTTCAGGACTTATCTTCATAATTTTCTACTCCTCAGCCTTTGGTTTCGTTTTTTACTATGCAATGAGCTTGCCAAAGTCTAGAGTTTTGACAAGATATTGATTTTATTAGATTTGATATTTGTATGTCTCGGCAAAAATTTCCTGAGACAAGTTTATAAAAGTTTAGGCAAGACATTTTTTCCATCTAAATTGTAAATCACAAGAAAATGCTTGTCCATGTCTTGTCATTTCCGTTAATCTTTAGGTAGGAAATTTTGTATTGCACTTTTTTCCATTTCCCAAATGAATA
This sequence comes from Maridesulfovibrio sp., assembly GCF_963677005.1. Lineage (NCBI taxonomy): Bacteria > Pseudomonadati > Thermodesulfobacteriota > Desulfovibrionia > Desulfovibrionales > Desulfovibrionaceae > Maridesulfovibrio > Maridesulfovibrio sp. The sequence continues at coordinate 2,833,339 of NZ_OY781616.1, read as the reverse complement.
ACAGGGAGGATTAATATGGTAACTATCAAGAAGATTTTGTGCGCAGTGGACTTTTCCGAACACAGCCCTGTTGTAGCTGACTACGCGAGCACCTTGGCAAAGACTATGGGCGCGGAAATCCTGTGCCTGTACGTGGCTCCTTCGCTGGACCAGTACGTGGGCTTCCATGTTCCGCCGAGTTCCATCGAGAACTTTGTCGGAGAAATCGTCACCGGGGCGGATTCCACCATGGAAACTTTTATCGAGGAAAACTTCAAGGATGTAACCGTTAACGGCAAGGTTGTAACCGGTTACGCCGCTGAAGAAATTCTGAGTTTCGCAGCGAGCGAAGCTGCCGACCTCGTTGTCATGGGTACCCATGGTCGGGCCGGTATTGATCGCATCCTGTTCGGTTCCGTGGCTGAAAAGGTCGTTAAGTCCTCAAAGTGCCCGGTGCTGACCGTAAGGCCTGCATAACCATTACTTGATAGAGTTCTATTGACATCGGTAGGTTGAGGATTAACTTTAGGTTATAGACAATCTCAATCAGATCGGGGGCGGATTTGCCCCGTTTTCCTCGGTCTGGCCTCCTAACCCCAAAGTCCCCTGCCCGGTTTTCGGACAGGGGGCTTCCGCTTTTTTCTGCTCGAATTCCGGCGCAGCTTTTTTTGACAAATCAGGCGTTCCAAACTACTAAAGTCCCATCAACCCCGATCTTGCCGAGGCAACCCGGCCTGTGCCTGCAAAGGGCCTTGTCCCTGCGTTGAAGAAACGGCTTCAGCCATGTCCTGTTATGATCGTTTTGTCAGTGTCTGCCGGGCCGGTTCATATGCGGCAACCGGTACGAAGAACGCGCCGTTTTTTTCGCTTCTTTCGGGGAAATTTACCATCTTGAGAGGATTCCTGCATGTCCACCATTCAAGTCCGTCCAGATATGATGGATTCAAAAGCCTATGCTCCAGGTCTGACCATTGAGGAAATCAAGGAAAAATACGGTCTGGATACAGTCATCAAACTCGCCAGCAACGAAAATCCGCTGGGTGCTTCTCCCATAGCGCAGAAGAGCATTATAAAACATGCCCCTTATGTTTTCAGATATCCGCATAACGGCAACCCCCGGCTGAACCGGGCCATTGCGGAACGGGTCGGTGTGCGTGAAGATCTGATTCTGAGCGGTAACGGGTCCGACGAGGTCATCGACCTGCTGGTGCGCATCAAGGCCCGTCCGGGTCAGGATGAAGTGCTTACCTATGAATCCTGTTTCAGCATGTACAGGCTCATGTCCAAACTCTGCGGCATAAAATTTCGTCAGATTCCGCGCGCCGCAGGACACAAGCAGCCCCTTAAGGAGCTTGCTGCGGCCGTTACCGAAAGAACGGCAGTCGTGTTCATTACCAGCCCGGACAATCCCACAGGCCTGGCCGTGACCGTGCAGGAAATGAGTGAAGTAGCCGAATCCATACCGGAGGAAACTCTTCTTGTAGTTGATGAAGCCTACGTGGATTTTGCAACTCCGGCAGAGACCTACGACATGCGCGGCCTGCTTGAACGGTTTCCGAATGTGGTCCTGACCAGAACTTTCTCCAAGGCTTACGGCCTTGCCGGCTTGCGGGTCGGGTTCGGCATAATGAGTTCGCAACTGGCCGATTTCATCAATCGCGCCCGTGCTCCTTTCACCGTGAATCTTCTGGCCGAGGAAGCTGCAATCGCCGTTCTTGGAGACAACGCTTTCTATCAGACCACCTTGGACGTGGTTCACCGGGGCAGGAAACTGTTTACCGAGGAATTGCGGGCCATGGGCTGTGAGGTGCTTGATTCACAGGCCAATTTTGTCATGTTCAAACCCACGCGTGATGCCGGGGAGGTCTTTGAGGAACTTCTCAAGCGCGGAATAATTGTGCGCCCTCTGAAGAGCTTCGGTCTGCCGGAATATATCCGGGTGAACATGGGCACTGATCATGAAAACGCCGTTTTTCTCAAAACCCTGAAGGAGATTCTTTAATGACGGGACCGTTCATCATCACACTCGACGGTCCTGCCGGGGTAGGGAAATCGTCTCTTGCCAAGCGCCTTGCCGACCGGTTCGGCATCGCCTATCTGGATACCGGAGCCATGTTCCGGGCTACGGCCTGGAAGCTGGGCGAAGGGGCCTGGGAATGGGAGGCGTTGAGAATGGAGACCGCCCTGAAAGAATTGGAATTCTCTCTCTCCGGATGCGGTGCAGGCTCCGTACTGAGCCTGAACGGAGTGCCCCTGACTGATGAAATCCGTACTGAAACAGTAGGCATGTGGGCCTCCAACATGGCCAGAATTCCGGCTGTACGGACCTGCCAGAAGGATGCCCAGCGCAGCATCGGGGCCACGACTTCCCTCATTGCCGAAGGGCGCGACATGGGAACGGTTATTTTCCCGCAGGCTCCCTGCAAGTTTTTTCTTGATGCCGATCTTCGTGAAAGAGCCCGCAGACGTTTTCTGCAACTGCAGGAAATGGGGCGTCCGGCGGATATGGAAGAACTCGTTGAACAGATCGGCGCTCGCGATGATCAGGACCGCAACCGCAAGGTAGCACCGTTGAAACCGGCGGAAGACGCAATTCTTGTCGACACCACCAGTCTCGATATTGAGGGCGTGTTCGAAAGATTGGTCGCGGAAGTTGAAAAAAGGAAATCCTGATTCGGTCTGAGCTGCCGCACTAAAAAATATTGCGGATACACTAACGGGGTGTATGAAAGTCGTTTGTGACGAAATATCCTGATATATGAACCGGGCGGGGTATGAACTTTATTTTGGCAAAGGCAAGGATCGATTCTCTGTAACACAACGGTTGCCGGACGGTCCTTGCCAAGTAAGATTCCCGCCTTATTTTTCTGAGGGCAGATTTTTTCATGCTTAATGGCCGCGCTGTGCGGATGTTTCTGTCCAGAGTTCACTCCAGCCCCGCCGGATAACATGCCGGATTTAAAATGAATAAAAAAATAGTCCAGACGGGTAGCTCCGTTAAATCGTCCGATATACTTAAGGAAATATTTCCCGATCCTCTGGCTCCCACAGCCGGAACTCTTGATGATGCCCTTGCCGCATCATTCTATCCCGAAGATTCAACCCGGCTGGCCCATATGCGCCAGGCCTGCAGCACTGCGCAGAGGATTGTTTCCCAGACAGGCTGCGAAGGAGAACTGGCCGGGAAGATCACCACGGCAGCCCTGTTTCACGACATCGGCTATTCCGAGAAGCTCAGCAGAACCGGATTTCATCCGTTGGACGGAGCTGTCTATCTTGCGCATTGCGATGCGCCGGAAGATATTGTCGAAGCGGTTCTCTGGCATTCCAGTACTCCGGTGGATATTGAATACAAGCCGGAAATAAAGGAAATATATGACCGGCTGCCGCGCCCGGACCTGCGTGGTCCGGTTCATTCCGCTGTGCGGTATTGCGATTTCAGGACTTCCCCGGTGGGGGAACCTTTTTCCTTCGGGCAGCGTATTGTGGAGCTTGAGGGCCGGTTCGGACTCGGTTCCATTCCTCCGCAGACCGCACGCAGGCTTCTTCCCGAAGCCCGCAGGGTGCAGAACATGTACTCCAGGGAAATTGCCGGACAGCAGCACAGAAATCTCCCATGGATTTTCTGCGACATTGACGGGACTCTCATTGAACCGGGTCAGTCTCTGGACCGGCGGTCGCTTGCCGCGATCAACCGCTACACAACTGCGGGCGGCAGGTTTTCCCTTGTTACCGGCAAGCATATGATCAGCGTGCCGGAGCTCATACAAAGCGTGGGCAGCCATAACCCCCATGCCGGGGTCAACGGGTCCGTCATCATCCGTGACGGCAGGATAAGCCTGTTCGGGGAAACCGTGGAGCCCTGCGAAGAGATCGAAAATATTCTGCTCCGGGAAAACATAAACTACGCAACGTACGTAACCGACGGCATCTGGAGCCGTTCCGACCTCAGCGCCGAGCAGATCAATGCTTTTGCCATGGTCGGCGAGGTTCTGCCGCAATCCGGTCCCACCCCGTTGGCGAACGGGGTCATCAAGATTCTGACTTTTTCCCATCGCAGCCAGCGCAAACAATGCGAGTTCGTCCGTGCGCTTGCCGCTGAATTCGGTCTGAACTGCGTGCGCACCGGTGAGGAGTTTCTGGAAATAGGGCCTGCCGGGCACGGCAAGCATTCCGCCGCTATGCAGATCATGAAGGAAGCAGGGTGGCCGGATCTCAACTCAATCGCAATCGGTGACAGCGAGAATGATCTCTCTCTGTTCGCCCGTGCCGGGCTGAGCGCTGCGGTGGCAAATGCCGCTCCCGAAGTGCTGCCCGCTGCGGACCTGCATATTCCGTCCTGCCGCGAATGCGGGGTCGCCAGACTGCTGGACGCACTGCTTGATTCCGCAAAGGACGGACAGTGGTCCATCCCCGCGAACTGGCTTGTTGATTATTAATTTGTTCTGTCTGTTCAAGACCGAAAAACCTCCGCAGATCAGCTGATCTGCGGAGGTTTTTCTTTTTTATATATGGTCAGCTATGGCTAGCGGGCAACCATGGCTCTGAGAATATCGGCGCATCCTTCTGCCTGATGAGCCATTTCGTTCAGGCAGTCGACAAAGTGCATGAGCTGGTAAATATCCTTGAAATCCATATCGGAATTGTAGATGCGGTTGGTCAGGGCCTTGCGCAGTTCAACTGCCCGTGCGCAGTGTTTGCGCACTCTGCGGAATTTGTTCTTGGTGCTTTCGCGGTCTATCGATTTGCCGTCCACCAGTTCTATAGTGGCCTTAAGCGCAGGGCCGAGGCTTGTTGTGGTATCGTTGACTTCCGAAAGCAGCAGGATCAGGTCCTTCTGATATTCCGACGGGATGGCCACCTTGCGCATTGCCAGCCAGTGCAGAGCTTCCTGTGCATTGTCCAGAACGTTATCCTGGCTGCGTGTGTAGTTGAAGAACAGGGTCTTATCCACGGACATGAACATTGAATGCGGCAGATGGTTGCGTATGGAGCGTTTTATTTTGTCAGCCTGTCCCTCGACCGTGTCTATCTGCTGGATGAGTTCATCAAAGTCGCGGCAGGTGTCGTTCCCGGCGACATAGCATTCCACCGAGTCATTTATGATATGAATGCACTCGGCGATTTTTTTGTAATGCTTGACCAGCCCGTCCATAGGGTTCTTGTTGACGATAATACCTAAGAAAGGAAGACGAAAGTGCATAGTGTTCTCCTTGTGTTATCTAGATGAAAGCCCATTTCAACAGGCTGAATATCGTTATGCTTGTAATTGCGGCAATAGGTACTGTCAGCACCCAGTACAGAACTATCCTGCCGAGAATGCTGAAGTTGACCGCCGAAAATCCTCTGGCCAGCCCTACTCCTACAACTGCGCCGACTGCCGCATGGGTGGAAGAAACCGGGAGCCCCATATTGGAAGCGGCCAATACTGTGGAAGCCGCTCCGAAGTCAACCGCAAATCCTCTTGTGTTGGTCAGCACAGTTATTTTGCTGCCCACGGTTGCCATAACCTTGTGACCCAGCAGTGCAATACCGATGGCAATTCCAAGTCCACCCATAACAAGCAATCCCACGGGAACATCCGCTTTGGCAAGCAGAACATGCTCCTTTGCGATCAGGTAGATGGCGGCAACCGGTCCGATTGCGTTGGCAACATCGTTTGCGCCCTGCGAAAGGGCCACGTAACAGGATGTCCCGACCTGAAGTCTGCGAAATGTGGATTCCACTGCTTCGGCACCTTCTTCCGGGTCTCCGACAAGTTTATTTACGGTAAGTCTGCCGGCAAACCAGACAACGGCGGCAATGGCAAAAGCCAGTGCCAGCGAGCCCAGGAACGGGAGTTTGAGTCCTTTGCCGACCGGTGTTTTGTAGAGGAACGAAAGCGCAATGAGCAGAACCGTCAGCCCCATCCAGATGGGAGCCCATTTTTTGGCCTGGTGGATGAAGTCTTTTTTGAAGAGAATGGTTTTCCTGATGTGGGTGAAAATGGCGTAGGCAATGGTCGCGGCAAAAAATGGTGAAATAATCCACGACATGACAATGCCGCCCATTTTAAGCCAGTTGACTACGTCCGGGCCGCCTGCAACCAGACCGAAGCCCAGAATACTGCCGACAATGGAGTGGGTCGAAGAGACCGGCAGAGCCGTCATTGTAGATATGAGCACCCATACTCCGGCAGCAATCAGGGATGAGAACATGCCGATCATGATTATTTTGGGATCGGCGATGGCAGCAGGGTTTATTATGCCCTTGCTTACTGTTGCGGTAACGTGGGAGCCCAGAAATACCGCTCCCACAAAGTTCAGTGTTCCTGCTATAAGCACGGCCTGTTTGATGGATATTGCCTTGGCGCCCACAGCCGAGGCCATGGAGTTGGCCACGTCGTTTGCGCCGAGGTTGAATGCCATCATGAACCCTGCAAACAGGGACATGTAAAAGAACAGATCATAGATATCCATGAGAGATATTCCCCTTGTTGAGAACCATGTGATGATTCACGGCCTTTCAGCCGTCAGTTACCGGGAGCTTCACACAGAATGAAGAGCCGGTCCCTGTTTTGGCGTCAACCGGGCTTTCCACCCATATGTCGCCGTTGAAATTGCGAACCAGGCTGCGGCAGAGGGCCAGTCCCAGTCCGGAACTGCCGTTGCCCACAGCGTTTTCATCCAATTTGAAGAATCGTTCGAAAATTTTTTCGCGGTGGTCCGAAGCTATTCCCGGACCTTCATCAACAACCCTGCAGATCACATATCCCTCTTCCACCCGGGCTTCGACGCGGATGCGGCTGTCTGCCGGGGCGTATTTGACGCCGTTTTCGATCAGATTGTCGAAAATCTGGACCAGTCCCTCGTCCGTGCCGCAGACATGGACATCGGGAATCTCGCCTTTTTCGATGGTGATATTCTTGCCCGCAGCAAGGGGGATCAGGTTGTTCACGCTGTGCTCAATGCTTCCGGGAAGGTCAGTCGGTCTGGTACGCAGCTTTTTGCCCGAATATTCACTGCGTGTAAGGGTGAACATGCTGGTTATGACCTTGGACATGTGGTTGGCGTTGTCCAGTATGGTCCCCAGAAATTTGGCGAGTATCCTGCGGTCTTCGGGAGGATTGTCGATCAGGGTCTCGGCATAGCCCTTGATGCTTGTAAGCGGGGTGCGGAGCTGGTGAGAGGCATTGGAAACAAAGTCCCGCAGGATTCTTTCAATGCGCCGGACCTCGCTTATGTCGTGGAAAACAAGGATCAGTTTGCGGCGGCCCTTGTAATCCTCGTAAGAACACACGGTCACGTTCATGGACCGCCCGTCCGGAAGTTCGATAATCAGGGAGTCGGAAGCGGCATCGTTGTCCGGCTGCAGTATGCGGTCTACAGAATCCTGAATTTCGTGTCTGGTCAGGACCTCAAGGGGCATCCTGCCGATCATGTCCCTGCTCTGCGGGGCGATTTCCTGCATGGAATTGTTCACGGCCTCTATCCGTCCCTGAGGATCAAGAACCATGATGCCTTCCTTCATGTTTCTGAACATGGCGTCCAGCTGGTTCTTCTGGTCTTCGATGATGCGGATATGTCCCTGAATTTTCCGGGCCATGGTGTTGATGGAATCTGCCATCATCTGGAATTCACCGCCGGGAATGATCCGTATGCGCTTTCCGTAGTCTCCTTCCCCGATGGCTCTGGCCGTGTCGGAAACTTCTTTTACCGCAGTGTTGGTCCGCGACCCGATGAATTTGAGGCTGAGTGCTCCGCTTGCCGCTATAACAAGCAGAAGCAGGGTGAAATGGATTTTGATTCTTTCCAGACGCTCGCCGATAACAGAGTAGGGCATGGCCACACGGAGAAAATCACCTTCCCTTTCCATACTCTGGGCAACGTAGAGCATGCGTTTTTTCAGGGTATTGCTGTAGCGTATGTTTTTACCTGTTCCAGATGCTTCAGCTGCGATTACTTCCGGGCGTCTTGAATGGTCGTCAAGTTCGGAAAGTCTGTTCTCATCTACGTTGGAGTCCGCCAGAACCTTACCTTTTCTTATATAGGTGATTCTTATACCCAGATTCTGGCCTAAGGCGGTTATTTCATTCTGGTACGCAGAAGTTCCGGGCGTTTCAGGGCTGTGACTCACTTTCCAGCGCACAAAATGCATGAGTCTGGTGGTGTTCTGTCTGCTGTAGCCGGTAAGTTCATCGGAAACGGTCTCGTAATAGGACCAGAAAGTCAGCATCAGGGCGCAGAGCATTACTCCCCAGCCCCAGAGCAGAATTTTCATGTGCAGAGATTTATTCGGCAAAAAGAGAATCCTCCACCGTTCCGTTGTTACAACAGCTGACCTTGTGTCTCCGAACTTGTCACAAACGAGTAACAAGCATGTAAAAAAAGTTAGGTCAAGTTTTGTTACAAAAGGCTTTTTTATGTGTAACTTATTGAAATATTATTTTTTGTTTGTGGGATTGATCTTCCGGTCCTTCGGCGCATTTGTTACAATACAGTGACAATTGAGTTTTGTCAGCACTGCTTGCCGTCTTGAGCGTAAAATATGAGCGGGGGAAGTGATGGCGGATGGCCGGTGCATGACTTCACCGGTTGTGGGTTTCAACCTTTTGGGTTAAAGGTTTGGTGCTTCGGCAGTAGTTAAATTAAAGGATTGAAAGTGATGACGGATAAGATAGATAAAGCAATTCAGGATCTTGTGATGAACGGTCCTGTCCCGTTGGAGGAGCTTGCCGACAAGCTTGGCAAGACGGTCAAAACACTTGTTCGCGAAGTGAATCCTGATGATAAGAAAGCTAAGCTTGGAGCCGAGACTCTTGTGGAAATCATGAGAATCACCGGCGGGGTTGAACCGCTGAGGCTTATGGCCGAAGAGCTTGATTACATGATAGAATCATCAGAATAATCTGAAAAAATGAACTGTTATCCCCCGGTTATCTCTGAAGTTCCCGGGATCAGCCAGGGGCTGCTTTCATACCTGAAAAAGAGTTGCAGTCCGTTGTAGTTGTCGTAGTCCCCGCCCATGCCGTATTCTTCCTGCAGCAGTACTTCAGGCATGCCCGAAGCCAAGTTTGCAGGGGGCACCGCCTCCGTTCCGTTAGTCGTTTTTACGGTTTCATTTTTTTCGTCCATTCCACTGTTTTTCATATGCATATGCTTTCGTGCTGCCGCGCGAACCTTTGGGTTTTGCGTCCTTTCTGCCAGATCACACAGTTTTCCGTCCTGTTCCTCTGCCGGGAGGGCTGTGAATATTTTACCCAGTTCGATTGCCTCCGGAACCTGTACAGGGTTGTCTGCGGCTTCATCGTAGAGGTCGTCTGCTTCCTCTTTTCTGTCCAGAGCAAGGTTTACCGCTGCCTGGTTGTTAAGCAGCCGCGCATGCTCCGTGGAACTGTTCAGGGTTACTGCCAGGGCGTAGAGAGATCTGGCCCGTTCCAGTTCCGGGACGGAGTGGCGGTATAGTCCGAGCAGGGCATGGGTATCGGCCTGAATGGCCACTGCCCGGTTGCGGTTCAGATCGTTGGAAAATGTGGCCCTGTCCGCCCGCTCCAGTGCCGCGGCGATTTCTTCCGCGGGAGAAACAGCCATTTCCCGTATCAGAAGGTTCAGTTGCAGGAATCTTGTTTCCGCTGCAGCGGAAAAAGCAAGGGGTTCGCAAAGCATCTGGCGTACTGCTGTCCTGTCCGGAGAGCTTGTTGAAAAATAATATTCGGCAGATTTTATCAGCTGGTCGTCCGGTTCCTGCCCGGATAACAGCACAGTCCTGTTGTACATTGCATCCAGCGCCTGAGTGTCGGTCATTTTCGGATAGGCCAGCCAGTGATCAAGTACCTCGATTCCGTTTTTCAGCAGCAATGCACGGGGCCGGTTGAATCTTTCGTACCCGACAGCGCACTGTTCCGCCCTGGGCAGCAGGAACCGAGTAGCGGCTGCTTCCTCGGAATCGCGGCCGTCTCTGCGGATTGTCGGCAGTGCTTCTTCTGTGATCCTTTCAAGGGTGTATGCAAGCGACAATTCGTAGAAAAACCGGTCTTTCCCAGAAAGGCGGGCCGCCCGTTCAATATAGGGCCTTACGGAAAGCAGATTTCCGGTGCGCTGAAATGCAAGCCGTGCAAACCCGGTGAAGGGCCGGGCATCATCCGGATGGGCGCTGTGGAGCTCGTGGAATAGCGGTTCTGCAAGGTCCGGGCGATCAAGCAGGATGAGGGCGTTCCCCTTGCGGAGTTTCTGATCGAAGCTGTCACCGTCTGTTATCGACAGGGCGGTTTTACACAGGGCGTTCCAGTGTTCGAGACTATTGATTTTTCTGCGCAGCCCGGATGGCAGTTCCGGGTCTTCCAGCATTGATTTGAGCATGCCGGAGGCCGCATCTCCTCCTTTGCTGTCCAGGTTGCTGTACTGCGCTTTTGCAGCTGTTATGAGCATTTCCGGGCTGACCGGTAGCGAGGAGTACGCTGTTGCCGCAGCCAGCAGAGGAGCGGCTCTGGTCAGGTCTTCTGAACTTACAGCCTGTTTTCCGAGGGCAAACAGCACCCAGGGCAGAGCCGGGGAGTGCGGATGGTCCGAATATATGCGGGCGGCCAGAATTGTCATGGCATCCTGTGCGGCCGCCTGCGCTTTACCGAGAAATTCTATGCGGGCCAGTTTGCGGCTGAAGGATCGGTCTTCCGGCCCGGAAGCCGGTTCCCGCTGCAGCCTGTCCGTAAGATTCTGTACTGTACGCCGGTCTAGAACAGAACACAGTTTGAGCAGGATGATGCACATATTCCGGCAGGAACTGTCATAAACATATATCCGGTTGCGGATTGCAGCCGCCACTTCGATCAGTTCCTCCATTGCTTCCGGGGAGTCCTTTTCTCCCTGCATGGAAATCTGTTCGAGTATTTTTTCGGCCCGGTATGCCAGCATTTCCCCGCTTATTTTTTCCGGATGAGGAAAAGCAAGCTCTGTTGCTAAGCTGTCCGGGAATTCAGGGAGTTCGTTTTCAGGGGCCCCCAGGATGTTTGTGAGTACATCCCTGCCGGGTCCGGGCATCCCGGAGGCTGAGAGCATGAGGTTTTCCTTGACGGAAATTTTGACTTTGCGGCCGTCTGCTCCGGGAATGAGGAAAATTCTGACCTGTTCAAACAGGCCGCAGTCTTCAAGTATTATGCGTGCGGCGATGACTTTTTGCGGAGTTGCCTCTTCCCCCGGAAAAATTCCGGAAAGGGCCATGATTGCCCCCGGTGCCATCATTACGTTTCCGCTGATATCAACGGAGCTTACTTTCTGAACGGAAAGGAGTCCGTAAATGGATTTGGCCAGTTTTTTCGCCGCTGGAGCGGACGTTTTACCTCCGACCTGTTTTCCGTTGATAAATACATCCGGTTCAAGATGGAAGGTGTCGGTAAGCATGGCGGAATAGGATGTTCCTTTGCGGCCTGTATTCAATATTCCGGAAATCGTGTATCGGGCGTTTTTCGGTACGGCGGTGCTGTTGGCGCAGTTCAGGCCCTCGCTGCACACAGCTGCATGCAGGAATTCGGTGAATTCCGGTGCGGCTGTTCCGTTCTGGTATTGAAAGTCGCCTATGGAGAGCAGGGGAGCGGCGGACACTGCGGCTGGGCAAAGGCCCATCGCCAACAACAGGATGATAAGGTTTGAATAAAAACAGGAACGCATGCCGGCCTCTTTGATATAACGTGAAAAGTTCTGTATTAACCGGTAACCCATCAGCCCCATTTAATCCAGTCCCGCGGCTTTCGACTTGTCGGGAAAACTTTGCTAGAACGGGACAGCCCAAGGGCGCTCCGCCAAAAATAATCAGGATATAATTAATGACCGAGCAAATAGAATCAGAAATGGATGGATTCTGCAGCAGGCACTGGACCTTACTTCTGGTTCTGCTGCTTGTTTTTTCTGCTCTGGTGTCGGGTTACGGCACCTGGCTGAATTACTTTTACGATATTGATGAACCGAAATATGCCCGGGCTGCTTACGAAATGGTGGCCCACGGCAACTTTCTGGCTCCCATGTTCGACGGAATGCCGCGTATGGAAAAGCCGCCGCTGGTATACTGGACCATGTTCCCCTTTGCCTGGCTGGCCTCCCATGTTGACCTCGGGGCAAGCGGACTTTTCCTGATGCGCATGCCTACCGTGATCTGTTCCATGCTCATGGTGCTTGGTACTGTCATGATCGGACGCAGGCTTTTCGGGCCGGCCACCGGGCTTTTGTCCGGGGCTGTTCTCCAGAGTTCCGTACTCTTCAAATTCATGGCGGTGATGATAAAGGTCGATGTTGTTTTCGCCTGTTGCGTCACCTGGGCTTCCTATTTCTATCTGCTGTATTATCTGGGTGAGAGGAGTCGCAGAACAGCTCTCGGCGGGGCGGTACTGACCGCTCTTGGGGTTCTTGCCAAAGGTCCTTTTGCCTTTTTACCGCTGGCCGGTCTTGTCCTGGCGGAAGGGATTCGCTTCAATGTTGGAAAAATGCATGAATCCGGTAAGATGGTGACATTCCTTTCTTCTCTCGGACCCCGTGGTGTATTTGCTGCCGCATGGAAGGATCGCGGAATTCTGCTGCTGTGGTTTGCTGCCGGATGTATACCTTTTTTCCTCTGGCTGTGGGGAGCGTGGCTCACCAGCGGATTTGATTATACTGCCGGGCTTATCGGGCAGTTCTTTTTGAACACCTCCACCAGCGAGAGCAAGGCCATCGCAAAGTTTGCACGTCTTGATCCGTATTTCGATACCCTGACCGTCATTTTTTTCCCTTGGGGCGGCTATGTCTTCGGAACGGTGTATGCAGTCTGGAAGAGTCTTCGGGAGAGATTCAACGAGAAATATGTTTTCCTGGCCTGTTCGTTTCTGGTCTACCTGCTGGTCTTCACCCTGCTTTTCAAGCTCAAGTCCAACCGCTACATGCTGCCGGTCCTCCCTCTGCTTTCGGTGATGATCTGCGATTGGCTCATGAACGCAAGTCGGGATAAAAGCTACAAAACCATGTTCGAGATGGGCTTCATCTGGCTGTGCTCCATGGCAGCTATGCTCGGTTACCGCTCCTTTCGGAGTGGAAATGTCAGTGTCAACCTTGCCGACGGTGTGCCGGTCGGGCAGTATATGGATCTGATGCTTCCTTTTTTCATCGCGTTGGGCATTTTCTTTCTGGTACTCCTTTTTGCAAGCATAAAGCAGCATGAGTTCCCGGCCCTGCACATAGTTTTGGGAGCGCTGGCAATTGCAGCGGTAATGCCGTTTTACTATAATGCGCTGCCTTCCTATGCCTCGGTTGCGGACAGCAGACCGCTGCCGATAATGGGCCAGTCCGTTACCGACAGGATGAAGCCCTTTGCGAATTCGGATACTCTGGTCATTCACCGGCCGTTTTTTATCAAGACCTACCCTGACGTTGTCTATTTCCTTAAAAAGCTTGATGCCGGGGCGAAGTGCATGTACTCGCTCGGTTCCGAAGCTCCTCCTGAGCAGATATTGCAGGCCATGGTAAAGCCGTCAATGGCCGCGGAACTTTTCAGGCGTGAGCATAATGATGCGGAAAGATTTCCGGCATATGAGTATTTCAGCAGGACTGAATTCCGAAACGCCGTCCTTCTTCTTACCAGCGATGATTATGCGGGATTTCTCAAACTTTTCAGGGCGCTGCCGCAGAGAGTCCGCAGTATTATCAAGATAGACGAGTTTGATGTGTTAACCGTGAAATGGGTGAAGCAGAGAGTTTACATCGTGCGGATAAACCCGGAGAAAATATAAGAGATGATAGATATCCTTGATTTGGAATACGATGCGCTTGAAAGCTTCGTGGTCGGGGAAATGGGTATACCGCGTTTCCGGACCGCTCAGATTTGGCAGTGGCTCTGGCAGAAAGGCGTGGATGATTTCGACTTGATGACCAACCTTGCCAAAAATCTTCGTGAAGAATTGAAGAGCCGGGCTGTTATCAGGCATCCGCAGGTGGATGTTGTCCAGACCAGCAGGGACGGCACGGTCAAGCTTCTGCTTCGTCTGGATGACGGTGCATTGGTGGAAACGGTACTTATTCCCATGGACGGCTATTACACACAGTGTCTTTCCACGCAGGTCGGCTGCGCCATGGGGTGTACTTTCTGCAATACGGGGCTGATGGGCTTCGAGCGCAACATGACCATGTCCGAGATTTTAGGGCAGGTGCTGGCCGGACGAGGCTACCTGCTGCGCAACGGATTCCCTCCGCTGAAGAATCTGGTTTTCATGGGCATGGGAGAACCTCTGCTCAATCTTGACAATCTGATTCGGTCTCTGAAGACGCTCAACAATCCGGATGGGCTGAATTTTTCGCGCCGGAGAATTACTGTTTCATCTGTAGGCTTTTTAAGCCAGTTGGAAATTCTCGGTCGGGAAGATTTGACTCTGCCCGCCATCTCCCTGCATGCTCCCACTCAGGAGTTGCGGGCGAAGATTATGCCCAAGGCTGCCGGAACACATATTGATGATCTGCTGGCGGCCATGGATCGTTATCCGCTCAGGCCGAGGGAACGGGTAACGTACGAATATCTCCTGCTTGGCGGGGTGAATGATTCCCTTGAACACGCTGCGCAGCTGGTCCGCCTGCTCGGACATCGCAAATGCAAGGTCAACCTCATTGCTTACAATCCCGGCGACCGTCCGCTTTACGACGCTCCGTCCGAAGCGACTGTGCTGGCGTTTGAAAAATATCTCTGGAAGAAAAAGGTCACCGCTACCATACGCCGATCCATGGGACAGGATATCAAGGCTGCCTGCGGGCAGTTGAAGGCGGATCAGCAGAAAGACTGATCAGTATAAATAAATGAAAATTCGACCCCGGGCAGGATTAATCTCTGTCCGGGGTTTTCTTATTTAAATAATAGCTCATGAGATGATTTATGTAGTATGCTTACCGGTAGTATCGTGGGGTAGTGTCATTTTCATGGGATCCAGGGTCGGTGGTAGATGAAACTAATGAATGGCGGTATGGCGTTGACGGCGGTTATTCTGGCCGGTCTTCTTGTTTTGGTTTTTGTCGCCAATCAGGGGTCTACACCAAAGAAAGGGGCACAAGCCCGAATGATCAAATTTCCAACCGTTGATTTTCTTCTCGACTACCCGCACAAAACCCGTACACGCAGCCGATAGTTTTCGAAATTTCTAAATCCGTATGCCCGCCTCTGGATAAGTTTCATCTTCCGATGAAATCCTTCGGTTGTTCCGTTGCTTTTACCGTAACGAAACATCCGGGCCACTTCCTCTTTCCAGCTATTCAGAGTTCTGCCCAGCGTTCGAAGCGGAGCAAAAGGACTCTGCTGAAGTTGCTTGATTTTATCAAGCAGTTCGAAAATGTATTTTTTGCAGCTACGGCCATTTTGTGCCCTAACTCTGAGCAGATCGTTCAGTTCATGGCAGAAGTGGTAAAGACTTTCGATTGCCGGTTGCGCCTCAAAATATTTAGATAAAAGCTCTTTCCTTTTGTCTGACAAACGGTCCTGCCGACACAGCATGGCCCGCAAAATTCCACCCCGACCATACGAAATATTTTCTTCATCGATCAGCTTGCAGGTCTTGCTGAAATGCTGGTTCACCAGCCGAATTACGTGAAAGCGATCCGAAACAATCCGGGCGTTCGGAAACCAGGTTTTGACCATATGCCTATAAGCAGAATTCATATCTATACAAACTACTTTTACCTTACTCCGCCCTTTAAGAGTCCTGAGAAAGGGAAGTAATTCAGCGGCACTGCGGCCCATGGCTATGTCAAAAATTTTATTGTTTGCAAGGTCGCAAAACGTGGTTGCAAACCCCACTTTGCGTGTGAAACGATGCTCATCAATTCCGAGATACCGAGGACACTTCCAGTTGCTGCGCTGTCGGACTTTTAGATTGATGACCTGATGATAAAATCGCTCCACGCTGGAAACTCCGATTCCGTTTTCACTGGCAATGGTCTTGTTACATGATCCGTTGTTGTACTGCCGAAAAACTTCGCGCTTTAAAATTTCGGTAGAGCGGCTCCACTTCTTAATCCCGTCCATACGGGTGTTGAAATATCGACCACAATCCTTGCAGTGATACTTGTGGCACTTTACCCGCAAAATCGATGCGCGCCCGTTATGCGGAATGCTCTTGATAAATCGCCTGAACGTATCCTTGATCCGAAATGAAGAACTTCGGCACCGAGGACAAATTGGCTTGCCTGTCCACTCTACCTCAAGAATTATCGGAAAATACGACACCACATTTTTGATTGCAAAATCGGGCAGGCCGATTAAGATTCGATCCATAAATTGATCTCCTTTCTTTGGTCGGAAATTTGATCAATTTATAGGGCATATCGAGTCGGTTCGGTATGCCTTTCTTTTTATCGGATTAAGTCATCGCCCCTTTCTTTGAGGTAGAGCCCCAATCAGGTGCTCATGGAAAATGCCATCAAAAAGAATGAACACCTTTTCAACGAAAACCAGTTTGTACAGACTCGAATAATTGCAGAGGCCCTGACAAGGGAAATGGGCGGGTTGGCTTCCACCACCGAGGTGCTGGCAGGAACTCTTTTCTCCGAAATGGCGGATGGATCTGCAGATGTTTCGGAAGTTCGAAATTATCTTAAGAATCAGATCCGTAAGCACGAGGTGATTAACGGATACCTCTACTACGACGGGGCCGGTAAGGTGCAGGTGGAAGTCGGCCGCGATCCCTCCACAACCGAAATCATGCATAAGGTTGGCAGTTCCTTTCTCCGTATTGCCAGAAAAGAATTCCGAAAGACCGGTTCAGCTCCATATCTTACATTCACCTATGTTAACAGCGCGGAACAATTGCTCGCCTTTGCCTTTCCTGTACGTAACGGAAAAGGACCGAGGGGAACGGTGATTCAGGTCATCAATCTTAAGCCGTTGTTCGAACTGTATTTTGTGCCGGTCCGTTACGGTGATTGCTGTGCCAGCTTCATGCTTTCCGGCAGGGGAGTGGTTGTCTACGACAGTGATGCAGGTATAATCGGTAAAAATGTTTTTCAGGGGCTGCATGAAGAGTTTCCTGAGGTCATTGCTCTTGACCGGAGAATGGTTAACGAGCCTGAAGGGCGGGCAGAATTTCGGTTTATAGACCGGATGACCGGCAAGAAGGTCAGAAAACTGCTCAGTTGGCACGCCGCAAGAATCGGACAGCAGAAGTACGTGGTCGGTATTGCCGTTCCGGATTCCATTATTGCCGGGACCGTGGCCGAATCAAGATATATCCATCTGTTTTCCCACGGGGTGCTGGTCGTTCTTATCCTGCTGGTCATCTATACTCTTTTCCTGCGCTGGGCGGAGCAGAGGATAAAAGACAGCGAAAAGCGTCTTGTGCTTGCTTTTGAGGGGAACAGGGACGGTGTATGGGATTGGAATATCAGTAAGTCTGAGGTTTATTTTTCCCCGCGCTGGAAAGAGATGCTGGGTTATAAAGATGATGAAATATGCTCAAGCGTAACCGAGTGGCAGTCCCGTATACATCCTGATGATTCTCAGGTGGCGCGGGAACTGCTTCAGAAACATCTTAATGATGAAACAGATTTTTACGAGGGTGAGTACCGGATGCGCTGTCGGGATGGCTCCTACAAATGGGTGCTGGCCCGCGGGCGGGTCTATGCCAGGGACAGGTTCGGTAAGCCGGAGCGGATGATCGGGACCAATACAGATATCACCCAGAAAAAGAAGATCGAAATCGAGATCCTCAAATTGTCATTGGCGGTGGAAAGCAGTCCTTCTGCGGTAGTCATTACAGATCCGACAGGGGCCATAGAATATGTGAACCGGGGATTTGAGGAGATCACCGGCTATTGTATTGAAGAAGCAAGGGGTAGGAATCCGTCAGAACTTGTTAAGTCCAGTGCCGAGCAGGACGATATCTATCATGATTTATGGGTGACGATTACGGCCGGCAATGTCTGGAGAGGGGAACTGACCAACCGGACAAAAGGAGGAGAGACCTACTGGTGCCGTCTTTCCATTTCTCCGGTATTGGATGGTTACGGCAAGGTAACCAATTATGTAGGCATTCAGGAGGATTTGACGGAGCTTAAGAACAAGGAGGCCGAACTTGAACGCCTGGCCATGATTGATGAGTTGACCGGGTTGAATAACAGGCGGCATTTCATGGAACTCGCCGCAATAGAAATGAGCAGGACAGTCCGGAACGAAAGTGCCATGTGTCTTGTTTTTCTTGATATTGACCACTTCAAGAGGGTAAACGATACTTACGGTCATGATTGCGGGGATTATGTCCTGAAGGAATTCTCCACCCTTGTGAAAAACGGTATACGCGATATTGACATTTTCGGGCGCATCGGCGGGGAAGAATTCTCGCTTATCCTGACCAACACCGATGTGCACGGTGCCGGGATTCTCCTTGAACGGCTGCGTATGTCCGTGGAGCAGTTTAATTTCAGCTATAGGGACATCCCGTTGCATATAACCTGCAGTTTCGGTTTTTGCATGTATTCAGCCGACTGTCCGGAAAATCTGGAAGGATTGTTGAAGCAGGCGGACCGGGCGCTTTATTTCGCAAAGCATAATGGCCGTAACACGACCGTGTTTTTCGATGATTTGCCCGAATACGGCATAGAGTGAAGTTTAGGCTTTCCAGCCTGTAGAGACAGGCGGCTTTCGTGAAACTAATATTGGACATGCCTGTGCGCGGTATCCGCGAACGGACAGGAGGAATAAGTTTATGACCGGAATTGATCTCAACGGCCTCATGCTTCTGGCTCTTGCCGTGTGTGCGGTGATTCTGCCTCTCTGGCTGGGATTTCGGCTGCGGAAAAGCAGGCCCGGAGTGCTCTGGATCGGGCTGGTTCTGACTGTTCTTTTCGGTCCGCTGGGGCAGGTCTATGTTGCCGGATGGATCGGCTGGTTTCTTATTGTTCTGGGTATCTGTGTTGCCGCTCAGCAGCTTCTGGACCCGTCCTCGGCCATGATCGTGATGATGATCGCGTCTCCGCTTGTCATGTACTTCAGAATGCGCAGATAACACTCATTTCGCACAGGGAAACAGCAGCCCCCGGAGCATCTTGTGCATGGCCTGCTCCATGCGCTCCCATCCTATTTCTTCCTGCAGGCTTACCCCCCCATAGCTTTTGGAGGTCAGGGAACGAACGGCCAGGTAGGATATCCCTCCGCCCAGCAGGGCTACTGCTGCGGGCAGATCCACATCGTCAGGAACGTCCTGCTTGAGATGTTCGTAGAATTCAAGGGCGGTCCTTACACGTATATCTTCCAGTATTTCCGAAAGCGGTGTTCTTTCCACCATTTCCCAGGCCAGCAGTTTCAATGTGTCCGGCCGTGTTTCAAGCGTGCGCCTGAGTGCTGTGAAAAATGCTCCGATCTGTTCTTCCGGCGGGAGGTCAGGGTATCTTGACGGGGCGTTGGACAAAAGCTCTTCCGTGGTCGGCCAGTATATGCCCGATGCTCCAAGTTCTGTCAGAAGATTTTCCAGTCCGTTGAAGTAGCTGTACAAGATCTTGCGGGACACCCCGGCCCGCTGGACAATTTCATCCACATCAAGCTTGGTGAATCCTTTTTCTGCTGCGCATCTGTATGCGGCGAGTAGAATTTTCCTGCGTGTGGCCGTGATGGTGTTGATGGGAACAACTTTCAGAGTCACGAGGTCTTCCTTTGTGGAGGGTGAAGGTGTCTTAAAAACCGAGGTTATCGTCTCAGTTCAGCAAAATTTTTGATCAAAATGATTACTCTCAAGTTAACAGCATTAATCTACTAGGGTTTCCAAAGGCCCATCAGCCCTTAGGCGAGAAGCTTCGCTTCGAGTCTTAGGGATGTGGAGAGCAGAGATGGATTATCCCCTTTGGCCGCCGGAAGCGAAATCATATTATTAAAAGCGCGAAGCGCATCAAATTTAATCTCTTGAATACCTTTTGACGTAGTAAAGGAATGTAATACCTGCAGGTTTTAAGTCAAGTTCAGCCCTGCCTGTCTGAATGTGGTACAGGTGCGCCGAAAGGAACAGCTTTTGTTTTTTCATGTTTTATCACATAATGCATCGCTGATTCCTTACTATATTCATGGAGATAATGAATGCCCGCAAAAATATTGGTTATCAACCCCGGTTCAACGTCCACCAAAGTGGCCGTCTTTCGCGACAAAGAAGTCAGTTTTGATGCCGAAGTGAGATATACACGCGAAAGCATGAGCCACTTCCCATCCGTTATCGCGCAAAAGGAATTCAGAACCGCTTCCGTTCTGGAACTGATTGAAGATGAGTTGTCGGACGGACTCCCGGATATGGTGGTTGGACGGGGAGGGCTGCTCCGGCCGATTCCCGGCGGGCCGTATACAATCGGCGACGGCATGATAGCCGATCTCGAAAGCGGACGGTACGGAGTTCATCCCTGCAACCTAGGTGCGATCATGGCTCGTGAACTGGCCGACAAATGGGGCGTTCCGTCCATGATCATGGACCCGGTAGTTACCGATGAGATGGACCCTGTTGCCCGTATGACCGGCCTGCCGGAAATTACCCGGCGCAGCGTTTTTCACGCCCTCAGCCAGCGCGGAGCGGCCTGGTCCGTTGCCGCCGAAATGGGGCTGGATTATTCCCGGTCCAAATTCATAGTCGCACATATGGGCGGAGGCATTTCCATCGGTGCGCATCGCAACGGCAGGATAGTCGATGTGAACAACGCTCTTGACGGTGAAGGCCCTTTCAGCCCGGAGCGTTCCGGTACATTGCCGGTGCTTCCGGTTCTGGAACTGGTGGAATCCGGGCGGTATTCTTTTTCGGAAATGCGTACGACCGTGACTTCCGGCTGCGGGATGCTGGCTCATACCGGCACCAACGATCTTCGTGAAGTAGAAGCCATGATCAGTGAAGGGCGCGAAGACGCGAAGCTGGTTTTCGAAGCCCTCGTATACAACATCTGCAAGCATATCTGTTCATTTCTCCCGGCACTCATGCGGAACGATGCGGACCGCGAACCCGTCAGCGCGATCATCCTCACCGGCGGGCTGGCCCGCAGTAAAAAACTGGTCTCCGCCATTGAAAGTGTTGTGGACTTCATTGCTCCGGTTCATGCGGTCACCGGGCTGGAGGAAATGGAAGTGATGGGTATGGGCGGCCTTGCTGTTCTTCGCGGAGAATTGGAGGCACAGGTATACCCTGCGGATATGTAAATCCCCCCGAAAATCCTTTCCTGATTGTATTCTCTTATGACTGAATGAACTAAATCCGGTCCGAGCCCTTGTGTTTCGTTAGTTCGAACCTATCTTTAGAAAAGGTGATCCGTCTTACTTGCATATGAAGTTGGTAAGGCGTACCATTAAACCATACTAAAATAGTATAAATTATTGAGGCCGAAAATTCGGCATAACAGGCGCGGATTTGTATCGCAGAAAATGCGGAAAAGTGTATAATGAAAAGACTCTTTGAAACGCCGATAACTCAGATTCACCCCCGGAACGGGGATGCGGAGGATTCCTATGTGGGAATATACAGATAAGGTCAGAGAACATTTCTTGAATCCGAGAAATGTCGGAACGATTGAGGATGCGGATGCAATAGGTGAAGTAGGCTCCCTTTCCTGCGGAGATGCGCTTCGTCTGTTTCTCAAGGTGGATGCGGAAGGCCGTATACAGGACGCCAAGTTTCAGACTTTCGGCTGCGCCAGCGCCATTGCGTCCAGCTCGATTCTTACCGAGCTCATCAAGGGCATGACTCTGGATGAGGCTGCACAGGTTTCCAACAAGGAAATTGCCGAGGCCCTTGGCGGACTGCCCAAGGAAAAGATGCATTGCTCGGTCATGGGTCAGGAAGCCCTTGAAGATGCAATCCGCAAGTACCGGGGACTCGGTGCCGCTCCTGCTCCTGAAGGTGAGATTGTCTGCAAGTGCTTCGGCGTCACCGATCTGCAGATTCGGCGTGCGGTGCTGGAAAACGGGCTGACCTCCATTGAGGAAGTGACCAACTTCACCAAGGCCGGAGGCGGTTGCGAGGAATGTCACGGACGCATTCAGGAGATCATCACCGAAACCCTGAGCGGAAAGGCTGCTGAACCTGTTGCCGAGGCGAGCGCTCCGGCAGCCATGACCAACATCAGGAGATTTCAGCTCGTCACCCGGACTATCGATGAAGAAATCCGTCCTGCCCTGAAGAAGGACGGCGGTGATATCGAGCTGATCGACATTGACGGCCATGAGGTTATTGTTTCGCTCCGAGGTTCCTGCGTGGGTTGTCCTTCCAGCGGCAACACCCTCAAGGGATTTGTGGAGCGTCGGCTCAGGGAGACCGTGGAACCTG
This sequence comes from Maridesulfovibrio sp., assembly GCF_963677005.1. Lineage (NCBI taxonomy): Bacteria > Pseudomonadati > Thermodesulfobacteriota > Desulfovibrionia > Desulfovibrionales > Desulfovibrionaceae > Maridesulfovibrio > Maridesulfovibrio sp. The sequence goes on along the minus strand of NZ_OY781616.1, from coordinate 2,811,105 downwards.
AAATAACCGTGAAGGAGGCGTAGATATGTGTTCGGTATATCTCGATAACAATGCCACCACCATGGTTGCCCCCGAAGTGCGCGAGGCCATCCTGCCGCTGCTGGGCGAGGAATACGGAAACCCGTCATCCATGCACGGGCTGGGCGGAAGGTCCGGCCTGCTGCTGTCCCAGGCCCGCGAAAAGGTCGCGGCCACGCTCAACTGCGATCCGGACGAAATCATTTTCACTTCCTGCGGCACCGAGGGCGACAATACTGCGGTCTTTTCCGCTCTGGAATCACAGCCGGAAAAGCGGCACATCATTACCACCCGTGTGGAGCACCCTGCCGTGCTGAACGTTGCCCGGCACTATGAGCGCAAGGGCTACGATGTCACCTATCTGGGAGTTGATTCCGGGGGCAGTTTCGATCTGGACGCCTATCGCGCGGCCATACGCCCGGATACGGCTCTGGTTTCGGTCATGTACGCCAACAATGAATCCGGTGTAATTTCTCCCATTGAAGAGATGGTGACCATTGCAAAGGAAAAGGGAGTTCTTTTCCACACCGATGCCGTGCAGGCCGTAGGCAAGATTCCCATCGACCTCGGGAAGCTGCCTGTGGATTATCTGGCCCTGTCCGGTCACAAGATTCACGCCCCCAAGGGGGTAGGTGTCCTCTTTCTGCGGCGGAACACTCCTTTCCGCCCATTCATGATGGGCGGGCATCAGGAGCACGGACGCCGTGGCGGAACGGAAAACCTGCCCGGCATCGTCGGGCTCGGAACGGCCATGGAGTTGGCGGCAGCGCATATCGGGGAAGAAAATACCAGAGTGCGTGCCCTTCGCGACAGGCTTGAAAAGGGACTGCTTGCCTCCATTCCTGAATCCATTATCAACGGCGACCCCGAAATCCGGCTGCCCAATACGCTTTCCATCGCCTTCAAGTATATCGAAGGCGAGGCCATGCTGCTCATGCTCGACCAGTTCGGCATCTGTGCAAGTTCCGGTTCCGCCTGCACGTCAGGCTCGCTCGAACCTTCCCATGTCCTGCGGGCCATGGGAGTTCCGTTCACCTTTGCTCACGGGTCGCTGCGTTTCTCCCTGTCCATCTACAATACGGATGAGGACATTGACCTCGTACTCAGGGAACTGCCGCCCATCATCAGCAGGCTGCGCGAGATGTCTCCTTTCCGCAAGGGTGACGAGGGTCTGGATTGGGTTGATGCCCACGAGCATTAAGTCTTACAGTTCCTCCATGTCTTCGGATAGCTGACCGGAGGCATGGAGGAATCTCTCCGGATTATTTCAGAAGCAGAAAGCTGTCCTGGCCGGTGCCGCGTGGATGAGCGGTTGCTAATTAAGTATTTTTGCTGATAAATGATTGAGGTAGATTCGGAAAACGAAATTTAATGATACTTTTTATGTGTAAAACGAATCTTCCGGAGGCAAACAGATGAATATACATGATTCAATGCTGTCGCTGGTGGGGAACACCCCGCTGGTGAGGTTGAACAAGGTGACCGAAGGCTGTGCCGCACAGGTGGTCGCCAAACTGGAATTTTTCAATCCCTGCTCATCGGTCAAGGACCGCATAGGGCTTTCCATGATCGAGGAAGCCGAAAAACGCGGAGAACTTAAGCCCGGTGCCACGGTTGTAGAGCCCACGAGCGGGAATACCGGTGTCGGGCTGGCCTTTGTATGCGCCGCAAAGGGCTATAAGCTGGTCCTGACCATGCCTGAATCCATGAGCCGTGAACGCAAGGACCTGCTTAAGGGGTTCGGCGCAGAGCTTGTGCTCACCCCGGCAGCGGAGGGTATGGCCGGTGCTGTCCGAAAGGCCGAGGAGCTTGCCGGGGCGGACCCGAAAGCCTTTCTGCCGATGCAGTTTGCAAATCCTGACAACCCGTTGGCGCACAGAACCATTACCGTTAACGAAATATGGGATGATACGGACGGCAGAATAGATATTTTTGTTGCCGGAGTCGGAACCGGTGGAACATTGACCGGTATCGGCGCGGAACTCAAAAAGCGCAATCCTGCGATCAAGATTGTTGCTGTGGAGCCGGAGAGCTCTCCGGTCCTGTCCGGAGGAAAGCCCGGACCCCACGCCATTCAGGGCATCGGGGCCGGTTTTGTCCCTGAAGTTCTGGATACCGATATCATCGACGAGATCGTGCGTGTTGCGGATAATGACGCCGTGAACACTGCAAGGCGTCTTATCCGGGAAGAAGGCATACTGTGCGGAATTTCAGCCGGTGCGGCTGCTTATGCCGCTGTTGAAATTGCGAAAAGGGAAGAAAACAGAGACAAGCTGGTGGTGTTCATCGTTCCCGATACCGGGGAACGTTATCTGAGCACTGTGCTGTTCAAGGACTAAGGTGCGCTAACAATGGTCAGCAAGATCGGGAATCCCCTTTTGACGGATGTGGTCGAGGCCCTTTGCGAGGAAAACTCATACGAATCCGTCTATCACATGCCGGAACACGACCGGCCCATGCCTTCTCTGGAGGCTCTCGGAGAGTTGGTGGGAAGGCTGCAGGCGGTTCTTTTTCCGGGATATTTCGGTGATTCCGAAATCCGGCCCGAAACCATGCGCTACCACATCGGCGGAAATCTGGATGTGGCCTACCGCATTCTGGTGGAGCAGGTTCTGCGCGGGCACTGTTTTTTCTGCAAGGCTGACGAACTCCGCTGCATGGATTGCGAGGCAGACGCAAAGCGCATTGCTTCCGAGTTCATGTCCAGACTGCCGGAAATCCGCAGGCTGCTTGCTACCGATGTTCAGGCCGCCTACATAGGCGACCCGGCTTCAAAGAGTCCCGGCGAGACTATTTTTTGCTACCCCAGCATAACCGCCCTTACTCATCATCGTATTGCTCACGAGCTTTACAAGCTGGAAGTGGACCTCATCCCCCGCATCATCGGCGAGATGGCCCACTCCAAGACCGGTATCGATATCCATCCCGGAGCAAGGATCGGGGAGCATTTCTTCATCGACCACGGGACCGGTACGGTTATAGGTGAAACCTGTATCATCGGCCGTAATGTTCGCCTCTATCAGGGTGTCACCCTCGGCGCCAAGAGCTTCCCGCAGGACGATTCCGGCAACCTGATCAAAGGCATACCCCGCCATCCCATAGTGGAGGATGATGTCATAGTCTATTCCGGGGCCACAATCCTCGGAAGGGTTACCATAGGGCAGGGCGCGGTCATTGGCGGCAACGTCTGGGTGACACGTTCAGTGGAGGCCGGAGAACGTTTGCTGCAGCGGTAGCCGGACATTGGGGATTGTTGTGTTAAAAAAGAGAACGCCCTGCCGATATATGTCGGCAGGGCGTTTGTTTCTGTATCCCGGTCTATTCTGGAGGGGCAGAGGTTATTTTGCCTCGGCCTCGTCTTTTGCCCGGATTTCGGCCCGTTTGATTTTTCCGCTGATGGTCTTGGGCAGTTCGTCAACGTAGTCTATCACTCTGGGGTATTTGTACGGGGCAGTTACTTTCTTGACGTGATCCTGAAGCTCTTTGGTCAGTTCGGCGCTGCCTTCGTAACCGGCAGCCAGCACGATAGTCGCCTTTACGGCCTGTCCGCGGACCGGGTCGGGAACGCCGGTAACGGCTGCTTCGACTACCGCGTCGTGTGTTATCAGCGCGGATTCCACTTCAAAGGGTCCTATGCGGTATCCGGAACTCTTGATCAGATCATCGGTCCTGCCCAGAAACCAGAAGTAGCCGTCTTCATCCATCCAGGCTTTGTCGCCGGTCTGGTAGTAGCCGTTGACCATGACATTGGCGGTCTTTTCAGGCTCGTCCAGATAGCCGGTGAAAAGTCCCACCGGGCGCGGGTCGAGCTTTACACAGATCTGTCCTTCTTCACCGGGGGCACAGCGGTTGCCTTCAGCATCGAAAAGCGCGATGTCCCATCCCGGACACGGTTTGCCGATGGACCCCGGTTTGGGTGTCATGTGCGGGAAAGTTGCGATCTGCAGTACGGATTCCGTCTGTCCGTAGCCTTCGTACAGGGGCAGACCGGTTGCTTCCTGCCAGGCTTCGAAAACGGAAGCGTTGAGCAGTTCCCCGGCAGTGGTGCAGTGCCTGAGTGCGGACAGGTCGTACTTGGAAAGGTCTTCGCGAATCATGAAACGGAAGACTGTCGGCGGAGCGCAGAAGGTCGTGACCTTGTGTTCGGAAATGATCTGAAGCAGCTCTGAAGGTACGAATTTTCCGCGGAAATCCCATACGAAGACCACGGCCCCGGCCATCCACTGGCCGTAGTATTTGCCCCAGACGGCTTTGCCCCAGCCGGTATCGGCCAGAGTAAGATGGATATCGCCCGGTTCCAGATCGTGCCAGTAGGCTCCTGTGGTGTAGTGACCCAGCGGATAATTGTGGGTGTGCTCGACCATTTTCGGCGGTCCGGTGGTGCCGGAGGAAAAGAATATGAGCAGGGAATCATCTCCGCAGGCGCAGTCGTCCGGCCGGGGGAAGGAATCGGATGATTCCTCGCAGATGGTTTCGAAATCCAGCCATCCCTCGTGAGTCTCCGCTTCTCCTGCCTGAACAAGTATTTCAAGGGTCGGGCAGTCCTTTCTTGCGGCCTCAACCCGATCTGCAACCGAGTCTTCGGCAATGATTCCCTTGATCTTTGCAAAATTGACCCTGAATTCGATGTCCTTGGTGGTCAGCAGGTTGGGGGAAGGAACAGGGACAGCCCCGATCTTGTGGCAGGCCAGCATGGATATCCACCAGTCTATGCGGCGATAGAGGATGATCATGATCCGATCACCTTTGCCCACTCCTGCCTTGGTCAGGGCATTGGCCAGCCGTGCTGATTTTTTGGAAAAGAATCCGAAATCCATTTCCCTGCGCGTGCCGTCCGGGCCGATGTGGATCATCGCAGGTCTGGACGGATCTTCGGCGGCGTATCTGTCCACACAGTCGAAAGCGAAATTGTAGTTGTCGGGCACCTCGGCTTTATATCCTGCACGGAAGTCTTCGTATGACGTGTATTTCTGCTTCTGCATTTCATATCTCCACAGGGATGTCTGATTCCATCCCGATAATTGCTGTTGGTTGACGTTCGGTTCTCAAAAGTAAAGTCGGATTTTTACCGCAGACCGCAGGTGCGTTCGCCGCAGGCGGACGCTACCGGATACGGCCTGCTAGAGAATGACGTCCAGCATGCGTGCAGATCTGCCGCCAAGGCCTCGCAGGGCGTGCGGGGTGTTGGAATCAAAGTACAGAGAATCGCCTTCATCAAGTTCAAGGACGGAGTCGCCGAGCCTGAGTTCAAGGCGTCCCTCAAGCACGTAGATGAATTCCTGTCCCCGGTGGGTGGTGAAGTTCATTTCCGTCACGTCCTTGGACGGCACCTCGACCATGAAAGGCTCCATGCGTCTGCCCACGAAAGTGGAGGCCAGATTCTTGTAGTCGTAGTCCTTGCGGCGGTCCACGACCAGCCCTTTGCCTTTGCGCACAAGGGCGTAGTTGGTCAGGTGCGCTTCGGAACCGGAGATAAGAACCGTAAGGCCTACCCCGCAGATGTGCGCCACATCCATAAGGTAGCTCACGGGGATTTCCATGGTCCCGGATTCATACTGAGCGGCTTTTTCTACCGTTACTCCGGTTTTTTCGGCCAGTTCCTCAAGTGTCATGTCCATTGCGTCCCGCAGGCCCTGAAGCCTGGGCGCAATTTCCTTGTATGCCTGGTTGTTGCTCATACCGCCTCCCTGATGCGGTTGCTTTTATTGGATGCACCGTGAATCATTTTCTGTTCAAAGAAATGTCTTTTTTCCTATGCATCGGGGTACAGCTCTGCGGCCATTTCCCTTAATTTGTATTTCTGAATTTTACCACTCGCCGTCATCGGATAAGAATCTATGAAAGTGACGTATTTTGGAATTTTGTATCGGGATATCTTGCCCCGGCAGAAGTCCACAACATCCTGCTGATCCATTTCAACGCCGTCTTTCAATATGATGAACGCTCCCACCTGCTCACCGAATTTCTTGCTCGGAACGCCGGCAACCTGAACATCTAGAATTCCATCCATGGTGTAAAGGAATTCTTCTATTTCACGAGGATAAATATTTTCTCCCCCGCGAATTATCATGTCTTTCAGCCTTCCGGTTACTTCTACATAGCCTTCTTCGTCCATGGTTCCGAGGTCGCCGGAATGGAGCCATCCGTCTATGTCGATGGCCGTTGCCGTGGCTTCATCGTTCTTGTAGTAGCCTTTCATCACGTTGTAGCCGCGGCAGCAGATTTCGCCTGTTTCGCCGTGTTCACACTCCTTGCCCGTTTCCGGGTTGAATATGGCCACTTCGATTTCCGGCATTGCCCGGCCCACGCTTTCGGTCCGGCGTCTGATGTCGTCTTCCATTCTGGTCTGGGTCATCACCGGGGAACCCTCGGTCAGCCCGTAGCAGATAGTGATGTCCTTCATGTTCATTTTGTCCATGACTTTCTTCATGACTTCCACCGGGCACGGAGAGCCCGCCATGATTCCGGTACGCAGAGAAGAGTAGTCGAATCTGTTGAACATCTTGTGGTCGAGAATGGCGATGAACATGGTCGGAACGCCGTAAACAGCGGTGCATTTTTCCTGATCCACGGAAGCCATGACCAGCAGCGGGTCGAATCCTTCGAGAATGACCAGCGTTGCGGCATGGTTGATGGCGGCAAGTACTCCGAGTACACAGCCGAAACAGTGAAACAGGGGAACAGGCAGACAGAGCCGGTCACCCGGTCGGAAACCCTGGTTTTCGCCGATCCAGAATCCGTTGTTTCCGATGTTGTAATGGGTCAGCTGCACACCTTTGGGGAATCCTGTTGTTCCCGAAGTGTACTGCATGTTTACCACATCATGGGGATCAAGGGAGTCCTGGCGGGTCTGGTATTCCTCTTCCGATACAACTGCGGAAAGGTTGATGACCTCGGCCATGGAATACATTCCGCGGTGTTTTTCCTGTCCCAGAAAGAAAACTCTTTTGAGATCCGGAAATCTGGCGCTTTTCAGGTAGCCGCGTTCCTGTGTTTTCAGTTCCGGGACCAGATCATACACGGTTTCAAGGTAATCTATTTCCCGGAAGCCATCGATGATGACCAGGTTTTCGCATTCGGACTGTTTGAGCAGGTATTCCAGTTCGGTAGTGCGGTAAAAGGTGTTTACGGTCAGCAGGATAGCCCCGATTTTGGCCGTGGCAAACTGCAGGGCAACCCAGTAAGGCACGTTGGTTGCCCAGATTGCGACCTTTTCGCCCTTCTTTATGCCCAGAGCCATGAGTCCCATGGCCAGTTCATCCACAAGTTCACCGAATTCGCGGTAGGTGAGGCGGAAATCGCGGTCAACGTAAACAACTGCTTCGTTGTCAGGATAGTTTTCCACTATCTCGTCCAGCAGTGTGCCGAGAGTAATCTCCCTGAGGTGTGATTTTTCCATGGAACCGCCTTTCCTATTCCGGGAAGTAGAGGACTGCGTAAATGTCGCACTTTTCGCCGTGTGCGGCTACGTAGTGCGGAACAACGGAATTAAAGTAAACGCTGTCTCCGGCCTGGAGCACGCTTTCCTCTTTTCCGTATACCACCTTGAGTTTTCCCGAAACAACGATGATGAATTCCTCTCCTTCGTGGGAGGTGAGTTTCGGTTCCGTATCTTCCGGCTCTATTTCAATGAAGAACGGTTCCATATGGCGGTCGCTTTTCCCTTTTCCAAGAGAGAAATATTTCATGGAAGCCGTGTGTTCCATATCGGAATGCATGGAAAATTCTTCTTCACGCTCATCTAATTTTATGATGATCGGGTCCTTGCTGACATGGTCGTCCAGAAAAGTTCCAAGGCGGACACCAAGTGCCCTGGCAATTTTAAGCAGGGGGCCCAGCGAGGGATACATGTCCTTTTCTTCAACCGCACCAAGGAATTCCAGCCCCAGTCCGGTTCGTTCCGAAAAATCCTCAATACTGAGTCCCTGTTTTTCCCTGAAGGTTTTGATGCGCTGCCCAACTTTTGTCTTGTTCATTTTTCCCTCGTCTGGTCTGACCCGTTTCCACGGCATTCTGGTATGAATTTACAAAAAACGTTAGAAATGAGTGCTTACAATAATAACGTTTTTTTGTCACTATTCACTGTCATGTCAGCTCTTATTCATCTGCTGTACAGCAGACAGCCAAGATAAAACTTCGTGCGACAAAAATGAAGGACAAAATTGGAAAATGTACTTTGCTGTTGCTGTCTGGGAGGAACGGTCATCCAGCAACCTGATTTTGCTGTTGGCGTTTCAGTAGAAATTTATCTATAGTCGCTCAATTACGGTAATCAAGATAAGGATTGCAAATGGCTTCAGCAGAAAATGTAAGTGGCAGAGAGAAGATTCAGGGAGTTTTTTCAAGCCAGAGTGTCCAGAAGATCGGCACAGGCACAACTGTGCGCAGGACTATCAGTAAAATGTACTGGATGGTCCGTGAACTGGATGACGGCAGTGTGGAAGTGCAGGCCCTTAATAAAAGTTATGTTCCCGCAGGCCCCAAGTCGGCTGTGGATATGGAGGAGTTCCTTTCCAAGTATTCGCCGGAACCGGAATTTTATGTCTCAACGGTATATCCGAAGATCAAGGAGTTGGGTTCTTCCATTGAGCGTGGTGAAAAAGCAAGGCAGGCCGGGGCAACCTACAGCGCCGAATTTGAATTTCAGAATGCCCTGGACGTTGACGAGGAGAACGTCAAGGCGAATTTCGGGCTGGGGCTTACATACATGGAGCGTGGTGAGAACACCAAGGCGAATGATATTTTTGAACGTCTTGTAAATCTTGACGCCGCCTTTCAGACCGAGCACAAGCACCTTTTCAATGAATTCGGTATAAACCTGCGCAAGAGCGGCATGCAGGACCAGGCCATAGAATATTACCAGCGGGCTCTTCAGATGAGTTCACAGGATGAGAACCTGCATTACAATATCGCCAGAGCTTATTTTGAGAAAGGGATGTTGGAAAAATGCGCCGATCACCTGACCAAGGCTCTGTCCCTGAATAAGGATCATGTGGAAGCTCAGAAATTTTTTGATTTCGTGAAAAAGCAGCTTCAGGGTCAGTAGTCCGTATCTTCCTTCTCCAGAATTTGCGCTCAGGATAGCGCCTTATCAGTTCCGGAATTAAAAGGACATCAGATCTTTTCAATGAGGGCGGCGTAGAAAAACTCGCGCAGTTCCGAATCCGGAGGTGTGGTCCATTCCTTGAGCAGTCTTGCGTCTTTGTGTCGATGCAAAAAGGTTGCTATCTGCCGTTCATTTTCATCCGGGTTCAGGGTGCAGGTTATATAGGCCAGCCGTCCGTTTGTGCGAACTGTCCGCCAGCTGTTTTCAAGAATGCGTGACTGCAGGACAACCAGAGAGGCAAGGTCGTCGGGAGTGCGCCGGAATTTGGTGTCCGGCCTTCTGGCAAGAACTCCGAGTCCTGAGCACGGAACATCCAGCAGGGCTGTTCCCAGCGAATTGTTCGCTAGTGGCGACGCAATTGCGGATGCCCGGAAAGCCGGGAAATCCGCAAGGTCCTTTTTCAGGGCCGAAATCCTGCCCTTGTGCGGGTCGCTGGCGAAGACCGGTGCAATCCCTTGTGAAACCAGAAATTTTGATTTGCCTCCGCGGCCCGAACATCCGTCCCATACAGGAACCGGCCATTCCTTCGGGGAAAGCGCAGCCAGCGCCTGTCTTGCCGCATAGCTCCTGCGGAACAGGGTCCCCCTGTTCAGGGTTTTGAACGCTTCCGGAAACTGCCCGGAGGGAAAGGCGAAAGCCTGTCCGTCTGTCTCAATGAAATCCTGTTCTTTCATGAGCAAAGCGGCCACTGCTGCTGCTTTCTTGTCTCCGGTATCCAGAACGAATCCTGCTGCCGGCGGGAGAGTCTGTGCTTCGAGGTACATTTCTGCCTGTTCCTGACCATAAGCCTTTACCCACAGGTCAACGATCCATTCCGGACAGGAGTATCGGGCCGAGAGAAACTCAGCCTCGGTTTTCGTATTGCGGCGGAAGAACTCCTCGTCAACTCCGTCATCGGCCAGCCTGGCAACCTTGCGCAGCACTGCGTTTGCCAGCCCGCCGAGCTTTCCGCGGGAAAGTCTTTTGGCAGAGTCCACGCCCCAGTCTACTGATGCGTATGCCGGAACATCCATATGCAGAATTTCATATGCGGCCATGCCCAGGACCCTCAGTACCGGTTCCGGAAGTCCTTCCGGTCTTGAAAGAAAACATTTCAGTACGGAGAGCAGGCGGATGCGCGTGCGCAGGTAGCCGTAAAATATTTCCGTTATGAAGCCTCGGTCTCGCTGGTCCGGTCCGGCGGCAGACAGGATATTGTCCAGCACAGACTGCGCATCGGCATTGCCATCCAGAGTGCGGGTTATACACTCAAAGGCGAGTCCCCGTGTTCCGGGCAGGGTCGGCTTCTTCATCGGATATGTTTTCTCTAGCGTCCGGTAATGGGTGTAAGGGCCACGTTCTTGTCAACGTCGGCCGGAAGTTTGTCTTCTTTTATGAACCGGCGCAGGGCATCTTCAACTGCCGCAAGGGATACCATGGTATCGAGGCAGGGACCGTTGGGCCGTTCGTTGAGCACGCCGTAAACCGGGAGCGGGTAGGTATCCTGAATACCGCTTGAGAGATCGCGCTCACAGGCAATGGCTATGATCATGCGCGGACGTTTCTGGACAACCAGACGTCTGGCAATGGTGCCGCCGGTGGCAACAGCGAAATGCACGCCGTATTTGTCCCGCAGGTCCAGCAATCCCTTGATTGTGCACAGTCCGCAGCGTTTGCAGTTGTCCACATCGTAGGTCAGGCGCATGTCGCAGCGGCTGGATTGCAGGCAGTGCGGGGTCAGGATCATGATCTTGTCCGGGTCAAAGTGGCCTGCTTCCGAAAGCACCAGCTCGTTGTTGACCTTGATGAAAGAGGACCGGATTTTCCGTTTGGAAAGGCCGAATATGCGTCCCAGAATAGTCATCAGCGGCAGGAAGAGCTTTACGGTCAGACCGCGTGCCTTTTTGGAAAAAGGAAAGGTCCGGCCAAGCACGACGTTTGCCAGCAGTCCTGCATAGGCCCAGCCGACAAGCATGATGAGCATGAAGATGATAATTCCCCATACCCATGTTGCCCAGCTCCCGAAAGAATCCAGTCCCACATAGGGGACGTACCAGAGCAGGCCCAGAAAAAAGCAGAGCAGGGCGCAGGTTCCTGTTATCAGACCGATGAAAAGGCGTTTTTTGGAATCTTTTTCTATGCTCACGTTTGTTCCTGAATCAGATTAAGTCGCTTGGCCGAAGCAAGGGAGTGTCCCCTTCAATAAAAAGCGGCAGCAAAGCCGCGGACGCATGGTGTTTTCCGCAGGAAGTTTATGAGCATCTGCCCATATATCCGCATATGAATGCCTTGCCGTCCATTTCCTTCTTACCTGCCGGTTTAACACCGGATGCGAGGTAGAGTTTGTCCGCGCAGGCGATGCCCAGCATTCCTTCAAATTCACCGACAATGGTTCCGGGAGCGTTGTCGCCGGACTCCATGTCTCCGGGCTTGCCCGGGGTAAGGACCAGTCTGATCGGATCCTTGCCCTCTTCCGGAGTCCAGAAAAAATAAGCACCGGGCCACGGGTGCATGCCCCTGATCTGGTTATGGACGGCCTTGGCGTCCTTGGTCCAGTCTATCAAACCTTCTTCCTTGGAAAGTTTGGAGGCATACGTTGCTATCTCATCATCCTGTTCCATGATGATGAGGTGCTTGTTTTCGTAGCGGAGCAGGGTTTCCATGACCAACGGGCCGCCCATGGCCGCGAGTTCATCGTGGATTTTGCCGGTGTAGTCGTCCCAGGCGATGCCGAGAGCCTGCTGAACAAGGATAGGACCTGTATCAAGCCCGGCTTCCATCTTCATGATGGTTATGCCGGTTGCGTGTTCCCCGTTTGCCACCGCCCGGTGGATGGGGGCCGCTCCCCGGTATTTCGGGAGCAGGGAGGCATGCACGTTAAGAGGCATGATGGCCGGAACATCAAGCACGGACTGCGGAAGAATGAGTCCGTATGCGGCCACTACCAGAAAGTCCGGCGCAAGCGCGCGCAATACTTCAACGTCCTTCTCGTCCTTGAAATTAACCGGCTGGAATACCGGAATTTCATTTTTGAGAGCCACTTCCTTTACCGGGGACGGGCGCATCTTCTGACCGCGTCCGCAGGGGCGGTCAGGCTGTGTGTAAGCCGCCACAACCTCGCATCCGTCCCATTCCACGAGATATTCGAGAATGGTGGACGCGAAGTCCGGTGTACCCATGAAAACTATTCGCCAGCGTTTTTCTGCCATTTCTTGATCTTCTTGTCGTACATTGCGCGTTTGAGGCGGCCTACCCTGTCAACAATGAGGGTTCCGTCAAGGTGGTCTATTTCATGCTGCAGAACTATGGCCTTGAAATCATCGGCTTCAATTCTCAGTTCGTTGCCGTCAAGATCAGTTCCGGTGACGACAACTTTTTCTGCGCGTTTGATGACGCAGCGGAAAGAGGGACATGAGAGGCAGCTTTCCTCGGAATCAATCGAGCCTTCGCTGGAGATGATTTCGGGATTGATGATGACCTGAAGGTCCGTACGTTCCTTGGGGCCGGACGGATCTATCACGATCAGACGTTTCTGCAGCCCGACCTGCGGGGCGGCCAGTCCTACACCGTCATCTTCGTACATGGTCTCGACCATATTGTCGATTATCTCCCGCAGTTCGGGAGTAAGTTCTTCAATCCTTTCACAGACCTCTTTCAAGGACGGTGCGGGGTATTTGACAAGTTCAAGTTTCATAAAAATTTCCTTAAAGGCCCCGGACCCGGTTCCCCGGAACCCTTCGATTAAATGGCGCGTATATCCGCTTTACGCATACCCGGAAGCTTGCTCGTGCAATGCTGTCCGGTCTTTACATATAGGCAGGTTCGGTAAGCCTGTTGCCAGCCGAACCTGCCGGATTTGTTCTTGTTATTATTTGTGCGCTTCGCGCTTTTGATCTTTTGATTTTGCCGCCGGCGGCCAAAGGGGATAATCCCCTTTGGAATCCCTAAGGGTTTAAGGCAACTGCATTGAAAGCCGCCTCTTAAATCAAAAGCGTTGCTGAGCTATGGTAATAACCATATTTCCAATGAGGCTTTGCCTTTCCTTGGGGCGGAGCCCAGACAAATACTCGACTAAAGTTCTTTCTTTTCGCGGACCCTGATTCCCAGTTCACGCAGCTGTGTGCTGGCGACTTCGGAGGGTGCTTCGGTCATCAGACAGGTGGCCTTCTGGGTTTTGGGGAAGGCTATTACGTCCCTGATGGATTTTGCTCCGCACAGGATCATAATAAGTCTGTCCAGACCAAAGGCAATACCGCCGTGCGGGGGTGCTCCGAATTTCAGCGCGTCCATGAGGAATCCGAATTTAGCGCGGGCTTCCTCTTCTCCTATTCCGAGGGCAGCAAACATTTTCTGCTGCATTTCCGGAGTGTGGATACGGATGGAGCCGCCGCCGACTTCATAACCGTTCAGGACGATGTCGTATGCGCGGGCAAGGGCTTCATCCGGCTTGTCGGTTATCTGATCGATCTGCCCTTCCTGCGGGGAGGTAAAGGGATGGTGGCGGGCCACATACCTTTTTTCATCGGGGTTGTACTCAAGCAGCGGGAAGTCCGTTACCCAGAGCGGAGCGAATTCGGATTCGTCGATGAGTCCGAAACGTTCACCCAGTTTGAGGCGCAGTGCGGCCAGTGCGGCGTTGACGATGTCCGCTGCTCCGGCCTGGAAGAAGAGAATATCTCCGGGTTCGCAGGAAGTGAGTTCCTTGAGCTTGGAGCATTCCTCTTCGCTGAAGAATTTTACGATGGGAGACTGCCAGCCGCCGTCTTCCTTGACCTTGATCCAGGCCAGACCCTTGGAACCATAAATTTCAACGAATTTTGTGTACTCGTCTATTTCCTTGCGGGAGAGTTCCGCTCCGGCGGGAACGCGCAGGACCTTGACCAGTTCAGCGCCGCCGAAGACCTTGAAGTCGGAGCCGCGGAAAATATCAGAAGCTTCCTGCAGTTTCAGGTCAAAACGCACGTCCGGCTTGTCGCAGCCGTAGTCGCGCATGGCATCTGAGTAGGTCATGCGGGGAAATTCTGCAGGCAGGTTTTTGCCGATGGTTTCCCGGAACACGGTGCGGACCATTTCTTCGGCCATACTCATGACCTGTTCTTCGTCCACGAAGCTCATTTCAATATCAATCTGGGTGAATTCCGGCTGACGGTCGGCACGCAGGTCTTCATCGCGGAAGCATTTCACGATCTGGAAATAACGGTCCAGACCTGAAACCATGAGCATCTGCTTGAAAAGCTGCGGGGACTGGGGCAGGGCGTAGAATTCGCCGTTGTTCAAACGGCTGGGAACCAGAAAGTCGCGAGCGCCTTCAGGGGTGGATTTGGTCAGTACCGGAGTTTCCACTTCAAGGAATCCTAGGCCGTCAAGATAGCGGCGTACTGACTGTGCAGCCTTGTTGCGCAGGATGAAATTCTTGGCCAGTCCGGGACGGCGCAGGTCCAGAAAGCGGTATTTGAGGCGCAGCATTTCGGATGCTTCAATGCGGTCCTCAATTGCGAACGGAGGAGTGTCCGAAGTGTTGAGCAGCTTCCATTCGTCAACGACGATTTCGATTTCGCCGGTTTTGAGGTTGGCATTGCGCATGCCTTCGGGGCGTTCGCGAACCTGGCCCTTGATGGCCACAACGTATTCGGAACGGATGGCATGGGCGCGTTCGTGCGCTTCGGAGCTGTGTTCGGGGCTGAAAACAACCTGAGTCAGACCTTCACGGTCACGCAGGTCTATGAAAATCAGCCCGCCGTGGTCACGGCGAAACTGGACCCAGCCCATGAGCAGGACCTGGTCACCGAGATTGGCGGCGGTAAGGTCGTTGCAGGTGTGGGTGCGCTTCCATCCCCCGAGCGATTCGATCACTCGGTATTCGTCATAATCGCGTTCTTCAATCTGTTCGGACATTTTTGTCTCTCCCGGTATTATTTGAAATATTCATCGAAGGGCATGGTTGTCTGCTCCCCGCCTTCGGCCATGTCCTTGACAGTGACCGTTCCGTTTTCGAATTCATCCGCGCCGAAGATGAAACATCTGCGTGCGTTTATCTTGTTGGCGTAGCGCAGGTGTGCCTTCATGCTTTTGGCACTGAAAGCCGCTTCGCCTTTCTGCCCGTTATTGCGCAGTTTCTCCGCAAAGAGCAGTGCGTTTTGGGCTGCCCTTTCGTCCGCCAGGGCTACGTAAAAAT
The DNA here is from genome assembly GCF_963677005.1 of Maridesulfovibrio sp. Classification (NCBI taxonomy): domain Bacteria; kingdom Pseudomonadati; phylum Thermodesulfobacteriota; class Desulfovibrionia; order Desulfovibrionales; family Desulfovibrionaceae; genus Maridesulfovibrio; species Maridesulfovibrio sp. The sequence continues at coordinate 2,795,827 of NZ_OY781616.1, read as the reverse complement.
CGTTTTCCGCTTCGAATGTTCCGTCCAGCAGCAGGGCCAGACGTTCCATGCCGCAGGCAAAGCCGATGGCCGGGACCTGTTTGGGACCGCCGAGGCTCTCCACCAGTCCGTCGTAACGACCTCCTCCGGCCACAGCTGTCTGAGCTCCGATATCGCCGGAGGTGACTTCGAAGGCTGTCCGCTGGTAGTAGTCGAGTCCGCGAACCAGCCGGGGGTTGAGGGTGTACTCAAGACCGGCTTCGCTGATCAGGGCAATCACGGTATCAAAATGTTCACGGCATTCCCCGCAGAGGTGATCGGGCAGGGTCGGAGCATTTTGAGTGAGGGCCTTGCAGTTTTTGCTTTTGCAGTCCAGCACGCGCAGGGGGTTGGTGTCCATACGGCGCTGGCAATCCTCACAGAGTTCGCTTCTGTCGAGTGAGTTCAGGAAATCTTTCAGGGCCTGATTGTATTTCGGCCGACATTCGGGACAACCCAGCGAGTTGAGCTCAAAGGAAAGTTTTTTCAGTCCGATTCTGCCGAGAAAAGCCGAAAGCATGAGCAGGACTTCGGCATCGGCCTGCGGCTCCGCTGCGCCGAAAATTTCCGCGTCTATCTGGTGGAACTGACGCATGCGCCCTGCCTGAGGACGCTCGTAGCGAAACATGGGTCCGTAGGTGAAATATTTGCTGACCTTGCCGGGCTGGTGAATCTTGTTTTCCACATAGGCACGCACGATTCCTGCCGTGGCCTCGGGGCGCATGGTCAGGGAACGGTCCTTGCGGTCCGGAAAAGTATACATTTCCTTTTGCACGACATCGGTTTCTTCGCCTATGGAACGGCAGAAAAGTTCCGTTTTTTCAAGGATGGGTATCCTTAACTCTCCATAACCATATGAGGTGAACACTTCCCTTGCGGCCTGTTCCATAAACGCATATCTTGCGCTTTCTTCGGGGAAGAGGTCTGCAACGCCTTTTATTTTTTGTATTTTTGCCATATTTTTCTCTTTGCGGATTTCCGGGAGATCGATATCCTGTCAAGTCCGCTCCCGGTACGGAGCGTGGAACCAAATTCCGTTAGTCCATTTGCCTGTGAATGTCAAAGTGTGCCTTGACTTCCGAGGCCGGAAGTCAACCCGGTTGTTGCCAAATACAGGAAGCTGCGGCATTGAAACAGTATCTGGACCGAAGTTTAAAAAAAGTCCTTTGTTCGGCAACTGCGCCTGCACACGGAGTCGGGGCAGGCCGAAGTCTTTGCGGGACGGCTTTACCCGTTACTATGGAGATAAAAAACATGCATATGATTACTACAGAAGACTACACTGAATTTGTAGGCCCCAATGCCGTAAAATATATTTTTAATTTCGCAAAATTCCAGACCCTGCGTGACGGCTTCACTGTCACCTGGCACTGGCCTGCGTTCCTGTTCGGGTTCTGGTGGTTCCTGTATCGCAAAATGTACTTCTGGGCGTTCGTAACGTTTTTGATAGGCTTTCTGCCCTTCGGCAATTTTATCGCCCAGCTCGGTTACGGGATGAGCGCCTATTTTTTCTACTACCGCGACAGCACCGCCAAGATCGGCGCAATCAAGTCTGTAACACCCACCGGCGGGGCGTCAATTGCTTTGCGTCAGGCCGGGGGTGTGCATGGATGGGTCAAGATAGTAGGGGTAGTCTGCTTTTTTCTGCAGCCCATGTGGATATTTTTAATGTCCCTTCTTTTCGGCAGCGCTTTCATCTTCTCTTTTCAGCAGGTTGTGGTATAACTGTATCAGGCATGCAGTTCATTTTGCCTACGAAAGGGGGAACCAATGAATATAAAAGTGTTACGAAGTCCATTCTTTCTGGTTTTATTGGCGGTTTTTTCAGTCATGCTGCTTTCTGCAAGCGAATGTCTGGCCCAGAAAAGACTTGCCCTGCTCATAGGTAACTCAGCTTACAAGAAGCTTGGAGAACTCAAGAATCCGGTCAACGACGTGGACTCCATGAACCGGGCGCTAAAAAATTCCGGATTTGATGTCCTGGTGGTCAAGAACGCCGACCGCGCCGCCATGGGCCGGGCCATTGACGAGTTCGGATCGAGGCTCCGGAATTATGAAGTCGGTCTTTTCTATTTTTCCGGACACGGTCTGCAGGTTGACGGAATCAATTATCTTTGTCCGCTGAACATGTCCGTACAGGGGCAGTCCGACGTGCAGTACGAGGCTGTGGATGCCGGAAAGGTCCTTGCCAAGATGGAGGATGCCGGTAACCCCATGAACATTGTCATTCTTGATGCCTGCCGCAACAATCCCTTCAAGCGCAGTTTCCGCTCCATCCGCAGCGGGCTGGCCCAGATGGATGCCCCCACCGGTTCGTTCATTGCCTTTGCCACTGCACCCGGCAACGTGGCCCTTGACGGACGAGGCAACAACAGTCCTTACGTAACCAACATGGTCAGCAACATGGGCAGGAAAGGGTTGACCATTGAAAAATTTTTCAAGCAGGTCCGTCGGGGCGTTATGAAGGATACCGGCAAGAAGCAGGTTCCCTGGGAGTCCTCTTCGCTGGTCGGAGATTTTTATTTTGCCGGAGGCGGGGATTCAGGTTCTTCGTCATCAGGTTCCTCGCAGGCTTCGAGTCAGCCCGCAGCATCTCAGCAGCAGGCGGCTCCTGCGACTGCTCCCGTGTACAAGCCGAAGCCGAAACCGCAGAAGTCCAAGAGCGATCAGGCCATGGACAGTCTGCTGAATTAGTCTTTTTCGGCGAGCCGGGAGGGTCAACCTCTTTGTGCTTCACGGTCAGGGAATGGGTCTTGGTTTTGAATTGCAGGTTGCTTTTAATGCTGCCCCGACTTTTGCGGTCGGGGCTTTCCTTTTGGGGTTAAAACAGTTTTACAACGATGGCGCTTATCCATATCGGGCGAATGGTTGAATATGGAACATACTGGGAATAGTAGGCCATAGGGTCGTTAATGATTAGGATGGGTTCTATTCCGTTTGGGGTCTGTTTGAAAGTCATTCCCCGCAGCACAACAACATGGGCTGAGTGAGGAGCTCCTTGAGGTGTGTATCCTGAGTGTATTTGCAGGATAACAGCCTTCCCTGAAGCTAGTGTATGGTATAAGACATCTGGGGTCGTCGGGGGGGCATATGATGTGTATGTCATCCCGAAATTTTGTATCAATCCCTGGATTTGAGGGATGCTGCCAGGTTTTACGCAGTTTGGATTATACCCTCCGCAGCATGCCTGTGGGTGAGCTCCGTTAGCGATCGCTACTAAAGCGCATTGGGCAGGAGTCTGCTGTGGGCCGACCCTGGCAAGAATTATTTGCTGGGAAACAGCAACCCAGCACCATACCGGTGTTTCCTGAAGTATGTTCTGTATAGGTAGATTAATTCCTTGTTGGGAGAAAGCCGGGGTCGCGATAAAGGTTAACATTATCAGTAATTTTGTTGTTCGCAGCATTGTTGCCTCCTTTTTAATTTTGCAGTTTGGTTCTTAGTGACGAAATTTGTTGCTTACGGTTGATTGCAGCGGCATTAGGCAGTTGGCTTGTAAGCTCTCCCGCCTGGTCTAGGAGTCCTTTTGCATATGCAAAGTTGTTCAGTTCAATTTCAATTCCTGCCCAGGTGATCAGCCCATGCGCCTTGGCGTCTGCTATAATGACCGGATTTATTGTGTCAGAACTGTCAGACCAGACCTGTAGCATCTTTTTATAATACTCCCTTCCCCCTGAAGTATCTCCCCTGCTAAAGTTGAAGTTAGCCAGTTCCTTGCAGGCATATGCTTTTGCTGCGGGGCCTTTGGCTTTTTGGTGGCCTTTTTTTAGGAGTTCAGCTGCTTCCTCATATAAAAATGCATTCTTGAGGGCCGAGGACGTTGCAATACATTCAAAGGATGTAAACGATTCAGGGTGGCTGTTTATTAACTCTCTGGCGTGGTTCGCCAGAAGAACATTTTCCATTTGCAATAGTCCCGTCATCATTTCAGCCATTGGGTCGTATTTGTATTTCGCCATCAGTTCATAGTGCTCAATTGGTAGTCTTGAGAGGCGTTGAATCATCTGCCTTGTTTCAATTTTGCTTGCCCTTACCTCTGCTGCATAGTTTGAGTACAGTGTATACGCGGTTGACAATATGGATAAAATAAGAGCGCATCCAGCTATCACAATGGACAGAAATTCCCTTTTTTCTTTATTCCTTTTTTCCGTCTTTATTTCGTTGTTGTTTTCTTCAGTCATAATTCCCTCCAAAAAAGCTTAATTATTTTTAAAATAGCACATCTTTTTTGTAAATGGGAAAGATAATTTTAATGGGTAAACGTGAAAAACAAAAAACCGGACCCCGCTGACGAGGTCCGGTCTTAACATCAAAAATCAACAATCTCGAAAAGAAAGCTATTCAGCCTTTTCGTCTCCATCCGCAGCAGATTCAATATTTTCAGCATCCTGCGGCTCTGCTTCATCCACATCCTTCCTGGCATGGATCATGTCTTTTCTATCAACATGATACTTGTCCGCTGCGGGTTTGCCGCGATTTTCCCTTTTCTTTTTGGGAGGCTCAACGCTCATTTCGCAACCGTGGGTGGCACGGGCGAAGACAAGGTAGCCTGTGTGGGCGACCATGCGGTCTTCCGGACGGAGGCGTTCGGCAACCGGTTTGTAGTTGCGCACAAGTATTTCACAGACTTCAATTTCTTCGAACGGCTTGTCTTCCATGCCTTTCAGAAGGTCGCTGACCTGATTGGTGGTGGGCAGCAGGAATCCGCACATGGCTCCGGGGATAACCGCTCCCGGAATATGGTGCAGGTAGTCCCAGGGATTGGGCACATCCAGGAACAGGGCGTCGCAGTCGCTGGCAAGAAAGCCGTCTTCAATGTTCAGGTTGAACTGTTCCACGCGGTTTTCAAGCCCGGCCCATTCGAGGTTTTTGCGAACCAGCGCGTAGAATTCAGGGCGTTTTTCATGGGTGTAGACCTTGCCTGTTTCACCTACATAGTAGGCCAGAGCGGTGGTCAGCCCGCCGGAGCCGGAGCCGGATTCCACCACGCGGGTTCCGGGGCCGATGCCCAGCTTGAGCAGCAGATAGCCTATTTCTTTGGGATACATGATCTGGGTCTGCCGTTTGAGTCCCTTGATCACATCATATATTGTGGGCTTCAGAATCTGATATTTATGGCCCAGATGAGTTTCGACAATCTGCCCGTATCCGGCGGCGGCGATGTTGTCGGTCAGAAGCATTCCGTCATGGGTATGTATTTCTTCCCCTTCCTTGAGCATACGCAGGTAACGTTTGCCCTTGGGGTTTACCAGCAATATTAATTGTCCAGCTTCAAGCATGAGACTTTCCTCCTGTAGAATATCCCGCCCCGATTACGGACGAAAGCGCACAAAGTCAATGTAAAATGCTTTTTGTGCCGGGCTGGGAACTCCCTTTGCACGGCCGTTCCGCATGCTCTGCAGCGCTTATGATGCCGGAGGTATTATAAAATTACGCAGGTCGGCATATATGCGACTTGAGTTTTTTGACATTTCAGCATAAATGCTTACGTTCCTGCATAGTCGGGCTCCCCGGCAGGGAAAATATGGTGCGCCGATTGTATAAAAATGGTGCCGGGTTTGCTTTTTTTTGCATGTACGGGCAGAATTGATCCGGTAATGCGATATTGAATCTTTTTTTGCTTCTTGATGAGGCGGTTATGGGTTACAAGTATGTCTTCGGGCCGGTTTTTTCCGGCAGGCTTGGGCGTTCGTTAGGGCTTGATCTTCTCGGTAGCAGGATCTGCTCCATGGACTGTGTCTACTGCGAGGTGGGCAAGACCGATGTTCTGACATGCGAACGTAAAGCATATGTACCCGCCGCGGACATCCTGCGGGAGCTTGAAAGATGGAAGGGGGAAGGGCATGAACTGCCCGACGTTATAACTCTGGGAGGGCTGGGCGAACCCACCCTCAATTCTGAAATGCCCGAGATTGTTCGGGGTGTAAAAACACTTTTCCCGTCAATGGACGTGGCCGTGCTTACCAATTCGGTCACTCTGACGGACCCTGAAGTGAGAAAGGAGCTTCTGGAGGTGGACGTAGTGCTTCCTTCAATGGACTCCCTGATTGCTTCAGAATTCAGGGCCATAAACAGGCCGTGCCGGGGTGTGGAACCTCAGGCTGTGGCAAAGGCTCTGATTGAATTCCGCAAGGAGTTCAAAGGTAAGATTTTTCTGGAAGTGCTCCTTTCACGGGGATACAATGATTCGGATGAGAACCTTGCTGAGATGAAGGCTTTCTGTACCGAACTTGGTCCCGACCGCATTGATGTGGTCACACTTTCACGACCCGGTACTCTGGATAAGGCCGGTCCCGTTGACTCCGGGACCTTAGGCCGCTGGAAGAAGGCTCTTGACGCCGCGCCCTCAAAGAATCGGGATTGCGGGCCGGAGACCGGAGTGAAAGATAGGAGCGGCACGGATAATTCCGCCCATGTGCTGGGCGAGGTGTCCGATGCCTTTGACCGGATTCAGGCTTCTCTCATGCGCAGGCCGCAAACAGCGCAGCAGCTTTCCGGAGCCCTGGGAATTCCGCTTTGTGAAGTGGAGCGGGCAATCGGAGAATTGGAAAAATGCGGTCGGCTGCACATCAGGCAAACAGGTGATGATCTCTACTACGACTGCCGGCTTGATGTGGATTCATGATTTAAGCTCCTGAATTCGGGGAAATTCAAACTTTTCCTTGGATTGGGATAATGACATCAGTAAAAAAGAAAAAAGAGAAAATGTTTATCAGCGTGCTTCCCGGCGAACAGGTGGAAGTGGCGCTGACTCAGGAAGGCCAGGTCATCGAGTATTATGTCGAGATGCTCCATCAGGCCAAGACCAAAGGTAACATCTACAAGGGTTACATCCACAACATAGATGCCGCTCTTCAGGCGGCGTTCATCAACTACGGGGCCGAACGCAACGGCTTCCTGCAGGTTGATGAGGTTCATCCCGAATATTATCAGGGCACCTACAAGCTCAGCAAGGGGCACCGCTTTCCCCTCCTGCAGAAGGTTCTGAAGCCCGGACAGGAGATATTCGTCCAGGTGGTCAAGGAACCCACCGGGAAGAAGGGCGCGTTTCTGTCTTCCTATCTCTCCATCCCCGGCCGCTATTTCGTGCTGACTCCGGGGCGTGAGCAGATCGGTATTTCCCGCAAGATTGAGGATGAGAAGGAGCGTCAGAGGCTCAAGGAAGTCATTGACGAAGTCAGCCCCGGCCCCGGTGTTGGCGTTATCGTGCGCACCGCCAGCATGGGGCAGAGCAAGTCCGCGCTGCGCCGTGATTTCAAATTTCTTACCCGGCTATGGACCGATATCCGCGAAAAAGGTCAGGACGCTGAACCTCCGTCCCTCGTTTACGAGGAAATGGGGCTTGCCGCACGTTCCGTGCGTGACTACCTGTCCTCCGAAGTGACCGAGATCTGGGTTGACGACAAGGAAACCGCAGAGCAGGTCAAAAAGCTTGCAGCCCTTTCCTTTCCCCGCCGCAACAACCTTGTGAAGCTGCACAACGATACCGACAAATCCCTCTGGGAACGCTTCAATCTGGTTAAGCAGATCGAGCAGATTTACGGGCGCGAGGTCAACCTGCCTTCCGGCGGACGTCTTGTTTTCGACCAGACCGAAGCTCTTACCGCCATTGACATCAACTCCGGAAAGATAGGCGGTGAACGCAATTTCAAGGAGATGGCGCTCAAGACCAACAAGGAAAGCGCCGAGATGATTGCAAGACAGCTCAAGCTGCGCGATCTTGGCGGACAGGTTGTGGTGGACTTCATTGAAATGAAGGACCCCAAGCACTGCCGCGAAGTGGAAAAGACCATGCGCGCGGCCCTGAAAGGTGACCGTGCCCGCACCGATGTCGGGCGTATTTCCCGTTTCGGCCTGATGGAGCTTGTCCGCCAGCGTCTCGGTTCTTCTGCAATTGCAGTTTCGACCGAGCCTTGCCCGTGCTGTGAGGGAACCGGTATCCGTCGCAACATGGAATGGCAGTCCATGCAGGCTCTTAAAGACATCTACCGCATGCTGAGAAAGCCCGGATGTGCGTCCCCGCTGATTTATGAAGCGGAGGAGGAGCTGTCCATGTACCTGCTCAACCACAAGCGCGACGCCATTATCAGTTACGAAAAAATGTTCGACACCAAGATCAACATCCAGATTCAGTGGGCCGAGTAAAGATTGCCGGAAACAGCGGGACGGTTTGAAATGTCCGGAAGAATTCTGCTGCACTGCTGCTGCGGGCCGTGCTCCATCACAACGATTGATATCCTGAAGGATCAGGGATTCGAGGTCTTGGCCTTTTTTTATAATCCCAACATTCATCCCCTTCAGGAATATGTTCGGCGGCGGGACGGTTTTCTTGAGGTCTGCGGCAGAATGGACGTGAAGGTCATCGGCCGTCTGGACGAGTATGACTCCAAGCGCTGGTTCCGTAATGTTGCCTTTCGCGAGGAAAACCGCTGTTTCCATTGCTATGCGGACAGGCTGGAGCGTACCCTTTCTCTGGCCAGACGCGGTGGGTTTGATTATTTCACTACGACCCTGCTTTACAGCAAGTTCCAGAAGCACCTGAAAATTGCCGAGTTGGGCCGGGATATGGCCGGGTCCGGGAAATGCGAGTTTTATTACCATGATTTCCGGGAAGGCTGGAAGGAAGGGATTGAACGGTCCAAGGCCATGGGTCTTTACCGCCAACAGTATTGCGGCTGTCTTTTCAGTGAAAATGAAAGGTATGCCGGAGAACTTGAGCGGTCTTAGCTTGTTTTAATGTCTCCAACTGGTTAATGTAATAGTAATTTCTTTGATTGGACTGTTATTTCAGGATGTTCAGGACACTGTTACAATAGGACGGATGGATATGGAAAAACATTTGCTTGTAGGTGTCTGCGCGGATGGGGCATCTTCCTACGCTGTGAGGTTCATAAGGGATTTTTTCAATTCTCCCTGCGATGTGCGCGTCACTCTTTTTCATGTGGCACCTCCAAAGGGTTCCTGGTGTACGGGTGATCCCCGAAAAAAAGGTGAGAAGCTTCTTGAGGAAACCCGGCAGTGGTTCATAGATCATAATTTCTGTACCAAGAGCCGGGTGGATATCAAGAGCGTTCATTCACACGGCAATACTGCGCGGGATATCGTTCAGGAGGGACACAAGGGCATGTACGATGCGGTTATTCTAGGCCGTCAGACACCGTCCACGCTGGAGGAATTTTTTGATTACAGCGTGGGCAGCCGGGTTATCTGGGAAGAAATCAATTTCCCGCTCTGGTTCTGCAAATGCCCGCAGGATTTCCCCAAAAAAAACGTACTGCTTTGCGTGGACGAGGACGCCCCCTCCCTGCGTATAGCTGATCATGTCGGTTTTATGCTCAACGATAATCCCGGACACAACATTACCATGGTTCATGTGCATAATCCCGGCAAAGCCGGTGCCCCAAGTCCGGCTCACGTTTTCGAGGCCTGCCGCGAAAATCTCACCGTCAACGGCGTTCCTGATGATCGGATCAGCGAGCTTGTCATCGAGGGTGACAATGTCGCCAAAGCAATTCTTAAGCATGCCGCCGAAGTCCATTACTCTGTCGTCGCCGTAGGCCGTGGAATTCACGATAAGACAGCCGTGGAAAAACTGTTCCCCCGTTCCGTCTGCGTCAAGCTGCTGCAGGGCCTTGAGGGACCGGCGTTGTGGATAAGCAAGTAGGATTTTGATGGGACTCAGCCCGGCTTTTTTCAGCACCCCGCTGCTGCGCGGAGACGGCAGGGAGGCCAGAAACCTTCTGGTCTACATCCACGTCCCTTTCTGCAGGCGCAAGTGCAATTACTGCGCATTTCATTCTCAGCCGTTCGATGATGTTCATTTTGCATGGTATATGAAGACCCTGATGGCCGAGATCGACCTTTGGGGGCGCAGGCTCAAGTCTCCCCGCATAGGAACAGTCTATTTCGGGGGCGGGACCCCCAGCCTGATACCGCCGTTTCAGCTTCAGCTGATAATGGATGCGTTGCGCAGGAATTTTACGTTCACTTCCGGGATGGAGATCACTCTGGAAGCCAATCCGGATTCCGCCAACGACAAGGCCTATTTCCAGCACCTGCTTTCAATGGGAATCAACCGGCTGAGCATCGGCTTCCAATCCCTTGATGATCGCAATCTGGAAACCCTCGGGCGTCCCCATTCCGCCAGACAGGCTGCCGAGACCTTTTACATGGCCCGTGAGGCCGGTTTCGGCAATATCAGTGTCGACCTCATCTGGGGGCTGCCTCGTCAGAAGCCCAAAGACTGGAATAACGAACTCAAGGCCGTGGTCAAACTCAAGCCGGAGCATGTCTCCTGTTACGGGCTTAGCATTGAGCCGGGCACTGTTTTCGGTAAACGTGCGGACGAGGGCGTTGATCTGGAAATTCCGTCCGACGACGATCAGGCCCGCATGTTCATCTACGGGGCGGAGTTTCTGGAGGCTTACGGCTACATCCAGTATGAAATCTCCAATTTTGCGCGCATGGGTTTTATCTCCCGCCATAATCAGGGCTACTGGGACCGCATGGATTATCTGGGACTGGGGCCTTCGGCTGTTTCCACACTGGGCAGCCGCAGATTTACCAATCCTTCGTATCTGGATGAATATGACGCCGCAGTCCGGGGCGGATACATCGGTGAAGACTTCGAGGAGTTGACCGATGAGATACGCGCGCAGGAACTGGTGATGCTTACCCTGCGCACATCCAAGGGTCTGAAGCTGTCCGATTACCGTGAACTGACCGGGAAGGAGCTGGTCAAGGAAAAGAACGCGCTGATCAACGCCTTGTATCGAAACGGCCTTATTCGTATGAGCGGCGGTTTTCTGCGCCTGACCAAGAACGGCATGCTTGTTTCAAACTCCATCCTCCAGTCTCTTGTCTTTGATTGATAGCAGATCATGTGTTTATTTCTTTTCGATAACTGCCGATATGGTCGATAGGTGATGATTGTATATCATCTTGCTATTACAGGTTATAATGCCATCTTTGTTGTTTGTATCTTTTTATATCATATAGCACCTTGCTGTCGTTTCCGGCTCATGTTTTCATTTTGGGGGGAGGTGTCCGGTCCGTTACGCACTCTTCAGAGCTGCTTCATGATTTCTGATTTGTTATAATCTGGCGTAAGAAAACATTTACCAAATAAAATTCAGGTATCTCCGATTGACCCCGGACATTTGTTTATATAATCATATTAGTAGGAAAATGGATACATTGGATCCAGTCGGGAAACGTACTTATGCGTGAGCAGTTTTTATAGAAACATCAATGGCGGTGCCGTCGGTCGGGAAAAGTCTCTTTCACGACGAAATGCTGCCGGATTCAAGGAGGTTCCACATGCTCATTAAGAATTGGATGACCGCAGAAGTTATTACTCTCACTCATGATCGGTCCATGATGAAAGCTGCCAAACTTATGAAGGACAATGACATCCACAGACTGCCTATCGTCGATGACGACGGAATTCTGGTGGGTATTGTTTCTGATCGTGACATTAAGGAGGCGTCTCCTTCCAAGGCCACCACCCTTGACATGCACGAGCTTTACTATCTGCTTTCGGAGATCAAGGTAAAGGATATCATGACCCGCAAGGTCATCACCGTTACCGTCGAGGATACCGTGGAGAAGGCAGCTGTTCTCATGGAAGACAACAAGATCGGCGGGCTGCCGGTTGTGGACGAAAAAAACAAGTGCGTCGGCATCATCACCGACACGGATGTTTTCAAGGTCCTGATCGAGATCACCGGTGTAATGTACGGCGGAATCCACATGGGACTTTCGCTTTCAAACGATCCCGGCTCTCTTGCAGCAGTGCTTGATTACCTGCGGGATAACAATGCACGGGTAATGTCCATCCTGACCTCTTACGAACCTGAAGACAAGAACATGCGTCACGTTTTCATCCGTATCCTCGATATGGATAAGGCCGCTCTCAACGAGCTTCGAGAAGGAATAGCCTCCCAGTTTGACCTGATGTTCTGGGTCCGCGATTCCGTTCATGGTCTGACTTCCTAGTTTTACATATTATACCTGCCGTATCTAACCCCGGAGCTTCTGCTCCGGGGTTTTTTAACCTGAAATTTATCTCTGCCCTGCTACAAGACCTCTCAACTGTCGGGTATTTTACCGAATGAGTCCGTGAGTGCTTATATACGGCTTTTGACATCAATCTCCCGGCATCTTATGAATGCACGAACTGTGCTGATTGAACCAGCAAATATTATTTCGGAGGAAGTTAATGTTCTTGAAAAACAGAGTGCTGCCTGTGCTTGCTGCTGCCCTTGTTCTGGGCATCTGCGGCTGTCAGTCCGCATATTATAAGACAATGGAAAGTTTCGGCTACCACAAGCGGGACATCCTGGTTTCAGACGTTGAAAAGGCCCGTGAATCTCAGGAGGAAGCCAGCGAGCAGTTCAAGAGTGCGTTGGAGAAGTTCAGTGCACTTACAGGTTTTAACGGCGGCGATCTGCAGGAAGTGTATGAACGTCTGAATGATGAGTATGAAGAGAGCGCCGCAGCGGCTGGAGAAGTCAGCCGCCGTATTGATGCCGTGGAGAAGGTCGGCAATGATCTGTTCGAAGAATGGAATACCGAACTTTCTCAGTATACCAGCAAGAAGCTCCGTAACGAGAGCAGGGTAAAACTTTCCAAGACTAAGAGCAGATTCAAAAGACTGCTTGCGGCCATGCGCAAAGCGGAAAAGAAAATAGACCCGGTTCTGAACGTTTTCCACGACCAGGTGCTCTTCCTCAAGCATAACCTTAACGCGCAGGCTGTTGCTTCGCTTAAGAGCGAACTGGGCGGTCTTGAGACCGATATCAGCAGGCTCATTCAGGACATGCAGAAGTCTATTGATGAGGCTAATGCATTTATCAAGGAATTGAAAAACAGTTAGCAGATTTTTAAAACCTCGTTTACGCGGTTCAGTCGCTGATCTCTTGTATATGCGGTTTGTCCGTGAATGAAAAAGGCCCCTGCTTCGGGTATGAAGCAGGGGCCTTTGGTTGTCTTTGAACTTGCCCGATTAATCGGGGGTGGTAAGTTCGCCGAGTTCGCGCTTGACGTCAGTTGCGATCTTGTAAAGGAAGGTCAGAGTCAGAGCGCCGAGTGCGTAAACCATCATGGAAACCATCAGTTCCCGGCCGGTGGGCCAGTAGGTGGTGATTTCGTTGAACGGGTTCGGAGTGAAACCGCCGATCAGCAGGCCGAGGCCCTTGTCGATCCAGGTTGCGATAACGAGGATGATCAGGGACCAGGGCAGAAGCTTCTGGTTGTAACGCAGTTTGGGCGGGATGAGCAGCGCAAGGCTTATGATGGCGAATGCTGCTGCGGTCCACATCCAGGGAACCAGTTCTTCGTGGCCGTGGCTGCCGACGAAGAGGTAGGCGATGGAGTGGATATGTCCCGGTATGTTGGAATAGAATGCTGTGAAGATTTCAAGCAGGAAGAAGAAAACGTTCACGCACATTGCGTAAGTAATGATCGTGGTGAGTGTTCCGATGGCGGATTTGCCGGGTTCGTATTTGGTGATCTTGCGGACCAGGAAAACGACCAGCAGCAGAATTGCGGGACCGGAACAGAACGCGGAGGCCAGGAAGCGGGCAGCCAGGATGGCGGTGAGCCAGTAGTGGCGTCCGGGAAGGCCGGCGTACAGGAACGCGGTAACCGTGTGGATGGAGAATGCCCATACAATGGATGTGTATGCCAGGGGCTTAACCCATTTGGGATGGGAAACGCGCTGACGGTCACATTCAAGGCAGGTCCAGCCGATTACTACGTTGAGCAGCAGGTATCCGTTCAGAACAATCATATCCCAGAAGAGAATGGAGTTCGGAGTCGGATGGAAGACGATGTTGAGCATACGCTGGGGCTGTCCGATGTCGACGATGATGAAGCCGAGACACATGACAACGGCAGCGATGGCCATGAATTCACCCATGATTACCATGCCTTTGAACTTCTTGTAGTGATGGAAGTAGTAGGGCAGTACGATCATGACGCCGGATGCGGCGAGACCGACAAGGTAGGTGAACTGTGCAATATAGAAGCCCCAGGAAACATCACGGTTAAGACCCGTGATGGTCATCCCTTCCTTGAGCTGGGTAACATATACGCAGAAACCGGAAGCAATTATGAGCAGCAGGAAGCCTATCCAGGCCCAGTACTTCGGTCCGCCTCTTAGAGCTTTTTCGAACATATCAGGCTTCCCCCCTAGATGATGTAGTACACGCCGGGCTCGGTGCCTGCGGCGGGTTTTCTACGGATGGTGAAGTTCTCGCGCAGGGCCTGCCTTACGGGTGAGTCAGGATTCTGCAGATCGCCGAAAAGGATGGCGCCGTTGGACTTTTCCACACAGGCGGGCATTTCTCCTTCAGCAAGACGCTCAACGCAGAAGTTGCATTTTTCAACAACACCGCGCATGCGGGTAGGGAACTTCATGTTTATCTTGTCCATATCCAGATGGGTTCTGGGGTCCATGAAGTTGAAGCTGCGTGAACCGAACGGACATGCTGCCATGCAGTAGCGGCAGCCGATGCAGCGGTGGTAGTCCATGGCAACGATGCCGTCGGCACGTTTGAAGGTCGCCTTGGTCGGGCACACGCGTACACAGGAAGGCTGCTCGCAGTGGTTGCAAAGCAGGGGGAAGCTGCGTTTTTCCTGAGCTTCGGAAGGGAAGTTGTTTTCCTGTTCGGGAAAAGCTTCGCTGTAGGAAGCAGGCCACAGCCATTTGACGTCCTGAACGGAATCGATTTTGGGGACGTTATGGATGTGGTGGCAGGTTTCCGCCAATGCCTCAATAGCCTCTTCGGTATTGAGCTTGCGGGTGTCTATCACCATTGCCCAGCGTTCCGCATGCAGGGCGTTCTTGTTGACTACTGCGTGGGCTCCTGTGCCCGTACCGCCGGAAGCCATAGCGGCCGCGGTAGGAGCGAGGCAAAGTCCTGCTGCAGAGAGACCTGCAAACTTGAGGAAGTTTCTTCTACTCTGTTTCATTATTTTGCCTCCTTGGGAGGTACGTGGCAATCCCAGCAGTAAGGAGTTACGCTGGCTGCAGTGTGGCACTTGTCACAGAATTCCTGCTTGCTGGTGTGGCATTTCATGCAGGTTTTCTGCAGGCTGATGGTGTAGCTGTTGCCTGCTGCGCTGATATAGGTCCTTTTACCTTCACGAAGAGCCATGTCACGCCACTCGTTGAGAAGCTTCATATGGTTCTTGCGCATGTTCTCGGTCGGAGCCACACAGATCTTGGCGTTCTTGGGCAGTTCCAGTTTCGGTTCTTCGAAGCTGCCGCCGATATTGAACCAGAAAGGCATGGACACAAGGCCGAGGAAGATCACCAGGCCGGTTATTATTTTTCCACCGTAATGCATGAGTTACCCCTCCTTCCCGGGCAGAGGATTCATACGAAGGTCTACTTCCCTTTCCTTTTCGCCGTCGAGGATGAGGGCGTTACCCACAAGCTCGTGAACACCGCAGACGTCAACGCCGGGAGCCCAGTAGTTGGCAAGAGGAACGAGGGTTGCGCGGTCGATTGCACAGATACAGGAGAGCATGTTTACATCATACTGATCCTGAACCGCTTTCAATGCGTTACCGCGCGGCAGGCCTCCGCGCATGCGGATTTCCATGATTTCGTCAGTGTTGAGCCCGGAACCGCCGGCACAGCAGAAAGTCTGTTCGCGGATGGTCTGTTCGGGCATTTCAAAGAAGTTTTTGACAACGTTCTTGATGACATAGCGAGGCTCGTCCATGAGGCCCATGGCACGTGCGGGGTTGCAGGAGTCATGGAATGTTGCACGAATATGGTCGTTCCTGCTGGGATCAAGCTTCAGTTTGTTGTGCTTGATGAGATCGGCCGTGAATTCGGTTATGTGTACCATCTTGGTCTGGCGTGCGTTACTGAACACGGTACCGGTGATGGGGCTTTTGGGAACTTCCAGGAAGTCCGCAGAACCGTTCATGGTATCCATGTACTGGTTGATGACGCGCCACATGTGGCCGCATTCGCCGCCGAGAATCCATTTACAGCCAAGGCGTTTTGCTTCGGCGTACATCTTGGCGTTAAGCTTCTTCATCATGTCCGCAGATGTGAACAGACCGAAGTTACCGCCTTCAGATGCGTAGGTGGACAGGGTGTAGTCGAGGCCGATGTGATCGAACAGCATCAGGTAACCCATGAAGGTGTAGATGCCGGGATCAGCAAAAACGTCACCGGAAGGAGTGATGAAGATTACTTCGTGGCCCTTTTCGTTCATGGGAACGTTGAGGCGTTTTCCGGTGATTTCTTCGATATCGTCAACCATGAACTCGACGATGTCCTTGAAGGCGTGGGGCTGGATGCCGAGGTGGTTACCGGTACGGTTACAGTTGGAAACCGGTTCCATGATCCAGTTGATGTTCACGCCGCACAGGTGCAGCAGTTCGCGCGCCATCATGGTTACTTCTGCTGTGTCGATGCCGTAGGGGCAGAACAGCGAACAGCGGCGACATTCGGTGCACTGATAGAAGTAGATGAACCATTCTTTGAGGACATCTTCGGTCATGACCCTGGACCCGGTAAGGGTGGAGAGGATCTTTCCGGCCATGGTGAAATCCTTGCGGTAAACGGAACGCATCAGTTCCGCACGCAGGACGGGCATGTTCTTTGGATCACCGGAACCGATGAAGAAGTGGCACTTGTCAGCACAGGCGCCGCAGCGAACACAGATGTCCATGAATACTTTGAGTGAACGATATTTATCGAGTCTTTCCTTGAATCCCTGGTGGACGATGTCCTGCCAGTTTTCGGGAAGTTTCCAATCCACGTCTGCGGGTGACCACTCACGCGGGTTGGGGAAACCCAGGTACTCGAGTTTTTCCGCCTTGGCGGGGTAACACCAGTTCCCCGGAGATGTATCTACCGGGGTATCCATCCATCCAGTGGACGGCGGCGTATAATTAATGCTTTTAAAAAGCTCATCAGCTTTTGGGAGGTCAGCCATGTCAACTCCTCATCAAAAGATATTTAAGGTCCTACCGGCATAGGTCTTGTGGACTTGCTATGCCTCTTTTTCCACCGGGAGACCAGCCTCGATCATTACTTCCCTGAATTCGTCCTCGTAAGCCTCGTAGCTGTGGGGCTTGATGTTGGGATCGTTCCAGGGGTTCTCATGATGGTTGATGCGGGTATCGTTAGGCATGTTCCTTGTGGGAGACAGGAATACGCCACCCATGTGCATCAGCTTGCTGAAGGGGAAGTAAACCAGCAGGGTGCAGACCAGGAAGAGGTGGATGAAAAATACCACGCTGATTCCGTCGGGAATGACCGGGCTGAAGGTTACCAGTCCCATGGTCAGCTTCTTGATGTTCACGATGTCGACATGGGCGAAGTAGCGCATGTAGATACCTGACAGAGCAATGCCGATGATGAGAAGCAGGGGGAAATAGTCTGTTACCAGAGATATGTAACGGATTTTGGGATCTTTCAGTCTGCGTCCGAGCAAAAAGCCCAGTCCGGCCAGAATGAGCAGGTCGGACATGTACAGTCTGGGTACGCCGATCTGCAGGATCCCGTCGAGCATTTCCACAAAACCGATACATGCGGGTACCGGCTCAAAGAAAAGCCTCATGTGCCTGATCACGATGAGCAGGAACGAATAGTGGAAGAGCAGCGAAAAGAGCCACAGCCATTTGGCTGAACAATACGTTACTCTACCGTCCTTGAGAGCTACCGAAGTGTTCCTGAAGAGGGAACGGAAACAGCAGATTTCAAGAACCATGCGTATAAATGTCTGACCCGGAGTCACAGGGTTGTCAAAACAGTCATGCTTGATGAAGTCCAGAGACTTCTGCTGACCGCCCGTGGTCGGGATACGGAAAGGAACCGGGCTTTTGGCCCAGCCTATGATCCGGCGGGCAAAGCCCACCAGAAAAACGGCAACCGCTACATACGGTAGCAAAGTGCCGAACAGTCCTGCCATGTGTGCCGTACCGACTCCGAAGAGGGCGATAAGCACCAGAGCAAAAACTAAAACGAGTGAGTACAAAGCGTTCATCTACCTTCACCTCGCTTACACGTTTGGCTTCCAGGAGAAGCCGGCCACTACACCTGTCCGGCCCCTTTGGCCGAAGCGTCCTCGATTTCGTTGACCCGCCGGAGGAGCATGTGATGAGATCTTTTGACCTCCTCAATCCTCATCTGCGTGATCAAATCCCTATTCTTGGTATAGATGTCGAACGCGATCAGCCCCAGATTATCAATCCGGGCCTCAAACGCGAGCAACTCATCAAGTTTGCCTTCCTGTCTCAATTCGTCCATGAACTCGTCTCTCAGGAGTTTCTTGAAGAGGAAGACAAAACTTAAAGCTTTGGATGGTGCGAAGTCCTGTACGGTTCTGATTTTGATCAGTTCATCCAGGGACTTGGCAATATTGTCGGCACTTTTCCATTCAAGGATCAGATCTAAAAGTTCGCTCGTAACCTTCTTGATGGTGATCCCCACAGGATTGGTAAACCTGTCGTTGTTGCTTTTCCACACTTCCTGTGTTTCCTTGGGATACGAAGAAAGCACGAGATCATTCCATTTGCCTGCAAGATCTTCTTTTCTTTCCGACAGTTTTTGTACAAGACTCATTTGAAATACCTGTATTGCGAACAATAATAATAGATTTTGGGATCCTTTCTATCCGGTTCTGATGCCCGAAAACAAGGACCGGCACCGCCTGCACGGGCCGAAAAAGTGAAAATTGTCACACTGTGACTAACAGGACGATATTCCAGATACCCGCTGATTCGTCAAGGGGTTTTACGGTCTAACAGCCGTCCGTGACGGTATGAAAATCGTTGCCAAACAAGGGTTTCAGCGCTTCTTGCAAGTCTCCGGTCCTAGGAGTCGCAGCCTGAGCACAGCACAGCTGGTATCGGGCTGCCATGGTTGAATCTCTTTGAATTGAGTCGATTTTTCGAATAGATATCTGAACTCCCCGTCCGCCCGGTTTAAACACAGACACCGAGGAAAGTAAAATGTCAAAAATGTTAATTTTATATCCTGAAGGGACCAGAGAGGCCGTATTCATCCGTCGGTTCAAACGATTTACCGTTTATGCCGAGCTGGATGGCGAGGTGGTAGGAGTGCATACCAACAACACCGGCTCCATGTTAGGCCTTTTGCGGCCCGGACAGAAAATAATAATATCGCCGGCTCAGAATCCCGACCGCAAACTCAAGTGGACGCTGGAGGCGGTCAAGCCGCACGGGGAGATTGTGGGGGTGAATACTTCCGTTCCCAACCGGATGCTGCAGCTCGCGTTTGAAGCCGGTCAACTTTCCGAGGCGAAAGGATACAGCACTCTCAGGCGCGAGGCCAAAGTCGGCAAGAGTCGTCTTGACGGACTTTTCGTCGATGAGTCCGGAGTTCTTCCGGATCTCTGGGTGGAATGCAAGAACGTGACTCTCGTGGAGGATCAGGTCGCCTGTTTTCCGGATGCTCAGACTGAGCGGGGACGCAAGCATCTGGTCGAACTGATGGAACTGGCTGCGAAAGGATACAGGGTTGCATTGTTTTTCTTTGTGCAGCGCAACGATGGGTGGTGTTTCGGTCCGGCTGATTTTGTTGATCCCGAATACGCAGAGCTCTTTTACAAGGCCGTGGATGCCGGGGTGGAGTGCTGGGCGTACGAGGCGGTTCTGAGTGAACAGGGGATCGGAATCGGGCGCAGGCTGCCGCTGGCGAAGTGCCCATAGCCGGATCTGTGTGAATTTATTATTCGGAATATTTTGCCGGAACACAAAGTGGAAAGCCCCCGCATCTCTCTGATGTCGGGGGCTTTCCGGCCTTGATGGTGTTGAAAAAGGCGTGGCATCCGGCCGGGACCGGGTTAATCCCGACCGGATGCCATAGGAGCAGGATGCCGAAATTTTGCCGGGAGGGTGGAGCTCCCGGTTGGAAACCAGACTCGGAGTAGCTGCATTCCTTACAATGCAGGATGCGGTTATGGCAGACTTTGGACGGTCCCCGCATCAGTTCGAGCTGTTCAAGTTCAAAGTTATTCCTTGCCCGCCTGCTCGGCGGAGGCGCTTTCGCGCTGCCTTTCGGCTTTGCGG
Source organism: Maridesulfovibrio sp. (assembly GCF_963677005.1). Lineage (NCBI taxonomy): Bacteria > Pseudomonadati > Thermodesulfobacteriota > Desulfovibrionia > Desulfovibrionales > Desulfovibrionaceae > Maridesulfovibrio > Maridesulfovibrio sp. The sequence goes on along the minus strand of NZ_OY781616.1, from coordinate 2,775,745 downwards.
ACTTCTCTGCGTTCTATGGCCTCCCTGTTTCTTCTGTGGTCCACTCCTGTTTCAAGGATAAGTGGCGGAACAGCTGCAGGGCGGCCGTTTTCGCCGATGGCCACGAAGGTCAGGTAGGCGGAATTCGTATGCCGGGTTTCTCCGGTGAGCAGGTTTTCGGATTCCACCCGAACCCCTATCTCCATTGAAGTCCTGCCGACCATATTCACGTTGGCGTAAAGGCTGATCAGTTCCCCGACATAAGCCGGACGCAGAAAATTCATTCTGTCTATTGAGGCAGTAACTACCGGTTTGCGCGCATGGCGCATGGCGCATGTGGCTGCTACCAGATCCAGTTGCTTAAGAAGCACGCCCCCGTGGAGATTCCCGGCTGGGTTTGTGTCCTGCGGCAGGACCCTGTAGGTCATTAACGTCCGGCTCTCACTGATTTTTTTAGGCTTCATTGTCATGTCCCGGAAGGTTGCTGAATGATACGGCGTGAGTGCCCGATCTGATTGTCTGCTTTTGCGGGCACTGTTTATTCAACTTTACCATATTCGGATTTTGCTTCCCATATCATTTTTGCAATTCGTTTTCCCAGATCTGCCTGCCTGGTTTTGATCAGCGCGTCCGCCGCGTCCGGATTCCCTCCCTGCCTGAGCAATGAAGCGGACTCCAGGTCTCTGAGATAATTCTCAAATTCCCGGATTAATTTTGAAAGATTTAAGGATTCCAGTTCAAGAGGAACCCTGACCGATTTGATTTTTCTACTCATTCAGTCCGCTCTGTATGCTTCATTTGAGTAGATTATGGAGTGGTCGGTAATTAATGTCAATACATTTGTAATACAATCTGATCTTTATATTGAAAGATATTTCAAGTTTATAAAAATGTTTTTTAATTACTTTCATTAATCGTAAAGATTATTTTATGAAGTTAATTTGTAATACAAAAGTAATCAAAAAAATATACAGAGACATCGGCCCATACTTACGGGCTGTTTTTATGGGAAAGGAAGATGCAGAAGGGGCTATTCGAATTTAAACGAGCGGACTTCAGGGCGCGTGGCGCAGGCAAAAGCCATGATTAAAACTATGGCAGAGGCCGGAGCGAAAAAAAGAGGGGAAAAAATACCGCCCATGGCAGCTGTAATGAGCAGTGCGGCCATCATGTCTGATGAATACCGTCTGTACAGAAAGGCGGCCCCGGCAGCAGAAAGCGCAACCCCTCCGATTCCCCAGGTCAGAAGCATGTGCAGCCAGAAGGGGCTGATATGAAAAACGTAGAGTCCCAGATTTGTCCAGACGTAATGCTGCGCATGCCAGATGTTCCAAAGCGAAGTCGGTATGTTCAGTGGCAGGGGGACATCAATTGGAAAGCCTGCAATCATCAAAGCCGGATTTCTTGCTAAAAGCTCCAGCGATGAAAACCAGACCCAGTAAACGGGGAGGTCGTTGCGATTAAGCAGGGTCATGTCCTGAGGGATCAGAGAAACATAGGTGAAGAAAAGAAGAAGCATGACCAGAAAGCTTTTTTTCAGCATCCCGCCGGGGCCGAAGAGCAGGAGCACGGCAACGGCCGCCAGAGAGTAGTCTCTGTTCAGCGAACAGAATATGCCGGCCAGGATGATGAATCTCGCCAGACGGTTTTCATCCTTGTTGCACAGTGTCGCGCACAGCCCGGCGGTAAGCGCCGGTCCGGTTATTGGGCATTTCCCGAAAAGGCAGGGCTCAAGGGCAATTCCCTGACCGAAGAAACTGTATGAGAACTCGGCGCAGACCAGCAGCGCCAGACAGCAGGCCCAGAAAGAAATCTGTCCGGGAGTCGGAAGTCCGAACATGGTGATCCAGAGCAGGCACACCAGCAGGTGAAACAGCGGTCTGGCTTCAAGAAGGTAGGGTAGGATATCAACAGCCGGTTGTACAAATCTCGCGAATGAACAGAAAGAAATCCAGGTTATGAGCAGGGCCGGGATGCCCACGCAGAACCACAGCGGCAGATCGTGGTGCCTGTCGTTCCTGAACGGTTCGGCGAGGAAGCCGGTAACAGCAAGCCCGGTGATCAGCATGCTTTCAAGATTGGCAGGCGCAACAACTCCGCTGAGGCTGTATGCGGCCAGAATCAAGGGCATGCCCAGCATGAACAGGGCCAGAGGGAATTCTGCCGGTGTGATGGCTTTGTTGTCTGAATTCATTGCGAAGAATGTTATTTTATAAAATTAAAGCCATTAATAGCTTTGTAAAGCTAACGCAATAGCGCATTACGGAAAATAAATTCTGCCCACCTGGTGACATGAAATTTTACGCAGGTCGGACCATCCGTGCTTCAAGACGGAGTTTCAGTCTGTTGATATAATTGATCGGGAAACCCGGCAGCCGTGGAATGTCCTTTCGTTCCACCGTGAGCAGGTCCAGAATATGTGCCGTAGGATGATTCGGAGACAGGTAATTTACGCATCCGGCACAATATGTTGCCATGGGCAGCCCGGTCTTGCGGGCCTCTTCGATCCGTTTTCCGGACCATGCCTTTGAATATTCCGGCTTATGGAATCCCGTGGCCCCTCCTTCGCCGCAGCAGATGGTCTTTTCTCCGCAGTGCTTCATCTCGGAAACGTTGATCCCGGCCTTGCGGAGAAGCAATCGTACAGCTTCGTGGATGGATTTTTCAAATCGGGTGACGCAGGGGTCGTGTACAGTGATTTCTTTCAGGTACGGCGGAACAGCAGGTATATCCATGGACGCAAGCTGTTCATAGATGGAGACAACCTCAAAAGGCGGATCGAATTCCTTCAGGGTGACATGGCAGTTGGAGCATCCGCTGAGCACCCGCTTGATTCCCTTCTCCTGCATGTTGCGGACAAGTTCGGAAAGTGCGGAGTTGTGTTTCTCCGTCAGTCCCAGCATTTTGGAGGGTTTGGAACAGCATTCCAGCACCAGCCCGACTGTCGGGTCGTGGCTTTTCAATATTGCCATGGTATTAAGTACGGCCTGCGGAAAAAGTGCCGGCAGGGTGCATCCGGGGAAAAAGGCTGTAGTGCAGCCTTCCGGAATAATGCTGTCCCGGAAGGGGAACCTGCTTCCTGTACGTTCGTATCCCAGCAGCGGGGAGTATCTTTTAAGATCGAAGCTTCCGGTCTGCTGCGCCTTTTCCCGCAACAGGCTGAAAATTTCCGCCGGGCGGGCATCCACCGGGCAGACAGCGGAACACAACCCGCAGCATGAACAGTCATAGGCGAGAACTGAGGCCTGCTCTGCGCCTTCCTGCGAAGACAGGGCTTTCTGTGCGATCTCTGCAGGGGATCCGTTGTTTTTCAGAAACAGGCAGGCAACGGCGCATTTTCCGCACTCAATGCATATCTCCGCAGTCTGTTGCAGGGCCCGGGTGAGTTCGTCTTCCTTTGTAAAAGAGTCTGGCATGGTCTCAAGTCCGGTTTGTAATCTGTTCGGCTTATGTTGTTTCAGTGGTTCTGCCCGGATATTTCGCTCAGCGTTTTCAGGACTTGACCAGTTGGCAGCCCCATATCTTGACTCGTTTATTCATGAATTCGGTACACTTTCCTTTTACCCGGACTTTCTGTCCGGGTTTGAGGTTGCTGATCTCAGGGGTCTGGTCGTCGGTAAAGTGGCAGATTACTTCCGGGTTGAAATTGGACATTCCTTTCAGTCCTATGCGCAGGTTGCCGAAGTCCTTGGCTGACACATCCACGATTTCGCCCGAAAGTTCGATAACCTCGTTGAGGTACTTGGCGCTGGCTGCGTTGTTGTTTTCCATAAAATCAATGTAAATCTTATAGGAGCCGACATGCAGTTTGGAGGGGCTTAATTTTACTTCGTTTGCTGTTCTGGAGTGCCATTGAGAAAGATTTTCCTTGCCCCCGACATTTGTGGGCTGCTGCGGCGAGGTGGACTGGACCGGAGGTTTCTGCAGATCCACCTTGTTGCATATCTCTCCTGTGGAATCATATATGTCCGCCACGACTTTGCCCTGGTCGGAGATGTAGATTCTGGTCCGGACCCGTCCCATGGGGTCCACCAACTGGAATTCTTCGGCCTTGACTACATTTTTCATTAATAATCTCCCGTTGCAGTTGTGTGCGGAACTTTAATACTTTTTCGGATATTGGTTGGCGGCGATAAAAAAAGCAAGCAATATTGCGATGAATTTTCAAACTCGGCGGATAAGTGTTTGTGATTTTCGAAAAAGTTGATATGAGTCTTCACTTGACTTGGGCAGGGAAAAGCTTTAACAGACAACCCCTTTCTTTACGCAATCAGTTTCAGCGGCAGGTTTTGTTTTTGCGGATCGTGATTGCGGTAAAAATGCTAAGCCGGCGGAGTATGACAATTGTTCGACAGCCTATCAGACAGACTTTCCGAAGCCTTTAAAAATTTCAAGGGGCAGGGGCGGCTGGATGAGAAAAACATCCAGGCGGGACTGCGCGAAGTGCGTCTTGCCCTGCTGGAAGCGGACGTAAACTACAAGGTTGTCAAAGACTTTGTGGAGAAGGTCAAGGAGCGCGCTCTCGGACAGGAGGTCCAGAAATCACTGTCTCCGGGACAGCAGGTCATCAAGATCGTCAATGACGAGCTTGTCGAACTGCTCGGCGGGGAGCAGGAAGGCCTGAGCCTGCCCAAGGGTCAGCTTTCCAAAATCATGATGGTAGGTCTGCAGGGCTCCGGTAAGACAACCTCTTCCGCCAAGATAGCCCTCTATCTGCGGCGCAAGAAGTTCAAGCCTTATCTTGTCCCGGCCGACGTTTACCGTCCCGCCGCTATCGACCAGCTCAACGTGCTGGCCAAGCAACTGGACATGCCGGTCTATCCGTCCACCACGGAGATGAACCCGGTGGACATCTGCCGCGATGCCATGGACAAGGCTGCCGAGCTCGGCTGCGATGTCCTGCTTTTTGATACGGCAGGTCGACTGCATATAGATGAACCGTTGATGGATGAGCTTGCGTCCATCAAGAGCGAATGCTCTCCGGATGAAATACTTTTCGTGGCTGACGCGATGACGGGGCAGGACGCTGTCAACGTGGCCGCCACTTTCGACGAAAAATTAGATGTTACCGGTGTAGTCCTTACCAAAATGGATGGTGATGCCCGAGGCGGTGCGGCGCTCTCCATCAAATCAGTCACCGGTAAATCCGTAAAATTCGTCGGCGTGGGTGAGAAGCTCTCGGAACTGGAGCTTTTTTATCCTGACCGGGCTGCATCAAGGATTCTCGGGATGGGGGACGTGCTTTCCCTTATCGAGAAGGCCCAGTCCGTCATGGAGGAAGGCGAGGCCGAAAGGCTTACCGAGAAACTCCGCAAGGCCAAATTCGACCTTGAGGATTTTCGCACCCAGATGCGCAGAATGAAGAAGATCGGTTCCATGAGTTCCATCATGAAAATGATTCCGGGGCTGGGCGGGCTTACAAAGCAGCTCGGCGATATGGAAATTCCGGACAAGGAACTGAACAGGATAGAAGCCATCATCTCGTCCATGACCATGGAAGAGCGCAGGAACCCGAAGATCATCAACCCCAGCCGCAGGGCCAGGGTCGCCAAAGGTTCCGGCGTGGACATCCAGGAAGTCAATCAGATGCTCAAAAATTTTGATCAGATGAGCAAGATGATGAAAAAGATGATGGGCGGCAAAGGCGGCGCGGGTAAAATGCCCAAGATGCCTAATCTGCCCGGACTCGGAAATGGTGCCTCCTTTCCCGGAATGGAGGGAATGGAAGGTTTAGAAGGCATGGAAGGCTCTGCTGCTCCTAGAGAGAAAAGCAAGAAAACCCTTCAGGCCCGCAAGAAGAAAAAGCTCAAAAAGCAGGCCCGTAAAAAGAAGAAGAAATAATTTACGAGCATCTGCTTGCAATTTGTTAACGAACCAATTAATTTAAGATTATATGGGGGAAAGTAGACAATGGCTATTAAACTCAGATTGACCCGTATGGGCTCTAAAAAACGCCCTTTTTACCGCATGGTTGCAATTAACAGCGAAACCAGACGTGACGGTCGTCCGCTGGAATATGTAGGTTACTACAACCCTATGGTTGAACCTGTAGAAGTAAAGATTGACAAGGAAAAAGTAGAGAAGTGGCTTGAACGTGGAGCAGAACCTTCTGCAACCGTGAAAAGTCTCCTGAAAGCCGATTCCTAAAGTTCGCACTTTCACGGTTCGGATTTTTTCTTCACTACTCACGGTACACACTCGAAATCAGAAGCGGAGGTTGTTGGCATGTTGAAGGATTTAGTTGAATACATCGCGAAATCGCTTGTTGACAATCCGGATGAAGTAGTTGTCACCGAGATCGAGGGAGAGCAGACATCTGTAATCGAACTCAAGGTCGCTAAAGAAGATCTGGGCAAGGTTATCGGTAAGCAGGGACGCACTGCGCGTGCCATGCGGACCCTTCTTGGTGCTGCATCTACAAAAGTGAGAAAACGTTCTGTTCTGGAAATTCTGGAATAGAGCGCGGACCGGACTGATAAGGCCGCTATGGATATGCTCGTAGTTGCCGAGGTGGTCAAACCACATGGACTCAGGGGGGAGGTTTGCATTGAATCCCATGCGGACTCCCCTTTTCTTTTCGACGAGGTGCCCTGTCTCTATCTTGGAAAGAAGGGACAAAAGCCCCGTCGTTTTCTTGTGCTCTCCTCGCGGAAGCACAAAGGACGTCTGCTGCTTACCCTAAAAGGCATCGACGGCCGTGATCAGGCGGAAAGTCTGCGCGGTATGGATGTGATGGTGCGTGAAGCCGACCTCCCCGCAGTAGCGGAGGACGAGGTCTACATGTACGAGCTTGAGGGTATGGCGGTGGAACTCCGTGACGGAACTGAGGTCGGGACCATCTCGAACTTTATTGTTGCTCCGGGTCAGGAAACCTGGGTGATTACTTCTCCGACCGGGAAAGAGATTCTTTTTCCCGCGGTAGAGGAGTTTGTGCTTTCGGTTGATCTGGATGCGGAAAAGGTTGTTGTCGATCCTCCGGAAGGACTTTTCGACATCTACCTTGAGGAAAAAAAGAAATAGGTCAGAGTGGCCTTATTTGAATTCAAGGCACAGTAAGTGAAATTTAATCTGGTCTCACTCTTTCCGGAATTTTTCGATTCCCCGCTTTCGCACGGTCTGATGGGCAAGGCTGTCCAGAAGGGCATTGTGTCATTCAATCCGGTGGACCCTCGTGAGTTTACCGAGGACAGGCACAAGAGTGTTGATGACCGTCCTTACGGCGGCGGTCCGGGCATGGTGATGTTCGTTGAGCCTATTGCCAGGGCGCTTGAGTCCGTTGGAATCCGTCCTTCCGTGGAAGGCGGGTGTCCCGCAGGCAGACGGCTGATCATGCTTTCCCCTAAAGGAAAGCCGCTGACCCAGAAAATGGCGGTTGAATTTGCAGCGGAAGAGGAATTGACCCTTGTCTGCGGCAGATACGAAGGGATCGATGCCCGGTTTGAAGATATTTTTCCTGTTGAGCTTGTTTCGGTCGGTGACTTTGTGCTCAACGGGGGCGAAGCCGGAGCCTTGTGTCTTATAGAGGCGGTCGCAAGACTGCTGCCGGATTTTATGGGACATGCCGAATCCGGAACCGAGGAAAGCTTTTCGTCTGGTTTGCTGGAGTATCCGCACTATACGCGTCCGCCGGAGTATGCCGGACTCAAGGTGCCCGAGGTGCTTTCTTCGGGAAACCATGCTCTGATCGAAGAGTGGAGGCGTAAAAGAGCTCTGGATGCTTCTGTGGAGGCTCGTCCGGAGATTCTTTCGGAAGCGGAAGGGCTGAAAAAAGATGATGTGCGTTATTTGCGCACAATCCCGCGTAAACGTTTGGGAAAAAATCTTTATATGGCTCTTGTGCACTATCCGGTGCTAAATAAATTTGGCGAAAAGGCCGCTGTTTCTTTGACAAACCTCGATATTCACGATATGTCCCGCGTTTCCCGCTCCTACTCACTTAGCGGATTTTTTGCGGTGACTCCCATCGAGGATCAGAAGAAACTGGCCGAAAGGATAATTTCTCACTGGACCTCGGGACCGGGCAGCAGATTCAACCCAGACCGGGCTGCAGCTTTCTCGAAGGTGAGTGTGAAGGATTCCCTGCTCGATGCGGTGGAGCATATTGAGTCGGGAACGGGTAAGAAGCCGATACTGGTGACCACCAGTGCGCGGGGTGCCGGCAGCATGACTATGAACAGGGTTCGTGAACTGCTGGAAGACAACCCCGTCCTTCTGGTCTTCGGTACCGGACACGGGTTGGCCCCCGAAATCCTGGAAATGGCAGCGGGAAGCATAAGACCTATCCGCTTCATGGACGGATATAACCATTTATCAGTAAGAAGCGCGGTGGCGATAACGGTTGACAGGCTGTTGGGAGACGCCTGGTAGACTTCCGCCTTCGGGTGCCGCAAAAGAATTTATATAAGGAGTAGCGACATGAACGTAATTTCCAAGATCGAGCGCGAACACATGCGCATTGATATGCCTGCATTCAAGGCAGGCGACACTGTAAAGGTACACCTGCGCATTATCGAAGGTGAAAAAGAACGCATTCAGGTTTTCCAGGGTGCAGTTCTCCGTTACCGTAAAGGTACCACCGACTCCACCTTCACCGTCCGCAAGATTTCCGACGGTATCGGCGTAGAGCGCGTCTTCCCCGTACACTCCCCCTACATTGAACGTGTAGAGGTTGTTGCTGAAGGTAAAGTACGTCGCAGCCGCATCTACTACCTGCGCGGCCTCAAAGGTAAAGCAGCCCGCATCAAATCCAAGCAGGCTTGGTAGGCCGCGAAGCTGTAATGCTTCGCGGAACATCCCGCCCGGCCGCAAGTCCGGACAGGGAACGCAAAACTGTGTTGAAAACCGTCTCTCCCGGACTGTATCGGTCCGGGGTAGACGGTTTTTTCTTTTCTGGGAAATAGCCGGAGTGGAATATGGAGTATGGAATGCTTCCCGGACTGTCCGGGGACAATCCGGTTATTGCCGGAGTAGATGAAGCCGGACGCGGTTGTCTGGCGGGACCGGTTGTAGCCGGGGCGGTGATTCTTCCTGAGCATTATGATCTTCCGGGCCTGACGGATTCCAAGCAGTTGGAGGAAGCGGACCGGGAACGTCTGGAAGCGGATATCCGCAGGCAGGCCGTGTGCTGGGCCCTTGGGGTCAGCCGGGCTCAGGTGGTGGACAGGATCAATATACTTCAGGCCACCTTCCGGGCCATGGGACGTGCCGTGCAACACCTTGGAACCCGGCCGGGAATGCTGATGGTAGACGGCAACAAGACGGTTCCGGTTGAATATCTGGGGCCCTCCGGGGGATTTCGTCAGGAAGCGGTGGTCAAGGGCGACCTGAAGATTCCGGCCATCTCGGCGGCGTCCATACTGGCCAAGACTTTTCGAGACCGGCTGATGACCCATCTGGACAAGCGCTACCCCGGTTACGGATTTGCCGGACACAAGGGCTACGGAACGAAAGTCCATCTTGAAGCTTTAAAAGAGCTGGGCCCCTGCGCGATACATCGTCTTACTTTCAGGGGAGTTCTTCCCGAAAAGAAAAAGGCCGTTTCGGAGAGCATGTGCCTGCCCGGCATTTAACGTTCGGTTCAGCCGGAGAGGATTACGCGGCCGCTTTTCTGGAAAATCGCGGTTACACCATCCGGAACAGGAACTGGCGGTACCGGCAGTGGGAGCTGGACATTATCTGCGAGAAGGACAACGAACTTGTTTTCGTGGAGGTCAAGACCCGCGCCGGAAAGGATGTTCAGGCCGGGGTGCAGGCAGTGACTTCCGCCAAGCGCAGATCTTTGTTCAAGGCTGTCTCCCGCTACCTGACGGCCATGGATTTATGGGACAGGCCATGCCGGTTTGATCTGGTGATTGTCATCAATGATGGAAACGGTTTTATCGCGGAGCACATGGAAAATGCATTCGACTTCACCGATTTTATGGGTAGTTGCAACACCGCTTGGCAACCTTGGTGATATTTCAAGTCGGGCGGCGGAGGTGTTGTCCTCGGCCGACATTATTTTTGCGGAAGATACCCGCAGGTCCGGCAAGCTGCTGCAGTCGCTCGGAATAAGCGGAAAGAGCTTTATAAGCCTGCATGAGCATAACGAGGAAAAGCGCATAGAAAAGGTGCTGGAACATTTCGCTCAGGGTGGAACAGCCGCCATGGTTTCCGATGCCGGAACACCGCTCATGAGTGATCCCGGCTACAGGGTTGTGCGGGCCTGCAGGGAAAACGGCGTCAGGGTTGTTCCCGTTCCCGGACCAAGCGCGCCGGTAACGGCGCTGTCCGGTTGCGGGCTGCCTCCTTATCCATTTACCTTTCTGGGTTTTCTGCCGCGCAAGGATGGCCAGATCCGCCGGCTTCTTGAACTGCACGGGCAGACCGGGGCGACCATCGTTTTTTTCGAACGCAAATCACGGTTGCGGGAGACCCTGCATCTGGCCTATGAAGCCCTTGGAGACCGCGAATTTGCAATCTGCCGCGAACTGACCAAGGATTTCGAGGAGTTCATATACGGAACCCTCGCCGACTGGGATGAAGTTTCCGAGGAGTTGCGCGGGGAGATAACCGTTGTGGTCGGACCGCCCGTCAATGAGGGGCCCGTTTCCGAAGAGGACGTGATCCGCATGATCGATGCGGAAATGGCGTCCGGGGACAAGCCCAAGGCCATAGCCAGAAGAATAGCGGAGAAAGCCGAAGGCTGGACAGCAAAAGCGGTCTATGAAAAGGTAACTGAAAGAAAAATGGACAGTTAGCCGGGATATTTCGTCAGCGATGTCTCCGACGGCCCTGCCGGGGGCCTTAAACCCTTTTGCAAAAGGGTTTAAGAATCCCAAAACCTCCTAATAAGGCTTTGCCGCTTCATATGACAAAACGCCATTTAAACAAAATGAATGTTTTAGGCTTTAATATATTGGTTTAATTGTATAAAATGTATTACAGCGCTCCGATTGACCCAATATGCGGGTTAGCGTTGGCTTGTTCGTCTGCTGTGTCGCCGGTGGCGAAATCAAATTATCAAAAGCGCAAAGCGCATCAAAAATATTTTATACTGCGAAAGGCTGCGTAAAGCAGTTGGTGTCTAAAAGTGGAAGAAAAGACAGGGAAAAGATCGCTGGGGCCTGCTTTTGTCAGGAGTTTTCTGCGCTGCTATTTTGCCAGTGCGGGATTCAATACCCGCGGCCTTCAGAATGTAGGCTTTTCCTATGCCATGCAGCCGGGCCTTGAGGCCATTTACGATGACCCCGCAGAACTGGCCAAAGCCCGCAAGCGTTATGTAAAACATTTCAATTCCCATCCGTTCTGGGCTCCTCTGCTGGTGGCCATATTTTTATCTGTGGAGGTGCAGATCAGGGACGGACGTTTTCCGGAACTTCTGCTGGATAAACTCAAGAATACCACCAGTTATACGCTTTCCGCCATCGGAGATTCCGTGTTTTCCGGCAGCGGGCTTATTTTCTGGGCACTGGCCACGGTCAATCTGCTTCTGGCTGGTCTTCATACTCAGGCTATGCTACTGGGAATTGGGATGTTTGTGGGATTGCAGATTTTCAAGGTATTCACTTTCTGGTCCGGGATAAGCAAGGGGTTGGGCTTCCTGGATGAGCTTAAAAGATGGGATTTGATCAACTGGGGCGAGAGACTGAAGTTCGCCAACGGATTTCTGGTTCTGCTGATATGGGTTCAGCTGTGGCCAAGGCCGTTGAATGTCTGGGACTGGTATGGCGGAGCAGTTGTTCTCGGAGGTCTGGGCTGGGTCGTCACCACGGGGAAAGTGGCCCGCGAGATAGTCGCGGTCATTGTGGTGGTTCTCGGGTTGCTTGTTAAGTTTGTTTGAGTTTTTTCTTTTGAAGAAATAAGTTATAAGGAATATGTAAAAATGATTGAAAAGAGTGATCTGCCGGAAGTTTTCCCGGAAGGGGAAGAAACGGCTGTCCGGACGGTGGTTGTAGTCAACCAGCTGGGGTTGCATGCCCGTCCGGCCGCTCGTCTGGCACAGGAAGCCCAGGGTTTCGAGGCGGAGATCACCGTCATCTGCGAGGAACAGGAAGTGGATGCCAAGAGCATCCTTGATCTTCTCACTCTGGCTGCAGCCCAGGGGAGCAAGCTTGAACTGCGCGCCAACGGGTGCGATGCTGCCGCGGCACTAGATTGCCTGGAAGAACTTTTCAAAACCAGATTCGGCGAGGAAAAATAAGTGGCCAGAACGGTCGTCAGCGGGATTTCCGTTTCAACAGGGATAGCTATTGGAAAGGCCTACTTTCTCAATCGCAGTATTTCTTCCCGTCTGCCGAGGCAGACAGTTCCCGATCATATGGTCGAGGGGGAGAAACACCGGATTGTAAAGGGGTTTACCGAGGCTGTGGAAGAGCTTGAAGCCGTCCGGCTGAAAGTTCCTGAGGAACTTCGCGAGCATCAGCTCATCATTGATTCCCACCTGATGATGCTCAAGGACCCAAAACTCCAGAAATCCGCGCTCAAATATGTGGACGACCATTGCATCAATGCCGAATGGGCGCTCGAAAAGGCCGTAAACGATCTTGAGAAGGCTTTCGGAATACTGGAAGACAAGTATATCCGTGAACGCATGCAGGACGTGCGTCAGGTAGCCCTGCGGGTTCAGGCCAAGCTTATCGGCGGAGAGGAGAGCCTCAAACCTGTGCACGGCCGGGTCATTCTCATGGCGCACGACCTTACTCCGGCAGACACCATCGAGCTTGAAGTCAACAAGCTCATGGCCTTTGTCACCACGCTGGGCGGCAAGACCTCGCATACCGGGATTCTGGCCCGGACGTTGAATATTCCGGCTCTTGTCGGTGCCGAGGAGCTGGAGAATTCCGTTGTTGACGGCGATCTGGTCATTATCGACGGTCTGGACGGCAAGGTGCTGGTCGACCCCACTGATGATGAACTGGAGCAGTACTACACTCTCCAGAACCAGTTCGAGGATTACCAGCGCACGACCATGAGAAGCTGCCATCTGCCTGCGGAAACCGAGGACGGTTACCGGGTGCAGGTGTTCGCAAATATAGAACTTTTCGAGGAAGTTGCCGCCGTCATAGACAACGGGGGCGAGGGAATCGGTCTGTTCAGGACCGAGTACGCCTACCTGAACCGGACTGACCTGCCGGACGAGGAGGAGCTTGCCGAGAAATACTCCGAGCTTGCCGCCATCATGTCCCCGCGCAAAGTCACTTTGCGCACCCTGGACCTCGGTTCGGACAAATTCATGGTTCATTTCGGTTCTCTTGACGAAGCCAACCCGGCAATGGGACTGCGTGCCATGCGGTTCTGCCTGAAGCATCAGGATTTGTTCAAGATCCAGTTGCGGGCTATTTTGCGTGCCAGCGTGCACGGAAACGTTTCCATAATGTTTCCCATGATCTGCGGGCTCAAGGAAGTCCTGCAGGCCAAGTCTGCTCTGGCAAGGGCGCAGCAGGAGTTGCGGGAAGAGGGTGTTCCGTTTGATGAGAACATGCCTATCGGAGTTATGATCGAGCTTCCGGCTGCGGTAATGATTGCCGAGATTCTGGCGCAGGAAGTGGATTTCTTCAGCATAGGGACCAACGACCTCATTCAGTACAGTCTGGGCATAGACCGCACCAATCCGCATGTTTCGTACCTGTACCAGCCGCTTCATCCCGCGGTTGTTCGCTCCATCAAGTATGTTGTGGACGCCGGGCACCGGGCGGGGATCGGCGTAAGTCTGTGCGGTGAAGTGGCGTCCGATCCGTATTGTCTGCCCATTCTCATGGGGATGCAGATCGACAGTCTGAGTCTTACTCCGCAGGCCATTCCGGGCATCAAGCGCCTTCTGCGCCAGCTCAAAATGCCCGATTGCAAGCAACTGCTCAAGGAAGTGCTCAGCTGCCGCACGGTGACCAGAATCAACAGGCTGGTGACCGAAAACATTTACAAAAAATATCCTGAAGAACTCATGTTTTTTGCGTCTCTCCTGGATAATGATGATATAGCAGGTTAATTTCAGATCATGGCTAAGAAGAAGAAAAAAAGTCCATCCTCGATTGCGTTGAACAAACAGGCCCGGCGCAATTACGAATTCATCGATACGTTTGAAGCCGGACTGGTTCTCGTGGGGACAGAAGTTAAATCCCTGCGTCAGGGACTGGTCAGTTTCAATGACGGATACATAAATTTCAAGGACGGGGAAGCCTGGCTTGTGGGGGTGTATATAGCTCCTTACGATCATGCCGGATATACCCAGCATGAGCCGGACAGGGCGCGTAAACTGCTGCTTCACGCTATGGAGATAGAACGTCTGCAGGCCAAGACGGAGCAGAAGGGGCTGACCGTGGTCCCGGTGCGGCTTTACTTTTCAAGAGGTAAGATCAAGCTTGAGATCGCATTGGCCCGAGGGCGTAATGTGCATAATCGCAAAGACGAATTGAAGCGGCGCGATATTGAAAGAGATACGGCCCGCCAACTGGTTAATTATTAACCGGGAAGGCGAGCCGTAAAAGCCCTCTTCCACCCCTTGCCGGTGGGTGGAGAAAACATGATAAGGGTATAGTAACCAACGCGTCCGTCAAGGAACGGACTACTGGAGTGCGGATATCAGAACGGTGAAAACCGTTGCTGCGCCGACCCAGAAAAAGAATTTGACCGTTCCGGTCACGGGGTCGATCTTTTCGCGGCCCAGTACACTGTCTTCAGGGGTGAAGATTTCCGATACAAATGCGCTGACGCTGCTCATGGCGGTTCTCCTTGCTGTGAAATTTGAAAATCGGCCTGATGAATTGCCGTTGTCTGTTTAATGCCTGTTTTTTGTCTCATGATCCAATGGGAATAATCGAACCCGGCATTCAGTTTTTTCAATACCTCAGGCTGTCGGATATTTCCCGCCCCCTTTTCTCCTCCGGAGACAGCGAACAGGCTTTTCGTGAATTTGTTACAGCGCGGTATGCGGGCTGATTATTATGGAATTGTATCAGATCAAAACATTTGTGGTTGTGGCCGAGGAAGGCAATATGACCCGTGCGGCCAAAAGACTGCACGCCAGCCAGTCGACCATAAGTCTGCATATAAAATCACTTGAGGACGAATTCGGCTTGCGTTTGTTCCTGCGTACTCCGCGGGGCATGCAACCCACTTCGGACGGAAATGCCCTTCTGGACAGGGCCAGAGCCGTTCTTGACAGTGTGGAGGCTCTTGAGTCCGAGGCCCGGAACAGAAAAGGAGAGCTTTCCGGTGTGGCCCGTGTCGGGCTGCAGACTTCGTCCATCTATCTGCGCACTCCCCAGCTGATTTCATGCATCAAGGAAAATTTCCCCGGACTTACTCTTCATCTGGTTCAGATGCCTACTTGGAGCATTCTTGCGGATCTGGCTGCCCGAAAGCTGGATGGCGGTTTTTTCTATTCCAACTGCCCGCCCAAGGACATCAACTGCATACTGCTTGAAAAAACAGTCCTGCATGTGGTCGGACCTGCTGCGTGGAAAGATCGCATGGAGAATGCAGGTTGGGAGGATCTTTCAAAGCTGGACTGGATCTGGACCCCTGAGGAATGTTCTTTCAACGTCAAGTTGAAGGAGACGTTTTCGGCCCGGGGGCTGGATGTTTCGAAAGTCATGATCGCAGACAGTGAAGAGACGCATAACGCGCTTGTCAAATCCGGGAACGGTATTACTGTCATGCGTGGGGACGAGGCCGCAGAAGGTGTCAATAACGGTTCATTTTACATCTGGCCCGGCGGACACATCGAAATCGGCATGTATTTCGGATTCCCCCACAACAAGGACGGAGATCCGCTGGTGCGGGCCCTGATCGACTGTGTTGAAAAAGTATGGAACAAAGCGTAGCTTATGCGCCTTGAACAAGTCTGTTGCGTTAATCAGATATGGTTATCGTCTTAGTTTTGCAACACTTTTGATTGAAGCTGCTACGTTCAATTCAGCTATTTGAAACTGCCAGGGATCCCAAAGGCCCTTCAGCCTTCAGGCAAGGAGCTTTGCTTTGGGCCCTGGGGATGCGGAGAGCAGAGATGGATTCTCCTCTTTGGCTGACAGCGGCGAAATCAGATCATCAATAGCGCGAAGCGCATCATATATGAAAGAGTATCCTGAAAAATTATCCCGAGCGCAGCGCAGCTTCCTGCGCAGTCTTTTTCCCGGCACGGAATCAAGTTTTGATGAAGGTGCGCTGCTGGCCTGTGGCGTGGACGCCAGCCGCGAACATGCAAAGCCGCTCGTACTTGTGCGCCCGAAGGAAACTTCGCAGGTTGCGGAGCTGCTGAAGTGGGCCCAGAAGGAGCGGGTGCCGGTCTACCCGCGTGCCCGTGCAACAAACAAGGTCGGGGGCTGTGTCCCTGTCCGTCATGGTGTTGTCGTATCCATGCTGGATATGGACCGTATCCTTGATATTGATTCCAGAGATTTTGTGACCGTAACGGAACCGGGTGTGATCACTGCTGATCTGCAAAAGGCTGTTGAAGCTCAGGGGCTGTTTTATCCACCGGACCCTGCCAGCCTGAAAATTTCGACAATCGGCGGTAACATCTCCACCTGTGCCGGAGGCATGAGGGCGGTCAAGTACGGCGTTACCCGCGATTATGTTCTGGGGCTTGAGGCCGTGCTGCCCGGTGGTGAAATCATCCATACCGGGGGGCGCACGCACAAGAACGTTGTCGGGCTCGACCTCACCCGGCTGCTGGTCGGTTCCGCAGGGACACTCGGCCTCATCACCGGTGCCACTCTCAAACTGCTGCCCCTGCCCGAGACTTCGGCTTCGGTCCTGATCGGATTCAGGGATTTGACCGGGTGCCTGAAAGGCGCCGATGCGGTTTTCGGGTGCGGAATCCTGCCAACGGCCATGGAACTGATCGACCATAACTCCATTCGCGCGCTTGAAATGCATTTTGACGTACCCTGGTCCGAGGGAACAGGCGGCCTGCTGCTGCTCAAGATCGACGGGTCCGAGGAATCGGTTTCGACCGACCTTGGGCGCATCGGCAAGGCGCTGGATCGGGTTGAAACCACTTTCATGGAAAAGGGTGCCGGGGCGGATCAGGAACGGCTTTGGGAGCTGCGCAGGGTGATAAGTCCTGCCGCCTTCAATCTGGCGCCGGACAAGCAGGGCGAGGACGTTGCCGTGCCGCGCGGAAAGGTTGCCGAAGCCATTGAGGGCTATCACGCCATCGGTGCGGAGCTCGGCGTTATTGTGCTGTGTTTCGGTCATCTGGGTGACGGCAATATCCATGTCAGCGTCATGTATGACAAGTCCGTTCCGGGACAGTCGGAAAACTCTCTGCTGGCCAAAAAACGTATTTTTCAGAAAACGCTCGATCTTGGCGGTACTCTTTCCGGCGAACACGGCATCGGGCTGACCAAGGCCGCTTACATAGGCATGCAGCTCGGCAGGGCGGAGCAAAGGCTTATGAACGGAATTAAACGAACTTTCGATCCCATGAACATTATGAATCCCGGAAAGGTTGTCTGATGGCTTCGCCTAAAGCATGCGTGCAGTGCGGTAAATGTCTTGAAGTGTGTCCTCTTTTCAAGGCTACAGGAAGGGAGGAACTGACTCCGCGGGCCAAGTTTTTCCTGCAGAGTCTCGATCCAGCGCAGGGATTGAGCGTAAATGATTTCAATTCCCTTGCCTCGCTGTGTCTTTCCTGCGGGCGTTGTGCCAAAAACTGTCCGCAGAATATGTCCGGGCCGGAACTTGTTTCCGAACTCCGGGCCGGATCAAACGGTTTTCTGCGGACCTGCTGGGATATCTGGCTGGCAAGTCCCGGCGTTCTTTGGCCTACGGCTGCGGCCTTGTCCCGTTTTTCACCGGAATCGCTGCCGGAGCCTTTCGGCTCAGC
Source organism: Maridesulfovibrio sp. (assembly GCF_963677005.1). Classification (NCBI taxonomy): domain Bacteria; kingdom Pseudomonadati; phylum Thermodesulfobacteriota; class Desulfovibrionia; order Desulfovibrionales; family Desulfovibrionaceae; genus Maridesulfovibrio; species Maridesulfovibrio sp. The sequence goes on along the minus strand of NZ_OY781616.1, from coordinate 2,757,957 downwards.
CAAAAAACGCATGGCTTCCCTGTTTGCGAAGAGCCCGGCTCCATGGGCCGAAGTTCTTCCGCAGGTCTGTTTCGAGGAACGCAAGGCGGTTTTGTTCAAGGGATGCGTGGGCAGGTACGCCCGCAAAGACTGGGCGTCCAAGGCGGAGCATCTCATGGATGCCGCAGGGCTTGTGCGTCCCGGTGAAATCAATTTTTCCTGTTGCGGTTCCTCATACGGCAGTGCCGGACTTCTCGACAGGCAGAGGGATGCGCGCAAAAAGAACATCAGGGTCTGGCAGGATGCTGGTGAACCCTTGCTGGTTACCTTCTGCGCAACCTGCCTGAAGGGGCTGAAAGAATATGACGTTGAGGATTTCTCCGGCAGTGAGGAGCTGCGCTCCCGCTGGATGGAGTCGCTGACCCCGCTTTCATCCCTGCTTGCAGGTGCGGAAATAACCCTTCTTGATAACTGTCCTGATCAGGTGATTTATCATAAGCCCTGCCATGCCGCTCAGCCTGACGCCGACCTTGAATTTGTACAGGCTGTAGCAGGTGATCGGCTTCTGCCGGTCAAGGATGATCTCTGCTGCGGGTTCGGCGGAGTAATGCAGATCGGCGCCCCGAAGCTTTCCAGGCAGGTAGGTGAGCATTGCATGACGAGCCTTACGGAAGGGGCAGACGCCGGGGCGCAGATAGTAAGCGGATGCTCAGCTTGCGTCATTCAACTTGCCACTCTTGCAAAAGATGCATATTTTGCCACTCACTGGCTTGATATTTTGAAATAAAGTCTTATCTGATAACAGCAGAAGCCTTTTATTGAATAAAATTGCGGCAGTTAGCGCCCAGGACAAAGGAAAATACATTACATGTTCAATTTATTTGTTTCCAAGATATTCGGCTCAAGAAATGAAAGATTCGTAAAAAAACTCAAGCCGCAGATAGACAAGATCAGTGCATATGAACCTGAGATGGAAAAGCTCACCGACGAGCAGTTTCCCGAGAAAATAGCCGGATACAAAAAAGAAATAGAGGCGGGCAAGTCCCTTGACGACCTTTTACCGGAAGTGTTCGCGCTTGTGCGTGAGGCCGGTAAGCGTTCTCTGGGCATGCGTCATTATGACGTTCAGATGGTCGGCGGCATAGTCCTGCACAGCGGCCGTATCGCGGAAATGAAGACCGGTGAAGGTAAAACCCTTGTTGCCACCCTGCCGGCGGTACTCAACGCGATTTCCGGCAAAGGCGTTCACTTGATCACGGTCAACGACTATCTGGCCAGGCGTGATGCCGAATGGATGGGCAAACTCTATAATTTTCTAGGTCTCACTGTCGGCGTGATTGTGCACGGCCTTACCGATGAGGAACGCAAGCAGGCTTACGGTTGCGACATTACCTACGGGACCAACAACGAGTTCGGATTCGACTACCTGCGCGACAACATGAAGTTCTACAAGGAACAGCTGGTCCAGCGCGAACTCAACTATGCCATAGTTGACGAAGTCGACTCCATTCTGATTGACGAGGCCAGAACTCCGCTGATTATTTCCGGTGCATCCGATGATGCCACTACAATGTACGGCAAGGTCAATGCGATAATCCCCAAACTCAAGAGGGATGAGGATTTCGAAGTTGATGAAAAGGGCCGTTCCATCACCATGACCGATGACGGGGTCATCAAGTGTGAGAATATTCTAGGTATAGACAACCTGTACGACCCCAAGCACATAGCCTATCAGCACCACATCATGCAGGCCATCAAGGCCCACCATCTGTTTGCCCTTGATGTCGATTATATCGTCAAGGACGGACAGGTTGTCATTGTTGACGAATTTACCGGCCGCTTGATGCCGGGAAGGCGTTTCTCCGACGGCCTGCATCAGGCTTTGGAAGCCAAGGAAGGAGTCAAGGTCGAGTCTGAAAACCAGACTCTTGCTTCCATCACGTTCCAGAACTATTTCCGTATGTATGAAAAGCTGTCCGGCATGACCGGTACCGCAGACACGGAAGCCGTGGAATTTTCCCAGATTTATGATCTTGAGGTAATTGTGATTCCCACAAATACCGCAATGGTCCGCAAGGACCACCCGGACGCCATCTACAAGACGCAGGCAGATAAATATAACGCGATTGCGGACGATATTGCCGAAAAGTACAAGCGCGGCCAGCCTGTGCTGGTGGGGACCGTTTCCATTGAAAAGTCCGAGCTGGTATCGGAGATGCTCAAGAAACGCAAGATTCCCCATGAAGTGCTCAACGCAAAGCATCATGAAAAAGAAGCCGAGATTGTTGCCGAGGCAGGTCAGTCCAAACACGTGACCATTGCCACCAACATGGCCGGCCGAGGAACCGATATCGTGCTCGGTGAAGGTGTCAAGGAGTTGGGCGGACTGCACATAATAGGCACGGAACGCCATGAATCCAGACGTATCGACAATCAGTTGCGCGGACGTTCCGGACGACAGGGCGACCCCGGTTCCACCCGGTTCTACCTCGCTCTGGATGACGACCTTATGCGCCTTTTCGGTTCGGAACGCATTGCCGGGCTGATGGATAAGCTGGGCGTGGAGGAAGGGCAGGCCATCATTGAGCACCGCATGGTGAACAGGGCCATTGAGGGCGCGCAGAGCAAGGTGGAAGGGCAGAACTTCGAAATACGCAAGCAGCTTCTCGACTACGACAACGTAATGAACCAGCAGCGCGAGGTAATTTACTCTCTGCGCCGTGACGTGATGTACGCGGAAAAGATGGACGACATGCTCTCCGAATTTCTGGAAGAGCTGCTGGATGATTGTTTTTATCCGGTTGAGGAAGCCAGGGGCAAGGCTCTGGATGACGAAACCGCTGAGATGATCAGGGTGCGCCTTGATGAATTGTTCCGCTTGAACCGTTTTGAGGAATTCGGCAAGGGATTGCCTTCCCGTGAACAGGTCGAGGGCTGGGTTGATGACATTTTAAAAGATCTGAAAGCCCGGACAGAGAAAATTGCCGAGAGTGCCGCAGATGCTGAAGACCCGTCCATAGTTGCTCTTGATTACAATTACATCGCCCGTTATTTCATTCTGGAATCCATAGACAAGAACTGGAAGGAACATCTGCTGAATATGGATCACCTGCGCGAAGGCATCGGTCTGCGCGGGTACGGGCAGAAAGACCCCAAACACGAGTATAAACGTGAAGGGTTTGAACTTTTCAGGGATATGCTCGGGACTATCCGGGAGAACGCTCTCTGGTCGGTTTGTCATTTGAACATTGCCACGGAAGTGCGTGAAGACGACTTTACCCATAAGGATAATACCGAAGAGCTGGATTATTCCGGTTCCGGCACAGAGAAACCCAAGAAAACCCCCAAACGCCGTGCAGCCCCTAAAATAGGAAGGAATGCTCCCTGTCCGTGCGGTAGCGGTAAAAAATACAAGAAGTGTTGTGGCAAGTAGCTTAAGATAGTTTTAACAAGCTGCCGCAGCAAAAAATCCTGAAACAGCCCGGTCAAGACGACTGACAGTTGTTTCAGGATTTTTATATGGACAGCATAGAAAAAGAGTATAATTTCAATACAAAACGGATTTAATTGTCGTGTTGATTATTGTTGCTCATTGTCTTTTTTTACGGCCGGGCCATTAGAATCAGTTTTCCTGCTGAGATTGCGGTTAAACCTTTGATGGATCGAAGCCCAGCTCCTCTAAAATTTCATCAATATCTTTAATAAGCGATATGATTTCAGGTGTAGTCTGGGCTAAACTGTCCTGAAATTCATTACGGATTTGGGTTGAAATAGCCGGCGGCAGCTTTCCTATGGTGGGGAGGGAAACAGCTCTGCACATACTGTTAACAATAGCATTATTCAGTTTGTGCTGTGCGAAAACAGCCAGTTTGGGGCTCATAAAATTTAACCAGGCAAGTTTTCTGTAGTGTTCGGGAGTGGCTTTTGTCCCTTTGTATTCATAATAGTCAGGGTAGGTTGTTTTAATTAAATTCTGCAGTTTATAAAGATAATCGGTGTTTGGCGTATCAAAGTGGGAAAAACAGTACCAAACTGAATTGATATATGTACAATTTACAAAATGCGATACTACTTCGTCGTTGTATTTTTCATAATATCCGCGTTTTTTACATTCCTCCAGGTGCACGAAACCTGTAGTAATCCGGTCATCAATTCTATATGTGTTACGCTCTTTTGTCGTAGATTCCGGGTGCATTCGATAATAGTATAAATTTTCAGGGACACTTGCTGTTTTAGGGGTAAGTTTTGTCAGAACCCACCCTATTGCGTTATCTTCAAATACAACATTTTCCGGAAATCTTAGGTCTTCCCATACTTCTTGCTTAAACAAGGAAGTCCATAATCTGCGTCCCGGTGGAGGAATCTTTTCAATCCTATCGTCGGAGTAATATTTATTGTAGCTGCAAAAGGTGACATCGGCATCTGAACTCAGCGCTTTTTTGTAGAGTCTTAAATACATGTTTTTATCGATAAAATCGTCGCTATCAACAAATCCGATATATTTCCCGCGAACTCTATCAAGGCCTATATTCCTGGCTCCACCTTGGCGAATATTCTTATCTAAATATATGCATTGGAAATTATCAAAAGTAAGTTCGAATTTTTTTAGAATATTTCTACTGTTATCTGTTGAAGCGTCATCTATGACTATGACTTCACAATCCTTAAATGTCTGAGATGCTATTGATGTCAGGCACTGACTTAGATATTTAGATGTGTTGTGAACTGGAACCACGATACTTATTAGCGGCATATGAATATCTCCACAAGGATAGGATGAATAATCGTAGCTCTTTTAGCATGATGCGGCCTGCATCTCAATGTTAAACAATAATCCTTCCTTCCAAATATGGTACAGAACTTAGGGCCTCCGACAGAACTGTGGGAGGCCCTTTTCGTTATCATAGAATCGGTTTTTCAGAAGACTGGGATCAGAATTTTTCAAAATCGCTGTCCGAGAAATCGTTATCCATATCCAGGCTCACTCCCGATCCCGGATTTGGAGCTTTCGGTTCAGGGTCGGGCAGGGCTGCCTGTCTGCGGCTGCGTGGCGAGGCCGGAAGTGATTTCACCGTATGAACATGATTGCCAACCTGGAAAAATCCCATTACCTGCTGCAGCTGTTCTGCCTGACTGGACAGCTCTTCGGAAGTTGAGGCCATTTCCTCGGAAGCGGAGGCGTTCTGCTGGGTCACCTGATCAAGCTGCTGTACAGCCTTGTTGATCTGTTCCGCGCCGCTGAGCTGTTCGCTGCTGCCTGCAGTTATTTCCTGAACCAGTTCTGCGGTCCGTTTGATGTCCGGAACAAGCAGGGTCAGCATTTCACCTGCTTTTTCGGCCACGGTGACGGTATTTGATGAGAGGTCGCCGATTTCCCGTGCAGCTTCACCGCTTCTTTCGGCCAGTTTACGTACTTCAGCCGCTACTACCGCAAATCCCTTGCCGTGTTCGCCGGCGCGTGCTGCTTCTATCGCGGCATTGAGTGCCAGCAGGTTGGTCTGCCGAGCGATTTCTTCGATGATGGAGATCTTTTCGGCAATGTTTTTCATTGCATCCACGGCCTTGCCTACCGCAACCCCGCTTTCCTCAGCCTGCTGTGAGGATTTTACCGCAATCTGTTCGGTCTGTTGGGCGTTGTCGGCATTCTGGCGTATGTTCGCGGTCATTTCTTCTATTGAGGCCGAAACCTCTTCCACGTTTGCGGCCTGTTCGGTGGAAGCCTGGGACAGGCTCTCTGCGGTGGCTGAAAGCTCCTCACTGCCGGAGGCTACGTTTTCCGAAGAACTGCCCACTTCAGCGACTACCTCGGCAAGTCTTCTGACCATTTCATTCAGAGCCTGAGCAAGTGTTCCGACTTCATCCTTCTGATCTATGTCCAGGGTTCTGGTGAAATCTCCGCGGGACATACGCTGTGCAAAATTGACCCCGAGAAGTATCGGTCCTGTTATCGCCTTGGTCAGGATTAATGCGGTAAGCAGTCCTATGATGAGGGCCGCGATGGCGCCGACAATCAGTACTGTGTTTGAAGTATCCATCTGGCGAAGCATTTTCTGTTTCTGGTCAGCTCGTGCGTCTCTACACTGTTTGTCTGCAGCCCTTGCCGCATCAACCATTATCTTGTCTGCATTGACCTGTTCAGCCATGAGTTGTGTGTATTTGGTGAAGTTGTTCTGATAGCGGTTTATGCTTTTGAAAACTCCTTCCACCTGGGCAATATTGGCCGGGTTGGAGAATCTGGATTTCATATTTTCCAGAAGCTCCAGTATGTTCCTTGCATTCTCGTTCACCACCCCGATGTATTTTACATCGGATGAAATGATATAGTTTTTTTCACTTGTACGTGCTGATAAGAACCATTTTATGGCTCTGTTGGCGTCGTCTGCTTTGGACAATTTGTCTTCAATGTCTGCCTGCCCCTTGGAGTAGGCCTGCGCAATTCTATCCAACTGGCCGTTACGGACTTCAGACAGGATTCTTTCCTGTGTACCGGCCAGGATTCCTCCCAACTGCTGTTTCTGGGAAGAACGGATCTTCTCCAGTTCATCCAGAGCAGAGCGGGCGTCAGTGCGCATCATTTCCATTGTTTTGGAACGTTCGCCGACAAGTTCAGCATAACTGTTGAATGCCTTGCTGTAGTTTTCCACCGCCCGTGACAACTCTGCCATCTGCTGGTGGTTTACCTGCTGGCTGAATTTCTTGTCCGTTGTCGAAGTCTGCTCCCTGAGTGCAGCCAACAGTTCTTCATGTTTTTTCAGATAGCTCTGGTCCGCGCGCAGCATGTAATTTTTCTCCTGCATGCGCAGCTCAAGAATCATGCGAACCATTCTGTTCACATCATCGGCTTTATCGACTCTTTCCTGTATTCCGGCCATTCCGTTGAATCCGACATATGCCATTGCGGCGGTCAGAAAAATCATTAAAGCAAAACTGATCCCCAGCTTTAAACCCAGTTTTAGATTTTTAAACATGGTTGGCCCCCGATTCTTTATGTATGATAAGTTTTATTATTTCCAGATTATGCTTATAGCATAATTACGATCTCAGGTGGAAGTGATTTTGTAAAAAAAAGCATGCACTCGTTAGCTTGGAACTACTGAAAATAAAAAATTGAACATGCGTAAAATAAGCGTTGATTGTGGTGACCATGATGTGTAGAGAGCTTGTTTTTTATAAGGATGAATCCGGCGGTTCCGCCGAAAGAATATTTTAGAATAAATTTATGGGAGGGCGTTATGCTCACCGTTTTTTTTCAAACCTATCTCAAGTTGTTTTTCATTCTGACCCCCTTTTTCGCGATTTCTGCGTTTTTATCCCTTACTCAGGACATGACCCCGGCTGAACGTCGAAACACCGCGATGAAGGTCACTGTGGCTGTTATAACCATATCTCTCATCCTTTACCTGTATGGACGTTATATCTTCGAACTGTTCGGCATTACCCTTGATGCGTTCCGTATAGGCGCAGGCGCCGTGCTGTTCCTTTCCGCTTTGAATATGGTCAGCGGGGCGGGCAAAAAGTTCGAGGCCGGTAAGGATGACGACGATATTGCCGTGGTCCCGCTGGCCATGCCTATTATGGTCGGCCCCGGAACCATCGGTGCTCTGCTGGTCATGGGTTCTGCGGTTAACGGCTACAGGGATATGCTGCTTGCGTGTTCTGCTCTTGTGGGGGCTGTATTAACAGTAGGAATTCTGCTATTTCTTTCCTCAAGTCTTAAGCGTCTGCTGGGAAGAAGGGGACTTAACATAATGAGCCGGTTGACCGGGTTGTTGGTCGCGTCCATTGCCGCCCAGATTTTCTTTACCGGGTTGCGCAATTTCATGTTGAAGTAGTTTGCTGTTAAGGAGGAGTACGAATGGAAGGTGGTAAAAAGCTGACAGACAGATTTCTTGTTGCGCTTTTCAGGAGAGGCAAGGAGGAGTTTCTGCCTGTTTCATACCTTAAATCCGAGGGAGATAAGGTGCTGGCAGGAGGGGAAACGGACAGGCTTCCAGCTCTGCTGAAAGAGATGGTGGAAAAAGGCGTCTGTGCTGAGCAGCAGGGTAAATACAAACTGCTCCGGGACCCGTTTGCATGATTTCAGGTCAGGTGTTCGGCTGTTTTTTTCAGTGGAGCATAAAAAAGTCCTCCGGGAAATTTTCCAGGAGGACTTTTTCCTTTAGGAATTGTCGGCTATTCGCCGAGATACGCCTTCTGAATCTCGGGGTTGTCCAGCAATTTGGAGGCTTCATCCTCAAGGACTACATTACCGGTTTCCAGCACATAGCCGCGGTGGGCCATGCTGAGGGCTACCTTGGCATTTTGTTCCACCAGAATAATGGTTGTACCCAGTTTGTTGATCTTGCTTATGATGTCGAATATCTGTTTGACGATCAACGGCGCCAGACCTAGTGAAGGTTCGTCCAGCAGAAGCACCTTCGGACGGCTCATCAGCGCGCGTCCGATCGCCAGCATCTGCTGTTCTCCGCCGGAGAGTGTTCCGCCGGCCTGTTTACGCCTTTCCCTGAGGATGGGGAACATGCTGAAGACCCGTTCCATGTCTTCCGCAATTCCGCTGTCTTTACGGAAAAAAGCGCCCATATCTAGATTTTCTTCAATTGTAAGGCGGGGAAAAATGCGGCGGCCTTCCGGAACCTGGCATAAACCCATTGAGGGAAGTTTGTCGGAGCTGACGCTGTTGATACGCTTTCCCCGGTAATAGATGTCCCCGCTTGTGGCTTTGACGATGTTGCAGATGGTCATCAGCGTTGTGCTCTTGCCTGCGCCGTTTGCGCCGATGATGGATACTATCTCACCTTCGTGCGCACATATGCTGATCCCTTTCAGGGCTTTGATGCTGCCGTATCCGGAGTGGACATCACGCAGCTCTAAGATCGGTTCAGACATTTATTAATCCTCTTTGTCCGCTTTCATTTTACGTTTGGGAGGCAGAAGTCCCTGCGGCCTGAAGAGCATCATCAGTGTCATGACCCCGCCGAAGACCAGCATGCGGTATAGTTCGAAATCCCTGAAAATTTCCGGCAGCGCGATGAGGGCCAGCGCTCCGAGAATTACACCCGGAATGGAGCCCATGCCACCGAGAACAACCATGGAAAGGACCATTGCCGATTCAAGGAAAGTAAATGATTCCGGACTGACAAAACGCATCCGCGCTGCATAGAAAGCCCCGGCCATACCTCCGAAGCATGCTCCTGTGCAATAGCCGAGCAGCTTCATGTAAAAAGTGGGGATGCCCATGACTTCCGCGGCCGTCTCGTCTTCGCGGATGGCTTCCCATGCCCTTCCTATTCTGGAGTAATTGAGCCTGTACACGGCGATTACCGTGAAGACCACAAGTACCAGAATTACGTAGTAGACAAGGGAAAGCTTTTTGAGCCAGAGGTGTTCCAGTGAAAAGCCGTTGGCAAAATCAGGCCAATATATTCCGGGAGCTTTGATTCCGGTTATTCCGTTTGGACCGTTGGTCAGGCTCATCCAGTTGTTGAATACCATGCGGACTATTTCTGCAAAGCCCAGCGTGACAATTGCAAGGTAGTCACCGCGCATTCTCATCGAGCAGTATCCGATAATGCAGGCTCCGATTCCGGCCACAGCGGCACTAAGCGGCAGGCACAGCCAGAAAGCCAGACCGTAATGGACCGAAAGAAGGGCGTACGTATAGGCGCCGAGCCCATAGAACGCGATATATCCGAGGTCCAGCATGCCGGCGAGACCTACAACTACGTTAAGGCCGAGGCCCAGGCATATGTAGATCATGCAGTTGATGGCGACGTCCTGCGCATAGCGCCCGAAAAGGTGCGGATATGCGATGGCAAAGGCCAATACTGCGACTATCCAGATTGTTCCGGGCAGGGCGGTTGCGGTCTTGCCCAGTTTGTCGGCGGCTTTTCCGGCCGGTTTGGTAAAAAATTTGAATGCACCGGTGCTGTTCAACTGATAAATGACCAGAATGGATGAACAGGCGAGCGCTATCTTCCACCACAGGGAAAAGGTGGTGGCGATTTCCAGTCCTTCAGGCTTGATCCCGATCAGGGGCCAGAGCAGGACGAACAGCCAGATCATCCCGACGCCCAAAGAAGTCCAGTGTTTCTTAAACTCTGGTGTCGTCAATGTTCTCTCCCATGATTCCAGACGGTCTGAAGTAAAGCACCCCTATGAGTATGAGGAACGCGAAAACGTCTTTGTATTCTCCTGAAATATAGCCGGCCGCGAATATTTCCACCATGCCGATTATGAATCCGCCGATCATGGCACCGGTTATGTTTCCTATTCCTCCCAGAACAGCTGCGGCAAATGCCTTGATTCCTGGAACAAAGCCCATATCATAACGGACAGAACCGTAATACAGACCGACCATGATTCCAGCTGCGGCAGCCAGACCGGCGCCGATGGCGAAAGTGAGACTGATGATCGTACTGGCGTTTATGCCCACAAGTGCGGACATAATTTTGTCCTGAGCCGTGGAGCGCATGGCTTTGCCTATCCTGGTCTTGAAAACAAGAAAATTGAGTGCGACCAGCAGGAAGGCTGTAAGAGAGACAATGAAAAGCTGCATGTAGGAAAACATGACCGAGCCGAATTCAAATCCGCCCTGGGTGATTTCCGTCGGGTAGGCTTTGTCGTAGACGCCCTGAGTGAGCATCAGCCCGTTTTGGAGAAAAATGGACATGCCGAGGGCGGAAAGCAGTACCGAAAGTCTCGATGAACTGCGCAGGGGCTTGTAAGCCACTTTTTCCACAGCCATGGCCAGCATTGCGCAGTAGGCCATGGCCAGAATAAGAGAACCGGAAAGACATACCCATGCAGGTGCTCCCTGCGAAAGCAGGTAGCTCATGAAGATAACACCGACATAGCCGCCGGCGGCGAAAAATTCTCCATGCGCGAAGTTGATCAGCTGGATGATGCCGTACACCATGGTATACCCGAGTGCTATCAGCGCATATACGCTGCCCAGGGTGATACCGTTGATGAGTTGTTGAAGAAAATATTCCATGTAAGTCCAGGGGCTGTGCGTGAAGGCCCCGGCCGGTTACGGCCGGGGCCGGCTTTGCTTGGTCTTCTAGTAGAGCTGTCCTGTTGCGGGGTTCCAGTAGTTGATGAACTTGCCGCCCTGGACCTTACGGATGATGTAGTTCGATCCGGAGTCTCCGTTGGGTTTGAATTTCACGTGCTTGGTAGCACCGTCGTAGTCGAGCTTCATGAGTTCTGCTTTTACTTTGTCCGGGTCGGAGGACCCGGCGGCTTTTACTGCCTTGAAATAAGCCATGGCGCTGTCGTACGCATAGCCGGAATATGCGCCGGGCTCACCGAACTTGGGCTGGTAGCTGGCGTAGAATTCCTTGTATGCCGGTGCATTGTCGTCAATAAAGCCGAAGGTCAGGTAAACATTTTCAGCTGCGTCTTTGGCGATGTCGATCAACTGGGGATGGTAAACTGCATCCTGGGCAAGGCGGACAGCCTTGATGCCCATACGTTTGGCCTGAATCAGCATAAGTGCGCCGGTGGCGGAGTTCTGCATGGACATGTAGAATACGTCCGGATTGCTGTCCTTGACCTTGGTCAGGATTGCGGAAAAGTCTTTGTCTCCCTGGTTGACGTGCTCGTGACCGAGAACCTTGATTCCGGCTGCCTTGCACATCTTTTCAACGCCGTCAGCCAGACCCTGTGAATAAGCGGTCTTGTCATCTACGATGTAGACTGATTTTGCGCCGAGTTGTTGCTGCATGAACTGCAGAGCGATAGAACCCTGGTCATCGTCACGTCCGCACATGCGGAACATGTAGGGCAGACCGCGGGAGGTTACTTTCTCATTGGTGGATGCCGGGGTGATCATGACGATTGATTCTTCGTCAAGCACTTCAGAGGCGGGCAGTGTTGCACTGGAGCAGTATGAGCCGATTACGCCAACGGCATTTTCGTTGATAAGTTTGTTGGCGGTGGCAACGGCCTGGCGGGGTTCGCAGGCTGTATCCTGCGGGAGTACTTCTATGGAGTCGAAGCCGGGGATTCCGCCCTGACTGTTGATTACTTCCACAGCGGTGAAGACGCCGTTTTTGATATCGTTCCCGTCAGCTGCGTATGGACCGGTAAGGGGTCCCATTGTGCCGACCTTGAGGGTTTTGGCAGAAGCCATACCTGCGGCCAGCGTAAGAATCGCTGCGGCCAGCAGGACTGTCATGATCAAACGTTTCATAAAATGAGCCTCCCTAAAGTAAATAATGTTAGTTACCCAGATATGCCTCAATTACAGCAGGATTATTCTGAATTTCTTCAGGGTTACCCTTTGCAATCATTACACCGTGATCCAGCACCACAAGCCGCTGGCAGATACCCATGACAACTTTCATGTCATGTTCAACCATAAGCACGTTTATGTCCCGGTCGGAAATTTTCCTGATTGTTTCCATCAGTTCCGAGCTTTCTGCAGGGTTCAGGCCTGCAGCTGGTTCATCAAGTAGGATGGTGGTAGGTTCTGATGCCAGCGCTCTTGCAATTTCGAGTCTGCGCTGATGTCCGTATGGTAGGCTGGAAGCAATTTCATCTGCATAGCTGTCCAGTTCTGCAAATCGCAGTTCTTCCATTGCCTTGTGTTTTATCCGTTCTTCCTCTTTTTTCTGAGCCGGGGTGCGGAAGATGGCTCCGAATACCCCGCAGGAAGTACGGGAATGCTGCGCGACCATGACATTTTCGAGGGCTGTCATGTTCTGGAACAGGCGTATGTTCTGAAAGGTGCGGGCAATTCCCTTATGAAGCACCTGGTATGGTTTCAGCCCGGTCATTTTTTCACCGTTGTACTCAACAAAACCTCCGGATGCCGAATACACTCCGGTGATAACATTGAAGACCGTTGTCTTGCCTGCTCCATTGGGACCGATCAGCCCCATTATCTCTCCCTGCTTCAGAGAGAAATTGACCTCTGTCAAAGCCTGCAGTCCGCCAAAGCGAACACTCACGTCGTGTAAATGAAGTTCTGCCATATTGGACATACCTATACACTTGTATGTTCTTAAAATCAAGATTGTGAGAGATTTATATTTCTTGCAGTCCTGATTTGAAGAATAATTATTCGTAGCAGCAATGGTTAACAGACACAGGCAAAAGCCTTTTGATTACAGAGTCAATCGCTAATGTGCTGCTTATTAAATACAAGGCGACTGTTAATGAAAAACACAAGTTGCATAACTTAACTATATTCTGTGTTTCATTGATATTTTATAATATTTATATAATTTTATTAAAGATCAGATAGGATCATACAGACATTTACGTTAAATAAAAGTCTTTTTTTGCTTACATTTTTGTTCTTTAGTTTCGCATTTTTTTCAATATTGGCTAAAAAAATAAAATGCAGTTGCTTGTACAATCAAGATCATTTTTTTAATGTGTAAATATAAGCTTTTCACGGTTTTGGCATCGATATTTTCTTTAATGAAAAATGTTAAGTTTACTGCTGTACAAAGTGCGCTCTTTTTGTACGCAAAAAAAGCAAATACAAAACCGACAATAAATCCATTTGTTGATTCTGCAACGCACCTATACAGTGTATTCGGCTGCTTAAACATAGTCGCAGATAATGTTATTTTGCGCAGATTTGTATTTCATTCCTGCAGAACAGAAAAAGCCCCGGATCATTTCTGATCCGGGGCTTTTGTAATCTTCGTCAGAAGACGGTATGCGCTATCGGCCTACCATGCGTCGTCTGCAAAGGGGTCGCTGCCGAAGCCGAAGTCTTCAGCAGGAGCGCCACCGGTTGCAGGAGCACCGGCGGAACCGGCGTCTGCTGCGGGAGCTGCAGGAGCTGCGCCGGCAGCAACGGTTACAACACCGTTCTTTTTAACGTCTTCTATCATCTTGAGGAGTTCATCAACCTTGCCGATGTACTCTTCAACTTTAGCCTGTGAAGTGACGATAACCTTGTCGCCTTCGTCCTTGCCGGAAGCTTCGAAAGCTTCACATTTGCCTTTGTATTCAGCCATGGCTTTTTCGGTTTCACCGAGTTTGCCTTCAGCTGCAGCGAGTTTGGTTTCGAGGTCCTGAATTTTAGCTGCCTGGTCGCAGACAGTGGAACGGTAGTCGGCCAGTTTAGCGAAAATGGCGTCAACCTGTACCATTACATCACCGGGCAGTGCGCCAACGGAAATGTTGTCGCCGAGTCCGGCAACCTGTCCGGCTTTCATTTTAGCAAGTTCAGGATGCTGTTCGTAGATCCATGCTTTGGCCATAGCGGCTGCAAAGGGTTCGAATTCAGCGTCGATATCTTTCTGGGTCATGTAGGCCAGAAGTTCCTGAACAGAGTTGTTGCTTTCGCCACCTTTGATGTAAGAAACGAAGGTGCTCATGGGGAAAGTTTTACGTGCTTCAGACATGATTTGTTCCTCCTTGCTCTATTACAGAGTAAAAGTCTTTTCTTCACGGACCGGCATGGGGAGACGGCCAATGTATCTTGCATAAGTTAATGCTGCGGTCCTGTAGACAAGGTGTCCGAGTTTGGACCACGGCAGATAGACAAACATCATGAATACGGCGATCAGGTGCACGTAGTACATGGGGTATGCGAGAACAGCTACGCCGAGGAGACGCAGGAGTTCACTCATTACACCGGTTACGGCAATCGTCCAGATCAGGCCGAGCAGATACCAGTCATAGTAGCTTGAACCGTGTACTTCCTGGTCCTGGTTCAGGCGACGTTTGGTGAGCAGTACCAGGGAATATACCAGAAGTACTGCACCTACGTTGGCCAGAATCTTGACCGGAGACCACAGCGGCATGGGAGTGTGTCCCAGAGGCGCAATGAAATGAACAATCTTTCCGCCCCAGTGAGTAACAGCAACCACACCGGTAACAACCATCAGGCAGATGAAAGCGAGCATGATCAAACGGTGTCCGTTGAATTTCTGCTCGTCTGCTTCGTCGCTGTCGCCGCATTCTTTCCACTTGGCGTGAGTCAGCAGTTCGTTTTTACAAACGTCTATGAAACACTCAAGCATGCTGGGCTTTTCAGATTTGTCACCTACAGCAAAGACCTTAGGCTGGTCCTTGAAGGATTCAATGAGGCTTTTCACTCCTTTATAGAAGGTCCAAACCATGAAACCGAAGGCAATCATGAAGATCGGGTCAATGGTGAAATCGCCGGGGAAAAGGTATCCGTAAACAATTTCACCGTCTTTCAGGGGGAAGAAAGAACCGCGAACTCCGGCCATAATGAACCAGATCACCAGATAGATTGCAGCAGGAATGGCAATCAGTTTGGGCAGGTGCTTGGGGGAGCTCATCCATTTACCGATAATGGATGGGGTTGCTATCTTCTGATAGGCCATGTTGCGCAGAGCTGCGAGAAGGTCGGCCGGACGAGCGCCGCGGGGGCACAGGTCGGAACAGGTTCCGCAGTTGTGGCACAGCCATATATCAATGTCATTTACAAGTTTATCCTTAAGGCCCCACTGAGCCCAGACCATTTCCTTACGCGGATAGGGGTTGGCAGCAGGCGACAGGGGACAGGCTACAGAGCAGGTTGCGCACTGGTAGCATTTTTTGAGGCCTTCGCCACCGACTTCCTGAAGTTCTTTGATGAACTGCAGATCCGGTTTAATGCGAATATCTTTCTGCATATCGCGTATACCTCCTAGTAGCCCTTGAACGGGTTGGGACCGATCTTTACCATGGCTTTGACAAAGTCATCGATCATGCCGGGAACCTTGTCGTATTCGTCAATGGCCAGTTCAGCCTGAACAACACGCTCAGGTTCAACACCGAGTCTGTTCAAAGATTCTGCCACGTTTTCCATACGGCGGTTACACAGTTCAGAACCCTTCATGAAGTGGCACTGATAGTCTTCACCGTATTTGCAGCCGAGCAGAAGAACGCCGTCAACACCCTTGGACATTGCATCTGCAATCCAGATGGTGTTCACGGAGCCGAGGCAGCGAACAGGGATTACACGAACATAGGGAGACCAGCCTTTTCCGCGCATGGCTGCCATGTCGAGAGCCGGGTAGGCATCGTTTTCACAGGCCAGCACGATGAAGCGGGGTCCGCCTACTGCCATGTCATCAGGTACTTTGACCTGTTTGATCATGGAACCGATCATGTCGATGTTGTAGTTGTCGAAGCCGATTACACGCTCGGGGCAGGCACCCATGCAGGTACCGCAACGGCGGCAGCGTGACGGATTCGGTTTCGGTGTTCCTTTTTCATCATCATCAAGTGCGCCGAAAGGACATTCCTCGGTGCAACGCTTACACTGTGTGCAGCGCATGAAGTTGAATACGGGGTAGGTGGAGTCTCCGGAGCGGGGGTGAACAGCAACACCGTGGTTGGCGGAGTTGATGCACTGAATAGCTTTGAGAACGGCACCTGCTGCATCCTCGCGGGCCAGTCCCATGGACATGGGCTGACGAACACAACCGGCGGCATAGATACCGGTACGGCGTGTTTCGTAGGGGAAGCAGATATAGTTTGAGTCTGCGTATCCGTCGAACTGCTGAAGATCGGGGAAAGCGGGACCCTGTCTGTATACAAGGTTGATGGTCGGATCGTGAGCAGTGGTCGGAACCATGCCGGTGGGCACTACAACCAGATCAGCTGCGATTTCGATCTTTTCGCCAAGCAGGGTGTCATCGGCTGCGATAACCATGGAGCCGCCTTCTTCCTTGATGGAAGTGACTGTTCCCTTGGTCAGCATGATGCCGGGGTTGTCCTGCGCTGCGCGGTAGTAACGCTCATTGATACCCGGGACCATCATGTGGTCGTAAATGATGTAGGCTACAGCATCGGGGTTCTTTTCGCGTACATAGTTGGCCTGCTTGAGAGAGACAAGGCTGTTGAGTTCGGAACTGTAGGGAAGATGTTTCCAGGACTCCATGTCCTCATATACGAAAGTCTCTTCTTCCTCTTCCGTTTCAGCAGCAGCCTCTGCTTCTTCCTCGGTTTCTCCGGCAGCGGCTTCCTTAGCGGAAAACTCTGCTTCGCTGAGGCGGGTATCGAGCACGAAAGCGACCGAAGAGGCATTCATTTTGCCTTCTTTGACCATCTTTTCAAACTCTGCAGCAGTAACGACTTTGGAACTGCCGTAGCCCATGGGCTCAACGTATTTGGTATCCTGAGGAACCCATCCGGTTGCCAGAACACAAGCGCCTACAGGCATTTCTTCAACGCCGGAAGCGGTCTTGATTTTGGCGGTATACTGTCCCGGTGCGCCTTCAAGAGCCTTGAGCTGAGCGGAAGTCATGACTTTGATTCTGGAGTTGGACTGAACTTCAGAAATCAGTGCGTCAATGCCGGTTTCGTGAGCTTCAAGGTAAGGATAGGAAAGAGGGAAGGTTTTGTACATCCCGGCTGCCTTGCCGCCGAGAGTTGCTTCCTTTTCCACCAGGATTACATCGTGGTTGGTTTTTGCAGCGTAAAGTGCTGCGGTGAGGCCGGTAAAACCGCCGCCGAGAACCATGACCACCTTGTTCGCATCAAAAGCCTGAGACTCCTGAGCGTTGGTTTTGGTCAGTCTGGTGATTCCCATATTGACGTATTCATTGGCCATTATCTTGAGGAGTTCAGGAACTTCGCCGTCCGGGTCGGGCATGGTGCCGTCAGGGTTCCTGAAAACCTTGATGCACTGTTCACGCAGGTTGACTCGCTCGACAACGACACCGTCAAAGTCGAAAATATCCCAGTCAACGCGAGGGCTAGTGCCGCAGATACATACTGCGTCAACGCTGCCAGCGTCGATATCTTCCTGAATAAGCTTTCTGCCTTCCTCACTGTTGAGGCGGGGGTGTACCTTGATTACAGGACACACACTCGCGTGAACACGGCCGACAACTTCGGCCATCTCTTCAGCGTTGAGGTAAGGAGAGACGCTTGCTTGGTCGAAATAAACACCGATTTTTTCGGGCATGTCGACTTACCTCCCTATCACCGTTTGAATCGCTTTGAGAGCGGCAGCGGTACCGGACTGGGCTGTCTTCATGACATCCAGCGGCTGTTTTGCACACCCTGCAGCGAAAATGCCTTGTTCCTCTCCGCCGACAATAAAGCCCTGGTCGTCAACCTGCACGCCGGAAGGAACCGGGGTGCCTGCGAGGCTGGGCTGCATACCCGTGGCCAGGACAACGAGGTCGTGTTCGTTCTGAGCCTTGATGCCGGTAACAGCGTCCTCAACGGTGACAAGCACGTTGCCTCCGGAAGTTTCTGCTATTTCGGCAACCTTGCCCTTGACGGCGTTGATCTTGTCATCGGAAAGAATGCGCTTTGCGAACTTGTCGTAGCGTCCCGGAGTACGCAGGTCGATGTAGTAGATGGTGACCTTGGCATCGGGGTACAGATCGCGGACATATGCGGCCTGCTTGAGCGAAGCCATGCAGCATATGTAGGAGCAGAAATTAAGATGGTTTTCATCGCGAGAACCGGCACACTGTACGAACGCGATGTTCTTGGGTTTTGCACCGTCCGAGGGACGTACAATCTTTCCACTGGTGGGGCCGCTGGGAGCTGCGAGTCTTTCCATCTGCATGTTGGAAACACAGTTCTTGACGGTGCCGGCACCGAGGTTGGAGAGTTTGGTTACATCGTAAGGCTTCCACCCGGTTGCGTATACAATGGAACCGACGTTGAGGGTGATGACCTTTTCCTCGTCCTTAAGGTCGACAGCTGCGACGGACTCGAGGAGTTTGAGGTCTTCATCGGTGCAGTTTTCCTTTTCAAGAACATACCTTGCGGGAAATGCGAAGGGTACGTCCATGTAAAGGGCTTTGCGGTCGCAGAGCTTGAATTCGAATTCATCAGTGACGTCATTGGTCAGTTTGGCGATGACTTCGGTAAAATCTGTGCTGCCGGGACCGACATATCTGGGTTTGATGCGGACCTTGACTTCAAAATTACCCTTGGAACCGCTGATGGATTCCACTTCAGCCAAGGTAAAGAACTTAACGTTCTTGTTTTTTTTGATTCTCTGAAACTGAATCTCCAGACCGCAGGAAGGAGGACACAGCTTCGGAAAGTATTTATTCAGCTGCATCACCCGGCCACCCAGATACGGCGCCTTCTCCACGATGAAGACTTCATGGCCTACTTCAGCGGCTTCGAGAGCAGCGGTTATTCCGCTGAACCCGCCGCCAACGACAAGTATGCTATTTGACATTCTCTATCCTCCTGAACTCTTTGAGGCCCTTAGCCATAAAATGGCCCAAACCCGGACACCGACCTTAGGTCGCAATACGGATTCAGACCATTTCAGTGCTTGCCGAAGAAGAACGGCTGCGGGCCGTAAGGCCCGCAGCCGCGATTATCAATCCCGGCTTAGTTGGGGATGATCTGGTGGTATGCTTTCTTGAAGACGACGGTTTCGCCTTTTTCAACATCGTACTTGGAGTTGACGAAGCATTTCCACTTGGAGTCATCGAGACCCATGAAGTCGCCGCGATAGTAGAATCCGGGGTAACGGGATTCTTCACGGAATTCGATGTGCTGCATGTGGAGACGAACGGTCCACAGTCTGTGGAACTGTTCCCAGCAGCGCATGAGTTCGTGCAGGTCGCGAGCAGCCAGTTTCTTGGAATCTTCTTCGAGCATTTCGAGAAGTTTGAAACCGGTGTGCAGGAGAGACTTGGAGGTAACGTACATGGTACCAACACCACCACCGTATTCATCGGTGCACTTGATGAGGCGCATCATGAAGTTTTTGGGAGTGATGTAGTTGGGGTTAACAACGGGGTCGGTGGAGATGGACTTGCCTTCTTCGAAAGTATACCAGGGCTGGTAGATTTCTTTAGCGAGATCAGCAGCGTTTTCTTTCAGAGCAGGCTTGAAGTCTTTGTGGTCTACAACCCAGCGAACGAGCTGCTTACCAACGATACGACCTTCAGCGTGAGAACCGGAAGAGAACTTGTGACCGGAAGCACCAACACCATCAGCGCAGGTGAACAGGCCGTTAACGGTGGTCATACGGTTGTAGACTTTACCGTTGTCAGCTTTGACTTTGTAATCTTCGGGAACCCATTCTTCATCAGGACCGGAAGTCCAGATACCGCAGCAACCGGAGTGGGAGCCGAGGAGGTAAGGTTCGGTGGGCATGATTTCGGAACCGGAGTTTTCAGGTTCGATGTTCTGACATGCCCAGAGGTTGGCCTGGCCAACACACATATCAAGGAAGTCTTCCCATGCTTCAGATTCGAGGTGCTTCTGTTCAGCGGGGGAGAGGTTTGCGAAGGTGTTCTGCAGTGCGGTAGCGGTATCCATGTAGATGGGGCCGCGGCCTTCACGCATTTCACGAAGCATCATGTGGTTACGCAGACAGGTCGGAATGACGTGGCCTTTAGCGTATCCGCGTTCTTCGTAAGGTTTGAGCATTGCGCGGTTGGTTTCGCAGTAGTCTTCACCTTTGTAGTTGGTAGCTTTTGCCTTGAAGAGCAGGAACCATGCACCAACCGGGCCGTAACCGTCTTTGAAACGAGCGGGTACGAAGCGGTTTTCCATCATGGTCATTTCAGCGCCAACCTGTGCACACATGGTGTAGGTGGAACCTGCGTTCCATACGGGGTACCATGCACGACCCATACCTTCACCGGTTGAACGGGGACGGTAGACGTTAACAGCACCACCGCAGGCTACTACAGCTGCGTTGCATTTGAATACGTATACTTTGTTTTCGCGGGTGGAGAAACCTACAGCACCGGCGATACGGTTGGGTTCGTTGGCGTCGAGGAGCATTTTAACGATGAAAACGCGTTCCATGTAACGATCTTCGCCAAGAGCCATTTTAGCAGCTTCAGCAACGATGCACTTGTAGGACTCACCGTTGATCATCATCTGCCAGCGGCCGGAACGAACGCAGGGGTCGCCGTTGCGCAGGGAGAGGCCAGCGGCCTTTGCTGCAGCACCGTCAAGGTTTTTACCGTCTTTTTTGATCCAGCAGGGGAGACCCCATTCTTCGAAAAGATGTACGGAATCATCAACGTGACGGCCGAGGTCGAAAATAAGGTCTTCGCGAACGAGGCCCATGAGGTCGGTACGAACCATGCGGACGTAGTCGTCAGCATCGTTTTCGCCGAGGTAGGTGTTGATTGCGGACAGACCCTGTGCAACAGCACCGGAACGTTCCATAGCAGCTTTATCAAGCAGCATGATGGAGATGTCGCCACCTACTTTGTCAGCCCAGCGGACTGCTTCATAAGCAGCACCGCAGTTACCCATACCACCACCGACGAGAAGAATATCAACGTCTTGTTCTATAAGCTCAGGTTCTGCGAGAGCAACACCTTTAGAAGCTTCTTTAATAGGGAGAAGAGGCATGTTTCCTCCTTAATTAGGTTTTAGATTACATGAATCAATTCAACTAAGCGTACTTAGAAGATTAATCCAGATCCTTCCAAGCTGCGGTCTTGTCAGCTTCAGTAACGTCAAACTTCTGTCCGAGAACTTCTTTGGGCTTAGCCAGTTCGGTTTCGGTGAAGAGGAGTTCGCTGTCGAGATCGGCCGGCTCGGGTTTACCGTCATAAGGCTTGATAGAACCTTCAGGTGTAGTGCGGATGGGGAATTTGAAGCGTTTTACGTTTCCGTTACGGAACTTGACAGTCCACATGATGTCTTCAGCGGAACGCATGGGGATGGAAGTACCGCCCATGGGTGCGAAGTCACCGTAGGGGCGAGCTTCGATAGCGCCCTGGGGACAAATTTTTACGCAGGAGTAACACTCCCAGCATGCTTCAGGTTCCTGGTTGTAAGCACGCATTTCTTCGGGATCCAGGATCATAAGATCGTTGGGGCAGATGTACATGCAGGCGGTCTTTTCGCCACCTTTACAGCCATCACACTTTTCCGGATTGACAAAGGTCGGCATACCTAGTCCTCCTAAAAGGGTTTAATGTTATCAATCACCGACATCCTTAACCATTTATAATCTTGCCTAAAGTTCAAGGCTCGTGAAATTAGGAACTAACAAGCCCGTCCTTTGGTGTCAAGATGAAAGTGAAATTTAGAACAAGCTAATTTCATTTTCCCTATAAACGGCCATGGAACACCGCCGCCGAACAGTTGTGCCGGAGGATTTTCCTCATGCACTGGCAGCAGAAAACATGAATGTGTTCCATCATGAAGAGCTTTTAGTTCATTCTTGCCTTTGTTAGCAAGCCTTTTTTTCAGATTATGACACAATCTTCACAACTGTTTTAACCTACTGAAAAGATGGGTTTTGTGCCTAGAAATAAGTGTGACTTTCTCTAGATATTATACAGATCAGCCCTGCTTTACACAGTCTTGATGGTCTCCGGAACTTTTTGTCGGGCGTGTAGATGTTTGTTTTTATCTTTGAACCTGATCAGCAGATTCTGTTTACATCTTGTTCTGTTTAGGGGGTGTGTTTAAATATTTTCAGTTATCCATCAATTATATATGAGAAAAAGTCTTGCCATAGTGCGTGTAAAGAGTACTGTGTCCGGGAATTTCGTGAAAAAAATCACTGAGCTTCAAATTTGCCCTTGACATTTCTTTCACAAACAATTCATAAACCCTCTAAGCGTCATGGAGTTGGAAAGGGTGCAATTGAATTATTCAATTGTTTTTTTCATGACAGCTGGTATAAATATTTCGTTCTGCAGGCCACGCCCCGTATATGGTGGCGGTTGCACGGTAAATCCGGGCACAGACAAGATTCTGCCGGACCTGCGGAAGGCCAAGGTGTTGAAAAATAATTACTACAAGGAGACGTAATCATGTCCAAGCTCGTAGCCCCTCACGGTGGCAAAGGCCTCGTTTGCTGCCTGCTCGAAGGCGCAGAACTCGCTGCTGAACAGAAAAAGGCTGAAGGCCTGAAGCAGATTGAAATTTCTCCCCGTGCTAAGGGTGACCTTATCATGATGGGTATCGGCGGCTTCTCCCCCCTGAACGGTTTCATGGGTAAAGCTGACTGGAAAGGCGTTTGCGAAAGCTTCCTGATGGAAGACGGCACTTTCTGGCCCGTACCGGTAACCCTCGACACCGATGACGACAGCGTCAAAGTCGGTGACGAAATCGCTCTGGTCTACAAAGGTGAAGCTTATGCCACCATGAAGATCGAAGAAAAGTACGAAATGACCGAAGACGACAAGAAGTGGGAATGCGAAAAAGTCTTCAAAGGTGAAGGCGAAGAATCCGCTGATGACGTTTTCTGGAAAATCGCAATGGAAGACCATCCCGGCGTTAAGATGGTTATGGCTCAGAAAAAGTACAACCTCGCCGGTCCTGTTAAAGTCCTTTCCGAAGGCGAATACCCTGAAAAATACGCTGGTGTTTACCTGCGCCCCGTTGAAACTCGTGCAGCTTTCGAAGAAAAAGGCTGGTCCACTGTTTCCGCACTGCAGCTGCGTAACCCCATGCACCGCTCCCACGAATTCCTGGCAAAGATCTCCATCGAAGTATGTGACGGCTGCCTGATCCACTCCCTGATCGGTAACCTGAAACCCGGTGACATCCCTGCTGACGTTCGTGTTAAAGCCATCGACACCCTGGTTGAACACTACTTTGTAAAAGACAACGTAATCCAGGCCGGTTACCCCCTCGATATGCGTTACGCCGGTCCCCGTGAAGGTCTGCTCCACGCTACCTTCCGTCAGAACTACGGTGTAAACAGAATGCTCATCGGCCGTGACCACGCCGGTGTTGGTGACTTCTACGGTCTGTTCGAAGCTCAGGAAATCTTCGACAAGATCCCCTACGCAACCGAAGCTTGTCCGGAACCCGGCAAGGCTCTGCTCTGCGAACCCATGAAGATTGACTGGACCTTCTACTGCTACAAGTGCGACGGCATGGCTTCCCTGAGAACCTGCCCCCACGGCAAAGAAGACCGCGTAATCCTCTCCGGTACCAAACTGCGTAAGGCTCTTTCCGAAGGCGCTGAAGTTCCCGATCACTTCGGTCGTGACGAAGTCCTCGTTATCCTGCGCGACTACTACGAAAACCTCACCGAAAAGGTTGAAGTTAAAATGCAGGGTGCAGCTTCCGGCGCAGCCATGTAATTAAGGTAGTAGTACTACTTGCTTATTATTGGGAGGAGGCGGTCAGCGCTTCCTCCCTTTTTTGATATTTGACAATTTCATATATTACGGGCTGATGTGCCGTTTGGCAGGCACAGATACATTTAGGGTTGCCCATTGGTTAAAATAACGCTAGAAAGTCGGACTTCCCTATATTACATTTCAGGATACAAAAATGCCCAATTTTAAAAAATTTGATCGTAACGGTGCCGGTGCACCGCGCAGAACGTCCCTGCTCGACGAAATTAAAGAGCTGGACGCACGTCTTTTGTCCATTATATCCCGTAGAAACTACCTTATGGGTAAGGCCGCTTCCAAGAGAAGGCAGAAAGGACTTCCTCTTGGCGACCCGGACATGGAAAGGCGTATATTCGAAACATGGTCTTCAGAATCCGGAAACAAGAAATTCGACCTCAAAACCGCACGCCGTGTTTTCGAACAGCTGAACAACCTCGCTTATGCCGCAGTTGCCAAACCGGAAAACCGTAAGCTCTCCACATACATTCTTTCGCCGCCCAGAAAGCCGGTCGATGTTGTTTTCGACGGTCCGTGCTCAATTTCCCAATCCCGGCTTTGGATAGCCATGGCTGCTGCGTGCGGCGCCGAAGCCTCGCTTGCTCCCCTCTGCGTCAATGAGCGGATTACCGAACTCGTCAAGGCTTTCAACCAGGCCGGAGGTCATCTTTCATGGGATGGAGAAACGGTTGACTGTCGTCCCGGCGAAGGGCTTGAATTTGAAGACAAGCTCATTTTCGCAGGCGATGACCCCATGACTCTTTTTCTCATTCTCGCTTTCGGGCTCAAAACTACCGGTAAATTCAAGATTGCCGGCGGACCGGTGCTGAAGCAGTTTGATACCAGGCCCCTTGCCGGTATACTGGGTAAGCTCGGAGCAAGGCTGAACACTCTTGACCTGCACAGTCACGGACTGCCTGCCCGTCTTGAATGCGGAGGGCGTATGGCCTCTTCGCTTGATGTTGACCCCGAAGTTCCCGCAGAATTCATAGCCGCTCTTGCCCTTGCCGGGTGGACCTACCCGCAGGGGATTACCCTGCGTTTTGCGTCTGAATGGGACAGCAAGGGGCTGCTCAAGGACGTGGTATCTGTTCTTGAGTCATGCGGAATCAAGGCAGTGCTGTCAGATACCGAATTTTCAGTTGAACCCTGCTCTGCTACGAAATTTCCCTCCAGCCCGGAAATATCGCTTGAGCCTGCTTTGTGTGCTTCGCTGCTGGCTATTCCCGCTTTTTCAGATGGAAAAGTGACCATAAACGGACGTTGGGCGCAGGGAACACCTGCGGCGGATGACGCGCTGCAGATTCTTACTGACGCAGGGATGAATGTTGAAATCGGAAAATCATCCGTTACGGCGAGCAAGGGTGAAACCGCCGTTGACCGGACTTTCCTTTTCGGTAAGGCCGAAGAACTTTTTCCTGTAGGACTGGCTTTTGCCATCAACTCCCGCAGTGAGTGCCGGGTCGCCAACATTTCCGACCAGGTCATGTTCGAACAGGGGGTTGAGCTTCTTGAACGCCTCGGAATCCGGTATGAACGAGGTGAAACGGAACTTACCGTAATGCCCGGCCGCCTTAAATGGGATGAACCGTGGACCGCGCCGACTCCGTTTTTCGGTATCGCACTCGGTCTTCTGGCCTGGATGCGTCCTGGAATTTCCTTGGACAACCCGGGAGACATAAATGAACTCTGGCCCCGCTACTGGACCTTGTACAACGGTCTGCCGGTAATTGACGGTCTTAAAGATCCTGAGGTGAAGAAGGAAGATGAATCAAAAGCCAGAAGAAGAATCAAAATCGATTAGCATTTCCGACATTGAAGCCGAGATTGAACAGTTCAAGTCCGAACTGCAGCTCTGCTCCAAGCGGACAAGGGAATTCATGGCTGAAGAAAAGCCCGCTGAAGGCATCTTTTTCGCCAGGGAGATATTCGAATCCCAGCAGGAAAAACTGCGTCTGGAAGTTGAGATTGACACTCGTCAACGAAAAATAAACCGAATGCGCCTCGGAATGGAATAATGTCCGGCCGGCTCCTTGCTTTTCGCTTGTTGCGAAAATGTCTGAGCTGACGGGCAGGAAATGCATCTGTTTTGCAAGGCTGACCCCTGTGGTCCGGCAATGAATTTGAGATATTCTGCTCCTGGGCAGGAATGCGGTATGAATCAGGATTTTGTGTATCCGTTGTTTTCGGACATCATGCAAAATCCTGTGTTGTGCTGTTTATCGCAATTGCCTTGCCGTCCGCAGCCTGCGGGGAACGTTTCTGTTTTCCTGCATTGGCTATGGGGGCTGCTCGTTGTTTCAATCTGGCTTGGACAAGCACATACAATCTGGAGGTATCATGGGTTTAAATATTACTGAAAAGATTATATCCGCTCACCTGCTGAGCGGAGAAATGGAACCGGGAACTGAAATAGGACTGCGTATAGATCAGACCCTGACTCAGGATGCCACCGGTACGATGGCTTACCTGCAGTTCGAAGCCATGGGCATCGATAAGGTTCAGACCGAGCTTTCCGTCAGTTATGTTGACCACAACACTTTGCAGATGGGCTTCCGCAACCCGGATGACCATCAGTACCTGCGTACTGTGGCGGCAAAGCACGGTGTTATCTTTTCCCCTGCAGGCACCGGTATCTGTCATCAACTGCATCTGGAGAACTTTGCCAAACCCGGCAAGACCCTGATCGGCTCCGACAGCCATACCCCGACAGCCGGGGGGCTCGGTGCTCTGGCTATGGGTGCCGGTGGACTCTCTGTTGCTCTGGCCATGGCCGGGCAGCCGTACTCCATTCCCATGCCCAAAGTCGTCCGGGTAGAACTTACCGGACAGCTGACCGGATGGGCCGCCTCCAAGGACATAATCCTGCATCTGCTCGGTCTGCTTACCGTCAAGGGCGGCGTGGGCAAGGTTTTCGAATTCGGCGGAGAAGGCGTAAAGAGCCTGAGTGTTCCCGAACGTGCCGTTATCACCAACATGGGTGCCGAACTCGGAGCAACCACCTCCATCTTCCCCAGTGATGAAAACACCCTTGAGTTCCTCAAGGTCATGGGCCGTGAAGAAGACTGGGTGGAGCTTGTTGCAGACAGTGATGCCTCCTATGCGGAAACCATCAACATAAATCTTTCCGAACTTGAGCCTCTGGTTGCACAGCCGCACATGCCCGACAGGGTGGTCAGCGTAAAATCTCTGGCCGGCCTTAAGGTCAACCAGTGTGCTATAGGTTCCTGCACCAACTCTTCCTATTCCGATCTGAAGACCACGGCGCTCATACTGGACGGACATCAGCTTCCCGCCGGAGTGGATCTTATGATCTCTCCCGGTTCAAAGCAGGTGCTCAAGATGCTTTCTACCGACGGTCTTATCGCCAACTTCCTTGATTCCGGCGCCCGCTTGCTGGAATGTACCTGCGGCCCGTGCATCGGTATGGGCGGTTCTCCGACTTCCGCCGGGGTCAGCGTCCGTACTTTCAACCGCAACTTTGAAGGACGCAGCGGCACTCAGGATGCACAGGTTTATCTCGCCAGCCCGCAGACAGCAGCCAATCTGGCTCTGGCCGGTGAATTCACCGATCCGGCAACCTGGGGAACTCCGCCTGCGAAAATAGCTTTCCCGGCCGAAATTCCTTCCATTCGCCATCTGTTTATCTTCCCCCCGGAAGATCGTTCCAAAGTGGAAATCGTGCGCGGCCCGAATATTGTTCCTCTGGAAACATTTTCCGCACTGCCCGACAGCATCACTTCGGAAATCCGTCTCAAGGTCGGTGACGATATCACCACTGACCATATTCTCCCGGCCGGAGCACAGATCACGGCTCTGCGGTCAAACATTCCTGCGATCAGCGAATATATCTTCAGCCGTGTTGACGAGGGATTTGTCGGACGCATGAAAGCCGCGGACAGCGGAATCATTCTCGGCGGAGAAAATTACGGACAGGGTTCCAGCCGTGAACACGCTGCTCTCGGACCCCGTCATCTGGGGGTTGTGGCGGTTATCGTCAAGTCTCTGGCCCGTATTCATCGTGCGAACCTGGTCAATTTCGGTATTCTGCCCCTTGTACTCTCCGACAAGAGCGATTACGAAAGACTTTCCGAAGGAACTTCACTGACTGTCGATACCACCGGAATAACACCCGGCGGAGAAATTGCGGTGACAACTGCCGATGGTCTCGAAATCATGGTCAAGAACGACCTTTCGGAAAAAGAACTGGCCATTATCAAGGCCGGCGGCCTGCTCAATTATGTGGGCAAACAACTGTAAGTGAGGCATGCCGGGTGTCCGCTCAGGGCGGGCACCCGGCTGCATACAAATATGAACCAAATTGAACGCAGCAAGGCTGCAAACGGAGAATGAAAAAACCATGATGGACATTCTGCGCCAAAATGCCCAGAACTGGGGTATTAAAATCCTGTTCGCAATCATCATCATTGTCTTTGTATTCGCTTTCGGTATGAGCGGATTCAACGGCAACACAGACCCTGTTATCGCATACGTTAATGATGAGCCCATCCCCACCCAGGAATTCATCAGGGTTTACCGTGAGACTGCAGATGCCATGCGTTCTCAGAATCCCGGCGTTGACTCCGACCAGATTCAGTCTCCCGAATTCAAGAAAGCCGTGCTCGGCCAGATGATCAGTCAGAAACTGCTTGAAGTTGAAGCCAGAAGACTCGGTCTTGCCGTTTCAAACAGTGAGCTTTCCTACTCCATAAGCCGTATTCCGGCTTTTGCCGGTTCCGATGGAAAATTCGATATAAATCGTTACCAGAATTTCTTGAGGTCCAGACAGATGTCTGCCGGTACGTTCGAGAGTGATATCCGCAACAGCAGCCTGATCCAGAAACTGCAGCAGTACGTGATTCTGCCGGTGATGCCCACGGAGCAGGAAGCAAGGGAACTGTTTAATACCGCTTCCGAAAAAATACAGATAGATTACTATTATGTATCCGGTGCCGATTTTGTGGATGCCGCGAAGATCACCGACAAGGCAATCGAGGCCTATTACAAGGCAAACCCGGATAAATTCACCATTCCTGCCCGTGCGGAAATTAAATACATCGCGTTCACCCCTGAGGACCTGTCCATTTATGAGGCTGTTTCCCCTGAGGAATTGAAGAGTTATTACGAAGCGCACAAGGATTCTTTTAAGCAGGAAGAACAGGTCAAAGCCCGGCACATCCTGATCAAGGTTGATGAGAATGCGCCTGAAGCAGACGTTGCCAAGGCTGAGAAGCAGATCAAAAAGATTGCTGCCAAGGCCAAATCCGGTGAGGATTTCTCCAAACTTGCAGAAAAATATTCCGAAGGCCCGAGCGGCCCCAAGGGTGGAGATCTGGGCTGGTTCGGTCACGGAGCCATGGTTAAACCTTTCGAGGATGCAGCTTTTGCCCTCAAGAAAGGAGAAGTCAGCAAGCCGGTGCGTACCCGCTTCGGCTGGCACCTGATCAAGGTTGAAGATATCCGTGAAGCCGGTCAGAAAGAATTTGATCAGGTCAAGGACGAAATCAGGACCGCAATCGCCGAGGAAAAAGCTTCCGAATCCATTACCGACAGGCTTGACCACGCCGTAGACCTCATTGCGTCCGGCATGGACCTTGACAAGGTGGCCCAGGAAATCGGTGTTGCCGTAAAGAAAAGTGAACAGGCCACTCTGCAGAATCTTACCAGAGCCTTCGGCATGACCGAAAGCGCTGCCAAGACAGTTCTCGACCTGCCTCTGAGCAGCGTGACAGATATTCCCGTGGCTGTTGACAACGGTTATCTTGTGGCCGAAAAGGTCAAGGATATACCTGCTTCCGTAAGCCCCCTTGCCGATGTACGGGAAGATATCCGGAACTTTCTTGCCCAGAAGGAGGCAATGAAGGCGGCTCAGGCCAAAGCCACCGTGATAATGGGCAGACTTGTCAACAAGGCTACTGCCGCTGAAGAACTCAAGTCCATCAAGAAGGACCTCAAAACCTCCGAGCCGTTCGGTCGTGACGGTTTTGTCCCCGGACTGGGCATGAACCAGCGTCTTTCCGAAGCTGCATTTGCCGCCAAAAAGGACCAGTGGCTTGCACAGGCTTTCGAACTGCCCGGCGGTTTCATTGTCGCTCGTCTTGATGACCGTATTCCTCCCAAAGAGGAATCCTGGGTTTCACAGAAGGATATGATCATGAATGCTCTGAAGCAGCAGAGAGGAAATGAAGTATTCAACTCTTTCCTGAGGGAATTGCGATCCAAGGCCAAAATAGAAATCGTCCGCATGGACATCCTGAATCAGTAAGCTTCGGCTTCAATAGAGAATTACAGGGTCTGTCCTCAGGGCAGACCCTTTTTTTATGAGCTAATAGCAAGAATGTTCATAGCTGGGAGCAGGATTTATCTTGCAGTGATTTAATCAACCGAGTAACAGAAATCAACATTGCTTCGGTCATGACCGGGCAATATAAATACATATGAGGTATAGAGCATGCTTCCTGTTCCTGAAGGATACAAATTTGCCAGTTTTGCCGCCGGGTTCAAATATAAAAATCGGGACGACCTTGCCCTGATTGTCAGCGACACACCGGCGGTGGCCGCTGCTGTGTTTACTACGAATAAATTTCAGGCTGCACCCGTGCTTGTGGGTAAAAGCATTCTTGAAGAATCAAGAGTTGTGCGCGGTGCCGTGGTTAACGCCGGTCTTGCCAATGCCTGCACCGGAGAAGGCGGTATTGCGGACTGTCGTGAAAGCCTTGAACTGCTGGCCGGTTCCCTCGGCCTTTCGAGTCGCGATCTGCTTCCGGCTTCCACCGGTGTTATCGGGCCCAGATTCAAAATGGAAAAGTGGAAAACCGCTGCTCCGCTGGTTGCGGAAAGGCTTGGCGAGGATGATCCCGTTAAGGCTGCCAGAGCCATAATGACCACAGACAAGTTCCCCAAACTTGCCTGGGGAGAAGTGGAAATCGGCGGGAAGACCGTCCGGATGCTGGGAATGTGCAAAGGGGCGGGCATGATTTCTCCCGACATGGCAACCCTGCTGGGCTTTGTTTTCTGCGATGCCCAGGTTGACGGTGACTGGTGGCAGGGAGCCCTGCGCAGAAGCGTGGACAAAAGTTTCAACAGCGTAACTGTCGACGGCGATACAAGTACCAATGATACCATAATGGCTTTTGCCAACGGAGCTTCCGGGGCGGATGTCTGCGATGAACCCGGCCGTGATGCTCTGGAAGCTCTGCTTCTGGATATCTGCCAGCGTCTTTCCTACATGATCGTTCAGGATGCCGAAGGCGGCACCAAGGTAATGACCATTACCGTAAGCGGGGCGGAAAGTGACCGTGACGCTGACCTCGTAGCCAGGGCGGTGGGCAACTCCCCGCTGGTCAAGACGGCTCTGTTCGGAGAAGACCCGAACTGGGGGAGGATTGTGGCTGCCGCAGGGCGTAGCGGAGCGGAGTTCGACCCCGAGCAACTGACTCTCGGATTCGGGCAGGTGGTTGTCTTTGAAAATGGAACTCCGGTGGAAGGTGATCTTGACGCCCTGCTTGATCCGATAATGCGCAAGCAGGACGTGGATATAAACATTTCTCTTGGTTCCGGTTCCGGCTCCGCCGTGCTCAGAGCATCGGACCTGACCAAGGAATATATCAGCATTAACGCTGATTACAGATCTTAGCGTTCAGATTATTCTGTCATGATGAAAAATCTTAAAAACCGGGACAGAATGACCCGGCTGGCCGATTTCCTTTTTGAAGTCGGGATGCTGCGCAAAACTCCGAGGACCGGCTACCAGTTTCTGGGGTCGGGATCGGAATCCGTTGCCGACCATTCATATCGTGTGGCGGTTCTTGGATATGTGCTGGCTGATATGGCCGGGGCTGATATGGCCCGTACTGTGTTCATGTGTCTTTTTCACGATCTGCATGAAGCGCGTACCGGCGATTTCAACTATGTGAATCGAATATACAACCGCAGCTATCGGGACCGGGCTTTGAGGCACACCCTTGCCGGAACGGGGCTTGAGGACAAGATATATCCGCATTGGGAAGAGCTTGAAGAGTGCGAAACTCTCGAATCGCAGCTGGCACAGGATGCTGACCAGATCGATTTTATCCTCAACCTCAAGGAAGAGCATGACATGGGTAATCCCTATGCCGCGCAGTGGATGGAATCAGCTCTGAAGAGGCTGCGGACTGAAGAAGGTCAGAAACTTGCCGATAAGATATCTGAGACCGACCATAAGGACTGGTGGTATCTCGGGCCTCCGCCCAGTTGGTGGGAGAACAAGACCGGATTGGACGATGAGGATTGATTCCTTTTTAGTGCTTCTGCTATAAATGGATGAGATTTGCGTTTAAAACATAGTATGTTGACGGCTTATGCTTTTATTTTTCCACTCATTGTGGTAAAGAATCAGCTTGATTCGGCAGGCAGATAGCCGCTGAACCCCTTGCGGGACAGGAAATTTAACTATTACAATGACCCATACAGCAACAGAAAACAGACTTATGCAGCCCTTTGCCCTTCTGGGAAAGCTGGTGCTGAATCTGATTGGAGAGGCCGGTGCCATGTGCATTTTCCTTTTTCAGGGGATTCTGCATGTTTTCAGTTCACCGGGCATTTTTGCGAAGACGGTGAAGGAGCTTTATTTCATCGGAATGAAGTCCGTAACCGTTATAGGCCTTATCGGTGTTTTTACCGGAATGGTTATCGGTCTTCAGACCTATTACGCCCTTTCCAAATTCGGTTCGGAAGGTTTTCTGGGCGCGGCTGTGGCTCTTTCCCTTGTCCGTGAACTCGGACCGGTTCTGACAGCCATAATGCTTACCGGCAGGGCGGGGTCCTCCATGACTGCCGAGATCGGGGTAATGCGCATTTCGGAGCAGATTGACGCTCTGGAACTTATGGACATAAATCCCATGAGTTATCTGGTCAGCCCCAAGCTACTGGCTTCGCTGATTTCCTTCCCGATCCTGACTGCCCTGTTTGATCTTATCGGTATTCTGGGCGGGTATCTGACCGGGGTGGCTCTTTTGGGCGGTAACTCCGGAGTATATTTTCATAGGGTGCATAATTCTCTCGACTGGAGTGATATCTCCGTAGGATTCGAGAAATCGGTTGTTTTTGCCGTGCTGGTCTGCACCGTGTGTTGTTTTCAGGGATATTTCACCCATTTCCGTAAAGACGGCAAAGGGCCGGAAGGTGTAAGCCAGGCGACCACTACTGCGGTGGTCATGTCCTGCGTCATGGTTCTGGTCGCCGATTACATTATGACTTCATTGCTTTTTTAAAGGATTAGACATGAGTTCCAGCGCACCTGATATCCGTATAGAAAATCTTACCATAGGTTACGACAGAACCGTAGTGGTAGAGGATATCAACGCAGTTTTGCCCGGCGGAGGAATTTCCGTTATTCTGGGGCGGTCCGGGTGCGGCAAATCAACGCTGATCAAGAACATACTCAAGCTCAATACGCCCATGGGCGGGGCGGTCTACCTTGGAAGGCACAATATTTACAAGCTCAAGCGCAAGGCCTTTCGTTGCCTCAAGCAACGCATAGGAGTTCTCTTTCAGGATGGAGCCCTGCTCGGAGCCCTCACCCTGTTTGATAACGTGGCCCTGCCGCTGCGCGAACACACCCGGCTGAAACAGTCGGAGATTTACGAGGTGGTCCGGTCCAAACTGAGTCTGGTCGGCCTTGATGATTTCATGGATTATTATCCCAACGAGCTTTCCGGTGGAATGCGCAAGCGTGCAGGACTGGCCCGCGCCATGGTCATGGACCCGGATATTCTTTTCTGCGACGAGCCGACTTCCGGTCTTGATCCGATCAATTCGGCTGAACTGGACGGACTGCTTCTGGAACTCAAGGAACGGTTTGACATGACCATTGTCGTGGTCAGCCATGATCTGGCCAGCATGGAAACAATCGCCGACTATGTGGTTGTTCTCGGTGCCGGAAGAACTCTGTTCAAGGGTTCAAGGGAAGAACTCATGAAAACCGAAGACCCTTTTCTGCGCCAGTTTCTGGACCGGCAGGGTGAGGAGCGGAAAGCTCCGCGGTTGACCATGGCACCGCTTGATCCTGCGGTGATGAAAATGGATTGCGCCAAATATATTGGCGACCTCAACAGCAATTAATCGAAAACGGATTCGGTATGAAGAAATATCCCAAGGAAACAGCGGTCGGAATTTTTGTGATAGTCGGGCTTGCGGCTATTATATACATGAGCGTCAAGCTCGGTGATGTGCGCATGTTTGCCGATGATCACTACCGCGTTCAGGCCAGTTTTAATGATGTAAGCGGGCTACGGGAAAAATCTCCTGTTGAAATGATGGGTGTCCCTATCGGATATGTGGACAGGATAGATCTGGACCTCGATAACCGGAAGGCAGTGCTTACCTTAAGTATTGAAAACAGGGTACACCTGCTTGATGATGCCATCGCATCGGTAAAGACCAGCGGGCTCATAGGTGATAAGTATATAAAGATTACTCCCGGGGGAGTGGGCGATCCCATCGAACCCGGCGGAGTGATCATTGAAACAGAGTCCGCCATCGATATTGAGGACTTGATCAGTAAGTATGTTTTTGGCAAGGTCTAAAAAAGTAAACATAAAACTGGAATCCGGTTATTATATGAAACGAATTGTATCCACATCTCTTGTAATCGTTTTGCTGAGCATGGCCTTCTGCGCGGGGGCGGTGTTTGCCGACAACTCTCCCATGGTCAGGCTGCGCGGAGGGATTCAGGGTGTTATAGATATCCTTAACGATCCGAAATATAAAGGACATCCTGAAAACAACGCTGAAAAAACAGCCAAAGTGCGTGACACCATAAAGGAATTTTTCAATTTCAAAGAGTTGTCCAAACGTTCGGTCGGTCGCCCCTGGCTGCAGTTTACTCCTGAAGAACAGCAGCGTTTTGTTGATCTCTTCACGGATCTGCTCGAACAGACCTACCTCGGACGCATAGAAGAATATTCCGGTGAGAAGGTTGCCTTTGACAATGAAAACATAATCAAGGGCAAGTATGCTCAGGTCGATACAAGGCTGATTACGGGACAGAACGATATCCCTGTTTTTTACCGTATGAAGCTTGAAAACGGCGAATGGGATGTATACGATGTGATGATTGAGGGCGTGAGCCTGGTCAAGAATTACAGAACGCAGTTTACCGGAATTCTCGACACAAGTACTCCTGAAAAGTTCGCTGCCAGCAAGACGGAACTTTTCGATCGGCTCGAAAAGAAATGTGAAGAGCTGAAGAAACCTAAAAAAACAGCTGATGCCCAGGGGCAGCAGTAATTGACGGAAATATACCCATGACCAGAAACTATTCGACTGCCCTTCTGGCCTTCATAGTGCTGACTTTTCTCCTGCTTTCCTTCCCGTCCAAAGTTCGTTCCGAGGATGCGGGAGAGCCCGTTATGGTTGCTCAGGTTGCTGCCGGTGTTGTCGGAGAGGTTCGGAATAACCCGGATGAATACGACGAATTCAACGACGACATGTGGGGCGACTCAAAACTGAATGAAGAGGGCTACGCTTCGGACCCATGGCAGGGCTACAACAGGGCCATGTTTGAATTTAACGACTTCATGTATTTTAATGCCGTAAAGCCCGTTACCAAGGGTTACAAGTGGGTGATGCCGTTAAGACCGAGGACATGGGTAAATAACTTTTTCCAGAATATGCTCTACCCGGTGCGCCTTGCAGGCTGTCTGCTTCAGGCTAAATTTTATACAGCCGGTGCCGAAACCTCAAAATTCATAGCAAACTCCATTGTCGGCCTCGGTGGGCTCGGCAACGTTGCTGGCGGGACCCAGTCCACAATGCCGCTTTATATGGGCGATGAGGATATGGGGCAGACTTTCGGGGTATGGGGGATTCCCAACGGTCCCTACTTCGTGCTTCCGTTCCTCGGACCGTCCACTGTTCGCGATGCTGTAGGGCTTGGTATAGATACTTTTTTGCTGAACCCCTTCTGGTGGTTCGGAATCCCCTGGTACTATTCGCTTTCCGCAGGTGCTTACAACCAGATCAACAAGCTTTCCTTCCATATCGGAGAATACGAATCCCTGAAGGACGCGTCTGTTGATCCGTATCTGGGACTCAGGGATGCATACCTGAGCTTTAGGGCCAAGCAGGTGCAGGATTCCAAGAACAATCCTGATCGACCGAAGCCTAAAATGACCACAAACCCGGACGGATCGTCTCAGAATCAGTAGCCGTGAAGATAGCAGTCATATCAGATACTCACCTCCGTGAGCCGGACAAGCGGCTCACGGAGGTTTTTAATACTTACCTTGCCGATGCCGACCTGCTGCTGCATTGCGGCGATATGGTTTCGTTTTCGGTCTGGCAGTTCTTTTGCCAGCATCCCAATTTTCATGCCGCACTCGGTAACTGCGATGAATGGCGGCTTTCCGACTACCTGCAGCCGATGCAGTCCGTATCATTCAACGGGTTAAGCATAGGTATCGCTCACGGATGGGGCAGCCGTTCTCGTGTTGCGGCAAATGTGGCAGACAATTTCGGCCCGTCTTTTGATCTGGTCTGCTACGGACATACCCATATGCGGGACTGGGCCATCCGTTCCGGTGTACAGATGCTCAATCCCGGAAGCATGACATCACCCCGTGACGAATTTCGTCCCGGTTTTGCCTTTGTTGAAGTGGACGATGAGCAGAATATGGAATGCTCATTCGTTGATCTGTAGTGATTTGATCTATTCTTTATAAGGGGTTGAAAAAAAAGGCGTCTCTCCGGACGCCTTTTCGTGGTTATTGTTATTAACTGGCACTATTCAATGGAGATGCACTCCACCGGGCATGAATCAATAGCTTCCCGTACACAATCAAGGTCTACTGCATCCTCCTTGATCACTTCCGCCTTTTCCCCGTCTTCATCCAGGGCGAAAACCTCCGGGCAGAGTTCCACGCATGTTTCACAACCGATGCATTCGATCTGATCGATGACAACTTTTTCAGCCATATACAGCCTCCAGAGTTTAAAACAGATATTATTTCTATAACGTCAGGAATAGACTTAACCACAAAGAGGACTTAGTCTGCAAGTCTTAGATTCGATTAAAGTAAACCCCCGGAAAACTCGTACGCAATGACCGGATAATGACAGCAGGGTATGATTTCAGGTACCGGCCATGCGTATCTTGCCTTAATGATGGTATAACGGTAAACGGGAATTCTTTTTGCTTGAAGTCTGTACACTCCTGCCGATAAAGTTTGCGGGAGTGGAAGCGTCTTCGGTTAAACTTGCCAAGACGCGGATTAGTGCATAAATACAAAGTACCGAAAATGAAAAAGCCCGTTATTTATATGTGCGGGAAGGTGACTGAAAATTATGAAAATTATTTTTTCCCCGGTTTCCAAAGCGATTACGTTACGTTTTGTGCTTGCCTTTTTTATCTTTCTGGGGAGTTTGTTTCTTAACCTTCCGGATGCCCAGTGTACCTCTTTTCTGAAGGATAAAGACAAGAAAGAGGTACAGCTTCCAAAGCCCGTCACAGAGGGAATCAACTATCTCATGCAAACGGTTGCGGGCAATGGAAACGTCTTTGACGGTTCCAGAATAAAGGCTTTGCTGGCCTACGTGGACCAGTCCGAACCCACTGATTCAATCATTAATCTGCCCAAGCGTGATTCCGCGAACGGAGCAGCCATGCGTATGACGGTCAACGCAGGGCTGGATAGGATCCTTGAATATACCTACAATCCGGATATCCCGAACTACGCCATCTATCCTTCCGTTATAAGGGTCAGCGGCTGGTACCCGGAAAGTCAGTTCTATGCAGACAAAGTCCAGCCTTGGAAGTATCTCGGCGATTGTGACTCGCCCAGAATGTGGCGGGGTAAGGAGTTCGAAGTCAATACTCCGGACTCTTTCGGTGGCGGTTACTATCGTTACGATTTGAACCGGTTGCTGGTTCTGCTCAAATATGACGGCCGCGATGCCTTCCTTTCCGTCTCCAGACAGGCCGACGAGTCCGAAGTCGGGATGAAGGGGCTTGTCGTGGATGATAACCAGTGGAATTATTTTTACAGCGGCATTCCCGGACTGACCAAGGGCGGCATGGGCTGGATGGACACTTACATGTACGATTCCATGTCCGTTTCCGTTTACATACAGGATCGCAATGATCCGAATAAGACCGTAAACTACCTCTTTAAATGGCTCCGTGCCGGATGGGCCGGACTGAATGTTGTCCGCCCCAATCACATTTTCGAGGGCAGCCAGCGGTTCGCAAGGGCTTTCAATTCGCTGATGGAATCGAAAACTCTTCCCGCTCCGCAGGAATTTGCAGAAAGGGTAAGAGAAATAGAAGCCATGCCCAAAGCGGAAGTGGATGCCAGGATTTCTGAATACGCGAAAAATGTAGAAGAATACGCCAGAAAGCATCCTGTGATTTCAGATAAATTTCAGGAAGTCTACGAAGGCGGTAAATATGCCGACAAGTTCACCCGTGAGGAACGCATCGGGATTCTGGTCAAGGAATATGTGAAGCAGGCAATGGGAAAGCAGTGCCTGATCTTCACCCGGTTGGTTCAGAACGATAAATAGGGGTTCAGCGGATGCTCTACAGTGAAAATGAAGCCAAGTTCAAATATTGTCCCTACCTTATGACCAGTGACGACAAAATGAAATTCTGTCAGGCCGGAATGTGCATGATGTGGCGGGTTGTCGAATCCGGAAAGGGTTATTGCGGACTCGCCGGCCGACCCGAAGAAAAGAAATAGCGCACGGTTTTTCCCCGCATGCCAGGTAAATTCGTTTTCAAGCTTGAAAAGGTCCTGGAGTTCAGAATGCAGGCTGAAGAGCAGGCCGCCATGGCCCTTGCCGAAGCCAGACAACTGCATCAGGACCAGAAAAAGGCTGTCTTTGCCATCGAAGAGCAGATCGTCGCCCATCGCAAACATAAGTACGAGAGTCTGGATGCTGACAGTATGTGGCTGTGGCGACAGTATGATGAAGCCCTGAAGACTGATCTGCAGTCTGCACACAACAGATTGAAACAGTTGGCCCTCAATTTGCAAAAGAGTCGTGCAGAAGCTGTGAAAAAGTCAAAGGAACGAAAGCTGCTGGAAAAACTCAAAGAGAATCAGGCGAAAAAGTATTATGAAGAAGAACGACTCAAAGAACAGAAAGAGTACGACGAGATGGCAACTCTTCGCTTCAAACCTAAAAATTTCTAAGATTCTTTTCTGTCTTATCTTTCTCGCCCTGCTTAAGCTTTCCCTGATCGGCTCGATCGGTTTTGACCTTGGCCGGCATGCTGAAGAAGCCATGGATAAGGCTGTGGATACCAGTGTTGTCCGCAACGTGGTGGAAACCCCCAAAGCCGTAGCCGCTGAAGCCCCGAAACCGCAGAATGACCCCGCAAAAGCCGCCGGGCAGGAAAAGGCCCGTCCTTCCGAAATGTCCGAACTGGACTGGAAGGCCCTCAAGGCCAAGGAAGATGAACTGGCCCGCAAGGAACGTTCGTTACGCACTCTGGAACAGAATCTGGACAAGAAACTGGCCGACCTCAATGCGCTGGAAAAGCGGCTCAAGAAAATGCTTGCTGACGCGGATGTGCTCAAGGATGCCAAAATCAAGCATCTGGTAGGCGTCTATACTGCGATGAAGGCCAAAAGCGCCGCTCAGGTTATCGAATCACTTGATACCGATCTGGCTGTCAAAATATTGTCTGGCATGCGCGGTCGCAATGCCGGAGCCATACTCGGACTGGTTGAGCCCAAAAAAGCCGCCAAGCTTTCCGAAGAGCTGACCAAGCTTCAGGTTCCGCTGGAAGGAAATCAGCCCTGATCCGGCTCCAATAAGACCTTCTCCGGTGCGCTTCCCGTTTTTTGATAATCTGATTTCGAAGGCGTCGTGTGCAAAGAATAAGAATAACCATCGCCTATGACGGTACGGACTTTTGCGGCTGGCAGTTGCAAAAGGGCGTGCGCACGGTGCAGGGCGAACTGGAAACAGCAATTTCCCGCATAACAGGAACGCAGATTCGCGTGCACGGTTCCGGAAGAACCGACAGCGGAGTTCATGCGCTCGGTCAGGTGGTCCATTTCGATGTGGACGACCGCATGGCTTCAGTTCCCTGGCAGCGGGCTCTGAATTCCCTTCTTCCCGATGATATCACTGTATTGGACTGCATCCCCGTTTCCGGGGATTTTCATTCCCGCTTCAACGCGGTCCGTAAATCCTACACCTACACACTCTGGCTGAATAACGGATTTTTCCTGCCCTGGCGCAGGAGGTACGTCTGGAAATGCGGCCCGCTTGATCTGGAAATGCTGGACAGGGGCATGGAAATGTTTCTTGGCAAGCACGATTTTGCATCGTTCCAGAACACGGGAACCCCGGTGAGTTCCACTGTGCGGGAAATCTATGAATTCAGCAGACAGTCCGGGCAAAACCGTGACGAAATCGTGCTGCGGGTCTGCGGGTCCGGGTTCCTGAAACAGATGGTCCGAAATATGGTGGGCTGCCTTGTCGAGATTGGTCGGGGTAAAGCAGATCCCGGTTTTGTCCGATCTTTATTAGAGAAGAAGGACAGAACCATGGCCCCGGCAACAGCTCCTGCGCAGGGTTTGTGCCTTGAGGCCGTCTATTACGGGGAAGAAGGTTGTGACGGACCTGACGCTGGACGGAAGCAATCTCATATGGAAAACGGACACGACGGAGAAGTCTGATCCGCTCAAGCAGGTCTTTCCGGACTCATACTGGAAGGACCGTTTCGACCGTGCTGCCCTGAAAAATAGCTATGAGCTTGCCGGACCATCCATTGCCATGGATGTGCAGTCCAAGGTCAGGTCACTCAGTGAAACACTGGCTTCCTTTCGTTGGCCGTCTGACGGTTTCGGTCTGAGTGACGCCCGTCTGGTTGTGGGTGACCCGGAACTGGACGGCAGGATCGAGGCTTCCATTATTCCCACCAATGATGCGCAGCGCTATTATCGTTATTATTCCAGAGGCTTTAGCGGTGAAAATGATACCTCACTGGACGCGGGCACATATAAATTCGACATGTCCCTTGGAAGCTCGAAAAAAAGCCTTGCTGTAGATGTTACCTCCGGTATGAGTAACGATGATGTGCTGGAGGCCGTGCGTGACGCGGTAAATGCCGACTCACTGCCGGTACAGGCCTGTGTTGTCCGGCAGACGGCACCTGGGCTGAACCTTGATGATCTGGTGGGAACCGGTTCCGCGCTGGCTTTTTCCGTCAACACCGCTTATGCCGTCAAAGCCGGTGACAGCGCGGTCAGTGCAATCGAAGCAGAAGACGCCAACCGTCTGTCCTTCCGCGATACTTCCGGTCATCTCATATCCAGTCTGAAGCTCTACGCCACCGAACGCCCTGTCGGCCCGGCAAAGGAGGATCGCTACGATCTTTCCGGCACAGTCGCCGGAACTCCTTCTCAATACATGTCAAAAGCGTTTGACGTGAACGCGGTTACTTCACTTGCTGCCGGGTCCCATTCAATAGGGTTCAGCATCGGTTCCGAAACCGGGACCATGGACTTTCTGGTGGAGCAGGGTGATACCTGGCAGACCGTGCTGAATCGTATAAGTGATGCCGCCGGAAACGCTTCTTCCAAAATAGAGGCGGAACTGGTGGACTCACGGCTTGTTTCACCGGTTTATACCGGCAATGGATACGAGCTTATCGACGGGAAATCCGTGGCCATAACCGCCGTAAACCCAAAGATCGGAGAACGGCTTGAGCTTGATCCGGGTGAGGGCCTGGATGTTTTGGGGCTTGGAGTGACTGCCAGACCCGGATCGGATGCGGTCATGGTGGTCAACGGCAAATCCGAAACACGCGCTCCCGGAGAGTTTGCTCTGGATCAGGGCCGTGTAATTGTCGAGCTGGAGGAGAGTTTCGGCGAGACTCTCCCGCTTCGGGTTGTCGGGGCGGTCGAGGTCATGGAAAAGAACGTCGGGCTGATCACCGATGCCTATAACGATCTGCGCAAGACCATTCTGCCTTCCGAGGATCTGTTCCGTGAAGGTTTTGCCCAGCTGTGGCGCGACCCTGTGGAAGACAACCTCGTAGACTTGGAATGGATGGGGCTGCGCGAAGCAGAGAAGGATAATGTTCTCTGGTTTGATTCGGACAAGTTCTACGATGCCCTCATCGCAGACCCGGACAAGGTCAGGGATGTTCTGCAGGATGAGGAGGAAGGTCTGTTCTCCGGTTGGCAGCAGGTCAATGATCGGGTTGTGGAGAACGGAGTCAGCTCATACCTCATACCGGAAAGTTCCCTGCCTCCGCTGCTTCCGGAGCCTTCACCGCGCACCGAACTTGAGCTGGAAACCAGACGCGAACTGCTGGATTCCTTTGAGGACAGTTTCAATTTTGAATTATCCGACCCCACCGACGAAACAGGGCGTCTCATATCACGCAAAGGTTAGGACGCAGGCTCAGCCTTCATTCTCTTCTTCAATGTCGTTCAGTCCGGACAGAATCAGGATTCCTGCTGCTCCGGCCAGCACTGCTACAACGTAGTAGGGTGTTCCACGGTTTGATGTGTCGTAATCGTACGCCGGTATCTCCGCCTGAATGTTAATGGTGCCAAGCATGTCGTTCACCCGGGACATGTACCCGGGACCGGGTACCGGCGCGGTCATGGAGAATCCGTGAAAGGCGGTAAGCAGGGCTGCAATCAGCAGAGCGGCGGCGATTATTTTTTTCATGGAGATCAACCTCCGGTAAAAGGTCGCAACTGGCTCAAATAAAGAATAACAGAAAAGAGTCCGGCCGATAAGCATTTTATTTGGAGGCTAAGTGCAGGCACTGCTCCATAACCTTCCTTTGCCATCCGGGAAATACGTTGTATACATTGCGCATGAAACATCCTTTGTACATTGTGGGGCTTTACCCGGGCTCACTTGAGCCGCCAGTTGCCGCATCCGGGATTATCTCCGGGGCCGATGTGCTGAGCGGAGGCAAAAGGCTGCTGGAATCCTTTCCGGAATTCAGCGGCGAAGTGCTCCCTTTTGTGTCACCCCTGTCCGATTACGCACGGGAACTGCAGAAAAGGATCGACGCCGGAAAACGCGTCGTTCTGCTGGCTGACGGGGACCCGTGCATGTTCGGCGTCGGCAGATCCCTCCTGCCCCTGATGGGGGCGGATAATGTGCGGATAATTCCTTCGCCCTCAGCCGTACAGATCGGAGCATCCAGACTGGGGTTGAGCCA
Source organism: Maridesulfovibrio sp. (assembly GCF_963677005.1). NCBI lineage: Bacteria > Pseudomonadati > Thermodesulfobacteriota > Desulfovibrionia > Desulfovibrionales > Desulfovibrionaceae > Maridesulfovibrio > Maridesulfovibrio sp. The sequence goes on along the minus strand of NZ_OY781616.1, from coordinate 2,714,784 downwards.
GGGAGAATTGGAAATCCTGTCGCTGCATGGCCGCAGTGATTTTTCCCCGCTCTACGCCGCCTTGCAACGCGGCAGGGATTGCGCCATATATACCGACCGCGTGAATGATCCTGAATCCATCGCCTGCAGGCTGCTGGAAAAAGGGGTGGATAACTATTCCATGTCCGTTCTGGAGGAACTTGGTACGGATTCGGAAAAAATCACCCGCGGCACACTGGAAAGCTTCAGCGGATTCAGGTGTGCGGATTTGAATATTGTAATTCTTACCCGCACCGGGGATGACGGGCCTTTGCGTTTATTCGGACGCGAGGAGGAATCCTTTGTCCGCAGCAACGGGCTGATTACCAAATTACCGGCGCGGGCAACAGGACTGGCGCTTATGGACCTCCGCAGGGGACAGACCGTATGGGATCTTGGCGCCGGCTGCGGGTCGGTATCCGTGGAGGGATCTTTTCTTGCCGGGGATTCGCGTTTTTTTGCCGTGGAAAAAGATCCCGGACGGATTGAGATGATCCGCGAGAATATTGGCCGGTTCAGAGCCTGGACCGTGGAGCCGGTCTCCGGAACCATGCCGGACGTATTGAAGGGCCTCCCGGACCCTGACCGTATTTTCATGGGTGGAGGTATAGGGCGTGACGATTCGGTCATACGGGAAGCTTCGCGTCGGCTGAAGCCCGGAGGACGCATGGTCGTCCACGCCATTCTGATGGGCAGCATTCAGCGCACAAGGGATACTTTCGATTCGCTCGGCTGGGACTGGCAGGCCGTACAGCTCCAGAGTTCCGTTTCCGAGTCCCTTGTAGGGGACATACGTTTCAGGGCGCATAATCCTGTGACCGTTATCTGGGCCGACAAACCGGCAGGGTCATAACTGTCTGGTATTTATGATCCGTATCCCTATTCACGGGCCTCTATAATTATTAGGGATTCCAAAGGGGATTATCTCCTTTGGCTGCCAGCGGCGAAATCTTTTTGATAAAGGCGCAAAGCGCATCAATTCAGCCTGTAAGAATCGATCCAGGCAGATTAAGGGAAAGCATAAATGAGCAAAGTCTATTTTATAGGTGCAGGCCCGGGAGATCCTGAACTGATCACCGTGAAGGGGCAGCGGATAATTGCCGAGGCGGGATTGGTTCTTTACGCCGGATCGCTTGTTCCTCGGGAGGTCATCGCCGGGGCAGCGAAGAATGCCCGGGTTGAGGACTCGGCGTCCATGTCCCTGCAGGAAACGCATGAACTTATGCTTGAACACGCATCGAGAGGGGAAACTGTAGCGCGGGTGCATACCGGCGATCCGGCTCTCTACGGGGCGGTGCAGGAACAGGTCCGGCTGCTTGAGCGCGACGGCATAGATTTCGAGATAATTCCGGGGGTCACCTCGGCCTGTGCCGCGGCTGCGGCATCGCGGGCATCCTTCACCGTGCCCGGCGGCACCCAGACACTGATTCTGACCCGCATGGAAGGCCGCACCCCGGTTCCGGAAAGTGAAGGGCTGGAAAAACTGGCCGCACACAATTCGGCCATGGCCATATATTTATCCGCCGGAAATCCCTCCGGCATACAGGAACGGCTCCTTGCCGGAGGAATGGACGGGGCCACTCCGGTAATCCTAGGTCATCGTATCGGCTGGCCGGATGAAAAATCGGTTGAAACCGTGCTGGAGAACCTTGCTGATACAGCCGTGCGGAACGGTTTCACCCGGCAGACAGTTTTTCTCATTCTGCCGGGCAGGAATTCGGAATCTGAATCCCTTCTTTATGATGCCGGTTTCAGCCATATGTTCAGGGACGGAAGTCTTGAAAATGTTTAGCCGGGTATTTCGTCATAGAAAGCCTTCGGCAACCCTGCCGGGGGCCTTAAACCCTTTGAGAAGGGTTTAAGAATCCTAAACTTTTTTATATGGCTTCGCCGTTACATCTCACAAAATGTCGTTGTGATTAGATGAGCGTTTCAACTTTGACAAGTTGTTTTAAGGTCATTTTTGATGGCACGTGATCCTATGCAGAAGTACATAATGCACATAGACATGGATGCCTTTTTCGCATCCGTGGAACAGCTGGATAACCCGGAACTGCGGGGAAAGCCGGTGGGGGTGGGTTCGCTGCACAAAAGGGCGGTGTTAAGCGCTGCTTCCTACGAGGCCCGGAAATTCGGTGTGCGCTCTGCAATGCCTGTCCATCAGGCTCTCAAGCTATGTCCCGGCCTGCAGGTCGTGTCCGGCAGCAGGGAGCGCTACAAGGAAATCTCCCGGCAGGTCATGGCCGTGCTGGGCAATTATTCCCCGGTGGTGGAGCAGGCCTCCATTGATGAAGCCTATCTGGACATTACCGGCACGGAAAAGCTGTTCGGTCCGCCGCTTGAACTGGCCCGATCGGTCAAAAGGGATATTCTGGCTGCTACCGGGCTTACCGCTTCCGTAGGCATTGCCCCGGTGAAGTTTCTGGCCAAGATCGCCTCCGATCTTGATAAGCCGGACGGAATATCCATAATCGAGGCCGGGCAGGTTCAGGAATTTCTTAAAACGCTGCCTGTGGAGAAAATTCCCGGAGTCGGTAAAAAGGGACTGCCCCGGCTCAGATCTTTCGGAATAAGGTTTGCTGCAGACCTGCGCCGCTATCCGGCTGCGTTCTGGAAAGAGCGGTTCGGCGAGAGAGGGCTGGTGCTTCATGAAAAGGGTGCCGGAATTGATCCCACCCCGGTCACCGTGGGCAGCCCCATGAAATCTTCAAGCGCGGAAAATACGTTCGGCGAGGATGTTTCCGATCCTCATGTGCTTAAAACCCTTTTGCTCAAGCAGTCCGAGCGCATCGCTGCCGACATCAGGAAACACGGCCTCAAGGGGCGCACGGTAACGCTCAAGATCAAGTTTCCGGATTTCAGGCAGATTACCCGCAGCCGGACATTGGAAAATCGTACCTCCAATTCCGGGGTTATTTTCAGGACCGGATGCGAACTGCTGGACGGCGAAGGGGTTCTCGGTCCGGTGCGGTTGATCGGCATAGGAATTTCAAATTTCGGTGAGCGGGTCCGTCAGCTTTCACTGCTGGACGATGAGCATGGCCGTGAAGACAGTGAACGGCTGGACCGTCTGGACAAGGCTGTGGATCAGGTCCGCCTGAAATTCGGACGTAATATTCTCACCCGCGGGCGGTTGCTGGAAGATGAGCGCAAGGACTGAAAACCTGCGGGAAGGGTTCACAACCGGCTCGTCTGCAACAGCCGCCGCCATGGCCGCCCTGCGGTGCTTGCTGGATGGTACTGTCCTGCATGAGGTAAGTATTCCGCTGCCGGTGAAAGGAACCCTGAACATCCCGGTTGAAAGGGTGGATATTTCCGCTTCCTCTGCGCGGGCCGCAGTGATCAAGGACGGCGGCGATGACCCCGATGCCACCCACGGATATGAAATTCATGCCGTTGTAGAGCTGCATGACGGTCGCGATTTCTCTGTGCAGGTTGAAGGGGGAAAGGGTGTGGGGCGCGTAACCCTGCCCGGACTGCCTGTGCCTGTCGGAGAAGCGGCTATCAACCCTGCCCCGCGCAGGCAGATCATTTCCGGCATCCTGCAGGTTCTTGCCGAGTTCGCTCCGGGCTTCAGGGGAACGGTTTCGGTCCGCATTGAAGTTCCCTGCGGGGAGGAAATTGCCGCTAAGACAATGAACTCGCGTCTCGGAATTCTGGGTGGAATATCAATTCTCGGAACTCAGGGGATTGTCCGTCCATACAGCAATGCATCGTGGAAGGCTTCCATTGCCCAGTCGCTGAGCGTTCTCCGGGCGGCCGGGTACACAGAGGCTGTATTCACCACCGGGCGGCGCAGTGAAAGATTCTATCTGGACAGATTTAGCGGAACCGATCCTGTTCAGGTGGTGCAGGCCGCGGATTTTTTCAGATTTTCCATGCTGCAGGCCAGAGCCAAAAGGGTGAAGCGTGTTTGCTGGGCCGTATTCATCGGAAAGCTGGTTAAACATGCTCAGGGTTTTCCATACACCCATGCAAAAGATTGGGATGTGGATTTTATGCTGCTTTCCGACTGGTGCGCGGATTTGGGATTGCCCCCGGAGCTGGTCCTTGAAGTCAGGACAGCCAACACGGCCCGGCAGGTTTACGAAATGATCCCGGAGGCAGAACGCTCCGGTTTTATTGAAATGCTGCTCTCAAAAGCACGCATGAATGCGAAAGCCTTCGCAGGGAATAATCTTCAGGTTGAATATTGCGTTTTTGATTTCGAAGGTAATCAGTTGAACCGCAGCCCGGAATTCGGCTTTTAAAATTTTACGGCAATGATGGCGCGTTCCTCGGCGTCAAAACGGAACTTGATCCTGTTTATTGTTTTTGCAATCTGGACCGTTTTGCCGCCGATCTTGATCTCCACACCCGGATAGACCCTCCGATGCACACGTATGGAGAGCATTTCGAGGGAGCGGTAGTACTCATCCAGTTCTGCGGCCAGTCTCTTGCGGATTTCCTTGAGCTTGATTTTGGTCTGGCCGCGAAGAATCAGAATCTTTTCCATTTGCGGGCGTTTTGCCTCAGGGGTGGATTCCAGAATGACCTGACTGGGACTTTCGCCTACCGCCTGATTTATTTTCAGCAGTCTTGCCCGCAGTTCGTCTCTTTCCTTGACCAGTTCCCTGTTTACCGGCGGTCTGGACGTGATGCCGACAATTGTCTTCACCCCTATTTCGGAGCCCAGTTCCTTGGCCTCGATTCCGGTTGCGGACATCACCGTCCCGCCCTGAATAATTCCTTTTCCTCCGTGGGCCGTTACAGGGCCTTTGCAATGGATTATGCTGTTGGTGATCTCGTTGGTGATGAGAAGTTCGTCGCCGCATTCAATCCGGGCGTTGGAGGAGAATTGGGCCGTGAGTGTTCCGCCTGCTTTAATGGAACCTTTTCCGGCCATGACCAACCCGCCTTTAACCTCGATGTCTCCTCCGGCAGTGACCTTTGACCCTTCCACGGATTCCTGAACCACGATATGTTCCGGTGCTTCCACCGAAAAACCTTCGCGGATGGAGCCGCTGACATGGACGGACCCCTTTTCAAGACGGATATGCCCGGTGGAATAGTTCACATCTCCCTTGGTCACCAGCACATCGGTGACGGAGATGAGACCTGCCTCAATGTGAACAATACCGGTTGTGGTGGCCGTGTAGGATATGCCGTCATCCAGCGGGGCCACGCCGGGACCCGGACGGATTTCAAGCGGGTTGCCTCCCGGAGGCGGTGTCAGCCTTCCGTATACATCCTCTCCGGCCTTGCCTTCCACCGGCGGATGAATTTTACCGATTACATCACCGGGATTTACCATCGGATGCACACCCCGGTCCTTGAAGTCGATGCGGTCATCTTCGCCGGTTGTGCCTACTGAACCGGTTTTTTCCCTACTTGCGTATTCGAAATAACCGTCCTTGCCCGGAACCGGTTCGGTCCCCTGCACAATGACAGCTTCACAGGCGTGGCTGCTCTCCCGGGCTTTTGTCAAGGCTGTCTGGCAGGCCGCGTGCTGAATCGGCCGGCTTATCCCGAGGTTATCCAGCGCATGTTTGATGCTGCTGATGTCATAGCGCATTCTGTAGCAGTCATGAGGGTAGAACATGGCGCTGACCTGCATGGCGTCCGGGGAAATTCTGATCAGCGAATCCACATAAATTTCGTTGTCTGCGGTCTTTACAATGCCGTAACGCTCGGAAACAAGGGCTCCTGTCTGGGCGTTGTGGGTGCACCCTCCATCCTTTCTGACGTTCAGCGGAACAGGTTTATGGGTGTCTGCGGGCGGGACTTCCTCACCGACCAGATTGAGGCCGGGAGCTGCCGGACCTGCGGGGCTCAACCTGCCGAATTCCATCCCCGGAAGCACCGGGAAAGCAAGGTCGGCATCGGTGATGATCATGCCGTCATGGGCGTTTTGTGGGTAAGTTCCTCGGACAAGCGCGACATTTATGATGCTTTTTCCTTCTTTGGCCCGTTTGAGGGCGAAATTGGCACCGTCCGGGTCAAGTTGCCCTTTGTGACCGGACCTTTCAAGCTCCCGTTCCATAAGCTCAATGGAAATCTGTTCCCCGTCACCCTGTGCCGGGGTATAGGACGAAATAAAGGCTGCCATCTTGTCCGGAGTTGTTTTGAACTCAAGGCTGGCGTCCCGGCTTTGTTCTTTCGGGCCGGAGCTTCTGTGGCGCTTTTCCGCGCCTCTTGCGGGTGTTGTTTTTTTTGTCATCGGATCAATTGTCGGCTTGAGTCCTGGACTGCCATGCTCGTAAAAGGCAAACCGGCACTTATGCGTGCTGGTGTACTTTCAATCCATTTGATGAAACTCTAACCGAGAAATGCCGTATGTTCAAACTAAGTCTGCTGTTATGTGAAGATAAAAGTGACTATATTTCTTTGTCCATCATCCAGACAAGCTCTTCCATCACCGAAAGAAGCTTTGCATATATTCCTCCTGCTCCGGGCGGTGGACCGAAAAGTCCGTTGCGCTGTTCCTGCAGTCCGCGCGGGAAAACAGTATCAGGTTCAAGAGAGCGCATGGTCATGGCAAAGCGTTCGGCCAGCAGGTATCCGGTGACTCCTTTTTCGAAAATATCCATGTAAGTCATGAATTCATCTTTGACTGAGTTCCAGAACTGCATGGACTCGCTGCCAGGTTCGGTGGAAATAACTTTGCATACAAGAGCGAACAGGCTGTTCAGGGCCGCTCCGGGTATTCCCCGCCTCCAGCCGAGCAGCCAGGGGTTGCGCCAGAAGAGGAGGAAGTGCCCCTGTCCGGTGGCGATGATTTTTTCAAGGGAGTTGCGCACGGACAGAAGTTCCGGTTCATTCCATTGTACCGGGGTGGTTGCCAGTTCCCATGCGGGCAGGGCAGGGCGCTTGGTCGTTCCGTTTTCAAGCAGGGTGTCCAGTATGTGTGAAAGCCACGCATTGGCCTGCGGTGAGGCCGGGGTCTCCAGATGCGGGTAGCTCAGGATGAATCTGCCCTTGCCCGATGCCCCGGTCACAATGGCCGGGCGGTCATGCAGGAAATCCGGGAGCAGATTTATTCCGTACATGTTTTCCCAGTCGGAAAGGGTCCCTTCGGGCAGTCCGCCCACGCAGAGGTCCGCCACCCAGAAATCATGTCCGGGTTCGCGATATCTTCCAAGCGTAGTGGTGGAGTCGCAGTGCTGCGGGGAAAACTGACCGGGCCACCAGACCGGAACCAGAGCCGTATCACCCAGACTTTCCGGGACCAGCGGGTTGCCGACATCCAGTTTAAGATTGATGTGTCCGCTCAGAAAATGATGCAGCCTGTTCTCGAAGCCCTTTCGTTCCCAGCAGCTCAGGCCGAGTCCTCCCGCTCCTGAAAGTCCCAGTCCTGCGCCGCCGCAGAATCCCAGGTAGTTGCCGCCCTCTCCCACGTATTTCTGTATGGCCAGGATTCCGGGGCCCCCGAGATGCAGGGCTTTTCCCTTGGCCCAGCCTCCCGGAACGATGAGTGCGGCCGGGGGCTTGCCTGCGAGCAGTCCCTGCGCTATTTGATGCCCACGCACCAGTTCATGGTCGATGTTCCATGCTTCAAGGGCTCTTTTTATCAGAAGTCCCCAGATGTGGGAGTCGTCCCATAGTATATAGATACTTGACATGATCGTGTCTCTTTATAAGTGTGTGTAACGCAAGTTGACGAGGCGGGAGCTTCGCTTTGGACCCGGTTCTTTTGATACACGGAAAAAAACGGTCCGGCAAAGCACATCTTTTCAAAAAACATTATAATGAAACAAACTTAGCAGATCAAATCCCGAATGGAAATCCCAGGTGGATGTTCCTCCGGTTCAGTTCTGCTCAGGAATTTATATCAAGACAGGAGTTCTCATATGGCGGAATCCAGCCTGCCCAAAGGATATGAACCCGGAGACGTTGAAAAAAAATGGCTCGAATACTGGGAAGAAAACAAGACCTTCACTCCGGACCCCGAAGCTGACGGTGATCCTTTTTCCATTGTAATCCCCCCACCGAACGTAACCGGTGTTCTGCATATCGGGCATGCCTTGAACCTTACTCTGCAGGACATTCTCTGCCGTTTTCAGCGTCAGCAGGGACGCAATGTGCTGTGGGTTCCAGGCACCGACCACGCAGGTATCGCCACCCAGAACGTGGTTGAGCGCCAGCTCAAGACGGAAGGCAAAACCCGTGACGACCTCGGGCGCGAGAAATTCATCGAGCGGGTCTGGGAATGGAAGACAGAAAAGGGCGACCATATCCTCAGCCAGATTCGTCGCATGGGCGCATCGGTGGACTGGACCCGTGAATGTTTCACCTTTGACGAGCAGCGCGCCAAGGCCGTACGTAAAGTTTTTGTGAAGCTTTACGAAGAAGGCCTTATCTACAAGGGCAACTACATTATCAACTGGTGCAACCGCTGCCACACCGCCCTTGCCGATGACGAAGTAGAGCATTCTCCCAAGCCCGGCCATTTCTACAACATCAGCTACAAGCTTGCCGACGGTTCCGGGGAACTGATTATTGCCACTACCCGTCCGGAAACCATGCTCGGCGATACCGCCATCTGCGTCAACCCTGAGGATGACCGTTACAAGCACCTGATCGGCAAGACCGCGATTCTGCCCATTGTCGGGCGCGAACTGCCCATCATCGGCGATTCCTACGTAGACATGGAATTCGGTACCGGCGCACTGAAGGTCACCCCCGCTCATGACATGAATGACTGGGAACTCGGCCGCAGGCACAATTTGGAAGTCCTTTCCGTATTTGACGAGGACGGCAACATCAATGAGAACGCCCCTGAAAAGTACCGGGGAATGTACAAGGACGATGTCCGCAAAGTCATTGTCGAGGACCTCAGGGAAGCCGGAAACCTCATTTCCATTGATGATCACGAACATTCCGTAGGCGAATGTTATCGCTGCAAGTCTGTAATCGAGCCCCATGTTTCCGAACAGTGGTTCGTATCCATGAAGCCTCTGGCCGAAAAGGCCCGGGCCGCCGTTCCCGGTGATACTCAGATTTTTCCCGCCAACTGGGAAAAGGTCTATTATGAATGGCTGGACAACATCCGTGACTGGTGTATCTCCCGTCAGATCTGGTGGGGGCACCGTATCCCCGCCTGGACCTGCGAGGAATGCGGCGAACTGATCGTCTCCGAGACCGATCCCGATAAGTGCACCAAGTGCGGCTCTTCCAGACTGGTTCAGGAAGAGGACGTCCTCGATACCTGGTTTTCATCGGCTCTCTGGCCGTTCTCGACCATGGGCTGGCCTGATGAGACCCCGGAACTGGCCAAATATTACCCCACTTCCGTGCTGATCACCGGATTTGATATTCTTTTCTTCTGGGTCGCACGCATGATGATGATGGGGATTCATTTTCAGGGAGAGGTTCCGTTCAAGCATGTTTACATTCATGCCCTTGTGCGTGATGAATTCGGCAAGAAGATGAGCAAGTCCACCGGAAACGTCATCGATCCTCTGGAGATGAGCGACAAGTACGGGACTGACGCCCTGCGTTTCACCCTGACCGCTTTTGCTGCCATGGGTCGTGACATCAAGCTCTCCGAAGCGAGAATTGAAGGGTACCGCCATTTTGTAAACAAGATCTGGAACTCGGCCCGCTTTGCACTGATGAACCTTGACGGCAAAAAGCCTGAAGCTTCGCTTGATGATGCTCAGGGACTGGCCAACAAGTGGATTCTGCACCGCCTTGAGGAACTGAAGGATTCCATCCGTGAAGCAGTGGACGGCTACCGTTTCAATGAATTTGCTCAGGTCATGTACAAGTTCATCTGGAATGAATTCTGCGACTGGTATCTGGAAATGATCAAGCCGGACCTTTACGGCGAGGACGAGGCACGCAAGGCAGCAACCCTGAACGTGCTCTGGACGGTGCTTTCCGAGACTATGGTCCTGCTGCATCCTGTAATGCCTTTCGTCACTCAGGAAGTCTGGTCCGTCCTGCCCGGAATCGGGAACCCGGACATTGCCACCGAGCCCTTCCCCGAAAAGCGCGATGCCTGCCGGGATGATAAGGCTGTCGAGCAAATGGAACTCTTTCAGGGAATTGTTTCCGCTGTGCGCAACATCCGCACCGAGCTGCTTATCGCGCCGTCCAAAAAGCTGGAGCTTATTGTACGGACAGCCGACGACATTGCCGAAGCCCTTATCCGGGACAACGTGGAGCTGATCAAGGCCCTTGCCCGTCTGGAAAACGTGACCGCCGGACCGGAAGCAAAAGGCCCCGGAGCATCCGGAACCGCAGTTGTTCAGGGCAGCCAGATATTCGTTCCCCTTGCCGGAGCAGTGGATTTCGAATCCGAACTTGCCCGTCTGGACAAGGAATTCGCCAAGCTGGACAAAGATCTTGTTGTGATAGAAAAGAAGCTTTCCAACAAGGGATTTGTAAGCAATGCTCCTGCCGAAGTCGTTGAAAAGGAAAAGGCCAAACTGGCTGAAATAAACGACAAGAAAGCCAAACTCACCGAGCTTAAAGACAGGCTCGTGAGTGTAATGGAATAAGATATCAGGGCCGGGGAGGACTGACCGCCTCCCCGGTGTAATTAGGCATTTAAAAAATTGGATTTGATGCGCTTCGCACTTTTGATAATTTGATTTCGTCTCCGACGGCCAAAGGGGATAATCCATCGCTGCTCTCCACATCCCTAAGACTCGAAGCAAAGCTTCTCGCCTAAGGGTTGATGGGCCTTTGGAAACCCTGATAGTTTAAGGCTGATGATTAGTCATTTAAGTGGCAAAGCCCTGTTAAAAAAGTTTGGGATTCTCAAACCCTTTTCAAAGGGTTTGAGGCCCCCGGCAGGGTCGCCGAAGGCCATTTACATCTGGCCGGTACAATAAAGGCACACAAAGAGAGGGTGAAATATATGGGTAAGGGTTTGGTTTATTTAATCGGCGCAGGTCCCGGCGATCCCGGCCTGCTCACTGTCAAGGCCAGGGAAGTGCTGGAAACCGCTGATGTGCTCATCTACGACTATCTGGCCAACGCTGATTTCCTCAACTATGCCAAGGCCGGAGCCGAAGTGATCTACGTGGGCAAAAAGGGTGGAGACCACACCCTGCCGCAGGACAAGATCAACGAGCTCATTGTTGCCAAAGCCGGGGAAGGCAAGATCATTGCCCGGCTCAAGGGCGGCGATCCCTATGTATTCGGACGCGGCGGCGAAGAGGCCGAGGAACTGGTCGAGGCCGGAATAGACTTTGAAGTCATTCCCGGTATCACCGCCGGTGTTGCCGCTCCCGCCTATGCCGGCATTCCGGTTACCCACCGCGATTTCACCACCTCGGTCTGTTTCATTACCGGGCATGAAGATCCCACCAAGGAAAAAACCGGGCACAACTGGGAAGTTTACGCAAAATCCACCAGTACTCTGGTTTTCTACATGGGCGTAAAGAATCTGCCCATGATCGCGGAAAATCTTATTTCCAACGGGCGTGATCCCGAAACCCCGGTCGCCCTTGTCCGCTGGGGGACCCGCTGCAATCAGGAATCCTTTGTTTCAACCCTTGAAAACGTTGCCGAGGAAGCGGAAAACCGCAAATTCAAGGCCCCGTCCATCATCGTTGTCGGCGGAGTTTGCTCCCTGCACGACAAGCTCGGATGGTTCGAGAAGCGTCCGCTGCTGAATAAGGGCGTGGTTGTCACCCGTGCCCGTGAACAGGCCAGCGGGCTTGTTTCCACCCTCGGTCGTCTCGGAGCCTGCGTCTACGAATTCCCGACCATAAGCATCACCCCGCTGGAAGACTATTCCGCTGTCCGGAAAGAAATCAAGGCCCTTTCCGGCTGGGACTGGCTGATATTCACCTCCGTAAACGGCGTGAAGCACTTTTTCAATCAGCTCGACGAGACCGGTCTTGATGCCCGTGCCTTCGCAGGCCTTGAGATCGCCGCGATCGGCCCCGCAACGGCCGATGCTCTGGTCGCCAAAGGAATCAAACCCGATTTCGTGCCGGAAAAATATGTTGCCGAAGGAGTTGTCTCCGGGCTGCTGGAAAGAGGTATCAAAGGGAAGAAGGTTCTCATTCCCAGAGCAAAGGTTGCCCGCGAAGTGCTGCCGGAAGAGCTTCGCAAGGCCGGGGCCGATGTAACGGTCCTGCCCGTGTATGAGACCGGACTTGCGGATAACGATCCCGGTCCCGTTGCCGATGCCCTCAAGGCCGGTAAGATTCATTACCTGACCTTCACCAGTTCCAGCACGGTGGAAAATTTTTTCAATCTCATTGAGCCGGAGACTTTCCACAAGTACAAGGATGCTGTAAAAATAGCCTGTATAGGCCCGGTAACCACCAGAACCCTTGAAAAGTTCGGCTTTGAGCCGGACATACAGCCGGATGATTACACCATCCCGGCGCTGGTTGATGTTCTGGTGCAGGAAGCTGCAGAATAATTGAAGAGAGGGGCTTTATGCCCCTCTTTCTCTGTGTATTGCGGTGAGGATGTCTCCGACGGCATCTCTGCTCTCAACAGATCGCTAAAACTCAAAGCAAAGCTTTTCGTTAAGCGACTGTAAGGCCTGCCGGGGGCCTAAAACCCTTTGAAAAGGGTTTTAGAATCCCAAACCTTTTTGATAAGGCTTCGCCGCTTTGTATGATAAAACGCCATTTAAAGAAAATAAGCGTTTTAAGTTTTTAATGTATTACGACTGCATTCAACAATAGGTGTAACCTCTTCCTGTCTGGGGAGAGAAATTTTTATGCGGAGCAACAATTGAGTTTACCAGTCGCTGTGCTGATATCCGGTGGGGGGTCCAACCTTCAGTCCATCATTGATAAAACCGAGCAGGGGATTCTTGATGTGGACATAAGGATGGTCCTTTCCAACAGAGCCGGGGCTTACGGTCTTGTGCGGGCCGAAAAGCATGGAATTCCTACGGCGACCTTAAACCATAAGGATTTCGGTTCCCGCGAGGAATTCGATTCCGAAATGGTGCGTATCCTTAAGGACGCCGGTGTCGAAGCCGTGGTCATGGCCGGATTCATGCGCATCATCACTCCTGTTTTTCTGAATGCCTTTCCCGGCAGGGTGATCAACATCCATCCTGCTCTGCTGCCCAGCTTTGCCGGGGTGGACGGTCAGGGAGACGCCGCTGAGTACGGAGTCCGGCTGGCCGGATGCACGGTGCATTTTGTGGACGAAAAAATGGACCACGGGGCGATCATCATCCAGTGTGCTGTACCGGCTTATCCCGGAGAGGATGTGGAGGAACTGCGCAAGAGAATTCTTGTGCAGGAACACCGTGTCCTGCCGCAGGCCATTCAGTGGCTGGCAACGGGAAGGCTTTCCATGCACGGCCGATTCGTCAGGCTTGACGAATCATCAATCCCTGCCGCTCCGGCAGACTGCACTATCCTTGTCAATCCGCCGCTTGAGCAGGGGTTTTAGGCCGGATATCCTTATGAGGTTCAAGTTATATCATCCGTCAGTTTTTCGTTATAAGATTATTGTCTTAGCCCAACAAATTCTTTGATTTAAGTGACAAGTTTAATGTCAACGTAATTAAGTGGATAGGGATTCCAAAGGGTCGCGGACCCTTTGGCCGCCGGAGGCGAGTCAAATAATCAAAAGCGCGAAGCGCATCAAATAATCAGATCACAGCGTCAAATGTGATGTCTGAATCCGTCATGGTTCCGCTTCCCAGCAGTGCTATGAGACTTGCCCCTTCGGGATCTTCGCCGTTGGAATCGTACCACAGATTTCCGCTTGCATCGAAAACGAAATATGGATCGGTGTCCGTGGCCCCGGTGTTGCCGTCAAGGTTGCCGGTGCCGGTATAGCCGCTGTCCACCGTTGCAAAACCTGCGTTGCGGTCAAATGAGGAGGAACTGAACATGAAGTCATCAAAATTGCGCTGGAAGTCCTGAATCACATCTTCTCCTTCCGTGGTGGAGCCGTAGTAGAAGATGTCGTGACCGTTTTCACTGTAGATAGTATCGGTCCCCTGTGATCCTCTCAGGGTGTCGTCTCCTGATCCTCCGTAGATCAGGTCGTTGCCGTAACCGCCAAGGATGGTGTCGGCGCCGTCATAACCATGAATTGTATCATTCCCGCCCGCGCCGTCGATCACGTTGGAACCGTTGCAGCCGTGCAGATTGTCACCACCGCTTCCGCCGATAATGTTTTCAATGTTCAGCACATAATCTTCGCCTTCACTGCCTGATGCTATTTCGGGCAGCAGGGAAACAAATTCGCCGCTGCTGCTGTCCACAACAAGGGTGTCGATTCCATCACCACCGTCCATGGTATCGTCGCCCTGACCTCCGATGATGGTATCGTTTCCATCACCGCCCAGCAGAGTGTCGCTGCCATTGCCTCCGTCCAGAGTATCGTCTCCTTCTCCGCCAAGCAGGGTGTCATTTCCGGGCATTCCTTCCAGAACGTCATTTCCGGCAAGACCGTTGTAATAATCGCCATGGGATGTTCCTTGCCAGGTATCAGCGTCATCTGTTCCGGTAAGCGAAACGGCCGTGTTTTCGTCCAACGTGCTGCTGTCGGTGGGCAGATTATCCGTTTCGGAATCCGGGTTTTCCTGCTGGTCCGTGTCCGTTGCCGTATTCAGAAGCTCAAGGATGTCATCATCGGTACTGTCTGCATCAGTTTCAGTAGTGTCGGTCGAAATATCGGAGTCGGTTGTGTTGAGGATATTCCCAGTCAGATCATCGCTCAGAACCGTGTCCACCAACTGCTGATCAATGCTGTCGGCTATATCGGACAAAAGGTCACCGAAGTCCGAACTGAACAATTCGTTACCGGCCATGTCAACGCCGAGCCCTGCCAGAAGTTCAACTGCGGTGTTCTGAGTTATCAGAATAGGGTCAAGCTCAATATTATCAGTAAAAGCACTCAGTTCATCGCTTTGAAGCCAGGCCATAGCCGTTGCCTGGTCTGCTATCTGTTCCTGAACTGCATCAGCAAAAGCCGCATTCAGATCCATCGGCGCATAACCAGCGCCATCCCCTTCATCAGCCGCCGCCTGATTTGCAGCAGTCAGAGTGTTCTCATCTACTGATTCCGCATCGGAGTTCTGGGGGCCGTTATCACCTTGCGGATCATTGTCCTGCTGCTGTTCATCCTGTTCTATTTCCTGTTCCTGCAAGATGGCTGCGGGGGCAATATCCCGGAAAGTATCAAATTCCTGAGTGGTCATCGGGCGAACACTGCTCATGACTCCGGAACCGGATATCTCGACTATTGACCGGGGGGAGGCAATCTGGCGCAACGATCCGTCAATACCCTGAATCAGTAAGGCCTTGCCGCTACGAATTTCTTCCACACCGTGCTTTTCGCCATTGGGTGAAATCTCGTGAACGGTGATTGTTCCGCGAATGCCTATGGTGGCCAGCGGTGAACCCAGCTTGAATCTTTCCGGATTTGTTTCCGCGATCTTTCCGGTAACCATACGGAAAGTGCCGTGGCCCAGCTTGAAGAAAAGCTCGGACGCTGATTGGTCTGTGTCTTCATAAACGAAGTCGTCGAGCAGGATGGAAGAATCAGACCCTTGGGAAAGCAGTGAATTGTCGGTAAAGCGTACTTCTGCGCTGCTTTCAGGGCCGGTTATCAGTTCCTCGCCGCGGTAGACGGGGGAGCCTGCTTCGATCTGCCGGATGCCGTTTTCTGTTTGGAGAAAGGCATCTCCGGTTGTCGCAAGGACAACCCCGATCTGGGTATGGGTTGATTCGGGAGACATTTGAACCCCCGTTTTATAAGACTACTCCATACCTATATAATAAACATATGTCGTTATATGTAAACAAAGCTTTATTTCTATAATACTTGCAAAAATAGACATAATTAAGGAATAAAAATAGAAATCATGCAGTTGATTAATTGTTTTTATGTTTAAAATATATAGTAAAAATACATTGTATGCGTATTTACTGCAATGTGTTGTAATCTGTTTTGTGCTTGCAACAAAATGTATTTATGGCTTCAGGTGCAGATACGTAGTATCCGCATTCGTGATGGTATGTATTTGTGTCGCGAATAGCTTCGCACGGTAGTCACCTTGTGTTCTGAATTATTCAGATAGCGCAGGCAGGACCGGGAGAATCAACCCATTACCGAAAGCAGCAGTTCCATGAAATCAAGTTCCATCTCGATCATTTCCTGATCTTTTTTGCGCAGCCATTCGGATAGCCATGCAAACCGCAGAGCCGGGATAAAAGCAGGGAGGGATTCGTAACTTTCATCGGCTATGTCCGTCCGGGAGTACAGTCCGTCCATGAAAGCCGGGAGCAGTCCTTCGCCCAGAGCAGCCGGGTTCTCAAAAGCAACGCAGCCGATCATATTGGCCACATCGTATATTTCCGGACGCATGCCGGAGAATTCCCAGTCTATTACAGCGAGGATGCTTTTCCCTTTCCAGAGGATATTGAGCGGATGGAAATCACCGTGGCAGAATGCTTTCGGCAGGGAGGGGAATTGCTCCATCGCGGGGAAGAGGCGAGCGTAGATAGGCTCAAGCCTTGCGGATATCTCCGGCTGATGCTTTGCGACTGTGTCTGCCAATTGGCGGGAATAGTCCAGCAGGCTTGATTCTGTGCCGGATTCACTCATTTTTCTGCCGGATGTGTGCTTGCGCAATTCGGATACGATCCCGGCCAGAGCCGTTCCCCGCTCCCGGTCATATATGAATTCCGGGCGCGGAAGTTCATCTGATTCAACATAGGGCGACAGTTGCCATGGAAACCCCATGACCTCGGCTGTAAATTCACCGTCTGTTGTTTTCCGGTAGGGTAGCAGAAGGTCCATGCCGGAGTCGGTCAGGGTCTGCAGGTTTTCGGCAATGGCCGTCCTGCCCTCCACCTGGGTCCCGGCAATCCGTTCCATGAGCCAGAGCCTGTTGCCGGCGTCTTCTATTACCGAGCGGGAGACAGCCCTTTCCGGGCTGCCGGGAATATTCTTGTCATTATGTCTGGCCAGGGTTTGCAGGCCCCATGGCTCAAGAGGATCGATCATTTCTGTCCAATTTGTTCGAGGTTGGTTTTTCAGGTCATGTTTCAGAAAACTTCCGCTTCAAACCAGAGGATGTTCGTAGCCGGGTCCTGCCATGCGGCAGGTTCCATTCCGGCCTTGCGGCAGGTCTGCGCCAGAAACTGTTTGCGGTCCCATTTCCAATCGACCGCCACCTGCGGCAGAAGCAGCCCGGACTGCATGCCGCGCTGCATAATCAGCCCGTGCCTGCCTATTTCTATTTTCTCCACATCCGTGCAGACGGTTATGGGACTCAGGATGGAGATTTCTATTTCAATTTCCTCAAATTCGGAAAGGATCAGAGCCGGGAAACGCGGGTCTTCAAATGCCGCTGCCCGGGCCATTTTCCAGATGGTCCTGTAGAGCGGGCCGCTGCCCTGAACGTTGCCGATGCAGCCGCGCAGCTCTCCATGCATGGTCAGGGTGACGAATGCTCCGAACTCCTCGCTCAGATGTCTGGTGGGAGGTTCCGGGATTGCCGCATCGGTGTCACCCTTAAGCCTGCTTAAAATACTCAGGCGGACCAGATTCTTGAGGTATTCCTTTTCCTCGCTGGATAGTGCGAAAGAGAAATTATCCGGCATGCTGTCACCTCTGCTTTGCATTATGTTTTTTCAGTTTGTCCAGAATGTAGTCGTAGCCTTCCGGTGTATGCGGAATTCTGCACTGGGTGCAATTTTTAATTCCCCCGGACATTTCATATCTGCCGCCGCAGTCTTCAAGATGATACAGCGGGCAGAAGCAGAACAGGCAGTTGAATTTCCGGTCATCTTTTGTCTTGTGGCAGGGGAAATATCTGCAACTGCTGTTCCGGAAAAAACGATGGCTGTTTTCCATGGGCTACCCGCAGTTTATTCCGGTAATTTTGATTATGACCAGCGTGATGTCGTCTTCCTGTTCCATGCCATCCTGAAATCTGTAAACAGCGGAAATGATTTCCTGCTGAATTTCGGAGGCGGTCCGCTGCGCGTTGGAAAGAATAAGCTTGTCCAGACGTTCTCTGCCGAACATTTCATTCTCGTTATTCCTTGCTTCCCATATGCCGTCTGTCCCTATGAAGATTATGTCACCTTCATTGAGATCTACTTTGAATTCCTTGTAATCGCTTTCCTCGAATATTCCCAGAGCCAGCATATGCTCGCCCATCAGTTCCTTTTGCACCCCGCTGGCCGGGCTGTATATTGTTGCCGGATCATGGCCTGCCCGCACGTAGGTGGCGGAGGTATTGTCCGGGGCAATCTCCATGCAGAAAAGAGTCATGAAGCGTCCCGTGTCCCCGATATCGGCGCAAAGAAGCTTGTTTACTTCACCTATTCTGTTAGCCATGGGAGACTTGTGCATGGATGCGTGCTTAAGGTGTGCACGTCCCGTGGTCATCAGCAGGGCTGCCGAGACTCCGTGCCCGGTAACGTCTCCGAGGAGTACGCCGGTTCCTCCGTTCTCCGGAGGTGTATAGAAGTCGAAGTAATCCCCGCCGGTTTCATCGCAGGAAATACTGGTTCCTGAAATATCCAGCCCTTTGATCTCCGGTGGAATCTCCGGGAGCAGGCTGGTGTGGACTTCGTGAGCCAGTTCAAGAGCCTTGCTGATGCGCAGATGATCCTGCAGCTTGGGCAGCATGGAGTTGAACGCATTGGCCAGTGTTTCGCGTTCATCCCCGGTTTTCACTTCGACATGCGCGGTGAAGTCGCCATGAGCGATCTTTTCTGCTGCACAGGTCATGTCCAGCAGGGGGCGGATGATTCGGCGGCTGCCGAGGAACGCAACCAGCGCTACCGTAAGCAGGGTGAAAAAGGATGCCGTTCCCACGGCCACGTAAAGATTCTGACTGAGCCTCATTGTCTGGGCCGCTGCTGAATCCGGCATACCGGTAATGACTTTTTCCGGCACGATCAATACATAGCTGCCCTGTCCGCGGAAAGGTGCAAATGCCCATACGGAGTCGACACCGTTATACGGCATACGCATGACTCCTGATTTACCTCTGGTCACCGCGTTGATCATTTTATCCAGTTTGTCTTTGTCGTTTGACACAAGATAGCGGATTTCATTGGGGAGCCCAGTGTCCCAGGAAAGATTTTCGGTCCTGTGTCCGGCTTCAGCCCATACGTTCAGCTTGATCTGGCCGTTGGATTCAACCGGGCCCACAACAAACGCCTGTATAGCGCTGGACCATTGGGAGGAGAGGTCCTCCTTGCGCAGCAGTTCGACCAGTTGAATGTCAATAGCCACAACCCCGATAATTTTGCCGTCACGGCTCATGATCGGCTTTGAAAGGGTGTAGACCTGCTGTCCGGTGCTGGCGTCTATGAATTTATCCCAGACTATGGTCCGTTTTTTTACTGCTTCGGTAAACCAGGAACGTTCCCTGGGGGCGTATGAGTCCGGGTAGTTGCCGTGTCCGGGATAGGCCATGAGCAGTCCTGAATTGAGGCAGATGTAAACCCTGTGCAGGGAAGTCCCGGCCTCGCTGAAGAATGATTTCAGATCAGGTTTAAGCAGGTAGAGCCTTGCCAGGTCCTTGCTCTTTTTGAGGTCTTCCTTGTTTTTGGGGTAGTAGAAGACAGGCTCCTCAAGGCTGATTGATGAAGGGGAGCGCTCCCCTTTTTCGCTGATGACGTAATATTGCGCTGAAGGGCCGAAGTCGTCCGGCTGATGTCCTTTGATGTTGAAATCTTCGGCGAAGTAAGCTCTGGGGGTGCCTTCCACCGGATCATTCAGCACGTCCTCAGCTTCCGCTCCGATGGCTTTCAGAGCGAACTCAAGGGAAACAGTCTGTTGCTGGACAAGTTTGGCCGAGTCCATGGCCGATTGATGCATTTCATCGGTCAGGATTTTTATCATGCCGGTACGCAGTTTGTCGGACTGCTTGGTGCCGACTTCCATGATTCCTTCGCGGCTGAAGTACGAAACCACCAGCAGCGGGACTAGGCTGAATGCCAGTAGAAGAATGAATAGTTTTTTTCTCATGCGCCGTTATGAAAAATCTATGTTGGATGACTGTCGTTCACATTCGTTTTCCGCAGGCAGGTCGGAGAACGGGAAAGGTCTGCGGTTGTCGTTCAGCATTGCGTAACGCAGCAGTCTGTATGCGTATGTGCTCAGTCTGTTGCCGAAGTCGCGCAATTGCTCCGAGGGTCTGCCTGCGGCAAGCAGGAAGGCGTACTGGATGAATATTGTGAAGTAGCTCAGCATTCTGGTTAGTTCGAATGCCAGTATGCAGATCATGGTTCTGACGAGTCTTTTCAGGACATCAACTCTTGATATCATTTTCAGCTCCATTCTTTTGCGGAACAGGTCGCATTTTCCTGCTGCGTATGCTATCATGCGTGTAAGCACGTTGTTCAGCTGTTTGTTTTGTTCTTCAGTGTATCTGCTTTATATCCGGACGGCAACGCCGGATTGAAAATTGCAAAGGTGTATGCGGGAGTCCGGGGTGCGCCGGAAAACCGGCGCGTATTTTTGCTCGGTACGGATTCTGATATGTCGGAGGTTCAGCGGATGAATACTGCATTGCTTGAAGAACTGGTCAGGAGAAAGGCCGAACGCCTGCACGTGGCAGGTCTTCCCATTGCGGAAGCCATAGACATGGCGGGAGACGAAATTCTGAATCGCATGGCAGGGTCGGGGCACGGTTCCCGTTTCTGTCTGCGTATGTGGCTGAACGGGGCCAAGAAGCGCATTGCCCCGGAATCCTGTTCCGGGCCGTCCGGTCCGGAGGGTGACAAACAGTTCCCGCTGATTCTGTCCTGCCCGGTGGAGAGCTTTTTCAATAAAGCTGACATCAGCAGGGCATGAATTGCGCCCAGAGTTTTCTGGCCCTCGGCCCGTCGAATTCACAGAAAAAAATATGCTGCCATGTTCCGAGCATGACTTCGCCTCCATCCACGATGAGCATCTGCTCGGGACCGAACAGGCTGGTTTTGATGTGTGCGTCGGAATTGCCTTCCATGTGCCTGTAGTCTCCGTGGTGGGGAATCAGCTTACGCATGTTGACGACAATGTCCCGCACGACATCCGGGTCGGCCCCTTCATTGACCGTTATGGCTCCTGTGGTGTGCGGGCAATAAAGCAGCAGTGCTCCGTTGTTCCATCCGTTTTTGCGGACAAGTGAGCGGACCTGTCCGGTGATGTCCACCATTTCTTCCCGTTCCGAAGTCTTTACTTCAAGAATTTCCATATGTTTTTTTTCCTTGCTGTCGGACGGATTCTTCCGGTCGTTTTTAGCGGGACTCCCGCTCGGCACAGGCTTCGACAAAATTTGCCGCGGCCTGCGGGTTGCTGGCGAAGTGCAGGTGGATATAACTGCCCAGTGTGTTTTCGTTGGCTGTGAAGCCTTCGGCAGAGGTCCTGTTGTTTTTGTCGGTAACAGCAAAGGCGTGCGGACGGTTTTCTTCTACCTCATCTATTGCGGAGTAGTGAAATTCGTGTCCTCGGACGATTGTTCCGGTCGGGCCGAGTATTGTGTCCTGTGAAAGTCTGACTTCGCGGTAACCAAGGGCCTGAAATCTGGATTTCATCGTGCAGCGGAACGGGAATATTCCACACATGGGGAAAAAACGGTCATCCTTGCAGATGGATTCCGTCAGATACATAAACCCGCCGCATTCGGCATAGACCGGGAAACCGTCTGCGGAAAATTCTGCTATGGCCCTGCGCAGTTTTGTGTTCTGGGCGAGGTCGAAGGCGGATAGTTCGGGATAGCCTCCTCCAAGATAAAGCCCGGAAATGTCTTCCGGAAGCTCCTTGTCCTCCACCGGCGAGAAGGGAACCAGTTCCGCTCCGGACTCGCGGAGCAGTCGCAGGTTTTCCTCGTAGTAGAATGAAAAAGCGATATCCTTTGCGTAGCCGATCCTTGTGCGTGGAATCATCGGAACTTCATCAAAGCGCGGCGGAATCGGAATATCCGGAAGATTATCCATGATCAGGTCAAGGTCGAGGTGTTCTTCGACCCAGTCGGCAAGGGATGCGTACCTTGATTCAAGGTCCAGGATGTGTTCCGGGGTGACCAGACCCAGATGGCGTGAAGGTGTGGAAACATCGTCCCGCTGCGGCAGACAGCCCAGCAGGGGAACTTCGGTGAGCGACATTGCTTCGCGCAGGGTCTGCTCGTGGTTCTTGCTGCCTACCCGGTTGAATATGATCCCGGCAATCGCCGTATCCGGGTCGAATCCGCAAAAACCCAGAACCAGCGCTGCGGCCGAGCGGGCCATGGAGCGGGCGTCGACAACCAGAATGACAGGAAGGTTCAGTTCCTTGGAAAGGTGAGCGGTGGAGCCGGTTTCCTCCAAAGCGGAGAAACCGTCGTACAGCCCCATGACGCCTTCCACGATTGCGGCATCGGCGTCTTGGGTGTAGCGGGAGAAAATATCCCGTATTGTATTCCCGTCCAGCATCCACCCGTCAAGATTGTGGCTGATCCTGCCTGCTGCGCGGGTATGATGCTCCGGATCTATGAAGTCCGGGCCGGTCTTGAACGGCTGGACCCGGTATCCTCTGCGGGCCAGCGCCGCCATGAGTCCGAGAGTGACGGACGTCTTTCCGCAGCCGCTTCGGGTGCCTGCAATGATAAATCCTTTGATAGAGTTCATCGCAAACCCATAATATTTTTTGGCCGATCAGCCCAGTTTATTCTTGTCCAGATAGGCGATGAATTTTTTTGCCTCATCGAAATCCGGGTTGGTTTCAAGGCTGGTCTGCAGTTCCTTGCGTGCCTTTCCGTATTCCTTGGCATCAAAATATGCGCGGGCAAGATTGTAGCGCAGGTGTTCATCATTGGGGCTGAGGCTGAGTGCTCTGGCGTAGTATTCCACAGCCTGCGGAATCATTTTCGACTTGCGCAGGTTTATGCCGAACTCGTTGAACATGTGCTTGTGTTCACCGGCAAACGGAGCGTCCATGGCTATAAGCCTTGCAAAAATGTCGTTTGCCCGTTCCTTTTCTCCCCGTTCCATAAGACAGAGACCTACTCCGAAGTTACCGCGTACGTTCAGTTCGTCCACCTTGAGCGCGTTGGTATATTCCATTTCCGCGCTGAAGGAATTGCCCTGTTTACGATAGCGGTCTGCGCGGGCAAGCGTCTTCTGCAGTTCCTTCATATTGGGAAGAACCTGCTTGTGGTACATTTCCGGTTCCGGATTATATTCCTTGAGCAGATCGTCGCGGCTGATTTCTTCCGGGTCGCCGGTGGGCACGAAGTTGTTGTTCAGCGGACGAACCTGGAATAGATCGGCATCGACCTGCTCGACAAAGTAATATCCGACCTGGGCAACACGGCGGGTGGTCGTCCCGGTTCCTACCTTGGCTATTCTCTGGCGGGAGAAAACCCCGTTCAGATCATGTATCTTTCCGTTTTCACTCATCAGTTCTACTCCGCACACAAGAAGTCGTACAACCAGTGTAGCTTTATTTTTCCGGCTTGAGAAGCGTATCCGTTTCAGCGATTATTTGCGGCCGGCCTTTGCGGCAATCCATTTGATCTGGCGACATATTCCCATCAACAGGTTGAATTCATTGCGTTTGATATTGATTCTGGACATGAATCTCCTGACAGGCATCATCCAGTAATCCGGGTTGTCGGACTTGAGAAAGTCTATGGCCAGAAGTGTTTCCTGCAGATTGGCGGCCAGAATTTCCTGCTCTTCAAAAGAGGTGGCGCGTTCTTCGGGCGGTCCGGCCGGGGAATACGGTTTGTCTAAAGCATTTCTAAAACATTCATAGAGTATTATCAATACCGCCTGCGACAGGTTCAGGGAGCTGTTTTCCCTGCTGGTGGGGATGTTGATCAGTCTGGAACAGAGTTGTGTTTCATCGTTGGTCAGTCCCCGATCTTCGGGGCCGAAAACCACGGCAACCTTTTCGCCGTTCCTGAGTTGATCCACAATAAGCGGAGCTGCTGTTGTCGGGGTCATTACTCCTTTACGCCATCCGCCTGTGCGTGCAGTCGTTCCATAAACTCTGGTCTGGTCTTTGAGTGCTTCACCCAGGTCGTCGTACGTGGCGGCTCGTTCCACTATATCGCGGCCCTTGGCTGTTGCCAGCGGAAAAGCCTTGTCCATGTCCCAGGACAGCGGGCTGACCAGAGTCAGGTTGTGACAGCCCATGTTGGTCATGGCCCTTGCCGAGGAACCGACATTTTCCGGAAATTTGGTCCCGAATAATACTATGTTGAGGTTACTAAGCATACCTGCTCCGATGATTTGTTGTTGTCTGTTTGAGTTTTCCGGTTAGGGTCTTAGAAAGAACACCGGCGGTTGTCCAGATATATGTGACTGCATGGAGAATCTGCTGCGAAGTTGCTTTCTGCCGGGCTCGGAATCATGTTTATCGGAAATCGGCTCTTTTCAAAAGGCGGGTTTCGCACGTAGGGTAGGGGTATGAATGAAAATATTTTATCGGAAAAGATGCTTGAACTGGCTCGGGAATGCGGGCTTGGCGAAGACCAACTGCGTGAGCTTCTGGGAAGCGGCGGGGCTATTCCTGAAGACTTGATCTTAATTTTTAAAAAAATAGCTGACAAAACCGTTGAGGTCCTGCCGTCTGATCGTGAAGGGAGCGGGGAATGAATTCTCCCGGCCGCCGTTTATGATTTGCGGGACCGGGAGAGCGGAGGGTCTGTCCGGAGACATTGACGGAACAGGTTATTTTACAGCCGAGGAAGGGATGACTGATCCTTCGGCATCAACTTCTCCCAGCAGTTCAAAGTCCGGGAAGAGGCTGGGGTCAAAAGTAAATGAGTAATAATCCCTGAATCTTATGAGATAGGTCCTCCAGCCGTATTTACGCCGCATGTGAGCCGCTTCTCTTATTGCATCAGCCATTTCAGCTCCTTTATTGTTAAGTTCGTTGCGCTATCAGGTCAGCCCCGGAGCTCTTTGCGGTCAGGATGCTCTTCCATCCGACCTCCGGGAGCAGGCATCGGCGGGTTGCTGCGAGATCCTGTTCCGGATATGCCGAAACCTTTCAGGGTCTTTCTCAGGAATTTTCTTTTGTCGATGGATGAAATGCTTGCTGTCTGGGTCATAAGCGAGCCTCCTTTTAAATGTGATTGCTGAAGATGTTCTTAATGAATATGAAAATCATTTTCAAGTAAAAACTGCCGGATTTGTCTTAAAAAAGCTGAAATATTTTTTTGTGTTTTATTGCTGCGGGTTTTGCTTTGAAAAAGTTTTTACGGCAGTGTCCTGATTTATCAGGACACAATGAAGCATGCTATTCTTAATTATTTAAGGGGAATGGGAAGAAAGACTGAATTTTTGAGGTGCCATGTGGGGGTGTGGAATGACTGCAAGCGTTTTTGAAGGTGGAAAACCGGAGATAATGACTAGGTAATTCAGCTGTAGGAAAAGCCCCGGAGGCCTGTATTTCCATATATTCCGGGTAGAATAAACTGTCCTTTATATATGGGCAGCCGGCCTGCCGGGGCTTTTGGAATCAGTTGCTTTTAAGTTCCTTAATCAGGGCCTGGAGTTCTTCTGCAAGGCTGGAAAGGTCGGAAACGGCTTTCATGGACAGGCTCATGGCTTCAGCCGTCTCAGTCGCAATGCGGTTGACTTCTTCCGAGCCCCGGTTGATCTGTTCGCTGGCCGCCGATTGCTGTTCGCTGGCCGTTGCTATTGACCGCACCTGGTCGGCAGTGGAATCCACTATTTCGACAATAGTCTCCAGGCTCTGGCCTGCCTGACTTGCGTATTCCGTGCTTTGCGTGACCATTGTGGCCGCGTGGCCCATTTCATCTATATTTTTTTGTGTTTCAGACTGGATTGCATGGACGGCCTGAGCTACTTCCTGAGTTGCCTGCATGGTTTTTTCCGCCAGTTTACGGACCTCATCGGCTACCACGGCGAAACCGCGTCCGGCCTCTCCGGCGCGGGCTGCTTCGATTGCCGCATTCAGGGCCAGCAGGTTGGTCTGATCAGCAATATCGGTAATCACCGTTATGACCTGAGATATCCCTTCGGCCCTTGAACCGAGTTCATTAAGACCAGAGACCATTTTTTCCGTGGCAGTGTTAACCGAGTTGATGGATGAAACCACGTTGGCAACGATTTTGCCTCCGTTTTCGGCATTGCTTTTTGCGTCCATGGCACTTTCAGCTGCTCTGGAAGCATTCTTGGCAACTTCCAGTACTGAGGCGTTCATCTGATCCATGGCTGTTGCCGATTCTGCAGTGCGCTCGCGCTGTATATCAGAGCCGTTGGCCGACTCCTGAATCTGCCGGGTGAGCTGCTCGGATGTTCTGGTTACCTGAGCGGCGATTCCTTCAAGTTGCCTGGCTGCATGGAGCATACCTTCCGATTTTGCGGATTCGGCTTTTTCCTTTGCCTGTCTGGCTTCCTCAAGGGCCTTGTTCGCCGCAAGGCTCTGCCTTTCCGCCTCTTCTGATTTTTCTTCTGCTGTTGATATGAATCTGACCAGATTTTCAACCATTGTCTTGAAAGCGTCACTTAGGATTTTGAGTTCCCCTCCCAGCCTGGCGGAAGGTTCAATGTTATCGAAGTTGCCGTTCGCTATCCTTTGGGCATCTTCTGCCATTGCTCCGATGGGTTTGGCTATGCTGCGGGCCACAAACAATGCCACTGCGATCACAAGTAGAATTGCTATGGCCGAAAGGATCAGGCTGAGTGTGAGAAAGCTGTTTGCTCCGGCAAAAATTTTGTCCGTGGGAATTGCCAGCCCTATGGACCAATGGGTGTCGGTGCCGGAGATGACGATAGGCTCAAAGGTGAAGAAGTACTCTTTTCCATCGAGCGGTGAGGTCATGATTTTCTGATACTTCCTGCCGGATTCGACACAACTGCTTATCTCAGCTCTTTCTGCCGGCGGAAATGCTTCGGTTATGTTCTTGCCGACCAGTTCCTGGTCGGGGTGGGCCACACAGTACCCCTTGTTGGAAACAATGAAAGCGTATCCAGTTTCCAGAGGGTGGATAGTATCGGCCATGGTTTTGAATGCCCCCAGAACAAAATCGATCCCGACCACGCCGATGAATTTTCCCTTTTTGACTATGGGGACGCTTACGGTTGCCATAACATCCGTAACGATTGAGGTTGTGTACGGCTCGGTAAGCACAGCCTTTTTTGTGTCCCGGGGGATCATATACCATGCTCTGGTATGGTTGGGGTCGTGCTGATGCATTTCGGCCAGTTTCCACTGCCCGTTTTCATGCCATCCGTATTGTCCGTATTCTCCGTTGGGCCCGAATTTACCACTGTCCTTGTATTCTGAGTCCCTTCCATCCAGCTGGTTGGGTTCAAGCACTATCTGTGTTCCGAAGAACATGGGGTCTGAATCCGTGAGGTGTCTGATGAAGTCGTTTACTGTTTCACGGTCGAGTTGCTCGCCGTAATCCGTCAGGCTCAGTACGGCTGCCGCTCCGGCCCAGGAGGCATCTAATGCTTTTTCAATTGTCGCCTTAACCTGATTCCCGTACCTGCCTGCCATCTCGTCAGCCAGTTCCTGAGCCTGTACCTGTGATGTTTCTCTTGTCTGGTTGACTGTAACAGCCGTGAAGCCAATAAAAATAACGATCATCATTATGCTGATGCTTAGAGTTATTTTGGTTCCTATTTTCAGGTTGTCGAGCATTTGCAACTCCTCTGGTTGTTTGTGGTACGGATATGGAAAAATAATATATAATTAAATCCGAAAAACGTAATAAAAATTTGTTTTTTTGATCTATATTAAACCTGTGTCAATTTCTACCAATTTTTGGTGAAAATTTTGCAGCAACTTACGTGCTGTTGTTTTTTCTGGAATGTTGAATTCGAATAAAAAACAAAAAACCGGATCAAATGATCCGGTTCAAGGTTGTGCTAAATGCATCGCGAACAGCGTAACAGCAATAAAATTAAAAACTTAAGAACATACCATTCCGGTCTGTTTTGTTTGTAAGAGTATATTTCATTGTCGCCATGCTCTTTTTTGTATCTGGCTTATGTTGTTCGGTATTATGGAATCGACAGTTCAATGCCTATGGGGCAATGGTCCGAACCAAGTACATCTGTTTCAATCCATGCGTTTTTGACCTTGTCGCGCAGTTCTTCGGAAACGAAAAAGTAGTCGATGCGCCACCCTGCGTTGTTTTTGCGGGCATTGAACCTGTAACTCCACCAGGAATAGTTTCCGGGATTCTCATCGAACATTCTGAAAGTGTCCACGTATCCGTGGGCAATGAACTTATCCAACCACTTCCTTTCAACCGGCAGGAATCCTGAGCGCTCCGAGTTTGCCTTGGGGTTCTTGAGGTCTATTTCCGTGTGTGCCGTGTTGAAGTCTCCGCCGACTACAACGGGTTTATTTTTTCTTAATTCCTGGGCGTATTCAAGAAAGCTGTCATAGAATCCCATTTTGTATTCAAGACGTTCATCACTCATCTGCCCGTTGGGATAGTATATGTTGAAAAGGTAGAAATGTTCGTACTCCATGAGCACCACCCTGCCTTCTCCCTTATATGCTTCATCCTGCAGCCCGAAGGAATGTGAAATCACCGGGTTGCGGAAGAAGCAGGCCGTGCCGGAATATCCTTTCTTTTCCTTGGACCAGTTCCATATGGAATCATATCCGTCGAAGTCGCGGTCTTTTGCCGGAATCTGTTCCGGATGGGCTTTTGTTTCCTGCAGCATGATCACATCGCCGTCGCAACTGCTGAACCATTCTCTGAAATTTTTCTTTATGACAGCCCTGTATCCGTTCACATTCCATGAATAAATTTTCATTCTGCCCTCGTTATATGCATTCCAAGCAGGCCTGACCGCGCCCTATGTCCATGAAGGACCGGATCTTCCAGCCGCTGCTGCGGATTATGGTTTCAAGTTCGTTTTGTTTGTAATCGTTGAAAAAACCGGCAGCCCGGCGTTGTTCAAGGTCCTTGCCCGGCAGCATGATGTGGTAGGTGAAAATCAGTCTGCCGGAGTGCTTTCTTGCCCATTTCATGAATGATTCCGGGTCGTGCAGGAATTCGAAGAGGCCAAGGGCGCAGATCACATCGTATCCGGTCTTTGGATATTGTTGCTGGTTCAGGTCGGCAACAATGCAGTTTCGGCTGCGGGCCACGATGTCCAGTGGAGTGTAGGAACAGTCCTCCGGTATGTAGTCACGCAGGAGCAGCAGTCCCGCACCGGCATCAAGCACGTTTGACCCTTCCGGGACCAGTCTTCCGGCCATCCCTGCCCTCAGGTCCGCATCTGTGGAAAGGTAATTCCAGCGGGACCACCTTCCGCAGTCGGTTGTCTTGTGTTCCATGAGCATTCTTGTATACCCGGCCATGAAACTGTCTGATACCGGAGGACGCATTGAAGGGGGAAGTATGGTGTGCGGAGTCCACTGTTTGTGATAGACCGGGAGCCTTTCAAGGGATTTGTCAATGCTGATGATATTGCATTGCTCATGGCTCGGTCCGTATGGCACCAGCGGGCCGCCCATGTCCTCATGCGGAAAACGGTACGACTCGAACCCCAGGTCTCTGAGCAGGGCAAGGGACAATGCGAACTCCTTCAGTCCTGCTTCTGTTCCCTGGAAGTGTCCCTTTTCCCATATGACCGCAGCAACCCTGCCGCTTTTAAGCAGCCCGAGTGCTCCGGTGAGCACCTGATATTCATGTCCTTCGGTATCTATTTTGATGAATATTCTGCAGTCAGATTCGGCGAATTCGGTAAGCGATACCAGCCGGTCCAGTGTTTCCAGCCGGACTTCCAGTTTTCGGGCGGTATTGTTTTGCGGATATGGTAGCAGGCTGTGGCCCATGGATGAATTGAGGTTCAGAATACTGCGTCCGCTCCGATCCGAGGCCGCGCATTCGGCTATGATCACCTGTTTCCGGCATTCGTTGAATTCGGTCCAGAGTTTCAGCCTGCCGACATTGTCCGGGTGCGGTTCCACCGCAAGCACGTTTACCTTGCCCGGAAATTTCATGGCGGCGGTCAGGGTGTACAGGCCGAAGTGGGCTCCGACGTCTATGAACAGGTCTCCCGGCCGGATATGAGCATGTATGAATGCTCTGGAGGCGTATTCGAAACCTCCTGTCCTTGTCTCGCGTGAATAAAGTGAGGCCGTGCCCGGATCGCGCATTTGCCGCTTTGCCAGCAGCATTTCGAATTCAGGCTGTCCCGAATCGTTTTTGAATACGCTGGGCACTCTCAGCCATTCGTCTCGGCCGGTTATGCGTTCAAGAATTTTTTCTCTGCTCACGTTGCGAAGTCTATGTTTGATGTTGCCGGTTGTTTATAATGCAGACGATTACCTTAAAGTGAAATGAATTTATACCAAAATATGTCGGAACCATCATAGAGGAGATCGCCTGTTGGTGCAGAATATTGACTGCGGAATATCTTCTGCATTGATGCCGGATGTTGTTCCATGCGTCAGTACTGCTAGAAACAAAAAAAGCCCGCATAAATGCGGGCTGAAAGAAAAATGGACGGGTTGCCCCGCTCAACATGGACTATTCTTCAGTGCTGCTGGCCTTGATGAAAGCGATTGCAGCCATAGTCATTGCCAGACCGAGAAAAAACCAGAAAAAGCTCATATCCTTACTCCTCCATTTTATGCTTATCAAACTGGATTTCTTTCCATATCAAAAAAAGAAGCATTTGAATAGAGGGCATGGTGTGCTCTCCTTATTTCGTGTCCGGCCGGAAGATTTAAACCGCTATATTGAGCATGGAGCCGGAAGGAATGGTCGCCAGAGCCGTAGTCGCCTGCAGGTTATCCATTATTTCCCCTGCGGCCATGGGGGCAGTCGCTGCCGTTATGCCGGGAGCTGTCTTTTCCGCTTCGTCCAGGCCCTTTGCAAGTCCCTTCTTCAATGCGGACATGGAATTTCCTTCTTCTTCCATAACCTGTTCAATAATGCTTTTGATGCTCTCTGCCGTGGATTCACCGAACTGGCTGCTGACCTGAGCGAATGTATTCTGCATGGTCAGCTGTACGGATGTTCCCGGATCGGCGGCAAAGAAGAATTCCTGCAACCCGTTTTCGAAATATCCGTTTATTTCCGTATTCAGGTCCGAGTTGAAGTTGTCCATGACTTTATCTCCGGCAGCGAATCCGAAGTTTCTGTCTATGAACTGGACCGACTTGAGCAGTCCCTTGCCCAGGGAATCTTCCGTGATGGTTTCGCCTGATTCGGAAAGGACTATGCCTTTGAATGCGGTTGCTGCATTCTGGCCGAATTCCGATTCAATGAAGTCTGCGGTTCTGGAAAGAGCTTCGGTTAGTCCGGAAGGGTCTTTTGGAGATTCTGTGTCCTCGGCGGTATTTTCCTTTGTTTTGCCGGCGGTCGAGGAGGAAGCGATCTTTTGTGCCATGATGTCCGCAAACACATCTGATGTGTTTGCGGACGGAGCCGATACGTTCAGGCGCGTCGCTCTAACGCCGGAAGTCCGGCTTCCGCCCAGAATCGGGGATCCGCTGTCCAGTAGTCCCGAAACCCCGTAGGAGTTGTTGAGTGATGATGCGTCTATTCTCATGGCATTTGTCTCTTTCTGAAAATACTTATCGGTATGCTGCCGATTTTGTTTAGGCCGGTTATAAAAAGTGGGCAAAATTGTGCGGTTTTGTTGACGGATAAAATGAGTGACCGTATCTTCAGACGTATGAATATGACCAAATTTAAAGAGTTTCTGTCGGACAGGAAGGTTTTGCTGGGCGTCTCGTCAGCTGTAGTTATTCTGATAGCGGCCGGATACGGTCTTTACTGCGTTCAGAAATCCATTGCCGAGGAAAAGGCCCGTGTTGCGGAACAGCAGCGAATCGAGCAGAAGCGAATCCTCAAAGAAAAGCAGGATACTGAAAGGTCCAGAGTGATTGAAAGCATGAAGAGGCTCATTGAGACCGGAAATGCGGAGACCGCCTTGGCTGTTGCGGACAAGAACCGTGATCTCATGAATGATGAGCTCAAGGCCATGATCCATCTTGCAACGGAGAAGGACCTCCTGAGCCGCATCGAACGGACCCCGAAATGGAATTATGCCGAACTGGCCAAGTACTATGCCGCTCTTGCGGCTCTTGAACCTGAGAACAACCGCTACCGAAAGCAGCTCAATGGGTATGACAGCAAGCTGCGCAAGAAACTTGAACGCAAGCTGTACGCAAAAGTTCAGGCCCTTCCCGTGAACGATTTCAAGGCCAATATGGATATTTATGAGGAATTGATGCAGCTCAATCCCGGTGAAGCTCTCTATAAAAGCAAATACGAGGCATACAGGAAAAAGTACGATGATTTCATGAAGGATCTTGAAAAATTCGGAAAGCGTCCTGAACTTTCTGAAGACGGGCGGGCCTATGCGGAGGTTGAAAAATATCTGCGTGAAAACACCATGTATCCTGAGTCATTGCGTATGGAGAGCGCTACGGACTGCTATTATACTGATGCAGGGTGGCTGGTAGGCTGCTCGTACAGTGAGAATAATGAAGCCGGAAACAGCTTCAGCGAGTTTCTATGGTTCACGGTATGCAATTCAACGGTGACCAAGGTTGAGCCGGGCGGAGCCTATACGGTCAATTGAGGACTTTGGTGTCAGCATGAATTCCGGTCCCTATATGCTGTGCCCCATGTGCAGGCTGATGAACCGGCCTTTTCATCGTAGTTTGATTTATAGTTGGTAAATTTATCCCGTTATTGTTATAAGGTAATAAACAGGTCTGTACGGCCTTCTATGGGAATTTCCCTTGAAGAGCCGACCTGCCCGGTATTGCGTTTGATACTACGCAGAGGTTTTCTTGTAATGAAATTGAATATTCTTTTTGTAGATGACGATACCAACCTTCTGGCAGGCGTCAGAACCATGATGCATTCCATGCGTAAGGAATGGAAGTGCCGGTATGCATCCAGCACCGCCGATGCCTTGGAGTTGGTCGGGAAATATCCTTTTGATGTCGTTGTTTCAGATATGCGCATGCCTGGTATGGACGGATCGGATTTTCTAAAGGAAGTTGAGAAGATTCAGCAGGGCGCGGTCAGGATCATTCTTTCTGGGTATTCCGAAATGCAGGCTCAGCTCAAGTCCACCGGCAGTGCCCATCAGTTTTTATCCAAGCCGTGCAGTACCGATACAATTGTTAATACTATTCGTCGGGTTGCAGAGCTCAAGGACATCCTGACCGATGATAAAATCCGCAAAATAGTTTCCGAGCTGGACTCTCTTCCCGTTATCCCGGAGCTGATAACAAAGATTCGGGAAGAGTTGGAAAGACCAGATCCGGATATTGCGAAAGTGGGCAGGCTGGTTGAGCAGGATGCGGGCACTTCCGCAACACTCCTGAAAGTGGTTAACTCTACCTTTTTCGGTTTTTACGAAAAGATCACTTCGCCATCCAGAGCCGTTGTCATGCTTGGGACCGAGGTTTTGAAGGGTCTTGTTCTGGGAGTGAATCTGCTCCGGGAACTGGATGTGGACAGTCTCAACGGATATTCCGTCTATAAACTTTGGGACCACAGCCTGCAGACGGGATATTTTGCCCGGGCGATTGCAAAGTGCGAGTCAACTGACCGGAGTTTTATAGATTGCTGCTTTGTCAGCGGGCTGCTGCATGATGTCGGGAAGCTTGTTCTGATAACCAAGATGGATTCCTTTTACCAACTGGTTCTGGATGCTGTGGCGGAACAGGGCGGTCCTGTCGTTAAGCAGGAAATGCGGGTGTTGGGTGCAACTCACGCCGGTGTGGGGGCGTATCTTCTGGGGCTCTGGGGTTTTAACGAGGATGTGGTTAAAAGTGTATATTCGCATCACTCGTTTAAGGATTGCGGGGACAAACTGACTGCACCGCTGATTGTGCATGTGGCGGACTGCCTGCAACATGAAATCGGCCTGATGGATTCCGATTATGTTTTTTACCCTCTTGAGATTGAATGCCTCGAAAAACTGAATCTGCAGGATCGACTGGAAGTCTGGAAGGAAGAATGCGCGAAGGCCATGGAGGACAAGTATGAGCGTTGCTAGGAAGGTTCTTTTTGTTGATGATGAGCAGAATATTCTCGACTCATACAGAGCGTCCTTGCGCAGGCGGTTCAAGGTGGAAACAGCGCTTGGCCCGGAGGAAGGGCTTGAAAAAGTGAAATCATCCGGACCTTACGCGGTTGTTGTTTCCGATCTTAAGATGCCCAAGATGGACGGGATCACCTTTCTGCGCAAGGTGCAGGACTCTTCGCCCGATACAGTGCGCATAATGCTTACCGGGCATGCTGATCTGGACTCGGCTATCGCTGCGGTCAACGAGGGGGCAGTGTTCCGTTTTCTGACCAAGCCCAGCCACATAGACGAGATGATACGCATCCTGACCCTTGCCATGAAACAGTATTCTCTGGTGGTGGCGGAGCGCGAACTGCTGCGCGGAACACTTCGCGGAAGCATAAAGGTGCTGATGGATATACTCTCGCTGGTCAATCCTGAAGCCTTCGGCCGGAGTGAGCGCGTACGGAGACTGGCCGCTTTTCTTGGACAGAGCCTGAACATTGCACAGCCGCTGCACCTCGACCTTGCAGCCATGCTCTGTCAACTGGGTTGTGTTACCCTTACAGATACAGTTCTGCAGAAAGTTATTCATGGAGAGGAACTGAGTGCCGAGGAACACCAGATTTTCGACATGCATCCTTCCATCACTGCAGGGATGCTTTCCAATATCCCCCGCATGGAGCGGGTAACGGAAATAATACTGCACATGCACGATTCGCTGGCCGACAACCCCACCCAACCGCTGGAATCAAAAGTTCTGCGTATCTGTCTGGATTATGATCTGCTTGTCCAGCAGGGACTGGCAAAGCAGGATGCGATTGATTCCATGCGTGCACGGGAAGGTGTTTATGATCCCAAGATGCTGAACGCCCTTGAAAAGGGAACCGCAGGAGAAGAAGGCTATGTCCGCAGAGAGATAAACCTGTCGGAACTCAAAGTGGGCATGCTCCTTGATGAAGACCTGTGGAGTCTGGACGAGGTCTACATCATGGTTGACGGAACGGAGATAACCGAAGCCGCGCTCATCCGTATCCAGAATTTCATGAAGACTAAAAGACTACCCGACAGGGTACGGGTCATGGTTCCTGTGGATCAGGTGCAGTAAAAGTTTTCAGGCTCCATGGAATTTTCAGTTTATCGTATACAGCGCCATTGAATTTCTAGCAGAGGAGGCCGTAGTGTTCAAAGGAAACAGGCTGAGCATCTTTGCGATTTTTCTTCTGTCTGTTTTTATGATGTCTGTGGTCTGGGTCAACTATGATTCTCAGGTGGAGCTGCGCGATGCCTCGATAAAACGATTTCGGGAAGATTCGGCCAGAAAGGCTGAGGTCCTGAGTCATTTTTTTTCGGAGCGAATAAATGATCTCAATGATGTTTCCGCATCAAGGGAAATTCTCGGTTTTTTTTCAGATCGCCTCACAGGCATGGCCGGTAAGGAAGACAACCGGACCATGCTGGAAGACATCTCGGAACTTTTCAAACGGTTTTGCCTGCTGAAAAAAATACACGGGATTCAGATTTACAGAATGATGGCCTTTGTAGATGGCGATGCTCGTATTCTGGCGGATAACACTGGTCCTCACCCTGTCTCAAGAGACTCCGTAAGCATGGATATTGTGGAAAAAGCCACTGCGGGACAGACTTCCATTCGCGTCACCGGAAAAAATGAAAAGCAGATAGTTTTTGTGCATCCTCTCAGTTTTAACGGACAGCGGAAGGGGGCTGTTATCGCCTGGCTGAATTCATCCGAAAAAGGCGATTCCTTGTTGGAGGAGGCTGTTACCGGCAGTTACGGCGGGCTTGAATTGTTTGTTTATAATAAAGACAAGATTTATTCTCCTCAGGGGAATGTCCCTGATGGATTTTCATCAATAGTGATCAAAGGATTACTCCCTTCAGACGGCAAGGTGCTGACAAAAGTTCTCCAGGACGGGCAGCGCAGGAAAGCATTTCTGATAACCTGCTCAAGTGTTCGCGGCACTCCTTTCCAGCTTGTTTATTTTGTCCCGCGCAATGACGTGCTGGGCAGATATGAGCCGTGGCAGATATTATTGACTACAATAGTTGTGGCAGTCCTGCTTCTCGGTTGCGGTGTTGTGCTGCTGATTTCAAACGTGCGTAACCTGAGGCTTAAGGTTCAGATAGAAGAATCTGCCAAGCAGGCCGAGTTTGTTTCCGAGCGCAGGGAGAGGCTGGAAGCGGAGATCCGGGCCAGGAAGACCGCAGAGGAGAGTCTGCGGAAAATCAATGATGAACTTGAGGAGAGGGTGGAGGAAAGGACCAACGCCCTGCGGGAACGCACAAACGATCTCATCCGCGAGGTTACCGAACGCCGCGAGGCGGAAGACGCCATGCGGATAATCTTCAACAGAGCCTATGATGCCTTCATAATACACGATGTTCAGGGGAACATTATCGAAGTCAATGAACGTGTTCTTGAGTTGTACAAAGTCTCTCTTGATCAGATATTCGGACTTTCCGTACGGGATGATCTTTCCTCCCCGGACAACCAGCTTGAAGTTCTGGACGAATACTGGGGCCGTGCACTTGGGGGAGAAGATGTTATCTTTGACTGGACGGCGCGGCGTCCCTCGGACGGGTCTGTTTTTGATGCGGAAGTGGCTCTATGCCGTATAGAACAGGGCGGCAAAACCGCGATTCTTTCAACCGTACGCGATGTTTCGGAACTGCGTAAGATTCAGGTTCAGCAGCAGGAGCATCAGGAATTTCTTAATACCATTTTCATGGGCATCGGCGCAGCCATTTTTGTTTTTGAGCCGTCCGAAGGTGTGATGGTGGACTGCAACTCGGTTGGGGAGGAACTGCTTTCCCTTACCACAGAGCAGATTCTGGACCCGAATTCCCAGCATTCCTTTGTCTTCAAATCCGATTCCGAAAAGGACCTGCTCTGTCCGGACGTACACGAGCAGGGATCTTACGAAGAAGGCATGCTGATTATGCCTGACGGTATGTCCATACCTGTCTCGCGCAGGCTTTTTGAAGTGCATATCGGCGGCAGGAGCCATCTGGTTCAGGTTGTCTTTGATATTTCCGAGCGGAAAGTGCTTGAGAGAAAACTGAATATTGCCCAGAAGCTGGAGTCCATCGGGCAGCTTGCATCCGGTATTGCTCACGAGATAAATACCCCGATTCAATACGTCGGAGACAGCATCCGGTTCGTCAAGGAGGCGTTCGAGGACATAGAAAGCCTGCAGGAACAGTATGACAGGCTGGTTGCGGATTCCGGAGACTGGCCAGGTAAGGCGGCCAGATTGCAAGAGATTGAAGAATTTAAAGATGATCTCGATATGGAATTCGTGATGGAAGAGATTCCCAAGGCCTGCAAGCGGGCCCTTGAAGGGGTAGAGCGGGTTGCGACGATTGTGTTGGCCATGAAGAATTTTTCCCATCCCGGAGAAGAGAAGCCGAAAGCTGTGGACATAAACAAGGCGGTTATGAATACGGTAACTGTCTCCCGCAACGAATGGAAATACGTGGCAGAGCTTGAAACATCGCTTTCACCTGACCTGCCGCTCGTGCACGGTTTTCCGGGCGGTATAAATCAGGTTCTGCTTAATGTTATAGTAAATGCCGCTCACGCGATTATGGAAAAAGTGCAGGGAGACGAAAAGGGAACCATCACGGTTTCGACCAGTTATATCTATCCGGATGTTGAAATACGGATTACGGATACGGGTTGCGGCATTCCCAGGGACATCATAATGAAGATTTATGACCCGTTCTTCACCACCAAGGAAGTCGGCAAAGGTACGGGGCAGGGACTGGCAATTGTGCACGACATAGTAGTTGAGAAGCACGGCGGAACGGTTGATATCGAGTCCGAAGTCGGTAAGGGAACGACTTTTATTATCCGTCTGCCGGTAGAAGCTGCGGAAGAAATACCGGTCATTACCGAGTAATAAAAAAACTCCGTCCGAGGTATTTCGGGCGGAGTTTTTTATGCCTTTCAGGGGCACAGACTGAAAACGGTTTATGCTTCGAGATCCTTTATCCATCCCTCAAGCGTTTCAATTATCTTCCGAGCCTGGTCGGGGCTTGAGATGTTGAACTTGGACTGCGGGCGATATTCCCCTTTCATTTTCCTATAGCGGCGGATTGTGTACATATCCTTGCCGAATTTTCCGGTTTTGTTGTCGATCTGTTTGTAGCGGAACATGATTGTGGTCCATGCTCCCTTGGTGAGCACGACCTTATCCAGTTCCTGGACAACAACTTCACCGTTCTCTTCATATTGAATGGTCAAATCTTCAATTGTGGAACTCATGGGCAGATTCTCCTTGGCGGGTTGTATTTAGAATACCCGGAAACTGCCGCAAATGTCCGCGCTTGTCAAAGGGGAGAAGATATATGTTAAAAGACAACGCGAAACACAACTATCTATATTTTCCTTGATATAAATATAATGTAATTGTATTTAAGTTGTGTTTTAATAAAAGGAGACGTGTTGTGTTTAAAAAACTTTTTATGAGTATGTCCCTGTCAATTTTAGTATTGTTGGTTAGTACAACTGGCTTTGCTCAGACTAGCTACGTTCCGCAAGGTAAATTTGTTACACCTATGCTCATGCATGATACGCATAGCTTGAATTTGACCCAAACTGAATTCATATTAACGAATATTACAGGTAGTTTGGTCCACTGTAATATTAAAGTCTTTGACCAAAACGGTAATGATGTAAGTTCATATAGCCAGGTCATTTCCGGGCCTAGTCAGGGAACTGTATCTGTAATTAGTACCGGAGGAGAATTTGATATTCCGGCACATTGTTCGCGCTGGTATGTTTTTGGTTTAAGAACAAGTTCCGGAATAGGATCTTTCGGCTATGCCATAATAAATTGGACTGCAGAAGACTCAAGCCTGACTAAAGCGTTAATAGGCGATAAGTTCTACAAAGGAGCTATGGGGAGCGGTTTAGGGTATGCCGGTTGTTATCCATTGAATAGTGGGAATCCTTTTTAATTGAAAAGTACAACCGGCTTTTTCTGGGCTGGTTGTACTTTTCTGGTAAATCTACTCAAACTCAAGATACTGCGTAAAATCCGCATGAAGCATTTTTTTCAGTTCTTCCATGTTCTCTTCCTCCACTTCGGCGAAAGTGAAAGCAAATACCGGGTATTCACGGTAATCTATCTTTCTTAGTTCCAGCGGCTTGGTAAAGTTGGATAAAAACGCTTCATAGTTGACGGATTTGATCTTCGAACAATCAACGGATGAATCAATATCGCCGATGATCATGGCGTAGACTTTCCCTTTGCAGCAGTTGGAAATCTTACCCCAGTCCGGGATTTTGCTCTCCATGAAATATTCGTACGGATTTATGCCGTAGGCATAGTAGGCCAGATCGGTTACGCACCAGCCTGCGAAACGCATGGGGTTGACCTCTATGATTCCTATATGGCCGGAATTGTCCCTGCGCAGTTCTATGTGGATGGGGAAGTTTCGTAAGTCCGCTCTCTTCCCGATCTCTGCAAGCAGTGCGATGAATTCGTCATGGTGTTCACTTATTATTTTCGGGGAAGTTATGTAGCAGCGGTCGCCGACATCATCGCTGGAGGCGAAAAGGTGGCCGAGGATGTTGATGATGACCGGATTGCCCTGCTTGTCGAAATAGGCATCAACAGCAAATTCTTCACCTTCGATGCATTGTTCGATTATGAAATTATCAAGTTCAAGTACTTTGGCCGGATACATGGTTCTGATGCGTGAAACTTCGCTATGGATGGCATCAAGTGCTCCAGGCCAGTCTGCTGCAGACTCAACCATGTGTACCCCCAGGCTGAAAAAACCGACACTCGGTTTTACAACACAAGGAAAAGGAAGCTCCGCCGGTGCAACGGAATCCAATCCTTCAAGGGCTGCCATGCGGTAATAGAAATCCGGGTAGAGGTCTTTCAAGAGATCGCGGAATGCGCCCTTGTCCTTGAAAAGGCGTATTTTATCGGGGAGGCCGCCGATATCAAGGTGCCCGTCCATCCAGTCTATGGCGTTTTCGGAATTGGAGTATACCGGACATTCGGGGGCGCGCTTGTACTGCGCGAGGAACTCCTCAGCAGGCACCATGCCTGCGGGTTTATCTTCAAACGCACGGCGTGCGGTCTCGTTGTCCAGTACGGTATATCCCTTTTCAATCAGGGTCTGTTTCAGGAATTCAGAAACATAAGGCTTTTCCAGTATAAACATATTGCATCCTTTTCTGGCGAAATTGCGTCAGATATATTCGTCCATTGCTGTTTTGTAAATAAAACAGCTAGTCGCGCCGGAAACGGATGTACAGTGACAGATGGGTAAAAAGTGGACGTTACAGTCCGGGAGGATTTTTGAAAGGCCGGTTGCTTCGTTTGCTCCAAGGTGCTGGGGTTTGAGAGGTTCACAGGGCGAGGAACCATCTCCATTGAAGCTAGTGGGGTTTAAGGTCCGTCAGCTTGTTAAGCTCGCGGTTTTTTGGGTTGAAGCAACCGGGCCTTCGGGAAATTTAGTCTGAGGGGAACCCGGAGGTTCCCCTCGGAAATACAGAGTCTGTCCTGCACGCTTAAGTTTGCAGCTCCACCTGCGCGCCTGCGGCCGGACTAACGGAATAACGGAATCGTCCTATACCAATCCATGACCTCTGTTATGCAAAGATTACCGTTGTTCCGCGACCTGAATATCTTGTACATCCGGTCCCGGCTTGCAGAATCCGGGACCGGATGGAATTTTATACTAAAGGGCAGCCTTGTAGATGGCAGCTACAGCAGCGTCAGACATGGATCTGGGGTTGGTGAGACCGCAGGCATCCTTCTGTGCGTTGCCGGTCATGGTGGGGATGTCGTCGGCAGAAACCTTCTTGCCGTACTTTTCGCCGAGGGCGATCAGACCGGCAGGAATACCTACGTCTGCGGACAGTCTGCGGATAGCGTCGAGAGCGGCGTCAGCAGCGTCACGAGGAGCCATACCGGCAGTATTCACGCCGAGCCATTCAGCCATGGTGGCGAAACGGTCAACCTTGGCGATCAGGTTGTACTGCTCAACGTGGGGCAGGAGGATGGCGTTGCATTCACCGTGAGGCAGGTCGTAGAAACCGCCGAGCTGGTGAGCCATGGCGTGAACGTGGCCGAGAGATGCGTTGTTGAATGCCATACCGCCGAGATACTGAGCGTAGCACATGCCTTCACGGGCTTCGATGTCCTGTCCGTTTGCAACTGCGCGGCGCAGGTACTGGTTGATAAGTCTGATGGACTTTTCAGCACAAGCGTCGGTGATGGGGGTTGCGATTGTGGAAACGTATGCTTCTACGGAGTGAGTCAGGGCGTCCATACCGGTTGCTGCGGTCAGTGCCGGTGGCATGCCCATCATGAGCAGCGGGTCGTCAAGGGCGATACCCGGAGTTACGCGCCAGTCAACGATAGCCATCTTAACTTTGCGGGAAGTGTCGGTGATGATGCAGAAACGGGTCATTTCAGAAGCGGTTCCTGCAGTGGTGTTAACAGCTACGTAAGGAGGCATGGGTTTGGTGGATTTGTCCACGCCTTCGTAGTCATGGATGGTTCCGCCGTTGGAAACAACCAGGCCGACACCTTTACCGCAGTCATGGGAGCTACCGCCACCAAGAGTGATCAGGGAGTCACAACCGTTGTCCTGATAGGCGGATACGCCGGCTGCAACGTTCTTGTCGGTGGGGTTGGGGATGGTTTCGTCATAAACAACGCAATCCATGCCTTCAGCTTTCAGAATATCAACAATCTGCTGGGTGATTCCAACACCGGTGATACCTTTGTCAGTAACCAGCAGAGGTTTTTTCCCGCCAAGAGCTTTGATGCGTGCGGGGATTTCTTTGTGAGCGCCGATACCGATGAGGGTTACGCTGGGAATAAAGAAACCGTTGACTTGTTCACGTACTGCCATTTGAGACCATCCTTTAGCTTAATAGGTTTTAGAAGGTTGGGCCTAGTCTTGTACTTATTAACGTTTTCTATAAGGCAAATCGCGTGCCAAAAGTTAAATGTGTGTAATTTTAGTGTCTTGACTGTTACGACTCTGTTTTGCTGTGCATCATTGTTGTATTTTGTGTGCCTCCTGTATAGGTTTTTTCTATGTGAAAAATTTAACAAGATTGGCAAAAGTGTTGTCTTGCAAGGTCCGCCGAGGCGGTGTGTCGTTTTGAACCAGCTATATCACTCTGTGTGTCAGATAGAACTTATGCTTCGTTGGGCATATTAAAGTGAAAAAAAGTACATGCGCAATGCAACTCTTTTTAAAATGCTTAATGTTGCGTTGATTGACGCATCAAGAAGCATAGTCTGCTCAATGTATCATATTTAAATTGTATTGTGGTAGAAAAAAAACGCCCCGGAGGTACCGAGGCGCTTTTTTCTTTCAAAGGACGGACAGAATTTTGTGTCAGCAGATGCTTGATCCTGTCCGGCTGTTATGGTGGGCAGGAAATCAGAGGTTGTATTTGTCTATCTTGCGGTAGAGTGTTTTGCGTCCTATGCCGAGAGCCTGTGCGGCTTTCTGGCGGTTGCCGTTGAAGAAATCAAGCGCCTTGATGATGTGTTCGCGCTCCATGCGTTCAAGGGAGAGTATCCCGGCTTCACCTTCTCTTTCGGGCTGGTCGGCAATTTCCTTGGGGAGGCAGGAACAGGTTATGACGTTGTTCTCGGCCAGAATGATGCTCCGCTCAAGAACGTTGCGAAGTTCTCGCACGTTCCCGGGCCAGTGATATGAAAGCATGCACTGCATGGCTCTTTCACTGACATTGTATTCACCCTGACCCATCTGCAGTCCCATTTTGTGCAGGAAAAAATCTATCAGCAGGGGGACATCCTCCCGGCGGTCCTTAAGTTCCGGCAGGCTGATGTTGAATACGTTTATGCGGTGGAAGAGAGCTTCGTGGAATCTGCCTTCCTCCACTTCCATGGCAAG
Organism: Maridesulfovibrio sp.; assembly: GCF_963677005.1. Taxonomy (NCBI): domain Bacteria; kingdom Pseudomonadati; phylum Thermodesulfobacteriota; class Desulfovibrionia; order Desulfovibrionales; family Desulfovibrionaceae; genus Maridesulfovibrio; species Maridesulfovibrio sp. The sequence goes on along the minus strand of NZ_OY781616.1, from coordinate 2,671,942 downwards.
ATTGCGGTTGGTGGCGAACAGGAACCGGATATCCACGGTGCGCTCATCTTTTTCCCCTACGCGGCGGAAGGTGTGCGCTTCAAGTACCCGGAGGAGGGACGCCTGCACTTCAAAAGGAAGTTCGCCGATCTCATCCAGAAAAAGAGTGCCGGTGTGCGCGAAGGTCATAAGCCCGTCGCAGTTTTCCGTAGCCCCGGTGAAAGATCCCTTGGTGTGGCCGAAAAGTTCGCTTCGGGAAAGTTCCTTCTGGAGGGTTGCACAGTTTTTTACGATCATCGGCTTGGCGGAACGAAGGCTCGCGCAATGAATGGCGTGGGCTACAACGTCCTTACCCGCTCCTGATTCTCCGGTGATGAGTACCGGTACATTGGTCGGGGCAACCTTGTTTATCAGGTGGCGTATCTGCTTTATGGGTGCCGAGCTTCCTATGAGCTGGGAACTGGCCGTATCACACTGGTGAGAATGCTTGTAGCTGCGGTTTTCCCGAGTCAGACAGACTCTCTGCCAGGCCCGGTCCACGACGAGTTCCACTCTGTCGATACGGAACGGTTTGGTTATGTAGTCGTAAGCCCCTATGCGGATGGCTTCCACTGCATTATCGATGTTGCCGTGGCCGGTTATGAGGATAACTTCCACATCCGGCTCCATATCCTTGAATTCGGTAAGCAGTTCAAGGCCGTCCCCGTCCGGGAGACGGATATCGCAGACAATGACTTCGTAACGCTCCTTGCGCACCATTTCCCTGGCTGTTTTAGCACAGTTCGCAGTGTGCACGATCCGTTCGGAACTGCTTAGTTCCTTACCGAGCAGTTTGAGAATGGACTCTTCATCATCAACAACAAGGATTCTATATGTCTCGGGCATTTATCAACTCTCACTGGTGGGAAACCTGACCGTAAAGCAGGATCCTATTCCCACTTCACTGTCCACGATTATTTCACCGCGGTGTTCTCTTACAATGTTGTAGCAGGTGGAAAGGCCGATGCCTATTCCTCGTCCTACTTTCTTGGTGGTGAAGAACGGCTCGAAGAGCATGTCCCTGTTGTCTTCGGGAATACCGCATCCGGTATCACATACTCTCAGGCCGACATGGTCGCCATCCACGAATGTCTGCACTGAAATATCGCCTTTTTTTTCTACCGCATCGACCGCATTGGTCAGCAGGTTGAGGACGACCTGTTTCAACTGTGCCTCATTTCCGTAGATGTGCTGCAACGATGCCTTCAGGTCCAGGGTAAGGTTTATGTGCCTGTAACGGCGGAACTGGTGATCCAGCAGCCGCAGTGTATCCCTGGCAACCTGGTTGAGGTCCACCGGCAGAAATTCCGATTTTACAGGGCGGCTGAAGGAAAGCAGGGTTTTGACTATATCCTGGCAGCGGAGGCATTCTTTTAAAATGGTGTTGGTGTAGTCATAGAGGTCTTCGGCAAGGTCGTCCGGTATGGCCTCGTCCAGCCTGGTCAGCCTGCGCTGTATGCCTTCGGCAAAACCGGCAACAGCCGCCATGGGATTGTTTATTTCGTGTGCCACCCCGGCGGCCAGAACCCCGATGGTGGCCATTTTTTCAGCCTGATAGAATTTGGCCTGATATTCTTTTTCCATAGTAACATCGCGCTTGAAAATGAGTATCCGGTTTTCTTTTATGTCCGGATTTCGCAGCGGTGAGGCCACCATGTCGAACTGCATGTTCTTGCCGTCAATGCGGAAAATGGCCGTATCCCTGCATACCGAGTTGGTGGACAGAGACTTGAAGGCCGGGCATTCCGCGCAGGGTCTGTTCGTGTCCCTGAACAGGGAATAGCATTTCTTACCTATAGGGTTGACGCCGGGGAAGAGTCTTTCAAAAATTCTGTTGACCGAAATTATTTCCATATTTTCGGACAGTACCATCATCACGTCGGTAATCCCGTCGAGAATGGCTGTTATTTCGCAGCGCTGGTCCTCGGATTCCCGGTTGATCTCCTTCAGTTCCTTGATGTTCTGCTGCAATTCCTGAAAGAAGTTGAGTTTGTGGTGTTCAATGCCGATGAGATCGTGCAGATTGGTCTTGTTACCCATTACCATACCTCTTCACATATCTTGAGAAGATCCTGCCATTTTGTCGCTCTGGGGTTGGGCACGGAACACGCGTCCTGAACCGCCAGTCTGCAGATTTCCTCCATGTGGTCATTATCCGGAACGATCTTGCGCAACTGCATCGGAATACCCAGCTCCGCGAACATCATATATAGAGTGTCGCTGAGGGATTTCTTGCGGTCGCTTACCGGAGCAGGGCAGCTTTCGTATATTGCGTGGGCTATTGTGGCCATTTTGCGTTCACAGCTTGGCTGATTGAATCTTACCACGGCCGGAAGAAGTATCGGCAGGGTCATGCCGTGGGTTACATCGTACCGGCCGCCAAGTGAATGGGCCAGCGCATGCCCGACTCCGAGGCCTGCGTTGCTGAAGGACATACCGGCAGCGGTACTGGCGATTGAGAGATTCTTGAGGGCTTCCCTGTCCTTGGAGTTCGCTGCGGGTTTGATGTTTCCCGCAATCAGCCGGATTGCGGTCATGGCCTGCGATTCCGTGAACGGAGATGCCAGCAGTGATACATAGGATTCTATTGCGTGGGCCAGAGCATCCACTGCCGAGGATAGAATCAGTTCCCGCGATTTGGTGACCAGCAGGTCCGGGTCGATGATGGAAATGTTGGGCACCAGCGAGCGGCTGATGATGGACATCTTTACCTGGCGTTTCTTGTCGGTAATGATGGCGTATTGTGATACGTCCGATCCGCTTCCTGCCGTGGTGGGAATAAAAATCATGGGCGGCAGTGGGTGGCTGATGCGGTTTGCCCCTTCATAATCGTGAATATTGCCGCCGTTGCTTACAATGGTGGCAATTCCTTTGGATGCGTCGATGGGGCTTCCGCCGCCGAGGCCGATGATCACATCAGCCTTGTTTTCCCGGTAGAGCTTCGCGCCTTGCTGAATCTGGCTGTCCCGGGGGTTGGCGGTTAATTCATCAAAGTAAATGCAGTCGAGTTTGGCTTCTTCCAGAATCTCGCGAATAACCTGAACCCACCCTGATTTTTCGATACCTTTGTCGCTTACGAGCAGGACTCGTTTGCCACCCAGTCGCATGGCGCATGAGGCCAGAAACTGGATACTGCCGTTCCCGAAAATTACTTCGGGGATGGCGAATTTGGTTATCTGCATCGGCCTCACTCCGCTTTGTTAATTATGTCTAATTTACTATAAAAACTGTTTTTATTTATTCTCCGCCCGGAATAAAAAGAAGTCAAGACCCTTGAGAATCAGCGTTGCTTCGGCACTATATTCTCAAGAAATCCGGAGAGGTCCGATCCTGGCGGAAGATTGAAACCGCTGACTGTGAACCCCTTTTTCCCATTTTTCAGAACGGTGGCATGGCAATGGGATGGAACAATCCCGAATATGTTTTCCAGCGGGAAATCGAGCACCAGCTGCATTATCACCCGGATGACTCCTGCATGGGTAATCAGCAGAGCCGGGAGTTTTTCTTCTGAGAGTTGTGCCAGCATGGGAGAGACCCGTTCCCGCAGATCAAGAAAGCTTTCCCCGCCGGGGGGGCGGTAGCCTGCGATATTGCGTCCCCGTTCCTTATAGCCTTGAGGAAATCTGGATTTGATGTCTTCAAATGAAAGGCCGTCCCAGTCTCCCAGATTTATTTCAGCCAGCGCGGAACAGGGGCTTATTGAATTTGAGGATTTTTTTTCTATCAGCCGCGCGGTGTGCATTGTGCGGTCCAGCGGACTGCTGAGGAATGTTCTGAATCTGATCCCGGAGAGTGCCTCGGCCAGCATATCGGCCTGAAGTTTTCCGTTTTCGGAGAGAGGGAGATCCGTCTGTCCTATGGCTCTGCCTCCGGCGTTTTCCGCTTCTCCATGCCGGATTAGAACGATCATGAATTACCTTGGGACATGTGTTGGATCAGGTAGGACGGCATTTCCGCTTTGGCTTCTTCTTCGTAGCGCTTGAGCAACTCCTTGGCTCTGTGCAGACGCCCTGTTATGGCTGCAACGGCTTCCGGGTCATCCTTCCAGCGTTCCAGCGTTTTGCCGTAACGTTCATCCAGAGTAACCAGCCTGGTTCCCTGAAATAATTTGTCCGCCAGAAAGACAATTTCCTGTTCTGTGAGGGGAGATTCCGGTTTGATGTCTGTATCGCGATGTGCGGCCACGATGTCTGCAATGCCCGAAAAACCGTATCCTGTAAGTATTGCTGCGCCTGCGGCCTCGTGATTTCTTTTGAGTTTGGCCACGTCATGCAGAAGTGCGGCGCTTTTTACCGTGCTCATGTCCAGGGGTTTGTTTGAATTTCTGGCTGTGTTGAGGGCTTCCGCCATCAGACAGGCTGCATCGGCCACTGTTTTGCAATGTTCTCTGGTCTGCAGCGGAGTTTCGGCCAGTTCCCACAATGCCTCGCATTCTTCGGGAAGGGGAATGCGTCGCCGTGAGATATTGCAGGCCTTATCGTAATCCGCAGGGGTATCCAGATCCCTCAGTATTCCGAGGTCCGGCATGTGCCTGTCCCTGGCCTTATCTTCATGTTTTTCGAGAATGGTCCGCAGCCCTCCGGTTCCGTCGTGGGCAATGATTTCCGGTATGAGTTCTGCGCTTATTAGCGGAGGATGTCCCCTTTCCCCTTTGAAACAGGGGTAGATTACATCGGTGGGGTCAGCCACAAAGTCGAAGGTCAGGGCGCGGATAGTGGATGGACGTATCAGCGGGATGTCCACCGGCAGTACCAGAAAGGCGGCAGCATCTTCCGGCAGGGCTTTGACCCCGGCCTTGACCGATGAAAACATTCCCTGCTCAAAATCCTTGTTGTATACTTCGTGCATCCCCATGGACACGGCTTCCGCACCTACTCTATCCGCCATATGTCCTGTGACCACGAACACATCCGATGTTCCGCCGTCCACCAGTGTTCGGATACAGCGTGAAAGTACCGTGCTGCCGTCCAGAGGAAGCAGAGCCTTCAGCTTTCCCATTCGCGACGAGAGACCCGCCGCCAGTATAAGTCCATAAATTTTCATAAATTATCCGGCACGGTTCTGGATTAATTCAGCCACGATGGATACAGCTATTTCCTCCGGGGTCTGGGCACCTATGCTGAGTCCTATGGGGCAATGGCAGCGGTCAATTGAATCCTGTGAAACCCCTTCGGCAAGCAGTGCATCATATATGGCGTTGCGCTTCTTCTTGCTGCCGATCATACCGACATATCTGGCCGGTGTTTTCAGTGCCTGACCAAGGACTGTTTTGTCATGCAGGTGTCCGCGTGTTACTATTATTACGAACGAGTTAGCATTAAGCTCCAATCCTGAAAAGCAGTTTTCAAAGCCGTCCAGAACATGTATCTCTTCTGCTGTGGGAAAGCGGCCCGCATTTGCGAACTCGGCACGGTCGTCCAGCACAACGGTACGGAAATTCACTGAAGAGGCCAGCGCTGCAGTGGGACGGGATACGTGTCCTGCGCCGAATATGAAGAGTTCCGGCTGGGGGATGCATGCTTCAGCCACCAGAAGAACTTCGCCGCATTCCTCAATAACCGGTGTCCCCGATTTGAGAGCTTCCTCCAGAAGTTTTGTGGCCTCGGCCTCATCGGCAAAGAGCAGGGCCGGGAGTTGACAGCAGGGACGTACCGCTTCACGTTCCCTCACCGTGTTCCCGTCAATGGCAGTGAACATCACGGCATGTTTTCCCTTGCTCATGGCTTCGTCCACAGCAGTGAAGGCGGCAATTGTTTTTTCGTCTGCCGGCAGATGTTCCAGCATGACCGATACATGCCCCCCGCAGATCATATCCGCGTTGGCGGCCAGTTCGTTTGAAAGATCGAACTCCTTGAAGAATACGGAACCATGCTGTCCGTTGAAAAGTCCGGCCGCTTCCTCCTGGGCCAATGCCTCCACAAGCCCGCCGCCGATGGTTCCCTCTATCGACCCGTCACTGCGGACCATCATCTTGCTGCCCGAAGAGCGGGGTGTTGAGCCGGAGCTTTTTACTATTGAAGCCAGAACCAGGTCTTTGCCCGATTCAAGGTCTGTCCGGATACAGCGAATGAGTCTTTTCATGTCAGCAGTCCTTCCTCAGATTGTTGTTATGGCTCTTTTCCCGAAGCCCGAGCCGATTTTGCCGTCACACCCGGAAAGTCTTGTCTTCACCTTTAAATTGAACAGTTCCGATGCCTGCTTTATTTTAGGATAGGCTAGTATGCTTTTCCGGATTTCTGCATGACGGCGATGACCGGGCAGCAGGTCCAGAGCTATCTCAAGCTCCAGTTCATGAAGCTGATATACTGTTTTGAAATCGAGCACATCCCGGTGTGACAGGATGATGCCGTTCAGTTCATTCAGGGTCAGTTTTTCCCCGGCAGGCAGAGTAATTCCATCCCCTATTCTGCCCTCGACAGGACCCAGCCTGCGCAAAGGCAGCCCGCATCGGCAGCTACCCGGAAGTATGAAGCCCGTATCACCGGTCCGGTATCTGATCAGCGGCATGGCCCGGCGCGACAGCGTACTGATCACTATTTCCCCTTTTGTTCCGTCCGGGACAGGCTTCCCTGTTTCAGGCGCCACTATTTCGACATAAAAATCAGGTTCGCGCAAGTGCATGCCGGAACCGGGGCAGCAATCCACTCCACCGCCCAGACATGTCTCGGTCATGCCCCAGTGAGTAAATATTCTGCATCCGAAAACATCGGTTATGGTCTGCATGCATTGTTCGGGAAGAACGTCCCAGCAGAGCAATACCGATTTTACGTGGCTGATACAAAGCCCCTGACTTTTTGCCAATCTGGCCAGAGCATGTATCTGAATAGCGGGACCCAGTATGCAGCTTGCATGGGAATCGAGAAGCAGATGCAGAAGGTTCGGTATGTGGGACGGATCAACCGGGAGGACCGTCTCTCCACCAAGGCGCGAGATGGATTCCGCGAAGAGTGATCCCACCCCGCCAACCCGTGAATCGGGAAGGACAGCCAGGATCGTCTCCCCCTTCTCCAGCATGGGAGTCATTCCGTAACTGAAAAATTCAACAGTTCTTTCCAGGTCCCCGGCAGTGAAAAAAAGTCTTTTCGGGGCTCCGCTTGATCCTGAGCTGGCCAGCGTCACGGCTCTGGCCACCTCGTCCTGTGATACGCACAGAAAGCTCTCGGGACAACCCCTTAGATCATCTGCGGTTGTGAACGGAATCATGCTCAGATCGGTCTGGGAATGTACTGACCCGGTTTGAACTCCGGCCAGCCTTTCTCTATAGAAGGGAGAATTTTTGGAGGCGTGGAACATGGTGTTGCGGAGTTCGCTGAACTGCCATTCCTGCAGTTCGGCGGCAGAAACCGGTTCCAGTTTCTCCTCCCGCCCCATACGCACATTTAGCCATTTCCCCAGAGGCCGGTCAGTCATCAAGAACTCTCCTGTACAGAGTTGAGCCGTCCATAGCTGTCAGGTTGTAGGCACAGAAGGGGATCAGGTCTCCTTCCGGCGAGGCAACGTGGATGCAGCATCCTTTCAATCTTTCAAGGTCCAGCGTCCATGCGTCCTGAAATGCCATGCCCGAAACAGCCAGAATGTGCGTTTTGGCCCGGTTGAGAAATCTGTCAAGGTCGTCAACCGGTTCTGTTTCCTTGCAGCCGCAGCTTTTTTCCGGGGCAGCCCACTGCCGACGCACAAACGCTTTGGACTTGTCCGCTCCTTCCGATGCCGGACGAGGCGTGCAGCATCCTTCTTTTTTGGCGGAAAGTTTTTTCAGGCTGCCATCCTCCATAACCAGATAGTTGGCGTGAAAAGAGCAAAGGGAATGCTCGCATCCGGGGGGCATGAAATCTGTTTTATGTACTGCGCCTCCAGACTGTTCTTCCAGTGCGGTCATTATTTCGGGCAGGGTGATGCGCATTTCATCGGTAGGAGCTTGCGGGTAACGGCCGAAGTAGCTTACCGGCTGAAAATGAACCCCGCGGACACCCGGTGAGTATGAAATCGCAAGTTTCAATATTTCACCGATGTTGTCGTCATTGACATCCGGGACAACAGTTGGAACCAGCACCACGCCTATTCCGGCAGCGGTCAGGTTTTCTATGGCCATGATTTTATCTTCAAGCAGAGCACGTCCCCGGATGGTGCGGAAAATATCGTCACTTGTTCCGTCGAACTGCAGGAATACGGAATTGACTCCCGCTTCGGCCCATTTGTCAGCCAGACCGTGCTCGCGGGCCACTCGCAGGCCGTTTGTGTTTACCTGTATAAATGGAAAGCCGTGCTTTACGGCCATTGCTGCTATTTGCGGGAGATCATCTCTAACGGAAGGTTCTCCCCCGGAGAGTTGCAGGTTGCATGGCCCGGCCTGGGCTCTTACCCTGCGTAAAATTTTGTCCAGTTCATCAAGTGAAGGATCCGGAGCGACCGGTTTGCCTGCCGAAGCAAAGCAGACCTTGCAGGCCAGGTCGCATCTCCAGGTTATTTCCACAAGGGCGGTGCAGGTATGCTGGTTGTGATCGGGGCACAGTCCGCAATCGAACGGACAGCCTTTGCGCACATCCTCGCCTGTAACCGGCGGAGTTGAAGGGATTTTCGGACGCGACCATCCTTCGAATGCAGGTTCTCCGCGCCAGAAAGGAGTGCTGAAGCTTCCGTGTTCCGGGCATTTCTTTATGATTCTAGCCTCGCCGTTTTCCACTACCCGTCTGGCCGGGATTTTTTTGAGACAGACCGGGCACAGGGATTCGGTTTCCTGAATATTGAAACTAATATCCATCCGTTTCATCCCTTCCCTCGTCCGGGTTGAATCCTGCATCAAGCAGAATATTTATCAACTGGGCGTAGCTTTCACCCAGCAGCTTCCCGCAGGTGTCAGGATTGGGCGTTCCGCATTCTCCGTCCAGAATTTTTTCACAGGTGAAACCGCCGTACTCAGCTGCGGTTTTTTCATGGAACCATTCCCTGAAATTTTCAATCAGCAGAGGCAGCTGTTCGTCCGCCTGTTCGTAGTCCGTCCCTTTGCCTGCATAAAGTCCCAGTGCGCAAATCCCGCCGCTCAGGATGCCGCAGGTCCCGGAACAGTCTCCCATGCCGAGGCACAGCCCTTGTGCGGCCCGGACAAGATCGGGGCTTTCCCGTTGCATGTTTTCAAGGCACAGCAGGATGATTATCTGGGCACAGCAGTAACCTGAGCCATGAAGTTGAAGTATGCGAAGATCTGTATCGTTCATGATTTTCTCCATTAGAGAATCCAAAGGGTATTATCATTTTATGCTTACCATTGCTCTGAGGCCGGAAGCGAACTTCTTTCCTGCGGGTAACTGTCCTGTGCCTAACGGCGGCAAGATCAAATTATTGAACGGCCTAAGCGCATCAGAACCTGTTCATTTCGGCAATCATAAGCATGTAGCCGGGTCTCCGGCAGCAGTTCCCGGTCAGCCGGAAGTCGGGCTCGCCTGCAAAGATCAGTCTTGCCGCCAGTTCTGCCAGCAGTTTGGAGTGGTCTTCAAGGGCGGCTATATGCATTCCGCAGGCATACAGGTGTTTTTCTGTATTGTTGAGGTCCAGAGGAGAGCTTGCGCAGGAACATTTGAGGTCCGTTGTCTCTTCTCCTTCCCCTCGCTGGTAGAGATCGGTTATGATCAGTTTTCCGTCTTTTTTCAGGATGCGTGAGAATTCTGTTATGCATTTCTGCTGGTCGGGCATCAATGAAAGGACGCATTCGCAGAACAGGGCATCAAAAAAAGAATCCGCACAGGGAATGCAGGATGCTTCTGCCAGAGTCAGCGGCAGGTCGCCGGGAGCCTCGGAAAGCTGCCGTACCGAATTGTCTATGCCGCAGGCGTCAAAACCGTGCTCGGAACGCAGGTGCTCAACCGTAGCTCCCAGCCCGCATCCCACATCAAGCACTCTGGAACCGGACGGTATACGGGCCAGATCCACCGCCCTGTCGGTGAGGGCAAATCCGCCGGGCCGCAGAGTTGATCCGGCCGTATCCCGTAAAACGGTCCGCTCCCAGAGCGGCACAGCAGACGGATTCTGCATCACTTGTCCTCCAGCAGCCTTTCCACCTGAGCCATTTTGCCCAGGGCCAGCTGTTCGGGGATGAGTACCATTCCGCATACCGGACATACCGGCAGTTCCACGTTGAACCTGCTGTCCAGATATTCCAGCTCCACCGGAGTCGGCTGCAGCGGTTTCCCGCAACAGGTCCAGGAGGAGAAATCCTCGTCAAGAACTTTCAGGGTGCTCATTAAACACCTCCCAGTATGTGCATGCGGTGTGACCAGACCCTGTGTACCAGGTATCCGCCGTCCGCGTTGTCTTCATATTCCACCCAGTAGGTAACGATAACCGGGCGGTGATGGATCAGTTTATGTCCGGTCTGCGTGTTTTCCATTACCTGTCCGGATTCCCGTTTTGCCGCGAATGTTTTCTGTACATCGGAAAGCAGAATCCTGCGTTCTTCCATCATTTTTGCGGCATCGGGAGTAAATTCAATTTTTACGGATTCATAATCGTTGCGCGGTTCCGGATTCTCATTCCAGATTTCCTTCAGCAGCATCTCCCTGAGTCGGACCCGGTTTTCTCTGCGTTCGGAATAACCCGGAGCAGGGCGGCCCGCAGGATCACTGCTGCCTGACGGAAACAGAATATCCAGCATGTGGAGACAGCGTTTTCCGGATTTGGCCAACTGGTCGCGGCACATGGCACAGTAGGTTATGCCGTCATCGGTGAGTTTTTCACCCCTGCGCCGGGCCACTGTTTCGGAAAGAGAAGGGTTGGCGCTCGCGAGAAGTCCGCCGAAGCCGCAGCATTCCGTACTTGTGCCGGACAGTTCCGGTTCGTTGAACGTGATGTCGAGGCTGCTGAGCAGCAGGCGGACATCGTTCATAAGCACCTGATTGTTCCTGGCTGTGCAGGGGTCCTGAAGTGATAGTTTCAAGGACTGCTCAACTTGGCTGAATGAATCTGTCTTTTCGGCCAGCACCGACCACAGTGATTCTATTTCCGCCTGCGGGAGTGCTTTGGCCAGGGTTTCCAGACAGGATGGGCAGGCGGCGATGATGCCGGGCCGTCCCAGTTTTTCCCATTCTTCGGAGAGTGACTCGGATTTACTGCCGAACATTTCCTTTTCCCCGCCCCAGTCGGCAGGGGCACCGCAGCAGCGGAGCATCAGACCTGTTTCGCCGTCAACATTGGCGCGGATATATTCATAGGCCCGTTTTACCGCTTCCGGATCAGAAGCCGTCAGCTGACAGCCCGGAAAGAATATCCGGTTGCTGGAATCCGTTCCCGGTGCATGGCGGACCAGCGCACAGGACGGGCCGTCTGCAAATTCCATGTCGCGGAAAGCGAATTCATGAAGAGAAGGCGGCATGTGCCCCTCCTCAACAAGATTATGGCGGGCCTCCATGCAGAGGTCCTGCATCGCGAAGTTTTCAGGGCAGACCTGTTCGCACAGTCCGCAGAGCATGCAGGAGTTGATCAGGTCGTTTGCCTGACGCGTGCCCATGACGATGGCGGAGTTATTGTAAATCTGTCTGGCGTAGACCTTCGGATAGCTTTTGAAATTTTCAAGATATGCACAGTTGTGGACGCATTCCAGACATTCGCACAGAATGCAGCGGCCTGCTTCTTCAAGGGCCTGCTCTGCGGAATAACCTTCTGCGGGAACTGCAACCGGAGAAACCGGTTCGACATTGCTTATGTTGGTGAAAAGGCGGGTTTCAAAGGGATCGTCTCTGTCTCTGCCCGCAGTCAGCGAAGCTCCCTGCAGAACTCTTTCGATGGAGAGTGCTCCCTTGCGGCCGACAGCGATTTTTTCTATCGGGGATTTTTCTTTGATTCCGGGGGATGCGAATAGAAATTCCTTTTCTGTTTTCAGGGTGGCAGGGTCGACATTATTCAGGCCCATACTTTCTGCAGTGCAGGCAAACGGGTCCACAAACACGGCATCGAATTCATCCAGCGCACCGAATATCGCCTCCGGCACGACAGAAGTGTTTTCTGCCAGGGAGACATTCATTTTCTTGAGCTGGGCAATTTCCTGCTTGAGGAAGTCTATTTTGACTGAGCCCTGCGGCAGCAGATCGAACGCTTCAAGGCTGTCGCCGCAGAAAAGGGTAACGATAAATCCCTTTTTGCCGAGGTCCCATGCGGCCCCCAGTCCGGCAAGACCGGCACCGAATACGGCGATTTTTTTGCCGCGGGCAGGCAGAGCTCGAACCGGCGGAGTACGTTTCGCGTTATCAGCGCAGAATCTTTCAAGGGCGGCCATTTCTATGCCGCCGCCTCTCTCTTCGCGAAGACAGCTTTTGCTGCATACGCTGTCACAGATGCGGGCCGTGATCGATGGCAGCGGCATTGTCTTGCAAAGAACCGCCCAGGCTTTGTCCACCTGACCTGAGGCAAGCTGTTTGCAGAATTCGCGTCCGTCCACATGAAGAGGACAACCTGCTTTGCATTTCGGAGGTTCTTCCTGAGTGCAGCGAGCTTCCCATAAACGTAAATCTTTTTGGTTCATATGTCTTATGCCTCCGCCTGCCTTGTTTTTGTTGCTTAGTGAAATTTAATTGTTCCGGCTGCTGTTCCGGGGATAGATTTTTGCCGCTTGGCCTCATCTGTAAATTCTGGGGCAGCAATAAGTCTCAATTCTTGCCTTGATGTTATTAATGATATTATAAATCTATACCAAAATTGTCAAAAAATTATACGCAGGTTCCTAACTCTCTTACCCGCAGCACACAATTTTTAGTAGGACAATTGTGCGTATATTAAGGGCCGCGCCACGTTCTCCGGGATGTGCAATCCATACCTAATAGGTGTGTAATATCATGAGCGGTATCCGGCCGGTGTTATTTAACTCCGGTTGTGAGGATTACCCATATTACAGCTTTCCACGCTGAAGAACAGTAAGCTACTTTCTGTAAAAAAGCCATGCCCGGCTGATTGATCTACTTTCATGCCGGTAACAGTACGGCCCCGGATGTAAACATCCGGGGCCGGTATTCAGGTCAGTTAATTAGCCTTTGAGGGCAGCAAGAACCTTCTCGGGGTAAGCCGGGATCTGGGTAATGCGTGCGCCGCAGGCGTGGTAGATTGCATTGATGATAGCCGCATGAGGTGCGGTGAGAGGCATTTCACCAATACCGGAAGCACCGTGGGGACCATCGGGGCGTACGGTTTCAACATAGATGAGTTCCATGTCGTCGGGGATCATCTTGATGTAAGGGAATCCTGCGCCGACCATGGTGGAGTGCTTCTTGATATCTTCATAGTCCTCGGTGAGGGCCAGACCGATACCCTGAGCGATACCACCGAACATCTGTCCGTCAACAACGAGTTTGTTGTTGATCGTACCGATATCTGCAACGAGCAGTACTTTTTCAACATCGGTTTTACCAGTGGCTATTTCTACTGCAACACTGGTAACGAAGAGACCGTACATGTAGTTGCTGAAGGGGTTGCCCTGTCCGTTTTCATCGCAGTCGGTTGCGGGGGCAGTCCATTTGCCGCTGTAGTGGATGTCTTTACCTGCAGCGATCATTTCATCGTAAGTCATGAAGGAGTTGTCGGATTTACGCATTGCATCCATGAGGTTGCGGCATGCTGCGATAATTGCATTACCGATAACAACCTGGGAGCGGCTTCCGCCTGCGGGACCGCCGTTCGGGCAGTAGCGGGTGTCGTTCATGACCAGATGGATCTGGTCGGGAGTAAGACCCAGAGGACGCAGAGCTTCGTGAGCGGTTCCGAGAACACCCATATCAGCGCCCTGGCCGTGGTCCTGCCAGCATGCGAACATGGTTACAGTACCGTCAGCATTAAGTTCGATTTCGGTTTCTGCTGTGTCAGGACCGTCGAGACCGCAGCCGTATACACCAAGGGCGATACCGACACCGCGTTTGATTTCGTCGGTGGACTTTTCAGCGGCAACCTTTTTCATTTCTTCGTATTTGGGACGGGCGAGGTCGAAGATTTCTTCGAGGCTCATTACTTCAGGAACCTGTCCGGTCGGTGTGGTGGCACCTTCGCGGTAGATGTTCTTGTAGCGGATATCGAAAGGATCCATGCCGAGCTTTTCAGCAAGTTCGTCCATCAGAAGTTCAGAACCGAATTCGGCTTCAGGTGCGCCGTATCCACGGAAAGCGGAACCCCAGCAGTGGTTGGTGCAGACGGTGCGGCCGATACCGCGAATGGAGCGGATGTCGTAACCGGCACCGATGTACTGGGCACCGCGCAGAGTCAGCAGGTCACCGAATTCAGAGTAGGGACCGTGGTCGCAGATCCAGTCGGTTTCCATGGAGAGGAGTTTACCTTCTTTGTCTGCGGCGTAACGAACAGTGGTGAAGAACGGTGAACGCTTACCGGTGTAGGTCTGCTGCTGGTACCATGTGTAGTTCAGGTAGACGGGTTTGCCGGTAGCGAGGCAGGCTGCGCCGACCAGTGCTTCCATGGTGGGGGAGAACTTGTAACCGAAGGTACCGCCTGCATAGTTCTGGACCATGATCAGGTTTTCCATTTCAACGCCGAGGCCGGGAGCGATCATTGCGCCATGCAGGTGCAGGCCGATGGATTTGGAATGGATGCAGAGTTTACCATCGTCATCAAGATAAGCGAAACCTACATCAGGTTCGATGGGCATGTGCGGCTGACGGCTGGTGTAGTAGTCGCCTTCAACAACGGCAGCTGCGTTTTCGAAGATGGGAGCGCTGTCTTCGCCCTTGGCGATCTTCTGTTCAAAGTAGACGTTGGGTGTGCCGGGATGGATTTCGATGGCGTCTTCTTCCATGGCGGCATACGCATTCATGTACTCAGGCAGCTGTTCAAGTTCAACTTTGACCTTGGAGACAGCATCCTTGGCGTGCTTTTCAGTGTCTGCGCAGACAATGGCGATGGCGTCACCGAACTGGAAGACCTTTTCATCGCAGAGGATGGGACGGTCCCAACCGTCACCCTTGTTGGACGGGAAGGTAATCAGACCGGTAATGCGGTTTTTACCCTTGACGTCTTTGTAGGTAACAACTTTTTCAACACCGGGCATTTTTTCAGCTTCGCTGGTGTCGATGGAAATGATGTTAGCGTGGGAAACTTCTGCCTGTACAAGGGCGCACTTAAGGGTTCCTTCAGGCATTTTCAGGCCGAGGTCAGCACCGTAGTCCAGAGTACCTGTGACCTTGGCGACAGCGGTGGGACGGGGATATTTGGAACCCCAGATGCGGCCGTCTTCGGGAAGCTTGAACATCAGGTCGTCAATCGACATTTCGCCGCGCATTACTGCTGCTGCGTCCATAACAGCGTCAACCAGCTGTTTGTAACCTGTGCAGCGGCATGCGTTGCGGTGTTTCTGGAACCAGTCGCGGATATCTTCGCGGGTAGGTTTGGGATTGGAAGCGAGCAGGCCGTAAGTGGAAACAATGAAACCCGGTGTGCAGAAACCGCACTGAGCAGCGCCGTGGGCCATCCATGCAACCTGGATAGGATGCATGTTGGCGGGGGTGCCGATACCTTCCGTTGTGAGGATTTCAGTGTGATCTGCAACACGTTTCATCTTCAGGTTGCAGGTACGTTTTACTTTACCGTCGATAAGGACGGAGCAGCTTCCGCACTGTCCGGTTCCGCAGCCGATCTTTACGCTGGTCAGGCCCAGTTTTTCGCGCAGAACGCTGGCGAGGGATTCATCATTGTCGCAGATAACGAATTTCTCTACGCCATTGACTTTCAGAGTCCGTTTGATCATGAAAAAAACCTCCTTAAATTACTGCTGTTTTTTATTCCCAGACGCCTTGCGGACGTCGTGCTTTCCTTTATTTTCCAAAGGAACAGAGCGGATACCGACAAGTGTCGCATCCTGCGCAGAAGCCGCCGTGGCCCAGTTCGGCTATTTCATTGCGGGAGGGACGTTCGCCGGCGACAATCCGCGGAACAATCAGATCGAAAATGCTTGCACGGAAGTACATTACGCATCCCGGCAGTCCAACGATGGGCACACCGTTTAAGTATGCGAGCATGAACATTACGCCGGGAAAGGTAGGTGACCCGTAGGTTACAACTTCCGCTCCGGTGGCTCTGATGCTTGAAGGAGTCTGGTCGTCGGGGTCGACACTCATTCCTCCGGTCAGAACCACCATTTCCGCACCTTCTTCAATTGATTGAAAAATGGCACTGCAGGTCATTTCCGGGTCATCACTCACGAATGTCTGGTGAATGACTTCAGAGTTGAGCTGCGAAAATTTTTTGCGGATTACAGGACCGAATTTGTCCTTGATTCTGCCGTGATAGACTTCGCTTCCGGTGGTGATAAGGCCTACTTTGAGATTGCGGAAAGGTTTGACACTGACGATGGGACCGCATTCCCGACAGATTTCTTCCACCTGAATAACCTTGCTTTCGTCTACAACCAGGGGAACCACGCGGGTTCCGGCGACATCTCTAGGTTCAGTTATCTGGATGCCGTTGTGCATGGTGGCAAGTACCACTTCGTCGATCGAGTTTATCCGGTTGAGGGCTTCAACATTGATCGAAAGCAGGCCGGGCGAAGCTGTCATGTTAATGCGGCCTTCGCATATTTCAGTCAGTGTAATTCCCGGCCCAGCCGCTGCCTTGGCTATTCTTTCGGCGGCGGTATTTTCATGCAGCTGCCCTTCTTCCAGGGTCAGGATGTAAATGTGCTCCTTACCTATTTCGAGCATTACCGGGATGTCGTCAGGGGTGATGATGTGCCCTTTTCTGAAAGCCGGCTCCTTGCATTCGCCGGGAACTATGCGAGTCATGTCATGACAGAGAACGTTGCCGATGGAGTCCTGTACAGGAACTGTTTTCATCATGTGTTAAGGCTCCGGGTGTTGAAAATGGTAACCAAATTGCTCCCGGCAGAATCAACCGCCGGTTGGCTTAAGAATCATGAATCTATCAAAAAAGACATAATTTTTGGACATAACAGTCTGTAATTATGTAAAAAACAGCTTGTTGATCTTATGTCCTGGCGGATGAGAATGTAATGTCTATTTGAGCCGGGGCTGAAATATTCGGAAAGGAAAACATGCTCAGTCCACTCGTACGGGATCGCACTCGTGTTGCTATCCTGTAGGGTACACTAAGCAAAATTAGGTCCAAAATGGCATATTAAATAAAAACAAAGAGTTGGAGAATTATGTGGATTGCAAACTGGATCATTAAATTTTTGTGAAAATTGCAAGGAGCGGCTCAATCAAAAATTATATCAAATATAATCTGTGAAATTGCGCATAAAAAAAGGGCGTAAAGAAGGTGTGTCATTCAGACACAGTATTAAATGACGTATGTGTCAGATGCATACGCCTTTTAACCTGTTTCAGAGGGGACCGAGCCGGTTTTTCAGAACCGACCCGGCCAGGTAAAGGGAGGGGTGAAATTTAATTATTGTTAATCGCTCTGGCAGCAGAATCTCTCCCAGCCCATCATATCCGCTGCCGCGGCAACGGTTGTTCCGAAGAATATGGTGGGCTTGTCATCACGCAGGAAATTTCCCAGCGTATCGTTAACAATGGTTGACCCGGTGACAACCAGAAGGTTGACATCGTCCAAGACCTCCGCCGTGCTGTCCGGTCCTTCAACGGTAATTCCGCACTTGACCGTACCGATATTATCCGGGTCGAGATCAACTATGCGCATATTGAAGCGTCCGGATAAAACCTTGATCATGGCCGGCTGATACCCGACCAGCCCGAGTTTAGGCGCGCCGTACTTGTCTGCAATGTAATCGGCCAGTTGCGGCGCACACAGGGCAGGACCTTCATCCTTGCAGTGGATCGTGCGTTCCGTATTTCCCAGGCTGCGCTGAACCGCATTCAGCGCGGAAACGAAAATGGCTCTGCGAAAATTGTTTTCCAGTTCCATTTCGGCTATTTCGCGCAGGCTGGTGTTGAAATTTCCGAATCGGTCGGTAAAAGCCTGACCCTTGGAACCGCGAAAATCCGCTTCCATCAGCCTTTCCTTCCCTCTGAGAAGGGGGAAATCGTCGCCTTCGGGGTTGCCGATGGCTTCCTCCGTGCTGAGGGTCCTTGCCGTTACGTCAATGTTTTCGTCAAGAATACCGGCTTCTTTCCAGATGTCGTAAGCTCTGGACTGAATTTCCTTTAATACTGATTTGCTCATTGTTCTTCCTTAGTATCGTTGGTGCTTATTATGAATCGGACACTTTTTTGAGTATCGTAAAAAGGGAGACAGATGCAATGCCGATTATTATGGAAAGCACCGCGGCCCTATCGAATTCCCCATTGAAAACAGCATTATATATTTCCAATGAAAGAGTGTTTGTTCTGCCGATAACATTGCCGCCCAGCATCAGAGTCATTCCTACCTCTCCAAGAGATCTGGCCAGAGCCAGAAGCAGCCCCGCCATGATGCTTCTCCTCGCGCAGGGGAGCAGTACCCGGAAAAAGATGACTGTGTCCGATTTGCCAAGCACTGCGGCAACTTCAGTCAGTTTTGCCGCTTCAGCAGATTTCAGGTCCGCCTGTACCGGTTTTACCAGCAGGGGAAGTCCTGCTACAAACCCGGCCACAACCAGGCCGGGGAAACCGAAAATTATGTTATCTCCGAAAAGTGCCGAGGCCGGTCCGTTGCGTCCCAGCAGGAGCAGCAGTACGAACCCTGTGGCTACCGGCGGAAACACCAGTGGCAGTGTTACAGCCGTATCTACCAGATTGTGCAGCAGTCCCCTTTTTCTGGCCAGCCAGAAGGCCAGCGGGACCCCTGCCAGCAGCTGCAGGGTTCCCGATGCGGCCAGAACTTTTGCAGAAAGGGTTAGGGGAGTAAGTGTTGCACTGTCCGTAAGGATCGCTGCTAAATCCATTTCATTCGCCTACATCCCATGAGCTGCGACAATTTTGCGGGCAGCGTCTGTTTTCAGAAAGTCCATGAACTGGACGCATTCTTCAGGATGTGTGGACTGGGACATCTGTTCCACTATAATGGTTATGGGCGTGTATGCCGATTCGTCCACAACCACGAATCCACCGATTGAATTTTTGATTTTGCGGGCATGGGTCATGTTGATAAAAGCGTAGTCCACTTCTCCTGCGACAACGTAGGAAGCCGACTGCGGTACCGTGGCAACCATGAGCAATTTCGGTTCTACCTTATCAAACACACCCTTGGTGTGCAGGTACTGCATGGCAGCTTTGCCGTAGATGGCCCGTTTGGTGTCAGGGAGAGCTATGCGTTTAACATCGGCTGCAAGCAGATCGTCAACACCGGTAAACTTGCTTCCTTTCGGAAATGCGATAACAAGTTTGCCCCGGCCAACTTTCTGCTGTGCGCAACAGTCCAGTTTCGACTTGTCGAGAAAACTCTTGTCGCCCAGGACCATGTCCACGGTTCCGCTGTTTTTGGCCTGTGCGGTTACACGGGCCATGTTGCCGTATATCCGTTCAACCTCATTACCGGTTTTTGCTGTATATGCATCGGCAATCTTGTCTACCAGCGAACGGTAACCGGCGCCGGAGGCAATGACTATTTTTGCCTGTGCTGCTGCGGGGATGCTTAATGCCAGCAGAAGCAGCAGCAAGATTATTTTTTTCATTACATGTTCTCCACGAGTTCAAGATGCGGCTTTTGATGGTTGGAATTGCAGAACCTGTTCTTCTGGCGTTCCAGCCACTGCGGTGAAGGCTTGCCGTTTTCCATTACGAATATTGAGTCGGCCAGATAGAAGGCTTCCTCAAGGTCATGTGTCACGTGTATTATGGGGATATTCAGTTCGCTTTTCAGGTCCAGGAGTTCTTTGCGAAGGCCTTCTCTGGTTGCTATGTCCAGAGCGGAAAAGGGCTCATCAAGCAGCAGCAGTACCGGTTCCCGTGCCAGAGCCTGGCAGAATGCCGCTCTCTGGCGTTCTCCGCCGGAGATGTTGGCAGGCTTGCTTTCCGCAATGTGGGATATCCCGAATTTCTGCAGCAGGCCGGAAACACATTCCGGGTCCACTGCCGCAAAAGCAACGTTCTTGCGGACGTTGAGGTGGGGGAACAGGGTGTACTCCTGGAATACCAAACCCAGCCCTCTTTTGCGCGGGGGGAGGAACTGCTTGCTATCCGTATCACACCAGACGGTGTCTTTCAGGGAGATGAAGCCGGAGTCTGGCTTGTCAAGACCGGCGATGATGCGTACCAGGGTACTTTTGCCGGCTCCGGAAGGTCCTACAATCGCGGTAAGAGTTCCCGGTTTACATGCAAGGGAGACGTCCAACGCAAAGTTGGGCAGCTGTTTCCTGATCTTGAGGGTCAGGGTCATGATCTTCTCCTGCTTACTTTATTGAGATGATTGATTGCAAGAAGAGCCATAAAGCTGACCGGAATTATTGACAGGGACATATACAAAGCGTCATCATAACGCATGGCCTCTACTGCTTCGTAGATCGCGATGGATGCCACTTTGGTCGACCCGGGTATGCTTCCCCCGACCATCAAGATAACCCCGAATTCTCCGAGGCTGTGGGCGAAGACCAGCATTCCCGAAGCCGCCAGGCCCGGAAGGCTGTTGGGCAGCACAACCCTGAAAAACGCAGCCGCTGGACTAAGGCCCAGCACGGCGGCGTTTTCAAGCAGTCGGATGTCCAGCTTCTCAAAGGCGGCCCTCATGGGCTGCACAGCGAAAGGCAGATTGTAAATCATAGAGGCGAGCAGGATGCCGGAAAAACTGAAAACCATACGCTCTCCGGTAAGGTCTTTCCATAGTCCTCCCATCGGTCCTTGGGGACCCATCACGACGAGTAGTCCGAAACCAAGGACCGTGGGAGGAAGCACCATTGGGAGAGACACAACAGCATCAATCAAACTCTTGCCTCTGAAGTCAAAGAAGGCCAGCAAGTAGGCTGTTGGTGCGGCCACCACCGGAATAAAAAGAGTAGTGGCCACAGCCAGTTTTGCTGATATATAGAGAGGATAAAAGTCCATTAGTCATAACCGTATTTTTTCTTGATAGCCTGGACTGCAGGGCTGCTCAGGAATTTTACGAATTTCGCTGCGGCTTCCTTGTGTTCGGAAGATTTGAGTACACAGGCAGCCTGGATAACCGGAGGAGCTTCGGTGACAACACTGAAGCTGCCGCTTTTGCCCTTGGGTGTGAACATGGAAGAGTAGGCACAGAAACCGGCGTCAGCTGCGCCGCTGGATGCGAACTGGAATACCTGTGCGATGGACTGGGCGTATACCAGTTCAGACTGCATTTTATCCCACAGGCCGACTTTCTTGAGAGCCGTCATTGCGGCTGTTCCGTAAGGAGCTGTTTCCGTATTGGCAATGGCTATTTTGTGCAGTTTTCCGCTTTCAAGGGCTTTTACCCAGCCGCTACCGGCGCTTTTGTGGTTAAGGGACCAGAAAACAACCTTTCCTTTGGCATATACGAAGGGTTTTTCTGCCAGTCCGTCCTTGAACAGCTTCTGGGGGCGGCGCTCGTCTGCTGCAAGAAAAACATCAAACGGCGCACCGTTGGTGATCTGCCCGTAAAGTTTTCCGGTAGAAGTATAGGTTGCTTCTGCTTCAAGGCCGGTTGCTTTTTTGAATGCGGGAATGATTTCCTTCATTGCGGGCATGAAGTTTGCGGCCTGTGCGACCATGAGATCGGCAGCCTTGGCGGAAAGGGGCAGCGCCAGAAGCAATACCAGAATCAGTAAGGGAATGCGTTTCATTTTTATCTCCATTTTCAAATTGAGGTCTTCCTGAATTGGCTTTATCAGTGTCTTATCCTTAAGCGAGGATGAGTCTCTCCTTCAAACCGGTCACGTATTTTTTGAAAAACGTGACTATCGGGAGGGATATTCAGGAGTTGGCATCTTACGGGACAGTAGGACATTATGAGTAGTGAAAGTAAACTTTCTCCATCGGAAGTATTTGATGTTCCAGGGAATATCCGGCATCTGGACACTCGTGAACTTGCCGCGCTGGAAGAGGAATTCCGGCTGTGGCGGGACAAGGTCACGCGTGCCGATTATGTCAGATCCCGTACCAGAGTTTTCTGTCTTTTTCTGATCCTTAGACATACCGGCGCCAAACTCGGCGAAATTATCGGCCAGGATGAGCGTAAAAATATTGATCTTTCCAGAGCGGTGATTTTATTGGGCCGCGAAGGACAGCAGCGGGAAGTGCCTCTGCCTCAGTCTGTTTGCCGTGAGTTGCGGCTTCTTATCAACGGCCCCAGCGGGGCAGGAATAGAAGGGCAGATTTTTCAGCTTGATCCGGGATATGTGCGCCGTATTTTTTATGACAGGGCAGCTGCCTGCGGATTTGAACGGCAGTTGGGGGCTCCGAGTGTGTTGCGCAAGTCCAGAGCGGTTGAACTCCTGCGCAGCGGAGTTCCGCTTGGGGTTGTGCGCAAGGTGCTTGGGCACTCCTCTACCGACCTTGCGGGATTTTATCAGGAATGGTCGGCCAGTGACGTCAAGAATATCGTTCGGCGCATGGCTCTTGAAGAAAGTGCGCTCAAGACCAGTGCGCGTAATACTTTTGTCGGGCACGTCACCCACGTGCGCAGGGACGGCGTTCTGGCGGATGTTGAATTCGTAACGGCTGACGGTTTGACAATAGATTCTGTTATTACGCTTGAAAGTCTCTACCGGCTGGATCTTGAATCCGGTTCGCCGGTCTCGGCAACCATCAAGGCCCCGCTGGTGGGAATAAAGCCTTTGAAAGAGAAATGCACTCTGGCGCGAAACACTATTCCGGCCACAATTACCTCCATAAAAAGGACGGAGGTTCTGGCCGAGGTGGTGGGAGAATCGGACAGCGGAGTTCCCATGTGTGCCCTCGTGACCTCGTGGAGTATTGACGAAAAGGGTTTGCGCGAAGGGGATAGGGCCGAGTTCTGTTTCAAGGCCTTATCCGTGGTCCTTTATTCCGTGTGACGCCTTTTTGTTTCATGTAGGCCCAGTGCGCAGGGGCTTGGAATTCAATAGGAGTTGCTTCGTGGGATTATAATTTCAGATCATCGTTGTCGGAAGTTTTTCCCTGTGCTATATATCTATCAAATTCTGCATAAATAAATGGAGTATTAATCATGAAAGAAAGAACAGGTGTAATAACTTTCCAGGGCAACCCTCTTACTCTGGTTGGCGATGAAATCAAAGTCGGCGCAAAGGCTCCGGACTTTACTGTCGTGGATAACGGTCTGGCTCCGAAAAAACTGTCTGATTTTGCCGGGAATGTGCTTATTCTCAGCACGGTTCCTTCGCTTGATACCCCTGTCTGCGACATGGAAACACGCCGGTTCAATACCGAGGCTTCCAAGCTTGATGCAGGCATCAAAATTCTGACCGTATCCATGGACCTGCCTTTTGCTCAGGCCCGCTGGTGCGGAGCAGCCGGGGTTGAAGCGGTTCAGACCCTTTCCGACCACATGTCCGGTTCCCTGGGCGAAGGCTATGGAGTTCTTATCAAGGAGCTTCGCCTGCTCAGCCGCGCACTTTTTGTCGTGGATAAAACCGGTACGGTACAGTATGTCCAGTATGTAAAGGAAATAACCGAAGAACCCGATTACGATGCAGTGCTCGCCGCTGCCGCGAAACTTGTTTAATCCGGTCCGGAAGTATAATCCGGTGCAGGACTGTTGAAGTGTTCAAGTCCATGCGGCTTTGATCTCTCGGTAGTTTCAACAGCCTGGTTCCGAAAGGTAGATCTGAGGCCCTTTCCGTATAGCGGAAGGGGCCTTTTTCATGCAGAATAAAAGGTTGCAGCCGACATTTTCACTCCTCTCTGAACACGCGCAAGCCTGCTGCCTAAGTTCCTCATGCGAATGCGGATTTTTATTTGTTTCAGTGACGCAGGTCATTGTACCGCCCGGTTCTCCGGGATTAGATATAACACATCAAACAGCACTACGTTCCAGTCTAATCACTCACGTATCAGCCGACCGGCACATTGACGGACTCATAATCGGAACGCAACACGCCTACCCGCCGGCATGACACAAACCATAACAGGTATTATTGAATGGAAGGATATCTTGTAATATTTTTTACCCAGCAGAATCGGACGCACGAAGATGTTTCCGTGGCCAACTGGATACTCAAGGCCGCAAGAGACCTTGGTGTCCGCGGAGCAACGCTGTTTTCCGGTAAAGAAGGTTTCGGACACGACGGCCGTCTTCATACGGATAACTATTTTGACCTTCAGGACCCGCCGGTACAGGTGGCAATGGCTTTGACTCATGAGGAATGCGATAAGCTTATGGCCATCCTGAAAGAAGGCGGCCTGCGCGTTTTCTACACTAAATCGGCAATAGAATTCGGCTTCGTATCAGAAGATTGAAGATCTGATCTTCCCACCCCGGCAAGGCAGAAACCGGCCTGAACCGATGCTCTAATGCACCGGCTCTCCGGCTTTTTGCCTTACGCCCGCCAAACATCAGGGCTTCCCGGCCCTTGAAAGGAAAAATAAATGATAGGTCCGTACGTAAACGGCGCCGCCCTGATTGTGGGAAGCGTCGCCGGGGCTCTTTTGGGCCCTCGTCTCAATGAAAATATCCGTAACCGGATGCCCATGGTCTTCGGTTGTTCGTCAATGGGGCTCGGAGTAGCCATGATCATCAAGGTCAAATACCTTGCGCCGGTGGTACTGGCGCTGGTGATAGGATCAATGTTCGGTGAAATGATCCGGCTGGAAAACGGAATCCAGACCATAGCCAACAAAAGCAGGGGATGGGTGGAAAAGATAACCCGCCCATCGGATAACATAAGCAAGGAAGAGTTTATCGACAAGTTTGTTGCTCTGCTGGTTCTCTTCTGTATAAGCGGAACCGGGGTTTACGGCTCCATGAGCGAAGGTATGACCGGGGACCCCACCCTGCTTATCGTCAAATCCATTCTGGACCTGTTCACGGCTCCGATCTTCGCTTCGACCATGGGCTTCACGGTCGGGATACTCGTTATCCCGCAGTTTCTGGTGCAAGCATCACTATACGCCGCATCTACATTGATCCTGCCGCTTACCACCCCGGATATGCTTTCCGACTTCTCCGCCTGCGGTGGACTCATAATGCTTGCCACCGGGTTCAGAATCTGCGGGATCAAACAGTTTCCGGTCGGCAACATGATCCCCGCACTTTTATTCGTCATGCCGCTGTCCTGGCTCTGGTCAGAACACCTGTTCAAGCTCCTTTCCTAGTACGGTTCTTCGTAACATCAGCAAATCAATTTTCATTTTGCCCACGTATGGCTTAATGTAAATGGAGAGCGATGATTTTTACAGCAGAACAGAAAAAACAGAAATGTCCCGCATGCTCTATGCTTGCGGGACATTCCTGTTTTATCGGCTGCGCGAAGAAATCTTCGACCTCTGAATCAGGACAGTCTTCAGCTGTTGCTTGAAATCCAGCCTTCATAGATGGCGGCAAGTTCGCGATCATTTTTCGTTCCGGCCCATTCAAGTACGTTTACCGCCTGCTCGTGCAGTTTTTCCGGGGCGGACAGGGCTCGATTTATTGCAGTATATTTAGTTTCGGCAAATGCGGCCCAGTCATCTTTGCCGATTTCCCCGGCAATTTTTCCGAGCCGCTCCAACCTGCAAGGATCAGGAAAAATAACCGTGCCGTAAAATAAGCTTTCCGCAGCTTCATCTTGTCTCCCTTCCTCCAGAAGCAGGGAAAACAGCTTGTCGTAACCGTCTTCCCATAGGGGATATTCTTCAAGAGCGGACCTAAGTTCGTCTACGTCGTCAATTTTTCCTGTAGGGTCGTCCGGAGCCCGCATGATCATTTCCAGCCAGGGCGTGAGTTCGCACCGGAAACCGTCCTCCTGTGCGATTCGATGCAGATCGGGAACAAAGCATCCTGCGCAACGTTTATTGATAAGGGTCATGTTTTCCTTGTCAAAGCGGTTGCGTCCCGGAGTCTTGCTGGCCCAGTGGAGTACTGTGCTGCGGTTTTCCTGAACCAGACGTCCTCCCGCACGGCGCAGTCGGCAGCAAAGGTCCATGTCCTCAAATCCATTGGCGTATCCAGGGAAAAAACCGCCCATCTCACGGAACAGGGCCGCCGGGATCATCAGCGCCGCACCGCTCAAAGCCTGAAAGCGGCGGTTCCGGCGCACAACCGGATGGTTGCCGGGAAACATGAAGTAGGGGTGGCAGACTCCAAGACTGCCTGCGTAACCGATCCCAAGGCACTGCACCCGTTTATTGTCTGGAAACAGACAGAGCGGGCTGACTGCAGCCACACCGGGATCTTTTCTGAAAATTTCAAGGAGAGGTTCGACCCAGCCGGAGGTGAGCAGGGTGTCGTTGTTCAGAAAAAAAAGGAGTTCCCCTTCGGCGTTATCCGCCCCGAGATTACAGGCAGGACCGAAGTTGATATTCTTTTCCACCCGTACATAGCGAAACCGCTCTCCGAAAAGTTTTTCGCCCAAAGCCGGGCATTCCGAAAGAGTTGCATCCGTAGAACCGTTATCCACGACAAGCACTTCATAAAAATTTCCTCTGGTGAACTTCTGGATGCTTTCAAGGCATGCGGAGGTCATTTCCCAAAGGTTCAAGACGGGTATGATTATGGACAGGTAAGGCTTTCTCATGATTTTCTTATAGTATAAGAAGTGGGGATGGAGAGCAAATTCGAGGCTTTTGAGCAGATTCAGGCAATATTATTTTTGTGTATTAATATTATAATTGCGAACTGTGAGTGTATTATCTAAAAGCTACTTCACCCAATGCTTTTCAGGTTTTATAAACTCTGAAGCATACCTGCGGAGCCGTAGTTAAGTTGGTTATAACGCCGGCCTGTCACGCCGGAGGCCGAGGGTTCGAGTCCCTTCGGCTCCGCCACTTTTCATGAGAAAGCCATCAATCGAAAGATTGATGGCTTTTTCTGTTTTTGTGCCGGTAAAATCAACCGGACACATCCAGCGAAATGATATTTATTTAGGATGTAATTTAAGTATGTTAGAGAAAATACTGTTTGAAAGTCTTGATCGGTTAGTTTTATCCTGCTGAACTTGTCAGGAAAATATATTGTGTCAATGTGGACATATATTGAGCCGACTGTACTTGTCGTCCCTCTACGCTTTATTCTCAACGAGAAAGGGCTTTTCTTCAAGGGGTGAACAATGGATACTACAATCGGTGATTTAATCAGATTCAATGAGTTCCTGGATTCAACAATGGATCCAGAAAATCTGGATGAAGAATTTATTACTTTAAGACAATCCGAGCTGGAGGGTATTTCCAAGAATTCCGATGCTGAATATTTTCCTTTTATTGCCTTAAGCTATGCGAAATTAATGGAGTTGACCGTTTTGTTGGCTGGAAAGTATGCGGATAATTGCCAAATCATGGATTTTGGAAATATTGTGGTAAACCCCAGACACATAGACGTCTGCATCTTAAATTCCCGATTAATAAGAGAAGATTACGGAGTTACTGGCAGTATTCCGCTTTGGTTCAAGAAACAAGTGCATAAGTGTACAGGTAGCCAATACTCCGAAGATCTGGGAAGAATGGTTGTTAATCCATCTTTGCTATCTAATTTTGTTGAAGAAGGTATATTGCTGAGAATAGTAAAAAAAGAAAGACATAGAAGATTAAGCGACCAGTTCCGGTGGTACATTTCAGATGATGCTCAGTCAGCTTTTTCAAAATATGTTGAGGAGGCTAAACTCAAAGCACACAAACCGGTAAAATTGCTTGGCTGCGGCGGGCGTGAAATGGTCAAGGGGCTCGATGTTGCGTCATGGCTTGCCAGCAGCACGGTCTTGAACATAGTAAAAGGCAGCTTGAGAACCGATCTTATGAGTGTCTTGCGTAAAGCAATGTCGAATGATTACCTGAAATCAATTAACAGTAAATTTGAAAAGGCACATATTTCTCTAAACTATATAAATATGGGAAGAAAAAATTTTGCTAATTACCCATATGATGAAGGGGTGCCCATAGCAGAGTGGGATGATATCAATCACACCTTGTGCCATTTCACACTGGATGGTTATGGCATGATTCAGTCAGAATTAGATAAAAGCCTTTCCAATCCTTGTTATAAGAGCCGTTTTTTGAACGGTGTGATGTAGAGTAGACCCGTTCAATTTATAGTCCATTCGTGCTCACCACTTTTCCCAAAAGGATGTCAATCGATTTGGCTGGTATCCTTTTGGTGCTATCTCATTTGTGCTAGTGTTACTTGGAAAAAGTACAGCATGAAGGCATGAATGTTTTTTCAAACCATATTTTGCCTTATGAATTTTCCAGCTTTTTAGCCAAGACATTAAGATAAGTTGAAAGATCAATGCGTCCCTGATGATTTAGTTTTTCAACATCAACAAAAATATCTACCCCTGATTCGGTATAGCGTATTGCTCCTCTGTCTTGTGATTCCTTCCGGGGTTTTTCATCTAAAGCCAATATGGCATAAGGACGGATGCTTCTTCTTATTCCTTTGACGGAGATAGGAGAGCGTTCTGTTTTAGATTTCAGGCGAGAGGTGAACCATGAGAAAGTACCCTTAGATATCCAAAAACATCTAGGGATTACAAAGGGGATTATCTCTTTTGGCTGCCAGCGTGCAAACCGAATCGTTGCCGATAAGCTGAGGGTGTCGCTCCCATGATTCGTTTAAACAGCTTCCGGAATGTGCTGTAATCTCCGTATCCAACGGCTGAGGCAACATCTTCCACGCTGAGGTTGGTGGTTTCCAGGAGTCTTTGTGCGGCTTCAATCCTGACTTGCTGAAGGTACTGGGTCGGAGTGTGCCCGGTGGCGGCGCGGAATCGTCTCAGGAAGGTTCGTTCTCCAAGGAGTGCTGCATCCGCCATCTCCTTGACATACAGTGCCGTTGCATAGTTCTTTTCAATCCACTCCTGTGCATCGAGAATAGCAGTGTCTCCGTGGTTCTTCTGAAATCCCCCCAATCCGTATGGAGTCTGGAGTTCCCTGTGCGGGTCCATGAGCATTATCTTGGCGCATTGCAGTGAAATTTTCCGGCCTGCATGGCGTGTGATCAGATGAAGAGCAAGATCCATCCAGGCGGAAATTCCCCCGGCACAAATGTAGTCGCCTCCATCCACGATCAATCTCTCTATGTGCAGATTCACCAGCGGATATCTGGTGCGGAACTGCTCGGCTAGTTTCCAATGAGTTGTGGCTTCGCGCCCATCAAGGACTCCTGTTTCGGCCAATAGAAATGACCCTGCACACACGGATGTAATCAGCGTGCCGGCTGAGTGCTGCTGCCGGAGCCAATCGGTAATCTCCCGGTCGGCGGCTACACCGTCAACGGTGCCCAGAAGCGGGGGGAGTATTATAATGTCCTGCTGTGCATCAGAAATAGAGGCTGCTGGGGTTATGCGGGTACCTGCATATGTTTCAACGGGTTTAGAATCCGCGGACAGCACTTGATAATTGAATGCGGGCGAGCCGTTAAGATTGTTGGCCATGCACAGAATTTCTTCAATCCCGTACACCGCCGAGTGCAGACATCCAGGCACGGCAAGAATGGAAATGTTGATCACAGACGGCTCCTTGTTGTGTCGTATTTTGCCCTTTGATTGTCTAATCCGCCACTTATTTTTCATTCATCCTTTTTTATCTTCATATCAGCAAAAGGACATGGCCGAGGCTTTAAATGTCTGGTCTTTGGGTTGCTGAACCTAACAATCAGGAGAACATCATGGAAAAAACTGCATTGATCATTGTTGATATCCAGAATGACTATTTCCCCGGCGGAGCCTTCGAGCAGGAAGGAGCGGAAGCCGCAGCTGAAAAAGCATCTAAAATTCTTGATACTTTCAGGAAGAAGGGGATGCCCGTTATTCACATCCGGCATGAAACTCTTAATCCTGCAACCGGATTTTTCCTTCCGGGAACAGATGGCGCCGGGATTCACCAAAGTGTCATTCCTAATGATGATGAGACTGTCATTCTCAAGAACTATCCCAACAGTTTCAGGAAAACTAATCTTGAAACAACACTGCGCGGATTAGATGTGGGAAAGGTCGTGATCATCGGTATGATGACCTTGATGTGCATCGATGCCACAGCTAGGGCTGCATGCGATCTTGGATTTGAGGTCACTGTTCTGCATGACGCGTGTGCAACTCGGGCGTTGGAATTCAATGGGGTGAAAGTCCCGGCCGATCATGTTCAGGCCGCATTTTTGGCTGCACTCAGTCTCAGTTATGCAAAGGTGGAAACGGTCGATGTTTTTGTGGGAAGAGTGGAATGACATCAAAGACAATCTGGTCAAATAGATATGTGTTTTTAATCCGCTGACAACTTCGTAAAATCCCGGCAAGTTAATTTGCCGGGTGCAGCAATTACAGTTGTGCCCCGATCCTTCCTGCTGTCTCAAGCACAACGGGAGCTATTTCCGCTGCAGCCTTTTCTTCCGACCATTCGGAAAGGCTGGCGGAAATGTAGACCGATGCGCGCGGTTTTCCGTCCCTGCCCAGCACCGGCGCGGAAACCGCAATCTCACCGACCAGTTGTTCCTGCATGGATATACAGAATCCCTTTTCGCGAATCTTCGCTATTTCACGCATATTGGCGTCAATGTCCGTGATTGTGTACGGAGTAATCGATGACCTGTCGGACCTGTTAAGGATATCCAGCACTTCTGAATCCTCCAGACATGAAAGAAAAGCCCTCCCGCCGCAAAAGGCAGGTACACGGCGTCCGGGCAGGGTCCCCTCGAAAAGCAGCAGCCTTTGCGGCAGACGAATCAGATAGATTATGGAAGTATCGTAAAGGGTGCCGAGATAGGCTGAGTTGCCGGTCCGTTCCCGGGCCTCCAGCAGAAAGGGCGTGGCAACCTCGACCAGCCTTTCGCCACGCAGAAAATTATATCCCAGACTCATGGCCTTGGGGCTTAGCCGGACCTGACGGGTTTTTTCGTCCTTGGAAATATAGCCCAGGGTTTCCCATGTATACAGGAATCTTTGCACCGCACTCTTGTTGAGCCCGGTAATCCTGACCATATCGGTAAGACTCAACCTCCGATGTCCGTCGTCAAAGGCCTCAAGCACACGCACAGCCTTTTCAAGCGAAGACACGAACAGCGGGCTGTCCTCTCTGTTTTTTTTCTCGTCGCTCATATACGCTATCATGTAACCCCTCTTTGTAATTTGTTCCACTACCTTTTTTGTCTGTTGGCGGATTGAAACATCCCAAGTTTTAAACCGTTCTTTTTGGTAGAGCTTATTTCCATTTTTGCGAAAACCGACTTTTTAATATTCGTGCTTCTCAAGTCTGATACCTTTTTTTGTCAAAACTGCTTGACTGGTATGAGGCTCCCGCCTAAGATGAATTTAAATACTAAGTATTGTATTACAATACTGACAACGAACTTGATATGTGTCTATGTTGTGTATGCAATACTGAGCCGTTGCGTTTCGGCGTTGAAACGCTTTTGATTTTTCAGTCCCCTTGCTGCATACAGGCTGCAAAAGGGCAGGCGGCTGAGTTTAAATCCCAATGCAAATTCTGTTACCCATAACCACTAACCAAAAGAGGACCCCATGAAACGTTCCGCATTACTCGGTCTTATTCTGGCACTGCTTCTCGCTGTTCCCGGCAGCGCTCTCGCTGCTACAAGCATCAAGATGAGCTACAACGGACCGCCCAGCGACAAGGACAACGCTGTTCACTATTTTGCTACCAAATTCAAAGCACTGGTCGAAAAAGCTACTGACAATCAGGTTGAGATCAAGCTTTTCCCCAATAGTCAGTTGGGTAATGAAGAACAGCGCATGGAACAGGTCATGAGCGGCCCGGTCATCAACGTTGCTTCTTACGGCGGCCTGCAGACCGTTTTTCCAGAAATGTTCGCCACCAACATTCCTTTCCTGTTCGATAACTACAAATCCGCTCACATCTTCTTTGACGGAAGCGAGTTCATGAATAAAGCCAAGGCGGAACTGAAATCCCGTACCGGCATCGCGCTTCTGGACGTAATTGAAGAAGGTGGATTCCTCGCTTTTACCTGTGATAAGCCCATTCATTCCCCCGCAGACTTCAAGGGGCTCAAATTCAGGGCTATGGACGCAAGTCAGGTCGCCATGTACGAGGCTTTCGGCGCATCCGGAACTCCGATTCCCTGGACCGAAGTCTACCTCGCACTCAAGACCGGGGTTGCTGACGGACAGATGAACCCCCCGACCTACATAATCATGGGCAGCCTTTATGAAGTCCAGAAACACCTCACCCTTGCAAACGTCCAGTATTCCGACCAGTTCCTGCTCATGAACGGGGAGCTCCTCGATTCCCTCACTCCCGCACAGCAGAAGGCCGTCACGGACAGTGCCAGAAAGGCCAACATGGAAACCCGCGAATTCGTGGAGTCCCAGGTTGATACCCGCGTTAAATTCCTGGAAAGCAAGGGCATGACCAGCTACACCCCCACCGCCGAAGAATCCGCTGAATTCAAGAAACTCGGCAGCCCTTCATACATCAACTGGCTGAAGGATCAGGTTGACCAGTCCTGGATCGACCTCGTCATCAAGGACGCCCGCAAAGCCAACGCCGAAGGGGCAAAATAGATATGTCGACTGTCTCCGGCTTTTGCCAGAAAGCCTCTGACATCCTTGAGCGCCTCTGCCTGTTCGGGGCCGGGGCGCTCCTCGTGATAAACATGCTGGATGTCATGCTCGGTGTTTTCGGGCGATTCTACCGCCCGCCCATGTGGACTACGGATCTGGCCAAGATAACTCTGGTCTGGATAGTCATGCTGGGAGCGGCTCCGGCCCTCAAGAGGGGAGAACACATGGCCATCCGCATCATTGTGGACAGACTGCCCGGAACTCCTCGAATGATCGTGACTTTCATCCGGCGGGCCGTGTTCATAGGAATTCTTATCTTCATGGTCATCTACGGCTACAACTATGCCTACAAGCTGCGTCTTTTCACCATCATGACCCTGGGCATCAAGAAAAGCGTTCCGCTCATGTCCATTCCGGTGGGTATGGGGCTGATGCTGATCCAGTACGGGCTGCAGCAGTTCATTCCCGTACGGAAAATAAACAGTGAGGAGGAGAACAGATGACCATTATCCTGCTGCTCGTATTCTTCACGATGCTTATTTTCGGACTGCCGCTTTTCGCGTCCATGCTGGTTACTTCCATAAGCGGTTTCTTATACATCGGGGATTTCTCCCTGCTGCGCATTATGGTCCAGCAGTTTTACGGCGGGATGGAACCTTTTTCGCTTCTGGCCATCCCTTACTTCATTCTGGTCGGAGAGCTTATGGGCTCGGCCGGTCTTACCGAACGTCTGCTGCGCTTTGCCGAGGCTCTGGTAGGGCATCTGAAAGGCGGACTCGGTTATGTAACCGTTGTTGCCAGTATCATTTTCGCAGGTGTTAACGGCTCAGCTGCCGCCGATGCCTCGGCCGTGGGCTCAATCATGATCCCGGCAATGAAAAAAGGCGGATATCCCGCTTCCTATGCCGCAGGTCTTACCGCGGGAAGCTCGCTCATCGGACCCATCATTCCGCCAAGCATCTTCATGATCCTGTTCGGGGCCATGACAAAGACAAACGTCGGAGCCCTGTTCATAGCGGGAGTTATGCCGGGACTTCTCCTCGGGATCGCGTTCATGCTCATGCACAGAGTCAGCGCCGCACGGCTTGACCTGCCTATCGTGAACTCGGAATTTTCCTTTTCCAAACTTCTTTCTGCCACCGGCGGGGCCATAACTTCACTGGTTGCTCCGGGCATTATCATCGGCGGTATCCTGTTCGGCTTCATGACACCCACCGAGTCCGGCGCGGTAGCAAGTCTCTATGTCCTTGTTGTCGGCTTTGTCTGGACTCGTCAGCTCAGTTGGAAAGCGGTCTGCAAGGCTCTCGGAAACACTGTGCGCCTGACAAGCGTAATCTTCGTTGTCATCGGCGCGGCAACAATTGTCGGCTGGATTCTTTCCTCGGAACAGGTTCCCCAGAAGTTGGCCCCGATTGTGCTTGAATACGCGAAAACGCCTTCAATGGTACTTCTTTTCATGAGCCTGATCATTTTCGTGGTCGGCATGTTCATGGAGGAAATCGCGGCGCTTGTTCTGCTCACCCCGGTTTTCGCACCGCTGGCTGTTGCAGCCGGGATTGATCCCCTGCATTTCGGGATTGTTATGACCCTGAACATCACTATCGCGCTGATAACTCCGCCCATGGGCGCATGCGTGTACATCGTATCGTCAATCGGGTCGGTTCCGCTGGAAAAAATGTTCAAGCATATCTGGCCGTTCGTGCTTGTCGCTATTGTCTGCCAGCTGATGCTGATATTCTTCCCGGCCATCTCAACATGGCTGCCGAAAATGCTCGGTTACTGATAGGGTAATTTACTGAAAATGATTAATGCCGAATACACATCCGAAGCCTGTTCCAAGGGGATAACAATGCAGCAACGAATGGACCTGCCGGGAATTCCTCCGGCAGCTACACCGAATTGGAGTGACGTCTTCACCATCGAGATAAGGGAAAACGGCGAAAGACTGCTGCCGCTTTCACTGGCCGAAAATCAGATTCTTGTACGCCCGGCTTATTATTCCGCAGGCATAGAGAAGGCTTTGCCGGACTGCTATGCCCGTGACGAGATCCGCAGGATGCTGCTTGCGGCCAATTCCCTGCTGCCCAAGGGATTGCGGCTTGTGATCCTCGATGCCTGGCGCAGCAAGGAAACGCAGACGGCGCTGTTCGATGCCTGCCGTAATGCGCTTGAAAAGGCGTACCCGGACTTTGATGCCGGGCGGATAAAGAAAATGACCGAAGAATTCGTGGCACCGCCGAGTCTGAACAGCACTCGGCCTTCTCCGCACTCCACCGGGGGAGCGGTAGACCTGACCATCGCTTCTGTCGACGGTGTCCCGCTGGCCATGGGTGCTCCTTTTGATTATCCCGGTCCGGTTTCAAATACGCGTTATTTTGAAGAGCGGATTGAAAAGGGAGAGAAGCTCTTGGAAGAGGAACAGGAAGCCCTCTACAACCGGCGTCTTCTTTATGACGTCATGATTAAGGCCGGTTTTGTAAATTACCACGGCGAATGGTGGCATTTCGAATACGGGACCCAGAGGTGGGGATTCCTTAAAAACAAGCAGTATGCCCTATACGGTCCGCGAATCATAACCCTGAATACATTCGAAGCCCTGATACCGTGCTCGTCCGGAAATGACATAACCGCTCTGGTCACTGCCGGTGGGTAATAGAGTCTTTCTCCCGTAATTATTACGTATTGGAAAGGATACCGATCATGTGGTCGGTATCCTTTTGCTTTGGAATTAAATGTAATAGGCAAGACTCTACAACTACTCACGTTTAAAGAGAAAATCTTTTAATTTACTAAAAGGTCTTATAATATCTGGCCTGAAAAGTTTAATCTGAAGAGCTACCAGCGAAGCAAAAACTGCTCCATACGAATAAATTTCTCCCAAGTATTCTTTTAGATTTGGTGTGATATTTGGAAGAATGAATTTGCATATCATTACATTAAGTGCCCAGAACGAGAAAACCGCAATTAATGACGTAACGAATATTAGCAGCAGAGAAAATTTTGTCCCTGTATTACTGCTGTCCAGCATAATTTGCATCACTCCCCAACACTGCCGAACCCCTTTTTTTTGGGACAATACATTTTGAATTCTTTCACGATGTTCTGGGTTGAATATTGATAACCAGTTCGCCTCTGGGCCCATTTCGTTCTGACCAGAACTAAGCTGCACAATATTAACCGCCATAGTGCTAGATCCGCCATAGACCCATTTGTATTTATTAATTTTTCTTGAACCTAGTTTTAAACTCATCTCTACAAAAGTTACACACAACAACAATATAGATACATACGTATTGATTGTTCCATACATTCCGCAAGGAATAGAGGCTTCTCCTGGTAAGAGCAAATACAGACTATAAAAGCATGAAAAAACAAATATAACGACAAAACATGCTACAAATCCATTGCGCGAAAGGGTCGATGTTTTTTTTCTTAGGAACAGTTCCGTATCATGTCCTGGGCAAATACGATTAATCATAAAATAGTTTGTCCGTAATGAACTTGCAAGCGCAACGCAATCAACACCTTCAAGCAATGCAAACAATTCTTGACCGACACTAAAGTAAGAGAGCACAAGAATGAACGGGAGCAACAAACATGGAATGAACCATGATATCTCAGGAGAAAATTTAGGTATAAAGACACTAGCTGAGGCATTTAAAAGTATAGAATAGGCTGCAGTGGCTCGTGTAACGTTAAGCAAAAAAGCAACACTGCACCAAGGCAAATTTAATTCTGAAGCACAGACTTTATTTGATCGCAGAGATTTAACATGGAAAGTAACTTTTTTTTGACGCAGTACAATATATCCTGTGAATAACAGAACAAAGAATATAAATGAGAAAGCAATTCTGTAATAATTATACTGCAATATGGCTGCCTTGAAAAAGTCAAACGCAACGTATACACCAAAAATGGAAACAAGATTTGGTAAACCTTTTTTCAACATTCCAAGCCAGAGCAATCGTAAAACATATGATGCTGCCAACATTCCTGTAGCAGAGACTCCAAAATGCCAAAAATCACCAGGGATTATTCCCTGCATTCTAAACCAACCACTAATAATGAACACA
This sequence comes from Maridesulfovibrio sp., assembly GCF_963677005.1. NCBI lineage: Bacteria > Pseudomonadati > Thermodesulfobacteriota > Desulfovibrionia > Desulfovibrionales > Desulfovibrionaceae > Maridesulfovibrio > Maridesulfovibrio sp. Next base: position 2,635,384 of record NZ_OY781616.1, on the reverse strand, counting down.
ATGACGCATACAAGCACAAATTCGTAGCGTCCGAAAAGGAATGTTGGTTTCTTTTTACTGAATCCCGCGATAAAAAACATTGGAAATAGGCTGATAATTCCAGGGCTAAAAATGCTGGCTGCGCGAAAAGCCCCTCCTGTTATAAACAGATCTATGTAATCGAAAAACCACCATTGTTTGATCGTATTTTGAACTGCTGATATGTTTGCGTCTGGAATGACTGCGTAAACAACAATAAATTTATAAAAAAAACATATGGCTATAAACAGTATCACAGAATTCCAGAAAGAAATCCTAGCTACTCCCCTTAACCCTTGGGTTAGCAGTATGCTGAGACGTGAATGCCTGATTAATTCTGGCCAACCAATTTCTTCCATAATAAGAGTCCCTTTAATAAATTAAAGCGCACAAAGTATCCCATACATAACGGTTAGATCTCTACATGCTATAGTGAGAGTTTTATGGATAAAATTTAGAGAGTTTTGGGTCACACAACCAAAAACTTTCTATTCAATTCTTAGGTGCAAAAGAGTCGTCAGCGTACTGCGTTCAACATCGGCCAACATTTCCTCAAATAATCTTTCACTCATTGATGCAAACCAGCCCATTGCATCGCTTGCTCCGAGTTGTTGCCATGACATTTCAGACTTTAATTGTTCTTCGCTTTGCAGATAACTTGCCCATGACTGGTCGATAGATGCTATTAAAAAATATCTGATTATTTCTGCATAATAATCTGATTTTTCGCGTAGAAGCTCACACTCAGCGGTTAATACTGAACAAGCCCATTCGTTAAGATCACTAACATTCGGAGAGTTATATGCACTGGAAGGAAAGTTATAACTTTTAGCACCGAGTTCATCATTTATAAAATCTTCAATGTTCTTAATGTCACTCAAACTGGCTTTAGCGTCTTGAGATGAAGGTCTTTCGATTCTTCTAACTACGTTTTTTATTATCCTATCCAATAAAACATCAACACCCTCTGAATCTGCGTCCATAGCCAGCTTTCGTAACACATAGATTCTATTCCGCATGCCATTCAAAATAGAATCCATTTCATACACTTTTTTTCTGTTTTCAAATTTTACTCTGCGCACTTTTTTCTGTACTCGACTCAGGGCTCTGGTAACCGCTCTGCTTTCGAGTCCATTATCATCAATTATTCGCAGTACATTTGTCACACGTGCGCGTTTTAGTAGATCGCACCCATTACTTATATAAAATTGCGATGACCCTGGTTTGCCGTGTCGTCCAGCACGGCCACGAAGTTGTCTGTCACTGCGTGCCTCTTCATTGCGTTGAACGCCAATGACGTGTAGTCCGCCAAGTTTTTCTACTCCTTCTCCTAAACGAATATCAGTACCGCGTCCGGCCATCATTGCCGAGATGGTTACAGCCTTAAGCTGCCCTGCCTGTGCTATAATAGCCGATTCTTCTCTATGATTTTTAGCATCTAAAACTTTGTTGGCTATGCCGCAATTAGCCAAATACATAGATATCCTTTCAGCTGAAGTTCCAGTCTGTGTGTTAATAAGAACAGGCTGTCCTCGGTTGAACCGTTTTTTCACATCTCGCATGAGTGCTGCCAGCAGTTCTTTTTCACTAGCAAAAATTTTGTCCGGCAAGTCTTCACGTGATTTGATAAAGCAGGAGGGAATGCAAACAACCTGTGCACCATAAATTTCTCGCAATTCGTCTTCATACTCCTTTATGGTGCCACTCATGCCAGCCATTTTAGTATATTTCATAAAGTAGTGTTGAATACTGATTCTAGCTACAACCTTACTTTCTGCAGAAGATGAAAATCCATGTCTTAATTCTAGCGCCTGCCTGAGTCCATCAGGAAATTCCTGGTCGTCAAGAATCCGGCCATTCTCATCAAGGGGAAGTATTTGTCCAGATTGGACACTGTAGTTCTCCCCCTCTTTATAAAAATGTTTTGCAACCAGAGTTTTTTCCATGAGAGGTATTAAGCCGCTAAGCATATCTGAAAAAAGGAGCAGCTCTTCTCCTTTTAACTTTTTTCCAATGTACTTAAGGGAAGCAGATTTTATAAGGATTGATTTGTCTTCAAAATTAATGTTGTAGTGATCATCTGGGCGCATATTTTTTACAAGTAAAGCTGCAAATGTATACTTGTCGTTGTGAAATATTTTATGTATTCTCGATGAGAATGTTGCTTTGTTGATATTCTGTTCAGAGTTGTTAATATGGTTTGAAATTGTGTGTAGTGATCCTCCATTGTCAATAAGTATAAAGTCTATTTCATCTAAAATAATAAAATCTAATGAGCGTTGACATACTTGTTCTTTATAAAATTTTAAGTTGTCTTTAAGAAAATCAAAACATAAATTTGTAGCAGACGAATACACTATGTCGTTACGATAAGCTTTTTTTTTGTTTTCATCATCGTAGTTAGAAATAAATACATTGTCGCTATGGTTATTTTCAATAGAACTACCTATAACTGATATGGTAATATTTATTGCCGTATATAATGGCTCCATTAAGAAGGCATCTCGTTTTGCAAGGAATTCATGAGCTGTTACAATATGAATTGAACAGTTAGTTGTTTCTTCAGGGTTACTGTGTATAATATAATGCAAAATGGCAGCAATTGCTGCGGCCAAAGTTTTTCCTTCTCCATTATTCATCTCAATAACATGCCCGTCATACATTGCCAGACTTGCTATTACCTGTGTTTCCTTAGGAGAAAGTCCTAAAATGTCTTTTGATAAGTGACAAACAAAGGCCAGAATATGAGAAAGCACAGCTTCCTTTTGAACCCTTGTCATATTTGTGTATTGTTGTGCTTTACCCCTTCTTATTTTTTCAAGTTGTTCTACGCAATATGAAGCGCTACGCTTAGCTAAGAGCGAACGCTTCTTTAGAACTTCCTTTACGAGTGGAGCATATTTTTTTAAAATTTTATATCCTGGTTCGCGATTACCAAAAAATTTTCCAAACATGCACCATACCTCTGAACATTATGCTTTTACGCATCAAAGCGCGTGACTAATGATCTTTTTGAGATTTTTATGTAGATTAAAAATTTTTCTAATATTAATCATGATTATACCTCTTTTTGTCTTGTCTGTCATTATTTTCACAAAGAGGGAAAGTCGAACTCTTAAAAATTAATTTTTATGTTGGAGTCGAATCTTACCCACAAACTGTTTGATCTTCATGAATTAGTGCTTCATAAGCTTTTAGCAGCTATAAAAGGACAGCCCCAGTTCTTACCCTGCTATTTAGGTTGGGAAATTTATTGAACCCGTAACAGGATTTCATAATGAACGATCAGGAAAAAATTATAGAAACTCTGCGTGAAGACATCAACCTGAAGCACGCCCCGCAGGAAGCCCTTGAAGAACTGGCCGCTAATGCCAAAAGAATATTCTTTGAAAAGGGCTCCTATGTTTTCAGGGCCGGTGATGAATCGGAATTTTTTTACATTGTGGAAAGCGGCCGGGTGGTTCTGTCCAAGGAAGCTCCATCAGGCAAGGTTTTCACTTACCTCATCGCTGTGCGAGGCGTTCCCCTTAACGCCGTAACCTGTTTCAAAGCCAGCCCGCGGCTGTTTTCCGCCCGTGTGGCCGAACCGACTTCCATCATTGCCATTCCCTGCACTGTTTTCCGTTACCGGGTTCTGCGCTGCCCTGAAGTTACGGCCGGAATACTTTCCTGGATGGGAGATATGCTGGACGGTGCATACACCCGTATCCTTGATATAATTGATGAAAGCGCGGAAGTTCGCATTCTGAACGCGCTGACAATGCTTTCCTCGCGCATTGGAAAAGACCTGCCCCTGACCAACAATGACGTTGCAGAAATGACCGGAATATCGCGGGAGACTGCGGCACGGGTAATTTCGCGCCTGCAGGAAGCCGACCTCATATCCAAATCAAGGGGAACAATAGAAATTCTGGACGAGCTGCGGCTCAAGGAACTTTCCACCAGTCCGTTTTTTATTCTCTGAGCCGCGTTTGAAGGCTTGCCCCTTGCGCAACAACAGGATACGCAGTGCTGCATCTCATGACACCCACAACCAGTCTTGCAGCCTCCATGAATAAAACCATTCCTTCCGATTTTTCCCGGCTGGCGGCCCAGCTCAACACCCCCATTGTCATTGGCGGTAAAACCATCCCAAATCGTCTGTGGCTGGCGCCCATGGCCGGCTTGACTCACAGTGCCTTTCGCAAGGTGTTGGGCCATTATGGTTCCTGCGGACTGGCCTTCACTGAAATGTGCAACGCCAAGGCTGTGCCGACAGAGAATCCGCGTGTCTCACCGGTTTTCAGCTGGCAGGAGTGCGAACTTCCCGGTCTGGTCTGTCAATTGGTGGGAGGCACGGCGGAGGAGTTGGTGATTGCCGCAAAACGGGTGGAGCGTGAAGGCTTCTTCGGCGTGGATATCAACATGGGTTGCTCGGCGCGCGGAATGATCAAACGCGAGGCCGGGGCCGCATTGCTCAAGACGCCTGAAAAAGCAGTTTCCATGGTGGAAGCGGTGCGAAAGGCGGTATCCATTCCGGTCTTTGTAAAATTCCGTACCGGCTGGTCTAGGGACATTGCTCCGGCAGTGGCACTGGCCAGAGAGCTTGAGGCTGTCGGCGTGGATTGTCTGGTCTTCCATCCGCGTGTGGCCCCGGACAAACGCACCCGTCCCCCCATCATTGATCACATCCGTTCAATCAAAGAAGCGGTCTCCATTCCAGTTTTTGGCAATGGCAATGTGACCACTCCGCAGCACTGTCAGGATATGCTGGACTCGACCGGCTGCGACGGTGTTTCCGTGGGCCGTATGGCTGTGGCCCGGCCATGGTTGTTTGCCCAATGGACAACCGGCTGCGCGCCCGATGAAAATGTTTTTCAGGAATACGTCCTGCGTATGGCAGACGCTTTGGAGCAGGACTTCGATCCGATCAGGGGAATCAAGCGGTTTCACCTGTTCATGGTCTATTTTGCCGCCAATTTCAGGTTTGGTCACAGTCTGCAGGCGGTCTTTTCCACGGCGAAAACCATGGATGATGTCCGCCGGCTGGCCAAAGAACATATCAGTCCGGGCATGCCCTTGAGCATATCGCCCAATATGAATCTGTATAATTTTTGAGAGATGAAACAGAAGGGCGCTGTCCACAGAAGTGGACAGCGCTGGAAGGGATCAAGTGATTAAACCTACACTGCTTATGCAGAGGTGGGAGTGCTTACGTTATAGGAAATGGAAACACAGCGGCAAAATACCTTGCATAACAACGGATAATCATTAATCCCAAATATTGTTGATCTACAATGGTACAGATTAATTGCCCGTCTTCTGTTTATGCCTCCGCAGCTTCCAGAAAATATTTCTTTTTAAAAAGCAAAGCCACATTGACCAGTGCAATTAGCACAGGAACTTCCACAAGTGGGCCGATAACAGCAGCGAATGCAGCTCCCGAATCAATTCCGAAGACTGCAATGGCAACAGCTATTGCGAGTTCGAAATTGTTCGAAGCTGCGGTAAAGCTCAAAGTGGCAGCCTGTCCGTAGGTCGCATCTGCCTTGTATGAAAGGTAAAAGGAGACCAGAAACATAACCAGAAAATAAATTGTCAGAGGAATTGCGATGCGCAGAACATCAAGAGGCAGCTCTATGACCTTGTCTCCCTTGAGTGAGAACATTACCACAATGGTGAACAGCAGGAATATAAGTGTCAAAGGACTGATGCGGGGGATGAATTCTTTTTCATACCATTCCTTACCCTTTGTTTTGATTCCTGTTAAACGGGTCAGCATGCCGGCTAGGAAGGGAATTCCAAGATAGATGAAAACACTTTTGGCGATCTGGCCGATGGAAATATCCACAACAGTACCTTCAAGCCCGAACCATCCGGGCATGACAGTCAGGAAGACGTATGCATATACGGAGAAGAAGATAACCTGAAATATGGAGTTGAACGCGACAAGTCCCGCACAATACTCGGTGTCCCCCTTGGCTAGATCATTCCAGACAATGACCATGGCTATACAGCGGGCAAGACCGATCATAATCAATCCCACCATGTATTCGTGGTAGCCGGACAAAAAGGAAATTGCCAACGCGAACATCAGCACAGGCCCTATAATCCAGTTCTGTACCAAAGATAGGAGAAGGACTTTATAGTTTTTAAACACCTTCCCAAGTTCTTCATATTTAACTTTTGCAAGCGGCGGGTACAGCATCAGGATAAGCCCGATGGCAATAGGGATGTTCGTGGTCCCAACCTGAAATGAATTTATGACGTTCTTGATTGCAGGGTAAAAATAGCCGCTGCCTACCCCGATGAACATCGCAAGGAATATCCACACGGTCAGGTAGCGGTCCAGAAAAGAAAGTTTTTTAATTGTTGATTCAGACATATCTGCTCCGATTTCATTTAATGATTTATTGCATAACAACAAAGAGGTCTTTCAAGCCCAGGCGGTTATGGGCATATCCGGCGTTCATTTTTTGTTAATTTAAAGTAAATGTATCCGCATATGCAGATATGTCAATTCGTAAAAGTAGATTTTCAGATAAGAGTGACAGCCGTAAGCAGCAATTAAGTTGTCTGCAATAGGTCTTTTGTACAATTTCAATGTACTGCTAATATTGAGTTTTTAAATCTAGGCGAGAAGCTTTTTCGAAGGCAGCTTAAAGGTATGGAGAACTCCGTCAGTTGCGGAAAATCTGTTTGAGTGGTCGGGAAGTTTTTGTGAAATTGATAATCATTGGCAGCTGTCTGCCTTTTTAGTCTTAAGAAAACAATTAAGACGCTGGAAGTCTTCTACTGCCTGAGGAAATTTCTGTAGTTCGTCATGTAATACATCCAGAACACGGGACTGAACGGGATCTTCTATTTCAGCCAACCTGTAATAAACCCACTTCCCTTTTCGTGTGCCGACAACCCATCCTGAATTTTTTAAAAATGACATATGCCGGGAAACCTTGGACTGTGGGAGGTCCAGCGCTTCCATGAGGTCACAGACGCACAATTCTCCGTTCTCAAGAAGACGGATAATCCGCAAACGGGTGGGATCGGAAAGAGCCTTTAAACATTCTGCCAGTTTTTCCATGTGTATAATTTATGCGTATATGCGGATATGTCAACAAAACACCGCTTTAACCCAAAAATGTTTCTGTAAATAAGCCCTCAATGCGGATTCAAAAAAGTTAATCAGTGCGATGAAATTTATTTCTTTGAATGTTTCATATCGTACATCCGTTGGTCGGCTGTACGCAAAAGCTCTTCTGCCGTATCTCCGTTTTCCGGATAAATGGAAAATCCGACACTGGGGCTGCTGGAAATTGTCAGCTCGCCGAGAGTAAAGGGAGATTGAAATGCCGAGTCTATACGTGCAATCAAAGTCTCAACACCCGACTTTCCCTGTATCTCGGGCAAAAGCATAACGAACTCGTCCCCGCCCATTCGAGCCAGGGTGTCCGTTTCCCGCAGCAGCGGCTTCAGCCGGTCTGCAACCATTTTAAGAAGCATATCTCCGATATCATGCCCATAAGTGTCGTTGACCTTTTTAAAGCTGTTCAGATCCATGAAAAGCAGCCCCAACTGATGCTTGGAACGCTTTGCCTGCGCCAGTGACTGCCCCAGTCGTTCCATTAAAAGGTATCGGTTGGGCAGCTCTGTGAGACTGTCGTGATGAGCCATAAAGCGTATGGCTTCTTCCGCGTTCTTGCGCTCGCTGATGTCGGAAATTATGTTGAGAGTTGCAGGTTTGTTGTTCCAAGTGATTAAAACACCAGTAAGTTCAATTGGATATGTGGTGCCGTCTTTTTTGAGAAACTCACTTTCGTAACGATCCGGAGAAGCTTTACCCGCAAGTCTTTTCAGATGGTTTGCCAGAATTGTTTCACGAGCCTCGGGTGCTATGAGAGGTAAAAAAGTTTCCATATTTAATAGTGTGTCCTGATCATAGCCGGTCATTTTGCACATGCTTGGATTTACGTATACCAACCGTTTATCCTGCACCACGACCACCCCTTCGTGAGCATGGTCTGTCAGGGAGCGGAAAGAGTTTTCGTTCTCCGCCAGCTTAAGGTAAAGCCTCTGCAGTTTTTGATTGAACTTTTTTATTTTCTGATAACGGTAGACCAGCAAGAGAACTACCACGCAGACTGCGGCCAGAATTTTCCATAACAAAGAATAATTGTATTGATGCTGGTATGTTACCGGAACCCATTTGCTGTGTATTTTTTTTACCGCATTGGTATCGATACTCCTTACAGCCTTATCCAGGATTCCAAACAGTACCGGATCGTCATTTCTGACAGCGATGCCGAGATCCCAGTTGCGGTTTACTCGCCCTGATATTTTTATGGAAGATGAAAAATAGTTTGAGATTTCATAGGAAATTGTGTCGAGGTTATCTATAAATCCATAAATTATGCCCTTTTCAAGCGCCGCCAGACCATCATGGACTGTTTCAAACTCTACAATTTTCATCTCCGGGTATTCTTTTCTCAGAAATTCTATATAGGCATATCCTTTGGTAAGGCCGATCTGATGGTGGATCACATCAGGCAGGTCTGCAATAAACGGTTTGTCCTTTGTTGTTGCGATAACCAGAGGAATAACAATATATGGCTTCGTAACCTTCAAATACTTTTCCCGTTTGGGTGTAGACATTGCAAGGGCAAGAATATCACATTCCCGTGATCTTGCTTTTTCAAGTGTTTCAGTCCATGTCCTGGTCGGCACGAGTTGGAAGTCTATTCCCCATTTTTGTGAGATCAGTTTGAGATAGTCTGCACTCATGCCTATATGTCTGTCGTTCGAAAGCGCTTCAAAGGGAAGCCAACTGGGATCAATACAGAATTTAATGGTTTTCTTTTGTGCAAGGTATTCCTTTTCTGCCTGAGTCAAACTATAGGGCTGTTCCTGTTTGTTCTGCGCCTCTTTACTGCTGAAGGTCTTTTCAGATGAATTGTTTGTTCCGGGTTGGGCGAAGAGGGCAGAAGCTTGGAGTGTAATGAATAATACGATTATATATATGGATATTTTTTTCTGCATTTATGCATATCCTTGGATGGATTTAATTTGGATAGCAACTGAATCTGACTGAGTCTCTTCTCAAGAATATTTTTGTCAGTAGATAATTATCTATTTGTATTTGTTTATAATATAGTCAGGATGTTTTCAAGGTCATCGTTGCACATGGAAAACATCAACACGCTGCACCTCGTTGTCCAACGCTCATATTTTTCTGTCCAAACTTAGTTTTAACATATTTAAACGGATATCTGCCGGCTGATTACTGTATTTTAGCTAAATCTGATCACGAAACCGAAATCGCGTATTTACGCAATTCCTTTCTCCCGTCCAAATCAAATTTTCTGACCATTCTATTGCAGTAGGTCTCTACGGTACGGCGGCTCAATTCCAGTTTTGCAGCAATTTCGGTGTTCCCGAATCCCTGTCCCATCAGAATGAAAATTTCTCTTTCCCGATCACTCAGCGAGTCTTCCAGCCGCTCCCGGTCTTCGCTTTCCTCCAGACATTGGGCGATATTGGGGCTGAGGTATCTTTTCCCGGAGGAGACTTTGTCTATGGCCTCAAAAAGGATGTTCACGTCTTCCTGCTTGGAAACGTAGCCGAGTGCCCCGCATCGAAATGCACGCTCAATGAGTCCTGAGTCTTCGTGCATTGAGTAGACCAGAGCGGCTATGTCGAGGCGTTCAAGATCGGGGAGCAGGTCAAGACCGCTTCCGTCCTGGAGGGTAAGATCAAGCAGGGCGATATCGAAATTCTGCCCCTCCAGCACTGTCCTGGCCTCGGCCACGGTATTGACTTCTGCCGCTATCCTGTGCTGGCGGGTTCCCAGAAGGATTCCCAGACCTTTTCGAATGGCGGGATGATCGTCGATAAGAATGAACTTCAGGGCGGAGGGATTATCCGTCATTTTCCACCTCGGATTTTGTTTTATTTGATTTAATGCACGGGGCCGTACATTTAACGATTGTGCCGCCTGAGGGGGATCTCCCTATTGTCAATTGCGCCCCTATGACCTTGGCTCTGTGATGCATTATGCTCGTGCCCAGTCCACCGTCTTCTTCATTGTTTGAAATTTCTTTCCCCACGCCGTCGTCGCTTACAGTCAGGGTGATTATTGAGGAACCGCAGCAGTCGAGTTGAACTCGGATATTCTTTGCCTTTGCGTGTTTCGCGGCATTGGTCAAAGCTTCCTGGGCAATACGGTACAAGGTGGTAATGTCTTCGTTCTCACATTTTTTGCAATTACAGGTCTGGTTGAAGGTGATCCTTATCCCTGTGGCCTTTGCTATGCTGCGGGCCAGGGCCTCCAGCGAGGGACCGGATTGCCCGTGTTCGACAGGCCACAGCCCCCGGGCTATCTTGTAGGCATCCTGAGTTGACGTTTTCAATATTTCGGCCAACTCTGCCAATTCATGACCGTCCTTCTCGCCAACCTGCCCATGGGCCATGGCTGTCGCACGCAACCTGGCTCCGGTTAATTGTTGACACAGACTGTCATGCAGCTCATGGCTAAGCTGGCGGCGTTCTTCTTCGCTTATGCTGACAATCTTTTTTTCCAGTCTGTTTCGTTCTTTTATTTCCTTTTGCAGGGATTGGTTTTTCTGCTCCAGTGCAATGGAAAGACGCTCTACAGCGCTGAATGCTTTTGAAAAATGTTTCGATAAGACAAGCGACTGGGAGAGTATGAATAGAAAGACCGCAGGTTCGACCAGATAAACGGACCGGATGATACCCATATGAACCAGAGGATCGTTAATGCCTGCGCTGAACTGGATGACCAGCCCGGTCAGCAGAATTCTAGCGCCGGTTCTTTTTCTCCTCACACACAGGGACACTCGGTGCAGGTAGTACGCGGCATAAAGAAATGTCTGCAGCAGACACACCGCAATAAACCAGTATAGCGGAAGGCCGGGGGCAAAGATAAGCAGAATGGTAAAAATAACGATTCTGGCATCCAACAGGTAAACGGGAAAAGAATGAAACTCATCCGGGTAGATGGTCATCAGAAACCGGTAGAGCAGCGATGCCCAGCACACAAAGCAGGACAGCGAAAATATTTCCATGGAAACCGAATTCCATCCGGGAAGCAGAATGGAGATGACCCAGCCGGAAGAGTTGGATGTGACGCTGTAGCCGACGACCAGCAGACAGTAGAGCCCGAAGTATAAGGGGGCAACGTCTTTTTTCCGCCAAAGATAAAGAACAAGATGATAAACGCCCATGACCAGCATACAGCCGGCAAAAAAAAGCGAAATGGCCCAGTCCCTTGTCTGGGCAGACTCCAGCGGGCCGGGAAGAGCGGCAAGTATGGGTTCACCGATTCCGCCCCTGCGGAAATGGTAGTTGGATACCTGTAAAATCAGGTCGACAGGTTGTCCCGTCAACGGGACTTCCGCCAGTTTCAATGTGCGGGCCGGTGTTTCCGTTGCAGCCGATCGACCCGGAATACCGCTCTGTGCTATCAGCTTGCCGTCAGCCCAGAGTTTATAAGCTTCGTGAATATCGAAAATCCGCAGAGTCAACCGGCCGGATGGCTGATCGGTCAACAGTTTCAGGCGGTAGGTTGCCTGTCCGGTGCTGCCGAGCGTTTTCTCTCCGATACGGTGCCCTCTCCATGTTCCCGGCAGGGAAAAGAAACCGGACATTTCGGGAAGAGACTTCTCTCCGTGGAAATTGTCCGGCGTAAGCAGTCTATCCCAATAAAATTCCCATTCGCCGTTAAGAGCAACTATTTGCCCTCCGGACAGATTCTGTCCGCACAGGTCAAGCACTCCTTGTTTGGCATAAAGTTTCTTGTCAGGATGATCGACAGCACACCCGGCGAGACTCAGCACCATCAATATGATCAAAAAATATAAGATCTGATGGCGGGGCCGCTTTAAAAATTGGGAAAGATAATTTTTCACAACATGATATCCTGAAAGAATTGATAAGTCCTGATCGACCATGTTAATCCGCATGCGACTATACAAATCCCGTGCACAACAGACAACTTCTATGGAAAGGCGAAATTACGTCCGCATTTTGGCGGACAGACACTTGGTGAATCCTGTGATATTCTTGGTCAGTTCCCTTTTCGGGGAATATAGAATTAAAATTGTTTTGGAGATTCCCCAATGAAACACCGGTTTCAGCGTACCATGGACAATCACTGCTCACAGGACAGCAATTCTGTTCTCCTCCAGCCGAATATCACTATACATCCTGCCGTAGTGCCTGTTGTCATAATGCTGTTGCTGCTTGTAACCGGCGGCTGCGCTTCCAAACAGGTCCCCTCGCCGAAAAGCCGGACGTATGATTCAGCAAAAATAGTCTCCGCAACCAAGGTTGGCAGGACATCCAAAGTAAATCGGTCCTCCAAAGGCTCCCGTGTTGTCAGCACAGCACGATCACTGCTCGGTATACCTTACAGATGGGGAGGGCGATCTCCGGAAACCGGCTTCGATTGTTCCGGTTTTATCTGGTACGTGTATAACCGGAACGGCATCAATCTGCCTCGTTCCACATCTGGTTTACTGACTGTAGGACGGCCTGTCGGCAAATCCTCAATCCGTGCCGGAGATATTCTTCTCTACAAGGTCAGCAAAAAGGGAAAATCTCTTCACGCCGCCATTGCAACCGGAAGCGGAACCTTTGTACATTCACCCAGTTCAGGCAAGACTGTGTGCGAAGTGTCCATGTCCGGCCCATACTGGCGCGGACGTCTCATCGAGGCCAGAAGAGTTTTTTAAGTCCGGACGCGCAGTGCAAGGTCAGCCCTCAATAGCGCCGATCATTTTTTTGATTTCAGATATATCCTGCTGCAATTGATCATTTTCAGGATTGTTTCGGGCCATGTTTTCAGCAAGCGACAAGGCTGCTTGATATTCATATAAGGCCTGTTTTTTATCCCCTTTCGCTTCTGAAATTTTACCTATTTTGTAATGGGTCACAACGAGATCGCGCTGAAAATCAAGATTGTCCGGTACAGCTTTCACCAACTGCTCACTGATATTCAGCACCCGTTTATAGGCAGCCTCCGCATCATTTAACTGTCCCAATTGCGCTTGAGCTTCGCCGATGTTTCTATAAATGGACGAGAACTCCCATTGATACGGAATGGTTACCGGGTCGGTACGCAATAGTGAGGTAAGCAGGTCAAGCGCTTCGTTGTATGCTACAATTGAATCGGCCCACTGTCCGACCATATTGTACTGTTCCCCAAGAAGCTTGTAACCGAGGAAAAGCGCTTCCTTACCCTTGTCGGTGTTCATCGAAAGCAGCGCTTTCCGAGCCTCCAATTCGTATGAACGGGCTGCTTCAGCCTTTTCCTTCAGCCCTGCCTTACGGAGCAGACAACCCTGCCTGAACCAGAGCAGACACAGATCCCTGCGGACATCCATATTTTTCGGAGCCATGCCGGACAGTTTTTCACAATATGAAACGCCCTTTTCATAAGCTGCCGCAGCTTTCTCCGCTTTGGCCAGCCAGACATAGAGGTCGCCTATTTTCAGGTTGCCCACGATAATATCCTGCAACACATCAAGGTCTTCCGGGTAGTTTCTGTTAAGTTGTTCCAGGATATTGAGGTTTCGGGCGTATGCGAACCGAGCCTTGCCCCCATTGTCCATACGGACATAGAGGTCTCCGAGCCGTTCATTGATGACAGCCAGATCAAACTGTGCCTGAAGAACAGCGGGATTTTTTTCCGCAAGGGACTTAAAAATTTTTTCCGCAGCCGTATAATTTTCATAGGCATTCTTCAGGTCGCCTTGGGCGAAGGCATCGTTGGCACTACGGCTCAATTCAACGGCCTGTTCTCTGGCCGGTTTTCCGGAATCGCCCCGGGCCGTTGCCGCCATGCCGGACATCAGGCACAGCAGAACAGTCAGGAATAGCAATGAGACCTGCCGTAAACCAGAAAGACTTTCATTTGCAGCAGTAACAGGACCACGGCCGAACATAGTGACAAATTTCAAAACAGCGACTCCTGATAATTGTTGATCCGATTATTTGTAAAGATTTCGAAGCGGCAGTATCCCCGCTCTGCGGGCTCCGTTGATACTGATGTAGGTGACAGCCGAGGGATCGTTTTTATACTCGTTGATAGTCTCGATGGCGCTTTCCTGAGCCTGCCCAAGGTCGGCACTTGCCAGCATGGTCGTCTCTATGGGAATGACCGGAGCGTCCTGTTCCGCACTGTTGGAGACCCCGACCATCATGTGGTCCGGCAGTAGAATCAGGTAGGCATCCAGACCGATCTTTCTGAAAATAGAAGCAAGCAGCACAGATCCGTCAGCACAGTTGGCCTGCGCGCCGCGGGTGGAATCTCCCACAAGGCGTACATGCTGCGCGGCGACCACATCGGATTCCACCGATGTGGTCGTTATGGAACTGTATCTGAATCCGCTATCCTTCAGGACCTTCCAGATCGCTTCAATCTGGAGGGTTACATCCATCTCGTCCCCCTGGTAACCGATAAAAGCGTCCACATATCCTTTATGCAGGGCTTCACTGAGTATCTCGTCGATTATCGGGTCCCCTTCGTTGACGTAGGCTGCGAACATCTCGGACCAGTCCTGAAAATTCTGCTGTCCGTCTGTGTATAATCCGAAGAAACAATCGTTCACGGAACGGACAATAACGGTCTGCGTATGCTCGCCAACCTCTTCGCCGTTGACGAAGACTTTTGCGGTGACATCCTCAGGGTAGGGCTGGCGGATAGAGAGCAGCTTTTCGTACTCGTACCTGAGGTGCGGGCTTATCTCGTATACTTTTTCCGCATCGGGCAGGGTGACAGTCATTTTTGAAGGGCGGATGAGGTCGGTGCTTGTGATCTCTACAGTAACCCGGTCACCGGGATTCTGTGCGCGGATAAATACAGAGGCCATTGCCAGAGGAGATCCGAACGTGTTTTCCTGCCTCTGAACCCCGATATTTTCCGGGTCCAGGGTGGAAAGAGCAATTATGGCGGAGGGAAAAAGCTGATCATCCAGTCCGAAAGCAAGAGCCCACTCTCCGGGGGCAAAGTCCGAATCATCGTTAGCGGGGGCTGATTCATTCTCAGACGTGTTGACGGGAGGGGGCGTGCTTGTTTCAGCCTGCGGGGAAGGCTCTTCCGTGTTTTCGGCAGAGTTGGCAAGATCGGTTCCCGTAAACACTCTGCCAGCTACGGTTTTATGTCCATCTGTCTCCCTTTGGTTGCTGACGTCCCAGCCGGCCATGGCATTGCTTACACAAAACGCTGATAACAGCAGTAAGATCGCCAAAACATGAACCGAAAGGCCGGGTAGACGATTATGGTTTGCAGATTTGCCCGACTGTTGAAGGTTGATGCTGATTCTCATATTACTCTCCGTCAACTTTAGCTCTTTTACTGTCTAGTCATCCGCCATTGAGACAACGGTTTCAACTTTGTCCCTTTGGGCCTGCCTTGCAACGACCACGGCCATTCCCGCCATGAGCGGAAGGTATTCGGCTCTGCCGGCCGAGATGACAAAGTTATCGAAAACAACATTGCCCAAATTGATATTCAATTGTCTCGCAACCGTTCCAACCTGCTTTCCATCCAGCTTCACCTGATAGTTGGAGCCGAGGGTTGCGTTCATGCTGCGCAGTTCCAGCTTACCAATGGTCGTATCCCCGACAAAATGAACATGGTGAAAAATAAACCGTTTTTTGAATCGACCTATTTTCTGCCCTTCTTTAAAGAGGTCATACGTGGGCATGAAATGAAAAATCCGCCTGGTCAGGCTGAACAGTTCCTTTTCTCCGCCGGGCTCTGTTATGGAAAATGTTTTGCAGGGTACCAGAGCCTTGACTTCAAGTTTTTCATTCTCTTCAACGTCAAACAGGGTAAACTCCTGCCCTGTCCAGCTGAAATCCTCATCAAAAATATACAGCTCCTCGTTCCGGTCGATGCCGAGCGTGGTCAGATCGGCTATGCCGGTATCCACGAATTCCTGGACTCTCTGAGCCAGTTCCGGGAGGATGCAGGCGGTGACAAATGTATACCTGATGATATCTTCCAGGCTTTCAGGCTGAGCCTGCGCTTCAAGCCTCCATTTGTCCGCTTCGCCAAATCTTATGAATGAAGGCCTGTCGCTAAAGGCCACGTTGATGCTGCCTTTCCCGAATGTGTCGATGTAGATGTATTCGCCGTCCGCGTTGGGGCCGAAGATAATCACCTTGTTTCGGATGCTTTTTATCTTGCCGATCCATGGTTTTCCGAGAGAGGTTTCCAGTTCCCTGAAGGCCTCGAAAATGGCGTCCAGACCTACTTCTTTCGGGTTGTTAACCATTTTAACGCCATCGTTCATAGAGTTGTATAGACTTGTGCAGGCGAATTGCAGACAGGTGATGGAGGCAATGAGCAAGAGCGTTGCATACGTAACGTACAGAGTCATTTCCGAGTCCGTATCAACGATGAATCCGACATAGAAATAGTAACAGGAGAGTGCAAAACTCCCGAAAGTAGCGGCCCACAATAATGTTTTAATAAGTACTGATTTTAATAAGTTCATGGCTTGTCAGCTTTTGCAGCAGGTTGAATTGTGTTTTCGGGTTGTCCTCTTTCCGGATGCATCGTTATGCAGAATCAGAACAGATCTCCGAACAGGTCTTCTATATCGTCTTTAGATGAATCCTCGGCTTCGTCTTCCGCTTCATCTGCGGAGTCATCATCGTCCATTTTTTTCAGCAGCGAATCCGCCAGAGTATCCAGGCCGACACTTATGCCTGCTGTAACGAGCAGGCCGGTCATTGCCTCCATGTCCATGCCTATGGACGGAGCATCAAGAGCTCCTTTCACTTGCAGGGGCAGAGGAAGATCCTTGACGGTATCCAGAATTTCTCCTTCCAGACCGTCCAGAGATCCGACAACGGTGATCATTGCCTTGTAATCCACTTTGTTGGCAGGAAGGTCGGCCCAGCCGGAACCGTCAGCTTCCACCAGCGGAGAGTCGAACAGCAGGTCCTCATTAACAACATGCCCGTTTTTGAGTTTGGCCGAGGCTGTCAGGCGGGAAAAATTGAAATCGCCTGTTTCGTTGCCTTCTACATCTGCCTTCATAATGCTGTTCCAGCTGTCGCGGATCATTTTGGCAACATCCAGACCAAGAACAGACCCGTCTGTTATTGCAAACGACGCAGTTCCGCTTACTGTTTTCTTGATTTTATCAGCAGTTAACCCCGATCCTGAAAGGTTGTATTCAACCGAGGTCGTACCGCTTATCATTTCCTTGCCGAGCAGATCGTGCAGCAGAGAGCGGGTATCAAGACCCTGCAGTCTGCCGTTTCCTTTCCAGCTTGGAATGTTGCCGGTTGCGTCAAGCCTGGTGTGTGCCTCAAACTGTCCGTCATAGAGATTGAAAAGGGGGGACACAGCAAGCAGTCCGTCATGAGCATCAACGTTGATCCGAATGTCTGTGGCCTTTACGTTCATAGCCTTTAAGCTGCCGATTTTCAGTAGGGCATCCAGAATCAGATTACGAAGAGCGTCCAGATTCGGTTCCTCAGCACGCTTGGCGGAATCAGAATCATCGGTTTTGTCCTCCGAGTCCGATTTTGTTTGCGAGGGCATGTAACGGTCGGCGTCCAGGGCATCTATTTTGGCGTTGATGAATATCTGCGGGGCAGCGAAATCGGTAACTTTTCCTTCGGCTGTAAGTGTGCTGTCATCAAGCTTGACGGTCAGGGTCTTCAATTCGGCGGAATCGCCTGTTCCGGCGAATTGTATTGCAGCTGAAAATCGTTTCAACGCACTGGAATCCGGCATGTCGGGGAGGTCTGCCCCGATTTTTTTAAGCAGGTCCCGCAGTGATGTTTCCGCAAGCTCCATGTTTCCTGAAAATGACGGAGAATCCCCCAGATAATTGGCATGAACCTCTCCTGCAAACTGAAGATCAAGAACTGACAGGGAAAAGTTATTCAGAGCCGCAGTGCCTGCTGCAGTGTCTAACCGGATGTTTCCGGATAGTTTCGGTCGGATATCAAATTTGGGCTGATCCAGCACAAGGTCGAAGCCGAGTTCAAAGGGAATGTCTGCAGTGCCGTGGATTGCACCGAGTTTCAGATTAAGATTGTCGAGTGATGTTTCGGATTGATTCTGCAGGTCCGAGTAAACCATCTTGGCATTGGTTATTTCAACGCCCTGAACAGTAAGCTCTTCAAGGCTCATCGCGGTACCATCTGCATCGGAGGAGGGCGGGGCTGCTGCTTCCTCATTGTTTCCGGCCAGATTTTCCCAATTGGCGAGGCCGTGGGCGTTCCTGATCAGGTGCAGATAGAGCCCGTCCAACAGAACTTTGCCGACAACAATTTTCCCGGACAAAAGCGGCACCAGTTCAAGGGCAACGTTTGCTCTTTTAATGCGGACCATATCGAGATCGGGAAATCCCGGAGCATTACCCAGAGCCACAGCCCCGACGTCAAAGCCGATATGCGGGTAGAAACTCAGTTTGATATCGCCTTCAAATTCCAGATTCCGACCGGTTTTTTCCCGGACCAGCTGAACTATTTCCGTTTTGTATTCATTGGGATCGACTATGACCGTGACGACTAAGACAATGGCGACACAGACGACGGCAAACGCGATACAGACTGCCAGCAGGATTTTGATGTTTTTTTTCATGGCTAGAATCTTTCAATCAGTAGTTGATATGGCTGCCAGAGGGTTGCAGAATACTTCTGCATGGGGCTTATGGATAGAATCGGCCGAAATGCCTGCCCTGAGCGGACAAGATGCTGTGCCTAATCAAACCGCCCGGTTCCATCGGTAAAAAGGGTCAGTGATTCGAAATCGCTGAAATCAAGCTTTGAGAACTCCAGTTCCTGCTTTTCGTCATCAACAAGGGCCAAGTCCAGGTTATTCGGAGTACCGGATATGGATATCTTCAATCCCTCTCCGGGGCTGAGTGTTTCACTGCCAAGCAGATTCTCCCCCCAGGACTGATCATCAGCCGAAGACATATAAACACCGCGTATTTCAAAGTTTGTTTCATTGAAGATCACGATGTCCTTTGCCTGGGCCGTTACAGCCGTAAACAGAGAAAAGACGAATGCCGCCATAAGAATATTCAAAGCTTTCTTCTTCACGATATTATCCTCGTTCACTGCAGGGCTCTGGGGTGTCATCTGGCGGAGTCAATGAGCCTGTTGTTTTTGCTTGGGCAGACATACCAATAGAGCAGCAGCAATGCGCCGATTACAGTAAAGGTCAGCAGAAACCACCAGCCTGAGCGGCCCACATCATGCAATCGCCTCACGCTGACTGCCATGGTGGGCACAACGGTAATAAAAACGACTATATTGGAGACGAGCAGCGAGCGGGTCATGGGGTCGGTGCTTCCGGAAATAGCCGTATCAATGGTGTAGGCAATCATGGAAAGAATCCATGTGAAGAGCGCCCAGTACCAGAACTCCGGTCGGCCGGCGCGGCCTTTGAATGTCGCATATTTCTTCACACACGTCTTAATTGCTTTGAAGAAGTCCATTTTATAAATCTCCTTGGATTTGTGTTTCTGATTATAAAAAATAAAAAAAAGTGTCTGTCCGCCAAAGTGCGGACATGCACCGGCTGATCCGCGGCTATGTATTGCTGACGCGGTCAGCGGATTCTGGTGCTGCTGTATAGGGACATGTTCCCAGGGAACTAGTCGATGACATCGACAGTGACGGGGATAACTCCTGCCGCCGTATTGCCGATAGAACTGAAAGCCGCGCGGGACAGGTCGATAACGCGTCCCTTTGTGAACGGGCCGCGATCATTTATCCGTACGATGACGCTTTTTCCGTTTGCTGTGTTTGTAACCCGTACCCGTGTGCCGAAGGGTAATTTACGGTGTGCGCCGGTCATTGCGTTTTTGTCGTACGGTTCGCCGCTGGCCGTTGATCGCCCTTGAAATTTATCCGCATAGTAGGAGGCCTTGCCTGACTGGCTGTAACTTGAAGTCTTACCGGCCTGTACCGAAGCGGAAGCACAGCCGAAGCAGACCATTGTCAACATGAGAAGAATTGCAGGTAGTATTTTCATAGGAAATCCTTAATGTAATTTTGCTTGCAGAAGGTGCGGAGAGTCGGCCTCAGCGTCTTTTGCAAGGTGTTTTTGCATGTGCTGCAAAAACATAGATTACAGTTGATTTCCTGTCTGTCCGCCAAAAGACGTACAGTGTACTTTTTTACCTTTTCTTTACGTCGTCTAAATGGTGTTAAAATCATTAAATACATCCGCAAGACCGGATTAAGGCTGTGTAATGATCAAAAAAAAGGACCTCATTGGAATAATGAGGCCCTCAGATTGCTGATTAAACTCCAGCCGCTGCGTTGCTGCGAAAAAGCATGGAACTCACGTATGTCTATACACGTTCCTTTCCATGCTTTTTTTTGCGCCTTGCAGCCGGAGTATACTCACCGATTTGGATTTTTTACCAAGCTCAGCTTTTACAGCTTGAGTGGTCATTTATTCCAGAGTGCAGGGTCAAGAGTGTTGAATCTCGTAATTTCCTTCAGGTCTTTATCAACCTTCAGCTGATAGTAGTCCTCCTCGAAAATTCCCCACCGGCATAAGTCTATCGGGGTTACTTCTGAAGCATTAACGCTGCCGACTACTCCGGCGATCTCCAGCCCTGCCGCAACAAGTTCAGAGCAGAAAAATTTACTGAAATCCTCTTTGTTATAAGTTGGACCGTGTGTTTCGAATGGAAGCTGATCAAGCGCATCAAGAGCTGATTTTATAGCCTGCGGGGTGTCGTATCGGACGCGCCTTTTGGCCTTGTCGAAAAGGAAATCATAAAATTTCTCTTGTGCTTCCACATCCATGCACAAATCTTTTCTTAGTGGTAGCCACCAGACGTCTCCTTCATAATCCGTTAATCTGTCGCTCAGGCGCGAAATGGAGACCCCGTTGAAATCGTTTAGCGAGGTAGACTCAATTACCTGGTTAAAATACCGTTTGCCTTTATCCTCAAGTATCTTGGTCTGCAATATCGTGGCGACATGCGAAACGCTGGACAGCGTGGCCATTTTAATAATTTCCGAGAAGTGCCCTTTTCCTCCAAAAGCAATTACGTCCCCTGGTTTCATTTGACCGCGTACATGTTCGTATTTTGCTGTCTTCATTGCCATGAAACTTGCCTCCTTTTAGGTGGTTAACGAAAATTTTCACCATGAATATAATCACAATAACATATTTGGTATTAAATTGATATTCAAGTTCGATAAAGATGGTTTGTTTTTTTGTAACTGTCTGGTCCTATCCGCCGCACGCGACTGTCTTTGATGTAATATTCGTAATATTCGGTAATAAAGCGTCGCGCTCTTGTACCCGGTGCGCGACAGGACTTCTCTTACGGTCGTGGTCTGCTTGATGGTTTTCTTCATGAAAACCGCCATTAACAAGGCTCAAAAGCCTATACGCTCCATCCTATATCGACCCTGCAGACTTTCTTTAGATTCCTCGTTTTCTGTACGTGGTTGTAATTAAATGTAAGTGGCTCTTCCCGCCTCAGCAGGTTATGATGAAATAAAAAGTCGGCATTTCTTAGTGTTGACTTTCTTTTTCCTCCAACGTGTTGAAATGATGCCGATGACCGGACCGTTTCAGCATAAGTGAACCCCGACAAGCGGGAGGACCCATGACTCTAGACATCATGTTGCTGGAAGAAAGAATTGTTCTGGACGGCGCGGCGGTGGATACCGTGGTCGATCAAATAGTCGATATGCAGGCAGCAAACGAGGCTCAGGCTCCAAGCGAGCCGGTAGATACCGGTGCACACGATGCTAATCCGGCTGAAGCCGCAAGCGACGTGCAGGACGCCGGCGCGACTGCCGGGCAGGATGCTGCGCGGTCGGAAGTGGTTGTTATTGACTCCGCAGTTGAAAACAAACAGGCTATTCTTGATTCCGTGTCCGACGATATGACTGTCATCGTTCTTGAGTCCGGACAGGGCCTTTCCGATGTCGGCGACATGCTTGCCGGCATGACCGATATAGATGCTCTGCACATTATTTCTCACGGTGAATCCAATCAGATTACGCTGGGCGGTGAGGTCATCTCCTCCGGCAATCTAGACAATTACGCGGACGAACTGACTTCGTGGCAGGACGTTTTCAGCGCTGATGCCGATATCCTGCTTTATGGCTGCAACGTGGCGGACTCGACCGAGGCCGACATTTTTCTGGACCGCATAGCAGCACTGACCGGCACGGATATCTCGGCCTCGGACGACCCCACCGGTGCCGAGTCCCTTGGCGGCGACTGGACGCTGGAAGTGAAGTCCGGTCCCGTGGAAACAGATGAAATAGTTGTTGCGGACTATACGGGCACTCTGGGTGCGCTGAATATGGATGGCACAGACACGACACTCACGGCATTCAAGGGTCAATCCACGGTTGTAGATTCCGGTTTGACCATCAGTTATCCCGATGGCTCCCCCATTACCAACGCGCGTGTCATTATCTCCGGATACCAGAGTGGAGATACGCTTTCGGCGAGCAGCATAAACGGGATAACCTCAAGCTTCGACTCGGGCAAGGGGGTTCTTAATTTGACGGGAACGGCCTCCGCCGCGCAGTGGCAGGAAGTGCTGCGTACGGTCTCGTTCGCCACCACATCAAATAATTTGGTCACAAACCGGGACGTTACTTTTACACTGGGCAATATGATTTCAATGGAAGTCAACGGTAAGACGCATTATTATGAGCTTGTAGAGTCCTCCACCAATCTTGCTGCTGCACTTAGTGATGCGGAAAGCCGAAACTACTTTGGATTGCATGGCTATCTTGCCACCATTACTTCTGCGGAGGAGAACTCCCTACTGGCTAAGATGTTTAGTCAGATGGCATGGATCGCCGCTACCGATGATCCTAATCAGGGAGTCGGTGCATCAGAAGGAAATTTCTACTGGTTTTCAGGTCCTGAAAGTGGAGAGCAGTTCTGGGCAGGCGGGGTCAATGGAGCTGCTGTCAACAGCCGGTACCAAGACTGGCATACCGGTGAACCGAACAATCTGCCCGGAGAAAATCACGCAGTGTTCTGTGGCGAAGGTTCGGGATTTACTCCCGGATGGTATGATGTATCTGGTGCTACGCATTCGGCGCAGTATATTGTCGAATACGGCGGCATGGGCACTGATCCTGTAGTGACCCTCTCCCATGCGCGAACCATTGACGTCATCGCCAACACGGCTCCGACCACCGGAACGAATACCGGGTTGACCGTGCAGGAAGACGCTTCCGCCACCACTATCGCGGCGGCCAATCTTACCACCACCGACAACGAGCATGGGGCGAGCGAAGTGACCTATACCGTCACCGACGCTCCGGACAAGGGCACGCTTAAGCTGAACGGTGTTGATCTAGGCCAGAACAGCACCTTTACTCAGGCGGATATCGCGA
This sequence comes from Maridesulfovibrio sp., assembly GCF_963677005.1. Classification (NCBI taxonomy): domain Bacteria; kingdom Pseudomonadati; phylum Thermodesulfobacteriota; class Desulfovibrionia; order Desulfovibrionales; family Desulfovibrionaceae; genus Maridesulfovibrio; species Maridesulfovibrio sp. The sequence goes on along the minus strand of NZ_OY781616.1, from coordinate 2,611,999 downwards.
ACAACAGGCTGAGCTTCACGCCCACCGCAAACGCTGAAGGCTCGGACAGCTTCTCATTCACCGTGGCCGACTCTCTCGGAGCATCTTCCGGTCCCACGACTTTCAACCTGAGCATTACCCCGGTTAACGACCAGCTCGAAGCCACCCATCTGACCCAGAACAAAATCTATATCGAGGATGCTGCTTCCGTAGCTCTGGATGATATCTTTGTCTCCGATCCCGATACGGCGGAACAGATCACCGCCACCCTGACTCTGGCCGATACGGCGGCGGGCTCCCTTACCGCCAATGACGGGGCCAGCTATACTGCCGGGACCGGGGTCTGGACCATCACCGGAACCGTGACTCAGGTAAACGCTGCGCTAGCCGGGGTGGCCTTTACTCCGGCCGCAAACTATGACGCAGACACAACAATTGCTGTAAATATCAAGGATGGGCTGGAAGGCGGCACGACTGTCAAGACCGGGACAATTACCCTGGACTGCACTCCGGTCAACGACAAGCCCGTCATCACTGCCGGAAACACGGTCAACTATTCGGAAAACGATAACGCCACCCGGATATGCCCGGCCATAACCCTGACCGATGACAGCAGCGGGCTGCAATCAGTAACCGTGACCGTCAGCAATCTGGTCGGCGGGGAAGATACTGTGGACTGGGATCACAGTCTGGAGACCAATATTTCCGCGTCCCAGCAGGTCGATAATCAGGCCGGGACGGCCACCATCACCTTTACGAGCAGGGATAACAGCAACCTTGCCTCGGCGGCTGAGTTTCAGGCGATTCTGCGTTCCATAACCTACGTCAACAGCAGCGACACCCCAACCACCAATGCCCGCACAGTAGCCTACACGGCCACAGACGCCGAAGGGCTTGTTGCTGATCAGGCAACGACCACCATCAATGTGGCTGCCGTAAACGATGTTCCCGAGGCTACAAATCCCGGAGACGCCAAAAGCTATACCGAGGGCGGACAGGCCGTGGTGGTCAGTTCCACCCTTACTCTCGCGGATAAGGACAACACCATTCTTACCGGGGCAAAGGTGTCCATCTCCAATAATGGAGAGGCCGGGGATACACTAAGCTATTCCGACCCCACGTCCAAGATTGAAGCTTCGTACAGCACCGCAAACGGCGGCTACGTGCTGACCCTTACCACCAAAGTGGGACAGCAGGCCACGATTGCGGATTATCAGGAAGCACTGCGGAAGGTGACTTATTCATACACCGGGCAGAATTCCTCCGCCAATGTGCGGACCATTGAATTTCTGGGCATTACCGATTCCGATGGAGGGGCCGGTCCACAGGGGACGGTCTCCGTCAATATCAACGTCACCACCATCAACAACGCTCCTGTGCTGGATGACAGCGGCAGCCCGACCCTTTCCGCCATCGACCACCTGACCCTGAGTCCAGCGGGAAATACGGTAGCCAGCCTGCTCACCGACGGCCAGACTGATTTTGCCACGGATTTGGACAGCAGCAATCTGGGCATTGCCGTCACCGGAGTGAATGATACCGGCGGCAAATGGCAGTATTCCACTGACAATGGAGCAACATGGACTGTTTTCGGTACTGTTTCCGACACTTCCGCCGTGCTCCTTGAAGCAACAGCCAAGGTCCGTTTCCTGGCCACTCCCGGTCAGTACGGCACCCAGCAGATCACTTTCCGGGCCTGGGACAGGACTTCCGGCAGCAACGGTGACAGCGGGGTGGATGTTTCCACCAACGGCGGAACGAGTGCGTTCAGTACCGCCTCGGATACCGCCGGGGTAACTGTGTCCACCAACAACGGTACGATTAACGATCCTGTGCTGGCGGAAACGGCAGTCTCCGAATACACCGAAGAGGGGGCTGCAGTAGCTGTCAACCCCAACCTTACCCTGAGCGATCCCGACAGCAACAACTTAGAGGAAGCTGCGGTATATTTAGGTGATGTGAAAAGTGGAGACGCCCTTAACTTTGAAGACCAAAACGGCATCAGCGGCAGCTATGATGCGGTCACAGGTGTATTGTCCCTGAGCGGTACGGCTTCCGTGGCGGATTATCAGGCTGCCCTCCGGTCCGTTACTTTTTCTTCTTCAAGCAACAATGCCGCAAGTCTCGGCAGCACAAGGACCGTCAGTTTCATAGTCACCGACGGGACAAACGACAGTAATGCTCTTCAGTCCACGGTCAACGTGAACACAAAGCCGGTTCCTGCCCAGCCGGGCAGTTCCGAGGGCGGGGAGGACTCCACCTCAGGGAACACAGAGCCTATCCCGGACCAGATTCGTAACGCATCTTCAGGGGACAATACCCCTGCGACAGAAGGTGATTCTGCAGATTCCGGAGATTCCGGAAATTCCGGCGGGGAATTCGGAGATTACGGTCCTGAAGGCGGCTCCGAAATTTCCATGGACTCAGCACTCGGTGGAAGCGGTGCCGAAGGACAGGGACTCGTTGGCGGTCCCGGCGGAGCCGACGCCGACCTTGGGCAGGTCATTAATGCGCTTGGCGGCGGGGGGCTGATTGATTCGAACAGCGGTCCGGGAAGCCCGGACGCGGACCTTACTCAGGTGGTTCGTGCTCTGCAGATGGCTCCTTCGTCGCTTGGCGGGGGATTCGGTGGACAGGCCGATCCTTTGAGTATCAATACCGGACTGCCGGTGGCAACGGCTGAAGCCTCGTCCGGTCCGGCAGCCGCAAGCCCTTCCGGCGGTGAAGCGGCGCAGGCATCCGGCAGCAACACTGCCGATGGCACCCCCCAGCAGGGAGGCGCCGGATTTGATCAGGATGGTCGTACATCGGGGTCCACCGGACAGCAGAGCCTTCAGGACAATATTCGAATCCTGTCGGTGGCGGTGGAGGGACTGCGTTTTGATTCACAACAGGCAGAGTTCACCGTTGCTTCACTTGAAAAGGCTGTAAACCAGCTTTCAGAAATTGCCCGGACAGGGCAGGTCCGTGAACCCGGTGCCGTGAACGAAGTTTCGGACATGGCCGCCGAACTGACTGAAATTTGCGTACAGTGCGCCCGCAACGGTGAGGATGTGGGTGAACTTCTGGAAAAGCTTGATAAGATCAAGCAGACTCTGGCAAACTAGTTCTTATAGTGTTTCTCATGTGGAATCTGTTTTTTAAGGAGTGAGCATGCGTCCCGGTTTTATCGTTAAATTTGTAATTGCGGCGTTTTTTGTGGCGGTCCCGCTCATGGTTGCGGGGTGTGCTGCAAAGAAGAGTCCCGAGAGCCTGCGGGCACTCAATGCGGGTAAGGATCTTCAGTTTTCTAAATCCAAGGGTCAGGAAAGCATGGCAGAGGACGGAAACAGTACTGCTTCCGCTCCGCAACTCAGTGGTGTCATTACCCTGGATGAGGCCATTGCCTATGCCCTGACCCATAACCTCAACGCGGCAGTTTCCAAGGCCGAAGAAGACGTGCAGCGCGAGATGTCCACCGCTGCCATGATGAAAATGCTGCCGTCCCTTATCGCAAACGTGGAACGCAGCTGGAAATCCAGACACATTCCCAGCAAATCGGTCAACTATTCAACCGGGGAGGAATCCCTTGCTCCGTCTATTTCTTCAGAGCTTGAGACAGCCACCGAAAGCGTGGAACTCTCATGGGACCTTCTGGATCTGGCCATCAACGTGAACCGCTGGCAACAGTCCGGAGACCGGGTAAAGATCAGGGGTTTGCAGCTCAAACGGATCAAGCAGAACCTTGCTTTTGAAGTCACCGGAGCCTACCTGCGGGCTGTTGTGGCCAAGGACGCGGCCAAGCAGGCTGAAAAAGTGATCGGCTACGCCATGCAGCGGCAGGAAATCATCAATACCCAGATGGAAAAAGGACATATCTCCAAGATCGACGGCTTGCAGAGCAGTATAGATATAGCTGAACTGCTCATCCGCCTGACCCGCTATGCTGACGAATACAAGGCTTCCAAGGCGGAGCTGGCTCGGTTGCTGGGTGTTGCTCCGAACACTCCGTTCGAACTGGCAGAGATAGATTTTTCCGCTTTGCCCGGAGAGCTGGTTATGCAGGGTGAAGAGATGAACAAGGAAGCCATGCTCAGCCGTCCGGAACTTTTTGAACTGGATATTGAAGAGCAGATTACTTCCAAGGATGCGGAAATAGCCATCATGCGCATGTTTCCGTCCCTGAGCCCTTTTGTGCGCTACCAGCATGACGCCAACAAATACCTGACCCGCCACGACTGGTTCGTGTCCGGCCTCAAGCTTTCGTGGGACATGCTTTCCATCCCGGAAGCATACGCCGATCAGCAGTCCGCAGCAGCACGTGAACGGCTTGTCCGTAAAAGGCGTATGAACATGGCTATGGCCGTACTTACACAACTCCGGCTGGCGGTAATTGAATATGAAAACTACCTGCGTCAGGTTGAGCAGGCCAAGGAGCTTGAAAAACTGCGCAAGGATCTTGCTGTCGAGGTCCATCAGCAGGTGGAAACCGGAAGACTCAAGGAAAGCACCCTGCTCAATGCTGACCAGCTTTATATTGTTGCCCATCATGCGCGGTTGACCGCAGCAGCCCGGTTGCTGACCGCCCGCCAGCGCATCCTGAACAGCATGGCCGGGACTGGGATGCTTCCGGCAAAGAGGTTGTATCAACTTCACCGGATTTGGAAATTGCCTTGAAATGATTGAATCAAGATCGAATATACATATGAAGATAATGCAGACCGTTGTAATAGCGGTCTGCATTTTGCTGTCAGGCGCATCCTCCATGGCCCGGATGGATCTGGGTGAAGGAATCCCGGTTGTGCTGGCCCCCCGGCACGAATCTGTCCTTTCCGCTGAAATTGATTCGCAGGTTGCGGCAATAGGTAAGGAGTTCGGCCAGAGTTTCAATAAAGGGGCGGTACTGGTCCGTCTTGACGCCGTTCCTGCCGGGCTGGAAGTGCGCAGAGCCCGGACCCTGCTCGAAGAAGCCAGCAAGGAATTAAACATCATGGAGGATCTGTTCAAGACCAAATCCGTATCCATTCTGGAACTTGAAGAATCCCGCTCCCAACAGGTAATAGCAGAAGTTGATCTGGCTATTGCCCGTCAGAAACTTGCCCGCTGCACGGTAAAAGCTCCCTTCACCGGAAGGGTAGTCAAACTGCTGGTCAACGAGCACGAGTGGGTAAAAACAGGCACTCCGCTTGTAGATATTGTGAATGATTCCGTCTTGCTGGCAAAATTTCTGCTCCAGTCTTCCATGTACGGCAAAGTGAAAACCGGGGACAAGGTGACAGTGAATATTCAGGAAACCGGCCAGTCCTACCAGGGACGGATTTCCCATATCGGTGCTGAAGTGGACCCTTCCAGCCGTTCCTTTGAAGTCTTTGCCGAGGTAAAGAACGACGGTTCCCTGCGCGGCGGCATGCGCGGTTCGGTCTTAATGCAATGATGCGGGTTTAATCTAATAAATCGCATAAGTTATAAAATTATAATGAACAACGGAAACGAGAACACTGTAAGCATCCTGAGCATCCTGCAGCAGTTGAGCCTTGAAGGCATGCTCTCCAAGAGCGCGGAAGAACTCACCTTCAGAATGCTGAACCGCACGATTGCCTTGTGCCCATATGATCGGAGCGTTTTTTTTGAGCAGGGCTTTTCGGGATTGAAACTTAAAGGAATCTCCGGGCAGGCCGCAGTCAATAAAACTTCCGAATTGAACGAACTGTGGAACCGTCTGGCTGCCGGATTGCTGGAGCCGCATCGGGGCCGTTTGCTGACAAAAGACGACTTCCCCGAAGGGCTGCACGAAGACTGGAACAGCTATGTACAAAAGAACGCAGGAACAGCGGTGCTCTGGTTTCCGCTTGCGGGCTGGGGAAAGCATGTCGGCGGGTTGTGGTTCGAACGGTGGTCCGGCAGGCAATGGAAAGAGCAGGAACAGCAACTGCTGATTCCGTTGATCATGAGTTATGGCGGCGCATGGGAAAGATTGCATCCGCGCCGTCCTTTTGTGGACAAAGTCCGAGCCCTGACCCGCAGGAAATTCGCCATGTTCGCGATTCTTGCCATCGTACTTGTTTTACTGCTGGTGCGGTTGCCGTTGCGGGTGGTGGCCCCCTGTGAGGTGGTCGCGGAAGATCCCTTTATCGTCTCCGCTCCTCTGGACGGAGTGGTCGGGGAAGTCGCGGTCAATCCCGGAGAAAAGGTTGCCAAGGGGGATCTGCTCTTTGAGTATGACCGCCGAACCGCCTTCGATGAATTGAAAGTCGCCCGCGAGCAGGTGCTGATCATCAAATCCTCATTGGACCGAGTCCGGATGCAGGCTTTTGCCGATCCTCGCGCAAAATCGGAAATAGCCATTCTCGAACACCGTCTTGATCAGGAAAAGGCCCGTTACAAGCTGGCGGAGTACAATGTTTCCATGCTTGAAGTACGGGCCGAGGTTCCGGGGGTGGTAGTCATAGCCGACCCTGAAAAATGGCGTGGCCGTCCGGTTTCCGTTGGCGAGCGGGTCCTATCCATAGTCGCCCCGGACCGGACCAAAGTTCGTATCTGGATTCCAGAGGATGATAACATGACCTTTGATCTCAAGACTCCGGTACGCGTCCTGCTCAATGTCATCCCGGAAGACTCCCTGTCCGGCAGACTCGAATTTGTGGGCAGCGAAGTGGTTACCGGCCCGCAACGCACTGCCAGTGTTCTGGCCGAAGCAAAGTGGAATGAATCTGATCCGAGGGTGAAAATCGGACTCAAGGGAATATCCGTGCTTTACGGGGAAAAGGTCAGTCTGGCCTACTGGCTGTTCAGGAAACCATGGGCTGCATTCAATAAGTTTTCCGGAATCTGATGCGGGGCGTAAATGCAATTGTCCTGTGGAACACAAAACGAGAAAGATGAAAGCGGTCCACTGCCTCGGCTTCGTCCGGACCTCGAAATCGTAGTCAGCCCTTCCGGGATTGACGGAGCGCCGACCTATACCATTTATGATCCGGTAGCGCGGCGTTTTTCCAAGGTAGGCTGGGCCGAGGCCGCAATTTTGGAACAGTTGCGCCACCCGTGCACTCTGGACTCATTGAAGGAACAGCTGCAAAGCACCACTATTCGTCTGTCCGATAAGGAATTGGCGGCATTCATCAGGAAAGCAGACCTTGCCGGACTGACCACTTCTTCGCTGATCATGCCGGTGGAAACACTCATGGCCCGGAGTGCGGCGAGCCGTCCCGGCCTGTTCAACTGGCTGCTCAAGAATTATCTGTACATCCGCATACCTCTGTTGCGTCCGGACCGTTTTCTCTCCGAGTCACTGGGAACCGCCAGGCTGCTTATCTCGAAACCGGCCTTGCTTTTATATCTGCTTCTGGGCCTTGCGGGATTGGCCGGACTGATCCAGAATTTCGCATCCTACCTGAACACCTTCCCTTATTTTTTTAATCTGAACGGGATGTTGTGTTACGGCTTTTCGATTGTGATCCTCAAGGCGATACACGAATTTTCACATGCCTACACTGCCAAGAATTTCGGGATACGTGTGCCGGTGATGGGCATCGCTTTCATCGTCATGTGGCCGGTGGCCTTTTGCGATGTCACCGACGGCTGGAAATTGCGAGACCGCAACCAGCGGGCAAAAATAGCCCTTGCGGGAATCGGTGCAGAACTCGTCATTGCCGGACTGGCCCTGTTCGGCTGGTCCATATCCAGTCCGGGAGTTTTCAATAGTATCTGCTTTGTTGTCTCGTCCACTTCCCTGCTTTCCACACTGATGGTCAACCTGAATCCGGCCATGAGTTTTGACGGTTATTTCATCTTCATGGACATCTGGGGAGTGGATAATCTGCGACCCCGGTCCTTTGCTGTGACCAGGTGGTTTTACCGGAAATATCTATTCGGAATAGAATGGGAATGCCCGGAAAAATATCTGAAACCAAAACGGCTATGGGCTTTCCTCATCTACTCGGTTTATTCATGGCTTTACCGTCTGGTCCTCTATTTTGGTATCGCAGTGCTCATGTACTATAAATTTACCAAAACTCTCGGGCTGTTTCTGTTTGGAGTAGAAGTATGGTGGTTTATCGTCAAGCCGCTTGGGATGGAAATGAAAAATATCATAAAAAACAAAAGTTCAATGCAGCTTACGCGTCCGGGTATGATCATTTTGGGATTTGCGGCTGTTTTCCTGCTCTGGGCGGCAGTTCCCATGAAACGCACTCTTGAAGCCCCGGCGGTGGTTATTGCCGAGGAGATGCAGGTAGTCCATGCCCCTTCCGCCGGGCAGTTGCTTGAGGTCAATGTCGACAAAGGTGATTTTGTCTCAAAAGGGCAGGTGCTGGCGGTCATACAATCCCGCAAGCTGGACACCGCAATATTCGAGATCCGCAGTCAACTGGATGTTCTTCTGATTGAACGGGCCAACCTTGAGTTGAATGAGGAATTCCGCCCGTTGCTGCCGCAGAAGGAAGAGGAAATAACCCAGACAAAATCCAGGCTTGAGGGGCTTGAAAAGGAAAAGAACGAGCAGCGTGTCAAGGCTCGGTTGTCCGGGCAGGTGCTTTGGTGGAACGAGCAGCTGCGCAAGGGCGGCTATATCGGGAAAGACATTTCCATGGGACGCATCGTTGGCAGTGAAAGACTGATCCGGGCGTTTGTTGAAGAAGACCGTCTTTCTTCTGTTCAGGCTGGTGATGATGCAAAATTTTATCCCGCATCCGCAGCAGGATCATTTCCCGGCAGAGTTATGAACATCAGCCCGGCCCGGTCCGAGCATGTGGACCATATCGCCCTGACCTCCTTGTCTCAGGGAATGATTCCCGTGGCCCCGGACGAAAGCGGCCGCATGAGTATGGTTGACAGTTATTACGCTGTTGAAATCAGACCTGACGCGGAGTGTCCTGTCGCAGTCGGCCAAAGCGGAACCGTGCGATTGAACACCAGGCCGGAATCTCTGCTGCTGAACTGGTTGCGCAAGGGATACAGGGGCCTTTTGCGTGAGAGCGGTTTTTGAGACGGAGAATAGACTGATAAAATGGGAAAAATAACAGCACGAAGGAATTGGAACAAGAACACAGAATTCAGTTGAGAATGGCCGGAGCCGAAAAACTATACCCCTGCGAACGGATAGTCTTGATGGGAGGTTCAAGTCCGGTCTGCTCACGAATCTTCTTGCGAAGCCGGGTTACCATAACTGCAAGGGCTCCTGCGCCGTAAAGCTCATCCCCGGCATAATCGAGGTCGGCCATGAGTGTTTCCTTGGTCACGGGAGAACCTTTTTCGGAGATCAGGATACGCAGGAAATTCATCTCTTTCTCGGTCAGCTTGGCTTCATTACCTGCCGGAGGAGTCAGAACCCAAAGCAGGGTGTCCAGTCTCCACTGGGCCGATTGGTTTGAGGGTGCCCCTTCTATCGGGACTTCGGGTCTGCTGCCCAGCCTCTCAACAAGACTGCCCACGGCGGCAGCCAGCTCCCGGCAATCCAGCGGTTTAGTGAAATAATGGTCCGCACCGCACTCATAGCCGCGCATCTTGTCATTGATGGAATCGCGGGCCGTGAGGACTATGATTCCCATATCAGTGCGCTGGCGCAGGGTTTCCACCACCTCGAATCCGGACTTGTCCGGCAGACCGATGTCCACTACAGCCACATCATAATCGCTCCCGATCAAGGCTTCAAAAAATTCAAGGGCCGATCCCGCCCCATGCACCTCGAAATCATTGAGCGAAAGATATTCCATAAGGGTCTCAAGCTGTTCAACATCATCTTCCGCGATAATAATGCTGCCCCTGGGCATGGTGATCATCTCCTAATTAATCTTGAACACAGGTAATTTGACAGTGAAAACCGTACCCTTTCCAAAGCTTGAGGATACCCGTATTTCTCCATCATGCAAAGCAATGATCCTTTTCACCAGATAAAGACCGATACCGACGCCGCGCTTGCTGCCCACATTCTGGGAACGGAAATATTTTTCAAAAACACGTTCCATATCCTCATCCCGAATGCCCATTCCATGATCGCTCACCTCCACGACGATCCGTTGTCCCTGCGCAGAAATCCTTACAGTTACCGGGTGTTCCGCCTCTGAATATTTACAGGCGTTGTCGAGAATATTGATGATTGCGATATTGAGCAGGTCCGGATCGCCGACAACTTCCGGGACATCACCGGTTTGCTGAAAATCAACGGTATGATCAGGGTGGGCATTACGGATATCCCTTACAGCCGAATTGACCAGATGGATTATATCAACCTGCTGCTTTTCAGGCTGCATCCCCGCATTATCAAGACGGATCTTTGCTAATGACTTTTCAAAAATATGCAGGAGCTTACGCGTGGAACTGCGCATCCGTCCCAATTCCTTGCTGATGTCTTTTTTGTCCTCGCGGCTGGATTTTACTTCAAGTAGGTCAAGATTGGACGAAATCACAGCAAGGGGGGAGCGGTACTCATGTGAAATCATGTCAATAAAATTGAGGTTCGCCTTGATGGCCGCACGTTCCGCTTCGAGAGCCTCCTCCGCCCGGAGCTTGGCCTGCCTCAATACGCTGTTCCAGTAAAGGATGCCGGCCAGCAGGACGGCTGCCCCGAAAACGATTTTCCAGATAAGCGCGTAATCCACACCGCGCTCATACTTCACCGCCATCCATTTGTTTATTACTCCGCGGACTTCTTCACTGCTCATTGCGCCGATAATCTTCTGGAAAATACGGTTCAGTTCCGGAGATGAGGTCCGGGTTGCAACCGCATAGGAAGCCTTTATTTTTGTGTGCCCGATAATTTTAAGTTCAGTCAGGAAATTGTTCTGGACTTCATGCGCGGCAATGGGAGAGGTGGCAATCAGTCCGGCATATACGCCGTCCCGGACATCCTTTAAACCGTGCTTTACGGATTCCACTTCCTGTACCGCGATTCCGGGATAGGCCTTTTCCAATTCAGGAATCACGGCGCTGTTTTTCGCGACGGCAAACACCTGTCCTTTTTCAGGCTGGAACTCATCCTGAAAAAGTCTGTCCATCCGGGACACGATCACATAGGGGAAAGAAACATACGGGGTCGTGTAGGTCACACCCTGTTCCGGCGGTTCTTTCAATTCGCACATCATGACCAGATCGCATTTTTTCTGCAAAAGGTCCTCTAACGGTTCAGCCGACCTGACCGGCAGCAGTTTGACTCCCGAACCGAGGCTGTCGTCAGCCAGTCGGATGAAATCGGCGACCATTCCCTTTAGCCGGCCATCGGCGGAAAAAACGCCGAAAGGAGGCTGTCCGCCCCGGACTCCGACGCCCAGATTATGACGAATGCTCAGGAAATCCCGTTCCTGATCCGACAGTTTTATGCGACCGTTTTTATCCAGAGGGTTCCACGCCGCCCCCTGAAGCCATTTGGCTCGAATCCCGACAATCTGTTCCTGCGGGATGCTTTTGAGGACCTTGTTGAAAATGGAAACAAGTTCCGGTTGATCTTTACGCAGACTGTAGCAAAGCGAAGTGGTTTCCCCGGTGGGAAAGGCACTTTCAATGAAACCGGCCATGCCGAGCTTGGCTATGATGTAAAAGGCCGGTTCCCCGGCAATGATAAAATCACTTCGCCCGTTGGCAACACTTTTGATCAGTTCGTAGGTATCCGGTTCCCACACAATTTCAACATCCACCCCAAGCTTTTTGACCTGATTGAGCATATTGATATTGTCGGTCATAACCGCAGCCCGTTTCCCCTCAAGGTCCTTCAGGCTGTGTATTCCACCGGGGGTGTTTTTCCTGACAAGCACGACACTTGAATATTCACAGTATGGTACGGAGAAATTGAAATATCTGGCACGGCTGGGGTGGGGGACAGTGGATGTAAGTCCGTCGATTTTCCTTTGCTCGGCACGCTTGAGAAGTTCAGTCCACTTGCCGAGTTCGAAACGGAATTTCAATTCTGTCTTTTGAGAAATAAGGTCGGTGATATCAATATCAAGACCGCTGCAGGAACCGTCATCATTGCGATGTATAAACGGATCAAAAGATTCATCCACACCCAGAGTCACCACGGGATGTTCTTTTATATAGCGAATTTCGTCCTGGGTCAGTTCAAGAGCTCCGGCCGTGGCGGACTTACAGCCGATGATTCCCAAGATTGCACTGCAAATGATAAATATGACTAAAGACATTCTTGCGAACATCTTTATATATTCCCGCTCACATATAGTTTTGTCAATGATACTAAATTATATCAGCCCGAAATATATGAATAAATAAAATACATCCAGTTGGGGCTTTCGGTTGCTGTAATGAAATTAAATACTGTTTAATATGAACGGGGACAAACTCACGGATTGCAGGCACCATTGCTACCAGCCAATTTCTGGGCCAACCCTATATCCTTATGACGCAGAACAACCCTTGTTTACGCTCTCAAAAGGTCACAACTTTCTTTCAAGTTCTGATAACACTTTGAACCTGCTGGACAATTGGCAAGAACAAAATCAGCTGTAACAATAATTTTTTTCCAGCGGGGGTTCTTGGGAAGAGTCTTCTCATCAAGATATTTATCCAAAGTCTGGGTCCGAAAATAGCCGTCTTTTTCCATATAGACATTCCACAAACCGGACTGTTCCGCCATGTCTGCTTTTGTGGCACCTGTTGACTCCATCCAGCAATCCACTGCCAAGGTCATAACCTGAACAGCCAGCAAACGTTTGTCTTTATCTGCCAGCCAGATTTCTTTTTCACTATCCGCACTAAATTCCTGAACCAGTCTGGAAGATAGATTAGGAAGTCCTGCCGCCTTCCCGGAACCGGACGGACGGACAATCATCAACCCCATTATTTCCTCTTCAATCTCCAAACCCGTAACCCAGAAGGAGACCGCAAGTTCTTTATCTTTGTCAGCCATTATGGTGATGCCATCAAAAACAATTGACTGATCTGCTGCCCCAGCCTGATGGCGCATGTAACCAAGCAGTGTTTCATGTGTTTCTGGCCCGCCCCCAAGCAGCGAGGCCAGCGGCTCACCCAGTATCTCCCCGCCGCTACGTCCGCTGAGTTTCTCGAAAGGCCGGTTGCAAAACGCGATTTCGTTGCTCAGGTTCACACCGATTATCGCGTCATCAATAGAATCAAGGATTTTGGCCAGTCTTGCCTGCATATAGCGCAGTCCGTTTTCGGTCTTTCGGCGTAATTCAAGCTCCCGCTTCAAAGCCAGATTTTCTTCCTGTGCAGTATAGGCTTCTTTCAATTTAAGCTGCATGGCGACACGCGCCCCCAGCTCTTCACGCGAGAAGGGTTTTGTGAGGTAATCGTTGGCCCCGGCGGAAAAGCCTTCAACAATATCTTCAATGCGGTTTTTCACAGTCAGCAAAACAATGGGCATCACCGATGCCGGATATTTTTTACGTAACTCCCGGCAAACAGCATAACCGCTCATGTCCGGCATCATGACATCAAGCAGCAGCATGTCCGGCTCATGCCCGTCTTCAAGCATTTTTAGGGCTGTAGCTCCATTCTGTGCCGTGCAAAAGGAAATCCCGGCTATATTCAATATGGATGCGACCACCTGCAGATTGACCGGTTCATCATCCACCACCAGCACCTGATACTTATTACCTGAAATGGAAATATCGCTTTGCAGGGATTTTGCAGAAACAAGTGCGGGGAGGGCCGTACCATCCACGCTGTCGGCCTGATAAACATCGTCAAAAATAATAGGCAGAGACCCCGGCGAATTTTCTGAAAAAGTACTCTCCGCCAAAGGTAACGAAAAGTAAAAACGACTCCCACAGCCATCATCAGAGCTAACAGCCAGAGTACCGCCATGCAGTTCAACAAGGTGGCGGGTGATTGAAAGACCAAGCCCCAGTCCGCCGACATCGGGTGAACTTCCCTGCTCATATGTATTGAAAATTATTTTCTGGTCCTCGGCGGAGATGCCCGTCCCTGTATCTGTGATCGCAATTTCCACCAGACCTTCATACTCGGCAGCAGAAACAGTGACATGCCCGGAATTGGTAAATTTGAGACTGTTACCAATTAGATTAAACAATATCTGTTCGAGCCTGTCCGGGTCCGCTTTCACGGCAGGAAAATCAGGAGCAATGGCATTAACGAGCGACACATCATTCCCGCGCTTGAGGGTTTCACCAAGAGCAAGGACACGCTGGACCGCAACATGAGGACTGACGGATTCGAGTTGTAAAACTATATCCTTATGTTTCAACCGGGAAAGATCGAGAACGTCGTTGATGAGATTCGCCAACCGTTTCCCGCTATGTACGATAACATCCAAGTGGGCTGCGGCTGTGCCGGATATACTGCCCCTTGTATCGCCTATCAGGGATTCCGCAACTCCGATCATCCCGGCCAGTGGCGTTTTCAACTCATGGGTGGTCCTGGCCAGAAAATCATCTTTCAACCTGTCCAGTTGCAACAGTCGGACGTTGGCTGTTTCCAACTCAACAGAAAGTTTTTCCACCTTTGAGAAAGCACGGGAAAAACGCAGGGCAAGGTAACAGGCATAGGAAAGTACAAAGATAAAAACTCCGAGAAGGCGGAGGGATGCGGAGTTGATAATGTTCAAATCAAAAAGCATCTCATCAAGTTCTGTAAAACCAAGGGCAACATAGCCCAGAAGAAGTATCCAGATCCCTTTTTCCCTGTGGATTACATCCAGCGCAAAACAACCGAACATATAAATTAAAACAATATTGCTGAACAGATAATAAAAGAACGCCACCACATCATATGCATTGGGGGGCGTCAGCATAATATAAACCACATAGGACAGGCCGATTGCCCAGCAGATCCGCTCGATTATTCTTCCATACCTTTTGGGAAATAACCGATGGTAAAACATCAGCATCAGCGGGATGGTTGCCCCGTATGGCAGCATGGATAAATTAATATAAGAATCCCATGGAATAGAAGGCGCAAGCACTGTCATCAAAAAGCCGGAAGAGGGGCTGAAGAGAATGGCTATACACCAGAAAAGGCAAAACAATCCGAAATAAAGATATTCCCTGCTGGATCGGCGCATAGAGAACATGACAAGATAGAGCAGGGCCAGACAGGACAATGCCCCCGCCATACAACCACCAAGCACACGGGGGATGGTATAAAAATTATTAATCTGCCGGGAGGTCCCGATCAGGACATTACCATTCAAACCGCCCTGTATATTATGGTGGTTGGAGACAAGTAAGGCCAGTTGGATAATCCGCTCCGACTGCGGACACTCGGCGATCACATAATGGCGTACGGGGTGTTCTGATTCAGCACTGGTACCGAGTTTTCCGCTGGATTCTATCTTCGAGCCGTTAATCCGTACTTCACAGACCGACATGCCTCCGGCCACAAGTACTGCCATATGCTCCGGCAAAACATCCGGCATGCAAATCCGGAGACGGTAAACCGCATTGCCTTTTGCGCTCAGGGTTTCCCCGGCGACCGTTTGTCCCTGCCACAGTCCGGGCACGTGAAAACGGTCACTTCTTTCGTTGTCACCCCACTGAAACTCCCAATCACCGAAAAGGCGTACGAGCCCATTGCGCTCAAAGTCCCAGGAAGAAAGGTCTACAGTTCCGTCAACGACCCTTGGGGCTTCCTGCTCAGGAACGCAACCTGAAAGAAGCAAAAACATCATGAACACGCAGAATGATTTAAATAAAAAAATAAGTCTTGCATTTCTACGCAGCGGCATGAGTAAATCCCGTAAGCAATAAATTCAGCAGGCTTTAATTTTTCAACTTATGCCCACCATGCTCTACTGTGTCGGAAGAGTCAATTGCAGCTGTGTTTCCTGCTGCCCTTTATCCATCAGGGTAAAAGCCAGCATCATGAAGGAAAATATCTTTTTGGTAAGCAGGTCATGATCATCAACCCAGAACCAGCTGTCCCTGAACTTTACGGAAACAAAAGCACCCTCAGGCTCTTTTTTGCCCGACATGACCATCGCCTTCTTGAACAGTCCTCCATTGCCTGATGCAGGCATTCCGGGAGCTGCCCGGTGCGAAGCAAGGTCGTCTGCAGGCATATCCACCCGTCCTGAAACGGAAGCAAGAACCTGTGCCAGAGAATAAGTCTGCAATATGATTGATTGATCGTCCACTTTGCTTGAGCCAAAACCGATTGCATAGCTGTCGGATTTCGAATCCAAGCCAAGCAATGTTTTCAGCTCCCTGGCCTGTGCGGCGGTCTTAGTATCACCTTTCATCTCTCCTATCTTCAGTCTAAGCAACGGCGTATCGCCTTTATGGCGGGGATCGCGGACAACGTGAAGGGTATTATTTGCCTGCAACTCGGCTATAAGTTTAACAGCGCGAATAAAACGTTCGTCAGCAGCGCGGTAACCGTTTGAACTGAACGTTTCATTCATCAATCCGTTTATGCTCCGCACCCCCAGACTGAAGAAAAATTCCGCCGAAGCCCCCGATTCAATGCTGATAAGAACGTTACGTAGCGGCATGGGCGACATAACGCCCCGCAAAAAAGTCGCACCTGTTAAAGGACGGTAGGTAATTGTAGGCCGATCTGTATACTTGGCGGTCCCGCCCAGCTCAAAAACCGAGCTGGTACTGGCCAGTGAGCTGTCATATATTGAACGAGACGCCCCAACCGTTCCGCCTGTTTCCATGGAATAAGCCGCAACGATTTCCCCAACATCCATGAAAAAAATCGGCTCAACATACCGTATTTTGATAATATTCAATAATATCTGCTTCTTCCACGAATCTGTGAGCGACATATTATATTCAATGCGGTCCCGTTCCACTCGCGGCGGCCCAATGGCAGCACAACCGGCAAACAGGAACAAAATCAAAATCGATATAAGTATTCGAAAGCTGTTTTGAAACACTGTACTGACCTCACCCGGTCCTTATTTGAACACTACATCCAGCCAGTCAAACAGAACCTGTCCCACTATGCTGCGATTTTCCATGAGGCAGTGGTTTGTGGCTCCTTCATTGGAAGGAGTAACTACCAGGGCACTTCTTGGGTCCGTGAAGTTGTCCAAAGCCTTTTTTTGCTGCCGCTGTACTTCCTTGCTGCGATATTCACCCTCTCCGACGATAAGCAGGGCCGGAGCGGCTATTTTACCTGCATCAAAGGTATTGCCGTTGTTGGCTTCAATCAGTCCCGAAGGCTTATCCACGCCGTAGCGCCAGCAGATTGACTCGACCACATTACCGTGAAAAGAAGTCCATCCTTCCATATCCTTTTTCGAAGCCACTGCGGCAGGCATGTCAGCGAAAAGCTTATGGGCATCCACCACTGCCGAACTCATGGCGATGGCTTTGATGCGTTTATCGTGCATAGCGGCCTGCGGAACAAAAAGTCCGCCGCCACTGATGCCGTAAGCAGCCAGTTTAGCAGGATCAACATCCTTACGTTTCAGGGCGTAATCAACCACAGCCTTCATAGGCACATTGGTATCAGTGCGGAAAACATACCCTGCATGGGGCATCATGCCCTGTCCGGGCAGGTCGACAGTCATGAAGTTGTAGCCACGGTCATGTGCCTGCCGCGCTATGTAGAAAAAGAGGTCTTCAATGTAAGTCTCGCCCCCGCCAATCATAAGCAGAGTTTTGGTCGGCTTGCCTGAAGAATCGGCTTTACGAAAAAATCCCGGCAGAACCGTATTTTCAAAGGGGATTTCAAAATACTCCAGCGGCGGATCAAAAAGCTGTCCCGCCTTTATCATAAGCGACCGGCTCTTGAGGCCGCGCTTTTGCAGTTCCGGATTATCCGGCAGCATGGCCAGCAAAGAAATGCGGTAATAGTAAGCAGCGCGTAAAAGCTGATCCCGTGCGCTAACCTTGTGCCCCTCTTTCAATGAGCGCTCTCCACGAGCCTCTACCCGACGGGCAAGCTCATACCATTCTTTCTGCCAACTGACTGCATCCCCGTCTTTGATCTGCGAAGCAGCATAAAATGCCTCGCCGATCTCTACGCCACCATTCCCGGCAGAACCGAGAACAAGGTTGCCAAAATGAAAATCCATATCAGCATCCTTGAAGAAGTAGCTGAAGCTTGTGGCGTGGGCATCAAACTTTTTGCCGTCTTCAGCTGCCTGAACACCTGCTGTTGACACTGCCAGCATTGCGGCCAGCAATACGAGAACCCTGAATTTCATCATGATCAGTTCCTCTTACTTCTGTTTGGGTTTGGCCCGTTCATCAAGCCAGTTCAATATACGTTCACTGGATACAAACGGCGCGCCTGACTGGCAGTGAAATTGTGCGCCATGATCGGTGTTAAACTCAAAGTAGCTCTTCTTGCACTTAAGACCGTTATAAAACTTTTTGGCCTGTGCGTTGGACCCGGCGATCTGGTCATTACTGGAATTGAGTACCAGCATTTCAGTATCAATTTTACCGAACACATCTTTCATTGTGTACTTTTTAAGCATGGTGAACAAATCGTAAGGAGTGGCAGCGTCAAAGGTCCAGAGCATCTGGTTGATGAACTGTTTCAGGTCCGGGTGCTTTTCCATTTCCGCATAGGCAAGTTTGTTCACATCCTTTTTTCGGCTGGATTTACCCACTCCATCACGAACCTCCTTTGGGAACTTGGTCATGGTGCCGTCAAAAACACTGTAGACTCCACCGTCGACAATGCCCCACCGAATACGTTTCTCGAATGCCAAGGCGCGGGGAACCAGATAGCCTCCCATGGAATAACCGATAATGGCCAGACGGTCAGCGTCCACCTCGGAACGGTTCAATGCATAGTCGACAACCGGACTGACAACCTTCTCCCAATCATATCTGAAGGGCAGCTTCTCAACAGAAATTGCCTCGCCCTGCCCAGGGCCTTCATAGATGAGGCAGTTATAACCGCGCTTGGCCGCCTGTACACCGAGAATGAAATAAAGATCCTCGGCGGTACCGTCGAGACCTGTCTGAATCATCAGCAGCGGACGTTTTTTGCCGCTGTTATCAGCCTTGATAAAATAACCCGGCAGAGTCGTCTTTTCATAAGGAATACGCACAGGTTCAATTCGCCCGCCGGAAAGAGCGGCAGCCTTGAGAAAACTTTTCCGGCCATCATCCCAGGCCAGATGTTTGCGCGGGTCGTCTTTTGAGAGATAAATTTCACTGGCCCGGTAATAATTTGTTGCTCGAAAGTAGGCTTGCCCGGCACTGATATCATGCCCGGAGGCAACAAATTCATCCCCCATGGAACGAACTCTGGCGGCCATTGAATTCCAGGATTTATACCAGCTTTCTTTGTTAAAATCCTCAACCCGGCTGGTGATGGTCAAGAGTTCGCCAAGATCGGATGCTCCAGAAGCTATAATGCCGAAACGCCAGAGACATTGAAAAACAAAGGATGCATCATTGAACATAAACCTGTTCAAGGCCCGATCTGCCATATCACGGGGTTTGTTGTTGGGTTTACCTCGGTAGGTGTCCCATTTGGTAATGCCCCCGCCAATATAAACCTGTTCCGGCAGGGGGAAATGCGTATGGATGAACAGCCATTTGCGTTCGACCCCGGCGTGATCCACAAGAGCGTCGGCCACGGCATTGAGCATGCCTTTGACATCATCATCGCTAAAAAATCCGGGCACATAGAGGTCTACATAAAGCGGTTTGTCGGTTTCCTTGCCTTCATACACCACATTGTCAAAAGTCTGCCAATAGTAGGTGATGAAGGACTCCTTGATCCCTGTAGCTCTGCTGACATCCTTACTTACCGCCGCCAGCACTTTGTTTACGTCCAGATTACAGGGCGGCGATGTGACTCTGACCATTGGGTCAGCAGGGTCGATACCTCCCGATCCCATGGCGGGAGTTTGCAAAAAACACACTGTCACCAACAAAAATAAAACCAAAGCATACTTTTCAATATTTATGAAACGAGACATGCGTGTAGCCCCCTGCTGCATAAGGTGACTGAGCTGACACCTAAGTTAATGATCATAAAATGTTGCGAGATGGCCACCCAGGAAACAAACGTCAGCCACTCCTAATTCGCACTGTATATTCCGACCAAGACAGTGTTGGTTTGTCAATTTCATTTCACGTGAATTCACGTGAAAAAACACAGGTGTTTTACGTAAAAACAAATTCACGTTTTTCACGTTGGGACTGTTTGACAAGGCCGTACCGCCACCACAACCTCCACCACATTCGCAAAAAAAGAAAAAGGGCTTACACATTACGTGTAAGCCCTTGATTTTGTTATGGAGCCAACGAGGCGAATTGAACGCCCGACCTGCTGGTTACGAATTGTCTGGCGGGAGATCAAATTTTGCGCCGGAAATGCCCGTAATCCCATAATTCATGAGCCCTCCCCATATTTCAGCCCATTTCCAAAACTGCCGAAAACTACCTAAAACTACCGAGTTTTGTACGCAGATTTGCGTACAATTTGCGGACAATTCATCTGATAGGCTGGTATAATTTTTCAAACGCTAAAATTAAATGTATTTGCTCCTTGTGGAGACAACTTCATCATTGTCCTAAAGAGACTGTCCGCTTGGGTTTTGATAGTGATTTCATCCTCGTCCTTATCAAATGCCCAATCGAAAGGAGCCCATTCACAAAATGATGTGTTCATCGGATCGCGATTTAATTTTTTAGCAATATTTTGTACATGCTCGCTTTGGACGGAACCATTGAGAATAAGTTCTACCCTCTTTGGGGCAGCAAAATGCCATCTATAATCGCATTGAGAAATTGAATCAAATGAGTCCCGATAAATTACAATTGCAGAGATATTTTCGAGATCCTTATCTGATATACCTATTTGGCTTGCCGCTTCAGAACAGTGAATGATTCCATTAATGGGGTTGCCGATAAGCCCTATAGGTTCATTTACCCCTACGTTATAAAAATCTGACAATGTCCAATTAATAAACAATATATTGAAATGTTCAATATTATCAACCTTTTCAAACTTATTAGATGCACTTTTTATGAAATCTTTGATCTTCAAAACCCGTGGAGGCATAAATTCAATATTTGCATTTTGGCAAAGCTCTTTAGCTAATGAAAATTGCTCTCGAGTTAATACCATATTTGGTTTGAGAATACCCCTTTTATCTTTTGGGATTGTTATAATTTTGGGAAAACATGGCGTCTTAACTTCTACATCAAAGACAACCCCATCATTGTACTCAATTCTGGCCTCTGGATTACTTTGCCCTTGCAACTTTGGTTCATAGGTAGCTTGCACTACTTTCTTTCCGGCAAAATCAGTCAAGAACCCCAGAACCATTACTTCCGAAAAAGCCTGAACAAATTGATCTTCAGAGTAATTGTCCTTTCCTGCTGCGAGTTGTCCTTTTATAAATTTTTCAATATCCTTTTCACAGAAATGACTCGCAAGCCGCTGAAGACCACACGAAAAATTAGCAACAAAGGTTGAAGCGATATCCATCTTTGCCCTATTTACGGCAGAATTTGATTTTATATTTTGGTGCTCCTCAAAAAACATAGGAGTTTGTCCATTCATAGCCTGAATCAAAAAATGCTCAGGAGAATATTCTTTCAACAATCCATCAGCTTCTGCTTCGCGAAGAAAAGTATCAAACACTTTGATTTCCTATATATTTGAAGGCACCTGAGTTATTCTACCCGTCGTGATTTCAAAATGATATTAATTGCCTCAATATCACGGTGTTCGAATTTCTCATATGTATTAGGAGTAAGAACAGTCTTCAAACCCAAAAAGGTCAGTACGATAGACGTCAATTCCAGAATCCACATACTCAATTTGCTATTTCCTTTATAGAACTCATACCCAGCGAAACAAAAAACACAAACCATAATTAAAATGGCTGTACAAATTACTCTTTTGCTTTTTGCTTTAAACTCTCGACGAAGGTTCTCCTTCCGAAAACGTCGTTCTAACAATAGCTCTTCATTTGAGCATTGGATAAATGGCTTCCCTACCTCATTGCCATCCCCAACGACGACATCCCCATTTACATTAAATACGCCACTATTATTAAAATCTCGCATATCTTTACTCATCTCGGTTAGTAATATTTTACCGAGCCTCCGAAATCAGCATCTCTTCACTACGCAAGAATTCATCTAATTCCAGAAACGAAGAACCAATATCGTTCAAACTTAAAATGAGCCTGTAGTGAGCAGTTTCGCCATCCTCGGAGCACGGAACTAGTCCTTCGGGAGGCGTGTACCACTCGTCAAACCCCATTGTGTAATAAACAATATCGTCTTCTTTATCATATCCGCCGTAACATTCAGCACACCAAACACCCTCTGCCTCTTCACGGTGGAGATCTTCATCAACGGCAAAAGAAGCCCATGGAATGACATAAGAGAGCGCATCTTCTATCGACATCCCAGCCCCATAAATCATAGGCCATTTCTTTTCGCCAAAATCCTTATGGTCACTACCTATTTTAATTTCAAATCTTGCTAAGGATTTATTTACCCAATCATTGAACTCGATATAAACTTCCCATCCATCATGAATAAGTTCCATCCACTCATGATCTAGTCTCAGCTTATTCATCTTTTGTATATAATCTGGGTAATTAGACAGACCCGCAATTTCCGTCAAAGCATTTGCATCAAGTTTCTTAGAAGCAGGGACAGAAACTTTGTATCCTTTACCTGTTCTGACAATCGTAGAATCATTTAAAGCCTGCCATACAAGCTCTTCCTCTTCAGGGTTTATCATCACCAAAATCACAGGAAGACAGTGTTCAGCCCAATATTCAGCATGCCTTTGGTCAGTCCTGAAAATATAATTTCCACATGATTTTTCTGAGAAATAGCTTTTCCCTGTTTTAATCTGAATAGCTATGAGTCTTCCTGTTGCCTCTCCATCTATTACGACTTCAACATGGGCATCAATACCGTGATCATGAATCACCTGTTCTCTAAATAACCACCCTAGCTTATTGAAGAACAGCTCTAGCGTTGAAACCCCTATCCGGTCAGTTGAAGAATTCTTATCTACTCCCACACTCCCCCCAAGTCTTATTTAAATTCTGGTAATAATTACTCCCCCGTCCTGTAATGAGTCAACACATTATAACTTCCTGAAACAAGCCTCTGAGACTGATTTTCTTAAATAAAAAGGAATCCCCTTATACAGAAGGTGGATGAGAAACTAAACACAGAACCATGTTCCGGTATCTGGAACGCAGAAGAGTTAAAGTAACCGCTACATTCAGCCAAAACCTCAACTGTGTTAGAAAGACAATGCCCAAAACATCGCACATATATGATCACAAGGTAAAATTTTGCATCGCCGGAACTATTTTCTATAAAATTTTCACCGCGAAAAGAAGCAAACAAACCTCGCTAACAATTTCCAGCTACGAGCTAAAGGAAGAACCAATTTTCGCCCCAGTACAATTACCGGACTTAATTGGTGAACTCAGCGATCTTGAAGAACTAAAAATTATTGGCGTAAATTTAACGAGCCTCCCCACTTCAATCGGGAAACTGACCAAACTTAAAACACTGCATCTACACAAGAACTTATTATCAGACCTACCGCCTTCATTTGGGAAATTATCAAATCTTGAAGAGCTGGACATAAAAAACAATTTATTTACAAATCTTCCTGATCCGATATGCAAACTGCCTCAATTGAAAAGACTGAATTTGAGTAGTAATCCGCTCACAGGCCTGCCTGACAACATTACGAAATTACAACATCTAGAAGAATTGGGCTTGAGTATGAACGTCTTTCAAGGAAATCCCCCATGCGGTAAAAAAATGCCTGCCTTAGAATGGATTCAACTACAGGATAATAAAATATCATCATTGAAAAGGTTGAAAAATCTGTGCTTAGAAGGTCATTCCATTTCCGTTTGATAAAGGTACAAAGCTCCTTCCCTTCATTAACAACTGTAGGTGAAGCAGCCTATCGTTAGTTTAATTTTACCCCAGATAGCACTCTATACACATACTAATCAGCATATTTTTAAACCAATCACTTGCCCATAGTTTAAATAAAAGCTATTTAGTACAACATGGACCAAAGAAGAGGAACAAAAATAAACCAACTCATGCTGGCGTGGCCCAACGGGACCATAAAAAATTCCGAAGAGCTGGCGAAGCTGGAAATCAACAAGTCACTTGTCCAAGGATACATGGAGCAAGGCTGGCTTGTTTCCGTAGGTCGCGGTGCATATGCCAAATCGCATGACACCCCCACTTGGCTCGGTGGCCTGCATAGCTTGCAGCAAAAAGACAAACCATTCATCCATGCCGGGGGCAGAACTGCTCTTGAGCTTCAGGGCTATACCCACTACGTCTCAGCACAGAAGCGTGAAATATTCCTTTTTGCTCCCCCCAAAACAAAACTGGCGGCATGGTTTGCCAAATACGATTGGGGGCAGACTATCGTCTTTACTTCCACCTCCCTATTTCCTGACAACCTCTCCGACAGCTTCACTGAACACGATGCTGGAACTTTTACGGTAAAAATATCCTCCCCAGAACGCGCCATACTTGAACTGCTGCACCACGTACTGCAAAAAGTAGGTTTCGATGAAGCTTTTCAACTTATGCAAGGACTCGGCACTTTACGGCCCACGCTTGTCCAAACACTGCTCGAAGAGTGCAACAGCATCAAGGTCAAAAGGCTATTCCTCTACCTTGCTAGAGAAAGCGGACACCGCTGGCTTTCCCGCATCAAACGCGACAGCATCCAACTGGGCTCCGGCAAACGCGAGATAGTAAAAAACGGCATGCTGGATAAAGAATTCAACATCACCGTCCCCAAGCACAATGAAGAGGAACTGTTTTGAATAAATACGAAAAGCAGGTGCGTATCCTGCTGCGTGTCTTGTCCTTGATTGAATATGACCATCCCAACGGTGACGGTTCAGCATTCCTCGCTCTGAAAGGCGGCACGGCCCTGAATTTTTTCCTTTGGAATCTGCCACGCCTGTCCGTAGACATTGACCTTGCTTACTGCCCAATCAATGACCGCAAGACAGCTCTGCGCGATATTTCAGAAAGCATGCAAAAACTTGCGAAGCAGGTGGAAACAATCATGCCTGCCGCAACAGTAAATCTGACCGCGCCAAACAATGCCGCTCCCAAGGTCTTAATCAAGCACGATGGAGTAATGGTTAAGGTTGAACCCAATGCCACCATTCGCGGCACAGTATATGAGACAGAATATTCTGACCTACAGCCGGAAGTTGAACGCCGCTTTGAAATGGCAGCTGAAGTACGCCGCCTTTCCATTCATGATCTATACGGTGGTAAAATATGCGCGGCACTGGATCGCCAACATCCACGCGATCTTTTTGATGTAGCCCAGCTGCTCGACACCGAAGGGCTGACCGAGAAAACCCGAAAGGCATTTCTCGTCTATCTACTCGGACACAACCGCCCAATGTCGGAAATTCTGAATCCCAATTTCCAACCCTTAGCCGATGCCTACGAAAAAGAGTTCCGGGGCATGACACAGACTAAAGTTGCCCTTGAAAAGCTTGAAGCCACCCGCGATCAGCTGGTCCAAGAAATCAAGTCTGGCCTAAGCAATGGCGACAAGCAATTCCTGCTCTCCGTCAAAAAGGGAAATCCTGAATGGGAACTTCTGGGAATCCCTCACGCCGCGCAACTACCTGCCGTGCTTTGGAAACTGCAGAATATTGAGAAGTTGAGAAAGAATGAGAAGAAGCATGCTGAGGCTATTCGGAAGCTTGAGGAGTGTTTGGAAGTTTAGGACCAATCAAGATGTTGATAACTTTCACCAT
The DNA here is from genome assembly GCF_963677005.1 of Maridesulfovibrio sp. Classification (NCBI taxonomy): domain Bacteria; kingdom Pseudomonadati; phylum Thermodesulfobacteriota; class Desulfovibrionia; order Desulfovibrionales; family Desulfovibrionaceae; genus Maridesulfovibrio; species Maridesulfovibrio sp. The sequence goes on along the minus strand of NZ_OY781616.1, from coordinate 2,586,384 downwards.
AGAGACTACAGGTCACTTGCATAGACAATCACCGAGAACAAAATGACGACCTTTGAGCAAGAAAAAGAGTTAGAAATTTACAAGCAGAATTGTGAACATTTCAGATCACTAAATGCCAAACTATGGAATATTCCTGCGATAGCCATGACCCTAAATGGTGGGCTATGGCTTGCTTTGGGAAAGATACCGTTGACGAGTTGGGCTTTCTTTGGAATAGCCATGATCGCGGTGATCTGTGACATTTGCCTTATTCCAGTGCTTCTACGGGTTAGAGGAGTTATGGACATCCTTTTAAATAAAACCTTAACGTTTGAAGACGAGCCTCCTCGCTCTGGATATGGCGTAGTAAAACTTTTTGCAGGTCTGCTCATTTTAGCTGCTATAATTAATTTGATCTTGGCTGCTTCAGCACTCCTTGGACTTGATGTTAACTTTTATTTTTCTAATGCCAATCCAGTAACAATAATGCAATCGAATGGAACCTTATAGCATGTCTGTGTTCCTTACAAATGACCAAATCATTGAAAGCTACAATCTTGAAATTGAGAATCGTATTAAAAAGTATGAAAGTTTAGATTTTGAAAGCTTTCATCCAGAAGTCTTACCCTACCTGCCAACGCCACCCGCCCATGTACTTGATATTGGTGCAGGCTCAGGACGCGATGCAGCCTTTCTCGTGAAAAAAGGGTTTCAAGTTACGGCTGTTGAGCCTGCAAAACGTCTTTTAGAAGCAGCACAAAAAAGGCACGCAGGAATAAAAATTAGTTGGGCTGAAGATCGCCTCCCAGAACTAGCGAAACTACCAAGCCCACCAGCCCAATATGATGTAATTCTCCTGTCGGCTGTGTGGATGCACTTGTCCTCTAAAGAAAGAAAAAAAGCGTTCTCCAGAGTGTCAGAACTACTTAAACATAACGGTATAATCATTTTCTCATACAAGATTGGCGGGAAGGAAGAAGAGGGGTTTTATAAAATTGACACTGCCCAATTCGACACTAGAGCTCACAAGGTTGGGCTTGAACTATTGTCTCAAAATATTAATTTAGATAGCCTCGGACGCAGTGAACTATCTTGGCGTTGCTGTATTTTCAAGAAAAATTCAATCTCAAAAACGTAACTCCCAAGCTGACTTTCATTTAGCACACGTAATCTTGCAGTAGCAACGAAGGTAGGCTAAACAGCAAAACAGAGTGCAACTGCTGCCTATATTTAGTAAAGATGAAACTCCTTGAAATGATAAGGGCTTTCATTTTTTTATTTTCCCAATCAATTAACTATATTAGATATTATTTCGTAAAGGTTTACCCTTCACATGACTAAAAAAGACAACCATCAGTACTCAGCATTCCAGTTGGAGGGAATGGGGTACAAAAAATATCTCTCCTTTTTATTTGAGGAGGTAAAAACTCTATACCAAGAAGACCCACATCCTTGGGTAATAGGCTATAGCGGCGGCAAAGACTCCACTGCGGTTCTTCAATTGATATGGCTTGCTCTTGAATCCTTGCCAGAGGCAGACCGTAATAAAAAAGTTTATATTATCAGTACCGATACCCTTGTGGAAAATCCGGTTGTTGCAAAGTGGGTAAAGCAATCTATTAATCTAATCAATTATCATGCAAAAAAACAGGGCATGCCCTTTGAGTCCCACCTTCTGCATCCTGATCCCACAAATAGCTTTTGGGTCAACCTTATAGGTCGTGGCTACCCTCGCCCTTGGTCAAAATTCCGCTGGTGTACAGATCGCCTTAAAATTGAGCCCTCAAACAAATTTATTGAAAAAGTTGCCAACCAATACGGTGAAACAATTCTAGCTTTGGGGACCAGAAAATATGAAAGTACAAAACGTGCAAGCAACATGCGGCGACACGAAAAACACCGCCTGCGTGATCGTTTAAGCCCCAACAAGCACGTTGAAAACTGCCTTATTTATACCCCGATTGAAGACTGGACCAATGACGACGTCTGGGCATTTCTTATGGATAAGGACAACCCATGGGGATTGAGCAATTCCGAACTGCTTGAGCTATATAAAGATGCGACTGAAGACCGTGAATGTCCGATGATCATAGAGCTGGACGAAAAAACCCCAAGTTGTGGGAAAAGCCGATTTGGCTGCTGGACATGCACTTTGGTTACTCGTGATAGCTCCCTTGAAAATATGGCTACAAACGATAAGGCAAATGAATGGCTTTTGCCTTTAATTCAGTATCGTACTCACCTTACGGTTAAAGATGACAAAAAGATGCGTGATTTCCGTAGGATGAAGGGGTCTGTAGAATTTTATAAAGGTAAGCCCATTCACGGCCCATATCTACAGAGTCAACGAGAAATATTTTTAAGACAACTGCTGAAAACAGAAAAAACTATGCGCCAAAACGCTCCTATGGACTTTGGCGACATAAGCCTGATCTCCATTGAAGAGCTGAAGGAAATTCGCCGTATATGGCTAGTAGAAAAACACGAAATTGAGGACCGCCTTCCTGTCATTTATAAAGATGAAACCGGCAAAACTTTTCCGGACACCAATCTTCAACATTATCATTGCTTTGGAGAAAAGGAACTTAAACTTCTTGAAGAGATTTGTGGCCCGGAGAACAGGCTGAGCTACGAAATGATACGCGAACTACTTGATTTAATGTGGGAATACCAGACAAAACTCAGGCGTGCAGGCTTATATGACAGGATGGAACAGGTGATCCGCAAAGCATTCTATGACAATAAAGATGATGCCGTTAACTTCACCAAACAATATAATGAAGTACGTACAGTTGAGGAAGATAAATGCTCTTAAGCGAACTTATTCTCGAAAACTTTAGCGTATACGGCGAAGTTCAACATTTAGATTTAAGCCCAAAGGATAGCTCGCATCCTATTGTATTGGTTGGAGGCTTAAATGGAGCAGGTAAAACAAGTCTGCTCACCGCCATCAGGCTTGTCTTGTTTGGCAAGAGATTGGTTCACCTTGACCCCAAAATTACGTCATACTCCGCTTTTTTAAAAAAGTTGATCAACGACCCGTCCATTGGAGAAAGTCGTGTCACATTATCATTTGCGACTTACTCTCAAGGGGTAAAAGACACTTATAAAGTAACCCGAAGTTGGAAAGAAGCGTCTGGTGGTCGGATTGCTGAAAAATTTGTCGCACATAAGAACGGAAAACATGATTCTGTCATATCATCTACTTGGGAAGAATTTATTGACTCATTTATCCCTGTAAGCATTGCAAATTTATTCTTTTTTGACGGCGAAGCAGTCGCAGACATGGCAAGTAAAGAAGGAGCCCAGTTACTTCTTAAGACAGGAGTTGAAGCCTTACTTGGAATCAACCTCCTTAATCGCCTGCAAGAGGACCTCTCCTCACTTATTTATAAGAAATCCCAAGAAACAGCAGACTCAGAAGTCAAGGAAAGGCTAGAGACTCTTGATAACGTATTAAAACAACAACAAATCGAAATAAACGACCTTAAAGCAGAAAAGAAATCTATTGAAAAAACACTCGCTGCAAAAGAAAAGGAACTTGCCAAGGCTGAGGGTGAATTCAAAACAAGCGGAGCGGAGCTTTTCTCCCACAGAAAAGGTATTGAAGAAGATTTAGGGTACGCGCAACAAGAGCTTGAAGTTATTTCAGCAGAACTTAGAGAGCTAGCAGCCGGAACTCTACCTTTAGCCTTGATCGGTAATCTGATAGCAGACACTCAGAAACAGGAAAAATGCGAACAGGACGCGATTAAAGCAAAGGCAGTACTTGAGGTGCTCGAAGAGCGAGATCAAACGTTCTTAGAAATTGTTAATAAAAAGGCACCTAGCGCATATGATGAATTGTCAAAACTTTTGCAGGCTGACCGCACGAGCCGAAGCGACACTGCCGCAACAGAAATAATTCTAGATATGTCTGAAGAAGGAAGCTCTCTTCTCCAGCATCTTCCCCAGCGCATTGAACATGAACAAAAGCAGGCTGCTTCACTCAAAAGCAAATATGAGCAGTGGAATGAAAAGAAGGATTCTTTAGAACGCAAACTTTCAATGATCCCTCCAGAAGAAAGTGTGGCGGAATCAATTAGAAAGAGAGACGAAGCAAAACAGGCATTAAGTATAGCAATAGATCAGATGGCGAGCATTGAGCGAAAGATTGCAGAGCTTGAGGGATCGCACAAATTTAAAACGGCTGAAAAAAAACGTTTCTTAGAAAAACAAGCAATAGAGGACGCAGAGCAACTTGTTCACGATAGAGTCATTAAATATGCAGGAATCGCCCGTAATCGAGTAGGAGAGTTTGGCGACGCGGTATTGAATAAGTCAGTTTCTCACCTTGAGGAACTCATACTGGAAAGTACGAATCTCCTTTTAAGGAAGAAGGGGTTCATTACTTCGGTCAAAATCAACACAGATAACTACGAGTTGGTTTTACGAGGACATAACGAAAGACATATTCCACTGACATCACTTTCTGCAGGGGAACGGCAGTTGGTCATTATCTCTATCCTTTGGGGGCTTGGTAGGGCTTCAGGGCGTCCCCTACCAATCATTGTTGATACTCCCCTTGGACGCCTTGATTCAATCCACAGGAACCTTTTAGTTGAATACTACTTTCCAAATGTCAGCCATCAGACAATTCTGCTCTCTACTGACACTGAAATCGTTGGAGAAGCAAAAGAAAAGCTCTCAGAATTTATTGGTGCAAGTTACACATTACAACACGACATTAAGCGACACAAAACTCAAATAACAAACGGATATTTCAGCTAATATGATTGAACACGTAAGACTTTCACAAAGAGCAAAAGATCAACTAGTTATGGTGAAAAGGCGCACCGGAATCACTAATTGGAATGTGCTCTGCCGTTGGGCGTTCTGCCTCTCCTTGGCTGAACCCTCAAAACCTAGAGATGAAGAGATTCCCAGCGATAGTTCTGTTGAGATGACTTGGAAAACCTTTGGTGGTGGGCACCACGAGGTCTATATGGCTTTGTTGAAACAGCGATGTGTGTCTGATTCTATTTCGGCTGATTCAAATAAGATTAACAGATATTTCAAGCAACACTTACATAGAGGAATAGGCTACCTTTTTAGTCGCAAAATAGATATATCTGGATTTTTAAATTTTTTATAGATAATGTCTTTCCACTTTTGATAATAACTTATGGAGGTTGGAGATTATGTCCGAACACGAAAACTCAAGAGAAGTCCTAATGGACCCTAGCAGAGTATGCAGAGCTATTTCAAAAATTGGCTACTCTGCTGTCGCTGCCGTTAAAGACATAATAGACAACTCAATCGCAGCCGAAGCAACTTCAGTTACAATAAATTTAACCTTAAAAGACGACACGTTTAGACATAATAGGAATAGTATATCTAAATTTGAAATAGTAGATAATGGCTGTGGTATGGATAACGAAGGAATATTTACAGCTTTTCAGCTAGGAAGTAATGTTACATACCATAAAGACAGCTTATCTAAGTATGGCATGGGGATGAAATCAGCCGGATTATCTTTAGGTAACAGAATTTCTGTCATATCTAAAACAAATGGTAACTTGACTGATCATCATCACATTGACCTCGACAGAATTGATGAGACCAAAAAATACAATGTTTACTCTCGCCCTCTCTCGGCAGAGGAAATCTCATATTATAACGAAATAATTGATGGAGAGCATGGAACAGTCGTCTCCATTGATAAATGTAATTTTTCCGATCAGGCTTCATTAAAGTCTGTTGTCGATGGTCTATCCGAAGAGCTTGGTGTCGTTTATTATAAGCAATTGACTGCCCCCGACAGCCAACTCAGTATCAGATTAAAAGAAATTGGAACCTCTAGAAAAGAGGAAATAATTGATGGATTTGATATACTTTTTAAGAGCATTGCCAAACAAGAATTTGACCCTGACAACTACGACTGCACACATCCATGCAAAGTCATTGATACTGAAATAGCTATTCCAGGTACAGAAGATAAGGCGACCCTTGAAGCAGTGATCTTCCCTCAAGCAGGAATGGCTACGGCTCAAATTCCACAAGAACATAAAGAGCTAATTAGAACCTACAAAGTCGGTAGAAGAAACATGGGTTTTTTTATTTATCGAAATGGTCGGCTGATAAGATGGGGTGATAGAATTTTCACTCCTTTCGGTCCTAAAGAGGCTTTAGTTGGCAAGGATGAATATGGATTCAGAGCAAGATTATGCCTGACTTCTGCTCACGATGATGTGCTGCATGTAGATGTTTCCAAACAGAAAATAAATCTACCAGAAGATGTTGAGCAAATACTTCGTTCAGAGATAGTTCAAGCCATCAAAGATGCGCAACATGCGTTTACACTGTGTAAAGATAAAAAAGAGGAGACAGGGAGAACAGAGGGAGACAATTTTAATATTGTAAACCAAAGTTTGGAAGAGGAGCTGCCTTCCGGTGAACTCTCAGAAGAACAAAGTGAAATCAGTAAAGAGAGAGGCTTGAACCTTGCAGCTGAAAGCGAGTCTTCTAAAGAAGAAGATGAACCTGATGTTGTCGAAGGGGATCGAGCTTTCAGAAGAATTCGATATTCAAGTAAAGTGTTGGATGCTGCTCTGTATTCTGCTGGATTTAGTCCTTCAGAAGGAACTTTCGTTAGAATAAATAAAAACACAGCATTTTACGAATATGTACTCAAAAAACTAAATAACAAAGACAACTTCCGACAAGTTGTTGAAGGACTGTTATGGGCCTTGGCTGTATCTGACAACCAGCTATACAAAAATTTATTTGATATTGAAGAAGAAACTCTCACCGCTTTACTACGTAAAAAAAATAAATTTTTATCCCATAATATTTCTAACTGGATAGATGACAATCCTGACATAATAGATGGGTAAAGACCATGAATGTCATCTCATTTAAAGGGAACTACACAGGTCCGTATATTTATTTTATATCTTGCAAGGGACATATATATATTGGAGAAAGTAAAAAGATACCATTAGTCAATTGGGCAAAGCATATTTTCTCAGAGAAAGAAGCAACTCTCTTATCAATTTTAAAAAAGAAAGAACTGGATGTAACGAAAGAAGATATAGCTATTGGATGCATCCCGTGTTCCAGACTTACAGAAGAAGTAGAAAAGGGACTGATGGGGATGGTTTTAAGAGGGTTAACACATAATATTTACAAAAAATGTCTACAAAGTGCATTATCACTAAACCGTGATTACGTGGTTCTATCATCTGGCGAAAGTGCTCCAGCAAAATCAAGCCTGCTTAAATTTAACTGGCTAGATGAATACTCTACCGATATTTTTAATCATTTTTGGAAAGCTTATACTACGCATACCCCTCTAACAAACGCTTGTGTGATAAATAGGATTTAGCCCTTGTTACCACTAATTTTGTCTAAAGTATTTGGGACAAAATGTTCGCTGAACCCAGCAACGCAAGAAATAACAAAGTAAGCATAGATGTTTTGTGGATCTCCAACAAAAGAGACTATACGCCCCTTCATTATAAAAAACACAATCATCCCACAGACCATTGCCAAAGAAAAACGCAGTACTCCGGTAAAAGCCAGCATTCGCCATGGAGAATGGATATCTATGTCTAATTCATTAATCCTCCAGACAATAGACATAAACCCACCTATCCCGCCAAAAAGAATACACGCTACTAGCAGTTTTATTTCGTTTTTTAAAATTACGGTAAACGAAAAATCACACGACCAAAACAAAAGGATCGCCCCAATAATAACCATAACAAAAAGAATAAACACGACTAAAGCATAGCGTAGACGCGAAAGTAATGTCTTTGTTTTTAATATTGTTTTTTCAAGATCATGAGCTGATTCAATAGCTTTTTGCACTTCTCCTGACACAGCCAGAACCAAAATATTTGCGGACTTATCAAGGTAATGAGCAAACGGCCAATCATAATTGTTTGCCACTGTCCGTATATTGGAAATTTTATCAACAACAGGACTAATTTCTTCGGCACTAATCGTAGATGAATCTTCAAGTTTTACAGAAAGGTAAGGACCTTGAGATGTCACACGATAGTGGGGGCTATTGGTATATGGTATAATTTTATCTTCTTCGGACATTTTCTACCTCATGCAAAACAAAAAGCTCTCTTAAATCTACCCGTCATCCACCAACATTCGGTCCAATTCAATAGAATACTTGGCAAAAAGTTCCTGCTGCACACCACACCGCTTTTCAAGCATGATGTCAACAATCCCATCTCCATTAACGAGAATAATAGGCACGGCCCCGACTCTGGTAGAAACTGCCTTAGCCCCAGATGTAAAAGTGGATGTTGTAAAAAATATACCTTGGTCAAACTTGCCTTGGATAGCACCTCTGAATTTGTCCACTTCACCCCTTCCGACTTTTCCTCCTTTCCATCTTTTGCACTGGAAAGCGACGCAAAGCTTGCTCAACCCTGCTTTCAAAATTCCTTCTCCGTCAATTCCACCATCCCTGCTGGGACTGGTAACCATGAGCTCTTTAACTCCATAGCTTTTCAATAAGTTCTTGCTGAATACTTCAAATTCATATGGTGTTAGATTCTTAAGTTCTTCCAGCAGTACTTTCTTGAAAGAAGCAATATATTTCTCATGAGCATTTTCAAGACGGTGTTCGAGTCTAAAATGCTCATTCTCTTCTTCAGCCAAAGGATTGGGAGCATTAGTCGCTTGAAAGCCAATTAGGGTATATTTGCCATCTGGATTACGTGTGAAAAATTTAGGACTTTTAGCCGAAGCAAAGTCAAGATTATTGCATCTGCGGCGAATCTCGGAATGGACAACATGCTTGGGATTCTTCGCTTTAAACTGGTAATACCCCTTCTTAACTATGTCCTCATACACTTCAACATAGGTTAAGGGTGCGTATGCTTCTTCCAGAACTTTCTTGACTGCTTGCCAAATTTTCATGTTGCCTACGTGTGTTTTTGATTAAACCAATAATTTAACAGAGAATTATTTGCAAATATTTTTTCCAGAAAACTGGTATTTATATATAATCGCAGACATATCTAATCACTCAGAAAATCACTTGATATTTTTAAAAGCACCCCATAGCTCTCCGCCATACATGGACAAGAAACAAACTAAAACAGGCTCCCCCGGAATATCCAAGGGAGCCTGACTCATTTTAAACGAACTCTTATCGCGTCTTACTTATTACAAAAGTTCAAAAGCATAACTGACACAAGCTCAAGCGGAACGTTTCGATAAACAGCTTCAATCGTTTCCATTTTCGTATCGGGAATTTTTTTCTGATGAAGCTTACCGTTTTCATCAACCCCGCCAACATTTATGCCACTGAAAATCAGCAAAAAGCGATTTCCTTTAACTGCAAACTGGGCAATAAAAGACATCTTCATATTTTCCATGTTCTTTTTTGCCTTGGTGACAATTTCAGAGCTAAGGGTAACACCTCCATAAATAGCCCCGACGTACTTGTCGTAATCCACTGATCCCGTAAATTCGACAATCTCCCTTCCTTTATTATCCTTGAACGATTTCCAACTGGTAGCACTGAAATACTTATAGCTATCAAAGGTCTGTCCTACGGTGCGCGAACTATCCAAAACCAAAGTCCCATCTTTTACAGTATCTATGGCAGAGGAAGTGCATGCCTGAAGGCCAGCCAGAACTGTTAACATAATGATCGCGGAAATTATTTTTTTCATTCTCGTATTACTCCTTTAAATTTATCCTCAAACGACTGACGAATATTCCCCCTCTAATGCCCGACAAAGGAAGAATTCTTCAGCCCAACCAAACTCACTCAGCTTGTTTGCAAGCCATATTTGGGATATAAAAAAGGAGCGTTCCAATTCCCGGAACGGGAAAATCTTAAAGAGAAAATTATGGCAAAAAAATTCAATGATGACGCGAGCCCATCGGAGAAAATCCTAGGCCTTTACGGACTGCTACTTTTCACAGGACGTAAATACAATCTATCCTCTCTGGCGGATAAATTTGATTGCTCAAAACAGACAATTCTGAGGATGGTGGAAACCATAGAACGCACCCATACTCTCCCCCTGATGACTGAGATGGAAAACGGCAGGCGTTGGTACTGGATAGAAGCCCAGAAAGAGAGCATGAATGTGTCCCTGAAGGCTGAGGACATCCGCTACCTAAATATGTGCAAAGACATGGTCTCCGACATCTTGCCGCAGGGCATCAAGCACGAAATTGAACAGGCATTCATAAATGCAGAGTCTTTTGTTCCAAGCAACACCGAGCCGACAAAGCACAAGACAACCTCTTTCTTCAGCAATGACCGGGGAGTGATTAATTATGATAAATTTCAGGATGAAATTTCACTTCTTCTGGAATGTGATCCTGCCACACTTTTCTGGACAGTCAGCTAAGCCACAAAGAAATTTTCCTGACAGTTGATTTCAAATTCAGCAGGTGACACCCATCCATTACTGGAGTGTCGTCTTCTGCGGTTATAATAGGCCTCAATGTATTGAAAGAGAGCAATTTCAGCTTCCTGCCTGTGGGCAAATTTTCTATGATAGACCATTTGCGTTTTAAGGGTATGGAAAAAGGATTCGGCAACCGCATTATCCCAGCAATTCCCTTTGCGGCTCATGCTTTGGGTGCAACCATATTTTGCCAGCAATTTTCTAAATTCTCGACTGGCGTACTGCACCCCTCGATCGCTATGAATCATCAATCCTTTCGGTGGTCGACGCCTTGCAATTGCTTTTTTCAAAGCGCGGATTACAGAGCTTCTATCTAATGAGGCACTCAAATCCCAGCCAACTATTATCCTAGAAAATAAATCTATAAAAACAGTGAGATAAAACCATTTCTTGCCAACTTTAATGTATGTAATATCCGTAACCCAAGCAGTATTCGGCTTGTATGCCGAGAACCGACGGTCCAGCAGGTTGGGGGCAACCGGCTCCTTGTGAGAGGAGTCTGTGGTGACCACGAACTTTCTTGTCGTTTTACACTGGAGTCCCATCGCCTTCATTTTTCTAGCAACTCGAGCACGACTGACCGAGCAGAACCGTTCTTCATCATGCAGGTCGGCTGTGATCATGGGACTTCCCGCCATTTGACCATGCTCATAATAAAGCTCCTGAATACGCTGGCACAATACTTTGTTTTCAATAGCTCTTTTTGATTCAGGTCTCGATAACCACGCATAAAAACCGCTCCTGGAAACGTCCAGAGTTAGGCACATCTTCTTCACCGGAAAACTGGAGCGGTTCGCTTTTATAAATTGGAACGTCATTTCGGTGCGCTGCTGAAGATGGCCAATGCTTTTTTTAGGATATCACGCTCAGTTTCCGCATCGCGTAATTTTTTCTCCAGCTCTTTGATCCTTCGTTTCTCATCAGTCAAAATTCCATTTTCCTGTCCGGTAAACGCATTCCCACCGTTACGGAAATATTCACGACGCCACCGATAAAGAATATTGGGGGAGATCCCAAGACTGTCTGCAACTTCGGTATGAGTTCGGGATGGATCTTCACTTAAAAGGACTGCATTTCGTTTAAATTCCGGATCGTAATTCCGACGTTTGGATTTGGTCATTCGCTTCTCCTGTGAAAGTCAGGATAGCGGCTTAAGTTCGTGTCCACAATCTTGTAGCAGGATCAAATGCCGCTTGCTCTCAAACTTTGGACGTAGGATTGCGTAATACCTTTGCGCTGCCGGACTAAGCGTGATGCGCGTGGTCCTCAAATCTTTGTCGCGGTACTCAGGAACCTTCGGAATATTGGGAGTCTTTTGAAAAAGGAACCACATTGCCCCGCTGGACTCCGCGATCATCTCTTTGTCGCGTAGATGTTCCGGCAGATCCACGAAGAGGGTTTTGCTTTTACGCTCATCCATTGCTGCCTCCCTGCTTGCTCAAGACATTCTTTTTCCAGTGATACCTAAGGTAAGCGTCATCAGGACCGCTTTTCCCCTTAAGAATTTCTTCTTTATCCTCAACAGGCAATTTAAGCAGCCAGAGTTCATACTGAGCATCCAACTCCTGCTTCTTGACCGCCTTAGCCTCTTCAACGGCGCGTTCTGTGATCGTTTTGTATCCATCAGGTCTTAAAATCGCCCCTGAGACCTTGAGAGCATTGAAAAAGTACCCATTGTAGCTTGAAACGATATCCCCGTATTTATCTGGCTGTTTGGTTTTAATCATGTATTCGGCATACTCAAGAGACGCTAGCAGCCCAGCTAGCGGCAAATTAAGCTTCTCCCGATGTTCTACTATCTGGCTTAACTGGCTACTTCCGAATCCAGCATCGGCAAGAAGTGGATATTGGGCTGCAATATCTTCATCAGTCACCGCAAGAATCTTCAAAGCCTCTTCAGAGTAAGTAGATTTATTAATACTACTTACTATACTAGGTTGAAATCCAGTAGCGGTTGCGGGTGCAGCCGACACCTCATTCAGGATAAAGTTCTGATAATGGTTGCAGACTGGCTTCAAGGTAACCTCAAGCCCTTGAAAGCGTCCGTCCCGGATTCTTTTTTTCGAAAGGAACCCTTCATACGCAAATTTTGTTAATATTCTCTGCACAGTATCAACACTAACACCTGTTGCGTAATGTATATCAATGCACCTTACTTTGAAGCATGACCCAACCCCGTACTCCTTGATCAGAAACGAGAGGACCACATTCATATTCTTGGTAAGGCTGGTAAAAACAGATTTCAGTAAGGCTTTATTTGCCTCGTCAATTGCACCGCGATTAGCGGCGGCAATTGCGGATGCATTGACATTTGAAGGGGCATCGGTGCGGGCATTTGCAGCGACTATTTTAAGCTTACCTTGGGGCATGGGTATTCCCCTTTTCAATGGCAAAGCTTCTTGCGCTTAACCACGTAAGCAACTCTTCGGTTCGGTAGGCAACTCTACCGCTGACTTTGATTCTGGGAGGACCTTCGCCAAGGCTGTCGAGATTCGCAAGGCTCTTGGAGGAAATTACCCCGCCAAGGAACTTTTCAACGTGGCTACGGCTGATGATGGGAGGCAGCTTATCTGCCAGATCAACAAGGGAGGTTTGAACTTTTGCCATACGATTTCCTTTTGTTTTTCCCTGTGTCTCCGTGGGGAAACTGTGGGTGTTTGAAACCGTATGGCAGTAGGGGGAAAACTTTGCAGTGAAAAATAAAAAATAATCTTATTTTTCACTACGAATAACAAAGTCATTGAGCGACAAGTCCTTATTAAAAGAGGCTTCCTTAGCCTTCTTCTTTGCCTCAACTAGATGAGCAATCTTTGCATACTCACTTTCACAAGGCTTTTTTACTTTCTTCTTACGATCTGAGACTTTCCCTGCATCAGGAAAAATACCACACTCAGCTTGATGTATATACTCCTTCGCTTTATTTAATTTATTGTAATAAGTTTTTTTGCGTGTATCGTAATTTTCGCACTTTTTGAAATCAGTATCCATCGTCTTTTCAATTGCTTCACGCTTTGTTTTATACTTTGTCTGACTATGAACGAAAGCTAACACTTCAGAATATTTTTCAAACTGTAATTTTCCAGTCGTATAAAATGGCTTTGTCGCAGCAATCCTAGAATTCGTGGCAGACTTTGGACAGACTTCTGTCAAATAATCCTTAAAGCTATCCATAATTAGTTGCACAGGTGCATCTGGATTAATTCTTACAAGATATCTATATTCATGACCGCCAAAAATACTCTCAGTACATCCTTCACGAGCTAGATCCATATAAAACATTAAATGATCACTATGTTCTCTTAAAAAGACAGGCGAATCATCATTACTATAAAATCGGTGCGCTTCCGCTGAAATTGACAATATAGTATCATCAGGACTTTTAAGACCCACTGTATTATTTAACTCGTAGAACAGTCTAACTCGATGTAGTACGTCTTCAAAACCATCATTAAATACATCCTGAAACAGAGGGAAAACACCACTCAAGACTGTTTTAACATTTACATCTCTATTAAACTTAAGCAGCAATTCTTCGTCAGAGAATGCCTTTTGTACCCAATCTTCAAAGGGAAACCTTAAATAATTATCACAAATACACCACGAATGAATTAACTCATCTTCAAAAGGATACTTTTTCTTTTTTTCATTAATTAGTGAGCATAAGGATTTATAATTTTTGCTAAGTTTCAAAAATTCACGATAAAATCTAAACTTTTTAATTTCGTCTTCAGATAATTCAAGTCTCATTCCGCTGGCCCTTTGCAACATATGAACAATTCCTACTTCACTCTGCTTCTCTTTGTGATCCGATATTTGATCTCGACCTGCATCTAAATAACGCTTCACTTCACGCCACTCTATTTAGTGAGTTCAGATGCATTATTAATCGACAAATACAAAACTTACAACATAAATGGGGACAAAAACGGGGACAAAACATATTTTAGACAAAACAAAAGGGCTTACACATTACGTGTAAGCCCTTGATTTTATTCTGGAGCCAACGATGCGAATTGAACGCACGACCTGCTGGTTACGAATCAGATTTACTTTTTTTCCTAACTACGCTATTTTTTCACATATATACTTAGTTTACTTAACTTTTAAGCGAACTAGACTTTCAGAAATGTTCATGTCATATCAGGTTAAACCACATAAAAGTGGTACCAAACTGGTACCTGATTTTAACTCTGAATTTTCAAGGTGAAGAAATGCGTAAATGGATTACTTCCTCAAAGTACCCCGGCATCCGCTGGTATGAACACTCCACCAGAAAGCACGGCCCCCACCCCGACCGCTGCTTTGGCCTTCGTTATTCACATAAAGGCAAACGATACCAGCCTACCTTAGGCTGGGCATCAGCAGGATGGACCGAAGCAAAAGCAGCCCTAACTCTGGCCGAACTAAAAGAGAACATCAGGACCGGTGAAGGCTGTATCTCCCTGACAGAAAAGAGAGAGCTCGCTGAGCAAAAACGAGAAGAGAAAGTCCTCAAGCAAGAAAGAGACAAAAAAGCCAGCATCACTTATTCCCTGTTCTGGGAGCGTTACTACTGGCCGCACCAAGCTCACAAGGCATACGGTTCTACACGAACTGAAGAAGGGCTCTACCGCAACTGGATTGCTCCAGCCATCGGAAATATGCCGCTTAGTGAAATCCGCCCCAAAGATATTGAAAAGATAAAAACCGCCCTCCTCAAAAAAAAGCGCACGACTTCCACAATCAAATACGTCTTTGGGACAATTTCTCACCTTTGGAATATGGCTAGACGCGATGAATATGTACACGGAGACTCACCTACCACAAAAGTATCAATCCCCAAAAGAGACAATCGCCGAGAACGATTCCTTACACCGGAAGAAGCCCAAGAACTATTAGATGAACTGAAACAGCATCGTGGTCATACACATGACATGGCTCTGCTTGCTATACGCTGCGGCCTACGCTTTGGAGAGATTGCAGCACTGACATGGCACGATGTAGATCTTTCAGGTAAAAAGCTCTCAATCAGGGACACAAAAGGCAAGGTCAACAGACAAGCTTATCTACTTACAGACACATTGAAAATGCTCGCTCGCCGCCTTGAGGAGTGTAAAGGGGTAGGCTCTGAACTGATCTTCCCCTCAAGAAATGGCTATATAATGAAAACCGTATCCAAAATTTTTTATCGCACCGTTGACCCCATGTTCAACGAAGGAATTGATGATCCTCGGCTACGAGTATGTTTTCATACCCTTCGCCATACATTCGCTTCATGGTTGGTCCAGCGCGGCGTGGATTTGTACAGTGTAAAAGAGCTTATGGGTCATGCTGACTTTAAGATGACCCAACGATATGCCCACCTTTCGCCGGATGGACTTATGCGGGCAGTAGAAGTGCTGGAAGAATAGTATTCACATCACCTTGACAAAGCGTTGCGCAGTGCGCAACATACAAATGAAGAACAATGATCAAAACATTTAAGCACAAAGGTCTGGAAAAATTTTATCGATCCGGTTCAACAGCCGGGATACAGGCCAAGCATTCCAAGCGGCTCAGAATTCAGCTTTCAGTCATCGATACGGCTCAGGAAGCGGAAGACATTAACCTTCCCGGATTCAGACTGCATAAGCTCAAAGGAAGCCGTGCGGACCTCTGGTCCATAACCGTTAACGGTAATTGGCGGCTGACCTTTGAATTCCGCGACGGGAATGCCTACATTTTAAACTATGAGGATTATCATTAATGACTATGTACAATCCCCCCCATCCCGGTGAGCTGATCAGCTCCGTATACATGGAAGAATACAATCTCAGCTGCCGCAAGCTGGCAATGATGCTCGGTGTGGCTCCGTCCACTCTCGCCCGTGTCCTGAACGCCAAAAGCGCGGTTTCCCCAGAAATGGCCCTGCGCCTCTCAAAGGTTCTCGGACGTACCCCCGAAAGCTGGCTGGCTATGCAGGCCAACTATGACCTTGGCAAGGTGCGTAGTCAGGTTGATTTGTCTGGGGTTACTCCTGTTGAGCGTGGGGCGGTGGTGTAAAAGAGCACACCTCTAAGAGCCTATAACCAAAGAGAAAACCATTACCCAAACTAGGATAAAGTAGCCTCATGCTTACATTAACTTCTCGCGAATGGGCTATTGTAACTTGGTTTGTTCTCTGCATAGGCGGCATAAGCTATGCTCCTCGCATGGCAGAAGCCAGAGAAGCATTTAAAGATGCGGCTCACTCCTTATTGCAATACAAAATAGTTATAATAACAACCTTAATTGCTGCCTACACTTGTGCAATAGTATATCTATTACATAAATATGGACTTTGGGACTTTTCACAAATTAAAGACACAACTATATGGTTCTTTAGTGTCGCTCTATTTTCCCTATTCAAGCTGTCAGGCAATGACAATACTTCTATCAACTTTAGACAGCTGCTAATGGACAACATCAAGCTTGTCCTTTTCATAGAAATTATCACCGGCACATATACTCTTCCTTTTTTAGCAGAAATGCTACTTATCCCCGTAGTCACTTTCTTAGGTATGATGGCAGTCGTCGCTGAACGCAATGAGCAATATTCTCTTGTCAAAAAAATTATCAGCTACACTATTTCAACAATTGGTTGGGGCTTGATCATTTATTCAGCAGGAGAATTAATTTCATCTTTAAGCAAAGAAACTGTCCAAGGGCTGGTTACAGATTACTCGCTGCCTCCTTTGCTTACATTGCTTTACATTCCCTTTTTATATTTCAT
This sequence comes from Maridesulfovibrio sp., assembly GCF_963677005.1. Classification (NCBI taxonomy): domain Bacteria; kingdom Pseudomonadati; phylum Thermodesulfobacteriota; class Desulfovibrionia; order Desulfovibrionales; family Desulfovibrionaceae; genus Maridesulfovibrio; species Maridesulfovibrio sp. The sequence goes on along the minus strand of NZ_OY781616.1, from coordinate 2,569,242 downwards.
GCAGTTGGCTTTGACGTATGAAAATATTTATTATCAAATCTATTTTAAAATCCCTTCAACAAAAATAAGATTTTTTGCAATATTTGCTGCCCTCATCGCCTTCAATGTAAGAACAAAATTATTAAAAAGGTGGGCAGATAGAATCTACTTCGCTGACAGAGAATCTTACAGTGGAATTTTTGATTCGATCATTTTCATGTTCAAAATGTTGCACAAGGAAAAAACGCCGCAAGTAATCCCAAAATCAGATGGCTGGTCTCCGCACTTAGCAAAGGACTATTTGCGCTCAGAAGGAATCAAAACAGGGTATTATGAACCCGCCATCGACAATCTTTGGCATGCTGATTCTATCGAGCCTAAGCAGATGGATTTCAAAACAGGAAATTCCTTCCGATATCGACTAGAAGGAGGCGAGGAAGCCGCGATACACCTGAAGCTAACCTTGGACATGAAAAATGACGCTGTATCAGAAGAACTATGGGATAAATTTTACACCTGCTCTCAGGTACTTTTTGAAAAATCCATGGAGCGTTCATTCCCCTTTGAGCTCAAAGAAGCTCTGTTATGCAGGGAGAATAAGGCAATACGAATTGATCAAATCTGTGTCTCCTTTTCTGTTGAGGATCTTTTTGACTCCACGGGGTACTTCTTCGCCCTCACAGCTTCACCTGAGCACATATATTACTCTTCGTGTAGGGAAATGAACGGATAACCTCACAGACAAACATTAAGATATAACACCACAATAAGCACATGCCCGACTACGACTTTAAGAATCTAGACCCCATCGACTTTGAGGAATTAACAAACGACCTGTTGTCAAAACACCTGAACGTTCAAGTTGAGAGATTTAAGCCCGGCAAGGACATGGGTATAGATGGTCGTTTTTATATAACGAAAGACCAAGCCTGCATCATCCAAAGCAAGCACTACGCTCGTTCTGGGTATAATTCATTGCTGACGACCTTAAAAAATACGGAAAAGGATAGAATAGAAAAGCTCGCTCCTAGTAGGTATCTCCTATCCACATCAGTCCCGCTCTCGCCGCAAAACAAGGATAAAATAAAGGCCGCACTTGCCCCGCATATCAAATGCACATCAGACATATACGGCAAAGACGACCTTAATGCCTTGATAGGTCAATTCCCCGGCATAGAACGCCAACACTATAAGCTTTGGATTCAAAGTTCCGGTGTTTTGGAAAGATTTTTAAATGCAGCCACATACAATCTTAGCGATCAAATCCTTCAGGATGCATTGGACTCAAGCAACAGCTATGTTGTCACAAACGCCCACAAGCAAGCTCTAAAAAAAATTACTCAAACAAACACACTTGTAATCACCGGAGAGCCCGGTGTAGGCAAAACGACCCTTGCTGAACAGATTTGCCTGCACTTTGTTGCAGATGGATATAGCCTGATAGCAGTAGAGGAAAATATCCAAAATGCACGAGCTACCTATAATGTCTCTGAAAAACAAATCTTCTATTTCGATGACTTCTTAGGCAGAAACTTCCTTGAGACATTGCGTTTCAACGAAGACACTCAAATAATGAGATTTATTAAGTTAATACAAGGCACTGGCAACAAGAAGTTTATTTTAACGTCAAGGACTAACATTTTAGACCAAGGATATTCTTTAGGCCAATTCAACACTCCAACAAAATTAAAAAACAAAGAATATATACTCAAAATTCAAGAATATACAGAAGAAGAAAAAACCCGAATTCTATATAGTTTTATGTGGAAAAGTGGATTGCCTCAAGAATACATGGAGAAAATTATCTCCAACGGGAAATATAGCAATATCGTGCGGCATCCCAACTATAACCCACGTATTCTGGAATTCATTACTTCCCAAGACCATTGCCAAGGCATTTCAAGTGAAAAATATGGTGATTTCATAGACAGATCCTTAAACAATCCCGTTGATGTCTGGGAACATCCATATTCTGCCCAGTTAGATGACTTTTCACGCGGCATGGTTGACCTTGTAGTCCTTGGAGGATCTTTTGTAAGTGAAGAAAGTCTGCAACACGCGTACAACAATTTTGTGGCAGCAGGGCAACATCTTGTAAGGTCAACAAGGCCAAATGATTTTTATTCCGTTTCAAAAGATTTAGCGCGAACTTTTATCAATAGAAACGAAATCCATTCTGGTTATGCAGGCAATCTGAAACGCGAAATCAAATATACCCCTTTCAACCCGTCCATCTCTGACTATGTATTAAATAAATATAAGAACAACCCCACACATTTCTCGGAAATGTTATTGTATTTCAAAGACGATGAAGGACTTGCAATTCTAAAACGGTTGTTGCTGAAGGATAAAAGCTTAGTTAATAAAGTAGCAGGATTAATTGCTGCAAAACTAGCAGATAGTATATTTACAAAAGGGATATATTTTGCGACCAAGCTAGGTATTTTGCTTAATAAACAAGACTTTAAGAAAACATTTAAATATGTTCCAGTTGAATATATCAAAAATGAACTTCAAAAAATCGAAACAGATAGCAGCACAATTGAATTCTGTAATCTCTTTTTCGCCATCAAAAATTGTTCTAAAGATGATACCTTTCAAATCTTTTGTATAATTTTTCGTAATACAAATAAATATAGTGACTTAGAAGAAGCCTCTGAATATGCCCTTAAATACTCATGGGACGATTCTCAATTATCAGAATTAAAAAATGCCTTTGCTGTAAACTATATACCTGCATGGACATATGAATGCAGCTATGACTTTATTAGTGAAAATATGACGGATTGTCCTAGTTATTTCGAAACACACGACTATGGAGATGGGCCTGATGTTTCCGTGTGTTTAGATGAATCCGAACTTGCACTGCTAATTTCTGAATCAACAAAACAAACGATTAGGCCAATAGCAATAGACGAGGCGTTAGATATTATTGCTGATTATGATTTGGATGAGATTGCCATCGAATTATACTCAGATAACGCAGGCGTAGAAGGTTTCTCCAGCAGCATAAAATCAAGTAATTCAGGTATAGATAATATTTTTGATGGATTTCTTGAGTCAAAATATAGCTAAACCAGCAGTTTTAAAATTTTTCAATACCTACTCAGGAAACTCCCATTCCCCATCACCAGTGCGACGAAATTCACCAGTATCCTTACATTTAGGGCAACGCATAATGCGCACACTCTTGCCTTTTATTTCACCACTAATCAAAGGGAGACTTTCACATTCAAGATTACACTTGTCACAATAAGCATCGGGGACACTGCCGTTATTTTCAACATGCTCATTTAAAACTATCATGGCTTACCTATAATGATTTGTATATTCACGAAACAAGGCCGCGCAAAAAAATGTCCACGGCAAGCATCAGACGTATTAAGTCTCAATAGGAACTTCCGTAGTGATTCCGACCTGATTTGCCACAGGAGTATAAATATCAATGGGCTGGTCAATGTTTTGCTCTGGTGAATGAAGCGATACAACGAGGGAGTATCGAGCTTGCTGGTTCCACCGACCAAGCCATGCCCTTTCACGCCACCATCCGATTACGGGATAAATCCCCACAAGATTACAAGCAGCCAATTCTGCGGCTGAGCCAGTCCAAATATCAGAGCTAATAGATCCTCTCGACCGACCATTGGAACCTATTGTCCAGCGAGCACTTCCGCTGTCCGTCTCAACTACTTCATCTTCGTCTCGTGCTGCGGCACTGAGTCTTATCCGAAATTGATCTTTTGTTTCTAAAGGACTGTTTAAATCAAATCTTAGCGCAAAGGAGGCGTATCTATATTTGTCTTTCCAGCCAACTTCCCCCGGTCCAGGCTCTATAAAATATGACAGCGTTATACGCATGGTGATTTGAGTATCACCAAGACTTTCAAGCACATCTTTAGGCCAAGGCAACTCATGAATGTTCATATCTTTAGTTCTGTATCTTGATCCTCTTTCCGCTCTATCGTAGGGCTGTAATGAACTTTGGGCAATTAATGTAAGTCGATTAGAAGCGCAGTTCAAAGCTCTATCAAGAGCAGGTACGCCATAGCCGCAAACTCTTAAAAGACGTGCGTAATCTGTTCTGTTTTGCGAATCTAAGAACTCGCTCTTCATTCTTTCTGGCCAAATAGCAGAATGTACCATCAAAGCACGCACTGTCTCAGGCCAAGCTTCAGGATATGTGTCTTGGATCTGCGCTGCCATCCAAGAAGCCTGTGCTGTAGCCGCACTTGTTGCATTAATCCAATCGAATTGATTCTCCCTAGGCAAATGACTTAAAGACAGTAGCGAAGTATCCTCACATTCAGAACAAAATCCATCAGGGGCTTTAATTAAATTTCCCCCCTCCATCACAATATCAGGTTTGTTGGGCCATTTATTTTCCCACATGCACGATGTTGTGCTATACGGAGACAGACTTCCTGAAGGGGCTACAGTCGTGTACTCAGTTAAATTTGTATCAGATATATAATCCTTTTCGGTATAAGCCCCAACTGTAAGTGCATTCCATGATTGTGCAGGATCAAGAAGAGATGAATTTTTATTGCTATCGGGATAATTCTGCCATTCTTCCTGTCCTTCAAGATTTCCCGCAGAAACAATGTATAAACGACGCTCACCCAAAATAATTTCACTGTCATCTCTGCCACGAACTAATTGATCGATAGAAAGCCCAGCAGCAAGAGCATCAATTGCAGCAGACCAAGAAGAAGGTTTGCCCTTATCTCTTCCATCATCGGCAGTTACAGCCATACAGTGAATATGGGTTCGATCTGGGGCTTGGATTTCTACAAAACTTGTCGCTTGCGAAGTAATCGTGCCGTATAAAGTTGGGACATTATGCCCACGTGGCGGCAAAATTTTAACGGACTCAAGGCAATGTGAGATCGTTACGGCATGATCAGTCTCAAGACATTGTTGGAGATTTCCATATGCAGCCAATCCACTCATCAAAGTCCCATGGCCCTTATGGTCATCTGTTCCCCAATCTGGTGAATAGGCATGCTTATCCGTATCCTGTAAAACAGGAGCAAGCAAATCATGCCCATTATTAACACCCGTATCGAGGATATTTATGGCTACACTGGGATCAGGAGAGACAGAGAGTCTCCCTTCAAGATTCTCAACCCATTCACTCTGGTCAAGATTCTCCAATTCTATCCAGAAATTAGCTGTTTCTTTTGCTTTTCTGAATTCTGCCAAAGAGTCTGACGACTCAAGCAATTGGGTTAGCCCTTCCTGATTGACCTGCACAAGAATAACAGTCCTTTCAGGAAAGACAAGACACCCTTCTTGGGTTGGATAATTTAATCTAGCGGCAAGAGATCGAAAATCGGATACAACTTCCGGAGTATCACCGCGAAGCCAGACCTCACACCAGACAGGGTCATCATTAGGGATTAAAGCAACGTCATCAGTCCAGAGAGACTCAAGTAGAGCTAATTGGACATTTTCAATACTAGTTAGCAGATTAAAGTTTTTCGGCTTACCACGTGAGGTTTCTTCCTCTACAAACTGCCGAACTCGTTCGACAAAATAGCCCTCCTCCCCTGATGGTATAAAAACAGTTGCCTTTGTTACTATCTGTGGGGAGTCCTCATTATCACCAGTATTGACTGTACGAACATTCAGTAAACGGATGTTCTTGCCTCTATTCTCCAAACTCTTCGTAATAAGATCAGAACCGGGCGCACTTTCAAATTCGAGATATGTTCCTTGGCGTGTAGGAAGAGAGAATGCAGTTCTACTCTCTGATCGCTCTAAAGTTGCTTGCCGTGCGGCCTCAAGCTTAATTTGCACGGCTTCTCCGTGTCCGGCTCTATTACGAGCTTGTAAGACAGGTCTTCTTCCTCCTGATGCAGAACTCGTATAAGGGTTGACTTCCGCAGTCCCAGACACAAAAATATGAGGTAATTCAGGCATGGTGTGTAATTTTTAATTCGATTTTCCGTAAGCTGACTTGCGCTCTTGAAGCATATTTTTCAGAATTCCAACTGTAACCTTACTCTTATCGGATAATATAGCATGCTTTATTGAATCATCGCAAGCCTGAACAACTTCCGCATGACTTAACCCCCGTACAGCATCACCTATTGAGGATAAGATTAATCGGGCAGGCTTGAAGTTCGCCAAGCGATTTTTGACTAACTGAAAAGCTTCATCTTCAGAAGGTAAGTCATAGTAAAGGACGTCGTCAAAACGTCTAAAAAGAGCTTGGTCTAAAATATTAGCATTGTTCGTTGCGGCAACAATCAAACTATCTGAATTATCTTGCTCAATTAGCTGTAAAAATGAATTTAGAACGCGCCGCATTTCACCGACATCATTTTCCCGCCCCCGTTCGGCCCCAATGGCATCAAATTCATCAAAAAGATAAACCCCTCTTTGTGATGAAATTATATCGAAAATTTGACGCAACTTGGCACTAGTCTCACCCATAAATTTTGTGACCAATTTGTCCATCAAAATGGTATACAGCGGCAGTTTCAACTCTCCAGCCAGAACTGAAGAGGTCATAGTTTTACCTGTGCCGGGAGGACCTGCGAGAAGGATTTTTCGGCGGTTTGTCATACCGTGCTTTTTTAGCTGATCCTGTTTATGGTACTCAAGAACAACTCTCTCGATTCTTTCGATTTTACTTTTTTCAAGAATTATATCTGAAAGTCGAGTGTGAGGAGTTGACCCCAAAACAAGATCATTAAAATCACGATTAAAAGGTATTACTTTTTGAGTGGAGGACTTTGCTTTATCAACTAAACTTTTTATATCGTTGGCTATAGCGGAGTGCCCCTTTCTGGCCTCATGAGCTGCAACCTGAAGGGCTATAGTTAAAAATCTGTCCCTATCTTCATCGACATGCGACCTGATCAGGGATTTAATTTGTTCTGCTGTAGCCATTATTATCTCCTAAAAAAATATACCATGTTCGTATTTAATTTTCCAGAAAATTGCTACCCCTCTGGGCTTCACACCAAAATTCACATCCTGCTGATAACTCTTACAGAGTTTTGTTTGCTTATTGTTTTTCGCTTATTTATTTTAATGTATTTAGACACACCTTCTCCAACTCGCTCAAAACACCTTCCAATCCGCTCAGCAAATCCCGGCAACCTTGGACCTCCTGTTCCAGCTCGGAAATCCTTTGCCCTTGTGCGGTTATCTTGCGGTCTTGATCTTTCAGCTTTTGCCTTTGCTCCTCGCTTAAGCGGCTTAGTGTCTCCGATAAGCTCCGACTTAACTCGTTCATGATCTACCTCGTTAGTAAAACGGCTGGCTGGCCGCTGTTTGTTTTGGCTATTTCCAACTTTATCCCTTTGGGGAAGACCAGATATTTCTGGCTGTCGTTCTGGTAGGCGTTGATGCCCCATTTCGTAAATTTGCTTTCTTTCTTCTTCTGGATTGCTATTTGCGCGTTGATGCTTGTTAGCTCCTGATGCTTTTCTTTGATTCTCCAGCCGTAGAATTCGGTCATGCAGACAGATATTGTTACCAACAACAGTGCGGACACGAAGTTCACCAAAATGCTTTGCCTCCAGTAGTGGGCCGAGATCTTGGATTGCTTTTTCTTGAGTTCCTGAAGGCGGTCCTCCATATCTTTGGATATGATATTCAGCTCGGACGCTGCGCACTTCCTCAAGCTCTCGCTCAAGTCTTGAAATACGCTCTGTACGGCTTGCTCCAGCTCCTTGGATTGGGCGTCCACCTGTTCCTTCAATTTGTTGCTCAGCTCGCCAAGATGCTGCATATATCCCTCCCTTCATCCTTATGCGTTGGCCGTCCTGTGGTGACTCCAGCGTGATGTAATTTTTACCTTTGCGCGGAATGGCAAAACCTGCGGACTCTAGAGCTTGAATCAGATCATTCCTTTCTTGATAAATGCCTTTAGCAATACCTTCGGCCAGATGACTTGTAATCTGATCCTTAAGTTCAGCCCGACTCTTGTTACTAAACTGGATTACCTTTCCGGGCTGAGATACTCGCGCCCGGTTCGGGTCATCCGGTCTTGCCCACTCCATTCGCTCATTCCAAAGATCCCGCCAGACATCATATTGCTTCTGCCATCCCGGCGGGCATGGATTCATGGCCTTGTCTTGGTGAAGCTCAGTGCGCGGAATGATGAAATGCAATTCATGATGTCCGGCATGGCTATGCCGAACCCAAAGGATGGAATATTGATCCGACTCCATTCCTGCAAAAGCTGTCTTTTCAAAGTCATCCATGACCTTGCGCTCAACTTCAGGGCTGACTTTGTCTTCAGGAGCCCAAGACAGCACACCGGATGTGTACTTCCATTTTCGATCTGTTGAGCCTATTACCTGTTGGACCATTTCCGGATCACCACGCAGGACTTCCGGCGGGGACTCCTCACGACCTTTCCGTTTCGGGTCAATCACGTACCCCACGGCCTGAGCACCATTACCCTGACCATGAGCGAATACCTTCATATACATTTCAGCTCCTGCTCGATGGAGGCCAGCTCGGCAAGGATCAGCAGAGCGTCCGCGCTGTTCTTGTGCGTATTCGCCCAGCGTGCAATTTGGTTCAGATTGTTTCCGATACGCGCCAAGTGGAGCAGCTTCTCTCTTTCTATTCTGCTGCGGCGCAATCTGGTCTGCCCCAACCGCACGCGCACAAAATCAGCCATGCTCATTCCACTTTCAGCAGCCATAGCGAGAATTAACTCTTTGTCCTTCGAACTAACTCGCATGGATAATTTTTCAGTTTTTTTGGCGTCAGTCATGTCTTTCAAAATCCAGAGGGTTTGAAGGGAGGCGGAGCAACTCCCTCACCAGCCCCAATGTTTTTGCGGAGCAAAAGTCCGACATTGGGTAGGCTGGCTTAACAGGATAAGCACACTCCACCAGCGAAGCCCTTTCAGTAGGTGCTACATCCACTTTTTTTATTTTATATTGCTAATTTCGCGAACTTTGCGAATTTACTAATTCAATATGAAGCGTGCGAATTTTGCGAACTTACTCGCAACGCACTTTGAGTAAATTCGCAAAATTAGCTTTTTTCGCATAAATAAAATATTTTTCGTGGTCGCCCTCCTCCTTGCGGCTTCAACTCCTCAACTCGGATGTTTTTGCTGGCAAGGAGATTATTCAGGGCCACGGTCATCTTTCGCTTTGAAATGTGATTCCCGAAAAATTTATACAGCCCGGAAGTATCCAGCTTTCCGCCGGACTCCTCCAAAGCTTCCATAATTTTCTGACAGGTCGAATCACTTTCCAGTCCTGCAAAGATGAACCGCGCCGACTGTTCACAATAATCCCAAAGAGCAAGAGCCGCTTTCAGATGAGGGAGCCGAACGCAGTCACTTCCATCAAGCAAGGCGTAAATCAACGCAATACGCCGGACATAAGCTTCAGAGCGGTTCAGCACAGAACCGAGCAAGTCAGCACGTTCTTTCGCCAGCAATGGATATATGTTTCCCCATTCCGTTTTAGCCTCAGGATCAAAATCCATCTGGGAACGAACTTTAGATGACTCCAGCAATGAAAGGAGCTTCTTTTGAAACGCTCTCACCTGCTGACTGTCCAAAGGTTCCGGGAAGGGGATCAATTTTGTTCTGCGGACGCAGAGCCATAGGAAACGGTTTGCAAAGCCATTGAAGATCTCAACCCGATCAAGTCGAGCGTGCAGCTCCTGCAAGGTAATGTGGGTCGTAATGGCAACATGGGGATCTGTTGCCACCAGCTTGCTTGTTTTGGTCAGCGGCTCGATGGTTCCGCCATCAAACAATGTACGGACAATGGTTGAAAGAGTATTGCCTTCACGTTTTGTACAAGCCAGAGCCCCTGCAAATTCTTGGTCAAGGATGAAAAGACGCTTGTCTTCAACTCCGGGGTCTATAGTAATCTGCTCACCAACCCCGGTACTTTTATCCACGTGATATTTCAGCTCCGGGTCACGTATGGCATGGATTAAGCCCTCACCACTGGACAGCGGTCCTTGAGAAGTTTGTGCCGGAATCCATTCCTTTTCATTGAAGGCGAACAGTTCCCTAATAGGAATGGAAGATGTCCCTTTACGCGCTTTTGAACTCTGCCCGACCAGCACTGCATTAATCCTGCTGTATTGCTTTTCTCCGGCAAACATATGAGGAGACTGCCCGACCTCAACACCAAACCGACACAGGAAAGTAGCGAGAACCGCAATAGGATCAGCTTCAGATTTCTCCACAGCAAATTCCGCAAATTCACCAGCAAACCCGTAAAAGGCGGCTTTATCCGGGATCGGCCACGCAGAGGTGGTTAGCCCTGAATATGGATTGCTTTCTTCCACAACTTTCTTCCCGGCCTGCACGCCGCTCTGAAGAGTTCGTTGAACTTCCTTCGGTCCCAAACCAGTTTGTAAAGCTGCTTTAGCAATAGCTTCAACATTCCCGCCATTCGCCTTACCAGAAGCAATGTCCCTCCCGACTTGAAAAGCAGCCTTATTTAGCGAATCGTTGCGAGTCCCTGTCTCGGCCTTCAGCAGAGATTGAACGTATGCAGTTTGGTTTGTCTGTGAGTTGGACGCTGAGCCATTAAGAATAAGCTCAACCAGCCAAGCAGGAGCTTCAGCGGGAGAACATTCGGTTATCCATTGGTAAGAATCACCCGAAGCATGAACCGATGGCGGTAGGATGATATAACCGCCAGTTCCACGGATATCGAGCCCCTTGCCGATCTTGCTGGCAGAGTTGCGGATCTCAATATCAGCAGGCTGTATGAAGAATAGATGCCGTCCCCCACTCCCGGTTCGCTGGGTCAGTGTCTCGGGTAGTGGTGAGTTCTGGCTTTCAAGCAAAGCAAGCGACTCTTCTCCGTGCGGAGGATCAATATCCAGAACAAAACTGTTCGCTCCGGTCGGGCTACCGATATTTGCCTGTGGGAATTGCTGCCACCATTGGGTGATTTGATTCGGATCAGTAATCGCGCTCTTGAATCCACCGGAAACGCAAGGCCGCTTTCCTGTGCATGGAAAGACGGGAATACCTAAAGTGGCATATTCCAAAACCGCCTTGCTAACGTCTAGGCCGTTAATATCAATAAGGAGCATATTATCTATACCCTCTACTGACTACGTGCTTCGAGCCACTGCACAAGACTTTCACGGGTATAGACAACACGGCCACCTATCTTAATAGATTGCGGTCCGAGTCCGGCGGAATCGAGATTCGCCATATGCCCAGTGCTGATCAGTGAACCTAAATATTTGGGAAGATCCTTGCGGGGAACAAGAGGAGGAAGTGTTTCAAGAAGGCTCTCGAAAACTGTCTGCTGGGAATATTTTTTTAACTTTTGTCGTGCCATTGGGCTACCTCCAAATTTATTTGTTAATCTGAAGGTAGCTGAAGAATTAGGGAATAATAGGAATATTCCTGATCTTTTTTTCTTCGCAAAACTCCTTTATTTTTGGCAGGATAGCTTTGATTATGGGACCATTATTCTTTTTGAAAGAATTTTTTTGTATTGAACTTTCTTTTGGCACAATATCCGACAATCCTTTATGACTTAGAACCTCACCAGTTATAAATATTGTGACTTTATTCCCGCCGGGAATACGGGTTAGATAAGGACTATCTCTTCTAAAATGATCACCCATCAACTCCCACAATTCATCATATTTGCCCAAAGAGGTCTGAGTCGATTCAAGCAAATCGTGAATGGCAATAGCTAAATAGATATTTATCAAATTGAAATCAGCACGCTCCCTTTGCAATTCATCTATAAAATCGAGAAGTTCATCCTGCAAAGAAATCTCACTCTCTTCAGTCTTCTGTTCAAAGAGATCATTGGCAAGTGCACTACTAATAGTACTGGCCTGCCTTTGCGCTTCTCTTCTGCGATTTAAAAAATGTACAATATCTTCTAATGAACTGGGGCCAGTGTAAGCACAAGAATTCAAAGACTTCCTAAAAGTCAGCAGGTTATTGACAAATTCCTTTTTAACCACTCGGTCCTTTCTGTACTGATTCAAGAAAAGCTGTGAACATATAAGGACCTCAAGGACAGGCCGAAAGAGTAACACCCTCCTTTTCTCATAAAAACTACGGCCCCTCAAAAATGAATCAGAAACAAAAATTTCCTTTGGGAAGTTACCGCGTGCTAGTCTGTCTTTTGCGAATCCGTTAATAGCCGGATCATAATAATTACGTTCTTCAATAGTTACAAAACTAGGATAGATGCTCACCATTTTATTTTCAGAAAGTATCAGGTGGAAAATAAACCCATCTGTGAGAAGCGTCTTCTTGGCTAAAGTATTGATTCTTGCCACAGCTCTTAGAACGTATCTTTTTTGGGCTTGAGCATATGCTTTTTCAAGAGAACTAAATTCTATTAAAATATTGCATACAATTTTAGAAGTCTTTTCAAATTCAACCTTGCCTTCAGGTTCACTATTCAGAACAAGACGAATAAAGCTTGGCAGACCTACAATGATAGATGCAAAGTCAAAAATTTTGTCACGATAACTTTTCAACATAGAAAATAAAGGGCTAAAAATTAATATGTAATAATCTGAGATACTCTTAAAACCCAAACTCCAAAAGGTAAATATAGCCCACAAAAGTGGTACCAAATTGGTACTCAGGTCACTAAACACAAAAAAAGGTCTTACATCTATACGATGTAAGACCTTGATTTAACTGGAGCCAACGATCGGAATTGAACCGACGGCCTGCTGGTTACGAATCAGCTGCTCTACCGACTGAGCTACGTTGGCATTTGATTGATCAGGCTTTTATATCAATGGCTGAGGTCCGGTCAAGCCCAAATTATAAGCTACCCGAAATTGCCGATTACTGCCAGTGTTGCGTGCTTTTGATCCGAGTTCAATTGGTGTTGTAACTCGTCTCGGTCATATCCTTTCATATCTTCGCGATTCATGTTTTCCGTTGTAGTCCTTGAGGGTGTGGGCGCCGGATGGTGCGGTAGCCTTGTTCGGGTCTTTGTGTTTAACAAGGTCCGTCTTTTGCAGTGATTCGACTTTAAAAAAGGAGTTTGCATGCGGTATATATATAACCAGTCCACGGACCCGGCTTTCAATCTGGCCGCGGAAGAGTGGCTGCTTGGCAACGACAGTAATGAGATTTTCATGCTCTGGCGGAACGAACCTGCTGTTATTGTCGGCAGGAATCAGAACACCCTTGCCGAGATTGACGAATCCTTCACCCGTAAGCGCGGAATACCGGTAATCCGCAGGTTAAGCGGGGGAGGGGCTGTTTTTCACGATCTGGGCAACATCAATTTTACATTTATTCAGAATGCCACTCCGTCCGGCGGTCTTGATTTCCAGAAATTCACCGCCCCCATACAGGCTGCTCTGGGGCATATGGGCGTGGAGTGTGCCTTCAGCGGGCGGAATGATCTGCTGATAGAAGGGAAGAAGTTCTCCGGAAACGCACAGCACTTCCACGGAGGAAGAGTCCTTCACCACGGAACACTGCTTTTTTCATCTAAAATGGCCGACCTCTCCGGCGCCCTGCGTGTTGATCCGGAAAAATATCGCGACAAGGCCGTCCGAAGCGTTCGCTCGCGGGTAACGAATATTTCCAGCCACCTGCCCGTGCCGATGGAAGTTCCGGAATTCATAGAAAGGCTGATGGATTATGTCTCCGGCAGCGCGGCAGGGGAGGACATGTCCCTGAGCCGTGAGGAGGCGGATAGCATAGGAAGCCTGGCTAATGAGCGTTACCGCACCTGGGAATGGAATTTCGGTTCCTCACCGGCTTATAATTTCGAAAAACGCACCCGTACTCCCGGTGGCCTGCTGGACGTGTGCATGTTCGTAAAAAAAGGTCATATCCAGACAGTTCGGCTCTTCGGCGATTATTTCGGGGTTCGGGATATCAACCAGCTTGAAGGATTGATCGTCGGCAGCAAGCATCGTCGCAGTGCTCTGGAGGAGTGTCTGGCCGATGTTGTTTTGGAGGAATACATAAAGGATGTGAACCTGCCGGTCTTTCTGGATTGCCTGTTCTGATTGTATGAAGTGCTGCTGTTCGATTTTCGATCAATGTTCATGTCCTGAACATCGGCAGGCTGCGGCAGGACGGTCAATATGCAATGTTTTATCGCCTGGATAGGGGGCTGGCGGAGCGGGGCGGATGAGGCATGCTCTTTGCTTTATCACTGCATCAAACAATCTAACCAAGGAGAAGAGTTATGGATGCAGCGGAAAAAGCGGCAGATACCCTTGCCAAAATGACACAAAGGGCCGGGAAGGTCTTCCCCAACTATCTTGCCTTCACCAAGGAAATAAGTGAATACGGACCGATCGATCATAAAACGCAGGAACTGATTCACGTTGCCTGCTCCATGATGTCCCAATGCGAAATGTGCATTTCCCTCCATATTCAGGGAGCGGCAAGCCATGGCGCAAGCAAGGAAGAGATCATGCAGGCCGCCATGCTGGCCATATCCATGGGCGGATCGCCTAAGGTTATGTACATGCACTACGTCTTCGATGAACTGGACGACCTGTTCGATTAATTCTGACATCCACGCCCCTTCCGGGCCGGAAGAAGTTCCTTCCGGCCCCGATGTTCTGCCGCCGGGATATCCGAAACAAACAACAGCCTTAAAGAGTATTGTATGGAAATCAAAACACATGAGAGCATAGACAGGTCGCTTTGCGGCGAACCGGTCATGGTCGCTGATGGAGGCTCCGAGGTTCGGATGGAATGTCTGCAATGCATGGCAGCCGATGCAAGCGGACTGGTTCACGGCGGATTCATTTTCGGCATGGCCGATTACGCGGCAATGCTGTCGGTCAACCATCCGAACGTGGTTCTTGGTGCGGCTGAAGTGCGGTTTATGAAGCCTTCACGCGTCGGGGATGTTCTTGTCGCCAAGGCAAAGGACACAACCCCGGGCGAACGGAAGCATTTGGTAATGGTCGAGGTTTTCTGTGCAGAAGAAATCGTTTTCAGCGGTTCCTTCACCTGTTTTGTCACCAAAGAACACGTTCTTGCCGGATAACAGTCGAGAAGTATCCGAACGGATGCTTCTGACGATCCCAAAAGGGACCAGAAGGGGGAACCGATTCAATCGGGACCCCCTTTTGGAATTTTAAAATTCTTTTTCAAATCAGGTTATTGCAGTCGTTCCGCGAATCTTGTGCTTTGAATTGTTGTTCTTGTAGCAACATAATTTAACTACTAAGGATTCCAAAGGCCCATCAGCTCTTAGGCGAGAAGCTTTGCTTCAAGTCTTAGAGCTGTGGAGAGCAGAGATAGATTATCTCCTTTGGCCGCCGGCGGCGAAATCAAATGATCAAAAGCGCGAAGCGCATCAGAACTTGAAAAAAATGGCCCCCGGCAGGATCGCCGGAGGCCGTTGACGGGACTTGGCATAAACAGGTTGGCTGCTTATCCGAAGAGGGTGTCTCCGCTAACGTTGTTCAGGCCGGGGTGCACGTCAAAGCGTACCACGCCTACCGGAACGTCTACGGCAGCGGCAACCATGGCGGTGCCTGCCGCTCCGAATCCGCCGCAAAGCTCAATGGCGGCAATTCCTTCATTTTCAACCAGATCCTTGGCCAGTTCTGCGGCCTGGGCATAGTTGCTCACGGCCACGGCCAGCAGTTCCACACCTTCGGTGAGAACCCAGTTACGGTGCTGTTTGGGGTCTCCGCCGGGGGCGACGAATATAAATGCGGCTTTAAGAGGACTGCTCATGTCGATCTCCTTTCAGGTGTTGTCTGTTAACGGAACAAAGCATGCTCCATGGCCAGGGACATTGTTTTCTGCACGTCTATGACCAGCGGCCCGTTGGTGTTCAGGCGTATTCCGGCATGTGAACCGTTGCGGATTTCCACTTCGCGCTCACCGTCCAGTGCGATAAGTCCCGGGCATGATGTAATTGGGAATATAACATCGGGGGGCATCTCCGCAACATCCATTACAGGAATTTCGGCAAACATCCCCGGAGCAATGGAGGCTGTCACTCTGTGCGAAGCCGGTTCTCCGATGGTCATGACCATGCCGCAGGGGTCCTCCGGGCTTATCTCCCGAATCTGGCCGCCGATGGCCGATAGACCTATTGAGGAAGCGCAGCATCTGGTGAGGAAGAGTTGCGGAACCTTTTCCATGTGCCAGACCGCTTTTGAGGCTATGAATACATCCGTGTAGACTGCGGCGTCCACCAGGGCGATATCAACCGGGGTGTCGTCCATCAGAATGTCGAACATGCAGCTGCGGTAACAGCAGCTTTCCCTTGGCAGCCTGCCGCAGGCAACAAGACCTGCCGCGAGTCCCGCCACCGTTGCCTCGCCCATGAAGGGGAATACGTTGTTCGTCCCGGTGGAGAGCGGCAGCAGGGGAATGGCTACACTCCCCTTGCATGCCACTCTGCTTGTGCCGTCGCCGCCGAGGACGATGAGGCATTGCGCTCCGAGGGTTTCCATGATGCCTGCCGCAACAGTGGTGTCGTTCTGGTTGTTGAGCACGGGCATCTCCACCGCATCCACGGGAATGGATGGCGAAATGGAATTGAGCGCACGGGGGATGATGCTGTAGGAGTCCGGCATGTAAAGTATGCGTGTTACACCGGCGCGTTCCAGACCTAGAATCAGTCTTCGGACAATGCGTACCTTTTCCTGATTGTCGAAAACGCTGCCGTGAGCCACAAGACGGCGGATATCCTTACCGGAAGCGGGATTGGCTATGATTGCTGCAACACTCAATTGTTCGCCCTTCTGAAAAAGTAAGGGGAAACGACCGGAGTCGTTTCCCGTATATGTTTAACGGATGCTCTTGACGGCCTCGATGATGTCGGCCGCTCCGGGAATGTAGTGCTGTTCCAGAGGAGGAGAGAAGGGAACAGGGCAGAAGGGAGCGCCGACTCTTTTTACGGGGGCGTCCAGATATTCGATTGCTTCTTCGGCAACCATTGCGGCAATTTCGGCACCGGGTCCGGCGAATTGAACTGCCTCGTGGGCTACGACCAGTGCATGCGTCTTTTTGACGGACTCAAGAATGGTATCCTTGTCCAGCGGCAGCAGGCAGCGCGGGTCGACCACTTCAACGTCGATTCCGTCCGCTTTCAGCTTTTCGGCTGCTTCCAGGGCGGAGTAGACCATCTTGGAGGTTGCCACGATGGTCACATCTTTGCCCTCGCGTTTGATGTCTGCTTTACCTATCTCGATGGCGTAGCTTTCGTCCGGCACTTCTCCGCTCACTCCGTAGAGCAGTTTGTGTTCCAGAAAGACCACCGGGTTGTCGTCGCGTATGGCGCTGATGAGTAGCCCTTTGGCGTCATACGGGCTGGAGGGGATGACCACCTTGAGTCCGGGGATGTTCATGAACCATGATTCCAGGCACTGCGAGTGCTGAGCGGCAGCGCCGATCCCTGCACCCTGGGGCATGCGCAGGGTCATGGGGACGGTGGTTTTGCCGCCGAACATGAAGCGCATCTTGGCAGCCTGATTGAAAAGCTGGTCCATGGATACGCCGATGAAATCAACGAACATCAGTTCCGCAACAGGACGCAGACCGCAGGCTGCAGCACCGGCGGCAGCGCCGACAATGGCACTTTCGGTGATGGGGGTATCAATTACCCGGTCTTCGCCGAAAGTGTCGAAAAGACCCTGGGTTACGCCGAAGCAGCCGCCGAACTGGCCCACGTCTTCGCCGATGATGAAGACGTTTTTATCACGCTCCATTTCCTGCTTCATCGCTTCGTTGAGTGCCTGAAGATATGTTTTTTCGGACATTGTTTTCTCCGTTGGATTTAAATTCGTGAAAGGTAACGCAGCCTGTTTACGCGTATACGTCGTCCATCAGTGCACTGGAGGGCGGCATGGGGCTGTTCTTGGCGAAATCGACGGCTTCGGCAATCTCATCGGCGATACGGGCCTTGATAGCTTCCGCTTCATCCTTGGTGACAGTCTTGCCTTCGATGAGTTTTTCCTCAAAACGGGGAATCGGGTCTTTGGCCATCCATTCTTCAAGTTCCTGAGTGCAGCGGTAGGTGCAGGCGTCACCTTCGAAATGTCCGCGCCAGCGGTAGGTCTTGCATTCAACCAATGAGGGGCCTTCACCTTTGCGTGCGCGCTTAACTGCTTCGGATACAGCTTCGTACACGGCAAGGACATCGTTACCGTCCACAACCACGCCGGGCATGTCGTAGGCGGCGGCGCGGTCGGCGATGTCGACCACAGCCATGGATTTGCACTGCGGGCATGAAATGCCGTAGCCGTTGTTTTCATTGATGAAGATCAGGGGCAGTTTCCAGGCGCTGGCCATGTTGAGGGATTCCTGAGTGGTTCCCTGGTTGGATGCACCGTCTCCGAAAAAGCACATGGCCACATCTTCGCTTTTCCTGTATTTGGCAGCCAGGGCAGCTCCTGCCGCCAGCGGACCGCCGCCGCCGACAATGCCGTTTGCTCCGAGAATTCCGAGGTCCAGGTCGGCTATATGCATGGAGCCTCCCTTGCCCTTGCAGTAACCGGTCTGCCTGCCGAAAATTTCCGCCATCATCAGCTTCAGGTCTCCGCCTTTGGCCAGCAGATGTCCGTGCCCGCGGTGGGTACTGGTTATCATGTCGGCATCGGTGAGGGCCGAGCATGCTCCGGTGGCCACGGCTTCTTCGCCGAGGTAAAGGTGTACGAAGCCGGGAATCTCGCTTGCTGCGAAAAGCTCCTGCAGCTTCAGCTCGAACATCCGGATCCTGTTCATGGTTTCATACATCTTGATCAATGTCTTCTTGCTGAGAGCCATTGTTTAAAACTCCTCTGGGTTGATAGGCCCGGCCATGGTATCGCCGGACCCGTTACTCCTATGCTCCTGTTTCAGCGCCTTCAGGGTCCGTCTCGACGTAGACGGTCAGGGCGGCACAAGCCACGACTATATTGCTGACCCCGGGGGCGAAACACGGGACCTCGATTCCGGGGACGCTCATGCCTCCCTTGACGAGTTCCAGCGATGGTTCGCCTATGGGGATGCAGGCCAGGACCGCTTCCCGGTCAACTCCATCCGGATCGGGAACGGCAAGAACCGCATGGACGTACACGCCCTGAAAACGGTCCCGCCCGCATATCTCCACAATCCCGCACAGGCATATCCGTGAAACAGCGTCGCGGACTGCGCGAACAGCGGCCTTGGTCATGTCTTCCCCGTGAAGGTCGGCTGCGTAGCCGAGTTCCACTGCAAATCTTTTTCTGGACATGGTCTGCCTACATGATCATCAGGCCGGGATTTTCCAGCATGTCTCCAAGCTCGCGCAGGAAGGTCATGGCCGGAGCTCCGTCCGTGGTCATATGGTTGAATGTCAGTGAAAGGGTCATCATGCTGCGTATTTTTATTTCACCGTCTTTGACAGCAGGCTTTTCGATAATGCGTCCTATGCCGAGGATGCCTGTTTCCGGCGGATTGAGAATGGGTGTGAAGCCGTCCACTCCGAGCATGCTCACATTACTGATGGTGAATGTTCCGCCGGATATTTCGTCCATGTTCAGGCCGCCCTTGCGGGCACGTCCGGCAACATCGCGGACTTCGGTCCTCAGTTCTTCAAGGGTCATGGTGTCGGCCTTCTTGACGTTGGGAACTATGAGGCCGTTGGGCAGGGAGACGGCGATGCCGAGGTTGACGTGCGGGTGAAGGTGAATCCCGTCTTCCTGCAGGGTGGAGTTCATGATCGGATGCCGTTTGAGAGCGCGGCATACGGCGTAGGAAATGATGTCGTTGTATGACATCCTGTATTCGGGATTGCGTTTGTTGCGGGCCAGCAGGTCTGCGCGCAGGCGGACCATTTCGGTAACGTCAAGTTCCACAAAAACCGAAAGCTGGGCGGCAGAGTTCAGGCTTGCGTGCATATTGTCCGCAATCAGCTTGCGAACACCGTCCATGGGAAGGATGGTGTCCTGTGCTTCCGCCGGTGCCGCCTGAGCCGGCTGTTCGGCAGCGGGATTCATGGCTTTGAGGATATCCGCCTTGGTGATGCGCCCGTCTTCTCCGGAACCGGTTACAAGTGACAGGTCAATGCCTTTCTTGCGGGCAAATTCGATTGCCTTGGGGCTGGCGTTGATGCCGTCAAAAGCCGCATCCGCAGCAGACTGGACATCTTTCATGGTTATGGCCCCTCTGGGCCCGGTTCCGGCAACCGTGCAGAGGTCCACTCCGAGTTCTTCAGCCAGTTTGCGCGCTGCGGGCATGGCCCTTGCGAACTCTCCTTCACCGGCAGGTGCGGATGCGGGAGTTTCCTTTTTTTCCGGTGCGGCTGCGGCGGGAGCCTCACTGGGGGCTTCCGCGCTTGCTGCACCCCCGGCTGATTTTTCAGGTGTTTCGCCTGGAGCGGCGATGATTGCCAGCACGGCCTTGACTTCGGCCGTTTCTCCTTCCGGTACGATGATCTGAAACAGGACGCCGCTGGCAGGGGCTTCCACCGAGTTGGTTATTTTATCGGTCTCCACCTCAAAGAGAGGTTCTCCGGCCTCCACCGAATCTCCTTCGCCTTTGAGCCAGCGAACGACTTTCCCTTCTGTCATGGTCAGGCCCCACTTGGGCATGATCACTTGTTGAGCCATGATCGATCCTCCTGATTTATTAACGTGGTTGGAATCCCGGATTGCAACGGAGGTGCCAAGGCGTAAAATCAAATTATTACAGTATGATGATCAGGGTTATAGCTTTGTGCGGCACCCGGCTGTGTTCAGGAGTGGAACAATACGGCGGAAAAGGTTCGGTGGAAGGGTTATTTTTGATCTATTCATATGATATAAAAGGATTAAATATGGATGTTCGGATGGGCTTGTGTTCGAAATGTGAACACTTGACAGTCTGGATATGCATGAGTCAGATAGCCCAAGCTGGGGTACTTATTTTCACCTTGTCACGGAGAACGCATATGTATTTACTTCTTAGGGACGGTGACAGCTTTGAAATACGCACATCAGGAAACTCCGCTCATATTCCCATGGAATTCCCGTTGTCCGGTTCCTGCGGGCAGAAAGGGTCACGGGTTGACTATTCCAAATGGAAAAATTTCGTGGATGGGCGTCCGGTGGTTTTTGACGGACTCGACGAGGGGATAGTCGATTCCTGGAACAGATGCCGGAAGATGGAGATTGATCCGGCGCCGAGAAGCTGTTGGGATTTTATGCCCATGGACCAGCTGGAAGCGTTTTCCTCCACTCTGCAGAAGATCTGCGGAGATGTGGAGCGCACTGCTTATGAATCAATTCGCGGCAGGGGACTGCTGCTTACCTTTACCAATGCCAATGCCCGTGTCGTAAGAACCTGCGGCGATCTGGAAGTGCTCAGGCAGGCGGACAAGCTCAATTTCGGGCCCGGCGCCAACTGGGCCGAGGAATGTGTAGGTACGAACGCCATCGGGACCTCTCTGGTTACGGGACGTCCGATGCAGGTCTTTGCCGAGGAGCATTTCTGCAGAAGCCATCACAGCTGGTCATGCACAGCCGCGCCGATAATGGACCCGCACGGGCATATCTGGGGCTGTTTCGACATTTCAGGACCCGCTTCGTCCGATCACAGCAAAAGCCTTGAACTTGTGCTTCAGGCCACAAGATCGCTTGAGCAGCGTCTGGGCAGGCTGTACTGCTCGGAACTTGAAGGGCAGCTGGGTTCCATCTTTTCCTCCATGTTCAATTCCGTAATGACCGGAATACTTTCGCTGGACAGGACAGGACATATAGTAAGCGCCAACGGAGCAGCGGAAACACTGCTGGGAAGTCCGTGGGAAACCCTGCGCGGTCGCAAGGCCGACGAGTTTTTCGACTATGGTGATTTTCTTGTCCGGGCCAGGGAATCGAAGAATGGCGGCCCCATCGTGATGCGCTGCCTGAGCAATCCCGAACTTTTTGTCCGGGCTCTGGTGGTCGGAAATGCCGGAGGAACCTGCCTGAACACAATGGTTACCATCTGTGAGCCCCAATCCGTCCATCAGGTCGCCGCGGCCTGCGGTCATGCTGCGGATAGCCACGTTGATGACAGCGAAGACATACCGGCCGGATTTGAGCATGTGCTTCATTCCAGCCGGGCCATGCGCACAGCAATACTCAAGGCCGCAAGGGTGGCCAGAACTCCGTCTACAGTTTTGCTGCAGGGAGAGTCAGGAACCGGCAAGGAGTTGTTCGCCCGTGGAATACACCGGGCCGGTCCGAGAGCCGACAAGCCTTTTGTTGCCGTAAACTGCGGCGCGTTTTCCGGCGAACTGGTTCAAAGCGAATTGTTCGGATATCGTGGCGGTTCATTCACCGGCGCTTCAAAGCAGGGACGGGAGGGCAAGTTCCGTAAGGCCGACAAAGGGGTTCTTTTTCTGGACGAGGTTTCCGAAATGCCTCTGCAGCAGCAGGTCAACCTGCTCCGGGCTCTGGAAGAACGGTCCGTTGTCCCTGTGGGTGGAACCACCCCGGTGCCGGTGGATGTGAAGATTATTGCCGCCACCAACAAGGACCTCCGGGAGCTTGTGCGGCAGGGCCGTTTCAGGGAAGATCTTTTTTATCGCCTAAACGTTGTGGGCATAGGGCTTCCTCCACTCAGAGAAAGAGGGACGGACATTGTCCTGCTGGCTGAATATCATCTGGAAAGGCTTTGTGCCGAGTTCGGAATCCGCTGCGAAGGGCTGAACAGCCGGGCTGCGGAACGGATGCTGGCCTACGACTGGCCCGGTAATGTACGCGAACTGGTCAACTGCATCGAGTATGCCGTGAATACCATGTCCGGTCCGGTGCTTATGGAAGAACATCTGCCGCACTACCTGCTGGAGAAAGCCGTTGTGCCGTCTTCCGGAAGCCCTAAGGCTGTCGGCAGCGGGTTTCAGCTCAAGGACAGGGAGGCTGATGCTATCCGGGAAGCACTGGATTTCCATGGCGGGAATATCAGCAAGGCCGCCAAGGCGCTGGGGATCGGCCGTAACACCCTGTACGCCAAGATGGAGCGTCACAGCATACAGGCGTGATACCTGCCGGGGGTATGTCCGTGTCATGGATTTTCCGGATTGCACGGAACTTGTCTGCACTGCCTGCTTTGAAGGATTTTTATAAACAAATACGCCCCCGAAAGATCTTTCGGGGGCGTATTTATATTTTTCGTATTGAATGAAAAGCGGCTCAGAAGCTACTTGACGTATTCGGCGATTTTCCCTTTGAGCTGATCCGCAGTGAAGGGTTTGGTGATGAAATCGTTCACCCCGGTTTTCCTTGCCAGATCCTGCTGGGAGTATTCCGACTCCGTAGTGACCATGATCACCGGGACGGACTGGAATCCGTCCGTCTGGCGCAGTTTGGAAACCAGTTCCATACCGTCCATGACCGGCATGTTCATGTCGGTTATGATCACATCGAAAACAGCACCGTTTTCCACATGAGTGTATGCGTCCTGCCCGTTTTCGGCAACGGTGGGTTCATATCCCGCCCCGGTCAGGATGCTGCGGTAGAGGGCCAGCATGGATTTCGAATCATCCACTGCAAGCGCTCTGCGTCCGGTTCCGGAATCCATTACCGGCAATCTGGCGATATCTGCTTCGGCTTCTTCGCCTCCGATTTCGCGCAGTTTGTCCCGGAAAGCATCGTGGACCACATGGTCTTTGGAGGCCGCAACCGCGTTCATCAGAAAGCGGCCGATTTTGCCTTCTCCGTAAAGACCTGCAAAAATATTAACTGCCCTGGCAGTGACAATGGCCCGCAGTATTTTGCCGCCCTTGCTTCCGCCGCTGTTGATCATTTCGATCAGCTTTTTAAGCACCCCGGCATTTACTAGCGAGTCCAGACCGGTCATGACCGCCACGGTAATAAGCTCATCACCGTCTTCAAGGCCGTCGATAAGGCTTATCACCCCTTTCATTGTCCCGATGCGACCCATTGCTTCGTATATTGCGTACCTTACGCTTGAATCATCGGAGTAGCCTTTTTCCACCGCGTCCATCAGAACGTCCAGCCCGTCCTTGTCGCCGATGAATCCGAGTACGTTGGCGGCAAGGATCATGTCGTCCTTTTCTGCCTCCGGAGTGATTATTTTCTTGAGGAAAGGAACGGCAACGGGACCCAACGAAGTCAGGGAGTCCGTTACAACCCTGCGCACAGTGGGGTTGCGGTGGTGCAGGTTGTCCACCACGAATTGCAGCGCGTCTTCAGAGCCTATTGCGCTCAGAGCTTCAACCGCCTTCCAGGTGGTCAGATCACAAACTTCGTAGTGGCCGTCCGCGTTGTTGCGGATGACAAATTCTTTGAGGGCGTCTATGGAATCCTCGTCCTTCAGTTCGCCGATCATTTCAATGCACATTACTACAACAAGGTCATCCTTGTTATTCAGGTTGGCACGGTAAAGCGCCAGCGCTTCGCTTCCTCCTATTTTGGAGAGAGAGGTGAGGACTTCGAAAAGAAGGTCTGTTTCGGATGTTTCATCCGCCATCTTCAGCAGGGCTGGTACGGCGCTTTTGAACCTGAATTCACCGCATATTCTGATGCAGAGAATTTTCAGCTTTTCGTCCTCGGATTCCAGAAGCTTGACTGAACTGGCTTCATCTGCGGACAGAACTCCGTTCAGAGCGGTCACCACCATGTAATCTACCGATGTATCATCCAGCGGAGTCCTGAACAGCTCAAGCAGTTCTTCCAGCTCTGCTGCATCCTTGCCCATGGCAATTTCATTAAGGATGCTGATTTTGTCCAAAAAAGATTTTTCTCTGAAACCTGTTAACATAGACATATCAATAACTCACCTTTTTATGCTGAAGCTGATTCTTATTTCTGAAAGCAGAATTCAATTGTAAATTCCCCGGCGTCCGTACTGAACGGAATGGCCATTATCGGAGAGGTGGCAATGTGGGTAATGGAGTGGTTGTCTCCCATGATTACAGAAGGAGTTGAACCGGAAAAAACCATGCCCTGTTCCGCCAGCCCGGCCCTGGCCTGACCGGAAACCATGTTTACAATTTCGCCTACGGCATCCTGCACATCCTGGACTATATCCTGGATGTCATCGCCGAGCATGTTCTTGACGATGGCAACAGCACAGCTTTTGCTGAAAGTAATGGAGATCGTACCGTTCATGTCCCCGGTGATGCCCACAAGACCTGTAACATCACCCATGGCGGTATTGGTTTTTTTTACATACGGTTTACCGGGGTTCGGTGTAATCATGGCCATCATTGATAATACGTCTACAGCGGCCTTGATAAAAGGCTTGGCTAATTCCACATTCATAACAGGTCCCTTTCCAGACGTTCTTCCCCAAGTCGGGGCTTCAGCTCTACTTTATCCGCGACATAAGCCAAAAAAAATTTTTATGATATTAACGATAAAAACAGAAAGGTTCAAGAAGGATGCTTATAATCTGCGTCTTTTTTGTTGCAGGCTGTTATTGATGTACGGATACGGTCCTGAAGATATGACCGGGAAATACCTTTTTCAACAGTATGGGCTCCGGGATCTGTCGGTGAACGCCAAGGTTGCGTGCCGTATGGCTATGGTGTAACTCTGCTGATATAAATACAAATATACCTGCCGTCGGCAGACTGCCTGTGAAAGGGAAAAATATGGTTCAAAGCATTGCAGGATTGATCGGACTGATTGGTGTCGCCTGGCTGTTCAGTGAAGACAGACGAAATGTCAGTATAAGAAATATGGTTGCCGGTATAGCTCTTCAACTGGTGGTAGCCGGATTGATGCTTAAGATTCCTGCTTTCAGCAAAGTCATGCTCTACCTCAACCATGTGGTGGACGCTTTGCAGGAAGCTACAACCGCCGGTTCGAGTTTCATTTTCGGATACATAGGAGGCGGACCGCTGCCTTTTGTGGAGACTTCCCCCGGTGCAAGCTGGACGCTGGCCTTCAGGGCTCTGCCTCTGATTCTGGTGGTCAGCGCTCTTTCGGCCCTGCTTTTTCACTGGAGAGTCATCCCGGTGGTCGTGCGAGGGTTTTCATTCGTCCTGCAGAAAACAATGGGAATAGGCGGGGCCTTGGGGCTTGGGGTGGCATCGAATATTTTTGTCGGTATGGTAGAGGCCCCGATTATTATTTCACCCTATGTTAAAGGTATGACCCGCAGTGAACTGATGACCCTGATGATAAGCGGCATGGCCACGATTTCCGGGACCGTGCTTGTTCTTTACGCCAGCATTCTGAACCCTGTTATTCCGGGGGCCATAGGCCATATACTGACCGCTTCGATCATCAGTGCTCCGGCTTCCATATTGATCTCAAAGCTTATTGTCCCGGAAAAATCAAAAATTTCCAGCGACAGCATTGTTGAGATAGGCCGGCAGTCTGAAAGTTCCATGGACGCAGTCGTGAGAGGAACGTCTGACGGTGTGACCCTGCTTATAAATGTGATTGCTCTGCTGCTGGTGCTGGTGGCGCTGGTTTCGCTGGGCAATCAGGTTCTGTCCTTTCTGCCGGATGTCTACGGGGCTCCTCTGACTCTGCAGCGGATTCTGGGTTTCATCATGTGGCCCATCGTCTGGCTCATGGGTATTCCGGCAGGAGAGGCCTTTACAGCATCCTCGCTTATGGGCACCAAGACGATCCTGAACGAATTTCTGGCTTATCTGCAACTGGCGGCTCTTCCTGCCGGTGCGCTTTCGCCTCGTTCTACCATGATAATGACGTATGCAATGTGCGGGTTCGCCAACCTCGGAAGTCTGGGTATTCTTATCGGTGGTCTCATTTCTATTGCTCCGTCACGTAAGGCGGAGATTGTCGAGCTCGGCGTGAAGTCGGTTGTGGGAGGAACCCTGGCCACCTGCATGACCGGAGCTATTGTGGGAATGCTTTATTAACCTCAACCTGCGAGGCACGTGAATTGTTCCACCATACAGATTACAGTCCGGCACAGCTGAGGGCTTTTCTTCATTTCCGCAGTCCTTCCAAAAATGCCCTGCTTATTTTTGCGGCTATTCTTGTGGGGGCCTGTTCGGCGTTGGCCGCAGTCGCCCTGAACAGAGCCCTGGATTATCTTGCCACCATGCGCGTAACTCATTCCGGACACTGGTGGGTCTTTATGCTGCCTGCTGCCGGAGCTGCGGCCGCAGTTTTTTTGAGCAGGAATATTCTCAAGGAATCCGGCGGGCACGGGGTGGGGGAGGTCATCGCAAAGGTCGGGCTCAAGCAGGGGTTTCTGCGTCCCGTTTCCATTATAAGCGCTCTGGTGACCAGCCTGCTGACGATTGCCAGCGGCGGATCTGCCGGACCTGAAGCTCCGGTCGTACTCAGCGGCTCGTCAATGGGCTCCAACCTTTCCCGGCTGCTCCGGATGGGCGGTCAGTCGCGCATGACCCTGATCGGCTGCGGTGCCGCGGGATCAATTTCAGCAATCTTCAATGCGCCGGTTACCGGGATGATTTTCGCGGTTGAAATAATCCTCGGAGAGTGGACTCCGTACCATCTTATCCCCATAGCCATCTCCTCGGTGGTGGCAACCCAGACATCTCGGTTGCTGCAAGGCAATGTGATTCCTTTCAGTCAGGATTTTCCACCCATGAGCTTTATTGATCTGGGCGTTTCCGTTCTGCTGGCCATGCTGGCTTCATTGGTTTCGGTCGGTTTTGTCCGGGCCATAAGGCAGGTAGGGTCAATCTGGGCCGGGATGTCCGGTGTGCAGTGGATCAGGGCCGGAATCGGCGGGTTGTGCGTGGGGTTGATCGGGTTGGTATTCCCCTATTCGCTGGGTGAAGGATACAACTCCATCAAAATGGCGATACACGGAACCCTTCCAACCGGTTTTCTTGTAGTAAGTCTGATGCTTTTAACCCGGATAGCCACAACATCACTTACCCTTGGCAGTGGAGGGCTCGGCGGAATATTCGCCCCCTGTCTGGTAATAGGTTCCCTTTTCGGCGCTCTTTTTTACCGGGGCGCGGCCATGGTTCTGCCTGTACATTGGCTTACCGGAGAGGGGTCTTACGCACTTATGGGCATGGCCGGAGTTCTCAGCGGAGTGATGCAGGCCCCCTTGACCAGCGTTTTTCTTGTTCTGGAGATTACCAACGGCTACCATGCGGTAATGCATATAATGACGGTCACATTTCTTTCGTCCATGTTGACCCATGCCTTTGAGCCGTCCTCTTTCTACTTTAAGGACCTGGTTGAGAAAGGTCAGCTGCTGCGGCCGAAGACCGATGCAAAGATTCTGGCCGATATCGACCCCACAACTCTTGTGCATAGGGAATTGACTTCGGTAAGCCCCCAGATGCCGGTGAGCGATTTTATCGGGGTGCTTACCAGTACGCCGCAGACCCACATACCTATTGTTGACGGCGATGACGGCAAGTTCATTGGCATGGTGGATGTTGTCGCTGCCAGATCTTCCATACTTGATCCGGGACAACGCAGCAGCAACATTGGGGAAGTGGCTGTGGACCGGAATGCTCCGGTCATAGACGAGGACATGGGGGCGGAAGAAATTCTGGAGATAATGAACCGCAGCGGAAAGCGGACTCTTCCTTTTATCAAGGGGGGAGAATTTCAGGGTTTCATAACAAAGGAAGACATCCTATCCGCCTATCGTGGAGAAATGAAATCCTACGGGGCAAGTGACAATCTTTTTTAATGCAGCGACACACCCTGCTGGTTCGCCAGTTCATTAAGAACACCGAATTCTTTCATTGAGCCTAGAATCTGATCAAGCTCATCCGTGCGGGACATCAAGGGCGATTTTCTGGACACGCCTATATATACGGGCATCAGTCTGGGGACATAGCTGAACAGACACTTGCGGATCGTGTTCTGCGCTCCCAATTCCCTTATGTAGTATTCTCCGGAAACACCGGAGCACACAGCAAGGTCTACTTCCCCTTCTGCAAGGGCCTTGAACGCGGCTAATTGAGAGGGATAGGCTCTTTTAACCATCCGGTCATCCATGTCGAATACGGGAAAATATCTTACACCTTTACTTATGGCGATTTTGTAACCGGCCATATCGATGTATTTGTTTATCCGTATACCGGAACTTTTTCTGGCGTAAAACCGGACATCTGACTGAGTCCTGTAAGGTGGTGAAAGATAGCGGATGTACTCATTGCGGTCTCGCCTGAAAAGCAGGCTGGCGGCAATGTCTATTTCTCCGGATTTCAGGCCGTTCAGCAGGTCACTGAATTTCATGGGAAGAAATTCCGCCTTGAACCCGATACGTTTGAGCAGACGATCCACCAGTTCCGGATCAAATCCTCCTGCTTTGCCTTCGGTCACAGTTGCCCACGGCGGGAAGTGTGCAACGCCGACCTTCACAGGCGCTTCCGAGCTTGCCGGAGCAGTGTATAGGATCAGGATAAATATGCTGGCCAGTATTGTTCGGAGTGCAAGCTTAAGATTTTTTATTATCAATGCTTTTACCCTTTTCCCCATTACCGTTGTTTGCAGGTACGTATTTTTTCTTAACTACGGAATCGGCCACATTGCCCATGGTTTTCTGCAATTGTTCCTTAAGCTCCGGGTTTTCATCCATGATCCTGCGGGCGGCGCCCATGAAATTTCCGGGGATTTTATCCTTCATCAGCAGTCTCCATCCGACTTGCATGATTAATTTTAAAGGCCGTTGCCCAGCGGTCCGGGCAAGTTTTGTTCAGACTGTTGTACAGGGTTACTTAAGTTTGGGCATTCCGGCCCGGAGCTGAACAGTATGAAAATCGTAAGTATGGAAATTAGCCTATTTATTAAATCACTTCAAGGATTGTTAGATAAAGAATAAAAATGAAGATGTCTGTATGCGAGGTAGGGCGGAAAATATGAAATGATGAATGCCTGAAGTTGCTAATGTAATTTACATTTTATTGTATCTGGCATACGGTAAAAATTCTTAAAATAAAACATCTTTATTTATCTTAAGTTTTTACCAAGGATGCCGGGATGGGAAACAATGCAGCTCCTCAGGACATTGGCTCGGAAGAATTTTTGCAGATCAGCACCAACATCGTAAGTACATTCGGAAGCAGGCTGCCTGTGCCTCTTTGTATTTATGATGAGGAGGTTGAAAGAGTGGTTTCGCTCTTTGCAAAGGATACAAGGCTGTCCGATAAAAAGCAGGAACAGTTGCGCCGTTATGTAAATGAAGGCAATCTTTTCATATTAAAAGATGATTATGAGAAGCTTGCCGGACACATCAGCAAGAACCTGGGCGCATTGCTGACAGAGCACTATCTTGATGAAGCGGATGCAGCAAAGATTTTTTACGACGGTGTTCTGGAAAAGGTGCGGGCCTTTTACGGCAATCCTGTCGGCGAAACCCTGGAGGAAGTCCGGGCAGTGCTCGCGATCTACTGTGAGTATGTCTGGATTGACCCGAACAGGTGGACACATTTTTTTAATGCTCTCCGGCGTGATATGGATCTTTGCAATCACATTGTGAATACGCTTTTCGTGGGCACGGCTATTCATCTCAAACAGGCGTATAATCCCGGTGAAAAACAGAATATGAATCCGTTGGCAATGGGGCTGGTGCTCCATGATCTTGGGATGACCCAGATTCCTTCCGCCCTGCTGGGCAAGAAAGGTCCCTTCCTCTATAAAGAAAAGATGCGCATGCAGGAGCACGTCGATATTGCGGAGAAAATGCTCAACAGGCTGGATATTCAGGATGAAATTGTCAAAGCATGTGTGATGGACCACCACGAACGTCTGGACGGCAGCGGATACCCCAAGGGAAGAAGAGGGGATGCGCTGTCCACCGAGGCCAGGGTCTGCGCAATAGCCGATGCCTTTTGCGGGATGATAGAGGAACGCAATCAGCGTGCAGCACTCAACCCGATTTTAGCCGCGATTATCCTGACTGAATGCAAGAAGAAATATGATCCGGGTCTGACATCTTCACTCATCTCTTTCATTATTTCAAACAACCCTGAAATGAAGGCTCTGCTCAAAAACAAGGAAAAAATGCAGCAGCTCCGAGCCATTGCCCTGCAGAAAATGGGGTAAGCAGAATTGAAGTCTTTGAGACCGCTGTAAAAGCGTAAACAGGACTAACCAGCCACCAACTTGAAGCCGAAATGTTCGGTGATCATCAATGTAAAGAGCATGGCCGGTATGTACAGGATCATGGAAACCAGCATAGTTGCCGATGTTTCCGTTTCGCAGGTCCGGTATGTCTCGGCCAGAATGCATGAAAGGGTCGCTGTGGGCATACCGGCAAGTATTATTCCCATCAGAAGCATCTGCCCACGCACCCCGAATGCCAGCAGGCATATTGCGGTCAATATCGGGTGCACAATCAGTTTGAACACATTCACAACACCGATATTCAGCAGTTTCATTTCCATTTTCTGACGAACTATCAGGATTCCGATTGCAAAAAGGGCACAGGGAATGGAAGCCATCCCGAAGCTGTGCAGGCCGTTTGCAAGGAATTCAGGCAGTTGCAGGTGCAGAAAAGAGAAAAGCGCGCCCGCAAAGGATGAACCGATCAGGGGGGTCTTGAGCATTGAAAGGGAAATCTGCCAGACCGTCTGAAGTACGGGTTTGGATTTGTCCGCCCTATGTATTTCGAATGTGACAACCACCGTTATGATGATGACTATCGGCAGGATGATGGCCAGAGTCGTGGCCAGGAGAGCCTGTCTGCTGCTTTGGAACAGATACATCATGATCGGCAGACCCAGGTATGCTGAATTCGGGAAGCAGCCCGAACAGGCCCGGATGCCGTGTTCCGTGAAATGTCCCTTGAACATGATCCCGGATGTAATAAACATCAGCCCGTATGCGATGAACATGGCGACAAGGTAGCCGCCGATGAAGTCTCCCTGGGCAATTTCTTCAAAGGGTGTTTCGGCCAGGGATACGAACAGGAGTGCCGGCAGGGAAAAATAGTAGACGAATCCGTTCAGGACTGTTGCCGAATTTTCGGGAAGTATTTCTCTGCGGTGGCAGAATGCCCCTGCAAGGACCATAAGAAACAGCGGAATCAGCGCGGAAAGAACTATTGTGAGCATGGGTTGAATCTGTGTTGGGGTGGGTGAAAAGCAGGAGAGTATAGAAAAGGCGAACGGTTTGCAAAGAGTATAAAGGGCAGTGCCTGCAATAACTTTTCCGGACCATTTCCACTGCCGTGAGAATGAATGAGATAACCTGTGTTGATAATTGCAGGTGCTGCGTGCATCAAACCCGGATGCCTTCGACTGTCCCGGCGGATTGCCTTTTGCCTGTACTCATCGTAGGCTGGGTAACTCCGTAACAGTAAATATTTTTTGGGATTTCCAACTCTTCCCCGGACATGGTGTTATGCTGAAATTAAATATCCGTCAGAAAATCATATTAGGTATAGTCATTTTTTCCATCTGCTTCGGCTGCATAGGAATGATTTCTTATATGAACACACTGCAGTTGGAGCGGGAAGTTCTGATCATAGAACGGGTGGACGACCTGAGTAACCTTATTCTGGAGGTCCGGCGCATTGAGAAGAACTACTTCCTGTACCGGGACCCCAGCCTGTTTTCGCAGGGGTTCAGTTATCTGGACCGGGCCGAGAAGCTCCTGAACGTACTGATGGGGGAATTCGGCAATTCGGAGGTGAAGAAAAGCGGACAGGGTCTAAAGACCGATATGTCGCGCTACAGGGATCTGCTGCAGCAGTTGGCGCCTGCTGCCGATAACAAGGTCAGAACCGGGCCGGACCGGAGCAGCAAACTGAGGGAGGTCGGGCAGGCCCTTGTGGAGTATTCAAAATCCATTTCCAGGTTCGAGCGCGCGAATATCCTCAGCATAAATCAGGAACTGCGCTCAAACCTGACGCTTTCCATGGTCGGCATCGCTGCGGTTGTTCTGGCTCTGGTCGGATTTGTGTCATCAAATATACTGAAGCCGCTTACTCAGGTGCAGGAAGCGACAAGGAAAATATCACAGGGCACTTTCAAGGCTTTGCCGATCAAGAACTCTCATGATGAGATTCAGCAGGTTTTTGCCGCGCTCAATTCAATGGTTGAGCAGCTTCTGAAAAGGCGCAAACAACTGGTGCAGGCCCAGAAGCTTTCCTCCATAGGGACCCTTGCTTCCGGCATTGCCCACCAGTTGAACAACCCCCTGAACAATATTTCCACTTCCTGCCAGATATTGATGGAAGGTAAAAAGGGGGAGGACGCACTTGCTGATAAAATGATGGACAACATCATGCAGGAGACGCTGCGTTCCCGTGATATCGTTAAGGGACTGCTGGAATTTTCCAGAGAGCGCGAATATTCTCCCGGACCGATAGAAATCGACAAGATAGTCCAGTCGGCCGTCAGTCTGGTTTCCAGTCAGGTGCCGTCCAACATATCCCTTTCCACGAATATACCTGATCACATCGCCGTGCATGTGGACCGCAGGAAAATGCAGGAAGCCTTCATCAACCTGCTCATAAACGCCATTCAGGCCATCGGAGAGAAGTCCGGGGAGATTCGTGTCAGCGCTTCCGTGGATAAGGGAAATATCGTTGTTACCGTAAGCGATACCGGACAGGGGATGTCTCCGGACATACTGGAAAGGATTTTCGATCCGTTTTTTTCCACCAAGGAAGTCGGGCAGGGAACCGGACTTGGATTGTACATAGTGTACGGAATCATTGAAAAGCATCAGGGAAAAATACGCGCGGAAAGCCGTCCCGGTGAGGGTACCACCTTCGTCATTACAATCCCCCTGGATACGGAGCATAATGCATGATCAGCCATGCGAATATACTTATTGTTGATGATGAATCCATCGCCAGAGACAACCTTACCCACGTGCTCACCAATGATGGGTATTCGGCCACAGCTGTCGGTTCCGGTTCCGAGGCCCTGCAGCAGTTCAGCAAGCAGGAATTCGAACTTGTGCTGACCGACCTGATGCTGCCGGGCATGAACGGGATTGAACTTCTTGAGCACATCAAGGAACTCAACCCCTCGACGCAGGTGATAGTCATCACCGGCCATGCAACGGTAGCCACAGCCGTAACCGCCATGCAGAAGGGAGCCCATTCCTACATTGCCAAGCCCCTCAATCTGGATGAACTGAGGGCGCAGGTCCGTAAGGCTCTGGAACGCAGGGCCTTATCCGTAGAGGTTCTGCGTTTGAGGCAGGTTCTTGCTCAGGGCAAGCAGGATTTTCCGCTGGTCGGGCAGAGCGATGAAATAAACAAGCTTAAAAAAACCATCAAGCAGTTGGCGCATATGGACTGCAACGTCCTCATTCAGGGCGAAACCGGAACCGGAAAGGAGCTTATCGCCCGTGGAATCCACATGCTCAGCCCCCGGTCCGATGAAAGATTTATGGCCATCAACTGCGGGACCTTTACCGCTGAATTGATGGACAAGGAACTGTTCGGCCACGAGAGGGAAGCGTTTACCGGAGCCCAGAGAGGGCAGAAAGGTATTCTGGAGGTGGCAAACGGCGGAACGGTCTTCTTTGACGAGATGAGCGAACTCCCCCTGAATATGCAGGTCAAGCTGCTGCGCGTGCTGCAGGAGCGCACTTTTCTGCGGGTGGGCGGAACACAGGAGATCCCGGTCGATATCCGGGTTATCGCCGCCACCAACTGCGATCTGAAGGAAAACGTGGAAAAGGGAACTTTCAGGCAGGATCTTTTCTACCGGCTTAATGTTGTGACCCTGTCTGCTCCGCCTTTGCGTGAGCACCGGGAGGATATCCCCGTGCTCATAGGGCATTTCCTTGAGAAGCATCGAACCGAAACCCAGACCATAGACACTATTTCGCAGGAAACCCTTGATATCCTGATGAACTATTCCTTTCCCGGTAACGTGCGAGAGCTGGAAAACATCTCCCAGCGGGCGCTGGCTCTGACACGGGGAACGGTGTTCACCCCGGATCTTCTGCCCCGGGAGATCCGCAATATTGCCCGCGAAAAACCCCTGCGGACTCTCGAAGAGGTTGAGCGGCACCATATAGAAAAGGTTCTGATGGCAACCAACCGCAACAAGACGCAGGCCGCGAAGATTCTCGGAATAGACCGGGTTTCGTTATGGAGAAAGATGAAACGTCTTGGTCTTGAACGGGAAAGTTCCTGAAAACTCAACTCATTGCCAGTTTCAGGGCTTCGTCAAGCCTGCTTACCAGACGTATCTCCATGCCTTCGAGAACTTCCTCTTCGATACTCTCGACCGCGTTCGCACATTTGTCCGGAAGTACTATTGTGCGGATGCCGGCTCGTGATGCGGCCATGACCTTTTCGCGCACTCCGCCTACCGGCAGTACGTCCCCGTGCAGTGAAATCTCCCCGCTGAAGGCCATGTCTTCCGGAACAGGTCTTTCCGTAAGCTGCGAAAGAATGGCTACCGCAATGGTTACCCCGGCCGACGGACCTTCCTTGGTTACCGCTCCTGCGGGGATGTGGACATGGATGTCCGAAGACTCGAAAAAGTCCTGAGCAAGGTCAAATTTTCCGGCGTTGGCACGCAGGTAGCTCAGAGCAGTCTGCGCCGACTCCTGCAGGACTTCCCCCAGTGATCCGGTGAGAATGAGTTTTTTGTTGCCGAACATCTTGGCCGCTTCAACAAAAATGATCTCTCCGCCGTTTTCCGACCAGACCAGTCCCGTAGCCACACCAACTTTCGGGGCACTCCCTACCGAGGCGCTGAAATGCGGCGGAGGGCCGAGCAGGGCCGCGAGGCTTCCGGTATCGACTTCAAGGGGGCCGGAACCGTTTTCATCGGCCAGCTTTCTGCGGGCCAGCTTTCTGCAAAGCGCGGCGATCTGCTTATCAAGACTCCTCAGGCCGGGCTCTCTTGTATAATCGCTTATCAGCGTTTTTATCGCTTCGTTGCTTACCTCCACTTCGGAGACAACCAGCCCGTGCTGCCGCAACTGGGACGGGAGCAGAAATTCGCTTGCGATTTTCTGTTTTTCACGAAGGGTGTAGCTTGAAAATTCTATCATTTCCAATCTATCAAGCAGCGGTCCGGGGATGCGCTCAATGATGTTGGCCGTGGCAATGAACAGGACCCCGGACAGGTCGAAGGGCAGCCCCAGATAGTGGTCAACGAATGCCGAGTTCTGCTGCGGATCGAGAATTTCCAGAAGTACGGAGGTTGCGTCCCCCTGAAAGCTCTGGATTATCTTGTCCAGCTCATCAAGCATGATAACCGGGTTGCGTACTCCGCATTTGCGTATACTTTGCAGGAGTCTGCCAGACATGGAGCCCACATAGGTCCTGCGGTGTCCGCGCAGTTCCGATTCATCCCGCAGTCCGGCCAGAGACAGGCAGATAAATTTTCTGCCCATAGCCTCGGCAATGGCCTTGCCTATGGAAGTCTTGCCGGTTCCCGGAGGGCCGCTGAAGCACAGTACCGGACCCCGGAGGCCCTGTATGCGCTGGTTCTTGCCCAGCAGTTCGTAAACATAGTCCCTGAGTCTGGTCAGGTTTACCGGCTTTCCAAGGTATTGGTCGGCTCCCCGTTTCATGGCGGTAACTGCGGTTTTTACCGTGGCATAGCCGGTAAGCATTATGACGCCCGTATCCGGCCAGCGGCTGCGCAGCACCTGAAGCAGTTCAAGGCCGTCCATTCCGTCCATTTTAAGATCGGTTATGACTATATCCGCCTGCTCTTCTTCCATGGCGGCAACGGCTTCCAGCCCGTTTCCGACAGTACGGACCGTAAAGCCTTCATGCTCGAAAATTATGGAAAGGTTCTCCCGCGCGATGATTTCGTCATCCGCTATAATGAGATTCGGATTGATGCGGCTGTGCAGGTTCTTGACCGCAAGAAATTCAAGAATCCTTTCCTTGACGTTGTCCAGTCCGTAGTGGCGGACATCAAGGATATCCTTGGCTCTTTCAAGGTCCAGGTCATCTTTTGTTGTATTGTTCCACGGAAGAGAAAGGATGAAGTCCACATAATTATATGCAAGGGCGAATTCAGGTGCGGAACTGTCTATCTTGAGAAGACGTTCACATTCTTCGCGGGCAGTTGCAAGTATCTGCTCAGGCAGGTCCGATTCCTCGACTCTTTTGAGCAGTTCTTCCGCAGCACTCTCCGGTTTGAGGTTTATTTCCTCCGGCTCCTGGACCTCTTTTTCCACCGGCTTTTGACTCTCTGAATTCTTCCTGTTGAACCACTTCATCCGCCATCCCTCCAGGCTGCTCTCATATGTCGGTTAAAGTGAACCCGTGCGGGCCTCACTTACTGATCGTGGCAACATATCACTTATAAAGTCGGCTGTTAATGTTGCACTTTGAAACATACCTTCCAATGAGTTTTTCTGGTCCGCTCAAAAAAAGTGTTCAGAGCAAATTATACTGATTTTATTATATTTTTTTCTTAATGAGTGTGCGTTTACATTTGCGAACAGCTCTGGCTGCCGGATTAAAGCCGGTCTAAAAACAGTCCTTGTTGCAAATAGCAACGCCTTCAAAACCTTTTGTAATCGGGAAATTTGGCTTTTGTGATTGTTAAGCCTTTCACAATCGTTGCGTATAGTAACGGTTAAATTTGGCGAAAAAAAGATTATTTTCTGTAACATTCTGAATTTACGAATGTTATCGCTGTTACTCTTCTTGGCACGCTTATTGATGAAAAGAGGGGCAGAAAGGAAATTTAACCAGGAGGCACCATGGCTACCGTACAGAATTTTATCGGTCTCTTAGAACGGTTTTACGCAACAAAGGCGGAGAATCATTCCAACACCTGTAACGTGGGCAAATGGGCCATTAATCGGGACCAGTCATTAACTGACCCAAAAGAAAGGGGGGTTTTCTTGAAGTCATTACTTAACCGTTTTCGAGTCAACAGCGGAAAGACTGCCGTACCTCAAGTAGAAAACGATAAACTGGTAGACAATCTTTCCGAAACAACCTCGGTTGGCGGAAAGATCCTGGTCGTGAGCAAGGGCGCTGCATTTTCCGGCAAGGTCGTCAGCTATGCTGTAGAAATGGCCGCCAGAACAAAAAGCAGCCTTGTGGCTTTGAACCTTGACGAACAGGGTTCGGATTTCGGTAACTTCTGTTCCCAGTCCGAGGAGAATATCTCCGATTTTTCGTCAAAGGCCAAGGAAGCCGGACTTCTCTTTGCTCACGTAGTGAAGCATGGAAAGGAAGACTCGGTCGTTGCTGATCTTCACGAGCAGGACGGCAACCTTCGTTTCGTTATGGAAGATGTTGCTACCAGCAAGTCGGCCGGCAGGGCCATCCCCGTGTACACACGAGCGATGCTCCGGGTAAAATAGACCCGACAGCCGACATTGCTCTCCAGATATCAAAGGATTACTTTTCATGACTCCAGAGATTCTTCTAGTAATGGCAGTACTGGCCTTTGCTGTACTGCTTTTCATATTCGAATGGGTAAGAGTGGACGTGGTAGGCATCATCATGATGGTACTGCTCCCTCTGCTCGGGCTCGTCACTCCTAAGCAGGCGATCAGCGGTTTAAGCAGCAATGCGGTTGTTTCGATCATAGCTGTAATCATCATTGGCGCCGGGCTTGATAAGACCGGTGTGATGAATTCAATGGCAAGAGTCATCCTGAAGTTTGCAGGTAAAAGCGAGACAAGGATCATGTCCCTGATCGCCGGAACCGTAGCAATCATTTCAGGATTCATGCAGAATATCGGGGCCGCAGCTCTTTTTCTGCCTGCGGCCAAGCGAATCGGCAACCAGACCGGGGTTCCTATCGGAAGACTGCTGATGCCGATGGGCTTCTGTGCCATTATCGGCGGCTGTCTGACTCTGGTCGGTTCCAGCCCTCTGATTCTCCTTAACGATCTCATGATTGTCGGCGGCAAGCATTATGAACCTTTCGGTCTTTTCGGGGTTACTCCCATAGGATTGATCCTGATAGCCGCCGCAATTGTATACTTCATCCTCTTCGGAAGATTCATTCTGCCGAGCAAGAGCGTTGATGAGGTTTCCGGGCCCATGTCCGAACTGCTGACCGACACCTACGGCGGCATCGGTTCCCTTTTTGAGCTTCATGTGCCCGAAACATGGAGTTCCGACCGGGACCTCAGAGGACTTGAGCTCCGTCCCATCTACTTCTCCACAATCGTAGCCATCGCGCGTGATAAGGGTAAAACGCACAAGATAGCCCCGGAGGCTCTGGAAAAGATACTTCCCGGAGACCATCTGGCTGTCGTCGGTCCCCTTGATTTCGTCCGCAACATGGCCGCTGATTTAGGGTGGGAACTCAAAGAAGAACTTGCCACGTTTGCTGAAGAACTTTCACCCAACAATGCCGGTATCATGGAGGGTATCATTACCCCCCGTTCCGAGCTTGTGGGCATGACTCTCAGACAATTGCGCATCAGGGACCGCTTTCAGGTTTCCCCTCTTGCGATTTTCAGGGGAGAGAAACTTTTCATCAGCGGACTTACCGATATCAAGCTGGAATCCGGTGACGCGCTTCTCCTGCACGGACGCTGGGAAATGTTCCACATGCTCAAGGACAGACCCGACTTCGTCTTCACTGAAGATGTAAAGGGCGAAATTCTGCGCACTGAAAAGGCCAAGGTGGCCCTCATGTGGCTCGGCGTTTCGCTGGTCATGATTCTGGGACTTCATATCCAGCTTTCCATAGCACTTCTCACAGGTGCTCTGGGTATGGTCCTGACCAAGGTCCTGTCCATTGACGAAGCCTACCAGTCTGTGGACTGGATGACCGTATTTCTCCTCGGAGGACTTATTCCCCTGGGAATGGCCTTTGAAAATACGGGCGCGGCTAAATATATAGCCGATACCATCATGGCGGCGCTGGGACAGCCTTCGGCTCTTGTTCTGCTTACTGTAATCGGTGCACTGACCTCGTTCTTCACTCTGGTCGCATCGAACGTGGGCGCAACGGTTCTGCTGGTTCCGTTGTCCATGAACATGGCGCTTAACGCCGGTGTTGATCCCCGCATTGCGGCTCTCACCGTTGCTGTTGCAGCGTCCAACACCTTTGTTCTGCCTACCCATCAGGTCAATGCCTTGATCATGCGTCCGGGCGGATACAAAACTATCGACTACGTCAGGGCCGGAGCAGGGATGACCGTATTGTATATGGTTGTCATGATCTTCGCTCTGATGACACTTTATTAATAAGTTACGGAAAAAGACCGGATCTGCTCCGGTCTTTTTCCGTGGATATTTTATAATCTTTCGGGCCCACTCTCCTGACTAGGATGAGTTGTCAGGCCCTGATCGATAAACTGACAGGCCCGCATCATTGCGGGCTTGTGTTGTCGTAAGCGGGTATCTGTTCTCCTCCGCCAAGGTAGTCTAAGAGCTCGTATAAATTCGACATACCGGCCAGCAGCAATAAACATCGGATTCAATAATCCCGGTGTGGCACCCCCTGACGGCCGGGTTGATTATCCATCTCTCCTGACACAGGCCCGCACTCCGGTCATGCGGATTTTTCTGCGGCCGGATGGTAGTCTCGTATTACCATACACCATCACCATGTCCCTTACGGGACTTGCGGCAGTCCGGTTCAACCGGGCAGCCGTCCCGCAGCCAAGCGGCGCGTCCCGTTCCGGCGGATCTCCTCCTCCGGAACGGGACAAGGCGTGTTCAGGCGAACAGACCTCAAAAGAAAATACGCATCCCCGCCACAAGCACGATCAGGAAAATGATTGTCATGCCCGCACCTGCCTTCAGGTAGTCTATCGGTCTCAGGCCTGCAGGCCGCATTATAAGCGCGTTGACCTGATGGGTCGGAAGGACGAAAGTATTCGATGCTGCCAGCGCCACAGTCATGGCCGCCGCCCTGGGGTCGCATCCGCAGGATAAAGCCAGGTTCATGGACAGAGGAACAAGCAGAACCGTGGCCCCTACATTGGACGTGAACAGAGTAAAGAAGGAAGTCAGAAGGGCTATGCTGGCCAGCAGGACTATGGGGGAAGGAACCCCGAGCATGTGCATGAGTGAATCGGCAATGAGTTTTGCCGCGCCGGTGTTCTCAAAGGCCAGTCCCAGAGGGATCAGTCCGGCCAGCAGGAATACGGTCATCCAGTCCACGGAAAGGTATGCTTCATCAATGGACAGGACCCCGCTGAGGACCATGCACAGAGCGCCGAAGAAGAGTGCTATGGACAGCTGTATGTTCAGCACAAGGATCATGAACAGTGATATGGCGAGACAGGTCAGTGCTGCGGTAGCTTTATCCTCCCTTATCTCTTCTCCCCTTATCGGTTCAGTAAAGACAAGGTCGTTCTGATCCTTCAGCCGGTGAAAGGCACTCCATTTTCCGTGCAGCAGCAGGGCATTGCCTTCGCTTACCGTCTGGACCGACAGGTCACTTACAGTGATTTCATGTCCCATGAAAATGGCGAGCGGTGAAACTCCGTATTTCCGCCTGAATTGAAAGTCGCCGACCCTCTTGCCTATGAGTGCTGAGCGCGGGGTGACTATCCCTTCCATGATCCCTGCATTGGCGGGGGCCAGATCATCGGCAAACACCTTGAGCTCATCTTTGTAGATCCAGCCGAAATCCCGGGCCAGTTTTTCCACGAACATGGGCGGCCCGACAACTGCCAGACAATCCCCCGGTGAAAGTTCGTCTTCGGAAAGGGGGGCTACAATACGCTTGTGGGTAACGTGGTTGTATGCGGCAAGGACTGTGCAGGCATAATTGGCGCGAATCCTTAATTGCCCCAGCGACTTTTTGGTGAAACCGTTTTCCGGAATGACCATTTCGTATATCTTACCGACTTCGTGGTAGGTTTTATCCAGCAGAGGGGATAGAGGGCCGCGTTCGCGAATCTGCTTGCAGCCGGGAAGAATTTTTTTGCCCAGCAGGTAGAAATAGATAAGAGCGGCTATAATGAGCATGATTCCGATCGGGGTCATGCTGAACATGCCGAAATGTTCGTATGATTTGCCTTGGACAACCAGCAGGTCGTTAAGCAGTATCAGCGGGCTGGAGCCAACAAGGGTCAGGGTCCCGCCGATAATGGCACAATAAGCCATCGGCAGAAGGATATGGGCCACCGGTATTCCTGTCTGCGAGGCTATACGTCTTGCTGCAGGCATAAACAGTGCCGCTGCACCTATGTTCTGCATGAATCCGGAAATGACTGCTACAGTTCCCGATACCATGGCGGTGATTCTGCTTTCCCTTTTGCCGGCAAAGCGGAGAATCAGTCTTGCCAGCCTGTTCATAACACCTGTTCTGTCCAGCCCAGCACCGATGATGATGACGGCAATTATCGATACAACCGCGTTACTGCTCAGTCCGCTCACAGCCTGCTGCGGCGTGACAAGACCAAGCAGCGGCAGGCCTACCATGACGATTATACCCACGACATCAACGCGGACACGATCAATAATGAACAGGATGATAACAACAAGTAGAACGCAAAGGACCAGCACGATATCTGGAGTAACTGTCATAAGGATAAAATTGCTCCTTGTATGAATGTTGATCCTGCCGTGATAGCTGCCCGGACAGGACATCTTCTGGACTGCGGAGTCTCTTATCAACTATAATTGGTTATGGCGGTTCTGCGCAACTCCCAAGTTGGTTTTCTTCATAATTTCCGGGAAGGCAAATCCAGTGCAGCATAAATAGCGGACTACGCCTGCCGCATAAGAACGTATATTCGTGTACTGTTGAATGCTAATGAATTTATATTCAGCACTTTGAGCAGATTTATTGAGTAAAATTTGTATATAAAAATTAAAGGGCTGATATCCTGGAAGATATCAACCCTTTAATTTTACTGATTAAGCCAACATATACCGCTGTACACATTTCATTGAAATGCGACAAAATTTTCAGGAAAATCGTTAGCAGGTAATTATTCACCTGCAGAACTATATAAATAAAATCCCAATCAGAAAATAAATCGGATAAAATAAATATTTTACTCGATACACGTTCCAGATATTTTTATGAATAGTTGATATAATTATTCACAATCATCAAAAACGAAAATTGGGATTACAATTCTATGGTTTTAAATAAAATATTTTTTCAGCATACACTCCTGTCTGTTAAAGTTGTACATAAAACATCCCCACTTGATGTTTTCATCATACAGTCCACCCAACGCAGGTTGAAATAGTATAGCAAAATATGAACCAAATTGTTTTATTATTTAATAACGGGCTGTTGACTGTTATTCAGGTGGTTCGGAGTGGGCCGAAAAATTAGCAGCATATAAATCTGCAAACATGTTCCTCATTTGCCTGCAAGATGTTGCTCAAGAAAATATTTTATATTTCAGTGCGTTATCTTTGATGCGGTATTTTTAACCCATTTGTCTTATCGTAATGGGTCAGAATGACACGAACAGAGAGGCTTTCATTCTCAGGCTTTTGGGTACAGTACCGATTGTGCTCTTTTGGATAGCTGTAACTTGCTAGACTTGTTGGAAATAAAAATATCTGGAAGCTGTTCCTGTGGAATTGCCGGGCACTCATAAGACGGTAACGAGGCTTGTAATTTGCAGAATCTGCTGTGCAGTGCAGTTGTGTGTCCGGTTTTGTACCGGTATTTCTGCTCCTTCACCATGTCGAGGCCGTGAGGCATTTATTTCCACTGGAAAGGTTTATTTCCGGAATATCCTCTCGGACTGCGGATAAATATCCTCCACATGCTGAGTTTTGTGTGGGTAATAGCCTTCATCTGGAATTCTTGAAAGAATAGTATTTTCGACTCGGTCTTCAGGATATCCTTGCTTTTCAGTGGCGCTGGAAAATGTCGCCGCCCGTAATGAATTTCTTGCTTTCTCTGTCGCTGCAACAAAAAATAGACTGGCCCGTCATCAGGAAAAGACGTATGCAGAAATCCCGTATAAGCGGAAAGTTATGGAGGTTCTGCAGGATGAGGCTTGATCTGTTCTGGCGGGGCATGCTTGATGAATGTTCCGAATCCCGGAGGCGTACCGCTCAGGGAGTGCTTGCCGCCGCTTTTTTTTCCACTCTCGGTGTGGGGGCCTTTACTTTTGCCATGTCCCTGAGTGCCGGATCATCAGGACTTTCCTCATATTGGCTGGGACTCGCTTTTTCCGGCTATTTCCTTGCCCGGCTGGTGCTTGCCCCATTGGCCGGCTACTGTGCCGATTTCATCGGTCCCATGCCTATGCTGCTCACCGCAACGGGGCTGGGGGCGGCAGTTCCATTGCTGCAGTTTTTTTTTCCTGCAACGGAAACTCTGGGAGTCATCCAGATCAGCCTCGGATTCTGTTCCGGTATCGTCAAGCCGGTCAGCATGTCTCTGCTTGGCGATTGTGTTCCCGATGAAAGGCGGGGGCGGCTGTTCGGGGCATACAATACCTTTCTTTACGCCGCTCTGGTTACCGGGCCGCTTGTCGGTGGACTGGCCGTCAACCTGCAGGGGGGAATACAGTCCCTGATTCTGTTCTGCCCCGGCGTGGGTATGGGGCTTGCCTTTCTGGCCTTTCTGCGTGCCAGCACATCTTCTCCTGTCAGCTCCATGCGGAAAGATAAAGCAAAGGGCGGTCCTCCATGGCGGGACATGTCTTTTCTTTCCCTGCTTCTGGCTGTTCTGGGACGCACAACAGGGGCATCCGTTGTCATCACCTTTCTGCCGCGTCTGATCAATGAGCGTTTCGGCCTTGACGGCATGCTTGCCGGGCTTTTGTTTG
Organism: Maridesulfovibrio sp.; assembly: GCF_963677005.1. NCBI lineage: Bacteria > Pseudomonadati > Thermodesulfobacteriota > Desulfovibrionia > Desulfovibrionales > Desulfovibrionaceae > Maridesulfovibrio > Maridesulfovibrio sp. The sequence continues at coordinate 2,524,836 of NZ_OY781616.1, read as the reverse complement.
CCCTGCCCAATATCATGATTATTGTAGGCATGCCGGTGACCAGCCGCTGGGCGGATGTTCGTGATAAATCCGGGCTTACCTTTCTGGGTATGGGCATATGTGCGGCCTGCCTTTTCGCATTCGGGCAGCCTGTTTCGGTGTGGAGCTTTGCCGGGCTTGCAGCCTTGATGGGATTCGGGTCTGCGCTGTCTCTCCCGGCTTCCATGTCGCTTGCCTCCGAGATGGGACCGGCCAAAGGAAGCGTGATGGGCGTCTTTCTTGGTGCTTCCAATCTAGGTTTCGTCCTTGGGCCGGCATTGTCCGGTCTTGCTGTGCGAAACGGGGGAATGGCGGATGCCTTCGAGCTGGTCGCGCTTTTCAGCGGGTTGTGTCTTTTACCCACTTTTCTGGTTATGAGCAGGAGACTTTACGCCGAATAAAAGCTTTTGTTCCGTTTTTTTTGAATATGATGTCTTTACCCAGAAAAAAACATTTAACACACTGGATTTGATGCGCTTCGCGCTTTTGATAAACGGATTTCGCCGCTGGCAGCCAAAGGGGATAATCCATCTCTGCTCTCCACATCCCTAAGACTCGAAGCAAAGCTTCTCGCCTAAGGGCTGATGGGCCTTTGGAATCCCTAGTTGTTGAAAAAGGCGGCATTTAAAGTATCCACTTAAATCGAATACCTTGCGAGGTTAAGGCAATAGCCTCGTTTTTTTAAAAGAGATTTTCGGAAACAGGGTGTTTTTTTCTGCATGCCTGGTCTTTTTTTCACCTCTCCTTCTTGGCGTAACACGAGCTTAATGCGCATGATTCCGGTTTATTCCGGCATGTTGTCTCTTTTTTTGCAAATGTTCAGGAGAAAATTTTCACAAAATCTTGACGTAACATTTTGTTGAAGATAGGCTTCAATTCCAACGCAAAAATCTCCGTGTGATTTATCCCACTCAAACGGATTTCTTTATTCGTACACACGGAACAAGATGAAATCTCACAGTCCACCTGTCCAGGATGCGCCAGGGCGTCATAGCCTATGCGTATTGATCTGTTGCACCCGAATTAAAGTCCGTTGTAACCTTTAGGGACAAGGTGTGTTTTCCATGATAAAACTCAAGAAAGGACTCGATATTCCTATCTCGGGCGAGCCTGCGCCGGATTTCTTCGAGGGAAATCCTCCGCGTACCGTAGCGGTCCTTGGCAGTGACTATGTCGGCATGAAGCCCAGCATGGTTGTTTCCGAGGGGGATACGGTTAAGCTCGGCCAGCCGGTCTTTATGGACAAGAAGACCGAAGGCGTCGTTTTTACGGCACCGGGAGCGGGCAGGGTCGTTGCCATCAATCGAGGTGATTGCAGGGCGTTGCAGTCCGTGGTCATCGAATTGGACGAATCTGCCGGAGCGGTTGAATTTCCGGTATATGAATCGGAAAAACTGTCCGGGCTGGACCGCCAGACCGTTGCAGACAACCTGGTAGCCTCGGGCATGTGGACGGCATTCCGCACGCGCCCGATGAGCAAGACCCCGGTTCCCGGATCAGTTCCGCATTCCATTTTTGTAACGGCCATGGATACCAATCCGCTGGCCGCAAACCCCGTCCCCATAATCTGGAAGGATTCCGATGCATGGCTGGACGGCCTGAAAATTCTTACCCGGCTCACCGACGGCGACGTGAACGTCTGCGCAGCAGACGGAGTCACCCTGCCGCTCATTCAGGACGTGAAGCTCCGGATTTTTTCCGGGCCGCATCCTGCAGGTCTGGCCGGTACCCACATCCACTTCATAGATCCCGTAGGGCCGAACAAGACGGTCTGGCATCTGAACTGCCAGGACGTTATCGCCATCGGCAAGCTTTTCACCACGGGCAGACTGGCTACGGAAAGATATATCTCCCTGGCCGGTCCGATGGTCGCCAATCCGCGCATAATCAAGACCCGTCTGGGCGCGAATATCGGCGACATTCTTTTCGGAGAACTGCTTAACGGTGATGTCCGGGTAATTTCCGGATCAATACTTTCCGGTTTCAAGGCCGACGATTGTCTGGCCTTTCTCGGCCGGTTCCATTCCCAGATCACAGCCATTGCCGAAGGCGGCAAAAGCGAGTTCATGGGCTGGATGGCTCCGGGCGGAAACAAGTTCTCGTCAAAGTCCGTGTTCCTGTCTGCGTTCCGCAACAAGGGCCGCCGTTTTGCGCTGAACACTCTTCTGGGCGGCAGCCATCGTGCCATCTTCCCGACCGGAGCGTTTGACGAGGTCATGCCGCTGGACATCCTGCCGACGTATCTCGTGCGTGCGCTGGCCGTAATGGACACGGATGAAGCCCAGGCGCTCGGCTGCCTGGAACTCGATGAGGAAGACGTCGCCCTGCTGTCCTTTGTGGACTGCGGCAAGAACGATTTCGGGCTCATGCTGCGCGAAGTCCTCACTCTTATCGAGAAGGAAGGATAGGATCTATGGGAACTCTGCTTAAAAAACTACACAGTGCCGTCACCGGAGATGGAAAGTATAAAAAATACTATCCGGTCTACGAGATGGTGGACACCTTTCTGTTCTCCCCCACGGAGACCAGTTCGGGAGCGCCCCATGCCCGAGATGCCATTGACCTCAAGAGGGTCATGATCACGGTTGTCTTCGCCCTTATCCCCTGTTTCTACATGGCTATGTGGAACACCGGATACCAGGCCAACTCGGCTTTGGCCGCCATGGGCCTGCAGGCCGGAACAGGCTGGCGCTGGAGTGTGATGGGCATGTTCGGACTCGCAGCCAATCCGGAAAGTTTCGGTGCGAATGTGATTCTCGGCGCTCTTTACTTCTTTCCCATCTACATCGTCTGCAACATCGCGGGCGGATTCTGGGAAACTTTGTTCGCCGTTGTGCGCAAACATGAAATCAACGAAGGCTTTCTGGTAACCGGATCGCTGATCCCGCTTATCGTCCCGCCGCATATCCCCCTGTGGCAGGTGGCTCTGGCCACCAGTTTCGGTGTGGTCATCGGCAAGGAGATCTTCGGCGGAACAGGTAAAAACATTCTCAACCCGGCACTGCTTGCCCGCGCTTTCCTCTTCTTCGCCTATCCCGGACAGATTTCCGGTAACGGCGTGTGGGTGGCTGTGGACGGATATTCCGGTGCAACCCCGCTGGCCCTGGCTTCCGGTGGCGGCATCAACGCTGTCATGGCCAAGTATTCGTGGTGGGACTGCTTCATCGGCACCATTCCCGGTTCACTCGGTGAAACTTCAACCCTGGCCTGCCTTATCGGCGGGGTGGTCCTGATCATTACCGGAATCGCCTCGTGGCGTATCATGGTATCCATTCTCGCCGGTGCGTTCACCATGGCTGTTGTATTCAACGCCGTAGGAAGCGCCACCAACCCTATGATGACCGTGAGCCCCCTGTGGCATCTGGTCATGGGCGGACTGGCCTTCGGTATGGTCTACATGGCCACGGACCCTGTTTCCTCGTCAATGACACCTAAAGGACAGTTCTATTACGGGGCGCTCATCGGGATCATGATCATCCTGATACGAACGGTCAACCCGGCCTATCCAGAGGGCGTCATGCTGGCGATTCTCTTCGGTAACGTGTTTGCCCCGATCATCGACTACTTTGTCATGAGGGCCAATATCAAGCGAAGGATGGTGCGCAGTGTCTAACGATTCCACGAAAAAAGTTTTTGTTGTGGCGTTTTCCCTGTGCCTGGTCTGTTCGCTGCTGGTTTCCACGGCGGCGGTCGGGCTCAAATCCATCCAGGAAAAGAACAAGGTCCTGGAACGCAAGGAAAACATTCTCAAGGCCGCAGGCATATATAAAGACGATGTGCCTGTAGACGAACTCTACAAACAGATTGAACCCAAGGTTGTGGACCTTTCCACCGGTGAATATGTGGACATGGATCCAGTTGCCTATGACCAGCGCAAGGCGGCGAAGGATTCCGAATCCAGTATCGCCATACCTTCCGGTAAAGACCTTGCAGGCATCGGACGCCGTGCGAAATTCGCCAACGTGTACCTGCTGAAGGACGGCGACGAGTTGAAGCGCATTGTTCTGCCTATCCACGGAAAAGGGCTTTGGTCCACCATGTACGGATTCATCGCGCTCGCTCCGGACTTCAATACGGTCAAGAACTTCGGTTTTTATGAACATGCCGAAACTCCGGGCCTGGGCGGCGAAGTGGACAACCCCAACTGGAAGATCCTCTGGGTGGGCAAGAAAGTCTACGATGACAATGGCGAACCGGTCATAGACGTCATCAAGGGCAATGTCGGCTCCGATGATCCCAAGGCCGAATACAAGGTGGACGGACTGGCCGGCGCAACGCTGACATCTCGCGGTGTTGCCAAGCTGGTTCAGTACTGGCTCGGACAGGGCGGCTTTGAGCCCTATCTCAAGCGCCTCGCCGCTGAGGGAGGAGGTCAGAATGGCTAAATTCAGGGAAGTTCTTCTCAAACCGCTTCTGGAAGACAACCCCATTGCCGTCCAGATTCTCGGAATCTGCTCGGCTCTGGCTGTCACCACCAAGCTGGAAACGGCTTTTGTTATGGGACTGGCGGTTACTTTCGTCACCGCGGCATCCAACGTATCGGTCAGTGCAATCCGCAAGCATATTCCTTCAAGCATCCGAATCATCGTCATGATGACCATCATCGCGACGCTGGTCATTATCGTCGACCAGTTCCTGAAGGCGTTTGCTTATGGAATCAGCAAGCAGCTGTCCGTTTTCGTCGGACTCATCATCACCAACTGCATCGTCATGGGGCGTGCTGAAGCTTTTGCCATGCAGAATGAGCCCCGGCTCAGCCTTGCCGACGGTATCGGGAACGGTTTGGGCTACGGCCTGGTTCTGATCACGGTCGCCTTCCTGCGTGAGCTTTTCGGCTCCGGCAAGATCTTCGGACTGACCGTTTTCAAACTGTCTTCCGCCGGCGGCTGGTACGAGCCCAACGGGCTTATGCTTCTGCCTCCCAGCGCTTTCTTCATCATCGGCCTGCTTATCTGGTCGGTGAACGAGTATGAAAAGCGCAAGAACAGCAGCAAGCGCTAAAGGAGTGAGCCGTGGAACACCTTATTAATATATTCGTCAAATCGATCTTTATCGAGAACATGGCCCTGGCTTTCTTCCTGGGTATGTGCACCTACCTTGCAGTATCCAAGAAAGTTGCCACCGCTCTGGGTCTTGGTGTGGCCGTTGTCGTGGTCATGACCATCACGGTTCCGGTCAACAACCTGCTCTACAACTACTTCCTGCGGGAGGGAGCTCTGTCCTGGGCCGGATTTGACAACACCGACCTGACATTTGTCGGCCTCATCTCCTATATCGGAGTTATTGCGGCAATTGTTCAGATTCTGGAAATGGCTCTCGATAAATATGTACCTTCGCTCTACAACGCCCTGGGCATCTTTCTGCCCCTGATCACGGTTAACTGCGCCATTCTCGGAGCATCCCTCTTCATGGTGGAACGTGATTACAACTTTGCGGAATCGCTTACCTTCGGGTTCGGTTCGGGCGTGGGCTGGGCACTGGCCATCGTTGTACTGGCCGGTATCCGCGAAAAGATGAAGTACTCTGACGTACCGGAAGGACTCAAGGGACTCGGCATCACGTTCATCGTGGTCGGCCTTATGTCATTCGGCTTCCTGTCGTTTTCCGGTATTCAGATGTAGGTGCTTCGGGCGCTTCGGGCGTCCCTGTTTACAAGAACCGTCAAACTGTGGGGAAAAACCATGGTTGAAATAATACTCGGTGTCGTGATGTTTACCGGCGTAGTTCTTGCGCTGTGCGTGTTCATCCTGCTGGCCCGGGCAAAACTTGTCCCGAGCGGAGAGGTGAACATTGAAATCAACGGCGACCCGGAAAAGACCATTGAAGTCAGACCGGGAGCCAAACTGCTGGGTGCTCTGGCCGAAAAGGAAATATACGTGCCTTCCGCCTGTGGCGGGGGTGGGTCCTGCGGCCAGTGCAAGTGCAAGGTTTTTGAAGGAGGCGGTGACATCCTGCCTACCGAGACCTCGCATGTCAGCAAACGTGAAGCCCGCGAGGGAGTCCGTCTTGCCTGCCAGGTAAGCGTAAAACAGGATATGAAGATCGAGGTTCCGCCGGAAATCTTCGATATCAAGAAGTGGGAGTGTACGGTCAAATCCAATATTCCCCGTGCGACCTTTATCAAGGAACTCACTCTGCAGCTTCCTGAAGGCGAAAACGTCGACTTCCGCGCCGGCGGTTACATCCAGATTGAAGCCCCGGCCCATACCGTCCACTACAAGGATTTTGAAGTGGGCGACAAGTTCAAGGGAGACTGGGACAAGTTCGACCTGTGGAGATACACTTCAGTGGTCAAGGAACCCATTGTACGTGCTTACTCCATGGCCAACTATCCCGGTGAAAAAGGCATCATAATGCTCAACGTCCGCGTGTGTCCGCCGCCTCCGTTTGCGCCGGATGCGCCTCCGGGGCAGATGTCTTCATTCATCTACAGTCTGAAACCGGGTGACAAGGTCACCATTTCCGGACCTTACGGTGAATTCTTCGCCCGTGATACGGATGCCGAGATGATCTTCATAGGCGGCGGTGCGGGTATGGCTCCCATGCGTTCGCACATCTTCGATCAGCTCAAGCGGCTCGCCAGCACGCGTAAGATCAGCTACTGGTACGGTGCCCGCAGCCTGCGCGAGATGTTCTACGTGGATGAATTCGACAAGCTGGCCGAAGAATGCCCGAACTTCACCTGGCATGTAGCCCTGTCCGATCCGCAGCCTGAGGACAACTGGACCGGATACACCGGCTTCATCCATCAGGTTCTTTATGACAACTACATCAAGCAGCACCCAGCCCCCGAAGATTGCGAATTCTACATGTGCGGGCCGCCGATGATGGCTTCCGCTGTTGAGAATATGCTTATCTCGCAGGGCGTGGAGAAAGAAAACATAATGTACGATAACTTCGGAGGCTAGCCTCCGGGGTGCATGAATTAAATATCCCGACCGGCCGGAATCTGCCCGGTCGGTCGGGATAAAGGGAAGAAAATCGGCCCGGACCGTGTCCGGCGGTTTAAAAAATAAGGAATTTACCCATGAAGTTGTTTCCGGGTTTGTCAGTAAAAGTAGCCGTGCTGCTGGTCCTGTCCGTCTTTTTAGGCGGATGCGGCAGCGAGCAGGGACCGGTACGTCTTCAGGGAAGGGCCATCGGGACAACCTACTCCATTCTTGTATACGGGCTTCCGGAGAACCTCACCTCCGAAAGTCTGGATCGGGGTGTAAAGCAGGTGGTGGCCGGTGTTAATTCGGCCATGTCCCTTTTTAAACCCGATTCCGAACTGTCCCGGTTCAATGCCTGCAATGAGACGGACTGGTTCCCGGTTTCCAGGGAACTGGCTGAGGTGGTGTCGACCGCCAAGGAAGTCAACCGTATGACCGGCGGGGCTTTCGACATTACAGTGGCTCCTCTTGTCAATCTGTGGGGATTCGGACCGGACAAGCGTCCCGAGATTGTGCCGAGCGAGGCTGAAATCAAGCAAGCCTCGGCCGATGTCGGTTCCAACTTGGTTGAAGTGCGGCTTGATCCTCCGGCCATTAAGAAATTGAAGCCGGGGTTGACCCTTGACCTTGCCGCCATAGCCAAGGGGTATTGTGTGGATGCCGTCAGTAACTGGCTGGAAAGCCGGGGGGTATCCGGGTTTATGGTCGAGATCGGCGGTGAAATACGAACCCGCGGAACAAAGCCGGGGAATGTGCCGTGGCGTATTGCCGTGGAAAAACCGGTGAGCATGGAACGTTCCGTTCAGGCCGTAATAAGTCTGACGGACAAGGCGATGGCCACGTCCGGAGATTATCGGAACTATTTTGAGGTGGGTGGCAAACGCTATTCACACATAATAGATCCGACCACTGGACGGCCCATAACCCACAAGCTCGTGTCGGTCAGCGTTATTGACGCCACCTGTTCCCGTGCCGATGCACTGGCTACCGGACTTACGGTCCTAGGACCGGAAAAGGGCGCTGCTGTGGCCCGCAAATACAATCTGTCCGTGTTTTTCATAGCAAAAACAGCAGACGGTTTTGCGGAGACCGCGACAGGCAATTTCCCTAAACATGAAACTTTGAATTGAGGATATATCCCATGGAAACACTTTTGCTGACAGCAGGTATTTTTGTTGCCGCTTTCGCGGCTCTGGCAATAGGAGTTATGTTCAAGCGCGGTTGCATCCGTGGCTCCTGCCACGGCACTATCCAGTCGGCAGACGGTTCGGGATGCAAATGCGGCAGGTACGATATTGAAAAGAAATGTGCCGAAAATTCAAACACTCTGAAGCCGTTGATGTAAAAGCAGGAGAACCCATATGACAACAGTTCAGACCGCCAAGGATGTTATTGAACAGACCAAGGCCTTTCACAAGAGGCTGGGCTCTTTTTATAAGGAACTGTCCGACAAGGTCGAAAAGGAGAGGGTAAAGCTTCTTCTGGATTACATGAGCCGGCACCATGAAAATCTGGCCGGTATCATGGACGAATATGAATCCGGACTGTCGGAAAAAGTACTGACAACCTGGTTCATGTACGTGAACAAGGAGTGTGACCTGAGTCCATTTTTCAGTGCCGACCTCGGTCCGGACATGACCGCCCAGCAGGTCGTACAGGTGGCCGTTGATCTGGATAAATGTCTGCTGGAAACCTACGAAGCCATGCTGCAGAATGATATCCCTGATGATGTCAGCGAAGTCTTTCAGGGGCTGCTTGATATGGAAAAGCGCGAAAAGATTAAATTGGCCAAAAACGCTTTGAAGATTGAAACCTTGTAGTCAATTAAACCTTATTACAGTCTGACAAGGCTCCTTGCCCGTCTTTCACGGCAGGCATGGAGCCTTGTCTTTTCAATCAAATACATATTTATTTTCCGGGGGATGTCCTGCCCCATGGTTTGAAAACCGAGAGCCAGACCAGCATGACCAGACAGCCGAAAACCGCAAAGGAGGTTATTTCGTTCAAAGTCTGGCTGCGCAGGTATTCCGGGGTTTGGAGAACCATTTCCTTTGCATTTCCGGAAAGTCTGCTCATATGGTCCAGCCAGGGCATGTAGAAAATGAATCCGAAAACGATGAATCCGATGTTGACCGCCCATTTTATAATCAGCCACTTGAACTTGAAAAAGCCCCAATTGCTCATCAACGCATAGATTAGACCGCTGATGAGGCAGCCGAATGCACCGGCGGTTACCACATACTGATCAATAATTTTTAAGCAGATATCCCTGCCGTATAGTGCTTCGCCCGAAACCGGGGAAAACATGCTGTGCAGAAGCACCATGGCGAACGCACCGCCTCCCCAAAGGCAGGCGCTGAGCATGTGAAATGTTTTATTCCATTTGGCCTCTACGGGAGTGAGTTTACGCATTGCTCAGCCTGTTATGCAGGTCCAGTATGGCCTGCAGTAAGATTTTTTGTTTAATCGGTTTGGAAAGAAATTCATCGGCCCCGGCATCAATGCATTTCTGCCTGAAGTCTGCGGAGGCATGTGCCGTAAGCGCGATTATTCCAGCCTGCGGGCCATGTCCGGGGCTACGGAATCTGCGCATGAATTCATAACCATCCATGAGCGGCATTTCCATATCCAGAAGTATTATATCGAATTTTTCATTTTGCGCCAGTTTGAGTGCTTCCTCACCATTTGAGGCCATGATCAGGGTGGTGGGGCAGTGTTTGAGGAAGTGCCTTATGAGTTCCCTGTTGGAGAGATTGTCTTCCGCCAGCAGGATTTTCAGTTCCGGAAGCTTCGGGAGTTCAGTCCCTGCGCGACCACTTTCTTTTCCGCTGTCGATTTCAAGCAGTTTTGCCGCCGTACTCAGCAGCAGTCTGCGTGGCGGAGGCAGGGTGAGTCCCATTCCGTAGATTCCTTTTTCCAGATTGGAACGGTCAAAGCTGGCCCCTTTTTGAAGCATGAGAACCGGAGGAAGTGTTACTCCTGTACTGCTCAGCATTTTCAAGGTGTCCAGAACCGATCTTCCGTCGAAGGCGAGGTCGCAGATAAGCAGGTCGCATTTTCTGTCTCCGGTCTGAGCGAGCAGAGCCCGGAGAGATTCGGTATTGGTGCATGGGGTGGCATTGCCGTTGAAGCTGTTTACTGTTTCGCACAGTGAGGCCGTGATGTCTTTATTGACGGCTGCTACTACAACTTCGGCACCATTCAGATCCCGAACAACCTGCGGGGAGGTCATACCGGCGCGGGGCAGCGGCAGGGTCACTGAAAAAGTGCTTCCTTCCCCGGGAGTGCTGGATGCCGTAATGCTTCCGCCCATGAGTTCAGCCAGTTTTTTGCTTATGGAGAGCCCCAGCCCGGAACCGCCGAATTTACGTGTTGTCGAACTGTCTCCCTGTGAGAACGGGGCGAATATGGCTTCCATTTTATCCTGCACTATACCTACGCCTGTATCGGAGATAACAAACGTGATGTCATCGGGACCGTGTGCAAAATTGCGCTCGACCGTAATGCTTACCTGACCGCAGGAGGTGAACTTCACCGCGTTTGAGAAAATATTCAGCAGTATCTGGCGCAGTCTCGTGGGATCTCCGATAACGAATTCCGGTACATCCGGCTTGAACCGGCAGACAAGGTCTATTCCCCGGGTCGTGGCCGCCGTATTCTGCAGGCCGACTATCGATTCAACTTCCTGCAGCAGGTCCATGGAGATGTGTTCCAGGGTCACATGGTTTGCTTCAATTTTAGAGAAGTCCAGAATATCGTTGATGATCGCAAGCAGTATTTCGCCGGATGATTCGAAAATGCTGACGTACTCGGCCTGTTCTTCGGACATGTCCGTATGTTTGAGCAGGTCGGCTATGCCGATTATCGAGTTAAGGGGAGTGCGTATCTCGTGGCTCATGCTGGCCAGAAATGAACTTTTGGCCTCATTTGCCTCTTTGGCCTGGATGATGGCCTGCTCCAACTGCTCCTCTGTCTTCATGTGATTGCTGATTTCTTCATTGAGGTCGGCGGTTTTTTCCTCAACAAGTCGACTGAGTTCCTCTCCTTTTTTGCGGATGGACCGTATGCGTATATGCACAGCCAGCATCAGGAGCAGGATGAGGCCGAGAAGCGCGAGTGTTGCAAACCACCAGGTCTTCCAGAAAGGCGGGATAATATGAATTTTCAGGCTGGTTCCTGTTTCGTTCCAGACCCCGTCGCTGTTGGACGCTATTACATGGAAAACGTAATCTCCATGGTCGAAGTTGGTGAAGGTTGCCGTTCCGGCGGAAGATGCGTCAATCCAGCTGTTATGAAAGCCTTCAAGCTTGTATCTGTACTTGTTGAGTCTGGGGTTCTGGTAGTCCAGAGCGGCAAAGAAAAATGTGAACATAGGGTCTTTCCAGGACAGGGTTATTTCCTTTGTCTCGGAAATGTTTGTTCCCAGATAGGCCGGCGTGTTCATAATATTCAGGCCGGTTATCACAACCGGCGGGGGGGTGGGGTTTGTGCGGATGTCTCTCGGGTTGAACATGTTCATTCCTTTGAGACCTCCGAAATAGATCCTGCCGCTTTGCCCCCTGTTGTAGGAATTTATCCAGAATTCAATTCCCTGCAGCCCGTCTGAAAGGCTGAAGTTGCAAATTTTACCTGTGGCCGGATCAAGTGCGGAAATACCCTTGAATGTGGAAACCCAGATTTTGCCCTCGCTGTCTATACACAGCCCCTGAATACCGTCATTGGCCAACCCGTTTTTTTCAGTGATGCGGGTAAAAATTCCCGAAACCGGATCGAATCGGTTCAGTCCCTTGTCTGTGCCGACCCAGAGAGAACCGTCCGCGGCTTCCGCAATAGGCGTGACCCTGTTGTTGGAAATGGACTCAGGGTTATTCTGGTCATGGGAATAGTGCTTGAAAGTGCCGCTCTTCCTGTCCATCAGGTCCAGTCCGGCGTTCGTGCATATCCAGAGGTTATGCCTGCTGTCTTCAAAAATGTTGCGGACTCTCTTGTGTCCGAGGCTTCTGGGATTTCCGGGTATCGGCTTGTAACGGCGGAACAGTCCGGTCTTTCTGTCAAGCCTGTTCAATCCCTGTTTGCTCGTCCCTACCCAGATATAGCCCATGCTGCCTTCGTATATCCACCATACATTGTCCTGGCTCAGGGAATTCTTATCTTTCAGGCTTCTGCGGTAACGGGCGACAACACCTTTTTGCTTGTCTATGACAAAAACACCCTTTTTGCGGGTCCCCACCCATATCAGCCCGGACGAGTCCTGAAAGATGCAGTTTATCCGGTCTCCGCTCAGATCCCAGGGCGCGGGAGATCTGCTGCTGTAATTCGTGAAAGTTCCATCGGAAGGATTGTAGACACTTATCCCTTTTTTATATGTCCCTATCCAGACGAGTCCCTGTCTGTCTTCCAGCACGGCGCTGACCTGCCGTCCCGGAATGGTGTTTTCCTTCCATGGCTGGCGGTTTATAAGTCCGAATGACTGCATTTTGGGAGTGAGTATGCTCAATCCGTCTGCGTAGGTGCCGACCCACAGGACTCCGGACTGGTCTTCAAGAATTGAGGTAACCTTGTTGTCACCGAGGCTCTGCGGATCAAGCTGGTTGTTCTTGAAAAAGGCGAAGCGCATCTCTTCCGGTTTGAGTTCAGCCGTTTCCGGATAGCGTTTGCCCAGTCCCTCCAGTGTTCCTAGCCAGAGGTTGCCGGCGTTGTCTTCATATATGTCGTTGATTTCAAGAGAGCGGAAAAAATTTGTGAATTTACCGGTGTGCGTATTGAAAATGGAAATGCCGTTTTTGGTCCCGATCCACAAACTTCCTGGGTTTTTCTGGTAAAAACACAGGACCGCGTTGTCGCAGATTGAATTTTTGCCTGTACGGTCGGGCTGATATCTATCGAATGTGCCTTCCAGTTCGTGGAGCATGTTGAGTCCGCTTGCAGTTCCCACCCAGATGGTACCCTGCAGGTCCTCGAAAACGCATTTGACTTCGTTGCCGCTTATGCTTCCGGGGTTGTCTGTGTGCTGGAAGCGCTTGAATTTACCGCTCGCCCGGTCATAGCGGTTGAGCCCGTTGTATGTCCCTACCCAGAGTCTGCCTTTGGAGTCCTCGTATATGCAGCTTACGTTTTTGCCGGAAATGGATTCCGGGTTGTCCGGTTCCGGAAGAAAATGCTCGAAGGTGTCGTTTTTGCGGTTGTAGTAGTTAAGACCTCCGCTTTTGGTGCCGACCCAGAGCATGCCGGCGCTGTCTTCATACAGTGCGCAGATGTTGGAGTCTGTCAGCGATCCGGGAGACTTGGTATTGGAGTAAATTTTGATATTCAGGCCGTCATACCGGTTCAAACCGTCATAGGTCCCGAACCACATGAACCCTTTCGAGTCCTGAAGCATGCATAAGACAGATGATTGCGACAGCCCGTCGTTCAGGGAAAAACGTCGGAATCTGAGATCCTGCTGAAATGCCTGTGCATTTTGTGCTGCTGTCACAATAAAGGCAAGAACGAGCGCGCTGATGAATCTTGTAAGACGTATTCTGCCCTGCATGGTTGTATCAGTCTCCGGATGCGGTTAAATGAAACACACGGAAGTGTCGGGCTGGAGATTGTCTGCCGTATCCACACCAGTGGTATTGCAGCCCAATGGAAAGTTAACTGTGCTTCATGTAAATTAAATTTTCCTTTTAGTCCTTTATTATTACGTTATTTGCTGGATAATGTATAAGATATTCTGTCCAGTGCCCAGTCCACTTCATCCTCCGTTATTACAAGAGGAGGTGCAAACCGTATGATGTTGTTATGGGTTTCCTTGCAGAGCAGTCCGTTCGCCTTGAGTTTTTCGCAAAAAGGTCTTGCCCCGCCGGGAATATCAGTGAATTCAACTGCCATGAGCAGCCCTTTACCACGGACTTCCTTAATTGACGGATTTCTAATTTTCCTGAGTCCGGCCATGAACCTTTTCCCCATGGCGGCGGCGTTGCCGATCATATCTTCCTCTACAAGTACTTTCAGCGCTTCCCGTGCCACAGCACAGGCCAGCGGGTTTCCGCCGAAGGTGGAGCCGTGTTCTCCGGGACGGAGCACTTCAAGCACTTCGTTGTTGGAGAGCACTGCGGAAACCGGATAGAACCCTCCGGAAAGAGCTTTACCGACAAGAGTCAGGTCTGATTCTATTCCTTCATGTTCTTCTGCAAGGAGTTTTCCGGTTCGTCCGAGACCTGTCTGTATTTCGTCCAGAATAAGTGTCACGTTGGCTGAGGAACATATTTCCCTGACCTGTTTCAGGTAGCCGGAAGGGGGAATTATGACGCCTGCCTCACCCTGAATGGGCTCGACAAGAAAGGCTACAGTGCGGGGAGTGATTGCTTTTCTGAGGGCTTCAGCGTCCCCGAAAGGTATGACCCTGAATCCGGGGGTGAACGGTCCGAATCCCCTGCGGGCTACCGGATCGGTGGAAAACCCCACTATGGTGATTGTGCGTCCGTGGAAATTGTCGGAACAGACAATTATTTCAGCCTGATCTTCAGGAACTCCCTTGACCATGTAGCCCCATTTGCGCACGGCTTTTATTGCGGTCTCCACCGCTTCTGCGCCGCTGTTCATGGGCAGCACCCTGTGGGAGTTGGTGAGATCGCAGAGTTCCCTGTAGAAGAGACCTAGCTGGTCGTTGCGGAAAGCCCGTGATGTAAGAGTCAGCCTGGAAGCCTGCTCCACAAGGGCCTTTCGTATGCGCGGATGACAGTGTCCCTGATTTACAGCTGAATATGCGGACAGACAGTCCATATATCTGTTGCCGTCAACATCCCGGACCCAGACGCCTTTACCTTGCGTGATTACGACATCCAGCGGGTTGTAGTTGTTCGCTCCGTATCTGTCTTCAAGCTCTACATAATCGCTCTGCAGCATTGTCAACAGCCTCCTCGGCATACTTATTTAATCTCTTATTTACTAAGATAGAGATGTTTAGGCCAGCACAACATTGTATTTTTCGAAAAATATATTTTTTAGTCCTTGATTTGGCAAATTTTATGATTTTATTTTTCCCTGATATGTGTTGCAAAAGTTTTTTGCGCATAAAAAAATCCCTCTCCTGCAGAGTGGAAAGGGATTAAGATACAGACCGTTTCGGCTCCTGTTCTCGTCAGGTCCGACAGTTCATTTGTTCTTTTCTGTCTTTTGCGGTTCTCTATTGACGTTTCAACGGCTGAGCCATGTCCTTTTCGGTCCACTTGCTCAGTACCGGAGCTTCGTAATTGCCGAAGGCATCAAGTATCTGGGCCGGAGAAGTTCCGGTGATGAGCATTTCCTTGTGTGCAGTACGCAGGAATCCTTCGTTCACAACTCCGCCGAGAAAGTCGATCAGCTTGTCGTAGTAGCCGTCAAGATTAAGCAGTCCGCACGGTTTGGTGTGAAATCCCAACTGGGCCCAGGTAAAGATTTCGAAAATCTCATCCATGGTGCCAATTCCGCCGGGCAGGGCGATGAACCCGTCTGAAAGTTCGGCCATGAGGGCTTTTCTTTCGTGCATGGAGTCGGTGACGTGGAGGTCGGTCAATCCGTTATGGGCGACCACTTTTTTGGCCAGGCTTTCCGGGATTACGCCTACTACTTCCCCACCGGCTTCAAGTGCGCTTTGAGCCAGAATGCCCATAAGTCCCATATTTGAACCGCCGTATACGGTTCTTATCTTGCGGCTGGCCAGTTCCCGGCCCATGTTGCGGGCGGCCTGCGCGTATTTAGGGTCGTTTCCGGGGTTGGCGCCCAGAAAAATACATATGCTTTTCATAAGTTTATCTCCTGTCTGGAGTATAGAGTTGTCATTGTTTTCCTTGTTCGCGGTCAGAATTATAGGCCAGAGTGACTTGCTCTGCAAATACTGTATTCTTCCTCCGGTGCTCGCCTAATGACATAGATTGAAGAGGACAACAGGAAATCATGTGTCGGTCCACCAGATTTTGTCTATTGCACGCAATGCAGTTTTATTGCATGCAATAAAACCGTGCAATTGCACTGCGCTGCTTTTCCGTTACAAAGACTTTTTTATAAAACACCATGTTTACAGGATGTTGGGTTTTTTGTGCCTCTGCTTGGTTTGTGGCATGCCTTATGCTAATTGAGCCGCATGTTAAGAACGACTACAACATGTCCATATTGCGGTGCCGGGTGTTCCCTATCATTGGAAGTCGAAAACGGGCGCATCGTGAGTGTTCAGCCCGGACCGGAACCGTCCGTCAATCAGGGGGCATTGTGCTCCAAGGGACGTTTCGGTTTTGATTTTGTCCACCACCGGGACCGCCTTACCTCTCCTCTTATCCGCAAAAACGGAGAACTGGTCCCTGCTTCGTGGGACGAGGCCCTTGATCTGGTCGCTAGGAAGCTTGGCCGGATCGTGGCCGAATACGGACCGCAGGCAGTGGGCGGATTCAGCAGTGCCCGGTGCTCCAATGAAGAGAACTATCTTTTCCAGAAACTTTTCCGTGCCGGGCTCGGAAGCAATAATATAGACCACTGCGCCCGTCTCTGACACGCTCCAACCGTGGCCGGACTGGCCACATCGCTTGGCAGCGGCTCCATGACCAATTCCATTCGTGAGCTGTGGGATATGGGAAGGGGCGACTGCGTCTGCGCAATCGGTACCAACACCACTGAATGCCATCCGATTATCGGGCTGGGCATGCTGGAGGCAAGGCGCAGGGGGGCCGCTCTGATTGTCGTGGACCCCAGAGAGATAGACCTCGCGCGCAAGGCTGATGTCTGGCTTCGGCTGCGTCCGGGAACCGACACGCCGCTCCTGTCTTCCATTGCCCGCGTGATTCTGGATGAAGGGCTTGCGGATGTGGAAAAGATTGCTGCATCCACCGAAGATTTCGAAGCCTTCAGGCAGGGACTGCAATCGTTCGATCCCGAAAGCGTCTCTGCCATCGCCGAGGTGCCTGCTGATGATATCCGCAAGGCCGCCCGGCTTATTGCCGGATCGGCAAACGCCTCCTTCTATTATACCATGGGCGTAACCCAGCATACGACAGGGACCAACAATGTTCTTGCCGTATCCAATCTCGCTTTGCTCACAGGAAATCTCGGCCGTCCCAAAACCGGGGTGAACCCGCTGCGCGGCCAGAACAATGTGCAGGGCGCCTGCGATATGGGCGCTCTACCCAACGTGCTGACCGGCTATCGTCCGGTAGGGGACGATTCAGTCCGGTCAGCATTCGAGTCCGTCTGGGGCGTAAAGCTGCCGTCCGATCCGGGGCTGACTATTCCCAAAATGCTGAACGCGATTGAAGATGATCGGCTTAAGGGCCTGTTTGTTTTCGGTGAAAATCCCATGCGCAGCGATCCGGACATCACTCACGTGGAGCATTGTCTGCACCATGTTGATTTTCTGGTTGTGCAGGATATTTTCCTGACCGAAACAGCCGCATTGGCGGACGTTGTCCTGCCCGGTGCCAGTTTCGCCGAAAAGGACGGGACCTTCACCAGCACGGAACGCCGTGTTCAACGTATCCGCCGGGCAGTTCAGCCTGTCGGGGAAAGCCGTCCGGACTGGGAAATATTGGCCGGACTGCTTAAGCTCCTCGGCCGACCTGAACGTTATGCAACAGCCTGTGATGTGTTTGACGAAATGCGCCGGGTAACTCCCACACACGCCGGAATCAGCTATGAACGTCTTGAGTCCGGGGGCATCCAGTGGCCCTGCCCGGATGAATCGCATCCGGGAACACCCATTCTCCATGTCGGGAGCTGCATGCGCGGTCCCGGACGTTTTGTCCCCCTGACCCACCGGGAACCGGCGGAACTGCCGGACGCCGAATATCCGTTGACCCTGACCACCGGCAGAGTGGTGGCTCATTATCACACTGCGACCATGACCCGGCGCTGTTTCGGATTGTCCGGAACCTGGCCGGAGGAACTGGTTGAAATCCATCCGGATGACGCTGCCACGTATGGCGTTGCCGATGGTGATCTCATTGAAATAAGTTCCCGCAGGGGAACCGTGCGGGCGCGTGCATGGGTTACACGGCGTGTGCGCAAGGGGCTGGTCTTTATGACCTTTCACTTTTCCGAAAGTCCCGGGAACATGCTCACCACCTCGGAGGCCGATCCGGTTACCGGCACGCCGCAGCTCAAAGTCTGCGCCGTTTCCATCCGTAAATTCAGGGAACCTGCCGAAACAGCAGCGACCGTATCCACAAAGGAAGAACTTTCATGTCTAAGCGTCTGACCCCTTTTATTATGGCGACCGCATCCAGATGCATCGGCTGCCGGGCCTGTGAACTGGCCTGTGCTGCTGCCCATCTGCAGGGCGGAGTTTCCGTGGGCAGCCTTAACGGCGCCCTGTCTCCGCGTCTTTATCTTGTACGGACCGCTGAAGTCTGTGTGCCGGTCGGCTGCCGTCATTGCGAGGATGCTCCCTGCGCGGCCGTGTGTCCCAATTCGGCCATTTATCGCACCGATTCAGGTGTGCAGGTCCGCGAAGACCTCTGCGTAGGATGTAAGACCTGCCTTGCCGCATGTCCCTTCGGAGCCATGGAAATGGCCCAGATCTGGAAAAACGGCAGTCCTGTTCTGCGCCGCGTGCCGGACCCTCTTGAACCCGATGCCTATCACGTTGAACCGGCTCTGCTGGCCAGCAAGTGCGACCTGTGCCATGACCGTGACCGCGGTCCTGCCTGTGTGGAAGCCTGCCCCAGGGATGCGCTGACTCTGGTGGATCCGCTGAAAATAAAAAAACGCCGCAACCTTGAAGCTGCATTAGCCCTTGCCGGTGCCGGGGCAAGAGCGGCTGAGGAGCTTTCATGACAACATTTTCTCAAGTCGTATCCATAGACCCGGTGATTTGTACCGGCTGTCGGCGTTGCTCCGAGGTCTGCCCCGTGGACGCCATCGGCGGTGCCGAAGGTGAACCGCAGACCATTGATGCGTCACGCTGTGTAATGTGCGGACAGTGTGTGCTGACCTGTTCGGCATTTGTTACCCCTTTTGATGATGCTGCGGACGATCTTCCGGCCATGCGCCGTGAGCGCGGTCTTCCTGAGAATGATCAGTCCCCGCTTTTCGCCGCCCACTTTCGCAGTGACACAAAGCGGGTAGCATCCATGCTGGCCGACCGGTCCATGAAGTCCATGGTCCAGTGCGCACCGGCGGTTCGCACCTCCATAGCCGAGGAATACGGACTCGCTCCCGGAACCCTGACACCGGGACAGCTTGCCGCATCCCTGCGTCGTCTGGGCTTCGATTTTGTCTACGACACCGTTTTCGCGGCGGACGTGACCATCATGGAAGAATCTTCGGAACTGCTTGCGCGTCTGGAATCGGACGGCCCGCTGCCCATGTTCACATCCTGCTGTCCGGGTTGGGTCCGCTATATGGAAACCGCTTGGCCTGACCTGACTGATCACCTTTCCAGCTGCAAATCGCCGCAGCAGATGGCCGGAGCGCTCTTCAAGACCTACGGCGCTGAAATCGCCGGAGTCGGTCCGGAAGCAATCGCCAGCGTTTCGGTTATGCCCTGCACCGCCAAGAAGCATGAGGCTGCCCGGCCGGAGATGCAGGCCAGCGGCAGGCCCGATGTGGATGCCGTGCTCACCGTTACCGAGCTTGCAGCCATGCTGAAGGATAACGGCATAAATCTGGCTGAAATGCCGGATGAACCTTTTGATATACCCATGGGGCTGTATTCCGGTGCCGGAGTGATTTTCGGGGCATCCGGCGGTGTTATGGAAGCTGCGCTGCGCACGGCCATCGCCGTTACAACCGGCACTGACGTCTGTGAAAGCGGGGTGGTGTTTTCTCCGGCAGGTCCGGGCGTCCGCAAGGCGTCAATCGAAGTGGCCGGCAAAAGAGTTACGGCGGTAATTGTTTCAGGGCTGGCCAACGCGGCGCCGCTGCTTGAGGCTGTGCGTGCCGGAAAGGCCGACTTCGATTTCATGGAAGTCATGTGCTGTCCCGGCGGTTGTGTGGCCGGAGGAGGGCAGCCCAAACTTCTGCCCGGAGTGAACGTGGCGGATGCGATTGCCATGCGCCGCAGCGGTCTGCACCAACATGACCGGGAACTTCCGGTGCGCGCTTCACACAAAAACGAATGTGTTGCGGCCCTGTATGAAAAATATCTTGGAAAACCCCTTGGGCATCGTTCGCATGAACTTCTGCATACTCATTACGGGGTGGATGCCGAGGGGCACGGATCATGAACGATTTTGTCCTTGCCGATCCCTCCCGCTGCATCGGATGCCGGGCCTGTGAAATAGCCTGCGTGGACGCCCATACAGCTTTGGACATGGCCGGTGCCATGGAAGAGGGGCTGCCGTTCAGTCCGCGGATATCCGTTGTGCGTGAATCCGGGGTGACCGCACCGATCCAGTGCCGCCAGTGTGAAGATGCGCCATGCGCGTCCGCCTGTCTTGCGGGGGCAATTACGTTTGACGGGAGGTCCGTTGTCGTTCTTACCGAAAGGTGCATCGGCTGCAAGGCTTGTCTGGCCGCCTGTCCTTTCGGAGCCATGCAGGTCGGTATGATTGACGGATTCCTTGAAGTCCCTGTGGCCCACAAATGTGACCTTTGTGCCGGACATCGCGACACTCCGGCTTGTGTGTCCGTTTGCCCTGCAGATGCGTTGCGTGTGTTTTCAGACAGTAAGCTGCAGCGGTTTTCCAGCTTAAAACGGCAGGCAAGTGCGGTCCGGGTGGCCTTTGACGGCAACTAGGGGTATATTCAGTCAATGACACCGCAGGACGCCATATACCGCGCAGTTGTAGAGGAGCAGACCGAACTCATCCGGCGTTTTCGTCCCGATGGACGGCTGACCTTCGTTAACCGGGCTTTCTGTCGTTTTTACGGCAGAAGTGCCGAGGAACTTCTTGCGACCAGGTTTCAGGATCTTCTGGAACCCAATGAGCGGGAGGAGATTGTCAGCCAACTCTATTCACTTACCCCCGATAATCCGGAAATAGCCACCGAACCCAGTTTCAAGGGAAAGGACGGGACGGTTCATTACGTTCAATATGTTACCCGAGCGATCTTTGATGAAAACGGCGGGGTTGTTGAGTACCAGTCCGTTGGGCGTGATGTGACGGCCCGGCGGCAGGCCGAGGCCACCCTGGCCGAAGCCCGCGCAGCCATGGAACGGGCCAGCCGGGTGACCACCTTTGCTGTTATCGGCGGAGGTATCGCCCACGAGATCAATCAGCCTCTTAACGCTATTCGCATACTGTCCGCTTCGGCCCTGCTGCTGGAGGGCCGTTCGGATATGCCCAACAGTGAAGTGGTCCGCATCCTGAAGGATATCGCCGGACAGGTGGATCGCATAGATTCCATAGTCAACCATCTGCGTGAACACCTGCGTTACAACCGGTCCAATACCGGGGAACTGTGCAACCTCGGCGATGCTGTGCAGTCAGCGCTTTCCCTGCTCAACGCACAGTTAATTGCAAGGGGCATTCTGTTGGAAACAGCAGTCGATAAGGATGCAAATCCTGTTGTGGGAACCTGTATCCGCTTTGAAGAACTGATCATGAACCTTGTGGCCAATGCCATGCAGGCTCTGGAAGGATATGAGGTTTCGCCGAAAACCATTTCCATCCGGGTGGCTGCGCAGGGCAATGATGCGGTGGAGTTGAGCGTTGCCGACAACGGTCCCGGATTTGATCCGAAGCTGGCGGACGAACTGTTCGAACCTTTTTTTTCCACCAAATCTCCGGGAACTTCCATGGGGCTGGGGCTGTCTATTGTGCGCACCATAGTGCAGGCGGCAGGAGGTTCGATCATAGCTGAAAATCTTCCCGGCGGAGGGGCCTTACTTCGGGCTGTATTTCCTGCGGCTGATATGGAGAGAAATTAGATCATGCGTATTCTGCTTGTCGAAGACGATGCGGCGACCCGCAATTCCCTGGCCGAATACCTGACCCTGCTGGGGCATGCGGTCACAGCCTGTGCCGGAGCTGTTCCCGCGCTGGAAATCTGCCGCAACCACTGTTTTGAAATGGTCCTTTCGGACATCCAGATGCCCGGCAGGACCGGCATTGAACTGGTGCGCGATATCAGTTCTCTTGCTCTGCCCGGCAGGCCGGATGTAGTCCTTTACACGGGACACGCGGATCTTGAGCTGGCAATCGGAGCCCTGCGGGCCGGAGCCTACGACTATCTTACCAAGCCCATCAACCTTGAAGAACTCGGTGCAGTCCTTGACCGCGTGGCCGAACATCAGGCGTTGCTGCAGGAAAACGATCGCCTGACCGGTCATTTCGAGGAGGAAGTGGCCGAGGCGACAAGCGAGGTGCGGGCCGAGTTGTCGCACCTGCGCGAACTGCTGGCCCGTCAGGCCGGGCTGGATAATATCGGAATTTTCTCTGCGGCCATGTGGGATGTGGTGACTCAGGCAAGGCGTTATCACGAGGATCGTGATCTTCCTGTGCTTATTCAGGGCGAAACCGGAGTGGGCAAGGATATCGTGGCAAAACTTATCCATTACGGACAGGACCACCCCCGGTCGCCGTTGCCCTTTGTGGACATCAACTGTGCTGCGCTTCCAGCCAATCTTTTTGAAAGTGAACTGTTCGGCTACGAGGCCGGGGCGTTTACCGGCAGCGGTTCCCGCGGAGCACGCGGCAAGATGGACCTTGCAAGGGGCGGAACCCTTTTTCTGGACGAAATCGGCGAAATTCCTGTTGAATTGCAGGCCAAACTGCTGCGCGTGATTGAGGATAAAAGCTTTTATCGGGTCGGGGGGCTGACCAAGGTCAGGACCGACATACGCATCATCGCGGCCACAAATCTTGATTTGACGGAACGGATTGAAAAGGGGCTTTTCCGCAGGGATCTTTATTATCGGCTCAGAGTGGGCAGCATTGCGGTGCCGCCTCTGCGGGAACGGATCGACGATATTGTCCCGCTGTCTCTGCTGCTCCTGAAAGCTTTTTCGAAAAAACGCGGCAAGGCTTTTGAAGAGATAAGCCCGGAAGCTGCCGAAATGCTGCTGAACCACCAATGGTCGGGGAATGTTCGCGAACTGAAGAACGCTATGGAATGGGTCTCTGTCATGCATGATGCACGTGTTCTCGTCCCCGGACATCTGGCCGGGTTCCTCGCAGATGCGGAAAAGACGGCTTCAGGTGCTGAACAAGGTCCGGCCACGGGCAGGACCGGTAAAAAGATGAGGTCTCGTCCTACAGAATATGATATTGATGCTGCACTTGAAGCAACCGGCGGCAATAAGACCAGGGCTGCTGAAAAACTGGGTATTTCCATTCGCATGCTGCATTACAGGCTTGCGGCCAGACGGAAAGAGGGCGGTAAGGGTTCCCGGTGAGTTTCCCGGATATTTTCCGGGATTCGTTCCGGCTGAAAACAAGTCCGGCACAGTTGTGTGCGGCTTGGGACACAATTAATCTGCTAACTCAAAGAAACGTATGAAACTTAATCGTATCCAGATACTTATCTTTAATAAGTTGAGTAATGAAAAGGGTCTTGAAGTAGACTCGTATGTAAAGAAATATTCTGTGGAATATGTCGGCGTACAGCGTGACTCGCTGCAGGACCTCACTGAAGAAGAAGGAGATGCGTGGATCAACAAGTCGTATATCATCTCCCTGTCCGGGGAAGACTGCGACGAATCATAAGGAATACGCGCTCTAGGTCTGTTTGCCTGTCCCGTGAAAGGAATTGTATGCAAGGGTGAGCAGCACTGCGAAGGCTGCAGAGACTACTCCCAGAGCGGCGTTGTAGAAAGGCGGTGAAGCCAGAGCAAGACGGATCAGCAGAGTGACCAAAGCGAAGCCGGAATTCCTGAAAACCGCGTGAAACGTGGGCAGGAAGCGCTGGGAGATCAGCACCAGCAGAATGTCACTGAATATCAGCACGGTATAAAAGGTGCTGAAGAAGTCGAACGTATGTTTTCCATGTGAAAGCAGGAAGAGATCGTATATTCCCAGTCCTGCGAAAATGAAAAGAAGCAGCAGCGCTACAAGTTTTTTGGAAGCCACGTACCGAAACTTGAATGAAGGGATCAGGGGTGTGCCCTGTTTCTGGATGCGGTAATATACGCCGAGGAGCACAAAAACAATAAACGCACCCATCCCGTCGGACAGAATCTGGTAGATGGGAGTCATGTTGCCCGTGAAGGAAATGGGCTCAGGAAAGTTCACCAGCTCCTTGAACGAGTTGCGCATCAGTATGAGGCACAGTATTTCGAACTGTTTTCCGACTGACTTGGCAAACGAGCAGGGCAGTACGAAAATGAAGCTGACGACCTCAAGTGCCAGCACCAGAGTGAAAGCAATTCCGACCGCGGCATAATGACTGCCGGGTGTTTTGGCCGCAATGGCCGCCGGCAGCAATCCCTGTCTGCCCAGCTCCACGCCTATCAGAGCGGCGATGAAGCAGGCTATCAGCGCTCCGGCGACTGCCCGCTGGGTTCGTTCGTTTTCCCAGAAGGCATGCAGGGGGTCGAATGCGTAGGTGGCAAGTTCGTATACGGAATAACTCATAGGAATTTTATTATGATGGCGGTGCAGTCATCTTCCAGGGGCAGTCCCCTGCGGTGGTTCTGTACTTCCGCCAGAAGCATGTCCACCATATCCTGGGCCGGTTTATGGCTGTTTTCACAGATTATACGGCGCAGATTATCCTTACCGAATGTAGCTCCCGCAGGACTGTGGGCCTCCCATATCCCGTCAGTATAGAGTATGAGAATTTGTCCCGGTTCAACTCTGGTCAGATTCTCCTCGTAACGGTATTCCCCGTCAACCCCGAGAGCCAGTCCCGTGCCGACAAGTTCCTCAAAGGAGTCGGATTCCGGGGTATAGATCAGAGCCGGATCATGTCCTGCCCTGATCCAGTTTACAGTTTTCTCTTTTGTATCACAGATCACCGTAAAAGCGGTCATGAAGTGGCCGGTTTTTGCACAGTCCGTGGTTACAAGTCTGTTGACTCTTTCAAAAACCTCCACCAGAGACAGGTGTTGACCGGTAAGAGCCCGGATGTAAGCCCTGGCGCTGGTCATGAGCAAAGCTGCGCTTACGCCGTGCCCGGAAACATCGCCTATGGCTGCGCCGAAACGGTCAGTCCCGTCGCACTGGGCGCAACTGAGAAAATCGTAATAATCTCCGCCGGTTTTTTCCGAAAATGTGCAGCGCGCTCCGATGTCCGCTCCGTTCACAGTGGGTGGCCCCTGCGGGAAAAGGGACTGTTGTGCTTCATCCGCAAGTGAGAGGGCCTGCTGGGTGATGGAGTGTTCCTTAAGCTGCGGCACCATGTTATTGAATTTTTCGGCCAGTTCCCCCAGTTCGTCTTTTGAGTGGAAATCCGCGCGCACGTCCCAGTCGCCTTCCCCAACTTTTATCACCGCCTTTGAAAGTTTGCTGATGGGCCGGGAAAAGCTCATGGAAGCGAAATAAGCTACTACTGCAATGGCGCAGATGACGAAAAAGGCTATTACCGAAGTTCCTTCATATTGATTGGCGATACTTTCCCGCACATACTGTTCCGCTTCATCTGCTTCAGCCGTGAAATCACGCACCGGAGTTATTATCAGCAGGGAAAGATGTGAATTGATGGGGCTGTAAGTCCAAAGACTGGGAACTCCCTTGTATTTAATCTGGATAACACCGGACTCGGCTTTGCCGATATCCTTGATCATGGTTCTGAATTCGGGGTTGTCCTCATGCAGCCATTGAGGTTCCTGCGGGGCAAGCCAAAACCTTCCACCCATTGTGTGAGGAGCTTCGTACAGCGGATCATCCCCGACCTTTCCGACCACCATAAGGGCTCCGTTTCGCGATTGCACGTCTGCTGAGGAGACCATCATTATTTCGGTCTTTCCATTGTTCCCTGCAATCAGCGTATTGTTCAAGGTGGCTCCCACCGGAACAACCAGTGACGCAACACCTAGAAATCTGCCGGAGTTGGAAAGAATCGGCGCGCTGAGCCTGTAGCAGAGCGTTCGACTTGCCGCATCCGGTGTGGGCATGGCCCAGGTGGTCTCTCTGTTTTTTTTGATATCATTATACCATGAGTGCGTGCGGGGATCATATTTGTGTGGAAATGAATTGTGTCCCGGATACGTCGCCACCAGACCGTTTTCAAGGATTACTTCCTGCCAAAGGGCCAGATTTTTCAATGTGGAACTGCATGCCTTGAATGCGGAGAGCAGTGGAGCGAGTCTGGTGATGTCGGGCATAGCCTGCTCGGGCGTGAGCCCCTGGGCCAGCCAGAATGAAACATGTTCAAGCGAAATCGGCAGATCAATGAGGTCGCCGCGCTGAATTGCCGCCATTCTATGCTCGGATCTGTTCATTCCCCGGCCCATGAGTGCTCTTTTCTTGTAGGATGGGTCGTTAATCAATTCAGGAGTGTTCAGGGCTCCTTCCGGGGTGGTTATAAACGGTTTGGTTTCAAGAGGAGGATAATCGTCATCGTTCAATCTTATGTCGGCTTCCCCCTGCACGCTTTTGAGAGTTGTCCGATACAGGCGGTCCTCAAGATTGATCATTGCCGCAGTTCCCTTGGCCTGTTTGGACAGGCTGTCGGTGGCTCTTTCCAGCAGCGTTATTCTTATCTGCGCCTGCAGGTCCGAACCAAGCTCCTTGAGCGAGTTCAGCCCGTGCGTTTTCAGCACGAACAGGGGCGCGAGCGAAAAGGTGAGCAGTATGAGAAGAATTTTCCAGCGGATTTTCATAAGCTTATTTAACCTTATCCGACAGGAATGTTCAATCAGTAAAATTGTCTGTCTTGGTTATGTTATCCAAAAAGAACGGTCAGCAGTATGACAACTCCCAGCGATGGAAGCAGGTTCGAGAGGTTGATGCGCTTGATTTCCAGCAGGGTAAGGCTGATGCCGATGATAAGCAGTCCGCCGGTGGCGGTGAGTTGATCAATGATAAGCGGTGAGAACCATTCCTGAAAGGAACTGGCGAAAAGTGTAAGAGCCCCCTGATAAATTACCACCGGAATGAATGAAAAAAGTACCCCCAGTCCGTAGGTGGAAGCCAGCGCGATTGAAGCGAATCCGTCCAGGATGGATTTTGTGTACAGAATGGTGGTATCGCCCTTGATGCCTTCTTCAAATGATCCGATTATAGCCATGGCCCCGATGCAGAATATCAGCGATGCAGTAATTATTCCGTCAACGAAGCCCGTATCACTTGATCCCACTGCTTTTTTCAATTTGCCAGCGAGCCGCTCAAACAGAGTATCCAGCCGCAACAGTTCTCCGAGCACTCCCCCGATGAGCAGGCTGAACATCAGAATTAGGATGTTCTGTACCTTCAGGGACATCTGGATGCCGATGATGATAACCCCCAGTCCCAGCGCCTGAAATATTATCTGTCTGATCCGTTCCGGAAAATGGCTGTGCAGCAGGACACCGATGATGGAACCGCCGATAATGGCTGCCCCGTTAACAAACGAACCGATGGGAAGCATGGAGAACTCTTTGGTTGGAATTGATTGTGAACAGGCAAATACGTCTATCACCGAGTCTGAGCCTTTACAATAGGTCAAGGTCGGTTATGCTTCGAAAAGTGTGCGTCCCGGCAGTTCATTCTTAGATAAAAGCCCCTCCGATTTTTCCACCCCGGACCTGAGAGCCAATTAATTACCTTGACACTATTGACCTCATTTAATATTAACAATCCCTCACATATGCCGGGATGGCGGAATTGGTAGACGCAGCGGACTCAAAATCCGCCGGGTTCACGCCCTTGCGAGTTCGAGTCTCGCTCCCGGTACCACTTGAAATCAAAGGGGTTTTCGCTAAAAGTGAAAGGCCCTTTTTTCATGTCCAAAATAGCTCTCCCCATACTCTTCCCCATAAAATGAAAAAAAGTGAAAAAAGTTTGATAAAGTTCAAACTTTTTTTCACTTGGCATTCCCATGTCTATTTAACCACTCAGTTAACTTAATTATTTTTAGATTTGTAAATATAATTTAGCTCGGTTAAGTGTGGCTAAGCCTGATAAGATTATGGAGAGATCGAGCATGAGTAAAGCACATAATGATGAATCGATAGGAAGAGTAGATACGGACAAAGACAGTGTTCCAGAGATAAAGGGCATATCTCAACATCCTTTTGTTACTTCCGGCTTGGAGTTGGAAAGAAATCTTCAAGAGAAGACAGTCAGGTGGATACTGTTTTCAGTCGCAATATTTCTTGGGTGTTTGATATATTCTTTAGTTCCACCCAGTCCTGAAATGGATATTTATTTTAAGGCTTTTGTAATCACTTTATTGTCGGTCTTGTCTATTTCGATCCTTAAGGCTGCGGTTGTTCTATGGATCAAGGAAGATACAGTTATTTTTAAAAAAGGTGTGGATAGTAAAATTTCTGCGGCTGAATTGCGTAAACGTTGGGGTAGAGAGGTTAGTCATGATTTTCTAAACGTCGTTTTTGAGACAAAGCTCAATGTTTACCTTAGGTCCGAAGTAGAAGTTGAGCGAATCTTGATTGTTAAGAGCTTTTACTCTCAGTTTTTCCCAAACAAAGATCGAGTGGCTAAGTTATTCAATGAAAGATGCTTTTTTGATTTTGATGAAGTTATGCGGGCTGAAGAAGCTTTTCCTAGATTAAAACTGGGTGATTATGCTGCTATTGATAAACTCAAATTAAAGATTGAAAAGCTGGAGAAGGAACTAAAAGATTCCCGAACTTTGAAAGCTCGTTTAACTGTTGCTCAAAATAAGCTTGCTGGCTCACGCAAAGAAGGGTTCTTCTTTGCTAATATGATGTTGGAAATGGTCAAAGACCCTGTGTCGCAAAAACAATTTACGGCCGACGAATATAAAGTCATCGCTGATAAAGTTCGAGATAAAGACTACATCAAGAAATTGGAAATGGTCAGACCTGCCGATTCGGTCATCAAAGAATTCAGGGATAACCTTCCTACTGATTTTAGAAACGAAAGCAATACAGCAAAATAAAAACAACGGGACAAAATGGACAATATGGACAAAATTCGATTTCTGTCCATTTTGTCCATATTGTCCCGGCCTATCTACTTTCTCTTTTATTCTTCTATCCGGTTTATTCTTGAGCTGAACCCTGCCCCTCGACAAGTCTTGTTTATAAATTTTGGACTTTTTCAATATTTATATTCTTCCAATTTATATTTTCTTAATATCTTGAAAAAGTTGATATTATGCCTCTAAGTTCTGTCGTGTGCTTACAGAGATTGAAGCTTCTAGCACAGAAATTTTACCCTTTCTGATGGTTTTACAGTTTGATTAAACGTGGTTGCCTTGCATCGAAGAAAACACACCTCCAACCAACAAGGAGAAATCGATGCAAGGACTATTAAGCACAAAAGAAGCTGCTGAAAAATTAGGACTCAGCCCCGGAACTCTCGAAGTTTGGCGTTGTCTTGGAAAAGGGCCGCGCTATATCAAAATCGGCAGGCGGGTCGGGTACGACCTTAAAGATCTGGACGCTTATGTGGAATCCTGCAAGGTCATTCCTCTTGAAGAACTGGCTGACTTGTCGAGGCACAGATGAACGAGTCCGGTCACGACATTCTCTCTCTGTTCGGGAACAAGGCCCCTGTTCCATTGGGGCCCAAGGACCCTCCCTCGCTTGCCTCAATCTCACTTCCTTCAATTCTGGCCGACTACAGCCATGAACTCAGCGAGTCTTTGCAGGTTCCGTATGAGATGGTTCTCTGCAATCTCTTTGGAGTCCTATCAACCGCAGCGCAGCGTAGGTTCCAGATACAGGTAAAGGACGGCTATCACGAGTCCTTGAATCTATACCTGCTTTCTCCGCTTCCACCCGGAGAGCGAAAAAGTGCGGTGACGCATGCCGCACGCAAACCTCTGAGCAACTGGGAAAATGAGCAGGAAAAGCTCGTTGGACCTCTGGCTCAGGAAGCGCGTTCAAAACGGTTGACCCTTGAACGGGCCATCGAGCACCGGCGCAACTTGGCGGCAAAAGCAAAGAACTCTCAGAGTCGGGATTCCATAATTAGAGAAATCCGGGAACTCGAAGACGAAATGCCGGAGCTGATCACTGTCCCGCGTCTGCTTGCCGACGACATTACCCCCGAATGTCTGGCCATGCTCATGGAGCAGCAGAATGAATGCATGTCCATCATAGAAGCAGAGGGTGGCCTCTTTGATACCTTTGCAGGGCGTTACAGTCGTATGCCCAACCTCGATCTGATACTGAAGGCGTTCAGTGGTGAGCCGTGCCGAGTGGATCGTAAACACGGGCAGTATATCGGCCTGAAACATCCGCTGCTGACTATCTGCGTTACCACCCAGCCGGATGTACTGCGTGCAATGGCTGGTAATCCTGAGTTCCGTGGGCGCGGTTTTCTGGCGCGCTTCCTCTACTTTTTTGGACAAAGCAGGCTTGGTTTCCGGGTCGCGGAGCCTCCGCAAGTTTCATTGCGGGTGGAACGTGCTTTCCTTGAGCGGGTTGAACACCTGCTTTCCCTTAAAAGCAATTCCAAAATGAATGCAAAGAGTCAGTCCCTGCTGCTTAGTGCCGGGGCATATGAGTCGTGGAAAAACTTTTTCCTGCTCATTGAGGGTGAGTTGCGACCGGGGAGCAGCTTGGAAAATATGACTGATTGGGCGGGCAAGGTTCCAGGGCAGGTTGCTCGTTTGGCTGGTCTGCTGCATCTGGCTTCAGCGCAACAGATTGAGTCGAAGGTTGATTCCGCTGTCATGCTTGCGGCTACTGAATTGGGAAAGAAGCTTGTTCATCATGCCCGCTACGCATTTCATGATATGGGGTGTGATGACCTTACTTCCTGCGCACAGGCTATCTTGAAATGGATAACGAACCGGAAAATTGAGCTGTTCACTGGTCGTGAATGTCAGCGTGCGATCCGTGGACGGTTTCCGAAAAAAAAGCAGATTGAGCAGGGACTAACCATGCTCGTGGAGTTTGGATATGTGGTTGCGGTCCCGGTTCAATCGTCCGGTCCGGGGCGTCCGCCGAGTCCGAGTTACCAAGTTCATCCAGCTGTGCATGCTGCCGAAGCTATCCCAATATCGAATCCTAGCCAGCCTACCCACTGTGACACTGTTAGCTGCGCAACAGGTGTCCCCGTGGGGGCTGGCGAGGGAGGCAAGCCTCCCTTCGAACCCTCCGTTTACTCCAGAAAAATGGAGGCCGTATGAGCACGTCTCGCACTAGATGGTTGAATGTCCGGGTTACGCCCGATGAGAAAAATAGCGTTGTGGAAGAAGCAGAAGCCAAGGGCATGACCCTCGGTGATTTTATGCGTCAGCTTCTGGGTAAAAGACGGGTACGCAAGACCAGACGTGAACGGGAGAAGCTTCTTCACCTTGCCCGTATCGGCAACAACATCAATCAGCTCGCTCGCTGGGCAAATACCTATAAGAGCAATGCCGATTCTGTTCTCATCCTTGCTGAACTGGCAGCCATTGAGAGGGAGCTGAAATGTATATGAAGGTTTTCGCCCATGGCCGGGGAAACGGAGCCAAGGCTATTGATTATGTAATTGATCCTCGGCGTAAAGGGCGAGAAAAATCGCCCCCGGAAGTTTTGCGCGGAGATCCTGAAGCCGTGCAGCGGGTGATTGGTTCAACTGATCGGGTATGGAAGTTTACATCCGGGGTGCTCTCATGGGCACCGCAGGACAAGGTTTCACCACAGCTTGAAAAAGAAGTGATGGACGACTTTGAGAAGGTCGCTTTCGCAGGGCTTGAGCCGGATCAATATTCAATTCTTTGGGTCAGGCACAGCCATGCCGGTCATCATGAAATGCATTTCATTATCCCGCGTACAGAGCTGCGCAGTGACAAGGCCATGAATCCCTGCCCGCCTAACTGGCATAAGCAATATGACGTCTGGCGTGACCTTTGGAATGAGCGTATGGAGTGGGCAAAGCCTGATGAGCTGAAACGGTCCCGGTTGCTGCAACCGGGGAAAGACATTCATTCACCCAAAGGAAAACAACTGCACAATTTCAGGAAAACCGTAACAGACTTCCTAGCTCAAGGCATAGCTGACGGTCTGCACAAGGACCGTGCGGATCTGGTTAACGCTTTGGAGGGAGAAAGGCTTTCCGTGGTCCGGCAGGGCAAGAAGTATATCACCTTGGAGTTACCCGAAGACAATACACGAGTTAGATTGAAGGGAGGAATATATGAATCATCTTGGAGAGCTGAGCGACAAGCTGAAAGAGCGAATGAACTCGCAGTCGCAGGAAGTGGAGCAGGTCGTAAGCAGCGCATTGAAAGACTTGAGCGGGAACTTGTTGAAATATGCCGAAAGCGAGCTGAATTCCATCACAGCCGATATGGACGGCCACATCCAGAAGCTCAGGAAAAAGCAGTCCGCGATTTCAGCAAGCTACTGGAAACAAAACATCTTGGCGAACATCGTATCCGCGCTACTGTTGCTCATAATATCGGTCTGCATAACCGGATTTTACGGCTGGAGAATCAAGGTCAGTCACGAAGAGCTGAAAATAATCAACGCGCAGATAGAGAGCCAGAAGAAGAACGTAAGCGCGTTCACCAAATGGGGAATCGAAGCACATCAGAGCAGGAACCAGCGGTATCTGGCCTTTCCGAAAGGCACCCAGTTGCAAATAAGAGAAACCAAGAGCGGCCAGCCAGCCGTTTTATTGCAGAGGTAGATCATGAACGAATTATCAAGGAGCTTGTCGGAGGCCCTAGCCGGAATGGAGAAGGAGCAGTCCCGCCGCTTGAAAGAGCAGGATCAGAAAATAGCCGCGCAGGGGCGCAGGATTTCGGAGCTGGAAAAGGAAGTTCAGGGTTGTCGGGACTTGCAGAGCGAATTGGAAGGTGTTTTGCGGGAATTGGGGAAGTTGTGCGGGCGGTGAGGAAGATAGGTAATAAGAAGTCTATTGTGAGAGATTAGTGACATTTAAATCAAAAATAGGTAGCATATGCTGAGAAAAACAGAGTAAATTTTCAAAAAAGTGTGAGTGTGGATGTCTAGTGTTTCTTTTCCAATTGAAAATTATGAAAAAGAAGTTCAGAGTGCTATAATAGAAAAGCAGTTTACTGTTTTTCTGTGTGGTCCCACGTTGCAAGATTTGTCAGAAAAGCCTAGCTCTGTTTTAAGACAGCTTTTGCTTGATGATCTTAGGAGTGATGGTTTTTCTGTTGTTCTTGGAGAAGATGATGGACTGATGGAGCTACAGGATTGTTTTGGAGGAGATGCACAGACAAATGAACTTGGTTTTATAAAAAAACATGCAAATGCCGTTGTACTTGTCGCAGACAGTTCTGGATCATTTTCTGAGCTAGGTTTATTTGCTCATTTTCATAGTTCTCCAAAGTGTAATTTTTCTTTTATTATAGTTGTTGATGAATTTTATAGAGATAATGAAATGTATCTATCTTTAGGGCCAGTTAAGTTGGTAGAATCACGAGGTAAAGTTTTTTATGCAAATTTTAAAAGCAATGATGAAGATTTTACTGAAATAGTTTCTGCGGTAAGAAATGATTTGCGTGTACAAAGATTTAGTTTGTGTTTGGACTAAGTTATGAGACGTAGTCAATTTCAAATATATTTATGGGCTGTGGGGGTTCTGCAACCTGTGACGCCAACCGCTATTCGTAGGTTTCTAGAGAAAGCTTTCCCAAATGCATCAGAGGGCTTGCGAACAAAAGACGTAAAAGAAAAATTAGAAGAGATGTTTGAAGTTCATCTTGTGGTAAGGGCTTTAAATGATATAGATTATTTGTATTCCTTGACTCAGTTGGGTAGTCAAGTTATTCCTTATAAGTTAAGGAAACATAGAGATAAAGCTCGTATTTTTTTTCTTAAAGATGTAGCGCAAGCTGCACGTAAGTCATGTAAATTAAAGGAGCAGGGATTGGAATTGACTGGTGTTTCGCCAGTCTCGGAGAGTAGCAGTAACATACAACATCGGCGTCCAATAGCTACGCTCGCCGATACCGTCGACCGAATCTATTGGTCGCCGATTTTCAAGCAGCATAATAAATTTGCTGGTCCAAATCCCTGCTCCGATTCTCTTTGTTTTGATTTGTATTCATTTTCCAGCACAGATGAACTAGCGAACGCATGCATGGTTCTTGAGCTTGATAGATTAAATTTAGATATAGGTCAGCTCGCTACGGCAATTGGTGTCAGTCCAAATTTGCTTACATCACTTGGAAATAAATCCGAAAGTTTCTATCGTCGATTTGAGATCGGTAAAAGAAGTGGGGGGAGAAGAGTCATTCACTCTCCTCGTGTTTTTCTGAAAACCGTTCAATATTGGATTTTGGATTACATCCTGTATTCCCTCCCTTTAAATGATTCCTGTCATTCTTTTCGTCGTGGGCATTCTATTTTGACGAATGCTAATAACCATGTAGGTAGTAAGTTTGTCGCTAACATAGATATAGTCGATTACTTTGGGTCGATATCAGAAGGTTTGATCAGAAGAAGACTCTTGTCTCATTTCGGGTCAGCGCTCTCTATGTGGATAGCAAAATTATGCACAGCAAATGACTCATTGCCTCAAGGAGCTCCAACAAGCCCTATTCTTTCTAATTTCTGTTTGAAGAATTTTGATGATAGGATGAATCAATTTTGTGATGAGACTTCACTTCAGTATTCAAGATATGCAGACGATATAACTATTAGTGGTGATTGCATAGATAGTGTCAGGAGATCTTTAGATTTTGCAACACAAGAGTTGGCAATATATCGTTTAAAGATTAACCAAAAGAAGACAAGAATTGCTTCGTTATCGGGGCAACAGAATGTTACCGGGGTTGTTGTAAATCAAGTTGCTCAACCTCCCAGAAAACTTAGAAAGCGTATTCGGGCTATGTTTCATCAGGCTTCGTTGCATCCAGAAAAGTATTATGCAAGAGTTAATGAGCTTCAAGGATATATTAGTTACATTAAAGGATATCCGCACTTGGCAGATAAGAAATGCATAAGTGATTATGAAGGAATTCTTGCATCTCTTAAATCGCACATATTATAATGCAGATTTGAATTAAAATGCCAACCTACCACCCACCCCACACAATAACCCCACTCATCGTAAATCTGCTAGCCCAGATAAGCGAGGAAGTAGGGCGTTTGACTGTTTTAACCGATAGCTCAAAGGAGCTAAGGCTAAGACGCATCAACCGTGTGCGCACTATTCGCGGATCACTGGCTATTGAAGGTAACAACCTTAGCGAAGAGCAGATAACAGCGATTCTGGACGGCAAAAGAGTAATAGCTCCGCCCCGTGAGATTCAGGAGGTACGTAACGCCATTGCTGCTTATGACCGGTTCGATGATTGGTCGGTGGAGAGCGAAGCGGATTTGAAGGAAGCGCACAGCGTGCTCATGGCCGGATTGATTGACGAGGTTGGCATGTATCGCCGTTCCGGTGTGGGTGTGGTTGCCGGGGATAGGGTGATTCATATGGCCCCGCCTGCCGATAGAGTCCCGGCATTGATGCAGGATCTGTTTTCATGGCTGGGTGCTACTGAAGACCATCCTTTGATTGCCAGTTCGGTTTTTCATTACGAGTTTGAATTTATCCACCCATTCGCTGACGGCAATGGTCGTATGGGCCGTTTGTGGCAGACTTTGATCCTGAAAGGATGGAATCCACTTTTCGCGGATATCCCAGTGGAAAGTCTGGTTTTCGAACACCAAGAAGAATATTATGACGCCCTCCAGCAGAGCACGAATAAGGCGGACTCGGCACCGTTCATAGAGTTCATGCTCAGAATGATTCTGAATGCCGTTTCATCTGCCACCCCCCAAGTTGGCCCTCAAGTCACCCCCCAAGTAAAAGCATTGATTGAAGTCATTTCTGGCGAAATGAGCCGTGATGAGCTGCAAACTGCTTTGGGCCTCAAAGACCGCAAGTCATTCAGGGAGCTTTACCTTAAGCCAGCACTGGAAGAAGGGCTTGTGGAAATGACCATTCCCGACAAGCCCAATAGTAGGAACCAGAAGTATCGGTTGACTGAGAAGGGGCGATCTCTTTCTCTGTAGAATGAGCTCGTGAATTGCTTACAAATTGGAGTAATTCACTATTCACAGTATGGTGTAATCCATATTTTTTATTGCTTTCTGGATCTGCTTACGTAACTATGTTATTTTTTAATCTTTTAAAAATATGAGGAAATATGAGTAGGTTTGTTCAGGAAGCTAAAAATTTTATCATGGATTCATTTGCAGAGGAACGCCCCACCGTTGGACAGAAAATTTTCATTAGGCGGTTGATGGTGCCTATTTCGAAACTTCATCCTCCCGTAAAGGATGCGCTTCCCCAAGCAATGAAGGAACTACAGCAAGAAGGTCTTTTTGATAATGACGAAGGGCTAACTGAAAAAGGGGTTGATTATATATACGGCGACTTGGATAGTCGCACTCAGGAGGCAAGAACTGATATTTTGAATCAGCTACGCGATATGCAGGCTCGTGTTGGTTATTCGCCTAACTGGAGAGCTTTTATTACTGCTTCAGAACCGTATAAAAATGCATTGGTTGCTGCCGTAAAGGAGCTTCAGAGCGAGGGGGTACTTGATGAAAGTGAAGCGTTAACAGAAAAAGGATACGAAAGTTTGTATTAATATACCCCTACTCAACGCAAATTCAAAGTCCCAAGACATACATGTAAAGACAGCACCCGCTCAGCGATGTTTGCTGAGCGGGTGCATGCTAGCCATTCCTTTTCTGCATCTGCTGATAAATATTCCCGGCAACTTCACTCGCCCGCTGCATGGCGTCATCCCGCAAGTGGGCATATCTTTGAACCATTGATGGGGTCTTGTGGGTGAGCAATTTTTGCAGAGTATACATATCTACCTGCCCGGAGCTGGCAAGAGTGGAAGCGAATACATGACGTAGTCCGTGCATGGGTCGGAAGTCTTTGGGCAGACCTGCATTATCGCAGATACGGCGAAAGGGGATGCGCATTTCTTTTGTTGGACCGTTCTTTCTGCCGGGAAAAATGTATTCATTTTTTTTGGGCTGTCTTTCTAAAATAGATCTTGCTGAGTTATTTAAAGGTATACGTTGGTCTGTGCCATTTTTAGGATCTCCCAGCGTGATGAAGCCACGGTTAAAATCAATGTCATTCCATCTTAGCTTAAAGATTTCTCCTTTTCTCATGCCTGTGTAGAGTGCCATAAGCATCATGTTCGCAGCGGGTTTATTGGGTGAAGTTTCAATGGCTTCCATGAGAGCTGAAAGCTGTTCGGGCGTAAGGTCTTCCGTTTTGATGTTGTTTATTTTTGGCATTTCGAAGTAAAGCTTTGCCTGATTGATTGGCTGACACATCCCCCGTTTGGCTCCGAAATTTAAAATGCGTTTGAGCAGGACAAGTCCCTGCTTGACTGTTCCGGGAGCAAGTCCTTTATTCTGTAATTTTCGGCGCAGCCGGTCGATGTCGGTGGTGACTACTTCTTCAGGAATCTTTTTCCCGAAATCCTTGAACAGGTAGCTCCGCCAGCGGTTACGGTCGTCCTTGATACTTTTGTTTTCTTGCTTGGCGTCATAAAAAGCTTCCCAGATCCGACCAACGGTCATTTTGTTGCGTTCAGCCCGAACTTTCTTCCTGCGTTCGTTGTTGGAGTCAATCTTCCCCTCAATGCGTAGAACCCGCAAACGGTTCGCCTTGGCAGGTGTCATCTGATCCTGATGCTGGCGTCCGGCTTTTTCTTCTATGGACTTTCCACCTCTATAGTAGCGGATGTAATAAATCTTTTCCTTCACCCCGGTGACTTGGTTTTTACTATCGATGTAGAACACGCCCTTATATGTTGTCTTGTGTCTTTTTACTGCGGCCATCTGCTTTCCTTCTTGAGCTGATTTGTGGGGAATTATGGGGAAGAATATATGCTCACCACGTACTTAGATACGCAGGGTGGGGGAAGTCGTATTCCCCATGCTATTCCCCATAAAGGAGGTCAGAATACAATAAATTATGGGGAAATCAAACAAGCCCAGTTAAAGAATCAAGTCCTTTTAAATAAAGGCTTTATGGCTGGGTTAAATCCGGTTAAACAGTTAAATTCAGTACTCAAAATCCGCCGGGTTCACGCCCTTGCGAGTTCGAGTCTCGCTCCCGGTACCAGATAATACAAGGACTTACAGCTGAATGGCTGTGAGTCCTTTTTTTTGTGTCTGCTGTTTTGTACAACTCCTGTACAACTTTTTTTGAGCCTAGGATTGTATTTTTTAGTATTAAGACTTAGTGAACCGTGGTTAGTTTTTAAATGTGAGGTGAAATGCTTTGGGCCTCAAAGACCGCAAGTCATTCAGGGAACTTTATCTCAAGCCCGCATTGGAAGAGGGGCTCGTGGAGATGACCATTCCCGACAAGCCCAATAGTAGGAATCAGAAGTATCGGTTGACTGAGAAGGGGCAACTGGCTGTGTACAATTAGCCCTTCAATCCACTTCGCAAATCTTCATGCTCAAAAGCTGACTGCATCATCTCAATTTCATTATTGCTGGCACCAAGCCGTGCGGCATCGGTGGCCCAGCTTTGGGTGGCTTGGGCTACTTTTTTAGAAATGGCTTTTGATTCTTTGAGCGAGAGGCCGAATTCTTCGATAACTGAATAGGCGAGATCAAGTGACGCCGTGCCGTCATCAAGGTCGATGTAGGTGTGCAGGATGCGCGGCTTTTCGTGCTCCGGGGTCGGTTCCAGATCGTAGAGGGGGGAGAGCCGCCAGCCTGCTGATCCGGCATAGAGGAAGCCGTGGTTGCGCAGGTGGTCGTCCACGTTTGAAATCATGATGTTGAAGACGATCCGCCGCCAGAGGTCTTTGAGATCTTCGGTTGTGCTGGCTCCGTATTCGCTCAGTGCTTCGCCGATTTCCAGATAACTTCCCTGTTCGCCGTCAGAATATCCGAGCAGGCTCATTGCCGACAGAAACGGTATGCGCTTGCCTGCGTTGCGGTCAAAGCGGTGGAGCAGAAGCACATTCTGTCCGCCGATTTTTTTTAGCATCACTTCCGGCGTTGGTATCCCGGCCTTTTTTGCCATCTGGAAGGCGAGGTATTCCCATAATTCCACATCCCATTCATCGGTGGGGCTGGGGAACTTGGCGATCAGCAGCTTGCCGTCCGTATCTATAATGGATGCCTTGGGCCGTGCTCCACCGAGTGACGCACCGGGGGCAACCAGATCCTGAATATCCTGATCCAGTTCCTTATTTTCCAAAATACGGTTTGATGCAGCCATAAGCCGACCCAACTCAACCATGGGCGGGATTGCGGCTTCCTCGTCTGTTGCCAGAAAAGGGCCGCCTTCCTGTTCGGCAAAGCGCAATGCCCCCTGCCTGGCCAGATCATTAACCATGAGCAGGAAGTCGGAATCATGCAACATGCGACGGGTACGCTTTTCAGCCTTGGCGTTTCTGGCCTCCAGACGTTTCATGAGCACTCGGCCCCAGCGGTCCGGGGCAGAATCGCCGATGGAGCCGAAAAGCGATTTGCCTGCTGGCGTATGGAAAGAGCCCTTGCCGAGTTGCAATGTCGGTTCAAGGGAAAAACTTATGGAGGATTGACGCCATTGGCGAGAATATTCAAAAGATGCGCTCTCGCCGCGCTGCCCGGAATGAATCCACAGTCGTCCCAAGAAATGTGTTTCGCCCTGCAAATCAATATGTACAAATATTTCTTTTGGCATTTTCTACCAGCCTAATCATATAAAATTTATGTCTTTTGAAAGAAGGATCAATCTATCAAGCAGAGCGGCGAAGCCATATCAAAAAGGTTTGGGATTCTTAAACCCTTTTCAAAGGGTTTAAGGCCCCCGGCAGGGATCGCCGATAGGCTTCTTCTCTAGCTCGATATCTCGTGTACCCGGCTGGGCAACCGTTCCTCTTCAAGAGCCTGTCCGACTTTGTCCTCGGTTATGTCAGCCAGATTCATCCAGTCCGTGCCGAGGCCGAGGGCGAAGATTACGGCGGCATAGTTGCCCATGCTGACACCGGGATCACCGCGCTGGATTTTGGCAAGAGTCTCCCTGCTGACCCCGGCGCGGTCGGCAACTGTAACCATCTTCAGGCGGCGGCGAATCCTTGCGTTTTTCAAGGATTCACCAAGCCCTTTAAGGCTGCTGCGCAGTTTTATAGGTAACTTTTTCTTCATTTTAATGCCTAATAAAATAGTCTTTAATTTGATCTATGACTAAAATATTAGGCATTAATGGTTGGTAGGTCAAGGGGGGCATTTTATGGGCTGCCGTTTAATTTGATCTCCTTGGAGCACACATCTTCATATCCTCATATCCTCATATCCTCATAATAAATATTGGCAACCTCACTGGCCCGTATCATGGCGTCGTCGCGCAAGTGGGCATAACGCTGGACCATTGATGGTGTCTTATGAGTTAGCAGTTTTTGCAGGGTGTACATATCCACCTGTCCGGAGCTGGCGAGGGTGGAGGCGAAAACGTGCCGCAGCCCGTGCATGGGTCAGAAGTCCTTGGGCAACCCGGCGTTATCGCAGATTCTGCGGAATGGAACACGCAGGTCTTTTGTGGGACCATCGTACCTGCCGGGGAAGACATACTCACAATCTGTGCGAGGCTGTTTTTCCAGAATGGAACGCGCGGAATTATTGATCGGTATGCGCTGATCCTGCCCGCTCCTTGGGTCTTTAAGCAGGATGAAACCACGCTCGAAATCAACATGATTCCATTTCAGATTGAAAATTTCAGATTTTCTCATCCTCGTATAAAGGGCCATCAGCATTATGGAAGCTGTTTTCTGGTTTTGGTCATTCTCAATGGAGTCCAAAAGAGTGCTAGCTGCGCGGGAGTGAGGTCTTCGGTCTTTATGTTGTTCAAGCGCGGCATTTCAAAGTAGAGCTTGCCGGGATTAACGGGCTGACACATCCCGCGCCTTGCTCCGAACGTAATTCAATCCAGCGATTTCAAAGACGCAAGCACTTTGAAAAGCAACTGTCCTTGTCGGGTATTGCATTGACTTTTTTTTACCACAATGCTTTGTTGCCTTAAATCGGAGGACTTCTTTCATGCCCAAACAGCGCATCGCCGCACATTATCACCTTTTATTTCTGACGGGCCTCGCCGTTATACTGCTTCTGACGGCAGCCAGCCCCTCACCGGCCGATGGATTGCCTCCCTTCGATTCCAATTCCATTTCCATTCCCCCGCGACCGGACTACAGCCAAGCGGATAGTTGGCTGGCGTTGCCCGAATCCTCCAACAGATTTGCCGTGGACATCTTCTGGGTTTACCCCACTGTACTGCACAACGACAGGGACTGGCTCATGGATATCGCTTCACAAGAGCAACAGGCGGCTGCGGCTGCCACATTATACAAGCAGGCCGCCGTCTTTTCCTGCCAGGCAAATCTTTATGCGCCATATTATCGCCAGATGAACATGGCAGCCCTTACCCTTGGTGCGAAACAGAAGAGGGAACTCATTTCCTATGGCTTGGCCGATGTCTGGGATGCTTTCAGATACTACTTGAAGCATTTTAACCATGGCCGTCCTTTTATCCTTGCTGGACACAGCCAAGGGTCTAACATCATCGTGGATCTAGCCGTTCGTCACTGGGGCTCCACAGGTGCGGAAAGCCGTCTTGTGGCCGCTTACGCTATAGGCTGGTCCATCACCAAAGATAACATTGCCGCCAATCCAAACATCCGCATTTGCAAATCTTCCAGGCAGACCCAATGCTTTATCGACTATAACACCATGGCCGCAGGCAGACAGGACGCTGCCCCCACACGCATCCCCGGGGCCATAGTGGTCAATCCGCTCTCCTGGACGACGGATGATTCATTCGTACCAGCCAGCAAAAATATGGGGGCCACTTTTGCCGAAAAAGACCGTTCGGAAACACGAGCCCATTTCACTTCGGCCCAGATCGTGAATTCTGGTCTTGTGGTGGACCCGATAGACCTTTCTATTATGAATGATTCGCACAGCTTTCCGAAAGGCGTATATCATGTGGATGACTACGCCCTTTTCTTTGAAAACCTGCGAACCAACGCTGCTCAGAGGATTCAGGAGATGCTTGTTAAGAGAAGCTGCCCCGATGTTTCCGGGAAAAAGTAAGCTTTAACCGGACGAACTAATATCCTTTTTCATTCCCCTCGCCCCCAACCCACAAATCCTCATGCTCAAAAACTGACTGCATCATTTCTATTACATTCTCGCTGGTCCCGAACTCTGCGGCTGTGTTGGCCCCTTTTTGTGGCTTGGGCTACAGCTCCGCCTGCGGTTGCGTTTTATAACCTGTCGGTGGCATCCTCCATTATGCTCCCTTTTTGACGATCCCTTTGGGAAAGTAGTCGGGATCGCCGTAGGGATGCAGACTTATTTCCGGGTTGACTCTTTCTCCCATATCCAGCAGCAGGGCCCGGTATTCGCTGCTGATCTTCGGCAGTTCCCGGACAAAGACGGTTTTGACCAGTTCCCGGTTGTGTTCAGATGAATCTGCCCCCTCGACCAGTTCGACCCGGAGCCGGAGGCGCTGCTGCATGTCGTCCGTGTCCTCGGTGGCGATGATGAATTTTCCGGTCAATACGTGGGCCAGTTCAGGTGCATCAAGAATCCACTTGGTGTACTCTGGAAAAATAGTGATCCCGTAAATGCTAGCCGCGAACTTGCCGCGCCCGAAGAGATAGACCAGCGGAGTCTTCCAGATGCGGTGTGCAATGCCCAGTGCTTTGGCTTCCTCATCAAGCTCAATGCCCCGCGCTGCCAGCCTGTTCTGTAGATCGCCGTAGGTGAGCGTGCCGCCTAGGTCCATGGTGTTGTATCGCACCAAAGGGATGCTGCTCGGGGCCGTCACCACCAGACGACCGTCTATGGTCTCGAAGTAACGGGTTTCGGGGTTGTACTGATTAACTGCAGGCACCCGGTTATCCCCGAACAGGGCGGATGTCAGGTTGCCGTCTTCAGCCG
Organism: Maridesulfovibrio sp.; assembly: GCF_963677005.1. Lineage (NCBI taxonomy): Bacteria > Pseudomonadati > Thermodesulfobacteriota > Desulfovibrionia > Desulfovibrionales > Desulfovibrionaceae > Maridesulfovibrio > Maridesulfovibrio sp. The sequence continues at coordinate 2,482,051 of NZ_OY781616.1, read as the reverse complement.
CCTTTCTCCGCAGGTAGACCGTCAGCGGCGTCTCATGGGCTACAAGGCCCACGTCCGCAGAGCCGTACATGTTGAGCGCATCGGTCAGAATATTACCAAGGCCGGTCTGCCTGGCGAAGTTGTTTCTCCAGCGCTCGGTGAAGGCCTCGCCCGTGAACAGAAATTTAAGCCTGAGCTTTTTCCAATCGAGATTTTCTCTGATCCCTGCGTCAATGATGTTTTTGACATGCGGGGGATAGCCCGCGATCACTATCTGGTCGAAATGCTTATGCATTGATCGGATAATGGAAAGCACATCGGGAATATGGGTGCCCGGTGTAGCCATGGTGATCGGGTATCCTTTGCGTGAAATCCACTCGTTGGACATCATCGTGCTGGTTCCGGCCGCCCACAACCCCATGGCAAAGGCAACGATAAACAGGGTGGGACGCTCTTTCGCGTCCAGGAAATCCTTGTATATCAGTTCCCAGACCTCGGCTGCCTGGCGGGTCTGCTCGTCGAATACCGGCCAGAAGTTCGGTGAGCCAGTGGAACCTGAGCTCGACGCAAGCAGACGGGATTTATCCAGTTTCCCGTCCCAGCAAAGCTGGTCCACGGGATAGTGGTTTATGTAGTTCTCCTTGTTAGTAGCCGGTATGCCGGTGAAGTCGTCCATGTTCCGTACGGCGGCCGGATCGACCCCCCGTTGGCGCAGGAAGTCCCTGTAGGCCGGAACCCTCGCTGCGCATTTCCGGAACAGGTCAAGCGCCATTTCCCCGCTCAGTCTCTGCCAATCTTCATCCCGGTCAGACTTGATCCGGGCTAAACTGTCGTCGGCTGAATATTCCAAAAACATCGAATACGAATCCATGTATAACCTCTGAAAAAACGAGTGTAGATAAAGATCTGTTAAGTACTGTGGCCGGATTGGCTGTAGTCGGGCTTTAGCTATCTGTAGGTTACGCTTCCATGGGAATAATTCTGTGACGTATTGCGGAAGCATAAGCAACGATGTATCTGTAATGCATCATCTTGCATTAGCAAAGGAGGATTTTTCATGAAGTTGTTCATACCGTTGTTGTTGCTGATATGCCTGTTTCCCGGGTCTGGATTTGCAGGGCAATTCGACTGCGAGAATCCACCGTTCGGGGAGGCTATAGCCCAGTATGACGGATTCGAGAAATACAGGGAGGCTGGTCCTGTCTCCTATTATCGATACGTCGACCCCGGCTGTTCCACTGCCGCAGGTAAGTACGGAACTCCGAAAATCACTTATGCCGTAGTCGATGGTAAACTCTATGCCCAGATAGTGTCTGTTGTGAGTGAGGAGCTTGTGCGCGGCATCAAGGAAAGAACTGCCCTGTACAAGGCAGGCAAGATCAAGGCCGCCGACCTTTCTCCGGGCTTCCGGGATCAGGTAAAATCAGATGTCCAGCCCAAGATGAAAGAGGGCGCCAACAGCTCTGAGTTGATCTGGGATTTTCCGGAGCGCAACCTCAGGGCCAAATTCAAGACAGACTTCACTACCAACACCGTGAAACTCAACTATTACTATCTTCCGATCTGGAAAGAGTTGCAGAAAAAATAGTCGGCCATGCGAGGGTACGAGGGGAATGTGGGCCTGCCCCATGTCCCCCCGCTTAATATTTTGGAGGGGAACAGTTCCCCTCCAAAACCTGTGCTATCCGTAAGTAATGTTTTTCTGGAGTCAGGCTGGCTCAATTTTTTAACCATCCATTCTGATTAGTCTTTCTTTCCTTATTTTCTGGGGATGATCTCGGCTTCATTCCTACCTCCCTGACCGGCATCCGGTATTTTATAATTACGATTTCAGGACTTATGTGTTTCCAAAGACCCTCCAGAGAATCATTTGTCATTATTTTTTGCCAAAAGAATTCCTTAGCCCGACTGACTTTATTCTTTGAGGTAAAATTGCGTCTGTACTGAGTCTAAAAAACACAAAATTTATATTTTATATTAATTATGTTGCGTGTTTAGTAGAACATGCTAATAGGGAAAAGTAAACCGACTGTCATTGGACGAGGTGCGAAAGTTTCCGATCGGCAGTTTCTCGGTCTATCTGTACGGGGTTTGGGCAGTTGTCGGGGAGACGGTAGATGGATGCCCATTAAATTTATAACCGACAAGGGAGTTTGAAATGAGAAAAACATTAGTTTTGATTTCTGCTTTGGTTCTGATTCTTTCAGCAACAATCGCCATAGCCGGGTTTACCAAATCTCCGTCTTCCAACGGCTCCGAGTCTCTCGCCTTTTACAATGACTCTACAGGCGATCGCACCTTCAATTTCTCGGTCAGCTGCAGTGAGGGAGGGGATTCCGAGAGTATCACCCTGTCAGCCGGTACGGGAGATCAGTACTACTATGAAGGTGAACTGGCAGATCTGGACCAGCAATGGTCGGTAACTGTAACTGACGGTTCCGGAGCCACTGTTACCTCTTCCACTTTCAGCTATTCCGGGGGAACTTTCACACCCGGACAGATCGGAGAAGGCATGAGCTTTGAAACACCTTCTCCTGATCAGGTTGTATTGAAAGTCAGCAAGTAGTTTCGGTTTTTCATTTTTGGGCAAAGCATCTATCACGTTGCAGGCATTGTCTCGGAACAATGCCTGCAATACGTGTTTGTATATTGAGTAGATTGGATGGATAATTGGTGTGCTGCAAAGTGTTTCGTGAATTCTGGAGAGATGGACCGGGCAAGTGCTTGTTGTGCGCGATTCCGCTGCTGACGGTCTCGGCTGTTCTTTGCTTTTCTTCTGTTTCTCTGGCTGAAGAAGCCCATGCAGATGCCGAAGCCAGGACCATTCGCATGGGGATGGCGGATGTGGTGAGCCTGACTCTGCGTAACAACCTGAGCGTCAGGACCAACTACCTGGATCGGGTGTTGGAGAAGTTTGAACTGAAGCAGGCGGACGATAAGTATGTGCCCAACGTAAATCTTGACGGAACCATGAATATGGAGGCCGTTAATAAAAATTTGCAGGTCGGCAGTCATTCCAAGTCCGGTTCGGAGTCCACTCAGAATGCTGGTGTGAACCTCTCCGTGGAGCAGAAGATACCCACAGGAGCCACCCTGACTTTTGGCTGGGAAAATACCTACACCAACGAAGAAACCAGCGATCTGAGCTTTAGCCGGTCTGCCGGAGATATTTCCAGAAGCAACGCCAGGGCTGACGGTGCAAAATCCGTTTTGTCGGCGGAGTTAACCCAGCCTCTGCTCAAAGGTGCCGGATTGGAATACAACAACGCCACCATAAAACTTGCTCATCTGAACGAGGAACGGAACGTTCTGAATCTGCGCGATAATTTGAGCGCCCTGATCAACGAAGGGGTGAACTACTTTTTTTCATTTGTGCAGGCCAAGGAGAATCTGGAAATCCGGCGTCAGGCACTGGATCGATCCCGGAGGCTGCTTGAGATAAACCGGCTCAAGAAACGTCTTGGGCGCATGTCGCAAAGCGATGTGACACAGGCCATGGCAAACGAAGCCTCGCAGGAACTTTCGTTGGAACAGGCTCGTAATAATTACGACGAGGCTCGCAGGAATCTGCTTAATCATCTCAATCTGGATCCGAACCTGCAGGTGGAACCGGCCATGGAGGGATACAGAGAACTGCATCCGAAGCTTGATGAATGTCTGCGTGTGGCCAGAAAGCGTAACCAGACATATCTGGACAGGGAGTTTGATCTTGAGGAGGCTGAAATAAATTTTATGATGGCCGAAAATGAACGTCAGTGGGACCTCTCGATAAATGCCAAGGTGCGGCAGACCAATGGCAAGGACAATCCCGGACGCAGCTATACGGAGAACGAGTCCCGTGTAGGTCTGGAACTTTCCGCTCCCGTAAATCTCTGGGGCGCAGACTACATGAGCCGCAAGCAGGCGTTGCTGGAGGCAACCACCAACAGGCGTAAGGCCAAAGTCGCTTTGCAGAAAGCCGGGATAGACCTGCAGACCTCGGTTGCCAACACGGTGCGCAACGTGAATATGCGTTTCAAGTTTATTGCCCTATCCCAACGCAACACCGAACTGCAAAAGGAACAGCTGGAGAACGAACACATCAAGCTCATGTCCGGGCGATCCACCAATTTTCAGGTTGTTACATATCAGGACCAGCTCGTTCAGGCTCAGCAGGCGGAGGTGGCCAACATCATTTCCTACCTGCAGGCGCTTCTCGAACTGGACCAGCTTCTGGGTACGACTATGAAGACGTGGAAGGTCGAGTTCAAACCTGATGACAGGCAATTGGAAAAAGAACTGGATGACGAGGTCAGACCGCTTGTCTGGAGTTGGTGGTAGCCATGCATGCAATGAATCTGGATGATATGTTTTCCGGTGGCATCCTGCAGAGTATGGGGGACGGAGTGCTTGTCCTGCGTTACGACGGGAGTGTTGCCGTTGCCAACAAGTCCGCCGGTGTTATTCTGGGCATTGATGTTCAGGACAGGGCTTTTGTGCTGGCCGATATTATGGAACGCGAGGCCGGTAATGACGGTTTCGTTCAGGTTTTGCTCGACTCCATCTACGAAGGCGTGACCATTCAAGACAGAATTGCCGATTTTATCCGGCCGGACGGGGAAAAACGGAAGCTCTCCGTTACAGCCTCCCATCTGCGAGATGAGCAGGGTAGAATTCAGGGCGCGTTTATCATTCTAAAGGACATGACCGAGGTGGAAAGCCTCAGGCAGAGCGAACAGGAACTCAACGAGGAACTGAAAAAGGCGCTGCGGCTTGCTGATGAAAAAACCGATGAGCTGAATTCCGCCTTGAAGCACGGCCAGAAATTCCGTCTGTGGCTGACTGTCGGAATTCTTCTCCTGTTTGTGTGTCTGGGCGTGTACCACTGGGGTTTCGGTTCCGGCAGAGCGCATTCCAAAACCGCCGCCCCGGCCGGCAGTAACGGAGGTCTGGTAACAGTCTCCCCTCGCCCCTTGAACCATTATATTTCCATATCCGGAACAGTGGCCCCGCTTGAGGAGGTTGTCTTTACGGCCCCGTTCCAAGGCATCGTAAAGGCACTGAACTTCCATTACGGAGAACATGTCAAGTCCGGGCAGGTCCTGCTGGAGCTTGGCGCATCCGATATGGAAGCCGAGGTCCGTAAAGCCAGAGCCGAATATATCAAGGCCCGCAAGCAGTTTGTAGAGATGAAGCATTGGGGAAATGCCGTAGAGGTTTCCAGAGCCCGGAGGGAGGTTGCCAAGGCCAAGAGCCAGTTGGAAATGACCCAGAGCAAGGCCGCCGAGGACAAAAAACTCTACGAGCAGGGCGTTATTCCCAAGATGGAATATGACAATACGCTTCAGGAGTTGCGGGGAAAGAAAATGCAGTACGCTGCAAGTCGTGAGTCGTTGAATTCCGTTCTGTCCAAGGGAGACGCCGAGTATCTGGAAATAAGCAGGATGGAAATGGAAAATGCCGAAGCCAAGCTGAAGGCCGCTGAAACCAAGCTCGCACAGGCTAAAATTACTGCTTCTGTTTCAGGCGTGGCAATCCGACCTTCCGCAGTACCCGCCACAGACGAGCACAAGCTGGCAGTCGGAATAGTGGTCAATGAAGGTCAGCCGCTGGTTTCCATCGGCAGTCTGGCAGGTCTTTCCATTGTCTCACAGGTCGATGAGCTGGACATCAACAATCTGAACAAGGGGCAACCGGTCAAGGTCTCCGGCGATTCATTCCCCGATGTGACTCTCAAGGGGCGCATAGATCAGATCTCTTCTCAGGCCAGTGACGGACAGGTGCCGACATTTACGGCCACCATCAGGCTTACCGACTTGCCTGAGAATGTCGGCGAAAAAGTCCGGCTGGGCATGACAGCCAACATGCAGGTGGAAACATATTCCAACCCGAACGCGTTGCTCGTGCCGATTGCCGCCGTCATAACAAAGGGTGGAAAGAACTTTCTGCGTGTCAAAGGGAAGGATGGGGTTGAAGAAAGGGCTGTAGAGACCGGGCACACAAGTCTGAGCGATGTCGAGATTCTTTCCGGGCTCAAGGCCGGGGAGACCGTCCAGATCGGGGATGCTTCGTGAGGCGTGCATGCTTGATCTGAAGAACATCCGTAAATCCTACAGGCTCGGCAGCATGGAGGTGGAAATCCTCAAGGGCGTGGACCTGCACGTGAAGGAGGGCGAAATGCTGGCCGTGGTCGGGGCTTCGGGATGTGGCAAGAGCACCCTCATGAACATCATGGGATTTCTGGATACGCCGACCACGGGCGAATACCTTTTTCGCGGGCGTGCGGCTCAGGGACTTTCGGACGATGAGCTTTCCCATATCCGCAACACCGATATCGGTTTTGTCTTCCAGCAGTTCAATCTGCTCTCCCGCATGACCTCTCTTGAAAATGTCTGCCTGCCGCTGATCTATCGCCAGATTCCTCTCAAGGAGCGGCTGGAGCGGGGTCGCGAGATGTTATTCCGTGTAGGCATGGGTGACCGGTGGCATCACCGCCCCGGCGAACTTTCCGGGGGCCAGCAGCAGCGCGTGGCCATAGCGCGGGCCCTGTGCGGCAGACCTTCAATCATTCTTGCGGACGAACCCACCGGGGCTCTGGATACCTCCACCAGCAACGACATCATGGCGCTTTTCAATTCCCTCAACCGGGATGAAGGGATAACCGTTATTCTGATCACCCATGATCCGGGACTTGCCCGGCGCTGTGCCAGATCGGTATGCATGCGCGACGGCCTGCTGGAGACGGTATGATACTGGGCGAAAACATCAAGGAGTCCCTGTACTCGTTGTGGGGCGCCAAACAGCGTTCCCTGCTGGCCCTGATCGGCATAGTCATCGGCATCGGTTCGGTCATCGCCATGGTCGCGGTAGGCCAGATAGTGGAGAACGAGTCGCTCCGGCAGTTCAAGGAAATGGGGACGGATATCTGCATGGTCCGGGCGTCATCCCATCCCGGTAAAAAAATCAGAAAGACCGATATGTCGTTCTCCGAGGTAATGAAAGTGCCCGACCACTGCCCGACCATCAAGAGCGTTGCGCCTTTTGCAAATCTCTATGCCCACCTGACCTGCGGAGGAAAGCGCGTTTCCTGTCCCGGTCTCGGCGTAACCGGCGGATTCCTGAACATGTTCAAGGTTCCGGTGGTCGAGGGACGGTTCATTTCCGACCTGGACGGGTACGACAGTTTCTGTGTGCTGAGTCATACCAAGGCCGCCTGGCTTCGCCAGCAGGGTGTGACCAACCTTGTGGGGACTCAGGTTATGTTCGGAGGCAGGCAGTATACTGTAGTGGGGGTTGCCGGGTCGGTCCCTTCGGGTTCGTTCTGCCCCTATGAGATCAACGAGGGTATTCTGGTGCCGATCGGGTTGGCGATGCGCTTGCCAGAGCGGCCGGGGATAAAACAGTTCGGTGCACGTATGATCGGAAGCGACGTCAGCGCGGAGGCTGCGAGCCAACTGAAGAAATATTTCCGTTTTACCGAGCGCATGGACGTACAGGTGACCAGCGCCGAAGAACTTGCCCTTCAGATGGAGCGGCAGATGCGCATGTTTACCCTCATGCTCGGAGCCATCGGCTCCATTGCCCTTATCGTCGGCGGGGTGGGCGTGATGAACGTCATGCTCGTATCTGTTTCCGAACGGCGCAGGGAGATCGGCATCCGCCGGGCCATCGGGGCCAGACAGAAAGATATCCAGCTTCAGTTTCTGGTGGAGTGCGTGGTGCTTTCCTTTGTGGGCGGTTTCATCGGTCTGGTTCTTGGTGTCGGCACCGTGGCCGTCATCTGCAGGTTTACCGGCTGGGAGTTTTTCGTTTCCATCGAGGCTGTGCTGCTGGGCGTGGGTGTTTCCGCGGCAGTGGGCATTTTCTTCGGTTATTACCCGGCCAGGCAGGCCGCCCGCTTAAGCCCCATTGATGCGCTGCGCGCAGAATGAGCATTCCAATTCTGTCTCGGTTTTTATTGATTTTTCGGTGGGGTATTGGCTAAGGCCGGAACGTGAGTTCCGGCCTTTGTTATGTTACAGCATTTTGAAAAGCGCGATGGCTTCAGCGGGAGGCGTTGCCTCAACTCTGCGGTATTCAGTGCCGTCCTGTGTGCGCGTGAGCAGCCCATTGTCCACCATCCAGCGCCGCAGTAATACATGGTCGCAGAAACTGTGGTTTAAAATCAACTGTTCATCCAGTTCCAGTTCGGTCATGCGGGTGCGGGCGGGGAGTCTGGCCCAGAGAACCCAAAGGCAGAGCATCCGCTGGTTTTCTTTTTTGGGCCATCGGTTCATGCGCCCGTCAAGATCAAAATAGCGGGTAGCTTTTTTGACTCTTTTCTGGTCGAATTGGGCAGCCTGTTTTTTACATGATTCTTCGCGGACGGCTTTCAGGTGCTGGAAGTTGCGGTATCCGCCAGCCTTGGCCAGCAGGTTGAGCATTTCCACATGACCGGGAATTGTTCCGTAGTCTTCAAGTCCTTTACGCAGGTTCCGGGCCAGTGCAGAAACGTCGCTGACGTTAAGTGATAGTGGTGTTCTTGGCATAGCTTATCCTCGTTTTCGTGCCTATCGCAGAAAAGGGATTGCCGGTGGTTGCCGACTTCCGACTCGGCACGTGGATAAGTGACGGACGGGATGAATGTGTTGGCAGGTTTAGCTCCCCTGTGTAGGGGCGGCAACGCCTTGGTGAACTGCCGACCAGATATTTCTGGTACAGCAGAATTGCAGCTCCTGCAATAACGAATTCATAACGTGAAGCTTATAGTCTTCAGTGGACGGTGTGATTTAATTGCCAATAGAGCTGAAATTGTTTTTTGATAACGCTGATGGTGAACATGTCGAAATATGATGTCTTGTCCGTGAAGACGGCAATGTGCTGGTTCAATGAGGCTGACCGTATGCAACTTTTTGATGATTTGAAGTCCGATCCGGACCTTGCTGATTACCGCGGGGTTATCGACAGTATGGATTTTTCCGGTTTTGAGCCGGATATGCTGCCTTTCACCCGCAAGGATAATTTTCTCTACGATCACTGGTCCCGGCAATCAATAGACATGATAATCGATATGGCGAAGGTATCGCGGGTGATAACCTCGGTTCCCCAGTTTTCCATATATACCGACGATACAAATATTATATATCTGCGTGACGAGAAATATTATCGGGCCTTCCGTTCGCTATACGGTGAAGAGCTAGTGAAAACGGCGGCCGCCAGTTCTGTGAACGGTATGGTCGAGTCCTTGTGGATATTCAATGCCTCAAGCCTGCCCATGTACTACTGCATGAAAAAAGCGGTTAAGAAGTTGCAGAAAAAGTTCGGTCTTTCACTTCACCGCAAGGGCTCATTGGGAGCGGAGGAGACAAGGGAGCTTCTCTCCGATTTCATTCCGGTCATGGACCTTTTCCCCGTTGTCAACATTCTCACTTCCAGATCGATGATTGAAGGGAACAAGGAACTGTACAAGTGTGTGCAGGCAGTTAACGGCAACGTGAACCTGATTGAGATCAGTACGCGAAAAACTTTTCATGAGGCCGCTAAAACGGAGGTGGTAAGCGAGATCGTCAATTACGGCCGAATGAATTCCTCCTGAATCGTGATGGTGTTTTATGCTGTATCCTGATTAGGACGGAGCGTTTTTCTACAGCAGTCATTGAAAAGCGGACGCAGTTGAAATGGTTGCGGGCTTAGAGTATGTTACAGCAGCACAACCATTCCGCCTCCTTCACTTTCTATGATCAGGGTTGATTATGAACAGAACTCCTGCCGGACGACCGATTTTCGACCGTAACAAATCTGCCGGACGCAATCTGCGCACCGCACTGAAGCTGCTGGGGAAAACATGGCGCAAGGACACAATGAATCCCAACCATGTCCTGAACTGGTCCACATGGACCGGCTGCGGCCTGCCGAGCAGCTCCAATACAATTGATAAAGACATGCGGGAGGGCGTGCCGGACAAGCGTATCTCGGCCTATGCCCTGTGTCTGGGATTGACACCGGAAGGACTTTGTTCTCCAACTTCCGATATTGCACGGCTTTTGAGCACTCCGTCCGGCCTGGGACGGGAGCAGCCGTTGTTTATACCAGCCGGGAGTATGGACCGGCATTTCGACAACTGGCTGGAATACAACCGCCCCTCGTATATCCAGAGAATGTACTCGCTCATGGGCGGGGTATATCGCATGTACTACGTTCTTCATGATATTGAGGCCGTATACAAATGCGCACTGTGGATATACGGAGCCGAGGCGCATAGGATGCTTATGCGGGGGCTGTTCGTGATGTTCGGCAAGGAAAACCGGCTTGAGGCTCATATTTTCCGTTGGCACAATAATCTGCACACCCACTATCTTTGCGAGAACGGTCTGGAACTCGGCTATACCATGACCGTTGATCCGCTGCGGCACAACATTGTGAGTCGAAGGACGCCCTTCTGGCTGCATGGAACCGGTATGACCGATCGGGGACTGGTTGATAACCTTCCGATCACCTTCATTTTTCGTGAGGAGCAGATTCCCTGCCCGGAAAATATGTCTCAGGAAGACCTCTGGCAGCAGGAGTGTGATGCCCTGCGTGCACATCCCTGCATCGGGCCGGACGATCCCGAATACGAGCGAGTCCGTTCCTCGATCCTTATTCAGGAGGACCTCAGTTCAGAGGAATAAGGCTGACCATTTATCCTGTTCAGCCAAAAACTGAGTCTTCACCCGTTGTCCTGCGATCCGATTTAGGTGTATGTCCGGTTTATTGTAAAACTAACAAGCACAGGATTGAGATGCAGTACTGGGGAAAAACTTTTGAAGACGGTCAGTGGCATCATTTACGCCGACATTGTATTGAAGTTGCCGCGGTTATGAAGCTGCTGCTGCAGTCCGATCCGGCATTGCGGGACAGAGTTTCGGTATTGTCACCGCTTGAGCCTGATCATACTGAAGAACTGCTTGTTTATCTGGCCTGTATCCATGATTTAGGAAAATTTTCTCTTTGTTTCCAGCACCAGAAGCCCGAGCTTGCCGTCTTGAACGGTATTCCAGAACCGAACGGCAGGGAGCACCACACTTTGCTCGGAACCCGTTTCTGGTCGGCCTACAGGCTTTACAGGAATACAGGATGCGAATCCGCCAGAATTTTTAATCCGATTGCCGTAGCCGCTCTTGCGCATCACGGCAGCCCTGTTTCCGTAGGCATGCAGAAGCCGGCAGGTCTGAAAAGATTTTTCGGTCCCTGTGCTGATGATGCTCTGCAGTTTAATGATGAGGCTGCATCATTTTTTCTGAAGCATGACTTTCCAGCCGGATTGCGCGATGAATCCTTCCAGAGTCTTTCATGGGCCGCCGCCGGGCTATTCATCCTTTCTGACTGGATCGGTTCCAATGATATCTGGTTCGGGCCGGATTCCGATCCGACTTCCATTTCCGACTACTGGAATGAAGCTCAGAAAAAAGCTGAGCGTGCTGTCCGGCAATCAAGGATTCTTCCCGCTGCTTCTGCTGACACAAAGAGTTTCCATCAATTGTTTCAGTATCTTTCCAAGGACATGTCGCCGAGTTCATTGCAGCAGGCCGTGATCGACCTGCCGGAACAGCATGGGCCGGAACTGTTGATTCTGGAAGATCTGACCGGGGGCGGCAAGACCGAGGCTGCCGTGCTTGCGGCTCATCGGGCCATGCGCTGCGGAGTCTCGCAGGGGCTTTTTATCGGTCTGCCGACCATGGCCACGGCCAACGCCATGTACAGCCGGCTTGCCGGAACCTATCGCAACCTGTTCAAGGATGCCGATTCCTCGCTTGTTCTGGCTCACGGAGGCCGGGCGCTGCATGACGAATATCTGGACAGCATCATGCCCATGGGTGAGGAGCGGAAGTCTTTTGAGGATGACGGAGGTGCGGTCTGCCATTCATGGTTTGCCGATAACCGCAAGAAAGCGCTGCTTGCTCCGTGCGGGGTCGGGACCATTGATCAGGCCCTGCTCGGCATACTGAGTTCCAGACATCAGGCCTTGCGTCTTCTGGGGGTGAGCAGGTCTTTCCTGATCGTGGATGAAGTGCATGCCTACGATGCCTATACCGGACATCTGCTCGCGAACCTGCTGACCTTTCACGCCGCGCAGGGCGGGAGTGCCATCCTGCTTTCCGCGACACTTCCTTCAGTATTACGGGATAAGTTTTTGAATGCATGGTCAAAGGGCCGGGAACTGGCCGGGGCCGATGTTGCCCCCTTTGCGCCGGAGCAGGGCGGTTTTCCACTGCTGACCCGGCTGCAGGATGAAGCTCTGCAGGAAATTGCCCTTGAAAGCGGCAGGCAGATAAACATGCCTCTTGAGTGCGTTCATGATGAGGATGAGATGTTTCACAGCCTTGTTTCGGTCCATGAGGCGGGAGCCTGCGGATGCTGGATAAGGAATACGGTGGCTGACGCTGTTGCCGCACGAACTCGGCTGATTGAAGAATTTGGCCTGCCGGAAAAGGACGTGATGCTTTTTCATGCCCGGTTCACTGGTCTGGACCGTATGAAAATCGAGCAGCGGGTGCTGGAGGTTTTCGGTAAGGAAAGTGTGCCGGAGCAGAGGTCCGGGAAGATTCTTATTGCCACGCAGGTTGTCGAGCAGTCACTGGATTTGGATTTTGATCTGCTGCTGTCCGACCTTGCTCCCATGGATCTCATGATTCAGCGTGCAGGCAGATGCCATCGCCATACAAGGGATTGCAGGCCACGGGATTACAAATCTCCGCTGATGAAAATTCTTATGCCCGATCCGGTGGATGAGCCGGATGAAGAATGGTATTCACGTCTCTTTGATATAGGACAGTATGTATATAAGCATCCTGCGATGTTGTGGAATACGGCTCGCCTGTTAAAGGATAAAGGCGCAATCCGTCTGCCGGAGGAAGCCCGTGAGCTGGTGGAAAGCGTATACGGTCCCGGAGTGGAGGCCCCTGCGGTCTTTGATGAGCAGGAGCTGAAGGCATTCGGCGAAGAAGTTGCCGGAAAATCCCTCGCCGGGTTCGCCTCGCTGGATTTCAGTTCCGGATACAATTCCAATGAAGGGCAGTGGGATAATGATACCTTGACACCCACAAGGCTTGGTGAGGAGTCCCGTCAGTTGCGGCTTTTGAAGTTTGAAAACGGGAAACTGTCCTTCTGGGCCTCTTCCGGCGGAGAGTCTGTTACCGTGAAAGATTGTATGCGTTCTGAGGTCCGGGTGAGCGCAAAGAAGGTAAAACAGGCGGTAAATAAGGGGCTTGAGGATGATGTCGAAGAGTTGAAATCCAGAATGCCGGATAAGGGACGCTGGTGCGAGTGTCTTGTTCTGCATGAGGGAGAAGAGGGAATGTGGTCCGGGCAGGCCGTTGATATCAACGGGGATGATGTTGAGGTGCTTTATAGTTCGCAGACGGGGTTGGAAGTTGTCTGATGAGCGGAGAGTAATGATTGATCTTTGGGGTGATTTTTGAGTATTGTTTTATAAAAATCAGCCAATGCAATAATTGGTCCTGAATCGGTGAAAAAAGTTGGCATTTTTTATGTTGGGTAAAAAGGTTAATAAGATTTGGTGCTTACAGTAAGAGTGTTCCCCGCATGCGCGGGGATGAACCGAGAAATTGATCTGGCCCCTCAAACATTGCGATGTGTTCCCCGCATGCGCGGGGATGAACCGTACCAGCTTGTGACTGAAAAGACTCTCAAGTGGTGTTCCCCGCATGCGCGGGGATGAACCGTTAAAAGGATCCCGCCCAGAGCTTCTACACTTGTGTTCCCCGCATGCGCGGGGATGAACCGAATGGTTTCAAAATCCAATTCCTCGACAACAGGTGTTCCCCGCATGCGCGGGGATGAACCGGATTCTGGATGGTCCGGGCCAGCAGCTTCATGGTGTTCCCCGCATGCGCGGGGATGAACCGCAAACCACTTGTGCTGCTGTCAGCAACGATAAGTGTTCCCCGCATGCGCGGGGATGAACCGAAATTGCGACGGGCATTGGCTCCCATGTGCAGGTGTTCCCCGCATGCGCGGGGATGAACCGATGAGAATTAAGAATGACGGGGATCGTATAGGGTGTTCCCCGCATGCGCGGGGATGAACCGATTGCGTACCTTGCCCCTTCGCTCGTAACATGGTGTTCCCCGCATGCGCGGGGATGAACCGTTCGCTAAGACGCTCAAAATAGTATCCGTTGCGTGTTCCCCGCATGCGCGGGGATGAACCGCTATGACAAAAAGGCAATTCGCGCCCTTATTGGTGTTCTCCGCATGCGCGGGGATGAACCGGTACGCTTCGGCCTGGTCTCCGAGGTTTTCAGGTGTTCCCCGCATGCGCGGGGATGAACCGGACCTGAACGGGCTTTACATCGTGACTCTCACGTGTTCCCCGCATGCGCGGGGATGAACCGGCTTGCCGCAGGTCATCAATTTTCTCGCACCAGTGTTCCCCGCATGCGCGGGGATGAACCGGCCAGCGGTACCGTAATTTTCACCGGCGAAGAGTGTTCCCCGCATGCGCGGGGATGAACCGCGGCAGGATTTCGAAACCGGCGAATTTATCGCGTGTTCCCCGCATGCGCGGGGATGAACCGGCGAGTTGATCTTGCGGCCGGAGAACCCTGTGGTGTTCCCCGCATGCGCGGGGATGAACCGTAATAACGATAGAAGCCATAAACGACCTCCTCGTGTTCCCCGCATGCGCGGGGATGAACCGCTTACTTTGAATATGAAGAAGTGTGCGCCAATGTGTTCCCCGCATGCGCGGGGATGAACCGATCAGACATTGTACCCTTGAACTGCGCTGTCTGTGTTCCTCGCATGCGCGGGGATGAACCGCCAGCTTTGATTGGCTGCTGAAGCCCGCAAATGTGTTCCCCGCATGCGGCACTGAAAATCCCCGGTCAGCACAAAGCTGACCGGGGAAACGGACGAGGGGCCCCTACAAACAGGAGAACCCTAAAAAATGTATGTTGAAGGAGGCTGGCAGTCAACATCCTCGTCTGCATAGGTCTTTTGGATGATTCTTGAGAAATGAGGGTGTGCGCGTAGAGAGGACTTGTTGATTAAAAAGAAAAGAGCCGATAAGAAGTAGATACTCTTCTGGTCTACAGGTGTAGGATCGCAGTGTTCCCCATCTGTGTGGGGATGATCCGAGTAGATAGTTGAGAAATTAATTGTTCCCCGCTTATGCGGGGATTTTTTTTAGTATATCAGATTGTTCGTTGTTTCAGTGTAATGTTCGTAAAAATGTTTATTTCGCTAAGAATAGATAGTTTAGAAAATATTATTTGACGACACCTCTTGGTCGGAGTATTGACTAAATAAATCAGCCTGAAGGTGTTGCCACACCCTCAGGCTGTAAATCACCCCGAAAGGTGAGTCTGTAAACTAAAAAAGACTACTTCCTTTTGGGGCGAAATTCAAGCTAAGAGGAGGGCCTTATTATGAACATTCGAAACAAGCATAGGCTTGTCATTGCTGTCATACACATGACCGACGGTAGCGTTATCGTTATCGTCGTATTATGACCTTAAGGGCAACCTGCCGAATATAAGTAGGGTGGTTGCCCTTTTCTTCAAATACTTTTATGTGTCAATAAATATAAATTATGGAGAGTATAATGAGGTATAACATTCTTAAAAAAAAATGGCTGCCAATAATCCGAGCGGATGGAAGCCATGACCGCATTGCTCCTTTCGAAATTACCGGGGGCGGTTCTCCTCCGGTTGATCTTATCCCGCCGAGGCCCGATTTCCGGGCGGCCCTTATGGAATTTCTGATAGGACTGATCCAGACCGTCCGGCCTCCTGATCAGGAAAAGGACTGGCTGCATGGGTTTACCAACCCTCCTGCTCAGGATGATCTGCAATCCGCCATGCTGGCCTACGAGTCATACTTCAATCTGTTCGGGGAACGTCCCCGGTTCATGCAGGATTTGACCATGTCCGAGGCGGACAAACCCGCCCGGAACAATGTTTCTGCGCTTCTTATCGATGCTCCGGGCGGCAATACGCTGAAGCTGAATACGGATTTCTTCAACAAACGCGGGCAGGTTGAAAGTCTTTGCCCGGCCTGTGCGGCCATGAGTCTGTTTACCTTGCAGGCTTTTGCTCCTTCCGGGGGCAAGGGCCACAGGACCTCGTTGCGGGGTGGCGGACCTCTGTCCACTCTGGTCAAGGCCGGGGAATTTGATGATTTGAAAGCAGGGGGCACCCTCTGGGATAAAATCTGGCTTAATGTGCTTCCCCTCTCGAATAAGCATGCGCACGGATTGCCCCCGGATGCTGAAATTCCCGGAAATGTCTTTCCATGGGCTGCCCCGACACGGACCAGTGAGAAGTCTGAGCAGACCACACCGGAGGACGTTCATCCGCTGCATGTCTATTGGTCCATGCCGCGCAGGATAGTGCTGGAGGAAAAAGCCGGGCGCTGCAGCTGTTCTCTTTGCGGTGCTGAGTCCGATATTTCCGTTCCTACCTACCTTACCCGTCCTTCAGGGTACAACTACTCCGACACATGGAACCATCCCCTGACACCGTATCGGGTGCAGACAGGGAGTCCCTCCCTTTCCGTGAAGGGACAGGCCAATATTTCCGCATACAGCCACTGGCTCGGTCTTGTGTACGGGCAGGTTGATGATGGCGGTAAAAAGAGCCGCATGGTTCCTGCCGCCTGTGTGCTCCATGCCGGCAGTGAGCTTTATGATGCTGAAATAAGCGTCGCCGGTTTCGACATGGATAATATGAAAGCCGTGCAGTGGTGCGAGCATGAATTCCCATTCCACCGCACAGTTGATGACGATCTGTTCAGGGTTAATATTGAACTGATGGTCATGGCTGCGGATAAGATTCGCAGCAATCTTGTAGGCGCGGTGAAGGATGCGCTTATCAACGAAGCCGGTAAGAATCAGGCCAAGGTGGATAAAACCTTTTTCAGCAATGTGGGTACGTCCTTCTGGGCCGGTACTTCCGCGCGGTTTTATGAGCTTGCCGCAGAATTGGCCCGTATCGATGACGATGCAAGGATAGCTGAACTTCTGGATGCGTGGGCCCGGCATATCCACTCCATGGCCGGGAAACTGTTTCAGGAGTGGGTGATGTCGACCCATATCCCGCCGGAACGGTATGAGCGGTACATTTCGGCCGGTCGGAAACTGGGAGCTTTCAACTACAGCTATCTGACCAAGAACGGACTGATCATAAAAGGAGACAACAAGTGAAATTGTCGGATGTTCTAAAGGACAGCGAACAGTCTAAGAGGTTGCGCGGAATTTTGATTCAATGGCACGGGGAACTGCAGGAAAACCGTGCGGAAAGGGCCGGATTGCGCAGGGAAAAGAATCCTCTTGATGTGTACGTTTCAAATGATTTCAGGCGCGGGATAGTAAGCAGGCTGGAACAGGGCGGATTCGATTTTGATGAATCTGATCTCGAACGCCTAGCTGTTCCGTTGGGGCTGATTTCCCATATCAGGAATCTGGAAAACAATAACCATTTTGCCGAACTCTTTGCCAAATCGGAAAAGGGCAGCGCGGACATGAAAGATGTGCGTTTCCGCAAGCTGCTTTCCATTGCGGATGAAGAGCAGGATTCCCTGTACATCATGCTGCTCAGGATGATCAGGCTTATGGGCGGAAAGGCCGGGCTTATAGGGCTTATCGAGGGCGGCTGCTACTGGAATGACTATTCCCGCCGCCGTTGGGCCGAAGCATATTACGCAGTTAAAAGATAAATTTTCATAAGGAGATATAATATGTCACGTTTCATTCAGCTTCATATATTGACCAGTTACCCCGCATCCAACCTCAACCGTGATGATCTCGGACGTCCCAAGACCGTGATTATGGGCGATCCCCAGAGGTTGCGTGTTTCGTCCCAGAGCCTCAAACGGGCATGGCGTACATCCGAGGTCTTTCAGGATGCTTTGGCCGGTAATCTCGGCATCCGGACCAAGGAAATAGGCAAATACGTTTATCGCGCGCTGCTTAACGGCGCCGCACTGGCCGATGTGCTCAAGGATTTTGATGCCGCAGGCTCTCTCGCAAGACTGAAGGACAAGGATGCTCTGGCTATCGGGCGTTCAATTGGCGGGGTGTTCGGTAAACTCAAGCCGGAAGCAAAGAAAAAGGACGCTGACGAGCAGACCAGAATGGAATCCCTTGAAACCGAGCAGCTTGCCCACCTGAGTCCCGAAGAACTGAAGCTGGCTTCCGCGCTGGTGGAAGAATGCCGCGAGAGCGGAAAAGAACCTTCCACGGAGCAGCTTGAACTGCTCTGCCGTGATTGTTCCGCTGCGGACGTGGCGCTTTTCGGGCGCATGCTCGCCTCAAGCAACCGGCACAACATCGAAGCAGCCGCACAGGTTGCCCATGCCATGACCGTGCATAAGGCTGCGGTGGAAGATGATTTCTTTACCGCAGTGGACGACCTCAACCGTGATGATGCCGGAGCCGGACACCTTGGCGTTACTGAATTCGGTGCCGGGCTTTTTTACCTATATCTCTGCGTGGACCGTGAACTGCTCAAGGAAAACCTCGGCGGTGATGCGGGCCTTGCCGACCGTGCCGTTGCCGCGCTTGTGAATGCCGCCTGCACCGTAAGCCCGTCCGGCAAGCAGAACAGCTTCGGTTCCCGCGCCTGGGCTTCCTACTGCCTGGCCGAAAAAGGCGATATTCAGCCCCGCAACCTTTCTGTCGCCTACCTCAAGCCCCTTGGCTCCAGCGATCGTTACGGCGAAAAACCGGACAGTATAACAGTGGAAGGAGCTGTAAAGCGGCTCGAAGACCAGCGCACCCGTTTTAATGAAATTTACAATGTCGAGGTGGACAGCTGCTCTTTCGGACCTGCCGGAGGCACTATTGCCGATGTGCTTGATTTCATCAGGGAGTAACCCATGCGGGATCATCTGATTTTTACCATTTACGGTCCCATGCAGGGCTGGGGGAGTGTTGCGGTGGGGGAAGTCCGTCCGGCTGCGCAGCGTCCGACCCGTTCCGGTCTGCTGGGGCTTCTGGCTGCGGCCATGGGCGTCCGCCGGGGCGATCCATTGCTGTCCGATCTGACCCGTGCTGCGCGGGTTGCCGTCCGTGAGGACCGGTCCGGATCGGTCATGCTCGACTACCACACCACGCAGGTTCCTTCCGAAAAAAAGAACAGGGTTTTCAGGACCCGCAGGCAGGAGCTTGGGACCATGCTTGATAAGGACGACAGGCTGAACACCATTTTGTCCCGGCGTGAATACCTGATGAACGCCGCTTTCACCGCCTGCATCTGGTTTGATGGTGAACACCCGTTTGTCATGAAAGATATCGCGGAAGCCCTGAACCGCCCCCGGCTCAATGTCTACCTCGGGCGCAAGTCCTGCGCGCCGGGATTTCCGTTTATGCCCGAGATTGTCTCCGCTGCGGATGAACTGGAGGCTCTCGGCTGCTACGCTCCGGAGATGCGCAAGGCTTACGGTGCCCGGTCTCTGGATAAGTGCCCGGTCTGGACCGAGGTGGAGCACGGTGATTTCACACGCTACTCCGTTCGCGACATGGTGACCGATCACAACAGACGTCAGTTCGGGATGAGATTTGAATATCATGTGCCGCCGGGCGAAGGGGAGAAGTAGTCATGTTCATGAGTAAAATTGTCCTCGACCCGGTGATGATGAAGCGGGCCGGAGTCTATGAAGAGCATCAGGCGTTGTGGAAAATATTTTCCGACAGTCCTGATCGGGAGCGGGATTTCGTTTATCGCAGAATGGACCGGAGCAGCTTTCTTGCTGTTTCCGA
This sequence comes from Maridesulfovibrio sp., assembly GCF_963677005.1. Classification (NCBI taxonomy): domain Bacteria; kingdom Pseudomonadati; phylum Thermodesulfobacteriota; class Desulfovibrionia; order Desulfovibrionales; family Desulfovibrionaceae; genus Maridesulfovibrio; species Maridesulfovibrio sp. The sequence continues at coordinate 2,462,353 of NZ_OY781616.1, read as the reverse complement.
TCGCGAGCCTGTGAAAACAGGATTTCTGCGCAATCTTCAGGTGAAGGAATATAACCCGCAACTTGATGCAGGAGAACGGCTGCATTTCTCCTTGCGTTTCAATCCGGTCGTCAAACGGCGGGATGAAAGCGGGAGGCAGCAGCGCATTGATCTGGTTCAGGATCAACGCATGAAAATGCAGGAGCAGGGCGAGACCTCATCCGTAAAGGGGCAGCGGCTCAAGATTGCGGAAGAGGTCGGCGTGCAGTGGATTATGAAGCGCAGCGAAACGTTGGGCTTTGAGTTGGAGCAGGGCGGCAACTGGTCCGGTCTGATTGTAGAATCCTATTCGCAGGAGCGTTTCCGGAAGGGAAATGGACGGGTGGTTCTTTCCTGCATGGATGTGCGCGGTTTTGCCACGGTCACCGATCCGGATAATCTCCGGCAGGCTCTGTTTAACGGAGTGGGCTGCGCAAAAGGTTTCGGCTTCGGCCTGCTGCTGGTGAGGCGGGCATGATCCTGCCCAAGCTTACACCGATACCGCTTAAGGAACGGTCAAGCATGGTCTTTCTGGAGAAAGGCCGGCTTGACGTTCTTGACGGTGCTTTTGTGCTGGTTGATGCCGAAGGCGTGCGCACGCATATTCCTGTCGGAGGGGTTTGCTGCATTCTGCTCGAACCCGGAACGCGAGTTTCTCATGCTGCGGTAACGCTGGCCGCAAGGGCCGGGACATTGCTGGTCTGGGTCGGCGAAGCCGGAGTTCGGCTTTATGCTGCCGGGCAGCCCGGCGGAGCAAGGAGCGATAAACTGCTCTGGCAGGCTGCGCTGGCCCTTGATCCAAAGGCGCGTCTCAATATCGTGCGCAAGATGTTCGCACTGCGGTTTGACGGCGATGTGCCGGCTGGCAGAAGTGTGGAGCAATTGCGCGGCATGGAAGGTGCGCGGGTTAAGGCTTTATACAAGCATCTGGCCGGAATGCACCGGGTAAGCTGGTCCGGCCGGAAGTATAATCCGAAGCAGTTTGAAAATTCAGATGTGCCTAACAAGTGCTTGAGTGCTGCCACATCGTGCCTTTACGGTGTCTGCGAAGCCGCAATATTGGCTGCCGGGTATGCCCCGGCCATAGGTTTTTTGCATACCGGAAAGCCGCGTTCCTTTGTTTACGATGTTGCGGACCTGATCAAGTTTGAAACCGTTGTTCCGGCGGCATTTTCAGTGGCGGCGAAAAATCCCATGAATCCGGAGCGGGAAACAAGGCTGGCCTGTCGGGATATGTTCAGGAGCAAGAATGTGCTCAAAAAGGTTATTCCGCTGATTGAGGAAGTCCTGAAAGCCGGAGGAGTGCCTGTTCCCGAAGATCCTGTTTACGTTGTGGAACCTGCATTCGAAGACGACAGGGGGTACGAAGATGACGGTCATCGTGCTTGAAAACGTGCCCATGCGTTTGAGAGGAAGGTTAGCTGTCTGGATGCTGGAAATCCGGGCCGGAGTTTATGTGGGGACTTTGTCGGCAAAGGTCCGCGAAACAGTCTGGAGCAACATTGAAGGAAACACCGGAGAGGGCAATGCCGTGATGGCCTGGAAGGCCAACAACGAGCAGGGTTTCATGTTCAGGACAATTGGAGAAAACCGCAGGGTTCCTGTCGACTTTGATGGAATGAGTCTGGTGTCTTTTTTGCCGTTGGAGAATGAAGAAAAGGCATAGCAAGAAACATTCCTGAATCAGTGGAAAATGTTGGCGCTTTTTGTTTTGATGAAAAAGGTTAAAAAATATTGTTGGTTACAGGAAGAGTGTTCCCCGCACACGCGGGGATGAACCGTCTTCAAATCCCGGCAAAGGGCAGAGGAAGAGGTGTTCCCCGCACACGCGGGGATGAACCGTCCCTGCACCTTGTACCCGGCATTGGTAAGCTGTGTTCCCCGCACACGCGGGGATGAACCGCAGGGGCTTTGAAAACGCCGTAAAACGTCTGGGTGTTCCCCGCACACGCGGGGATGAACCGATAGGTACTCCCCGCCTCCGGGCGGGGATGTCGTGTTCCCCGCACACGCGGGGATGAACCGTTTTGAAGTGTCCGCATGGGACACTCCGGAACGTGTTCCCCGCACACGCGGGGATGAACCTTTTTCAGGGGGCATAACATTCTCCTTTTTGCCGTGTTCCCCGCACACGCGGGGATGAACCGGGATTCAGGAAGACCTCGCCGAAATCAACGGCGTGTTCCCCGCACACGCGGGGATGAACCGATAAAATCCGGTTTAGGCGGCTATAAATGGGCGTGTTCCCCGCACACGCGGGGATGAACCGTTTTCCGCCCTGCGCTACGAGTTTGAAGGAAAGTGTTCCCCGCACACGCGGGGATGAACCGAAGACAGATCAGACACCTACCGTCTTTACGATGTGTTCCCCGCACACGCGGGGATGAACCGGCGTTTACACCGGCGAAAATCATTCTTTTGCCGTGTTCCCCGCACACGCGGGGATGAACCGTTTTTTCGCGCCCCTTGGATTCATCCGCGAGGGTGTTCCCCGCACACGCGGGGATGAACCGTTCAGCCTTTACTCCTAAAGACCTAAGAGTTGGTGTTCCCCGCACACGGGGGGATGAACCGAGGATTTTTTCGAGAGTCATTTCTCCGAGTATGTGTTCCCCGCACACGCGGGGATGAACCGTACACAACAAACGGAACATCGGTGCTTAATTTGTGTTCCCCGCACACGCGGGGATGAACCGCAGGAAAGCCTCTTGGCGTAATATTTGGATGGGTGTTCCCCGCACACGCGGGGATGAACCGTACACAACAAACGGAACATCGGTGCTTAATTTGTGTTCCCCGCACACGCGGGGATGAACCGTGGATTCCCGAAACCCACCCCCGCGTAATCATGTGTTCCCCGCACACGCGGGGATGAACCGCAATGCGCTTGTAATGCCCGGCTGAAAGAATGGTGTTCCCCGCACACGCGGGGATGAACCGAAATTTCACGTCTATTACTGTCTTTATCTGTGGTGTTCCCCGCACACGCGGGGATGAACCGTTTCTGCCTATGCCCGGCAGGCTTCGTTTCTTGTGTTCCCCGCACACGCGGGGATGAACCGTCAATTCAAGTGACACAGCAGTGGGCATACCAGTGTTCCCCGCACACGCGGGGATGAACCGGTGTAATTCGTTTTGTTCTGGGTGCGCAGGGTGTGTTCCCCGCACACGCGGGGATGAACCGGTCGTGGTGATTTCCACCCATGATGGAGATGCGTGTTCCCCGCACACGCGGGGATGAACCGCGACCTTGAGCTTGCGCAGGGTCTGCATAAAAGTGTTCCCCGCACACGCGGGGATGAACCGAATAGGCAACAGGTGAACCCGGTTGTGGATTCGTGCTCCCCGCACACGCGGGGATGAACCGTCCGTGAGCACGTTAATAGCAACCGTAGGGTAGTGTTCCCCGCACACGCGGGGATGAACCGCTGGCCGCACGGGCGCGGGTGTTCCGGATCTCGTGTTCCCCGCACACGCGGGGATGAACAGTTAACTAATTAAAATTATTGACAGTATTTGAGCGTGTTCCTCGCGCACGCGGGGATGAACCGTGGCCCAGTGGGAAAAATCCCAGCTGGCCAAAGTGTTCCCCGCACACGCGGGGATGAACAGATGTGTTGTGATTTTTTACCGCTAGCCACCTAAAACCGCGCCCAAATCAATAACATTACTAACGGTGCCAGAAACCAGAACCAGAATGAACTCCAGAAACCGGAATTCGCAGGCCGTTCAACTTCGTAGGTGTATCTGTGGCCGCAGTGAGGACATTTTCCCGGCAGATCGGAGATATCCGTGCCGCACTCTATGCAATGAAATCCTTTCATGCTGCGACCTTACCCGTCTCAAGAGTAAAAGCGAGGGGGAAATCAATATTATTCGCCCTGCGCAACCATGGTGATGAACCGCATGTACTGATGAACGCGATCAACAAGGTCTCAACTGCTAACATTGCAGCTGGTTAGACGACTTGCACCAAGTGGTTCCAAATGTCCAAAAAAAGCATCTGCAGAAATTTTTGAATGAGTTTTGCTACAGGTTCAATTGCAGGTTTTGGCCGGAGCAATCCTTTGAGTGCCAGTTCGCGGCCTGTGTAAATGCTCAAACGGTTATTTGCCTTTGCGGCGCTAGGCAATAACCACATCTTTTATGTCGTAAAGTGACAGCAATAGCTTCATGCTCTCTTCTGAAACTGTCTCCGCTACCACCTGAAGGCACTGGCCTGTTTTTGTATAATGTGCATTTCGAACACTTCCGGGCATGCTCGTCCTGTCGCCCCCATGCAGACGTGCAGGGGAATAAGATGTTCTTCTCTGGGATGGCAATATCTGGCATGAGGCGCTGCTTCCCAATTGATCATGCGCCGGATTCTTTCCGACTCATCAATCTCCCGGCTGGAACATGTTTCTCTCAGCCATGCATCAAATTCATTGTTTGCGGCTCTGGTTTCAGCCGTGTCCGGAGCGAAAAAAGCCCGCATGTTGTGGAACGAAAACCCGGACCCGATAATAAGTATATTTTCGTTCGCCAGCCCGGATAAAGCTTTGCCCATGGCAATGTGGGCCGCCGGGTCCAGTCCTTTTATCAGCGACATTTCCACGCAGGGAATATCTGCTTCGGGATACATTAGCATGAGCGGTATGAAGAGCGCATGGTCAAATCCTCTCTCGGAATCCGTGCTGCTCTCTATTCCAGAACCTTTCAGCACTGTTTGCACCTTTTCAACCAGACCGTCGTGCCCCGGAGCGGGGTATTCCAGTTCGTATGACTCCCGGGGGAAACCGTAATAGTCATAGTACAACGGGGGATTTGAACCAGCGGTGAGGGTCGGGTGAGTCTCTTCCCAGTGTGCGCTGACAACAAGAATCGCTGAAGGTTTGGGCATTGTTTCGGCCAGGTGGCGCAGGTTGGATACCATTTCCTTGTGGCCCTCATCTCCAAGCACGGGCAAGGGGCCCCCGCCGTGTGAAATATATAGTACTCTGTTTTGGTTTTCCATGATCCATCCCTTGTTTAGTATAGATATTCCAGTCGATTATTCTTTTAAATGACTTTGCTCTCTAATATAGCCGATTGCCGCAAAGTCCAGCAACATCTGATTGGTATAAATTTTTGCGGGCACCAAAAAAGCAAAAGCCACCAATCTTTCGATTGATGGCTTTTGCTTGAAAAGTGGCGGAGCCAAAGGGACTCGAACCCTCGGCCTCCGGCGTGACAGTTGTGACATTGCCGCCAAGTTACGGGTACATTCTGGAAGAATGCAAGACTCTTAAGATTGTTACCTGCTCTGTGCCTTCAGCGTAAACAACAATATAATTTGAGGACAGGACCATCTCGCGGGTTCCGTTTATTCTTCCATGTTTATATGCTTGTGGAAAGTTCGTAAGTGTTTCTAGTCGTGATTCGAGTTCTTCTTTGAATTTTCTGGCCGCATCAAGATTGTCTTCGGCAATGTATGTAAGTATGGACAAAAGATCGGTTCTTGCGTCTTCCTTCCACATAATATGGGGCATCCTTATTTATCCTTTTCCAAGTTGGAGAGTAGGATGTCAGCATCACCCATGACGTTTTTATGGTCTATTGTTGCTCTGGTATCTTCAAGCGCTGCCTGAACCTTCGCCCTGAACCAGCGGTCATGTTCTTCTTCGGAGCAGGTTAATCCAGCGGGCAGACCTTTTTCTTTGGCGATTCTGGTCAGCAGGATTCTCACTGCATCGGAAAGGCTGAGGCCCATGCCGGTGAGGGCTTCCGTGGCTTCGGCTTTCAGGGCGGGGTCGACCCGTACATGGATCATTGTTGATTTTGACGGCATGATTTTATCCTCCATGTGGAATGTATCTCATTTGAGATACACTGGCAACTTGGGCGGCTCTACCTCAAAGAAAGGGGCACAAAAAAAGAAAAGGATATCAACCCAAACGATTGATATCCTTTCTGAAAAGTGGCGGAGCCGAAGGGACTCGAACCCTCGGCCTCCGGCGTGACAGGCCGGCGTTATAACCAACTTAACTACGGCTCCGCGTATATAATAAGCACTGTAAGTTGTGCTTTTTGACTTAGTGGTAGGCGGAACAGGGCTCGAACCTGTGACCCTCGGCTTGTAAGGCCGATGCTCTCCCAACTGAGCTATCCGCCCACTTGTCATATTACGGCAGTTTTGTTGTAAGCCCCTTGAATGTCTGTCACCATTCGCTGTTGCTCACTGCCACGAGGAGGGATACTGCCGATGAAGATCTGTTTTGTCAAACGATTTTTTCAAAAATTTAATATTTTATTCTATGTTGCTTAAATATCTTGTTTTTCGTGTGCAATTTCTGCAAATCTGGCCATGCTTTCAATCGGATTCTCGGTCTGAAAAATGTTGCGGCCTATGCAGCAGCCCCGGCAGCCGGATTCCAGTCCCATCAACGTGTTGTTCAGCGCGTTCTCCACACTCTGTCCCAGCGGCCCTCCGGTAACCAGTACCGGGACAGGGCTTGCAGCAACGGCTCTGCCGAAGGCGTCTCCGTTATTGGGGTAGGGGACGGCTACGATATCCGGGCCCAGTTCCGCGCCGATGCGGATGCAGTGGGCAACCAGACTTGAATCGTGCTCGTTTACTATCTGGCTTCCGCGGGCAAAGACTGTTGCCAGCACCGGGATGCCGAACTGGTGGGCCTCATCAGTTACTTCGCCGAGGTCAACCAGCATGCGGTCCTCAAGATCGTTTCCTATGTTAACATGCATGGAGACTGCGTCAGCCCCTAGTCTGAGCGCCTCCTGTATTGAGCAGACAATGTTCTTGTTGTAGGTCGGCGAGCCGTGTCTGGTGCCTGCGTTGAGCTGAACAATGAGATTCACGTCTGTAGGAATGAGTGAACTGTAGTGCTTTGCCAGTCCCTTGTTGAGAATTACTCCCTGAACCCCGGAAGCGGGCAGTGCTTCCAGTATGGACGGTATGGCGCCCAGTCCGTCAATCATGCCCTCGTTGGCTCCGTGGTCCAGTGCAAGGATGAGGGCGTTGCCGCTTTCCTTGTCGAAGAGCCGCTTCATGCGGCGGTTGGTTCCGTTCATCAGTTGTTTCCTTGTAACTATTTGTCTGTCCAGAAGTAGCGGCTGCCTTTTTTGCCGATAAAGCCGAGCAGCATCTCTTTGTAATATAATCCGGCCGGTCCTTTGCCTGCGGCCGGGCCGTTTAGGCTTTGCCCTGAAAGAAGGTTGGAAAGCTCTTCCGCTTTTTCGACAACCAGAGCCGTTCCACTTGGCTTGCCGGGGAGCAGGCACCTTGCATAGGGATCGGGGCGGAATCTGTTCTTATTGATTCTGCCGACAGGGAATCCCTGCCAGCGCAGTCCTCCGGGCAGGATTTCAAGTGCTGTCCGGTTCATGAACACCGCTTTGTCTCGGAATTCATATAATTCGCCTTCAGGCAATGAGTCGAGGTCCACGGCTTCGGGAAATTCAATTTTGTTCAGGTCAATTTTGCGTCCCGGAGGATTGCAGTCCCCGGAAATGCTTGTTTCTGCTTTGCCCGGCTTTTTCAGTCCGCAGAGGTAGAACCCCTGACCTCCGCCTGAACCGTCTACTCTGAGCACTCCTTCCATGCCCGGGAGGAGCGGGTCGGCAATGGTGAATCCGGCAGGGCGGGGAAGATCGAAATTTTCATATCCCAGCTCTTCAATTGCAAAACGGGTCTGTTCCTCGTTTTCCTGAACATTTGTAGTGCAGGTTGAGTATACCAGCCTTCCGCCCGGAGCCAGAAGTTCATACGCTTTGGTCAGCAGCTTGCGTTGCAGCGTGACCAGTGGAATGGTTTTTTCGTCCTTCCACAGGTCCATGGCCTTGGGATTCTTGTTCAGGGTACCCCATCCGCTGCACGGTGGGTCGAGTTGAATGATGTTCCAGCTTTCGGGCGAAAGAGGAAGTTTCTGTGATTCGTAATGAGCGGTGGCGGTATTTACGGATTGTGTTTTACGCATGTTCTGGCGCAGCAGGGCCAGCCTGTCTCCTGAAGCCTCGCAGGCCAGCACGAATCCGTTACGCCCGGCAAGTCTGGAGAGCAGGCCTGTTTTGCTTCCCGGTGCGGCGCACATATCCAGAACCGTATCTCCTTCTTCCGGTGCCAGCATAAGCGGCGGCAGCATGGATGAACGGTCCTGTATGTAGATGCGTCCGAATCTTGCAGCAACAGATTCCCCAAGAGGAAACGGCTCTTTTTCAAGGATACGGGCCTGTGAATAAAACTGTTCCGGGCGAAATTCGAATCCCTGTGCCCGTAGAAGTTCTTCTACCACCGGGATGTCCCTGTCGGAGCATACGAGCCTGAACGTGCGTAGATTGTTTTTCATTTTCAGCAGTGGTTACGGTTGAATTTGCAGTGGTCCTGGGAGAGGCATGAAGAGTTGAATTTCCTGTATGAAGGCCGTAACAATCAGATTTTGATAAGAATTCGTATAAAAATGTAAAAAGGTATGCCCCCCTTTCTGCGGGGCAGCCACGAAAACCGTTGAAAACAGAATGATGAGAGATAAATCAGGGGGCGAAGTTTGGCAAGAGGATGGTCGCCCCGAACCCCATGTTGGACTTTACGTCATGTGTGCTAAGCTGATACAAGCGTTTAACCCGTTTTAAGAATCTGTCAGATAAGGTTATCCCCTTTTATCCGGTTTCACATGTTGCCGGAAATAATGCAGCATGAGGATATCTATCCTCTTTTTTAGTGTTTTGTTTATCCGGAGGTTTTTATCTATGTCGAACTGTCGTTTGACAGCAATTTTTATGGTTGTACTGTCGTTTTTTGCCGCAACAGCGTCATTTGCCGCTGAAGCCCGTACCTACGCTGTTTACCCCTTTGAAGTTAACGGGCCGGAACAATACAAATATCTCAGCCGCGGTATCCAGACCATGCTTATATCCAGGCTGAACTGGACAGGACATTTCGAACCTGTTGCCGGTGCCAGGGACCTGAAGGAAAGCGATCGGCCTAAATCCGCAATTGATGAAATCAAGAGTGCTCAGCGTCTGGGCACGGATTATCTTGCGCTCGGATCAATCACCATAATGGGCAAAGATGCTTCCATTGACCTGCGTATGGTGGACAAGGACGGAAAGTCCTGGCCGCAGAGCGCCAAGACGACCATTTCCGAACTTATCCCGGCCTTGGACGATATGGCCAAGGAGATCAAGGGTAAACTTTTTGAGAAACCCGGCAGCAGAAAGCAGACCGAGGAAGAGAAGGCCCGTGAGGATGCCCGCCCGTCAAGCCCGGTCAACCCCGAATTCCTGAGTGCCTCAACCGCTGGGAAGGTGGTCGAAAGCACCATCAACCCGCAGTTCCGCTATCAGGGTGGAACTGATACTCCCGGACGCTGGCGCAGTCAGAGTGTCAAGGTTGTCAACCTTGGCGGATTCGTTGCCGATGTTACCGGAGACGGTAAAAACGATGTGGTTGTCCTTACGGATAAAGACATCAAGGTCTTCCGTATAGACCGGGAGCGCCTTGTGGAACAGATGTCCTACAGCTACCCCAGCCGTTCTTCGGGATTGAGGATTTTTCCCATTGATACGGACAGGGACGGTGTAAAGGAAGTTGTCCTGACTGTAATGATGAAGGGACAGCCCTATTCGTACATCCTGTCATTCAAGGGTGGAACCACGAAAGTTCTTTTGGACAGGGATCGCAACTTCCTTTCCGTGATCAGGATTCCGCCCAACTTTACGGAAACAATTGTTGGTCAGCGGGTTGACTCCAGCAGAACGTTCTACTCCAAGGACCTTGTTGAGTACGCTTTTTCGGACGGAAGGCTTGTGCCCATCAAGAGCCTTACCGTTCCGTCTTTCGCCAACGTATACAACCTTACTTATCTGCCGCAGAAGGGTGACGACTACAAGGTTCTGGTCATCAACAAGTACGGCCGGATAAATATGTATGACAAGAATCTGGAGCCTCTTTACGAGAGCCAGGATTCGTACAACTCCGTTGACGTCAAGGTTGAAGTTCAGGCCAAGATTGCCGGTATGGGCAACGAGAATGCAAGGGAGAAAATGGAGAACTACTATTTTCTGCCCATGCCGGTTACCGTGGCCACTTTGTCCGACCCCACCAAAAAAGAAGTCCTGCTGAACAAGGACCTTTCTGTGGCCGGGCAGGTGTTTTCCAACTACAAGAGTTATGCTCAGGGTGAACTGCAGTCTGAATACTGGGACGGAGTCGGCCTGAGTCTGGCCTGGAAAACCCGCCGCATCAAGGGGAGTATCACCTCCTACGGCATCGCCGACATCGACAACGATGGTGATGATGAGCTTTACTGCATACTGAACACTTATCCCGGTTCGCTTGGAGTAAAGTTCAGGAAGACTCTGGTTATTGCCTACGAACTTAACCTTGGCAGGAAATAGATGAAAAGGGCCTCCCGGACTTGTGCGGGAGGCCTTTCTTAATTTATATGAGCATTTCAGGGCCGGTTCCTGTTCCGGAACCGCTGAATCACATTAAAATCAAGTCCTCACGAGGGAGAGAAACATGATCAGAACCGGAAGACTTACCGGCCTGTTGGCCGTATTTGCAATCTGCGTGTCCGTGCTTTGTTCAACTGCTTCGGCTTCGGCTGCCGAAATCAGCCTCAGCTATGCGAACTTTCCGCCGCCGAAGACCTTCCCGTGCGTCCAGATGGAACGTTGGAAGCAGGAAGTCGAAAAGCGGACCAACGGCAAGGTTCTGGTGCAGACTTATCCCGGTTCGACTCTGCTGGGAGCAAAGAACACCATGCGCGGAGTTATGCAGGGACAGGCCGATATCGGTTGTATCAGTCTGGCCTACCATCCCGGTGTTTTTCCTCTGTGTTCGGTTTTTGAACTTCCCCTCGGTTTTACTTCCTCAACTTCTGCAAGTCTCGCCCTCTGGGATCTGTATGAAAAGTACAAACCTTCTGAATTCAAAAGGTTCAAGGTGCTGACCATGTTCACCTCGGCTCCTTCCAACCTGATGACCAAAGATCCCGTGCGTACTCTTGAAGACCTCAAGGGCTTGGAACTCCGCGCTTCGGGCATTCTTTCCAAGATTCTTGAATCTCTCGGGGCTACTCCTGTTTCCATGCCCATGTCCGCAACTCCCGAAGCTCTGCAGAAAGGTGTGGTCAAGGGATTGTTTTCATCCTTTGATGTACTTAAGGATTTGAATTTCGCGGAAATCTGCCGCTATGAAACCGTAACCAACACGGCGGTATATCCTTTCGCCGTCATCATGAACCTGAACGCATGGAATGCCCTCCCTGATGATGTTAAAAAGGTTTTCAACGACCTCGGCCGTGAACAGGCCGAATGGACCGGAAAGTACATGGATCAGCATGTGAAGGATTCCCTGGATTGGTCCAAAGAAAAATACGGTATAGAGATTATAAGGATGTCCGATGCTGATATGAAGGCGGTAAAGGAAAAAACCCTTCCCCTGATTGAAGATTGGAAGAAAAAGGCTTCTTCCGCAGGCATCAACGGTGCTGCGGTGCTTTCCGACGTTGAGGCTTCCCGTGTGAAGTACGAGGGCAAATAGTCCCTTATCGGCAATTCTGACATAGAATCTCCCCGCGATTAAAACGCGGGGAGATTTTCCATTAAGGCAATGATAGATATTCTGGAAAAGACAGCAGTTTTCATATGCCGGGTCCTTGCAGCCGTGGCCGGTGCCGCACTCACTGTAATGATAGTCCTGGCCTGCGCAAACATGGTTTCAAGGGCGGTTTATATCCCGGTCAAAGGGACTTTTGAATTGATGGGGTTTCTGGGAGCGGTGACAGCCGGGTTCTCGCTGGGATTTTCGCAGCTTACCCGGAGTCATATTGCCGTGGGGTTGCTTTTCAACCGGTTTCCCGAGCCGGTCCGTCGGGTACTGGATGTAGTCTCCGAGGGCGCTTCCTGTGTCTTTTTTATTTTCTGCGCCAACGAAACCGCAAAGTGGGGCATGTTTCTTCTTGATCTCGGAGAACTGTCCGAGACTCTGGGGATTCGGTTCTATCCTTTTGTTTTTGCGGTAGCACTGGGATGTGCGTCCATGGCCTTTGTCCTGATACTGGACATTTTACGAATTCTGCGCGGAAAAGAACCGCTCAAGCCGGCGTGAGGCGAATGATATCATGGAACTGGTCACTATAGGTATAGTCGGTATTGTCGCTCTGCTGGCAGTAATTCTTTTTTTGCGTATTCCTGTGGGGTTCGCCATGGGAATCATCGGTTTTGTCGGGTTCGCCAAGGTTCTCAACCTGAAGGCCGCTTACGGAATGATCGGGACCGAGGTCTGGAACGTATTTTCTTCCTACGGTCTTACAGTAATTCCTCTGTTCATTTTCATGGGACAGATATGTTTCTATTCCGGGGTAAACGAGCGGCTGTACAAATCAGCCTATGCCTGGATGGGGCACATCCGGGGCGGTATAGCCATGGCAACAGTCCTGGCCTGTGCCGGTTTTGCGGCCATATGCGGCTCGAACACGGCAACTGCGGCGACCATGTCCACAGTAGCCCTGCCTGAGATGAAAAAATTTCGCTACAATCCGATCCTGAGCACCGGATCGGTAGCTGCAGGCGCTACGCTGGGGGTCGTAATTCCTCCGAGCGTTGTCCTCATCATCATCGGCCTTCAGACCGGCGAGTCCATCGGTAGACTGTTCATGGGCGGCGTTGTACCGGGAATTCTGCTTTGCTGCCTTTTTCTTCTGACCGTCTCTTTCATGTGCTTCAGGCATCCCGATTGGGGACCTGCCGGACCTGAAGCCACCTTAAGAGAAAAGCTGTCATCCCTGCCCGGCTCCATAGAAATGGTCGTCCTTTTCGTTCTGGTCATGGGGGGGCTGTTTGCAGGCTGGTTTACACCTACGGAAGCCGGCGCAGCCGGTTCCGCCTTTGCTCTGCTCATAAGTCTGGTTTCAGGTAAAATGACTTTCAAAAAGTTTTATGCCGCTGTGGTCGATACTCTCAAAGTGTCGTGCATGATCATGGTGGTCATGCTTGGAGCGGTCATTTTCGGTCGTTTTCTGGCCGTGACCCGCATCCCGTTCGAAGCTGCCGAATTTGTAGCCGGGCTGCCCATCCCGCCTACTGTCATTATAGTGCTGATCTGTTTCATCTACGTTATCGGCGGCATGGTCATGGATGCTCTGGCACTGCTGCTTATCACCATTCCCATTTTCTTTCCCATAGTTTCGGCCATGGGCTATGATCCCGTGTGGTTCGGTGTGCTCATAACCATTGTGACGACAATGGGGGCCATAACTCCTCCGGTAGGTGTGACCACCTTCATAGTAGCTTCAATGGCCGAGGATGTTTCCATTGATCGTGTCTTCATCGGGGTCAGTTATTTCATGCTGGCTTATGTGGCGCTTACAGTTCTCATGCTTCTGTGTCCTGCCACGGTAACATTTCTGCCGTCCCTGTTATGATTCGGAGACGTGTGTGTCAGCCGAATTTGTGACTGTTACGGCCGCGGAATCCGGGCTCAAGCTGGTCCGGTTTCTTGAGCGGCGTGTTGGCGGGCATGTTCCCCGTTCTGCGGTCATGCGCTGGATACGCAAGGGCAACGTGAGGGTGGATAAAGGGCGGTGCAAACCTTTTGACCTCGTTCGCGAGGGGCAGGTTGTCCGCATTCCTCCTTATGAATCGCAGGAAGAGACCTTTTTGAAACTGCCGGCCCTGCCTATCCTGTACGAGGACGATGACTATCTGGCTGTCTGCAAGCCTGCCGGGCTCCCCTCTCAAGGCGGGACCGGGCATACGGACAGTGTGGCCGCAAGGTTGGCATCCATGTTTGCCGATTCCCCATACCGTCCCGCTCCGGCTCACAGGCTGGACCGTGATACATCCGGAGTGCTTCTTGCCGGAAAATCCCATTCCGGGCAGAAGAACCTGTCCGAATTTTTTGCTGACCATGCTGCTGTCGGGAAATACTACCTTGCCAAAGTTAAGGGAAAGTGGCCGCATGAGGAGACTGTTGAACTGGAAGACCTGCTTGAGAAGTCAGGCTCTGACGGTCATGAAAAGATCCATGCCGGGGCCGGTAAGATAGCTCTTTGCTCGGTCTCCCCTGTCAAGGTTGAAGCGGGCACCTCGATTCTTGCTGTAAAGCTCCATACGGGCCGGACGCACCAGATCCGGGTGCAGCTGTCTTCCCGAGGCTTTCCTGTTCTGGGTGACGCCAAGTACGGTGGAGGCAAAGGAGCCATGAAGCTTCATTGCTGCCGCATTGAAACTCCATGGTTTACCGCAGAATGTCTGCCGGAATGGTTTGGTGATGCTTCCTGTCGTATAAATTCTTTTTTGGCATGATTTTAATGTTCGGTCTTGTATAGCCGGTGGGGTGATTCAACTGTACTTGTGCAAATATGGGATAATGTCTCAGACGGCTGCCGGAAGTTTGCAACTAGATATTTTTCTGTCATATAGCACTCAAAGCAAGCCTCTTTAGCCCGGCTCCTCTAGAAGTAAGACAAAAGCCCCGCAGCCATCGGCTGCGGGGCTTTTCAGTACAAGACAAATTCCGGAAACGTTTATTTGGCGTTCTTTTTGGGAGCCTTAACTTTTCCTTCCTGCTCAATCATTTCTCTCGTTGCGGAGGGAGCGCGGTGTATCGGCTTCATGTACAGGCTGCCGGTGGGGCAGTGATCCACGCAGATTGAGCAATAGACGCAGGCAAACGGGTCACATACCCAGGTGCCTGTTCCGGTGTTTTTATCCTTGGTGACGGTGATGCACTGTGAAGGGCATTTCATCTCGCATTTTTTGCAGAAGATGCACTCGTCAATATTGTTGAACAGTTCTCCTCTGTAGCGTTCAAAGGGTTCACGCTTTTCCACGGGGTACATGCGTGTGGAACTCTTTGACAGGAGGTTTTTAAGCACTGTGGGAGTCATGTTAAGCATGTCTCGGCCTCCTAGCGTTCCGTGCAACTGATGCACGGGTCGATTGACAGAATAATAACCGGAACATCTGCAAGTTCGCATTTGGGAAGCATTGCCAGCAGCGGCGGAATGTTCGCGAACGTGGGAGTTCTGATGCGGACCCTGTCGAGGAATTTCTTGCCGCTACCCTTGATGTAGTAGAGGCATTCACCGCGGGGCTGTTCCACACGGGTTATGATCTCACCTTCGGGGTTGCCTTTGACTTTTGCTGCAATATCGCCCTGGGGCAGTCCTGCGATAGCCTGTCTTACCAGGTCTACTGACTGCAGGGTTTCGCGGAAGCGGACTGTGGAGCGGGACCAGCAGTCGCCGTCGTTTTCGACAACCGGTTCGAAGTCTATTTTATCAAACGCTGCGTATTTGAGCAGGCGCATATCGGAAGCGACACCGCTGCCGCGCAGGGTGGGACCTGCTGCACCGAGGTCATAGGCCTGTTCCGTAGTCAGAACGCCGATTCCCTTGGTCCTTTTGCAGACAGTGTAGTCATTCAGAATGGTGTTCTGAATTTCCTTGATCTCTTTTTCAGCCGTAGCGACTTCGGAGAGAATCCAGGAACACATTTCGGGAGTCAGATCCTGGCGGACACCGCCGACAACGTTGACCGAGGTGATGACGCGGCTTCCAGTTGTTGCTTCGTTGATATCCATGATGCGCTCACGGATACGCCAGAACTGCATGAACAGGGCTTCAAAGCCGAATGCATCGGCAAAAAGGCCCAGCCAGAGCAGGTGGCTGTGCATGCGGTGCAGTTCGGACCAGATGGTGCGCAGGTAGAGTGCCCTTTCGGGAACTTCCACGCCCATTATTTCCTCGATGCCCTGGCAATAGCACATTGAGTGGATATTCGAGCAGATGCCGCAGACCCTTTCCACGATCTGGATCATCTGGTGATAATCGCGGATTTCAGCGAGTTTTTCCAGCCCCCTGTGAACGTATCCGAGAGCTGGAATGGCTTCCTGTACGATCTCGTCTTCCACGACAAGCTTAACATGCAGCGGCTCCGGAAGAACCGGATGCTGCGGACCGAAAGGTATGATGGTACGTGCCATAATTTACCCTATAGATGTTATCGTCTTGGTTTCATCCGGGAAGACGAGTTATTTTTTTACGGTCATCGCCTTTGTGTTGTTGCACATGGGGATGATGGTTATTTCATCGTCAAGGTACAGCTTGCGGCCGAAATCGAGTACCAGCCCATCGAATTTGATGTCGAACTGGTCCTGGATTTCGTTTTCGATGAGCAGGGCCGCAAAGTATACGCCGCTGACGGAAGGCACAGGTTTATCCATGTCCACGGTCAGGCGCAGGTTGGTGAGAACTTCGTCCTTGTCGAAGTGATAGATGATGTCGGCTGTTCCGTCACCGAGATTGGTGCAGGAAAAGGTAACCAGGCGCTGCCCGTCACTCTTCATTTTGGACACCGCGCCGACAAGTCCTTCCAGAGTTACTTCTATCTGATTTTCAATCACGTTTTTATCCCTCGTAATGCTTAGCCTTTAAGGCTTTCGAACTTGGCAAGGGCAGTGACCACGCCGTCGATGATAGCTTCGGGTTTGGCCGGGCAGCCGGGAACATAGACATCAACGGGGATGATCTTGTCCACGCCGCCGAGTACGTTGTAGCACTCACGGAAAATGCCGCCGGAAAGCCCGCATGCGCCGATGGCGATAACGCCTTTGGGGTCTGGCATCTGGTCATAGATATTGCGCAGTACCTTTGCGTTGCGGGGGTTGACTGTTCCGGTTACCAGCAATACGTCCGCGTGTTTGGGGTTGCCCACGTTGACAATGCCGAAACGTTCGACGTCGTACAGCGGTGTCAGGCATGCCAGAACTTCGATATCGCAGCCGTTGCAGCTCCCGCAGTCAAAGTGCATGATCCACGGGGATTTGGCGCGTGAATTTTCAATGAATTTCTTGAACATAAGCTTAACCTGCGTACAGCCAGATGAGGTTGACGAAAGACATGGCCAGACCGATGCTCCATACGTATTTCAGCATCCAGCGCCAGGTCATGCGCGCCATAGTGTTGTCGATGATCAGCTCTGCGAAGTAGGTGGAAGCGAGCAGGAGTACGCAACCTACCAGGCTGGTGTGCCAGAACAGGGCACAGATGCCGAGAATGAATATGGTTTCATACCAGTGGCCGAGTTCGACAAGGCCGAGGTAAGGACCGGAGAATTCGGTCAGCAGACCTTTGACCAGTTCCTGATGCCCGTGGTGGGAAGTGGAGAAGTCAAAGGGGGATTTTCTCAGCTTGATGGTCAGGGCGTAACCGATGACAACGAACATGAGCGGCAACTGGACCAGCAGGGGCTGCTTGTAGGCCAGTATCGCATCAATTCTGAAGCTTCCGGTAACCATGAAAATGGAGGCGAAGACCAGAATGATGAGCGGTTCGTAGGTCAGGACCTGAATCAGCTCACGCTGTGCGCCGACCTGGCTGTAGGGCGAAGGAGTCGAAAGACCGCCCATGACCAGGAATACCGCGCCGATTGCCTGGACAAAGAAGACCAGGAGCAGGTCGCTCTGAGCGAAGAGCAGGCCCACGGACAGGGCGGCGGCGATAAGATAAATCCAGGCACAGAAAACCTGCCAGAAGTTGTTGATGACCTTATCTTTGCCGAACAGTTTGGCTACATCGTAGAAAGGCTGCAGTATCGGGGGGCCAAAACGGGATTGCAGCCGCGCGGTTACCCGACGGTCAATACCGGAGATGAGGCCGCCCAGAATGGGAGCTATAACGATGCCGATAATCATGAGAATCAAAGTTTTCATTACAGAGCCCCTCCCATCATGAGTACGATGAGTGCCAGAGCGGTAAAGTTGACCCACAGGGTGAGTTTTTCTTCTCCGAAGAACTCTTTCATGTAGTAGTTTCCAGCCTTGATGGTTACGGGTCCGTTCATGGGACCGATAAATGCCTGTTCCTTGGGATCGGAAACGTTGGCGCCGCACATGTAAGTCTGGGAAGACTTGGCATTGGCTGCCTTCTTTGTTTCAATCCAGGAATAGATAAAGGCCGCAGCGAGAATCACGAAGATCGGATAGACCGCGAAAACTCCCATGGGCGAAGCGAATACGCCGATAGTGATATCGAAGGTTTTGCCGATCATCGGTTCAATGAGGCTGGTGTAGATGACAGGAGAGAACAGCGACAGGACAACAGCAATACCGGCAAGTGCGGTAAGGGTGACCTTGGTCAGTATATTCTGGTTTTCTGCGGGAACCTTGTCGCGCAGGGGGGCGGTCAGCAGGATTCCGGCCCAGCGAGCCCAGAATACCAGCGAAACGGCGCTGCCGAGTGCGAGCATGGTGATGACGAACATATCGCCGGAGGCCGATTCTATGGCCATCCATTTTCCGAGCAGAACACCGAATGGGGGCAGCAGCATTGTCAGAACACCGATGATGGTGATGACAGCGGTACGGGGCATCTTGAGATAAAGCCCGTGCATGTCTTCAACATCGCGGCTGCCGATGCCGTGTTCGATTGTGCCTACACACAGGAAGAGCAGAGCCTTGGAGGCTGCGTGGAAGATAATCAGGATGATTGCCGCAGTCAGAGCCCAGGGAGAGTTGAGTCCTGCACAGCAGATTATCAGACCGAGGTTACTGATAGTCGAGTAGGCAAGGATTTTTTTACCGTTGCTCTGGCTGATGGCGATAGCAGCACATGCCAGGAAGGTGAAGGCTCCGCACAGGGCTACTCCCTGGCTGAGGAATGTTCCGGCATAGGCAGGGGCAAGACGCAGGACGATATATACGCCGGCCTTGACCATTGTTGATGAGTGCAGCAGTGCCGAAACCGGAGTCGGGGCGACCATGGCGCCGAGCAGCCAGCTCTGGAACGGTGCCTGGGCGGCTTTCGTGAACCCGGCGAGACAGAGCAGGGAAAGAGCGCCGATCATTGCGCCGCCCATGGGTCCGGAATGGATGATAACCTGCAGGTCGAGAGAACCTGTTACCGAATAGGCCCAGATCATTCCGAAGACAAAAGCCACGCCGCCGAGAGCGTTCATCCACAGAGCGCGGGTGGCGTTTTTGACTGCGATTGCGGTCTGGTCATGCCCGATGAGCATGAAGGAGCAGAAAGTGGTTACTTCAAAGAAGAAGTAGAGCCAGAGAATGTTGTTGGAAAGAACCAGTCCGTTCATTGCTCCGAGGAACAGGACGAGGTAGAAGAAGAATTGCGGCTGGCGTGATTTGACCAGGTGCAGGTGTTCTTCATGTTCTTTCATGTAGGGGATTGCGAAAATGCAGATCAAAGACCCGATTACGGAGATCACCGCTACCATGATCAGGGAAAGACTGTCCGCAAAAATTGCGGGGGTCTCTACTGCATGGTCTACGATGAAGAGTTCAAACGCTGCCAGCGGAATGATCTGGAGTATGACGAATACCTTGATCAACTGGTTTTTGAGTTTGAATGCGTAATAGAGCATTACGAAAAGCAGGGCAAAATCCGCCAGGGTGACGAGGGAATCCCAGCTGATTCCAACTATGGTACCTGGAGAATAGGTAAACGATCCCTGTCCCAGCAGGGCGAGGGATACAACGGCAAGACATACTCCTGTTGCAAGGACGATCAGACTTCTGATCGCACTTACACGCAGAAAGTAGCAACCGATGGCGGCCACCAAGGGCAACAAGATGGCCAGAACTAGCATCATGGGCAACATACGGACCTCACTGTAACGCGATGTTGTGCCAGATTTAGAAAATCATACCTCAGCCGTGTTAACTTTTTTGAAATCGTGCAACGCATCAAAATGTTTCACTAATTTCAACGTAAGCGTATGAATTTGTCTTCAAATTTCAAGGAAAAGTCAATAGCTATTTGAGATTCGGTGGGTTCATAAACCTATAGAAAATTTTAATATGACCATGTTGTTTTGTGAAAAATGTAACTCTCTTGCATGTTGTTAAAGGTTTGGGCTATTGTTATTAGTTGTTTTTAGAGATAAAAAGCTATTTCTATGAGTTATATGACTTACAAGCCGGTCGGTTTTATACTTGTTTTGAATCTGCTTGTTCTGCTGCCGCTTTTGGGCGGATGCGCAAAGCCTTCAGTCAGTATAAACCGAATCGAATACAAAACAGCCGGGTATGGATCAGCTTCAAAGCTGGGGACGGCCGTGGTCAGGAGCGCCAGATCGCAGATCGGCAAGCCATACAAATGGGGAGGGTCATCGCCGGAGGAGGGTTTTGACTGTTCCGGGCTGGTCTGGTGGGCCTACCGCGTTCACGGTGTGAAGCTGCCGCGTGTTTCCTGGCAGCAGGTGAAATCCGGCAGGCCGGTGCGTAAAGAGGACTGCAAGGCCGGAGATGTGGTGTTTTTCCGGATACCGGGGCAGGCAAAAAGTCTGCATGCCGGTATTTATACCGGCGCTGGAAGACGGTTCATTCACAGTCCCAAAAGCGGGCACTCAGTGCGTGAAGAATCCATGGATAAGTCTTACTGGCAAAAATATTTCATTGGCGCACGTAGATTTTTTTGATCGTTAACCATCCGATGCACAAATAAAAAAAGGGAAAACGCATTGCGCGCTTTCCCTTTGGTCTTTGTTTATGTTCAGCCTGATTATTGGACTGTGTTGCAGGTGGGGGGCTGAATGTGTGCACCGCCCTGGGCATTGTTCAGCCTGGTGATGTAGTTCTTCACTTCATCCTGATCACGCCATCCGGAATAAAGAGATTTCCAGTCATTGAAGCTCATCACCTCGGATTCAAGATAGGATTCGTGGCCTTTAATCCAGAGGTTGAAAATGTACATTTCCAGCTTGAAATCCTTGGAGTCGAATACCATGGGGACAATTCTGCTGCTGTATTTGGTGCCGTCAAAGCGCGATCCGATGTAGGAGCAGACCGTGGCTGTCGATTTCTGCTGATCGATTTCTTCATTGTTCAGCAGGTCCACCAGGCCCTTGAGAGCCGGATAATCTTTCTCAATCTGGCTGCAGATTTCATCGGGAACTTTGACTGTGAGTTTTTTGTCCTCTTCAAATATGTAGTAGAATCTCATCCACTGGTCGAACATGAAAACTTCGGATATATCTTCGACTGCTCGTGTGAACGCTTTGTTGGGATTGTTTTTTTTCATGATTTCTCCTCAAGGCTTTTTGCCGGTTGCAGGTACGGCTGCCGTGCGGCAGAGAGTCCTTATATGTTCACGATACGGTGTGCAGTCAAGGGTAAAATTGCGTCCCTGTCAGTAATGTCCCGGAATTCAGGCATGTTGTCTTGTGAAAAAAATATTTATCTGTTGTGATGGGCAATTTAAAACGCTTTATGGAAGCCCTTTACAATCATGTGCGTTTTAGGGTAATGGAGTCTCCTTTGCAGCATATAATCGTGCGGCAAGTACGAAAAATCATATCAGGAGGTCCTCCACATGGGTAGGCACAAAAAGATCGAGAGAAAAAAAGAACTTCAGCGTAAGCGTCATCGCAGAGCCAAAAGAATTAAGGCTCGTGTCGCAGAAGCCAAGGCTGCTGCCGCCAGCTAAGTCGTTTTTCTGTTCCGTTCAGTCTGCCGTAACCGGGATTACCGGAGTACGGCCGGATTCGGGACGGACCCCCTTATATTTCTAGGGACAGGTATCGCCAGCCTCTTTGTAGAAGGGGCGCGGCGTGCCTTTTTTATTGGAGGGTATTATGCCTATTTATGAATACCAGTGCCACGAATGTCAGCAGATATTCGAAGAGTGGCAGACGAGCTTTGAAGACAAGGAACTGGAGTGTCCCGTCTGCGGGGGAAAGGCCACCAAGGTGCTTTCACATTCCTCTTTTGTTCTCAAAGGCGGTGGGTGGTATTCTTCCGGATACTGCAAAACCGATTCCGCTGCCGGTAAAACCGGGAATTCCAGTCCGGCAGGCAGCGGCTCCGGAACATCCGCTAAGTCGGAATCCTCAACCAAGAGTTCCGACACTACAGCAAGTTAGCTGATCAGAGGCCAGACGGCCCGGTGTATTTCCGGGCCGTCTGTTTTTTGATCTGCCCTTCAATATTCCTGTGTCTTGTCGCGGGGCGCCATTTGGAATATAGTGACCCCGTGTAGTTCCCTTTCCACCTCGTTATTTAAGAAAACAATTAACCGGAATTGGTAAAATGATTGAAAGATATACCCGTCCCGTCATGGGTGAACTATGGACTCTGGAAAATCGCTTCAGGGTCTGGCTTGAAGTAGAAATCGCCGTGTGTGAAGCCTGGCACAGGCTTGGGCGGATACCGGAACAGGATATGAAAACCATCCGCGACAAAGCGGATTTTGAATTGGACCGTATTCTTGAAATTGAAGAAAGAACAAAACACGATGTCATCGCATTTCTCACCGCCGTGGAAGAGAAAGTCGGCCCTTCATCGCGTTTTATTCACCTTGGCTGCACATCCTCCGATATTGTCGATACCGCAAACGGGGTGCTGCTGAGCCGGGCCGGTAAGATCATTCTTGATGACCTTGATGAATTTCTTGTAACTCTCAAAGAAATGGCCAATGCCAACAGGGGCCGCATGTGCATGGGACGTACTCATGGCATCCATGCGGAGCCCACCAGCTTCGGCCTGAAGATGGCCGGTTTCTATGCTGAATTTTCCCGCCATCGTGAACGCCTCGCCCACGCGGTGGAAGGTGTCAGTGTCGGGAAGATCTCCGGTGCAGTGGGTACCTACGCCATGCTCGACCCTGAAGTTGAGCGTATAACCTGTGAACTGCTCGGCCTGAATGTAGACCCCATTTCCACCCAGATTGTACAGCGTGACCGCCATGCTGCTTTTTTTACCGCTCTGGGGCTGCTCGGCGGCGGAATAGAACGTCTCGGTGTGGAACTGCGTCACCTGCAGCGCACGGAAGTTCTGGAAGTCGAAGAAGGGTTCAGCAAAGGACAGAAGGGTTCTTCGGCCATGCCGCACAAGAAAAACCCCATTTCCGCGGAGAACCTTTGCGGATTGTCCCGCCTGCTGCGCACCAACGGTCTGGTGTCCATGGAGAACATGCCGCTCTGGCATGAACGTGATATAAGCCACTCCTCGGTTGAGCGTGTTATCATGCCGGACTCCACAATACTTGCCGACTATATCCTGAGCAGGATGAACGGTGTTCTGAAACGCCTCAAGATAAACGGCGACAATATGGATCGCAATCTCATGGCTTCTTACGGACTGTTCTACTCCCAAAGGGTTCTTCTGGCTCTGGTGGATTCAGGGCTGGAGAGGCAGAAAGCATATGAGATGGTGCAGAAGGTGGCCATGCACTGCTGGGAAAACAAGGTCTCCTTTCCGGACGAAGTGCGCAAGGATGCTGCCATTACCGGCCTTCTTGATGCGGGCGCTTTGGATGATGCTTTTGATTTGGGATATTACACCAGATACGAAGACATGATTTTCAAGCGTGTTCTCGGTGAGTAGATGGTTTTTGAAATTTAACCTGTATTTTCGCCCGGTTCAGCTTTTTTGGCTGAGCCGGGCTTTCATTTTTGCAGGCCATGGCGTTTCATGCTATTGTCCCTGAAATTATCGTTGCGGGGCGAATAAATTGCGGGTGAGGGGTTGTTTTGGAGCAGTTTTTTTTTGTGCAGCAGGTGGATGCAATGAATTATCTGATCGCAATGCCGGTGTTCAATTCACATTTTAGCCACGATTCATATTGATGCTTATTATATCGTTGTTATGCTGCTTTGAACGGTGGAGTCTCGGTCTGATGCAGGTTCTGCGTATATTTCTGGCGGCTTTCTTTCTGATTGCCGGACTTTCGTCATTATGTTTTGCCGGTGAATGGCATCCTGTGCTGGAACATACCGATCTTGTTCCCGATTATGTCGTCGCTGTCGACAAAGAGGCCCAGCGGCTTCATCTGCTTGTGCACAAGAGTCCTTTACATGCAGAGGCCTCCTTTTCCTGTGCAACCGGTCAGGCGGTGGGCGACAAGGTCGTCGAAGGCGATCTGAAGACTCCGGAAGGGGTTTATTTCACTTCCGGCAAGCGGACCGGCCTGACGGATTTTAAGCTGTACGGAACCATGGCCTTCCCTCTTGATTTCCCCAATCCGGTAGACCGGATTAAAGGCAAGACCGGGTACGGAATATGGATTCACGGCAGAGGGAAGAAACTCCTTCCTAGAGATACAAAGGGCTGCGTTGCACTCAATAATGCCGATATAGGCGCTTTGGACGCGAAGATAGCTCCTGGAACTCCGGTGATTATCGGTAAGAGTCTGGAATGGAATGACGTCTCCGGCTCGCAGAAGGCGGATTCCGAAGAACTTGAGGCACTTGTCTACAAATGGGCCGATGACTGGAAGAATCGCAAGGATTCATTTTTCGAGATCTATGCTCCGGATCTTTTTTCCAGGTCTGAGCAAAGGCCCTTCCGTTACTTCAAAAACCGTAAAAAACGTATTTTTGCGTCAACAGACTGGATTGATATAGAAATTTTCAACCTGCGTGCGCTGCCCGGTCCGGATTACTGGGTAACCTGGTTCGATCAGTATTACCGAAGCGGCAAGCTTTCATCATCCACATCCAAACGTCTTTACTGGCAGAAGGTTGATGGAAAATGGAAGATTGTCGGTCGCGAATACAGTCCGGCTGACGGGGATTTAAAGGATCGCTATCTGAATAGTCGGCGAGCTTATGTCCGCAAGTTTATCGATAAATGGCGAGCAGGGTGGCTTGCCGGGGATCTGAAAGAATATATGGCCTGTTATGACTCTTCCGCGAGACAGGGAAACAGGAAGGGGGCCGGTTCCATAAGCGAGTACAAGAAAAGTGTCTGGGAAACACGCAGCCCGGCTTCAATTAAGCTGGGAGATATAAGTCTGGCGGAAAATCCGCAGGGACTGGAAGTCTCTTTCAGGCAGGATTACTCGGACGTCACAGGGTATAGCGACAAGGGGTTTAAGAAACTGGTCATCCGTCCCAGCGGGGACAGCTGGCTGATTGTTGATGAACAATGGAGTAGGCTTTAATGGGCAGCACCAAGTATAATGTTCTTTTCATGCGCGACGATGACACCGTCAAACGATACAGGATCAGCCCGTTCTGGCTGAAGGTGTTGTTCTGGTTTGTCTTTCTGCTTGCCGTCTGTGCCGGGGTCGGTGCCTGGGCCGGTTATAGCTTCTGGGGGAACAATGTTCAGTTGAAGCAGGATAATATCGAGCTGCAAAAGCGCCTTACCGATGCGTCCGTACAACTGGAGCGGCTTGAAAATGTAAATAAGATTCTGGATTCATACGACCCGAACGATATCCAGACCATACTTGCATCCGTACCTGTAGAAGAGAAAAAAGCCGTTGCGGAAGTTCCCGGCGTGGATTTGAAAAAGCTTCTGGCCTATAAAAATCTGATGCGGGCCGGAGTTGAGAATGTTAAGCTTCAAAAATCCGGGCGAAGTCTTGTCTTGAGCTTCGATCTTAACAATCTGCAGCCTTCCTCCGCCCTGAGCGGACTTGCCAGGATCGAGCTTATTGAAAATGTGGGCAAAGGGATTGCCGTTAAGAGCAACGAAGATGATATGTCTTTTCACATCCAGAGGTTCAAGGTGGTCAGAACCCGTTTCGGAATTCCGGCCGGTCTTGATCTGGACGATCTTTACGGAATACGCTTAATGATTGAAACAAAAAAGGATGAGTTGATTTTCAGTGAAGTATATCCTTTGTCGCGCATGCTTAATTAGCTTTATCTTTTTCTGCTCGGTCTGCAGCGCTGCCGCCATGCAGGTCAAGAGTTATACCTTTTTTCAGGGTACTCAATATCCATTGCGGGTAACCTGGGTCTTCGGCGATGAGCCTGGCCCGACCATAATGGTGCAGGGCGGGATTCAGGGCGATGAGCTTTCCGGCTTCTGCACTGCCCAGATGCTGACCCATTGCAATCTGCGCAAGGGCAACCTGATTATTGTTCCCCGCGCCAACGAACCCTCTATCCTGCGCCGTACCAGACAGATAAATGTAGATCTCAACAGAAGATTCGACAAGGAATACAACAGTTTTTATGAAGACCGGCTTGCCAGGGCGATCCGGTTTTTGATCAACGGTGCGGATGGGTTCATTCACCTTCACGAAGGGAGCGGCTTCTACAATCCTGTTTATGTGGACAAGCTGCGTAATCCCAACCGTTACGGTCAGTCCCTGATTATTGATGCCGCTGTCTACAAAGGGCTGCACCTGGAACGCATGTGTCTGCAGACCATTGACCGACTGAACAAAGACATCGCAAATCCCTCCTACAGGTTCACGCTTTTCAATACCGATACTTTCGACAAGACGACCCATTACCCGGAAATGCTCAAGTCCCTGACCTGCTACGCACTTGTTACGCGTGGAATACCGGCCATGGCCGTGGAGGTCAGCAAGGATATTAAGAATCTGGAATGGAAGGTTCGCAAACAGCTTAAGGCCACTGTTTATCTGCTTGAAGAGTTCGGACTGAAAGTTGACGAACCGGATTTTTCTTTCCCCAAGTCTTCAAGCTCTGCAGGGCTGGAAATCAAGATCAACGGCCATCTCCTCAAGGGTAGAAGCATTGATCTGGTTCGCGGCGGCCCGGTATATACTGCCGGTTCCGATCGAGCTGAAGCCTGTTCTGTCCTTGAGCCGTCACTTGCTGTTTTTGCCAGCGACAGGCCTAACCTGAATATGTTGACTGCTCCGCGCATGGCCCTTTCCACTTTCCCGGCTCTTGAAGTCCGGCTTGACGGTGACAGAATGGCCTCGGCCAAGGTCCGCTGGCAGGGGACCGGAAGCGATCTGCCCGAACCGAACGGTCCTGTTTTTTTGTGCTGGTTAAATGGCAACCCTCGTTTTGTGAACGAGAAAGGCACACTCAAAGCCGTTGACGGTGATCAATTGATATTGGAGGGAGTGCTGGGAAGCTCCGCAGAGGAAATCCTGAATCTTAAAGGATTCGTAGCATCCGTGACTTCCAATAACGGACAGGACGTGGGGTATGAGATTATTGCCGACCCGTCTAATTTCATGGCAAAATACATGCTGGATGAAAAAGACGGTGTTTCCAGATACAGGATTGTGCGGGAGACTCCGGGAAAGCGGCGTGCTGAATTCTATCTTTCCATAGAACCGCGCAGGGTCAAAGCTTTGGAGCTTGTTCCCGATCACGGTGACAGGATGTTTTTGAACTGGGTGGTGGACGGTGTGCAGGAAACTCCGGCTGATCATTATGTCCTCAAGGATGTATGGAGCAATGGCGGTCAGAACAAGATACAGCCGTTTGTCAACGGCATTCCCGCTAACTGGGGGGAAACGTTCGAGGTTGGTTCCGGACGTGATACGACTGTAACTCTGCGGCACGCCACGACTTTCGATCTGATCGGATCAATGACCATCAGGGGAAGGAATTACATGCGGACTTCCCTTGATTGAAGTCTTGAGCCCATGTGTAGGTGCTAGGAGTTGTACATATCATGAAGCCTGAGTTCGAAACCTGTTTTGTAAATCTGCCTCTGCGCTATATCTACACTACACCTGAGTATTTTGATTTTTTTATCGAGAACGGGATTCAGCCCGAGTTGGGGCTGGATTGTATGGGCGATGAATGCCAGAGCATGGACTGGCTTCTTTCCGTGCGGGACAGGCTTGATGAAGCCGGTCTGGGCTGCACGGTGCACCTTCCTTTCCTTGATCTGAAACCGGCCAGCCTCAATCCCGGTATACGCAGGGCCTCCATAGAAACTCTCCGTGCCGCTTTCGAGGTCGCCAAGTTCTTTTCTCCGCAACGTATGGTCATGCATCCCTCGTTTACCTGCTGGCTGGAAAAACCCCTTTTTGAAAGGGCTTATGCGCACTGTCTGGACGGCCTGCGCGACCTTTGCAACTCATGGCTGGATCACCCTCCACTATGTCTGGAAAACACGTATGAATCTTCTCCCGATATCCTCGTCCGGCTGGTGGAAGATCTTGGACGGGAAAATGTAGGAATCTGTTTTGATCTCGGTCACTGGCATTCATTTTCCAAAGGTGCCGAAAGAGGGGATTTCGATTTCTGGTTTGATACATTGGCGCCGCACATCAAGCATATGCACCTGCACGATAATAACGGACGTATGGACGAGCATCTGGCCATCGGACGCGGAACCATAGACTGGGATCACGTAACTTCCAGAATCTGCGAACTGAATCCTTTGCCCACGATGACTCTTGAGCCGCACAACAAGGACGATTTCGAACTGAGCTACAGTTTTTTCCGGACGAAAGTGGCCCCGAAGGTTTTTGCGCGTTAGCCCGGATACTGCCTGTTTGCAGAGGATAAATGATTATATTTTTCAAAAAAAACAGCCCCGCAGCGATATAGTTGCGGGGCTGTCTGTTTTTGATGCTGTAGCTTTTTATCACCCGATCATTTTCTGCGGCAGATAAAAGACTATTTCCGGAAACAGAGTGACCAGCATGACCATCATCACCATGATCAGGAAGAACGGAAATGTGGCTTTCAGGATATCTTTCACATCGTCATTGGTGATGTACTGAATGACGAAAATGGAGAAGCCTACCGGCGGAGTTACCTGAGACAGTTCAACCATGAAAACCACGAAGATGCCGAACCAGAGCGGATCGAATCCTGCGGCTGTCACTATGGGCAGCACTATAGGCAGGGTCATGACCACAATGGATATTCCGTCCAGAATCATACCCAGCAGAACGTACATGATTCCCAGTACGAAAATCAGCATGTAGGGTGACAGGTTCAGCGTGGCAATGAATCTGCTGAGTGCGGTTGCAATCCCCAGAAAGCCGACCACCTGAGCCAGAAATGCGGCTCCGGCGATTATGAAACAGATCATCCCGCTGGTTTTTACCGCTGAAAGCAGGGATTCCCTGAAGTTTGCAAAGGTCAGGTTCTTGAACCACCAGGCTATGGCCAGAGCGCCGAGAACCCCGATTACCGCAGCTTCGGTCGGCGTGGTCAGGCCGGCGTAGATTCCTCCCAGTACCAGAGTGATGAGCAGCAGGACCGGAAACAGATCCTTCAGCGATTCAATGCGCTGCGCCATGCTGAAACTTTCCTTTTCCTGCGGGACAAGGGAGGGATTCAGTATGCAGCGGATCATTATGTAGAGGGAATACACTCCCGCAAGAGTCAGCCCTGGGATGATGCCGGCAATGAAAAGCTGTCCGATGGAGGTGTCGGAAAGTATGCCGTAGATGATCATGATCAGGCTGGGCGGGATGAGAAACCCGAGGGTACCGGAGCCGGCAAGGGAACCTATGGAGAGGCTCTTGTGGTACCCCCGGTTGGAGAGCTCGTTGAAGGTGATTTTGCCTACTGTAGCGGTGGTGGCCGCGCTTGAGCCGGAAACGGCCGCGAAAAGCGAGCAGGCCACTACATTTATGTGGTAGAGGCGTCCGGGAATGTTGGACAGCCACGGGACCAGACCGTTGAGCAGTCTGGTTGAAATTGAGGTGCGGTATAAAATTTCACCCATGAGGATGAACAGCGGCAACGCAGACAGGGGCCAGGAATTGAGCGTGTTCCACAGGGAGTTCGCCATGAGGTCGCCGATTTTATCAAAAATGGATATGGTCGGCGGCAGGTTCATCTTGCAGGCCAGCATGCCGCAGATAGCCGCAGCGTAAAGTGAAAAACCTATCCAGAGTCCCGAAAGCAGAAATATCACCATGCCGAGAACAAGGACTGCGGCCAGAATAAGTGGATCGCTAATCATTGGCTATTCTCCCGGCAATAAAGGCTATCAGCTGTAACAGAAGCAGGATCAGCCCGATGGGTATGGCGAGTTGCGGAATCCAGAGCGGTGTTTCCGCAATTGTATCCGCGGTCATTTCAAGGTCCCATGTTTCATAGACCATCATAACGGTATATTTGAGGGCAAAGGCGGTTATGCAGACTCCGATGATGCCGGAAATGATGTCTGCAACCCGTTTTCCATTTTCAGAAAAATGGCTGGTCAGCAGGTTGATCCTGATCAGCCCGTTTTCCCTTAGAGTATAAGCCAACCCGGTCAGGATGAGGAATACGAGGGCGTATCCGCCGTATTCACTGGAGACAAGGGTGGAAGTGTTCAGCACGGAACGCAGGAATATTTCCACCACCACAAGCCCTACGATAAAAAGCATTCCCGCGGCTGAAAGATAGGCCCCTCCCACGGAGAGGCCTTCTATTATCCTTATGATTGAACGCATGACAGTCTATTTTTCGTAGGCCTTGATGGCAGCTTTGAAACCTTTCTTGGCTCCCTTGAGTGTTTCATCAAGCATTGTCTTGGCTTTTCCTGCGAGAAGATCGCTTACTTCCTTGGTGGGTGCGGAAATGATTATGCCGTTGTCGCCGAGGGCTTTGAGAGATTCCTCGTTACTCTTGTTGGACTGTTCCCACTGGTGAACCTCAACTTCAGCAGCAGCCTTGAGCATGGCTTTTTTCTGGGGAGGAGTCATGGCGTCCCAGTAATCCTTGTTGATAACCATCATGTTGAGGGGGAAGGCGTAGTTTATTTTTGTGAAATACTTGAGCGTTTCCCAGAATTTTCCATCCTTGCCGGAAACGGCAGAGGTCAGCACGGAGTCTGCAAGACCGGTCTGCAGGGCGGAGTAAAGTTCTCCCCAGGGCAGAGACATGGGGCTGGCGCCGACTGATTTAAGCAGTTCAGCTCCGTTTTTATCGTAGGTTCTTGTTTTGAGGCCCTTGAAATCAGCAGCAGTCTTGAGCGGTTTCTGGGTAAAAAGTCCGCTCGGAGGCCAGGGAGCGGCGTAGAGAAGAACCTGGTTCCATTTGCGGCAGGCTTTTTCGTAGTACGGTTTTGCAGCTTCGTAGAGTTTTTTGGCTTCGGCGTAGTCCTTGGCCAGCAGGGGCATGGAACTCAAACCGAATACCTCATCGGAACCGGCGACAACGCCCATCAGAATATCGGACATGGGGAGGGTTCCGTCCTTGACCGCCTTGAGCAGTTCAGGGCCTTTGAATCCGAGGCTTCCGCCGGGATGAACAGTTATCTTTACCGAACCGGAGGTGTATTCGGCCACCTTGTCGGCAAAAAGCTGGGCGCCCTGAGAGTGAAAGTTGGTCGCGCCGTAAATGGCGTTGCAGTCCATTGTAAGATCGGCGGCCTGTGCGGAAAGAGCAAAGCTCAGAACCAGCAGCATGGCAGTGATGATTTTTTTGAACATGGAATAGCCTCCGTTGGTTTGTTGTTGTCTGTATTACTATGGATTTTCCATACTGTTTTGCGGGTTGTTCCGGTAGTTAAAACGATTTTGTAAAACCAACATAACCGCTTGCAGTTGCGCCTGTTGTCAATGAGAATATTCTTCTAATCAGTAATAGTTCAGGCCGAATCAACTGATCTTTTACACGTAAATTTACAAAAATAAAATCTTTAAAATGTAGACGTATTTGGTTATTGTCTGCATGAATTGAGAGTTATGAGCTTCTTTTTACGAATATTATTTTAAGTATACCAGTGTGTTGGTGTGCTGAATCGGAGGATATATTGTGCTGATCATAGGAGTGGATACCGGCGGAACTTTCACGGATTTCATATACAAGGACGGCGATAGATGGGGGGTACACAAAAGACTGTCCACACCGCATGACCCTTCCGAGGCCGTAATCAACGGGATAAAGCATATCGCCGGAGACCGCAGGGTTCAGGTTGTTCACGGATCAACCGTTGCCACCAATGCCATACTCGAACGAAAAGGTGTCCGCACCGCCCTTATTTCAAATGAAGGATTTGAAGATATAATTCAGATAGGACGACAGAACCGTTCCGAGCTTTACAATCTCTCATTCTGTAAAAAACCGCACATAGTTCCACCCGAATTGCGGTTCGGAATCAGCGGAAGAATCGACCACGAAGGGAATGAAATTGAGCCGTTTTCTGACGAAAAAGCGCAGATTATTTTAAATAAAATTAAAGAATCAGGCGTCGAATCGGTCGCACTATGCCTCCTTTTTTCCTACCTGAACCCCGAACACGAGAACAGAATGCGCGCCCTACTGGACGAAATAAACGTTCCGGTTTCTGTTTCGCACGAAATTCTGGCCGAGTTCCGCGAGTTTGAGCGCACATCAACCACGGTTATCAACGCATATGTTTCTCCCAAGATGTCCAGGTATCTCACCAAGCTGCAGCAGACTCTCGGCGATGATCCGTTGCGGATCATGCAGAGCAACGGCGGGTCCATTTCCGCGGAAACTGCCATGAGCGAATCCGTGCGGACCATTCTTTCCGGTCCTGCCGGGGGAGCTGTCGGTGCGCATGCCATAGGAAAAAATGCCGGATATGACCGGCTGATAACATTCGATATGGGCGGAACTTCATCCGATGTGGCCCTCATAAACGGCGAACTGCCTCTGACACTGGAATCCTCCATTGAAGATTATCCGGTCAAGGTTCCCATGATTGATATCCATACCGTCGGCGCGGGTGGCGGTTCCATTGCCCGTCTTGATGTAGGTGGTTCCCTTACCGTCGGCCCGGAAAGTGCCGGGGCGGACCCCGGTCCCATCTGCTACGGCAAGGGAAATGAAATCACGGTGACGGACGCCAACCTCTATCTGGGCCGACTCATTCCTGAGCATTTTCTCGGCGGTGAAATGGCGCTTGAAACCGGCAAACTGAATCAGGCCATGGAAGAAATGGCCGAAAAAGCCGGGCTTACTCCCGTGGAACTGGCCGAAGGAATTCTCGACATCGCCAATACCAACATGGAACGTGCCATCCGGGTAATCTCTGTTGAACGCGGTTTTGATCCCCGCGAGTTCACCATGTTTTCCTTCGGCGGAGCAGGCGGCATGCACTGTGCGTTTCTGGCCCGGCTTCTGTCCATCCCGAAGCTTTTTATTCCGGTCAATCCGGGAATTCTTTCCGCCGTGGGCATGGTCATGGCCGATGTCATCAAGGATTATTCACTGACTGTAATGCGCAATCAGCACAACACCACCGGTCAGGATCTCGAAGAACTGTTCGCGCCGCTTGAGGAACAGGGCCGCGCCGACCTTGCCGGAGAGGGCTTTGCACCAGAAGACATTGTGGTCGAACGTTTTCTGGATATGCGTTATCAGGGGCAGTCATTCGAGATAATTGTTCCCTTCTGCGGAGACTGGATCGAGGAATTTTCGAAACTCCATCAGCAGAATTACGGATACCGCAACGACAACAAGACTGTTGAAATTGTAAACATCAGGCTGCGGACAAAGGGAATGCCGGTCAAACCGGAAGTGCCGGAAGCAAAAGAATCTGTTGCGGAAATGTCCCCGGAAGCAGTGCTCGGAACCACCGAGACTGTTTTTGATTCCAGACGGCTTAAAACCCGTATTCTGGACCGTGACAAACTCAAGCCCGGCAACAGGGTGGAAGGTCCGGCCATCATCATCGAATACAGCTCCACTCTGGTTATC
This sequence comes from Maridesulfovibrio sp., assembly GCF_963677005.1. Classification (NCBI taxonomy): domain Bacteria; kingdom Pseudomonadati; phylum Thermodesulfobacteriota; class Desulfovibrionia; order Desulfovibrionales; family Desulfovibrionaceae; genus Maridesulfovibrio; species Maridesulfovibrio sp. Next base: position 2,429,047 of record NZ_OY781616.1, on the reverse strand, counting down.
CCGCCCTTTGCAAAAGGCGAAGTGGATTCTTACGGCAACCTGATTTTCGACATTGAACAGGACAGGACTGTATAAATGGGAATTGTAACGGCATCACCTCCGCAGAAATCATGAACAGCATGCCGAGTAATTAATCTGTTATACGATTAGGGATTCCAAAGGGGATTATCCCCTTTGGCTGCCAGAGGCGAAATCAAATTGTTAAAGGCGCGAAGCGCATCAAATTCAGCTTGTTAGATCTTTTTCGTGCTGATCTGAGTATAAGGGTACGCAAATGAAAGTAAATCCAATCCTTCTTGAAGTATTCAAAAACAGATTCGCGGCCATTTCCGAGGAAATGGGCGTTACTCTGACCCGTACCGCATTTTCCCCCAACATCAAGGAGCGGCGCGATCTGTCCTGTGCTGTTTTTGATGGAAACGGGGACATGGTCGCGCAGGCCGCGCACATCCCAGTGCATCTGGGGTCCATGCCCCTTTCCGTGAAGAGCGCCATTGAAAAGGGCGATTTCTCGGAAGGGGATATGATCATGCTGAACGATCCTTTCAAGGGTGGCACTCACCTGCCGGACATAACCCTTGTGGCGCCGGTCTTCTGTACCGATTCAGATAAACCGGCCTTTTATGTGGCAAACCGGGCGCACCACTCCGACGTGGGCGGGATGGCTTCCGGTTCCATGCCGCTTTCCACCTCCCTTTATCAGGAAGGAATCATCATCCCGCCAGTAAAAATCGTTGCAGGCGGTGAGATCGTCAAAGGTGTGATGGACCTTATCCTCAACAATGTTCGAACCCCGGTGGAGCGCGAGGGCGATTTTTCCGCCCAGATCATGGCCAACATTACCGGGGTGCGCAGGCTCAAGGAACTGATCGACAAATACGGCCTTGAAACAGTTGATTTCTATGCCGCCGGCCTGAACGATTACGCCGAGGCCATCACCCGCAAAACCATCGAGTCCATCCCTGACGGCACCTACAGTTTTACCGATTACATGGACGGCGACGGTGTGGACTGCGAAAATGTTCCCATCTCGGTGGTCATGGAAGTGAAAGGGGACAGCGCAAGGCTTGATTTCACCGAGTCCGGTAATCAGGTTTCCGGCAGCGTCAACGCGGTGCGGTCCATAACTCTTTCGGCCGTGCTTTACGTTTTCCGTTCGCTCATAGAAGGCGATGTGCCTACCAACGCCGGTATCCTAAGGCCCATTGAAGTCCTGACCCGCAAGGGCTCCATTCTGGACGCTAATTTTCCGGCAGCGGTCGCCGGGGGCAACGTGGAAACATCCCAGCGCATTGTGGATGTGGTTCTCGGGGCATTGGCCGAGGCCGTTCCCCAAAAGATTCCCGCAGCCAGCCAGGGAACCATGAACAATATGACTATCGGCGGCATGGACGAGCGTACCGGCAAGCCTTTCGCCTATTATGAAACCCTGGCCGGAGGCATGGGGGCATCCCCGAACTGTCGCGGTGAGCATGCCACGCATTCGCACATGACCAACACCCTGAACACCCCGGTAGAAGCGCTGGAATACAGCTATCCGTTCCGGGTGCGGACCTACTGCATTCGCAAGAATACCGGCGGAACGGGGCGGATGCCCGGAGGGGACGGCCTTGTCCGCGAGATAGAACTGCTTTCTGACTGCGAAATAACCGTATTATCCGAAAGGCGCGTGAACGCTCCTTACGGATTGCAGGGCGGCGGGCCCGGAACACCCGGCAGGAACCTGCTCGTCCGTGACGGGAAGGAAATCGAAAAGCCCGGTAAATTCCATTCTCCGCTAAAGAAAGGCGATATCGTCCGTATGGAAACTCCCGGAGGCGGAGGGTGGGGCAAGTAGAGGTAAATATGGAAACGACACCGCAGAGTTCTGACCGATCAGGATCATCGGAAGAGGCCGGATGCTCATTTATGCTTGAAGCTGTCGGCTGGTATGGAACGGGGGCCATAGTGCTTGCGTATCTTCTGCTCAGCCTCGGTCTGCTGGATTCCAACGGGCTGCCCTATCAGGCTTTGAATCTATCCGGGGCACTCGGAATTATCCTGATTTCGTTTAAAAAGAAGGCCTATCAGCCTGCTGTCCTCAATGTTGTCTGGGCTGTTATCGCACTGCTGGCTATCGGCAAGGCTGTGCTGTGAGTTTCGGAGATAAAATAGAGTGGAGTATGGCGGATAGTTGTTTTCCGGTGCGGTAGGCTCATCTGTATCAGGGGTATTTTATTTTTCGTATGACTTTTCCTTGGGATCGGTCTGTTTTGAGGGAGTGGTTAGAACTGTTTTAAATTCATCGCTAACATTGATGCAAACGGATTTTAATCAGAATTATGCAGAACACTGCCGGATTGAATAATCAGACAAATCAGCCCAATGGTTTTTACTACCATTTAATTACGGCTGTCCTGAGCCTGCAGCATGTGATAATTCTTTTTATCGGCATAGCCATAACCCCCGCCATGCTTGCCGAAATTTATAACCTTCCTCCTCCTGAAACGCATCACCTGATTTTTATGACTACCGTGGGGGCAGGTTTAGCCACTTTGATACAGCCTTACAGAGCAGCCGGGCTCGGTTTGGGCATGCCCATGTTTATGGGAACATCCGGCGCTTTTATGTCCTGCGCTCATGCGGCTATCTCGCTTGGTGGTTTTCCCTTTTTTTGCTCGCTTGCTCTTTTAGCGTCACCATTTCAGATCATATTCAGTTACGGCATACGATTTCTGCGCCAGATACTTACACCGACAGTGGGTGGGGTAATCATTATGCTGGCTATGGTCGGCCTATTGAAGGACTCTCTGATAACATGGGTCGGGCAGGGGCCGCCGGATGGTCAGTCCGGCCTCCTTAATATACTGGTCGGCATGATAACAATTTCAGTAATGATTCTCGTGGAGTGGTTAGGCAGGGACAGACTGAGGCCATGGAGTCTTTTCCTGGGGCTTAGCGCTGGAATTTTAGCGGAAATTTTAATTGGCGACATTGATTTTTCTCAGGTTGGAACAGCCGCATGGCTCGGGTTGCCCCCTATGAAATGGCCGGAATTCTCTTTTGATATTTCAAATCCGGGCCATTGGGCTACGTATTTTACCTTCATCATATCTGTACAGGTTACAAGCATAAAATATGTGGGCGATGCCATGGCGCTGCAGAAGGTAATGCATCCCGGACAGAAAAGGACAGATTTCAATGCCATTCAGGGTGGATTGTATTCAAACAGCATAAGCATGATTTTAACTTCGTTTTTCGGGGGCATGCCGCCTTCTTCGCATTCTCCCAATATCCCGCTGATGGAAATGACCGGAATTGCGAGCAGACGAGTCGCTGTGCTTTCGGCTTTGATTTTAATAGTTTTAATTTGTTCACCCAAAACAGCATATCTACTTGATGCCATCCCCGGTGAAGTAATGGGTGCGGTGGGGGTTGTCCTTGTCGCCCATCTTTTTTCCACCGGGGTGCGCATGATTGCAGCTGAACTTGACCATAAAAACGGCGTAATTGCCGGCCTGTCTCTATGCTTCGGCCTGATTGCTGAAAACGATATGTTTTATCCCGAAGCATTTCCGGAATTTATACGCCCGATCAGCACAAACGGTTTTGCAGTGGGAGGTCTTGTCGCCGTACTGCTGACAATTCTGACCAGATTGAGCATTAAACATTTTTTGATTTTCTTTTTGGAGCCGTCACCGGATCAGTTGGTCAAGATTCGTGATAAAGTGTCAACTTTTACATCAGGTGCCGGCATGAGTCTCCGGAATTCCAATTATCTGGAACTTGCTTGCGAAGAGATTTTTGTTCATGCCCTTGGGGAATTCGAGCGTGAAAATATCAAAGGACTTATTCGATTTAAAATGTACAGGCAGAATAAGCAGATACAGGTGGAAATTTCTTTTGGTTCTCGCTTGGATACCGATCTTGACCATAATTGTAATGCCAATATGAATGCTTGCGAAATGAAGGAAGAGGAACTGCAGAATCTGGGGCTTATGCTCCTTAGTAAAATCATAAAAAAAATCACTCACCAGAACATGGGAAAGTACACTTATCTTTGCTTCAGCCTGCCGCTGAATTGATTCTCCCAAAAAGGGCTTCATAAACCGTATCAAATCAAAAAAAAACTAAACCTTTAAAAAATTAAAACTTGAGTTCAGGTTGCGAAGCCCGTTGATCTATCAAAACATAAAATACCTTGCGGCAGCCACAAGCCCCATGCCAACGGCTACTGTGCCGAAAAAGTTTCTGGTCACCATGGCAACGGTGAAGGTCGGCAGGGCCACCCAGAAGTAGAGATTGTCAAAACCGAGGTTGATTGTCCCTTTCGGCGCCAGCAGGGAGGGTGCCAGCAGGGCGGAGAGCACTGCGGTCGGCACGTAGCTCAGCCACTTGACCGCCAAGGGCGGCAGGTTGCGGGAACTCAGGGCCATGGCCGGGAGCATGCGCGGGATGTAGGTTACCGCCATCATGCCTATCAGGGTGAGAAGTATTAATTTCTGGTCCATTTTACTGCTGCTCCAAGGCTTGCGCCGATAAGGGTGGCGATGATTACATTCCATTGTCCGGCCCCGCCCAGTGCCAGGGCGGTGGAAAGAAGTCCGGTTACAAGCCCCACAACCACATGGCTCCTGTCCTTTATCTGAAAGATGAGCAGGGCGATGAACATGGCCGGAAGGGCGTAATCCAGCCCCATGGGTCTGACATCCGTTATGAGCGTGCTGGAGAAAATTCCGAGCACTGTCCCGCCTACCCATGCAAGCTGCGCAATGCAGTTGATGAGGTAGGTTTCGCCTTTGTCCGTATCCCCTCTGGCAAATCTGGTGGAGTGCACGGCGAAGCTTTCATCGGTCAGTTGAAAGGTGAACGCGGCAAGCTGCAGCTTGGACCATTTTTTCAGATACGGTGAAAGGGCCGCGGACATGAGCAGATGCCGCAGGTTGACGATGAAAGTCGTAATGATGACGGACAGGGCGGACGCCCCCGAGGCGATGAGTCCCACGGCAATGAACTGTGCCGATCCTGCAAAGACGATTATGGACATCAGCACCGTGTTATCTATGGATATCCCGGATTTGCGGGCCAGGACTCCGTATGCGAAGCCGACCGGCAGATAGCCGAGCACGATGGGCAGGGCCTGCCTGAATGCCGACATCAGCATTGTGTTGCGTTTGATTTCGCGGGAATTCATTGCGGATTCCACTGTTACCTCCGGTAAGTGTAAAATTCAATGGAGCGTTGTTGGTTATTGCGTGATTACATAAAATCTGTCATCAGTACAGATACAGTTTGTCAAAAAATAAATCATAACAGTTCCAGGATGAGCACAATGAACTACGACAGTCTGCCCAATCAGTACCGTTACAAGAAGGTGGAGCAGGAAATATCAAGGCATATCGAGGCCGGCGATCTCGTCCCCGGTGATCGGCTGCCCTCACTGCGCCAGATGAGCCGATCCCTGCAACTGTCCATTTCCACGGTCAATCACGCTTACGAAGAATTGGAAAAACGCGGGCTGATAGAGTCGCGTCCAAGGTCCGGGTACTATGTCCGCAGCGAATTCAGACCCATCCCCACGCCGGAAATCAATATACCGCGCCACATAGAACCCCGCACCGTTACAAAGAACAAACTTATCCAGACTGCGCTGGAAACAGTCGGCAACAAGGACCTGCTGCCCCTCGGAGTGGTCTGTCCGAGCAAGGAACTGCTGCCCGCCCGGCAACTGGCCAAGATCATGAACAGTGTTATCCGGGAAAACCCGTACGAAACCGCGGGATACGAGATGATTCCGGGTAATCTGGATCTGCGCCGCCAGATAGCTTTCAGGTCCGTGGACTGCGGTTCTAATCTTACTGCGGACAAACTGCTCATAACCACCGGAGCCATGGAGGCTCTTTACATTTCTCTGCGCACGCTGACCCGGCCGGGTGATCTGGTCCTCATTCAGTCTCCATCCTACTATTGTTTTCTGCAACTGGTGGAAAATCTTGGGCTCCGGGCCATAGAGATACCTTCCTGTCCCGAAAGGGGCATCAACCCGGATCGCGTAGATGAGATAACCCGCACATTCGACATCAGGGCCTGTATTTTTTCCCCGAACTTCAACAATCCTGACGGAAGTCTGACCTCGGATGCCCGCAAGAAGGAAATTGTCGAGATACTTGCTGCCCGGAAAATACCGCTGGTGGAGGACGATGTTTACGGGGAGATTTATTTCGGGGACACAAGGCCGCGCACCCTCAAATCATTTGATCGGGACGGCGGGGTTCTGCTCTGCTCGTCCTTTTCCAAGACAATAGCACCGGGATACCGCATCGGCTGGCTTGCTCCGGGACGTTATCTGGATAAGGCTCTGGAGATAAAGGCCACAACGAATGTTTCCTGTGTGGCCCCCACGCAGATGGCCATTGCCCGCTACCTGCGGGAAACCCTTTATGACCGCCACCTCAAGAAGCTGCGCACGGCCATGAAGGAGCAGATGGCCGATATGAGAACTGAAATCGGTCTTTCCTTTCCGGAAGGAACCAGAGTGACCAACCCCACCGGAGGCTCTGTTCTCTGGGTGGAGCTCCCGGAAAAAGTGGACGGTGTGGATTTGTTTTTCAGAGCCAGAGAGGAAGGCATCGGTATAGTTCCCGGAGTCGTTTTTTCCTCGCAGGACCTCTTTTCCAACTACATCCGTCTTTCAAGCGGTTCGCCAATGACGGACGAGTTGCGCTCCGGCCTGCGCCGTCTGGGGGAACTGGCTGCCTTGCAGGGCGGTTCTGCAACGCATTCTTAATTTACCCATCCTGTGCCGAATGGGGAGCGCGGCAGTCGACTGCTGCTGATCAGACGCTCTCTTCATGGAATATTTTACGTATCTCAGTGTCGGTGCATCCGCTGCCGATGAGCAGTTGCAGGAGCAGGGTGGCTTTGATGGCCGAGAGTGCTCCGGCTATGATAACCCCTTTCTGCTTTAGGTTTGCCGCTCCGCCGGGATAGGCGTAGATGGGCCAGACTCCGCCTTCCACACAGCGAGTGCAGAGCACAACGGGAATTCCGGCGGCAAGGCATTTTTCCACACCGGCAACCAGTCCGGGAGGGGTGTTTCCGGCACCGAAACCTTCAAGGACAATGCCTTTTGCTCCGCATTCGAGGAGTTTTTCCAGAATTGTGGAGTCCATTCCGGGATGGCAGCCGACCATGTGCACGTTTTCAGCAGTCTTTGTCACGTTGAACGGCAGGCGCGGGCGGCGGCCCGGTTCCGCTCTGGTAAGTACTACCGATTCACCTGCAATGAATCCGAGGCGTCCCGTGTTCTGCCCGATGAACGGGTCCACGTTGAGGGAACTGGATTTTATTGCATTGCGGGCCGCGAAAAGTTTATCGGCCATTTGGATGATAACGTCCGAGCCTTGAGGCGGGGGGAGCAGGCAGACCCTGACCGCGTCCATGAGGTTGCGGATTCCGTCATAGCCGGACTCATTGAAATAACGCATGGCTCCGGTCATGATCACCGGCTTGGGTGAACGTATTGTCATGTCCAGAACGTATGCAGTCTCGGCCAGGAGGTCTGTGCCGTGCAGGATCACCGCGCCCAGAACCTGCTCTTCGGCCAGGAATGCATCAACATCCTGAGCAAGGTGGAGCATTTTTTCGGGCGACATGTGCGGGCTGGGAATATCCGACCAGAGAATCGGTCTGATCTGTATGTCATGATCGTCCGGGGTCACTTCCCGGATCAGTTTGGTGAAGTTGTCGTCCGGCACCACTCCGCCTGCGTCCGGTCTTTCACTCATGCCTATGGTTCCGCCCGTGAATACGAGCATGACCTCGCCTGATATTTTTTTTGCGCCCATTTCTGACTCCGAAATATGTTGGTCTGTGCGAATCTGGTAACGCAGGTCCTCCGGATTGGCAACTACAATACTGTATCATACATCTGTTGAATTTTTTCCTGTATTTATGGATGGGATGTGGTATGATTTGAGTATATTTTTAGCAGATATCGCTGAGGGGTCAGGCAGTGGTTCTTTTTGATCAGGAAATCATTCAGGTTGTTGAGGCCGTATCCCGGCATTGCCCGGGCGTTGTTGTTGCGCTTGATGCCGGGCAGCGGGTTGTTTTTGTGGGCGGTGAAAATGCCGGGATTCTGTCCGGTATCATCTGTCCCGGAGATTACCTCGGTTCAGGGCTGACAGGCGGAATCAAGGGATTCGGAAGCTTTGTCGATGGATTGACGGAGGCCGAATCCTCTTTCTCCGGTTTCTTTGCGAACAGTTCCGGGCTGGGCGGGGAAATAACCTGGCACGGCAGCCGTCTTGAAGACGGTTCTGCTGTTTTGCGGGGCTTTCCCGCCGGTAGCGTAAACGGGTTGCGCATCGATAACGAGTGCAGCTTCTTTGATCCGAAAGGATGTGAACTTTTTGTCTCCACCTTACTCGGTAACCTGCCCGGTATGGTCTACCGCTGCAGAAATGATGTGGATTGGACAATGGAACTCGTCAGTCCGGGATGTCTGGACCTGACCGGGTACACTCCGGAAGCTTTGCTGAATAATCGTGATATTTCGTATGCGGATCTTATTTTTCCTGAATATCGGGCGCATGTCTGGGAATGTGTGCAGGAGGCCGTGCAGGAATTCAAGCATTATGAGATTGTCTACAAGATTCGCACCTTTTCCGGTGAGGCAAAGTGGGTCCGGGAAAAGGGCATGGAGGTGCACAGACCGGATGGAAGCGTTGTGCTGGAGGGATTCATAACGGACGTTACTCCATTGATGGAAATGGAGCAGACCCTGCACCAGAGCGAAGACCGGTTGCGGGCCATGGCCGGCAAAACAGGACAGATGGTGTATGATATGGATCTGGGGACCGGGGAGATTCTCTGGTCCGGAGCCGTGCCGGAAATTACCGGTTATTCCGAGCCGGAATTCAGTTCGGTTGATTTTCTCGGGTGGGAAAGGCTTATTCATCCTGAAGACAGGCCCAGGGCGGCCTGTGAAATTGATTCAGGAATAGTGGACGGGCAGCATTTTGTTTCCGTCTACCGCATCCGGCAGAAGAATGGATCGTATCTTTACGTGGAGGTTGAGAGTGATTTTATTTTGAATGCCGGAGGTAAGGCCGTCCGTATGCTCGGGACCGTGAAGAACTGCTCGGACAAGGTCAATATGCAGAAACTGATGCTTCAGTCCGAAAAAATGACTTCCGTTGCCAGTCTCTCCGCCGGAATGGCGCATGAAATAAACAATCCGCTTGGAGTGATAAGCCAGTCTGCACAGAATATTGAAAGGCGGTTTTCCCCTCAGCTTGCCGCTAATCTGGATGCAGCCAGGTCGGTCGGCGTTTCTCTTGACCTTGTGAACAGGTATCTGGAGAAGCGCAAGGTTACCGCCATGCTTGATGCCATAAAAAACGCCAGCCAGCGAGCAGCCAGAATCATACTGAATATGCTCGATTTCAGCAGTTCATCAGAGAGCAGAGAGCCCTGTGACATGGGTGAAATTGTGGACAGAGTCCTGGAAATGTGCGCCGCTGATTTTACCGCGGAATCGGAATATGATTTCAGGAAAATACGGGTGGTCAAGGAAATTTCATCCGATCTGCCGGAAATAGCCTGTTTCAGGGGAGAGATGGAGCAGGTCCTGTTCAACCTGCTGCGTAATTCCGCTCAGGCCCTGTCCCTGTATGACGGAGTTCAGGATGATCCCTTAATTACCATCAGACTGTTTCAGAATCGGCAGCATATCGTGCTGCAGGTCGAGGACAACGGACCGGGAGTGGATGAATCCACCCGCAAAAGAATGTTTGAGCCTTTTTTCAGCACGCGCTCATCAGATCCGGGAAACGGTTTGGGGCTCAGCATTGTGGAATACATCATCGTGCGCAACCACGGGGGTGAAATATCGGTGGAATCAGAACCGGGAGAAGGAGTGAAAATCTCTGTCTATCTGCCCAAGGGAGCTGCCTCCTGCAGCATGCAGGATCGTCCTTGAGGAAATTGTCTGATGGTTATTTCAGCAAAGGCCCATTCGGCCTGTCATCATTTTTGAAAGATACGCAGCAGAAGTTCGTCCAGATCTTCGCCGTTATCGATAGCCTGTGAAATTTCATTTTCCAATTCGGCTGCTCCTTTGCGGACTTCGGAAACCGTGCAGTCCATGTTCAGAGCAACTTCCTCCGCCGGTATGCCGTAACGGAAGCAGAGATAGTAAAGAGCCCTGCGGGCCAGAGTGGAGTGGGGCGTTTCCTGCATCATCAGTTCCCGGAAGGAAACCGCAAATGCTTCCAGAACTGCGTCAAGAATAGTGTCGAAACTCTGCGGTTCAAGAGCCGGTTCCAGAGGACCGTCAATATTAATGGCTTTTTCTTTTTTCTTCAGCTGACTGCCGGATAATTTCTCGGCAAGAGAAGTCATGCGCTTTATGCTGGCCAGAATTTCGTCTGCCGCATAATAGGCCTGAACATCGGAAATGAATTCCCGTGGAGCGGAAGAACTGCCCGATTTCATGTCGATGGTCACTCCCACGGTGGAATCCAGAACTTCCTGAGCCGCATCGCGGATGCGGTCAAGCAGGTGCTCGCGGACCCAGTTCATGACGAACTCATTGGGAGCCGTCAGCTGCACTACTCCGTTTTCGAGTTTGGCAGAAAGCGGATCGACCCAGACCTTGACCAGGACCGGGTTGATTCTGATACGCAGTTTTTCTTTTATCGAGTGCCATACATTGGAATTCATTTCCTGCCCCCTGAGCGACAGTGCCTTGCTGGATTGTCCGGAGTATTCCCTGCCGAGGAAATGGATAGCTCCAAAGTCCTGAAAGAGCAAATGCCCCGCAAGACTTTTCTCCGTGCAGTCCAAGACGCTTTTATTCCTGTTGCAGAAACTGCGTGCAGCAATTTATGCTCCACGCAGTTCTTAACGCTTCAGTAAGTCAGTAGACAGGCTGTCCCGGAACACTTGCAGGGCTGTAAAGGCCCTTTTGCTGCGAATTTAGGGTGTCAGCCGGTCGATGGTGTCCTGCAGCTGCCTGCCGAGCGGAGTCTGCAGGGAAATTTCCCGTTCCACATTTGTAATGCCCTTGATTACGGTGGAGTGCCTGCGGCCTAGCCTGGAACCGATGTCCTTAAGAGACAGGTCCGTGTGTTTTCTCGCCAGGAAGAATGCTGTATTGCGGGCCAGAACTATCTGGCGCTTGCGGCTTTTCGAGCGGAGTTGATCGGGAGTAAGCTCATAGGTGCGACAGATGTGCGTTACAATGGAATCGTAGCTAGGAGCCGACTGGGTTATAGCGTAGTTTTCAAGCACCTGCCAGGCAAGTTCTTTTGATACATCGCGGTTAAGCAGTCTTGCTTTCAGCACCAGATTCTGCAGGCAGCTTTCAAGCTGGCGTACGTCGGTGGTTATGCGGTCGGCCAGAAGCTCAGAGATAAATTCAGGAACTCGTGCTCCGAGTCTGCCTGCCTTGCTTTCGACAATTTTTTTTCTTGTTTCGAAATCAGGGGTGGAAATAACAGCAAGCAGGCCGGAACAGAATCTGGATACAAGCTGCTGGTCGATCTTTTCAAGCTCACGCGGCAGGAAGGAGCTTGTAAGGACAACTTTAGAGCCTTTCAGTTGGAGGCTTTTCAGTGTTTGAAGAATCTCGTCCTGCATTTTCTGCTTTCCCTGAAAGAAGTGCACGTCTTCAAGCAGCAGGCAGTCCACGTTGTCTCTGAATTCGGATTTGAATCTGGAAACTTCGCCGGATTTGATGGCCATTACGAGCCTGTTGGCGAATTCTTCCGCGGTCAGACAGGCAATTGAAACATGTTTTTTGTTGCTCGTTGCACAGAGATTCCTACCTATTGAATGCAACAGGTGGGTTTTTCCCAGTCCCGGTGTGGAGCTGAGGAAAAGCTGGTCTCCGGGCAGGGTGTTGTCACACAGGCTTCTTGAAGCAGCGCATGCAAGACGGTTGGATTCACCGACTACAAAATCATCAAAGGAAAAACGCCAGCGCGGAATCCTTGTGTTTACAACAGGAGTGTTAATAGGCAGGCCTATGGAGGTCTGCACGGGCGGCATGGCGGGTTTGAGTTTTACGGCAGGTTTTTCTGCGCTTTTTTTAACGCCTATTTCGATTTTCGGGGCAGTTCCAAGGACCTGTTCCCCCGCTTCTTTAATATTGTCTGTGAGTCGGTCTCTGACCCAGGCCGCAACAAAATCATTGGGCGCGTAAAGCTTGATTGTGTTACTGCTGATCTCGGCCTTAAGGGGTTTTATCCATACCTTATAGAGGCCGGGGTTCAGACCCTTCTCAAGAAGATTTAAAATTTTATTCCAGCTGTCTCTCATCATGTTGGCTTACCTAATCCAAATGAGCCCCACCCTTCAACTCGGAATTAAGCCATGCGCACCAGATGGCACAGTGCTCTTTTTCTACAGGGTAAGTCGTTGTTATTTAAAGATTTTTGTGTTGTGCCTGCTTTTAGGCTTTTGATGGTGGCGTATGTACGAGAGGCGTAATCTCGGGCTTAACGGCAGTCTTAAAAAAATATATAAACATCTGTGGAAAACTTTTTCCACAGATGTTTTTTGTATATATTTTAAATTCCGTAAAATATCTCTATTTCTCTCCTTATGACAATAATGTTTGTGAGTAATTTTTATTTGGAACATTTTGGTGTGGATTTAATTTTTTGCCTATAACAACTTGAAATAAAAGTATAAAAGTATGTTGCTGTTTGCAGGTGGACGTGTTGATAAATAAAAAGGATAGATAAAGAGGTCGTCAAATCACTGCAAAATAGCGGGTTCAGCTGAATGACGTTTAGAACATTTCTTTAATATACTTATTTTATTGTATTTTCTTTTTCTTGACATCCGTATTTCCCTAAGTTTCAAGGGTTGCTGGCGAATCTGTTGTCTACAGCATTTTATGCAGATTGCCGGGCTCTCCTGTCTTGTTGAAGAGTTTTTCGTATATTCTCACCTGAGTACTAACTTTTCATAACGTGTAGAATATATGTGTATATTTTTCTCATTCCGAAATAATGGAGATTTTCATAACTTTGAATTCATACTCGCTATGGTGTGATTATTGACGGAATAGCTATTGGGGGTGGGCGTTTTTAAAGAAATCTTAATCTCAGCAGGGACTGAAAGGGTAAATTCACGATTCTGGACAATGAGAGGCGATTTTGGGCAGTATGAAAAAACAAATGCCTGTCGGCAGTCTGCGACAGGCATTTAATTAATGTATGGGGTTGCTCGGGCTTTTGGGCATAATCAGCCCGGAGAGGGAAAAGCTAATTTGTTTCGGTGTTGTTCAGATTACCGGGTCTTGCCGGTCAGTTCAGCCAGGGTCGGGTATTTGCCGCAGGCAAAGCGTTCGGACTCCGGGCAGTAGCCGAGTTGTTCGCAGCGGGCACCTGCATGGCGGAAAATTGCGGGAAATTTTTCTTTGCATATTGCAAGCATGCTGTCGGCAAGAGCGCGTACTTCCCATTGGGCGCGGCGGCAGCAGCGCAGGTTGAAGAAATGCATCAAAGATCGGCAGTTCATGGTGATGACGATCTTTGTCTCCGCCGCCTGCGGCAGAACGAACCGCGCATCCTCATTGGCTTTGCTTTCCCGTCCGGCCGCTACCAGGATTTCCCGCAGATCGCTGTAGGCGCTGCCTACTTCGTCCATGAACCGGAGGAACCTTTCTCTGGCTTCGGGGATTTTCGCTATGGCCGGAGGGATGATGAAGTCCATGTCGCTCTCGGTTACATAGCGCTGGCTCTGCTGTGAATACGAAGCGATCCTGTGCCGGACGATCTGGTGCGAGCAGGCCCTGGATATGCCCTCGACGGCAAATGAGAAGCTGACGTGTTCTATGGGGCTGTCGTGTCCGGATTCAAGAACCTTGGATACGAACTCGGCCTGTTTTTCCTTCGCGATTTCCCCGCTGAGGAGCCGGGGCCACATGTCCGCCACGAATCCGGCATGGTAACATTGTCTGAACGCTGCATAAACAAGCCCCAGCGCTTCCGGGGTCATGGACAGCAATTCCACTCTCATCTTTTTTTCAGGCATATCTGCTCCTCATTACTTATGGACACTTCATAATGCAAAGCTCTTCCGGAAGCAACTTGCAGGGGCATGGCCTTTCTCGGCCCGGTTTGCGCCGGTTCGCAATCTTTGCCGGTTTGTAACTCCCCGGCCAAAATTTTGCTTGCCAGCCGTAGCAATATGCCCTAACAAACGTCTCCTTATCTATAATTTAACCAGCCGCAGAGATTCCGCCCCGATTTTTCATTGCTGCACTTAGTATGCAGGGCATTTTTTTTGGCAAATCTCCGGCGCCGGAGGAATCCGTGAGCGATCTCATTACAAACGAAAAAATAAGAAATATAGCCATCATAGCCCACGTTGACCATGGTAAAACCACTCTGGTTGACGGCATGTTCAAGCAGAGCGGCCTGTTCCGTGAAGGACAGGAAGTCGATGACCGGGTGATGGACAGCATGGATCTTGAACGCGAAAGAGGAATTACCATCGCGGCCAAGAACTGCGCCGTTGAATGGAAGGGTGTAAAAATCAACATCATCGATACCCCCGGCCACGCCGACTTCGGCGGTGAAGTTGAAAGGTCCCTGAGCATGGCCGACGGTGCCATCCTGCTTGTAGACGCTTCCGAAGGACCTCTTCCCCAGACCCGTTTCGTACTGAAAAAGGCCCTTGAAGCCGGACTCAAGATTATCGTTGTCATCAATAAAATAGACCGCGGTGACGCCCGCCCGGACGAAGTTCTGGACGAAGTCTACGACCTGTTTATCGATCTGGATGCCAGCGAGGAACAGCTGGAATTCCCTCTTCTGTACGCAATCGGTCGTGACGGTATTGCTCAGGCCACCCTTGAAGAAAAAGGTGAAAACCTGCACCCGCTCATGGATATGGTCCTTGAGCAGATTCCCGGACCTGTCCACGGTGAGAATGAACCTTTCCAGATGCTCGTGTCCGACCTCGGCTATTCCGATTATCTCGGCCGTCTGGCCATCGGCAAGGTCATTCACGGTTCCGCCAAGCAGAACGAACCGCTGGTATGCATCAACGAAAAAGGCGAGAATGTCTCCCTGCGTCTGACCAAGATCCAGACCTACGACGGTCTCAGCTTCAGTGAGACCGCTGCTGCAGATCCCGGTGATATCGTTGTTGTTTCCGGCATTGAAGATATCACTATAGGCGATACCATCTGCACCAAGGAAGACCCCAAGGCCCTGCCCAGAATCACCGTTGACGAGCCCACTGTTTCGATGCGTTTCACCATCAACACCTCGCCTATGGCCGGTCTTGAAGGCAAGCTGGTCCAGTCCTCGAAGATTCGCGAACGTCTGTACAAGGAAACCCTGCTCAACGTTGCTGTCAAGGTTGAGGAAAGCGATGAAAAAGACAGCTTCATCGTCAAGGGACGCGGAGAATTTCAGCTGGCCATTCTTATTGAAACCATGCGCCGTGAAGGATTCGAACTTTCCGTGGGAAGACCTGAAGTTATCTTCAAGATCGAAGACGGACGCAAACTTGAGCCCATGGAACAGGTTTTCATCGACTGCGAAGAGGCTTTCCTCGGCATGGTCACGGAGAAACTCTCCTCCCGCAAGGCCAAAATGCTCAATCTGGTCAACAACGGCAAGGGCCGTGTGCGCATGGAGTTTTCCGCTCCTTCCCGCGCTCTGATCGGTTATCGCGATGAATTCCTGACCGACACCAAGGGGACCGGGATCATGAACTCCCTGTTCGCCGGTTATGACGAATTCCGCGGAGAATTTCCCTCCCGCTACACCGGATCGCTGGTTGCGGACCGCCCCGGAAAAGCCGTGGCCTACGCCATCTTCAACCTCGAACCGCGCGGCGAACTTTTCGTTGTGCCCGGAGACCCTGTCTACGAAGGCATGATCGTCGGTGAGCACAACAGGGATAATGATATCAATATCAACCCCACCAAGGAAAAGAAGCTCACCAACATGCGCGCTTCCGGAAAGGATGAGGCAGTTATCCTCACCCCCATCAGACCCATGACCCTTGAACGCGCCATGCACTTTATCCGTGATGATGAACTCATTGAGGTAACCCCCGAGTCCATCAGGCTGCGCAAGGCTGAACTCTCTTCCGCCAAGCGGCATATGGATCGCGGCAAGCAGCTTAAAGCTCAGGGCCGCAAGTAGTAATCAAGAATTATTGAATTGATTTGATGCGCTTCGCGCTATTGATAATTTGATTTTGCCTCTGGCAGCCAAAGGCCCATTATCCCTTAGGCGAGAAGCTTTGCTTCGAGCCTTAGGGATATGGAGAGCAGAGATGGATAATCAGCTTTGGAATCCCTGATAGTTTAAGGCTGTTGCTTTAGAAGTAGGCACTTAAATTACAAGTTTTGCGGAGCTAAGGCAAAAAAAACATAGATAAAAAAGTTGCCATGCTGGTAGAAAAGACCTGCATGGCAACTTTTTTTATGCTCTGAGTTAAGAGGATTCGTGATGCTGGTAGGGGGAATGCCTTCCTCCTTAAATCATACTTTCAGTTCGGATGTTTCCTCAATTACCTTTTCAATCATGTCTGCCGCATTTTCATAGGACATTTCCGGGTCGGACTCTATGAGCGCGCTTTGCAGGTTGATTTCCCTTTGCAGGGGAATATTTTTCGGGTCGAAGTAGAGTTTCCATACCGGAGGGCTTTTTTTCCGGCACCTGCCCGGCAGAGCAGCAGTCCCAGATAGAGATATGAAAAGTTATCCTTGCCGAGAATGCGGATGGCCCTTTCGAATTCCACCTTGGCCTGTACATATTTTCCGCATTTGTACAGGCAATGCCCCAGCCGTTTGCGGGCATCGGCATTCTGCGGTTCTGTCTTGATGAATTCGCGGTATTGTTCCGCCGCTTCTTCGAACCTTCCGTTCTCGTAGGCTACGTTTGCCTGTGCCAGTACGTCGAGATTGACTTCTTTGGCCGCAATGGGTTTGGCTGCGCTTTTGGCCTGTTCCTTATCATTTTGATTTCTGAATCCTCCGAAGAGGAATCCCCTGCGTGATAGTTTCTGGGGTTTTTTCTGGGCGGTCACTATTTCCCTCCGGTTTGAAAAACTGGCGCATGGTAACGGTAAAAGTTTCGCGCGCCAAGTCCTTTGAGCGGACCTGTGGACTTCTGGAGCCCGACATTATAAAAAGGATTTGTTCATCAGGAACCGTAAGAGGTGCTATCATGAAAAAAATTCTGGTGTTGCTTGTTCTGCTCCCTGTTCTTGCAGCCTGTGCACGAACATCGGGGTACACAACTCCGTTCGAAACCGGGGGAAAGGTTTACAAGCTGGCTCTGATGCCCTGGCATTCCTCCACAATGACTTTCGATTTCAGATATCGTTGGACGATGACGCAGGCTTTGCGCGACTCGTGCAGGCAGTCCGGGGTGTTTAAGCTGGACTGGTCGGCCTATCCCGTAAACGGAGGCAACGTTGAACTGCTCGAAAATCTTGATTCCGCAACCTTTTGGGAGCGGGTGAAGTACGGTCGCTATGTTCCGGTTGTCGAAAAGGTACGTAAGGCCACTGCCGGTCTTGGAGCAGATCTTGCCGTTCTCTACGATGTCTCTGCGGATAATGCCGCGCCCACCGATGATGATGCCATGGATTACCGGGCCGATTATGTGCGCATTTTTCTGGTGGATTTGAACACCGGGCAGGTTACTGTTGATTTCATCAGAACCAATTTTCTGCGCAAGCGGGCTTTCGGAGATATAAAAGTCGTGACACTCAGGGCGCTTAATAAATGGCTTGCCGAAACGAAGCAGTAGCTGGAAACCAGAGCGGATCATCAAAAAATTATTACTTCAGTTTTTGACAAGATATCCGGTCGATAAAATAAACAATTATGTCTGTCTTCAAGGAGATTGCCAGTGTTGAAAAAAACAGGAATTGGACTTTTAATGATCGTGTGCCTTGTCGTTCTTGCAGTTTCATCCGCGTTTGCGGAAGGAATGAACATCAAGGGTTGGGAAAAGGGCGGAAAGTATGACAAGCTCTATGACAACACCGATCGTGATGTATTCAAGGGAACCCTGATGGAAATCAGGGAGATAACCCCCATGGACGGTATGACCGAAGGCATCGGCATTGTTGTCCGTGACAAAGAGGACGGGGAGAAAGTCCTGGTCCACCTCGGGCCCAAGGATTTTGTTGAACCGCGCATAAAGGACCTCAGGCCTGGTGTTCCGGTAAAGGTGTACGGTGTGCTGGTTGAAATTGACGGTGAGTACGAATACATGTGCGCAAAACTCAAGGCCGGGGAAGAACGTAAATACAAATTCCGCCTGACAAAGGACGGCGCGCCGTTCTGGTCGCTTTCCCAGGAAGACCTCAAACGCGAAGAGGCGGGCATCGAATAGTCCCTGCCTTATATTATTCGGCGGACTGCCTGTATAAAGAAACGCTGTTCAAAACTATATGATAGTTATTGACTTAGCTCCTTAATATTCTGATTTAAGTGGGCACTTTCAACGCAACAGCTTTAAACCATTAGGTCTTCCAAAGTCCTGTCAGCCCTTAGGCGAGAAATTTTGCTTCGAGTTTTTAGGGATGCGGCAAACAAAGAAACCGCATGGACAAGACTTCCTATTCGTAAACAACTAGGGATTCCCAAGGGGATTATCCCCTTGGGCCGTCGGAGACGAAATCAAATTGCCAAGAGCGCGAAGCGCATCAATATCCTGATTTTACATTTAAATTTTTCCATCCATATTTATGAATCCAGACAACATTTCCCGTATTGCCGCGGAACTGAACCTTCCTGCAAACAATGTTAAGGCCGTTGTCGCCCTGCTTGATGAGGGCGCGACAATTCCGTTCATATCCCGCTACCGCAAGGAGGCCACCGGCAGCATGGACGAGGTCGGGGTTTCGGCCGTCAGCGACCTGCATGCCAGATTTGCCGAGCTGGACCGGCGCAGGGAGACCGTGCTCAAATCTATAGACGAGCAGGGGCGTCTTGACGATGACCTGCGGAATCGGATCAATGCCGCAGCAACAATGCGGGAACTGGAGGATCTTTATCTTCCGTTCAAGCCCAAGCGCAAGACAAAGGGACAGGCTGCCGTACTCAAGGGTTTGGAGCCTCTTGCTTACAAGGTCTTTGCTCAGAAGTGCGACCCGGTGAAAGAGGCTGCGGCTTTTGTGAACCCGGAAAAAGGTGTTGCGTCCGTTGATGAGGCCCTTGCCGGAGCCCGGGACATAATTGCGGAGAAGATTGCTGAAAACAGTGGTTGCCGTAAGGCCGTGCGTGCGCTTTTCGAACGCGGAGCCGTGCTTGAATCAAAGGCTGCCAAGGCTGCACTTGAACCGGAAGCCAAGGAAAAGGCCGCCAAATTTCGGGACTGGTTTGACTGGAGTGAACCTGCTAGGCGGGCGGCGGGACATCGTCTGCTGGCTCTTTTCCGTGGTGAACGGGATAAATTTTTGAAAGTGACTGTCCGCCCGGATGAGGGTGAAGGGCTCAAGGCGTTGCATCGTATAGTTGTGCGCTCCTCATCAGCCGCTTCAAAGGAAGTGGAGAAGGCCGCGACCGACAGTTACAAACGTCTGCTGGCCCCGCAGATGGAAACCGAACTGCGTGCCGCGCTGCTGGAAAAGGCCGAAAAAGAGGCGGTTGCTGTTTTTGCTTCCAACCTGCGCGAAATTCTGCTTGCTCCTCCGCTTGGGCGCAAAAGGATAATGGCGCTTGATCCCGGTTTTCGTACCGGAGCCAAGCTTGTCTGCCTCGATGAGCAGGGCGGGCTGCTTTATAACAGCACCATCTATCCTGTTACATCCGCAGGAAAGAAGGAAGAGGCGGCCGAAACTGTCAGAAAGCTGGTCGGTAAATACAATATCGAGGCCGTGGCCGTGGGCAACGGTACTGCCGGACGTGAAACTTGGCAGTTCGTAAGGGATCTCGGACTGGACGAGTCGATACAGATCATCATGGTCAATGAATCCGGGGCATCGGTGTATTCTGCTTCGGAAGCTGCCCGCGAGGAATTTCCGGATTACGACATTACCGTGCGCGGAGCGGTTTCCATCGGGCGCAGGCTCATGGACCCGCTGGCGGAGCTGGTCAAGATCGATCCCAAATCCATCGGCGTGGGGCAGTATCAGCACGATGTGGATCAGAAAGGTCTGGCAGACAGTCTGGGCCGGGTGGTCGAATCCTGCGTGAACATGGTCGGGGTGGAGCTTAATACCGCCAGTGCGAGGCTTTTGCAGTTCGTTTCCGGGCTTGGTCCGGTGCTGGCCGCCAACATAATTCGCCACCGTGATGAGAACGGGCCGTTTATGTCCCGGCGGGATTTGTTGAAAGTCGCCCGTCTAGGACCGAAGGCATATGAGCAGTGCGCCGGATTCCTGCGCATCAGCGGGGCAAAGAATCCGCTTGATGCAACGGCTGTTCATCCGGAGCGGTATAAGACCGTGGCCGCAATGGCAGGAGACCTCAAGGCGGATGTTTCCGATCTGATCAGTTCAGCGGAACTCAGAAACGGCATTGAGCTTGAAAAATACATTTCCGATGACATCGGTCTGCCCACTTTGAAAGATATCATGCAGGAGCTGGAAAAGCCGGGCCGTGACCCGCGCCGTGAATTCGAGAATGTCAGCTTTGATGATTCGGTGCGGGAAGTGGAAGACCTGCGTGAAGGCATGATGCTGGACGGAGTAGTTACCAACGTAACCGCTTTCGGGGCATTTGTGGATATCGGCGTGCATCAGGACGGGCTTGTTCATATCAGCCGTCTTGCCGACACTTTCGTCCGTGACCCGGCGGAAGTTGTACATCCCGGACTGCCTGTCCGGGTCAGGGTTCTGGAAGTGGACCTTGAGCGCAAACGTATCTCGCTCTCCATGCGTAAGTCGGATTTTTAGACAGTCCCTACAATTCGTCTACAAGCAGCGGGGCGGGGTGTTTTTTGTTTCTGGCCAGATGCAGGGCGTCCTTGCGGCACTTGTTTACGCATACTCCGCAGCCCATGCATTTTGTCGGATCGATGCGCATCCGCTTGTCGCGTACTGCCATTGCTCCGAAGGGGCAGTACTCCATGCATTGTCCGCATCCGATGCACTTGTGCGGATCAACGACTGCGATATATCCCGAGGGCGCGAGCATGGGAATGCCGTTTCTCATGGCTTCCATTGCCCCGCAGCAGCAGGAGCAGCAGTTGCAGATGGCGTAGAACCTTCCGAGCATGACATCCTTGAAAAAGGCGTGGTGCACGTGGCCTCTGGCATTTTCGGCTTCCAGAATTCGGACAGCCTCGTCCGGTGAGATTCTTCTGGCCTTGTCCGGGTGGTTCTTTTCCACGAAAGAAGCGAAGGGATCGCCGACAATCAGGCAGACATCAAGCGGTTTACACGGGTTTTTGCGGGATGCGCGGCAGGGACACTCAAGAACAGCGATGTGCCCCGGATTTTCGATTATGATGTCGCGAGCTTTGCTGAACGGCAGAATCGTTTCCGGCAGGGTGGTGGATACTGTCCTGTCCAGCCTGACCAGCCGTGAAGCCTCCTCGGTGGTGATAATCTTGCCGTGATAACCGTCCGCAAAATCTTTTTTCAGTCGGTTTCGTTTTTCCGGGTCTGTCGGAGAGGCCATGAGGCTTGAAATGAAGTCGACTATCGGGGCGAGATTATTCTCCCCAAGCGCTGCTCCTATGTATTCTCTGGGCCAGCGAATATACATGTAGCCGTGAAGGACATCCTTCATGGTCATGTTTTTATCCTCAAGAGCCTGCTTGAGAAAATTACCGGTAGCGGTGTCCGGGATGAACTTGTGCAGCAATTTTTTCATGGACCTTCCTCTTGGTTTCAGAAATACCAGAGCCACGAAAAATAGTACAGTTTTTCCGAAAGCAACTTCACAACATGCCGTTGTTGTGTCTATTCTGACCTCGACTGATAAACAGGAGATAACATGGATATAAACGTCAGCAGGCACGCAGATACTGTGTTGGTGGAACTGGGCGGCAGGGTGGATGCTTACGGTGCAGCGGAGTTTGACCGGGGGGTGGAGAATATTTTTTCCGCAGACAGACCTGCCTGCATGGCTTTTGACATGAGCGGGGTCAGTTATCTGTCCAGTGCCGGAATAAGGATTATTGTCCGAACCCTGAAAGAATTGAAAATGGGCAACGGAGCCCTGGCTATCTGGGGGCTGCAGCCTTATTGCCGTAATGTGCTGGAAACGGCAGGCATGGTGTCGTCGCTGAATATTTTTTCCACCCGCAGTGAGGCGATGAGTTTTCTGCAGTCCGTGCATTGGGAACGGCAGGCCCTTGAAAACTGGGACAGCATGGAGCAGATGGATTCCCCCATCGGCAATTTCAGATTTATTCCGGGAGAAAACGTTCAGGCTGAGATCAAGGTCATCGGTTCGGTGGCGGATATTTTCCATTCAAGGGTGGATGAAAGCCGCATGTTTTCACACAGTTTTTCCCAGACCGAATATTCGATTGGAGTGGGGGGACTCGGAGAAATTCCCAATGACTACATGAAAATGCTGGGCACAATGATTACTATCGGCGGAACCATGGCCTGGCTGCCTACCGACGGTCACGACATGGCGGACTTTCTGGTGCCGACGAATGATACCGGCAGTGTCCTGATCCGCACACCGTTCAACCTGACTCTGTCCGGTGGATTCAACGAATATATCATGTTCGACTCAAAGGAAGAGGGCGGAACCACTCTGGATCATCTTTACAGGGGACTTTTTATGCTGGCCCGCAGAAGACGCCGTGATTTCAAGGGCGTTCTAGGGCTTGCCGCGTGGATGCAGACAAGTGAACTTTATGCCGCGACGCTGATCAAGTCACCGGTTCGCGAATTTGCCCCGGAGAATAAAAGGACGATTGATGACCCCTCAAACGAAGAGCAGTGGCTGCGCCGTGATGTCCTGCCTCGGCATCGCAATGTGACCTGTCTTACCTGCGGGGTGGGCGTGGATCTTTCCTGTGATCTTTCCGTTTACGACCAGTCCGGTCTTTATGCTGCGTTTTATATCGACCCGGCAACAGCGGGAGACAAGGGGCAACTTTTGAATAACCATGCCGCAGTGTTCGAGTATTCCACCATGCCGCAGAAAATGGTCAGTCTGGACAAGATGGTCCGGGAAGTGAGCGTGCGCAAGGAGTTCAAGGACATGCGCAAACTGCGGGACAACTCCCGCGTGACCAGGGCTTTTATCGGCGTTAGTTATCCGAGCCGTCTGGTGCGTGATACTTCAGGCTGGCAGGGCGTTATGAACGAACCTCCGGTCAGTCGTGCACTTGCTGATAAACGTTACCGGTCGGAATCTGAATTTCCGCAGATTCCGGAGAAGAGAGAGGCTGAACTGAGCAAGTTTCAGCAGTTTCTGGAAGCCCAGCAGGCCAAGCTTTCCATGGAGAAGAAGTTCTAGGGGATGTCTTTCAGACTGGTCATCCCCAAGGCTCTGTTCGGGAAAAAATTTTTTTGATATGTATTGAACAACAGGTTCCATGGGGGGATATATGCGATTGCGGTATTTAATTTTTATTGTGTTTGTTTTCATGTTTTCTTCCAGCGCGTTCGCCGGTCTGGATACCATCAAGGTCGGGGTGCTTTACAACCTCACCGGCAATATGGCTGCAATAGACCAGCCCGGACTGCACGGCATGGAGCTGGCAAAGGATATAATCAATTCACGGGGCGGTGTTCTCGGCAAAAAACTGAGTCTGGTTGTTTCGGATTGCCGGTCCAATCAGGACTCCACGCTGATGGCCTCGCAGATTCTGGCCGGCGAGAGCGGGATAACCGCGGTAGTGGGACTGAACGATACTGATTACGTAATGGCGGCAGCCCCTGCTGTTACGGCCAAGAATATCGTTTTCATAACTTCCGGGGCCACCATGCAGAATCTTCCGTACATGTACGGCAAGTACTTTTTCATGGCGGCGTTCGGGGACAACATGCAGGCCAGAGCTGTTGCGAAATTCGCCAAACGCAGGTTGAAAACCGAAAATTGTTTCGTAGGTACGAACATCTCAACGGAATTCACCAAGACCCTGTCCAAATATTTCAAGCGCAGATACCGCAAGTACGGCGGCAAGATAATTGATGAGGTCTGGTATAACACCGGAACATCTCAGTATCCGCTGCCAAGCGACAAGGAAGTTACACCGGACGTCCTTTTCCTTTCCTCGATCCCGCCGGATGTTCCGAAGTACGTCACCCAGATGCGCAGCGCCGGAAACAATCAGCCCATTGTCTCCGGAGACGGCTTTGATACTCCCGAACTGCACAAAGTTCCTGCGCAATTCGCTCATGATATTTATTTCGCCACCCACGTGGCCCTTGATAATCCGGACCCGGCTGTACAGGACTTCGTAAGCAGTTATGAGCAGAAATTCGGCGTGGTGCCTGAATCAGGATTTGCCGCGCTCGGCTATGATACCCTGATGCTTCTGGCCGATGCCATTGAACGGGCCGGAAAGTCCGATCCCGAATCGGTCCGCAATTCTCTGGCGGCAACATCGAAATTCAAGGGTGTAACCGGGGAGATTTCCTACCCCGAAGGTGTTCGTGTGCCCATGAAAACAGTGGATATAGTGCGTTATTCAGAGGGCAGTTTTTCTTTTGTGGAACAGATTTCTCCCAACTGATGCCGGAACATAACTGAATTTGTCTTACGGAGATTGATATGGAATTCAATATAGTAGTGGAGCCGGAAGCGGCGTGGGCCGCAGACGCGGTGATTTTTTTCGTTTTCAAGGACGCTGAAGATTATCTTCCCGGATTCGGAAACTGGATGGCTTCCAGAGCTGCTTGGGTTGCCGATTCCCCCGCTCTTGCTGATTTCTCGGGAGAACTGGGAAAATCAGCCGTCGTGTATGGTTCCGGAGCCAATATCCGCCGGGTTTTTCTGATCGGGCTCGGGCCGCAGAAGGATTTCGGGGTCGAGCAGTTTTCGCAGGCAGTTTCGGCCGCATTCGCCGGATGCCGGGAGCTTGAGTTTCGCACTGTTGGTGTCCCGCTGGTTGCCTTTGAGGGAATTGTGCTTGAAGACAGGTATGAGCATTTTGTCTCTGCCGCAGTAAGCGGGCTGTACACCTTCGACATGTTTAAAAGCGAGAAGGACAAGAAAAAGGACTTTCCGGAAACCGTGCGTTTTTTCACTGCTGAAGAACCTCCGGAACATTTTGCTGAAGCAGTTGGAAAAGGCGAGGCCGTTGGGATGGGAACTTCCTATGCCCGCGATCTGGTAAACATGCCGCCCAATGTTGCCAATCCCATTTATCTGGCCGAGGAAGCACGGAAAATGGCCAAGAAATACGGGTTCAGGTTCCGTCAGATGAAGCGCAAGGAAATCACGGATAAGGGGCTTGGTGCCTACGCATCCGTGTTTCGCGGATCTGCGGATGAACCGAGAATGATCATTCTTGAATATTGCCCGAAAGATCGTGAAGGCCAGAAGCCGCTGGTACTGGTCGGAAAGGGGGTAACCTTCGATTCCGGCGGCATTTCATTGAAGCCCACGGGAGCCATAGAAGACATGAAGTGCGATATGGCCGGAGCAGCCGCCATTCTCGGGTTCTTCCATGTCCTTGGTGAAACCTGCCCGGATATCCCTGTAACCGCACTGCTGCCCTGCGCGGACAATATGCCCGACTCAACCTCCACCCGTCCGGGCGAGGTCGTTACCTCTTTTTCCGGCAAGACAATCGAGGTTTTGAATACAGATGCGGAAGGGCGACTCCTGCTTTGTGATACTCTGTCCTTCTCGTCCCAGTTTGAACCAGCCGCCATCATAGATCTGGCGACTCTTACCGGGGGATGCATCGTCGCATTCGGCTGGAATGTGGCTGCGGTGATGGATAACTCAAAGTATATGCGCAATCTGGTTATGGAGTCCGGCATGAGCGTAGGCGAAAGGTTCTGGCCCATGCCGCTCTGGGATATCTACAAGGAAGAGCTTAAAAGTGAAGTCGCGGACCTCAAGAATGTTGGCTCGCGTGAGGGCATGACAATTCATGCCGGAATGTTTCTGAAGGAGTTTGTGCCGGAAAATGTGCCCTGGGCGCATCTGGATATCGCCGGTCCGGCCTGGCGCAAGAAGAAGACCCCTGCCGGAGCAGCCGGGGGAACCGGTTTCGGAGTCCGGACCCTTGTGGAAATTGCTTCGCGCATTGATCTTGAAGATATTTAGACAGCCCATAAAAAAAGCCGCCCCTCCTTGCGGAGAGGCGGCGGCAGTTCATATCACTGCAGAAAAATGATTCTACCAGCGGGGACGTTCTGCGCGGGGCTTGGCTTCGTTGACCTTGATGTTGCGGCCACCGATTTCTTTGCCGTTCAGTGCGTTGATTGCTTCAATTGCTTCAGAATCGTCGCTCATTTCAACAAAACCGAAACCGCGGGGACGGCCGGTTTCACGATCGTCGATAAGTTTTACGGATGTTACATCGCCGAATGCTTCAAAAGCTGCGCGAACTTCTTCTTCTGTAGTGGCCCATGCGAGGTTACCTACGTATAAATTTTTGGACATGTCTTTCTCCTGTGTTTTTTTCTTTGTTATATTGCGTCGGTCATCGGGTTGGATGACATCGGCACTATCCCGGTTTGCCGGGATTTTTTTCTGTTAAGGACTGCAGAATCTCAAAAAGAGTTATGCGGCCCGTTGTTTCCTTCCCTTGCTTCGCCCGGAGCTGCGCACGTTGTTACGCCCTGAGCTTCCGTTGTTGCGTTGCTCGCTGCTGCTTTCGGATCTGCCGCCGCTGCGCCTGGTGCTGCGGGCGGAGTTGCCGTTGTTGCTGCGTCCGTTGCCTGGGCCGCGTCTGCGGGAGGAATTTGCCTTTGGTGTATTGCGGGAACGTTTCTGTTCCCCTCCGAGCAGGTCTTCACGTGCATCGGAAAATTCGGATGATTCCAACTCGGCATTGATGTTCAATGCCCGCTGAACTGACCGCAACTGGGAGATGTCGTCCCTGGTCACCATGCTGATGACTGTCCCTGAACGCCCGGCTCTGCCGGTTCTGCCTATGCGGTGCGTAAAAGTTTCTACCGTGTCCGGCATATCGAAATTGATGACGTGGGTAATGCGGTCGCAGTCAATGCCGCGCGCGGCGATATCTGTTGCCACCATGATATTGAATTCACCGGTTCTGAAGCCGTTCAGCGCTTTTTCGCGCTGATTCTGGCTCATATTGCCCTGCAGGAAGGTACTGGAATATCCCCTTGCGGACAGAGAGCGCGAAAGCCTTTTCGCCTTGTGCTTGGTCCGGGTGAAAATCAGCATGCTTTTGTGTTCGGCTTTGGAGATGATCTCGCCAAGCAGTTCGGTCTTTCTGGTGTCATGAACCTTGTAAAAGGTATGTTCGACCTTGGAGACCTCGGAGACCGAGTCAATGCGCACTGTTTTCGGGGCAACCAGAATCCGTTCGGCCAGAGTCTGGATCGGGCCGGGCATGGTTGCGGAAAAGAGCAGGTTCTGTCTTTTGGCAGGAAGGACGGAAAGAATTCGTCTGATATCCGGCATAAAGCCCATGTCGAGCATGCGGTCTGCTTCATCAAGCACCAGAGTGTCTATTGCACTTAGGTTGACTTTTTTTTCAGTAATGAGCTGAACCAGACGTCCGGGGCAGGCGACAATGATCTGTGATGATGCGCAGGCCCTGATCTGAGGAGCCATGCCTACGCCGCCCATCACAACAGAATTGCGTATGCCGGTGTTGCGGGAAAAGGAAGTGAAATTCTCGTTGATCTGCAGCGCAAGTTCTCTGGTCGGAGCAAGTATAAGGACTCTTGGAGATTTTACGGTGTTCTTCCGTTTGAGAAGATTCTGCAGTATCGGCAGTGCAAAGGCAGCCGTTTTACCGGTGCCGGTTCTGGCCAGTCCCATCACATCATATCCTTTGAGGATAAGCGGAATGGTTCTGCTTTGAATCGGGGTTGGGACTTTGTAGCCGCAGGCCTTAACGCAGGCGTCGATACGCTTGTCGAAGGCAAAAGAGGAAAAGGTCATTAAAAGCCTTGGGTGAAAAAAAATCTGAACGACGGCGCGCGCGACAGCGGTCGATCCTGGATTTTCCAGGTAAAAATTATAGGGTGGCTCTGGTACGGAGAATAAATCTTTCGACTGACGTGGAACTTTGGTTACCACATTGGGAGAAGAAGTAGTCGTGCGCACAGTCACGCTGAGTCCCCCTTATTCAACTATTTTTCAAGAGTTGTAAAGAACTATTTATAACAAATTTAAAATTTTCTGCAGCGCTTGTATTTACTTGGGGCATGCTTATTGCTTTGGTAAAATGGTTCGTTATTATAAAGCCTTGAGGTGATATCATGAAAACTGTCCGTATCAAGATTATCTGTTTCTTCATAGCCTACCTTAGTTTTATGGCTCTAAATACCGGGATGTTCTGGTGGAATGTGGTTTCCCTGCGGGATCGCCTGATGGTGCTGGATAATTTCCATGAGCTTCTGTCGAACATTCTTGAGATCAGGCGTTATGAAAAGAACTTCATCTTTTATCCGGAACCCGGAAGCCTCAAGGAAGCGGTAATATATCTGGACAAGGCGGAAGACGATGTGGCCCAGTTGAAGGGTAAAATTATCGAAATAGGCGGTCGTGAGTATTACGAAGGGTTTATGGACGACCTTAATGATTACAGCCGTCAGCTTACCCTGCTGGCAGGAGGATCGAAAGGCGACCCGGTAGAAACCCGTAAGCTGGGCAGCGCAATGGTACAGAAGGCCCAGTCTCTGCTTGTTCTTAAAAAGCAGCGCATCCATGAAGCACTTATCCGCATACAATATATACCTATTGCGGTGATGGTCTCGCTTGCGGTGCTCATAACTGCCCTGTTTTATTGGCAGGCCAAGAAGGTGTTCAGTCGACTGGTCTACGTGCAGCGGGCTGCGGAGGGGGTCGCCAGAGGAGATTATGATGCCATCGACAAAATCAGAAATGATGATGAAATTTCAATTCTTATGCGCTCGGCTTTCAGCAATATGGCTGCAGAACTGGAGTCGCGTCAGCACCAGCTGATAGAATCCAGAAAGCTCGTCTCCATCGGCACATTGACCTCCGGCATAGCCCACGAACTGAATAACCCGTTAAACAACGTATCGCTGACTGCCGACACCATGCTGGAGGAGATTGATGACCTCGACAAGGACGAGGCCAGGGAAATGCTTCAGGATATAATCAATGAAATCGGCCGGGCCAGCAAGGTCGTCAAGAACCTTCTTGATTTTTCGCGGGAAGGTGAACACGCAATGGCGCAACTCAGCGCTGAAAGTCTGGTGATGGAGACCCGCAAGCTGGTGGCCAATCAGTTGAAAATGGATAAAATCACCATGCAGACGGACATTCCGGACGGTCTGCCACTTGTAAAAGGCGATATGCATTCGCTGCAGCAGGTGTTCATCAATCTTTTCATCAATGCCGACCATGCCATGACCGGAGGTGGAATTTTATCCGTATCCGTGCGGCCGGCATCAGGTAATTTCCTTCGATTTGATGTCTCTGACAATGGATGCGGAATGACCTCTGAAACCGTGGAACGCATATTCGATCCCTTTTACACTACCAAACCGGTTGGAAAAGGTACCGGGCTGGGCTTGTCAATCATCTACGGGATTATTAAGAAACACGGAGGATTCATTGAAGTTCAGAGCGAATTGGGGGAAGGGACGACTTTTTCCATCTACCTGCCGGCACTGACCAACGAAGAGGAAGGCAATGAACAGATTTCGAGCGGCGGTAATTGACGACGAGGAGCATACAGCCAGGCTGGTGGCGCGGGCGCTGAGCAAGCAGGGGTTCGAGACCGAGACTTTCGGCCAGGGACACCCATTTCTCAACCGCATGACCGAGCAGCCTTTCCAGCTGGTGTTCATTGATCTCCAACTGCCGGATATGGAAGGCATGAAGATCCTGAATTTTGTTAAAAAGGGTTTTGAGGATGTGGAGGCCGTGGTAATTACCGGTCACGGTTCCATTCCTTCTGCCGTGGAGGCCACCAGCAAGGGGGCGGTCAACTACATCGTCAAGCCGTTTCGTATTCAGGAAGTAAAGGCCATAGCCCAGGAGGCCATGGAAAAACTGCAGCTTAAGGAGGAGAACCGCCGTCTGAAGCAGAGCCTGGGCGAATCCACGCCGTTTGAAAATTTTATCGGCAACAGCACGGTTATGCAGGATCTTTTCGCCATGATCCGTAAGGTTGCCAAGGTGAACTGCAACGTGCTGCTGCAGGCGGATACCGGTACGGGGAAGGAGCGTGCAGCCCGTGCAATCCACGACCTGAGTCCTAGGCGGAACAAGACTTTTGTCTCCTTCAACTGCGGCGGTTTTACCGAGGAACTTATTTCCAGCGAACTGTTCGGACATGAGAAAGGTGCTTTTACCGGGGCCACGGCAACCAAGATAGGGTTGCTGGAATCGGCGGACGGCGGGACCGTGTTTCTGGACGAGATCGGCGAAATGCCCATCAACATGCAGGTCAAGCTTCTGCACGTTATTCAGGAACGCCATATTATGCGCGTAGGCGGAACCAAGCCCATCTCGCTGGACATTCGCATCATCGCGGCCACCAACAGAGATCTGCACAAGGCTATGGAAGCCGGTGAGTTCCGGGAAGACCTGTTTTATCGCCTGAACGTGGTGATGGTTTATCTGCCCCGCCTTTCGGAGCGGCGCGATGACATCCCCCTCCTTTCGCATTATTTCCTGAAGACATTCAATTCACGGTTCGGCAAGGCGGTAAAGAACATTTCTCCGCAGGCGCTGGACGTGCTCACCCACTATAACTACCCCGGAAACGTGCGGGAACTGGAGAACATCATCCAGCGAGCAGTCGCCCTTGCGGAGGGCGATACCATCGGAATCCGTGAACTTCCGCCGGACCTCATCAACCTGGCATTCAGCGCATTCGGCGCAACAGGACTCCTTTCCCTTGAAGAGGTGGAACGCAGGCACATCAAGCATGTGCTTGAGGCCACCGGATACAACAAACATCTGAGCAGCAATATTCTCGGAGTGCCGCGGACCACCCTCTGGCGGCGTATGAAAAAATACAATCTCGATCCCGAAGAAGAATAATTTTTTCTTTTGCAGTCTCCTTGAGGCTGCTTGTGAACTTATTCCCTTTTCATTTTGAAACACTTCTCCCCAAAAACATATCAAACTGACAGCCTCAGCCAAGATCATATATTCCATTTTGAAACGCCGGATGCTTTGTTGTGTCCGGCGCTGCACTTTTTATTGTCTATAATTATCTAATATAATTCTTTTTTTACCTATTTGGGTAAGCCATGTCAGGATTGTTATCTCCTTTCCTTTACTGAATACTCTGGTTTCATTTTGAAACATCTGTCAGTCGAAAAATGAATAGCGAGATTAGCTGCGTCATAAATTGCCCTGATATTACACTTGGTTGGTGAAAAAAAGAACGAGCAGTGTGTTGGCACCGGCTTTGCTTAATAGGAGTCGGGAAAAGAATATGAATAACGTACTGATCGCTGTTGATACCTCCGAGTCCAGTTTCTGGCTGGCCTATTACGCAATCGGCCTGAGCAAGAGGATATATATGAACGTCTCCATTCTGATGGTGGACGATGAAGAATATCCCAGCCGGAAAAGCAGCGACGAGGAATGGATCGGACTGCCTGAAAAGCGGCTTGAATCACTGCTGGCGGAAGACCATTCCGAGAGGTCTCACATCAATTTTTACTCCGCTAAGGGCCGGTTTGAGGATGAGGTTGTCCAGTTCGCCCGTGAAAACAAGATCACGACACTTTTCATCGGACAGCCTGAAACTCGCGGAACCAGAGCGGATACGGAATTTATCGATTTGCTGGAAAGAATAGGCCAGAGAACCGACTGCCATATCGAAGTGGTCCAGAAGGTCTCCGCCTACGAACAACGTTGAACTCAAGCCGCAACCTCACGCGGTGGTTGCGGAAGAATAACGTGAGGCAGGTCCGTCTTCCTTCTGCTTTTGCTGAAGGGGAAACCGGCGGGCCACTTGCAACCAAACAAACAAGGAGTTCTGTAATGTGGCATATGTATCTTCCCATCGCCGGGAACAGTGTCAACGTAGTCCTCATCTTCATGCTGGGAGGACTGGTCGGCCTGCTTTCCGGAATTTTCGGTGTGGGGGGAGGATTCCTCATGACCCCCCTGCTGATCATGTTCGGTATTCCGCCGACCGTGGCCGCAGCGTCCGATTCCAACCAGATTGTGGGGGCCTCCACATCCGGCTGTCTGGCGCACTACCGTCTCGGTAATGTTGATTTCAAGATGGGCATTCTCCTGCTCGTTGGCGGGGTTCTGGGCGGCTTCATGGGCGTCCAGGTCATCAAGGTGCTGCGGGCCATGGGCAACGCGGACTTTCTCATTAATGTGACCTACGTGCTGATGCTTGGCGGGGTGGGCGCATATATGTTTATAGAAAGCCTGCAGAGCCTGCGCAAAAAGGATACGGATACAGTCAAGGCCGCTCCTGCAAAGAAATCGCGCTATACCCTTATACTGGAAAGCCTTCCTTTTCAGACCGATTTCCAGAAATCCGGTGTACGCCTTTCCATACTCATGCCGCTCATTCTCGGCGGACTGGTCGGGGTTCTGGCTGCAATCATGGGGGTCGGCGGCGGCTTTATCATGGTTCCCATCATGGTCTACCTGCTGCGCATGCCCATGCATGTCGTTGTCGGGACAAGTCTTTTCCAGATACTTTTCACCTGTATCAACGTCACCATCCTTCAGTCCTACACCAACCACACTGTTGACTTCGTTCTGGCTCTGCTGCTGCTTATCGGCTCCACTATCGGAGCTCAGTTCGGCACCAGAATAAGCAGAAAGCTCAAAGGTGAACAGCTCAAGATTCTGCTGGCAACCCTCGTTCTGGCCGTGATGGTAAAAATGCTTCTCAACCTGCTGCTCACTCCGGATGTGCTGCTGGCATACGCAGGAGGGCATTAATAAGATGAAAAAAATATCAATAGCATTTAGCGTTGTCCTTTCGGTTCTGCTGCTTTCCTGTGCTGCCGCGTTTGCTGCTGGCAGCACCTCGCTGCACACCAGCCCGGATCACATAACCATAGGGACCACATATGACGGGACTACTCTTGACCTCAGCGGAACCGTGCCTGAAGGCTGCACCGCAGTGATAAGGATAACCGGGGAACACAAGGACACCCGTTTCAAGGAGAAAGGCAAGGCTCTGGGGTTGCTGTGGATGAACCTTGGAACTGTCGAACTGCGCGATATTCCGGAGTTGTTCCTCATCGGCACCGACACCGCCACTTACGCTTCCGGCGGTCCGAAGTGGAAAAAACTGGGGCTTGGCTTTGATTCGGTCAAAGGCGAAACGGATGATCTCGTCTTCAATGAATTCATCAAGCTTGTTTCACAGGAAGAACTCTACGAGATTCAGGAAGGTGTTGTAACCTACAGCGAAGCAGGCAAAGGATTGCGCAATTATTCTGCCAGAATGGCGCTTCCATCCTCTCTCAAGAAAGGGGCTTATGATGTGGAAGTGGCTGCTGTGCGTGACGGCAGGGTTGTGGAAAGAACATCCCGTACCATCACCGCCGATCTGGCTGGATTCCCAGCACTGCTTTCATCCATTGCTTTCGGACATGAGCTTGTTTACGGCATATCAGCCGTTGTCATAGCCATTCTGGCCGGCCTGCTGATGACCCTGATTTTCAGGGACAGGGGCGGAGTGCATTAGTCGCATACCGCATCATCGAAGGCGTTTCATGACAGTAGACATGCTAACAATATAGATCGGAAAGAATATGAGTCGGTTGTTTAATTTCATGCACAGGATTTTCGGAAAAAGGCGCGTCGGGAAACCGCGCTCCTTTGCCGACCTGTTCAACAGCTTTAATTCCGTGCTGGAATTAAACAATCGTATTCTTACCGGTATCGCGTCCCTGCACAGCAAGCTGGGCGGGGACTATATTTTCGATATCCAGTACCTGCGCAGCGCCGCGCAGGAGATGGAAGACCTTGTCGGCAGGCTGATCGGAGCGCTGGATTCCATGGCGCCCGGCAAATATATGGATCTTTACGGCTCTCTTAGGGACATCTGCGCCAACATGCGCCGGGAAATAGCCGGACACCCGGTAATTCCGGATAGGCTGCTTGTGCCCTTTGAGGAAACCACTCCGCGGGAATTCGATCTTGTGGGAGCGAAAAGCTACAATCTGGCCCGTATTGCTAACGTAAAAGATCTGCGGACTCCCGAGGGGATATCCGTCACGACCAGAGCCTGTCTGGATTTTATGGAATTCAACAAGCTCGATGAGACCATTGCCGAAATCAACGCTGAATGGACCGGCGGGCAGCGGAGCTTAAGTTCCGCATCTCAGGCGATATCAGGACTTATTCTCGCCGGAAATTTGCCTCCTGAACTGCGCAGGGCACTAAACAGCGTCGGTGATCAGCTTTTTCAGAAAACAGAGCGGGGAATCGGGCTTGCAGTCCGCAGCAGTGCCTGGGGTGAAGACGGAACCCATTCTTTCGCAGGTATATTCGAAAGCCTTATCAATGTGTCGCAGGATGGAATCCGCGATGCCTACCGCAGGGTTCTGGCAAGCGCCTATTCGCCGAAGGCCATGCAGTACCGTGAAAAACTTGGTTACAAGGCCGCTGAAACCATGATGGCCGTTTCGTTCCAGACCATGGTCAAGGCAAAGAGCAGCGGGGTTGTCTACAGCCTTTCGCCCACTGCACCTCTTGACAACACAGTGATAATCAGCGCGGCCTGGGGGCTTGGGTCTTCCGTTGTATCCGGGGAGAGTGTCGTTGATCAGTTCTCGGTCTCAAGGGACGAGCCTCATGAGCAGACTTCCATTTCCATAGTGAGAAAGGAAAAGGCCCTGCGCATAAACCCGGCAGGGGAGGGCATGATCGAGGAAAGCGTGCCCGAACAGATGCAGACCATGTCCTGCCTGACATCCGAAGAGATAAGGCAGCTTGTCCATGCCGCGCTCAGGCTGGAAAAATATTTCAAGAAACCGCAGGACATAGAATTCGCCTTTGACGATGACGGCTCTTTGTTAATTCTGCAAAGTCGTCCGCTGCATATTCAATCGCATTCGGAAAAGCCTGCCGCGCTGCTTAACGAGCAACTACGCAATCACGACAGGCTCATGTCCGGGACAGGCGATGTTGCCCAGCAGGGAATCGCTTCCGGTCCCGTGTTCCTGGCCCACAATGAATGCTGCCTTGATGAGTTTCCCGAAGGCGCAATTCTGGTGGCCCGGCATTCCTCACCTGTCTTTGCTTCCGTTCTGCCCCGTGCGGCGGGGGTCATAACCGATATCGGTTCCCCGCTGGGGCATATGGCGACAATCGCGCGTGAATACCGTGTCCCGGCATTGCTGAACACCGGAGACGCCACCGAAAGGCTTTCCGAGGGGCAGGTCATAACCCTGGATGCGGAGCAGAAGACCGTCTACTCCGGTGTGGTGCGGGAACTGCAGCTTCATGAAGCCATAAAGGAACGGATAGAAGAGGCTTACGAATACAGGCTGCTCAGAAGACTGCTGAGGCAGGTGGAGCCCCTTAATCTGTTCGATCCTTCGGACAGCAACTTCACCCCCAAGGGGTGCCTGACGCTGCATGATATCACTCGTTTTGTGCACGAAAAGGCCGTCGAAGAACTGATCGATATAAATGTCGGCAAGATGCTGGATTCGTCTTCGCCGAACGGCAGATTGAAGCTTCCCGTACCTTTGGACCTGACCATCATTGATATCGGCGGAGGGCTGGACAATACCGTTCCCGAAAGCGGCAGACTGATTGAGCCGGAACAACTGGCCTCCGCGCCCATGAGCGCTTTTGTCGAAGGTGTCACCATGGCCGGGGTCTGGCAGTCGTCACCAGTGCCGGTAGACTTCTCAAGCTTCATGTCCAGCATGACCCGCACGATGCCTGAGCAGCTGTCGGCATCACCCAGCATCGGTCGGAATCTGGCGGTGATTTCGGAAAATTATACGCATATAAGCCTGCATCTTGGATACCATTTTACAACCATCAACTGCTTCATGAGCCAGAACCCGGCAGACAATTACGCCTACTTCCGTTTTGCCGGGGGTGTAACCGGAGCCCGGCGGCGTTCCCGCCGGGCCCGGTTCCTGGCCGAAGTACTGAATCGGCAGGATTTTTCGATCACCGTCAGGGAAGATCTGGTGATCGCACGGGTGAAAAAAATCCCAGCCGAAGAGATTCTTCACCGGATGCGGATTATCGGCGTTCTGGTCGCCTACACCAGACAACTGGACGTTTCAATGGTCGACGACTCTCAGATCACAAGGCATGCGGAGTTTTTTGAAAATTTAATAACTGATCGGTTTTAAACAAAAATCGGAGGGTTACAAGATGAGTGTCTCAACAAAGACCAGCATTCTTATACTCGATGACGAACCTATCGTCAGCAAGAGGCTGCAGCCGGCCCTGGAAAAAAAGGGCTACGAAGTGGAAAGTTTTTATGACAGCAGCAAGGCTCTGGAACGGGTGCATGATCGTAACTTCAACATTGTGATCACCGACCTGAAAATGGACGGAATAGACGGCATGCAGTTTCTGGCGGAAGTGAAGAAGCTCTCTCCTGAAACAGAAGTTATCATTATTACGGGCTTCGCGACCATGGAAACGGCCAAGGAATCCATCCGCAAAGGTATTTTCGACTTTCTGGCCAAGCCGTTCAAACTCGGGGAGATTCAGGAAGTGATACGAAGGGCGGATGAAAAGATTCGGAAAGCGGCGTTTCTGAAGAAGGGTTGATCAAACTCCGCCATGCAAGCGAGGAGAGTGTATGCAAAAAGCTTTAATCCCTGTGGAAATGACTCTGGCTTCAAATATCGCCCTGCGGTACGCCTGCCATAAGTCGAAAATCATTGCGGCAGGTCTTCAGCCGATTCACATCGAAGAACCGGACAATAAACCGCATTCCTCTCAGACCGGCTGGATAAGAAGGTCATGGGAAGAAGGTCTGAGACAGGCCGGGCGGGAACAGGTCCGCAACATACTTGAAAGCGAAAAGCTGGAAGGGTGCATACCTTCCCGGCCGATTGTGAAAATCGGAGACCGTGAGGACTCGCTGCTCGAAGAACTGCGTCTGGGAAATTACGACCTGTTCATCGAGGGCGAAATATCGAATTTCAATACCGGGGAATTCCGCAACAAGCTGCGGTCCAGACTGTATCGCAAAATGCCGTGCCCGGTTCTCATGGTCAAGAATATCGTCCAGTCGGACAAGATCGTGCTTCTTGTGGATTCCAGAACCGACCTTGAAAATCTGGTGGACAGGTTCTGCGCATTTCTGCGTGAGGGCGAAATAGATTTCGACCTTTGCGTCTACAGTCTGGATGATGTGAGCCAGGAAGTTCAGCCCGAGGACATCATGGCCCGGTGCAAGGATTTGCTGCAGGAGCATGGCCGTACGCCGGGCAGATCTTTTGCCCTGCTCACCGCGCCGGAAACCGCAGGCCACTCCTTGAGGGAATACGGCATGCTGGCTGCGTCCGTGGACCGCAGGTCCAGCCGCAAATCTCCGCTGATCGAAGTTCTGGCCAGGGTCTCCTGCCCGCTGCTCCTGTGCTGGACTTACTCTACCGGGAGGTAGCAATGAAAATACTTGTTCCTGTGGATGAAAACACATACAGCATGTACGCTATCCGGCATGCGGCCAAGCTTGCCGAAAACACCTGGCCGGAACTCGTTCTGCTGGCCATGGACAAGAGCGCCGGTTCCCCGGACGTGGGAGCCTCTTTCGAGGAATCCAACCCGAAAGCACGTATGCTGCAGAATTACAGCAGGGATCTGCTCAAGCTTATGGGGTCCAATGCCGAGTTGTATGTCAGCGAAGAGGAAAACCACGGCATGAAGGCTCTGGGCAAAAACCTTGTCGGGGAAGAGCTTTCCGGCCGCAAAAGGCTGCACCTGCACCTGCGTAACGCCCAGCCGGTCAAGGCCGTGCTTCAGGAAGCAAAGGAGGACGGAAGCGACCTGATAATCATCGGCTGCGGACAGAGCGGATGCAGCTGGGACGAGGACCCGCAGGCTCCGGGAAAAATCGCCGACAATGCGGATTGCCCCGTGCTCATCATCAAGGACGAACATCCTGTTTCCAAGGTCGTCTGCTGTCTGGACCATGCCGATGTGACTCAGGAATCTCTGGAAATGATCAACCAGCTGGTGACATTCCACCATGCCGATCTTGAGATTGTCGGTGTTCTGAAACACGATCATCTCAAGGAGGAAGTCGAGCAGCAGATGGGCAAAGTTCTCGACTATTATCTGGAAAGGGGCGTTCGCGCTCTGGTTAAAGTTGTCAATGAAGACTCGCTTGAGTCTTTCATATCTACCGGAACCCGCAGGGAACTGATGGCTGTATGGCTCAGCCCCCGGTCTCCTATGCAACGTCTTTTCTCCCGCGAGAAAGTTGCATCATTGGTCAATAAGACGTTGTCCTCTATACTTATCCTGAGGTAACTGGAGAAAAGTCCCGATTAACTTCCTTTCTACCCTCGGGTTCGGTCCCCTTTTTCCGAACCCGTCCGGGACAGTTTCCTCGGATTCCGGTTATAATGAAGCCCGAACCAGGCTTGCAAGAAGCTGGTTCGGGCTTTCATCTTTTCAGTAAAACAGGCTTGTTTATGCTCAGCTCTCGGCATTTCCTGCCGTGGGTTCCGCATATCCTTTGGGCAGGGGAGGCAGAATCGCTCCCGACAGTTCCCTGAGTGCAAGACCGGCCTCGGTATTCGCATCCGTTTCTGAAGAAAAGGTATGCAGTTCGCCGTTGTTCATGAGAAACGAACGGCTGCAGAAGCGTTTGACAAGGCGCAGGTCGTGCGAAACGAACAGGTATGCCGTTCCATACTGTTTGCGCAGGTTTTCCAGAAGATCCAGCACGCGGGCCTGAATGAGCATGTCGAGGCTGCTTACAGCTTCATCCAGCACGATTACTTTGGGAGAGGACGCAAGGGCTCTGGCAATGCAGACCCGTTGAAGCTGTCCTCCGCTGAAACGTCCGGGCAGTTTTGTCGCATCGTCCGGGGAAAGACCGACCTGCTCCAGAAGCATCGCAACCCTATCGTTCAGTTCACTCCCTTTCAGACCGTCGAAATTGCGCAGAGGCTCGGCAATGATCTGCCCGGCGGTCATGCGCGGATTGGAAGAGCCTATGGCGTTCTGAAACACGACCTGTACCTCCCGGCGGAGTTCACGCGGCAGGCTTTTCATCCCCGTGACGTCCCTGCCCAGAATGCGGACAGTACCGGAATCCGGTGATTCCAGCCCGAGCATTATCCTGCCGAGGGTGCTCTTCCCGGACCCGCTGCGTCCGACAAGTCCCAGACATTCTCCGGCATGCAGTTCGAGGTTGATGTTTTTCAGAACGGAGAAATTCTCACGTTTACGGAAAAAACCTCCCCGGCCGTACGATTTGCTTATGTTTTTCAGTTCAACTACAGGCATGGCTGACGGATTCTCCGTTGCGGTTGTATCCTGAAAAATCAAGATGGGTGTTGATCAGCTTTTGCGTGTACTCATGCTGAGGATTGCCGAATATATCGTGTACGCCGCCCCTTTCGATAATTCTGCCGTTACGCATGACAGCCACATCATCTGCAAGGCGGGCTATGACACCCAGGTCGTGGGTAACGAGCAGCATGCCCAGTCCGCGCCTCTGTTTGAGACCGGCAAGCAGGTCCAGAACCTGAGCCTGCGCGACCGTGTCCAGATCTGTGGTCGGTTCATCCGCAATCAGGAAAGGGGATTCCATTATCAGCGTCAGGGCGATCATTACCCGTTGAAGCATTCCTCCGCTCATCTGGAAAGGATACAGGTCCGGAACGGATTCCGGGTCGGTAAAGCCCACTTCGCCCAATGCCGCGATCATGCGGTCTTCATTGCCGCGAAGTCCGGACCCGTGTGCAGAAAAGGTTTCCTTGAAATGGCTGCGGATGGTGAACACCGGGTCAAAGCAGCTCATGGGGTTTTGCAGGATCATGCCCATCAAAGCGCCGCGAAGGGCTCTGACCGAGGGATAGTTTTCAAGGGATCGCCCCTGAACGGATATCTCTCCGCTTTTGGCGAGCCCCTTGGGCAGAAGATCAAGTACGGACAGGCAGGTCAGAGACTTGCCGCTTCCGCTTTCTCCCACCAGACCGAGCACCCTGCCGCGATATGCCTTGAAACCGACCTCGGAAACCAGTTCGCGGCCGGCGGTCCGTACGGACAGTCCTCGGACCTCCAGAAAAACTGAATCACTCATCGGACGCCCTCCTCCTGAATGCTGAGTTCCGGGTCCAGCCTGTCGCGCAGGGTGTCGCCCAGCAGGTTGAAGGCCATGACGGTTATGAATATCATCGCGCCCGGAATCATGATCAGGCTCGGATGGGTCCAGATAAACTGCCGGGCATCGCTGATCATCACTCCCCATTCCGGTGTGGGCGGGGTTACGCCCAGTCCCAGAAAGGACAGCCCAGAAACATGGAGCATCATGTGTCCGATATCCAGCGTACACAGGATTATCAGCTGGGCCACTACCGGCGGCAGGATATGCTGCAGGACGGTGCGGACCCGTCCTGTTCCGGCAACTCTTGCGGCCAGCACGTATTCCCTGTTTTTCAGGGAAAGGACCATGCTGCGGATGATTCTGGCATACCAGGCCCAGTGGGTGAGCGATACGGCAATGATGACATTGATAATGCCCGTGCCCAGAACACCGATCAGGAACATGGCCAGAATGAATGTCGGAAACGTCAGGAAAACATCGCAGAACCTCATGAGGCATGAGTCTACGGCTCCCCCGGCGTAGCCTGAAATCGTTCCGACACCGAAGCCCAGAATCAGGACAACGGCCATTATGGCTGCCACAGAACTTATCGACGTGCGTGTGCCGTAAAGAAGCCGGGAAAGGACATCCCTGCCCAGATGGTCGCAGCCCAGCGGATGTTCCCATGAAGGCGGTGCGAACTTGTATTCAAGATTAACCTCGGTGGGGTCACAGGAGGTCACGTACGGGGCCAGCACCGCCATGGAACAGATGGCAATAGCCAGTATCAGCGCGATGGCCGGGATGCTGCGTTTGAAGGTCTTCATCAAGCCCTGCGGGGATATCATTGGTGGTTTCCTCCTTCAAGACGGATGCGCGGGTCCAGCCACGCGTAGAGGATATCGACCCCCAGGTTCATGAGTACGAATATGGAAGTCATTATGAGTATGAAGCACTGCATTACCGGATAATCGCGGTTGTAAATTGCGGAAACGGCATACCGGCCGACACCGGGCCATGAGAAGATGCTTTCGGCCACAACCGCCCCTCCGAACAGTTCCCCGACGTGCATGCCTATGGCGGTAATTACCGGAATCAGCGAATTGACCAGAAT
Source organism: Maridesulfovibrio sp. (assembly GCF_963677005.1). NCBI lineage: Bacteria > Pseudomonadati > Thermodesulfobacteriota > Desulfovibrionia > Desulfovibrionales > Desulfovibrionaceae > Maridesulfovibrio > Maridesulfovibrio sp. The sequence continues at coordinate 2,387,674 of NZ_OY781616.1, read as the reverse complement.
ATGGCGGCCGACCACGACGCTTTCCGGAAGTCCCCGGACTCTGGCATAAAGCACATAGCGGGCATGCATGTTGTCGAGCATGTTTCCCCTGATCAGGCGGATATTGATTGCAAGCGACATGAGCGACATGGATATGGCCGGCATTATCATGTGGTCCAGTCCTCCCATGCCCAGCGGCGGCAGCCAGCCGAGCTTGATGGAGAAAATCCAGACGCAGATGAATCCCAGCCAGAAACCGGGCATGGATACCCCGGCAAACGAAATCAGCCTGGTGATGTGGTCCGGCATGCGGTCCTTTTCCAGTGCCGCCCAGATACCCAGTGGCAGACTTACCGCCAGTGTGAGCAGCAGGGAGAATCCGGCCAGTTTCAGCGTGTTGGGCAGATAGTAGAGAATCTCTTCCAGCACCGGGTTGCCGGTTACATAGGACCGTCCGAAATCAAGATGCAGTGCCTTGCCCAGCCAGTTCATGTACTGGACCGGTATGGGCAGATCCAATCCCAGTTCCTGCCTGGCCACCGCAAGAGCCTGATCGGTCGGCGGTATGTTCGAGAGGCGCAGGTAGGACATGGCCGGGTCCCCCTGACCCAGTCTCAGGATCAGGAAGACTACCAGCGAGACCCCCAGCAATAAGGGGATGAGGATAAGAATCCGTTTCAGTATGTAACGCAGCATTGCTATTTCCCGTGCATGAGTTCAAACGGAATTTCATACTTGGTGTTGCCGAATTCAACTCCCTTGAGTCCCGGCCTGTGCACGTATATGTTGGTCATGTACGACAGCGGCAGGTAGACAGCCTGTTCATGTAGCGTGGTGAGGATGTCCCGGTAGAGGTCCTGACGTTTTTTCTCGTCAACGCTGAGGAGCACTTCACTGATCTTGCGGTCTATCTCTTTTTTCATGGGCAGCCCGAGCTGTGCCTGATAATCGGCGTGGGCCGGTTTGCGCATGGAACTGCAGAAGGAATGGGGATCATAGGGGGAACCCCAGGTGTCGCCGAAGATCATACCGAATTCACCGCTTTTCTGTCTGGAAAGGAAAGAGTCCTTTTCCTCGCCGACAAGACGGACCTTGATCCCAATTTTTTTGAGGTCGCCCTGAACAACTTCGGCAACGGATTTCTGCAGGCTGTCGTTACCCACAAAGCAGAGCGTGAGTTCCAGAGTCTTTCCGTCCCGGCTTCTGTAATCCTGACCCTTTTCCTTTTTCCATCCAGCTTCGTCCAGAAGAGCCTCGGCCTGTTTGGTGTCGAATGCGAACGGGGCAAGTTTCAGATCGCAGTATGGCTTGTCGGGAGCAAACAGGGTTTCCGCCTGCCGTTCAACGCCCAGGAAAATATGTTTTACGATTGCCCCCTTGTTTACCCCGTGCAGAATGGCCTTGCGTACAGCAATGTCGTCAGTGGGAAAGCGGTTGCTGTTAATGGCCAGCATACGTGTTGCCAGAGGCTGAGAGATGCCGGTGATCAGGTTTTTGTCCGCCTGATATCGCTGGAAGGTATCAAGGCCGATCTGGCCGCTGCCGTGACCGCCCGAACCGTAAATGAGGTCAATTTCTCCGGTATCGAATGCAATGGCGCGTCCGTCGGAGTCGGGAATCACCTTGACCAGCAGTTTTTCAAAATGCGGTTTTTCGCCCCAATATCTTTCGTTTGCTTCGAACAGGTCGTATTCGCCTTTTTTGATCTCGACCAGTTTCCACGGTCCGGTGCCGATCGGTTTTTTTACGCCTTTGGCCGTGTCTCCGTTATCCGGAAATCCTGACGGAGCCAGAAATCTCATGGGGCGGATCAGACTCAGTTCCTGCAGAGTTGGGTAATAGGAATGTTTCAGGGTCAGCCTGAATGTGTTGCTGTCCACAACTTCCGTTTTGCCTATCTGGGCTATGAATTCAAGCCAGTCATGCCGTTTGGAGTTGTGCAGAACCGCGTCGAAGTTCTGTTTGACCGCCTTGGCGTCAAAAGGGGTGCCGTCCGAAAAAACAACTCCTTTGCGCAGGTTGAAAGTATATGTTCTGCCGTCCGGGGAAATGGTCCACGATTCGGCAAGCCACGGTTCAATTCTGCCGTTTTTGCCGTACCGGACAAGCGGTTCATAGACCATGGCCTGCGCAAACATCTGGTTCGGCGAATATGCATGAGGGTTGAGCTTCCCCACGTTGGTGGACCATGAGTAATTCAAGGTCTTCGATTCTGCCGCATGAGCAGGTGTAATCAGATAAATACAGAAAAAGGCCACGGCAAAAACAAATAAAAACTTATTAAATTTGTCCACAGTGTTACTCCATAATAATTAATTCTTTTGTGTGCGTACAGAATCAAATTCGGTAACAACATTGCCGAGCTGGATAGAATTGTCAATGTAAAACGATCAGTTCCGCTGATATTGGTGCGGGCGTAAATGGGTGGGAATAGCCTTTCTCCGGCAGTTCGTCCGGGAGATAGGGCGCCATGCGGTCTGTTCCGGTGTACGGATACCGCATGGGTGACGGGAATAAGTACGGAGCAAAATAAAAGGTCCGGTTCCAACGCGGAACCGGACCGAATTATTTGATTTACACTCCGTCTTTGAGTGTATCGGGATTTCTCAGATTACTTGTGCCCGGAACCGCCGTGCGAGTAACCGCCGTACTCGGCTCCCAGAGGGGTCGTTACCGGGTTTTTCTTGAAGTATTCTATGCACCGTTTCATGTCTTCCACAAGCAGCTGTCCGAGATCACGGCTTACTCCGTGGCGGACGAGAATGCGCATGATTACGAGGTCCTCGCAGTTTGCAGGCATGGAGTAGGCAGGAACCTGCCAGCCGCGTGAACGCAGCCGGTCGGAGAAATCATAGCAGCTGAAACCGGGATTCACTCCTTCCTTGAGCGACCATGATACAGCCGGGATACCGCCACGTCCGTTGTAGATGATTTCGAACATGCCGAGTTTATCTATTTCATCGGCAATATAAGCGGCCGTATCGTAGCAGGCCTGCTGGATTTTGCGGTATCCCTCGCGTCCCAGACGCAGAAAATTGTAGTACTGGGCTACAATCTGCCCGCCGGGCCGGGAAAAGTTCAGGGCGAATGTCGGCATGTTTCCGCCGAGGTAGTTGACCCAGAAAATGAGGTCTTCGGGAAGGTCTTCCCGGTCACGCCAGATGACCCAGCCCACACCAAGAGGAGCCAGACCGAATTTGTGGCCGGAGGTGTTGATGGACTTGACCCTTTCAAGCCGGAAGTCCCATTCAAGGTCGGGATCGCAGAACGGGGCCAGGAAACCGCCGCTCGCACCGTCCACATGGATGGGAATATCCCAGCCTTTTTCTTCCTGCAGCTTGTCCAGTGCCTCGCTGACTTCCTTTACCGGTTCGTAGTCGCAGGTATAGGTTACTCCGAGAGTGGGAATAACTCCGATGGTGTTTTCATCGCAGCGTTTGATGACTTCTTCGGCGTTCATGATCAGCCGACCTTTTTCCATGGGAATTTCTCTGAGTTCCACATCCCAGTATCTGGCAAACTTGTGCCAGCATATCTGCACGGGGCCGCAGATCATGTTGGGCTTGTCCACGGGTTTTCCCTGAGCCTTCATTTTTTCGCGCCAGCGCCATTTCATGGCCATTCCGCCTAGCATGGCCGCTTCGGACGATCCGGTGGTGGAGCAGCCGAGGGTGTTCCGTGCGTCCGGGGAGTTCCAGAGATCGGCGAGCATATGTACACAACGCCCTTCAAGCTCTGCTGTCTGGGGGTATTCATCCTTGTCGATCATGTTCTTGTCCACGCACTCGTCCATCAGCTTGTGGATTTCAGGATCGACCCAGGTGGAGCAGAATGTGGCCAGATTCTGACGGGAATTCCCATCCAGCATCAATTCATCGTGCACCAACTGGTATACGTCTCTGGCGCGCTGTTCCTGCTTGGGAAATTTGTACTTGGGCAACACCACGGCCAAGTCCGGGGTTGCGTAGACGTCATCAAGAAGCTCTTCTCTGATTCTATCTCTTTCGTGCAACATTTGCAGATCTCCTTTATTTGTTGCGCTTTGCGCTTTTGATAATCTGATTTAGTTTTCGACTGTTAAAATGTCCGTTTTAAGGGTGTTGCCGTTTTGTCATCTGAAACGGCGAAGCCTTAATAAAAGGTTTTGGGATTCTCAAACCCTTTTGCAAAAGGGGTTGAGGCCCCCGGCAGGCCTTACAGTCGCTTAACGAAAAGCTTTGCTTTGAGTTTTAGCGATCTGTTGAGAACAGAGGTGCCGTCGGAGACAACTAGCCCGGCGCGTATTGTCCGGATCAGCTTTTTTTCTTCCATTCAGGTTTCTTCATGGCGTTGATGAGAAGCGGCAGTCCCACGAAAACAATCAGGCCGCCAGCGACAAGGCCCACATAAAGGGCGGGGTTGCCTACCTGCAGGTTGGTCGGAGGGAAGAACCCGACCACAAGGGCGAAGCAGACGCCGAGCAGTCCTATTCCGGCAACGGCGCAAAGACCGTAAAAGCCGCCGGGAACCATGTATGTTCTCGGCAGGTCCGGCTGAGTGTAGCGCAGTTTTATGGCTGCGGCGTACATCAATATGTACATGACCAGATAGAGGGTTATGGTCATGGCTGAAATCATGAAAAAGGCCACGCTGACGTTATCCATAATGAAGTAGAGACCGGCCAGCAGACTTACAATGATGGCCTGAACCATGAGGATGTTTATCTGCATGCCCTTCTTGTTGGTCTTGGCCAGAATCGGGGGAAGCTCGCCCTGATCTGCCGTGTGCAGCAGGCCTCGGCTCGGGCCGCTGATCCAGGACATGACCCCGCCGATTGCCCCGAAGGCAACCAGAAGCCCGATGACCGGGGTGAGAAATTCCAGGTGAAATTTACCCAGAAGCATCTGAAAGGCCTGCATGAGTCCTGCGGTGAGGCTTATGTCTTTTGCCGGGAGCACCGCAGCCACGGACAGGGAACCGAGGGTGAAGAGGAGAAAAATCACACCCGCAGCGAGGAACATTGATTCCGGGAACTGCTTGCCGGGGTTTTCAAGTTCATTGGCGTGTACGGCGTGCACTTCCACCCCGGCAAAAAGCAGGATGATCCCGGCCAGAAAGGCCACGCTGCCGAGGCCGGTGATGTTGGGGAACAGCCTTGCATGGGGAAGTTGTCCGGCAGCCTTTTCCGCTTCGGCAATGGCCGGGGAAACGTGCATGAATTCCAGCGGATTGCCCATATTCACCCAGAGCAGGCCGAGCACGATTATCAGAACTCCGGGCAGAACCGTGCCGAACAGGACCCCGTATTTTGTTACTTTGCTGACCACGTCAGTACCGGCAAGGGTCAGGAATGTGGCTACCCAGTATGCTACCAGAATAACTGTGCCGGTATAGGCACCGCTTTTGGCCAGTCCCGGGTCCATGAACAGGTAGGCAAGTGCTCCGGCCGCAAATCCGAGCACGGTAGGATACCAGACCACGTTCTGTATCCACTGCAGCCAGATGGCGGTGAATCCCCAGCGGGAACCGAATGCGGCTTTGACCCAGGTATACACTCCGCCGGATTCCTTTGAGAATGCTCCTCCGAGTTCCGCTGCCACCAGCGAGGCCGGGATAAGAAAAATGATTGTTGAAAATAAAATATAGAAAATCATCGATAAGCCTTCTTTTGCCATCATGGGCAAACCGCGAAGACTGCAGACCGCAGCAACGGTCATCATTGACAAAGTGAATACGGACAATCGTTTTTTTACTGGTCCGGACATTACCCACCTCCTGTTTTACATTGCAATATAAAATTTCCCCGAAATACGGTTCCGAACAGCCGGAAAAAATTCCAAAAACCTGGTGAACGAACGTCAGCACTTAGTGCCATCGCTATTACATGAATAAATCAGTGTCAAGACGGTCTGTTGAAATTCCTGAAAACATTAATCAAATTTCAGACCGGTTGCGTCCGTTTGTCCGATTATTCTACCAGCTTGCAGGATGATCCGGCGCGCGAACAATTAGTGAATTTAAATCGAGTCTCTTGCGAAATGAATAATCATAGGTCCGTTTGAAATGGACCTGATATTATTTTTTATTAAATATTCATTTAGTCAGGTGTTGCGCTGTAGGAATCAGTCTGAAAACGGGCAGGATGTGAATTTATTTCTGAGGACGGAGAGGGCGGCCGAAATCCCGGCAGACAGCTTATGTGGTCTGCCTGCCGGGAGGTTGTGCGTTCAGTGCGGGGGAAGTTACAGCCCGGTCTTGATCACCATATCCGTTATCGGCCCTCTGGAGCGTTCCCCTTTCAGGACCATGTGTGCGTATTCCTTGTTGTTTCTAAGCTTTTTTACCACCCAGTTGAGGCCGTTGTTGCTTTCGTTCAGGTATGGGTTGTCAACCTGTCTGGTATCTCCGAGGCAGATGCATTTCACCCCTTCACCCATGCGGGTAAGCAGCGAACGTACTTCCGTGCGGGACATGTTCTGCATTTCGTCTATTATGACAACACAGTTTTCCAGATTCATCCCGCGTATATAGGCGATGGGCAGTATCTCGAACTTTTTCTGGTTGAAACGGAATCTTTCGGAATCGGTGTCCATGAATATGCGGTTGGCCGGGCGCTGTTCATGCAGCTTGACGGCCAGATCACGGATATAGCGGACGTAGGGCAGCATTTTTTCTTCTACCGTACCGGGAAGATAGCCCATTTTGGAACCTATTTCCCATATAGGCTTGACCAGATACACTTTCCGGTACGGGTTGTCCTTTTTTTCCAGCGCCAGAAAAAGAGCCGAGGCAAGAGCCAGAAATGTTTTGCCGTATCCTGCTTCAGACTGGACGGAGACAAGGTTTATGTCATCGTTGAGCATGAGGTCGAGGGCCAGGTTCTGGTATATGTTGCGGGGCTTCACTCCCCAGACCTCGTGCGTGTAGGTGATCGCCTTCGGTCCATGTACGCCGTGGAAGACCGGAGTTCCGTTTTCCCAGCGGAAATTGTTGATAGCCGGGGAGTCATCTTCTGCTGCAAATCCGGTGTACATCTGAGAGTCGGACCGGAAGGGATCGGAGTCCTTGTAGCCCTCGCACCGCAGGGAGTGGATTCCGGCCTTGATCTGCAGAATCCGGTCGTTTGTAACCAGAATGGGGTCGTCAATGCCGCTGCCCAGGGTCTCTTTGAGGATGCGGTCGTCCGGGTTGGCTGCATCAATCCTTTCCGCGTATTCCGGAGAAAGGATTGCCAGTTTGCCATCCAGCAGAATGGAATGGATAGCCTGAGTTACGATGTGGCCTATGCGGGGGTCTCTTTTGAGTTTGTCCAGTTCGGTCAGAACCGTATACGGAATGTGAATGTTGTTGTCCTGTCCGTTGCGCAGCGCAGTGATGCACTTGGGATTCTCAATCAGCACATTGGTGTCCAGAATAAAGTTCTTCTGTCCCATAATTCCTCAACTCTTTTTGACGGTTAGAGCGAAAAGAAAAGGCGACCCACTGGGCCGCCCGGTCAAGAAAGAAACATCAAAGATGCCTTGCCGATGATTTGGCAGGATACGCCTGCTGCTTTTTGGTACATGGCGTATCGATACACCGTGACCCGTAAGGGAACTCCTCAAATATGTCGCCTTCATGTGACGGTTGTGTGAAAACGAAATGGCGCAGGAAGCAGTTTGTTTTGATGCGCTTTGCGCTTATGATAAACAGATTTCGCCGCTGGCAGCCAAAGGGGATAATCCATCTCTGCTCTCCACATCCCTAAGACTCGAAGCGAAGCTTCTCGCCTAAGGGCTGATGGGCCTTTGGAATCCCTGATAATTTAAGTCTGCTGCATTGAAGCTCGTCACTAAAATCAATAGTTTTGCTGAGCTAAGGCGGCATATTCGGGGAGTGACACAGAGCGGGACAGCTACGGCCTGTCGTACCTTATAGCCGCAGCCGTTTCACCTGCCTGCAGTTCTCCGCAGCCAGGCGGCAGGACGATAATGCCGTTGCTCATGGACATGACTTTTCTCGGTGAAAGTCCGGCGGAAGTAAGGGGGTCGGCAATCAGTTGCCCCTGTATTTCAGAAATGAGGCAGGGCCGCATTTTTTCCCTGTCCTTCGCCCCCTTCACCGGTCCTTTCAGCAGAACCGTATTCATCGGGGAAATATCCCTTGCTCCGAGCAGGATGTTTATGACCGGTCTGATGATGGTGTGGAAAGCAAGGTTGACCGCGTTAGGCGGTCCGGGCAGACCGATTACAACACTGCTGTCGGTTTTGCAGGCAAAAACTGATTTGGCCGGGTGCATGGCCAGCCCTTTGAAAACCGGGGTTCCTCCGGCAGAACGTACTGCGTTGAATACGAAATCTCTATTGCCGGGGCCGGTTCCCCCGGTGGTAATTATCAAATCGCATGCAGAGTTTTCGTTTACTGCAGCAGCAATTGCCTCTGGTGAATTGGGGCAGGGCGCGATTTTTACGTTGTCTATTCCTGCTCTTGCACACAGGGACTTCAATAGGATCAGGTTGTCCGCCGGAATCAGTCCGCAGACGTTTTCCATGGCCGGGTCGCAAAGTTCGTTGCCCACAGCGAGAACGCTTATGGCAAGTCTGCGGCGTACGGAAACAGTTCTTATGCCCGCGTAGGCCAGCAGGGCGGCATCACAGGGAGATATTTCGCTTCCCGCGTCCACGATCGGCTCGCCTTTCATTATGTCCGAGCCTGTACTGCGTATGAAATCTCCCTTGCGCGCAGGACCGAATATGGTCATAAGGTCTTCCCGTACGTGCACTTTTTCAAAAGGAATCACTGCATCTGTCCCGCTGGGGACAATGCCCCCTGTCAGCACTCGGATTGCGCATTTTTCCCGTGCGCGGGACTGCACTGTTTCCGAGGGACGGATTTCCCCGCCGAAGCTAAGGGTCACCGGTGTTTTCTCGGTTGCAGCTGCTGTTTCCGCGCTAGGTACGGCAAATCCGTCCATTGCCGAACGGTCATGGTCCGGCAGGGAGACTCCGGAGACAACGGACTCGGCAGAGATGCGGCCGCTGCATTCGGTTACGGAGACGTTTGTTTCCCGGACCGGGGATATACAGGCGCGCAGTATAAAAAGGGCTTCGGACCTCGGGATGCTCAGTGGAAAGTCCGGCTTGTTGTCATTGTGCATTTCCAGCCCTCACATATGCTTCCTGCAGTTCTTCCGGGGTGTTGACATTGATGAAGGATTCAAATTCCCGGTCACTGGCCCGAAGTTCGGCTGTGTCCACAGTGTGGATTTTTACATGCGGAAAAAATTTGATGATCTGGAACCTTTTCTGTTCGAGGTTCTTCTCGATAAAGGGCAGGCAGCGTCTGGAGTATACAGCACACAGCGGTTCATACATGCCGTCGGGATGGATCGGTATCAGTACGTCGTCTTCGGGGTGCAGCCTGGCCAGCAGGGCTGCGATGAGTTTCCGGTTGAGAAAAGGGGAGTCGCAGGCTGTCACAAATACATAGTTGGTAGAACTGTGATACAGGGCCGAGTGCAGCCCCGTCAGTGAACTGCGGGATTGGAATACGTCTCCGGCCATGCGCACTTTCAGGTCCGGGTGGTTTTCCGGCGATCTGGTGATGACGAAAATTTCCGTGAACAGTCCTTCCAGCCGCTCAATGATCCTGCTGACCAGTTTCTGACCGGAAATTCTGATGCATGACTTGTCTGTACCGCCCATACGGCGGCCTTCCCCGCCGGCCAGTATTGCCGCGCTCACGGGTATCTTCATGTTGCCTGGATTGTCGGGCATAACCAACCTTTATCGACTCCGATGGAATTTTGCTGCAGACCCGGACCGGCCGGTCTGTATTTATTTTCGCATAAAACCAGCGGTTAATCCATCATGTTTTTCGACCCTTGCGGCAAGGTGGACATCGCTGCGAGAACTGTCTAGATTGCATGTACAAATCCGGAATCTGCACAGCCTGTGCTGATTGAATCATGTGTTTTGTCCCCACTTCATTTTCATCTCAATTTTTAGGAGGCCTCTAATGAAACGCATACTGCTTCTTTCACTGCTGTCCGTCCTGCTTACGGTTGTTTTTGCAGGAATGGCGCAGGCCAGAACTCTTGATGCAATACTCGCCAGCAAAGTGCTGAAGGTCGGAACAACCGGCGATTACAAACCTTTTTCCTTTAATAATAACGGTAAATATGAAGGGTTCGATATTGCTGTGGCCCAGAGCTTCGCAGACAGGCTCGGAGTCAGGCTTGAACTTGTTCCGACCACCTGGAAGACCCTGATGAAAGATCTGAATGATGGAAAATACGATATCGGCATGAGCGGCATTACCAGAACTATCGCCCGTCAGAAGGAAGCATGTTTTTCCCAGGGGTACGTTACTTTCGGAAAAACTCCGCTTGTTGCCGCATCCAAGGCTTCGAAATATAAGACAATGGCCGATATAGACCGCAAGGGAGTGAAAATAGGCGTGAACCCCGGCGGGACCAATGAAAAATTCGTGAAGGCCAACATAAAGAACGCCGAGATTGTCATGTTTGATTCCAACCTTGCCATTCCCGTTGCTGTTGCCGACGGCAAGGTGGATGTGATGATTACCGACAGCGTGGAGGCAATTTACTATGCCGCTACCAACCCGGCCCTTGCCGCTCCCATGCTCGACAATCTTTTTACGCGCAGTCAGCTCGGATACCTGATGCCCGCCGATTCCTACAGACTTCAGGATACAGTCAATTTCATGATGGACCAGATGATTCTCAAAGGTGACATGGCCAAACTCAAGGCCGAGTACCTGCACATGAACTAGGATAGGGACAACTTCCCGACTCCTCCTTCATCCGATTGATTTCTTTAAAGGCCTCTGCGTGTCACGCAGGGGCTTTGTTTTTTTGTGGAGATCCTGATGGTTTCGGCCTGGAATTGGGTATTGAGGATGATTATTCGGCCATGCTTTGTTGAAAGCCGTACGGTTTACATGAGAAGCATCGGGCCGGCGGGTCGGTTCAGTCTCTGTAAGTAACTTTTTCCAGGGCGTAGATGATGTTGGGATCGTACTGCGATGATTCCTTGTATAGAATCTTCAGGGCATCCACGATGGGCATGCGTTTCTTGCCCGGCCGTTCCATTGTCATGGCCACGAAGGAATCAACAGCCCCGCACAGTTTTCCCAGCCAGGAAAGCTGATCGTTGGTTACCCCTCTGGGGTAGCCTGAACCGTCCATGCGCTCGTGGTGCTCCAGAACCGCGCGCATTACGGGTTTACTTACCAACTGCGTATCGCTGAGGACTTTTATGGAGCTTAAAGGGTGCTGGCGGATACGTTTCTGCTCGTCACGGGTCAGGCAGAACTCTTTTCCGAGAACGAATTCCGGCATGGAGGAAAGCCCTATGTCGCACAGGAAAAGAGCACAGAAGGCGTCAAGGAACACGTTTACGTCCGGCGTCAGTTCCCGCCCCAGCAGGATGACTGCGGCCCCGATTATTCCGGTGGAAACCGATTTGTTTACAAGGGAGTGATTCCCGTCAAGAAGCGGTATTATCAACCACAGAAGTTTGGGGTTTGAGTGGAGTATTTCTCCTGCGGCGCAAAGAGTTTTATGGAAAGATTCGAAGTGGATTTTTATCGAATCCACATAAATCGTTGCCGCAGAAATCTTCAATCCTTCAAGTATCAGCAGGGCCAGTTCCGGTTCCGGAATGGAACTTCCGAGAGTATTTAAAACAAGGTTGAGGTTTTCGGCAAACGGATGATGACAGTGGCGCAGGTCTTCAGTTTTCAGGTAAATTAATCCGTCTTCGCAATCATTTGTAATGCTTTGTCTTTCCGTGTGGGTGAGGTTTTTTCCGGGCACGGTAAGAGGGTAGAACTTGCCGTTGGAGGTGTTCAGTTTATACAGGCTGAAATTTAGTCCGGTCTTCGGGAGAATTTTGAATATGTTGACCGTGATCGCGCAATAGCTTTCCTCTATAAGGTTTGAATCATCAGCCATAGCCGACTCCACCGCTGCCGGTTTTCTTTGGTTTTATCATATTTTAAATTTGGCAAATCTGTTACAGGATGATTATTTCGCATTAGTTTTGTATTTTGTCTGAGTTTCCCGCCCTACGGGATTATTATCATTATTTGTTAAGATAACGCAACAGATATAATAAGATAAGTGTTGCTATACTTAGATGTTATCTGTTCGGTGTGAAATTAGGCGTTGATTCTTACGGGCTGTTGCTGTTTTTCCGGGGCAGGAATACCACTGCGGGAATTAAAGAATGCTGATAATTGGGGTCAGTAGCATCTCCTGCTTGCAATGACGGCCTCTCTCTGACTATATTCACTTGTTCACGTGGTAGTTCCGGTGATGATGTCAGTGTCATTGCGGATCGCAACCATATTTTTCGATAAGCATCATGTTTTAAGGAAATCAACCCCGCCGGGAAGGGGTTTCATGTTCCGGGAGAAAGTTTGGACACCCTTTTTGCTCCTTCTTCAATCGCCGTTGTCGGCGCTTCATCTGTTTCCGGTAAAATCGGGAACACAATAGTTGCTAATATTCTGGACGCCGGTTTCAAAGGCGAGGTCTATCCTGTCAATCCGCGTGGCGGTTCCATTTGCGGGCTTGAGGTCTGCAAAAGTATTTCCGATCTTCAAGGTCCGGTCGATCTTGCCGTCATAGCTGTGCCGCGAGATCTTGTTCTCGATTGCTTTCTCGAGCTGGTGGAAAAGGGAGTCGGTTCCGTTGTCATCGTCAGCGCCGGGTTCAAGGAAGTGGACCACGAAGGATGGGTGCTTGAAACATGCCTGGCCGAAATTGCCTCAAAGACGGGTGTTAATCTGCTAGGACCCAACTGCCTCGGACTTATCAGTACCGGCTCTTCCCTTAATGCGTCATTCGCCACCGGCAATCCTCTGCCCGGAAAGATAGGTTTTTTTTCCCAGTCCGGGGCCCTTTGCGTGGCAGTACTGGACTGGGCTCTTGGAGCCGGGGTCGGGTTTTCAAAATTTATCAGTCTTGGCAACAAAGCCGTTCTCGATGAAGCCTCCATGCTTGAATATCTGGGGAATGACCCGGATACCAAAGTTATCCTCGGATACGTGGAGAACGTGGATGACGGACGCAGGTTTATGGATTGCGCTTCCCGCGTGTCCATGAAGAAGCCTGTAATAATGATGAAGGCCGGTATTACTCCTGCCGGAGCCCGGGCGGCTTCTTCGCATACCGGAGCCGTGGCCGGATCGGACAAGGCCTGCGGGGCCGCGTTTGTTCAGTCCGGCGTTATACGTGTGGAGCGGCTGGACGAGCTTTTCAACCTTGCCAAGGCATTTTCATCGCAGGAACTCCCGCTGGGGCCGAATCTTGGAATAGTGACCAATGCGGGCGGTCCCGGAATCCTTGCTGCTGATGCCTGCGGTGATTCCGGAATGCGCATGCCGACTTATTCTCCCGATATAATCGGGGAATTGCAGCGCATGCTGCCCGGATACGCTTCCCTGTACAACCCGGTCGATCTGCTGGGGGATGCTGATGCGCAAAGTTACGGCAGGGCGGTCCGCATCGTCGGGCATGATCCGGGCGTAAACAGCATGCTTGTCATAGTTGCACCTTCCGCCGCGTTGGACCTTGCCGCCGCTGCTGAAGAAATTTCAGCCGTAGTTGCCGAGATAGCGAAGCCTGTTTTCTGCTGTCTTATGGGGCGCAGGCACAGCAGACGGGCCAGAGAAATTTTTGCCGCAGCCGGAATTCCTGTATATGATTTCCCCAAACAGGCCGTGCGGGCCATGGACTGCATGTACCGCTATGCCGCCTGGAAGGGACGTCCGCCGCGCACATACGCGGAGCCGGAAAGGGATATCGAGTCGGCGCGCCAACTGGTGGAAGCCTCGTTGCGTTCCGGGCGTTCCGAACTGGTCGAGTTTCAGGCTCGTGATATTGTTACCGCTTACGGGCTGCCTACTCCGGAGTCGGACCTTGCCCGCAGCGGCGATGAGGCCGTAGCGATTGCCGAGCAACTGGGTTATCCGGTTGTGCTCAAGATCGCATCCCCGGAAATATCTCACAAGTCTGATGTGGACGGTGTGCGCGTGGGACTTTCTTCCGCAGAGGAGGTTCGTACCGCTTTCTGGGAAATAACCGCCCGCACACAGTGCCTCCGGCCGGATGTGTATATTGCAGGCTGTCTGGTTCAGCAGATGGCTTCGCCGGAATCCCGGGAAGTGATCGTCGGTTTTCGCCGGGACGAACAGTTCGGCCCGTTGCTGATGTTCGGACTTGGCGGGGTCTACGTGGAAATCCTGAAGGATGTTTCTTTTCGGCTGGCTCCTCTTTCGGTGGAGGATGCCGGAGACATGGTGCGTGAAATCCGCTCCTACATGCTGCTCAAGGGAGTCCGGGGCGGAGAGCCCGTTGACTTCGAAGCTATCACTGATGTCCTGATCCGGATGTCGTATCTGGCTGAAGATTTTCCTGAAATTTATGAAGCTGAATTTAACCCCGTGCTGGTAAACTCGGAAGAGGCTCTGGTTGCGGATGCGCGAATGGTCGTGGTTGATCCCGGCCCCGGCGTGGCACCCGACCGGAATTCTGCTGCCGGGTCTGAATAAGGAGGCGTAGATGGTAGGTATATATATCGGTTCAACCACCGGATATTCCGGCAAGAACCTTCTGGCCATGTCTCTCGGCCTCAAATTGCGTGAGAGCGGGCTCAAGGTGGGATACATGAAACCTGTAGGCGCTGTGCCGCATATGGACGGTAACAGGCCGGGCGATGCGGACGCGGCGTTCATACAGGAAGTTCTGGGCCTTGAACAGGACCCCGGCATGGTAACACCGGTTCTTGTGACGCGTGATTTTACCATCAAGGCCTTTGCCGACGATCTTGGCGACCTTATGCCGTCGATTGTTTCATCCTACGAAGAATTGAGCCGGGATAAGGATGTAATGCTCATCGGCGGTTCCGGCAGCTATCTGAGTTCCGGAACATATTGCGGCGTAAGCGGACCCGATGTGGCCAGAGCGGTGGGAGCCAAAACCATACTGGTTGACCGTTACAGCAAGGAACTCCGCTACGATTACGTTCTGCGGGTCCACAAGGAACTGGGGGACGATTTTCTCGGAGTGGTCTTCAACGATGTCCCCGACCATTATATGGAAGAGTTGACCTCTCTGCTGGTGCCGTTTCTTGAAAAAAGGGGAGTCAAAGTACTCGGGATAATTCCCAGAGATCCTCTCATGGGCGCAATCAAGGTCAATGATCTGGCCGAACGGCTTTTCGGCAAAATTATTTCCGCCCACGCAAAGGCCGACAGGGTTGTGGAGAATTTTCTCATCGGGACCATGCAGGTGGAGAACTTCATTACGCATTTCAGAAGGCATAAGAACTCCGCTGTCATAGTCGGTGGAGACCGGGCCGATGTTCAGCTGGTGGCTCTGGAGGGCAACTGCCCCTGTCTGATTCTGACGGGGAATCTCTATCCCAACGATATTATCCTTACGCGTTCCGAAGTTCTGGAAATTCCCGTTATCGTTGTGCGTGACGACACCTATGCCGTGGCCAAGAAGATGGAAGCTATTCAGGAAAGCTACAAACTGCGGGATATGATCAAGATCAACCACGGTGCCGGACTGGTTAATTCCGAGCTCGATTATGACTATATCATGGCTGAATTGGACCTCTGATTACCTCCTGCAAAAGTTGGTATTATAACCTACCATTATAGTGGGAATAAAAAAATCGTTTGATCAATTATGTCAAATGGGTGAGGTTGTTTTTTAGCGAATAAATAACATGTAACATGCTTTTATATTTGAATAAATATTTAAAGCACCGCAGCCTGTCCGGCGGCGGTGCTTTCGTTTTTTATGGGTTTTTACCCGGCAAAAGCCTCTGGACGGTATTGTCCTATAGCACAAAATGTGCGAATTAACGTGCAGTTATAAGGCTGGAAGGGTCTTCGGCCTTGGTGTGACGAGGTTTGTTTCGACCAAAGACGGGACTATTGTTGGTTTGAAAACAGGGTGCTTGCACCCGAAAAACCGAGCCGATCCGGGATATTGGCGGATAAATCGGATCAATTCGGAATGAGGAGGCGTGAGATGCCTGATGCGTCCACGTGGGATTGGAATCCCGGTAGGAAAGAGGTTCAGGATACAGGATCCTGGTCCGATAAATTTGAGTGGGTGGAAGAGTTCCATGCCAGCCCCGACGGTGAAAAGGTCGGAGCGGTCGTTAATAAAGGCGAATTGGAATTCACTGCTTGCGTCAACGGTGAAATTTGGGAAGAAGTTTATGACAGAATTTTTGATCCCAAATTCTCTCCCGACGGTAAGTTCGTTGGTAGCGCCCAGCAGATGGGCGAATGGACTCTTACTGTTGACGGTGAGCACTGGCCGGAAAATTACGGCTATATCTGGAAAAGCATGTTCGGGTCCAACGGCTCCATTATCTGCGCTGTTCAGCAGGATATGGAATACGGCATGGGCGTGGACGGTGTGCTCTGGGAAAACTTTTACGCCAACGCAAACAACTTTGCTTGTAGCTGCGACGGCACCGGGACTGCAGCAGTAGTGCAGGTTACACCTATGCCGCAGGCGGACATCGAGACCTTCCAGAAGGGTATCTTTACCGTGGCCGTCAACGGTGTTGCCTGGGATAACGTCTTCGTAAACTGCTACACTCCGGTATTTGATCCCGAGTGCAAGAAAGTTGCCTGTCAGGTAAGAAAGAACCTCTACGATTATACCATCGCAGTGGACGGGAAAATCTGGCAACGTGAATTCCAATGTGTCTGGGAACCCTGCTTCAACCCCGCAACCGGTGCTGTTGTCGCTCCTGTTCGCCTGGAAGGCAAATGGGGAATGGCCCAGAACGGAGAACTGATCTGGAAAAATACCATGGCCAACTGCTGGCATCAGCAGTTCAGCGCAGACGGAAGCAGACTCTGGGCCATAGTTGCTCCTACTTTCGGAAGCTTCACTCTGGCCGTTGACGGCAAACCCTGGTCCATTACTGCTCCGGTTGTAATCGATATGGCTGTAAGCCCCGACGGCAACCGCGCTGCGGCTCTTGCCAAGGACGACAAGGCCTATACCGTACTTTGCGACGGTAAAGTATGGCCCGGCGTCTTCGAAATGGCCTGGAAGCCTGTTTTCAGCCCCGACAGCTCCAAAGTTGCCGCAAAGGTTGAAAAGAACGGACGTTACACCGTGGTTCTGGACGGCAAGGCCTATGGCAAGGATTTTGATCAGTGCTGGGAACCTGCTTTCAGCCCGGACAGCTCCAAGGTTCTTATCCGCGCTATCGAAGGCGGCAAGTATGTACGCATCGTTGCCGATGTAAGCGAATTCTAAACCGGAGGAATTACACATGAATAGTGCTTATGCATTTGTTGTCGGTCCTCTGGCGTGGTTCGCCTGGGGCGTGTTTGTTCTCGGTTCCCTGTACAGGCTGATCTCCATGTACCAGCTTGCCAAGGCCAAAGACGGTTCTTCCTTGCACTACATGAGTTTCAAGTGGGGAATGCGTTCAATCCTGGCCTGGTTGAATCCTGTAGGAACCCTTGGTTGGCAGCGCAATCCCTGGACTGCGATGGTGACCTTTGTTTTTCATATCTGTCTTGTCATTGTCCCCATCTTTCTTTTGGGGCACGTGGTTCTCTGGGATCAGTTCTTCGGCATCAGCTGGCCGACCCTCCCGGATAACATCGCCGACATCATGTCCATAGTGGTCGTTGTCTGCTGCATCTTCTTCTGCGCACGTCGTTTTCTGCAGAAGGACGTAGCCTACCTGACCACCGGCAAGGACTGGATCGCACTTGCCGTGCCTTCCCTGGTTTTCCTGACCGGTGTTTTGGCTTATCACCAGATCGGCGATGCTAAGGTTATGCTCATTCTGCACATCCTCTGCGGTGAAATCATGCTCATCAGCATCCCCTTTACCCGTTTAAGCCACGCGGTGTTCGCGCTGTTCACCAGAGCCTATATGGGATCCGAGTTCGGCGGTGTCCGTAACTGCAAGGACTGGTAATTAAATCCCTCAAGGAGTACTAAAAATGACATTCGACAGGAAAATCGAAGACGTAGGACTCACGCGGGGCGTATCCCGCCTGACTCCGGAACGTATCGAAAACACTCTCAGGCAGGTAATTGAGGGAGAAGCCGGCGCAAAGCTCAAGGTCTACGCTGAGACCTGCATGCGTTGCGGCATGTGTTCCGAAGCCTGCCATTACTATATGTCCCATGATCAGGATCCCAGCTATTCACCTGCTGGTAAGGTTCATCAGACTCTGGGCAAAATCTTGAGCCAGAACTATAAAGTAACTGCTGATGAAATTTATGCCATGGCTCAGATCGCTTATACCGAGTGTAACCTCTGTAAGCGTTGTGCGCATTTCTGTCCGTTGGGTATCGATACCGGTTATATCATGAGCATGGTGCGCCGCATGTGCCACAAGCTCGGTGTGACCCCGCAGTATATTCAGGATACCGCCCATTCCCATTCCGCCACTGTAAACCAGATGTGGCTCAAGGATGATGAATGGCCGGATACCCTGCAATGGCAGGAAGACGAAGCCCGCGACGAAATGCCCAACCTGCGCATTCCGCTCGATAAAGAAGGTGCTGATATCTATTATTCAGTTATCGCACCGGAGCCAAAGTTCCGTACCCAGCTCATCTATCAGGCTGCATTTATTTTCAACCAGGCCGGAGTTGATTTCACCATGCCCATTGAGCCTGGCTGGGATAACTCGGACATGTGTATGTACACCGGCGACTATGAGATGATGGGCCGCATCAAGAGAAGCCATTTTGAATCCGCTCTGGATCTTAAATGTAAAAAGATTGTCATGGGCGAATGCGGTCACGCTTTCCGTTCCGTTTATGATAATGGTAACCGTTGGGATGGATGGGAAAAATTTCCCATTGAAGTCGTCCACTCCATTGAGTTTTTCTGGGAATTGATCAGTTCCGGCAAAATCAAGATCAAGGAAAAATTCAAGGAGCCCATCACACTTCACGATCCCTGTAACGTTATTCGCGGTCGCGGCCTGATGGAACATTCACGCAACCTCATTCACGCGCTTTGCGATAATGTTGTTGAGATGACCCCCAACAGAGAGCATAACTACTGCTGTGCTGCCGGTGGCGGTGTCATCAACTGCGGTCCTCCGTTCAAGAATGTACGTATGGAAGGTAACAGGGTTAAAGCCGAGCAGATGAAGGCTACCGGCTGTAAGTATGTTCTTGCTCCATGCCATAACTGCCATGGCGGTCTTGAAGATCTTATCCACTATTACGAGCTTGGTATTGAACTCAAGTTCTTCGGTGATTTGATTTACGAACTCATGGAAAAGCCTGAAGCGGAATAGGAGGAAGATGAAAATGTTGAAAAAAGTATTCTCCATGGCGGTCCTTGCCGCTTGTGTCTTTCTCTATATGATTCCCGCATTCTGTCAGGATGAAATAACCGTTCTGCTGGACCCCGCGTTCGAGCCGCATCAGCGTCCCGCCGCAGTGTTTGTCCATGACGCCCACAATGAAAAGGCCGGGATTGAAGATTGCTCCCTTTGCCACCACGTGTGGGAAGATGGAAAGATAGTGGAAGGTGAAAGCTCCGAAGACCAGAAATGTTCGGACTGCCATGCAGTCAAGCCCGAGGCCGGAAAAACCGGTCTGCGCAATGCTTACCACAAGCTTTGCACCGGCTGTCATGTGAAAGAAGACAAAGGCCCCGTAAGCTGTGCCGGTTGTCACCCCGATGGTGCTGCCCACGCTGAACACTAGAATTCTAAAGAGATAATGTTCGGAGGGCGTCCACAGGATGCTTCCGGACATGGTTTAATACGATACACTGAAAAGGCTGAAACTGACCTGCGCATGAGCACGGTTTGTTTCAGCCTTTTTGCTGCCTTGTCTCAATTCCATCCTGAACACACCTGTTAAATAATTTATTTTTCCATTTTCCGGTCCAAGTAGAAGCTGCTTTAAAGAAATTGCCTGACTATTTCTGCTGCTTTTCATTTTTACGAAGTCCTGCTTACCGGGTTGTTTACTCAATCAATTCCCCTCTCTGTTCTGCAATCGGAGATATCCGACCAGTAACTCCATACCGTACTTATTTATATGCTTTACTTTGCAGTTGTCGTTGATATAGCGTTGTGCTTCGTTAAGCATAATTATTGAGTGGGTAATCATACCCAGGGCGGGGTGAATAACAATGGTCCCATCCATGGACGCTGTCCTGTATGGGGCATCTAAAGGAGATATTGGAGTGAAGAGTTTCAAATTTTCATGCGGCAGCGTATGTCTTCTGCTGATTTTCACGGTTCTCATGGCTACACCTGCGTTTGCTCAACGGACAATTACCGATCAGTTGGGCCGGAAAGTAACTGTTCCAGACAAAATTGAACGTGCTGTGATTCTGCAGCACCAGACTCTTGATATTGTAATTCAGCTCGGCGCTGCAGATAAGGTCGTCGGAATTCTTGAGAAGTGGCAGAAGTATCTTCCCGGTGCCGCCAAATGCATCAAAAACATAGACAGCATGGCCACTCCCGGAGGGCTGGACAGTGTTAACATGGAGGCTCTGCTCGCTCTCAATCCGGATGTCGTCTTTGTTACTCACTATGCACCGAAAGAGATGATTGAGCAGATCACCAATGCAGGCATTCCCGTTATTGGAATATCACTGTACGCAGCAGGGTACGAAGAGGCTTCCAAACTCAATCCTGAACTTAAGGATGCCGACAAGGCCTATAACAAGGGCCTGAATGACGCCATTGAGATCATAGCAGATGTTTTCGGCAAGCAGGAACGGGGGCAGAAGCTTATCAGCGTCATCGCCGCCAACCAGAAGATTTTGAAAAGCCATCTCGGCAATATACCGGAAGCAAAACGTGTTCGCTGCTACATGGCCCGTTCGAATCTCAGGACATACGGACGCGGCAAATATACCAGCGTGATCATGGAACGTGCCGGAGGAGTCAACGTGGCTGCAGCAGATATCGTTGGTTTCAAGGAAGTTTCTATGGAAGATGTGCTGCGCTGGAATCCTGAAGTCATTTTCATACAGTGGCGTCACCGCAGCGCTGAAAAGCAGCTGGTAGGCGATCCTGCATGGCAGGAAGTAAGCGCCGTGAAGAATCACAAGGTATATATCTGCCCCGAGTACGTTAAGCCCTGGGGACATTGTCTGCCGGAATCAATGGCACTCGGTGAGCTTTGGATGGCAAGCACCTTGTATCCTGAAAAGTTCAAGGACGTAGACCTCAATGCTCTCGTCCAGTCTTACTACAAAGAGTTCTATGGCATTCCCTACAAAAAGTAGATTCAATAAGCCGAAACAGAGTGCAGCCGGTAGCAGATTATATTTTCTGCTGCTGGCTGCACCTGTTATTGCGATGTGTCTGGGGCTGGCCTGGGGCCGATACCCGGTGGAGATTACAGATATTCTGCGCATTCTGGGTTCAAAGCTGGGGTTTCCGGTCAATGATGTCTCCTCCGGCGTTCTTGAAACCGTGGTGCTCAAGGTCCGCCTGCCCAGAATTCTGGCGGCAATGCTGATCGGCGGGGGATTGTCGGTTTCAGGTGCGGCCTTTCAGGGCCTTTTTCGCAATCCGCTGGTTTCCCCCTATATTCTGGGAGTCGCGTCCGGAGCAGGATTCGGGGCGGCGTTGGGAATAGTTATCTGGAACCAGCCGGTCATGATTCAGGGCTGCGCATTTCTGTTCGGGATTACCGCTGTTGCGGCAGCATGGCTGATGAGCAGGGTCTATAAGAGCAGCGGCACAATGATTATCGTCCTTGGAGGCGTCATTGTGGGCGCTTTTTTCCAATCCCTGCTTTCACTGGTCAAATACATGGCCGACCCGGACGATAAACTTCCGGTAATCGTTTACTGGCTTATGGGCTCGCTGGCATCCATTTCAATGAAAGACCTGTACACTATTCTTCTGCCCATGCTGATCAGTATTGTTTTTCTCCTGCTTGTTCGCTGGCGGCTCAATGTACTGTCGTTCGGTGACGAGGAGGCCCGGACTCTGGGAGTGGAGGCCGGCAGGCTACGGGTCAGCGTCATTCTCGGAGTAACCGTTATTACGGCCAGTGCGGTATCGGTCAGCGGCATTATCGGCTGGGTCGGGCTTGTAGTTCCGCATCTTGCCAGAATGCTGGTCGGCCCGGATTACATGAAACTGATCCCGACAAGTCTTGCCCTTGGGGCATGCTATCTTGTCTTCATTGACGGTCTTGCAAGAAATATCAGTGCCGCCGAGATTCCTCTGGGAATTCTGACCGCTACAGTGGGGGCTCCTTTCTTCGCATGGCTGCTGGCCAGGGGGAAGACAGGATGGGCGTAGTCTTATCCGTTTCGGACCTGAGCTTTTCATATGAACATGGAGAGCCTGTCTGGTCTGGAATCAGTCTTGATGTGCATGCCGGGGAAGTCCTGTCCATACTCGGGCCCAATGGGACAGGCAAGTCCACACTCATGCGCTGCATGGCCGGCCTTGCCGAGCCGGATAGCGGCAGGGTTGAAGTTGATGGATGCAGTATCAGCAAGTTGAACCGCAAAAAAGCGGCCCGGGCCATAGCTTTTGTCCCGCAGATGCATCATCCTGTTTTTTCCTTTTCCGCTATCGATATTGTGGTAATGGGGAGAACGGCTCATCTGGGTGCATTTTCCTCGCCGTCCGCACGGGATTACGATATTTCATTCAAGGCTATGGAAACTTTCGGAATCGCGGATCTGGCGCATAAACCGT